>JBOFFJ010000147.1:0-580430 GCA_051648565.1 Phocaeicola sp. | reverse complement strand
TAAATTTGGAGAGAGGTTCAAATTGTTCTAATTTTACGCTCGTCGGGGCGGGTGGTCCCGCCCCTTGCCGCTAGGGCGTTCCCCGACCGATGATTTAAAAAGAAAAATATTGCGTGACACAGTTTATTTTACACTCCCCAAGAGTTGTTCTTTTTTCCGATAAAACACTACCTACTATTTCCTTCCCATCCAATAACATACGAGTTAATGTAACCTTCTGGTTAAACTCTTTAACCTTTAATGCTTCAGAAACAAAATGTGTAATCCCCTCATTGTTACCAAAGAAGATAACATCCCCACCTCCTTGTCCATATATTCCACGAGAATACTCCTTGTTTTCCAAACCATTGCCTAAATAATAACTTATAAAAGACTCAGTAGATAGATTAAGTTGACTAATACCTTGAAAAGTACTGCACCAGATGTTTCCATTTGCATCCAAAGCTAGCCCACATACTACATCGTGACACAAACCATCTTGACTCGTATAGTGCTTGAATACTCTTTCTGATTTATTATAACTAAAGAGCCCCTTATTGGTTCCTATCCAAATGTTATCTTTTTTATCTTGAAGCAAAGAATAGGTAATAGATGTACGCAAAGTAGAATCTACATCAATCTCTAAAACCCGATCCAATTCGGTATTATAACAATCTATCCCACTGTAATGCCCTATCCATAACAAACTATCAGAGTCATGCAGCAATACATTTAAATATTGATTGCACAATTGCCTCTCATTAGCATCAGCTTGAAACTTTAAAACTCGCTCCTCTCTATCAGAGAGTCTATACGACTTTAATCCTCTACCTAAAATTGCAACATAAAGATTCTTGTTCTTATCTTCCGCAATACTCTTAATTCTATTTGTTAGAAGATTAGGAATAAAGGAATATTCTCCACTTTTAAGATCAAGACTTGCCATCCCTTTACTATAGGTGCCTGCCCAAAAGTCACCATTACTATCTTCAAATAGGGAAATAACAACCTCATCTTTCATATATTGACTATTCACCTCTCCATTTGCATCAAATGCAAGAACCCCTTTACCTTCTATAGCCCCCCAAACGCACTCTTTGCGGTCAACATAGAGTGTACTTAAACTTCCTTTACTTGATAATCCTTGTTCTTCTAAATTCCAATATCTAAATAGATTTGAAGTATCTGTAAAACAGAGTAACCCCTTTTGAAAACAACCTAGCCATAAGTTATTCTGACTGTCTTCAAATAGTGCGGTAATTTTCGCACTATCTACCACCCCCTCTAAATATCCTTTTTGAAAGGTTAGAGGAACGATTTTCTCCGATTTCTTATCTAAAAAATAGATGCCAGTCCCATAAGTTATAACATAAATACCACCACTATTCTCCGTTTTAAGCAAAGGACGAAAAAGATTTTTCCCTTCAAATTGCAGACGACTAAAAGATTCATTTTCACTATCCCACTTAAGAACAGCCACAGAAGTTGTAATAAATATGGTACCCTCATCATCCTCAAGAATAGATCCTACCCAGTTATGATGAATCAGATCAGCTCCATAATTCTTAAATATAGATGTTTGGGGATCATACATCCAGAGTCCACTATCAGAAGTTCCAATCCAAATGCGCTGCTTGCTATCTTGATAGAAAGTCACAGAATTAAGCGGTACTTCCATTTCAGGATATTGGCTCAATTCATAGGCCTTATTATTGGCTCTATCAATTTCAAAGATTCCTTTACGGGAATCTAATAACCATATCTCTCCAGAACTTAACTGAATAATATCAGCAATATGTGGCACTGGATTATCTTCAAATAGAATTGTTTGGAAAGCATTCTCGGTAGGTTGATAATATTGCATACCACGCGAACAGCATATCCACAAATAGTTCTGCTTATCTAAATAGATTCTCCGGACACTATTATCTATCAAAGAATATGGATTGTCAGCCTTGTTTAAATAGTGAGAGAAGTGATTTCCATCAAACTTATTGAGCCCATACTCTGTCGAAATCCAGATGTAGCCATCGGAGTCTTGACAAATATCGGTCACTAAGTTACAAGTAAGCTGTCCTGAAAAATAGAAGCGACTGTTTGCCACAATTCCTTGGCATACTGCTAAGAGATAGAATATAAAAAGAAAACTACTTTTCATCGTATATAGTTAGGTTTGGTATATAATGCAAATATAATAATAAACAACGAATATAAATAACCTAATCATTTGCTTAATGGAGAAGGGTTATGGACAAAGTAACAAATAAAAAATAGTTTGAAACATAACAAGAAGTCATTCTTACAAAAGTAGAGAGAGATGCAACTTCTTTATTCACGGTTAAAATAGCAGTTGAGCTATCTTTGTCTGAGAATTAAATTTGTTCATTCTTAAATCAATTAAAACTATGAGAAGAGAGGGAGTTATAGCTTTAAAAAAATGGTTATATGCCAGCATCTGCTGTATCATCCTGTTGGTGGGATGTAAAGATGAAATTAAAATAGGAGAAGAGGAGATATTAGAAGAGCAACCTTCGATTATACTATCTAAAGAGCTAAATGAGAATATTACATCACTACGGAAATTAGTCAATGCTTCTCGACTAGGGTTAAGTATAAAAAATACTATCACATACGAAGATAAAAGTGGATACACAATCTATTTCTCGAATGGTCTTAAGGTAGATATACAAACCAAAGAATTTAAAATATCTTTTAAAGATGAAAATCAAGAATCTGAAAATAGAGATACACTTTTCTCCCCAATAGTTGGAATTAAAAAATGGAAAGAAGAGTACTATTGGACTATTAACAATAATTTTATATCAATAAAAGATAACACTACAGATCCTAGTTGGATGGTTAATAGTCAAAGCCTAACACCTAGCATAAACTTTACTAGCGATGAATTTTGGGAGTTGTGTCATGGAGATTCAATTGTTCAAAAAGAAAAAATCAAAGGAGGAGTATTAAAAAGCTACTTTGCAGAAGTTGATACAACTACTAATGGTCAGTGCCAATTCATATTCTCTGATGGTACCTCCCTCTCCTTTCCAACTAAACTAACAGATAATGACTCAGAAGGGTTAATGGGGCAAATTCGTAGACCCATTAACCCACAACAACCCATGTGGCTAATACATATTGACACTTGGCTGGAGCCAGATCCACAAAAAGTCATTAATCTGATTCCTGAAGATATTCTACCCTATGTTGTGTTCAATATCTCTCTATCCGTAGATGGCGATAGAAGTACAGGAGAATGGAGGAGAGTTAAATATGGATATGAAACAGCCAAATCCTGGTTGAGAACTTGTGCTGAAAATCGTGTTTGGGCAATGATTCAACCTTCAAGTGGTGCATATTGCCATTTTCCTGATATCTATAATTATGAAGAGATGAAGAATAGCGTTTATGCCGAATTCTATAAAGAATATCCCAACTTCATCGGTTTTAACTATTGTGAGCAGTTCTGGGGATTCCAAAGTACAGATAATCCACATACCGTTACATTTCAGGAACGACTTGAACATTGGGTTCACTTAATGAACCTTTCCCACGAATATGGAGGATACCTAATTGTAAGCTGCTGTGGACCCTATTATGGAGCATCAATGAATCCAGTTGGAATGTTTAAACAAAATACAGCGCTAGCAGATATTTGTGCCAGATATCCAGAGAACTTAATTATATGCGAGAAGTTTACTAGTAAATATGGATTCCACAATACAGAGAGTGCCTCTCTAGGAGCATATCTATCAGGATATGCTGGGAATTACGGAATCCGATTTGATATTACAGGATGGAATGGATTAACTGAAAATGATGAATGCCCAGTACCATCAGGAACAATTCCTGTTGTAGAGCATGTCATGCTAACTGGACAAACAGTCATTGATGGCCCTGAATTAATTCCAACCCAATGCTATCGAGAAGTCTCTACAACCTCCTCAATGGGCGGTTATACTAGCAGACAATGGGAAACCTTTCCTCAATTTAACAACATTAGTATTGATCTTTTTCGTAAAATCTTAGATGGAACCATTCCTATCTTAGAAAAAGAAGAGGTGATAGAACGTACTAAGTTAATCCTCATTCACGATGTGAACAGTGGGAATGATAGAGAAAAATATACTGCACCAGATGATTTATACGAAGGGTTATACCAGATGGATAATGATGGCAGAATGCTTAATAACAGAAGCTGGTTCAAAAAAACAGGCCGCTATCCTACCATTCCATATGCATTTCAACTAGCTGGAAGCCAAGCAAACGCATTTAAAATAAAGATGAATATATCTGAATACTCAGCTAAATGGGCAAACATAGAGAATAAAATATCAGACATGAACCAACTATTCCCACAAGAGTATGAAGGAGATATGTATGCAGCTAGAATAGAAAATCGCTGGGTAACATATAACCCTTATAAAACAGGACAAAAGACAACAGCTATAATTCCATTTAAATACAATAGTTGCCAGCAGATGGAACTTAGTTATTCACTCTACTCATTGGGAGTTATTACAGAACACAGTAACCAACTAAAATTCTATTTAAGCAATTATGATAACAAAGATACATCACTGAAAACAGATACCATTAAAATTGTTGGCGCCAACTCAGAACCCTCGTATTCATTTATTGACAGAGGCAATCATGCAAGCAGTCGGATTGTCAAGTCATGGATTAACAACATATTTACATTAGAAGTAACGCACAATGGTCCTTTAGATTTAACAATAAACTGTACTGGAGATAGTCTTGATAGATTAATATGCTCAACAAAGGAGAACGTTCTAATTCCAAATCCTCCTCAAATCTACGAAGGAATTCATCAATATGAGGCTGAAAACTTTGATTACAAAAATATTGATCGAATTCAAAAAAATGCATATCAACAAAGTGTTACTGATTATACAGCATTAGGCTATTTAGAGTTTGGAACAAAAGCATCTGCTAGTGTAAGACAAGAGATATCAGTGCTCAAAACAGGTAGCTATTCACTTGATATAAAATACTTAGCACCCAATAGCAACATTACAACAGTAGACCTATATGTAAATGGTGAGAAGGTATCTCCACTTCTTTTCTCAAAAACGACAAGTAACTGGGATGTAACTATGCAAATAATCAAACTACATAAAGGAGCCAATACAATTGAACTTAAAGCAAATGGAACAGGATCAGGAACATTCTACCTTGATAATATAACAATAGCGAACTATGATTAGTAAATAATCATAGTCCGCTAATTGATTTTTTATCGGAGAGAAGGGGGCTATTTCATCTCTTAATGAGAAGCCTCCATGCTACGAGCTATACCCAACTCCAATCCACGAAGCTCAGCCAAACCGCGCATACGGCCGATGCAAGAGTAACCTGGATTGGTTGTTTTATTCAAGTCGTCCATCATTTGGTGACCGTGGTCGGGACGTACAGGGATAGAGACCCCACGACGTTGCTGCAGTTTCAATAGATTCTTCATCACATTGTACATATCTACATCGCCTTCCAAGTGATTAGCCTCGTAAAAATTACCCGCTGCATCACGTTGCGTACTACGAAGATGAACGAAGTTAACACGATCACCCAAGCGTTCCATCATACCAGCTAGGTCATTGCCTGCTGCCACACCAAAAGAGCCCGTACAGAGACACAATCCATTGGATGGATTAGGCACTGCCTCTACCAATTGATTAAAATCACTCTCCGTACTCAAGATACGGGGAAGTCCCAAAATAGCTTGAGGAGGGTCATCGGGATGAATCACTAATTTAATGCCACATGCATCGGCTACAGGACAAATTTCACGCAAGAAAAAGATCAAGTTAGCACGAAGTCTATCAGCATCTATCCCTTGGTAACGATCTAACTCTTGTTGGAATTGCTCCAATGTAAAGCTCTCTTCAGAACCTGGAAGACCCGCAATCATGTTGCGCGTTAGCAAATGAACCTCCTCGGCACTCATGTTAGCCAATCGCTCTTTGGCTACCGCTGCTTCTGCCTCGCTATATTCAAGCTCGGCTCCTGGACGCTTGAGAATAAAAAGATCGAATGCCACAAAAGCAGCACGCTCAAAGCGAAGTGCTTTCGATCCATCGGGTAGTGTATAAGCCAAATCGGTACGTGTCCAATCTAGCACTGGCATAAAGTTATAGGTCACTACATAGATACCACAGGTGGCTAAGTTCTTTAAACTCTCTTTGTAATTAGCTATATAAGTGAGGTAATCGCCCGTTTGGGTCTTAATATGTTCGTGAACGGGTACACTTTCGACTACACTCCAAATGAGCCCTGCCTCTTCAATTAGTGCCTTGCGCTTCTCAATCTCTTCCACACTCCATACCTCACCATTTTTTACATGGTGTAGGGCGTGAACCAATCCAGTAGCACCCGTTTGTTTAATATCGGCTAGCGTAACCGGATCATTCGGTCCGTACCAGCGCCAAGTTTGTTCGCAAAGAATCATTTTTTGTACGTTTAAGTTTGGTTTATCAAGATAAAGCTACGAAGCTTACATGGCAAATACATTAAATCCACCATCGACTACAGCTACTGTACCTGTAACAAAAGACGAAGCATCACTCATTAAGTACTGAATGGTACCGCACAATTCTTCGGCACGACCGAAACGATTAAAAGGGGTTTGACGAATTACATCTGTTCCGCGGCTAGTATAGGTACCATCTTCATTGGTTAAAAGGGTACGGTTCTGCTCGGTCAAGAAGAAACCAGGAGCAATGGCATTGACACGAATACCTTCACCAAATTTGGTAGCCACTTCGGTTGCCATAAAGGCTGTAAAGTTGCTGATACCCGCTTTGGCAGCTGCATACCCACAAACGCGTGTCATAGGACGGAAGGCAGCCATCGAAGAGAAATTAATAACAGTACCCCTCTTCTGCTCTACCATTGGCTTTAAAAAAACTTGTGTAGGAATAACAGTACCTGTTAAGTTTAAGTCAAGTACACGTTGAAACTCTTCGGGCTTTAAGTCGAAGAAGGTATTGGTAGGAGGAATCGTAGCACCTGGCATATTACCACCCGCTGCATTCAATAACGAATCTACTCGTCCATAAGCAGCCAATACATCGGCTAAGTTTTGTTCTACTACCACTTGGTTTAATACATCGGTTACTAAAAACATCGCCTCACCACCTTGCTTCTTAATTTCGGCTACAATAGCTTGCCCTACCTCGGCTTTACGCCCTAAGATAACCACTTTGGCACCCTCTTCGGCCAAATGCAGAGCAATAGCTTTACCTAATACACCGGTTCCTCCGGTAATAACGACTACTTGGTCTTTTACGCTAAATAAGTTCTTCATGGAATAAATTGGTTTTATTAATCAGTGTGTTCGAGCACAAAAATAAAGATAAATTTGGAAGAGTAGGGATTGTTCCGTGATGTTTTACCTATTCTTTTTGATAAAACAGATAAACAACAACAAATAAAGATCAGATAACTTGTTGAATTAAACTGGCTAATAAAATGATTAAACATTTACCATGCTTAATTCAATACGCCCAATTCAAAATTGACAAATTTAGACTAAATACGCAATCTATTCTTTTCTATTTATTAATTTTTGAGTCGCAACTTTAGGCTGATACATTCTATTAAATAACAGTGGATAATCAGTACGTCTTTCGATAGGCCAATTATTCTTCCAAGAGTCCCCATCTGTAACACCCCAGATTGTAACCCTACTAATAACCTTTTTATGCTTTATAAAAAGATTAAAGAAAGCTTCGATACGCTCGTTCCATTTCGCTTCTATAGCTGGTGGAAGTTCAGTCGGATAAGGATTGAGTGATTCTTCATACTCTTCTCTATCCGAAATATTAGCCCCGATATTAACTATAGGCAATACCGTCAAATCAAATTCTGTTATCATCACCTTTACCCCTGTTTCTGCAAAAGCCTTAATAGACTCCTCTACATCATTAATATTGGGATAAGAGATCCCCCAATGAGCTTGCATACCCACAGCATCAATTCGTATACCCCGTTGTTGAAGATTCTTTACTACCTGAACCACTCTCTCCCTACGGTTAGAGTTATACATGTTGTAATCATTGTAATAAAGTTCCACATCGGGATCTGCCTCGTGTGCATATTGAAATGCCAATGCGATATACTCTTCCCCTAATATCTGATAAAAAGGGCTCTGTCTAAAATCTCCATTCTCTTCTATAGCCTCATTAACCACATCCCAACCATGGATACGCCCCTTGTAACGCTTTACTAGTGTCTCTATATGGTGTCGCATGCGTTTTTTTAATATCTCGGGCGATACAAGATTATTTTCATCATCTACACAAAACCATTTAGCCAATTGAGAGTGCCATATTAGTGCATGCCCAACAATAAACATATTATTCTTCTCACCAAATTCTACAAATCTATCAGCTTCCTGAAAATCGTATCTATCCTCTTCGGGATGAATATTTTCACTCTTCATGCAATCTTCGGCTACAATAGAGTTAAAATGTCTCCGTACAAGGCGCATAGCCCGAGCATCATTTCCTGCCACCTGACTTGCATTTACAGCTACACCTACTAGAAAATTCTCAGATAAACTCTTTTTTAAAGAGCCAATATCTTTTCTCTGACCCTCTTCATTTTGTGCAGCTACAAATAGCGAAAAAAGGATTAAAGAAAAAGAGAATGCTGCTTTTCTAAAATTAATCATATTAAAATTATTTATTTTCCTTGTAACATCAACATCAACTCAGCATATCGGCTACCCAAGAGTAATTGCCCTTCTGCATTAAAATGAGGATCGCCCTCGTCTCTATATTGTCCCAATCCTTCGGATGAAGCACATTTTACATAAGGCATAGACTTGTCAATACCACTTATCATTTCATTAAAAGGGGCTGTGCCTGTAGAGCTATCAGTCCAGTTCCAACGTGAGATTTCTCCTACTACAACTGGTAGCATAGGCAAATTTAGATCCGCTCTTAAGTCTGACACCAATTGCTGTATATGACCCAAATACTCCTCGGGCTTATCGTAGTCACTCTCTCCTTGATGCCAAATGATTCCTCTTAGAATTCCATATTCCAAAGCCACTTGTAGACGAGCAATAGCTTGCTCGTAATATCCACTACTACTCCCTTTTAACCATGATCGTATTGAAGTATCTCCTCTAGCATTTACAACCAAACCTATAGGGCGTTCTCTCTGCGCATACATTTGAAGCGCAAAATTATAAGCTATACTTAAACGCTGAAAGGTTATTCCCTTATGAATTGTTGAATATTGATTTAATGGATTTCTAGCAGGCTCAAATTCACCTTTATCGTTCAATAAAGAAACACCTTCCATAGCTCCCAATAAGTTAGCAGGAATATTAGCCCGACCTGCCATATTTGACTGTCCAATACATAAGTATAAATCAAGTCCTTGCTGAGGTTCGTCATCCTCACCTGGTCTCACTACAATATCAAAATCGGTTTCACTCTCAATTTCCCAGTTCTTAATGGTTGATGATGCCTTTACGCCTCCCTCCTTGATAGAGATGTCATAAATATGCTCCTCACCTGTACTAAAATCTAATTCTTTGTTATCTGCATAATAATAAACCGAATGAGGGGTGGTAATTTCCATAAAAGGTATACCCGCAGGTAGTTTGTGCGGTACTACAATTGCTTTACAACTCAACTCATTCTCGTCACACTTTATTAGACAAGTCTTAATTACTCCACTACTATTATTACGCTTTCTTGTTAATAAGCCAGATTTATCCACTTCAATCTCACCAGTCATCGGAGTAAAAAAGATAGAAGTAGGTTGATTTAACAAGCGTATACGCCATAAGGACAAGTCTGAATCTTCCAATTCATTTTTTACCTTTATAACTATGTTAGTTAACTGATGCTTATAATTCAACGAGATAAAATCGGCCGAGGGTGCAACTGGATTCCCATTCTGAGGGTAACCGTACAGTAAGTCACTAGCACGGTATCCCCCCTCAGATGTTTGATCACTAAAAATAGTAAAGTGTTGCTTCTCATTTAGATTATCTTGCCACTCTTTTTGGTAAGGTGAATAGGAATAGATATTCACCTTGCTACCATCTACAGGCCAGTACATCGGTTGTAGATAGAAAAAATGGCCTGAACCATCACCAATCAAATGACTGTTATCATATACTACATCATTCTCTTGAGTCGTTATAAGAACACCTACATCTACTCCTCCTTCCAGATTCTCATTACCTATACCATTTTCTCTAATTAAATTACTAGCTAGTCTAATTTGCCCATTCCATTCATTGATAATCACCTGTTTATCTCCTGACTGGCAAGAAATTGTTAAAGTAGATACAATCAATAGTATAGCAATCTGAAATTTGTTTCTCATAGTAGTATTTATTATTCTTCGCTCAAGTCTGATAAACTAAATTCAATAATCTTTGCTTTTCCTGCCTTTGATTTAGCCAAGTAAATTGCTTTAACCGCACGGCTACTGTCAAATGAAACTTCTGCAAGATCCTTACCCATATCAATTTGGCCAACTTTTACATCTTCATCATTGTCATAAATAACATGTATCTCTACACGCGAATCTGTAGGCTCTATCTCAAGAATAATATGAGTATACTCCGATAAATCTACTTTCTTCTTATTTCTCCAACCATATCTACCATATCCTTGATCCCAAGTAATCTCTTTACTATCCTTATTACCAGAGGTGTAGTAACCAAAAGAGCGAGGAAAAATTTCTATCGCGTTTTTCTTTGCATCCACAGTTGCAAATACAGCAACTAGACAGAATATCATTAATAACATTTTCTTCATAATTCAATTTTCTTCGTTTTTTATTTATAAGCGATTACGGGAAGTATATTTCTAGTTGCATTCGATTTACCAGCTTGATTTGATATTTCCCAAGAATTAGTAACATTCGCAAAAGCATTATTACTCAATCCACTTAGACCAATTACCCACATATTTGAAGCATTTGCTTGAGTTGAACTGGTATAAACAATATTCTCAATTGTTTTATTAATATAAGTAGCATAAGAATTTATACTAGCTACTATTTCAGAAGCACCTACTAATTTATTCGCAATAAAAGCAGAGCTTGTAGGATTATTTGTATTAAAAGTTGCAATCTCGTCATCTGTTGCATTTGGAAAGACTTGCAATCTACCCTTTGTATAAGCACCTAATTTAATTTCTGCATTCCCCAAATTATTTAATATCTGGATCCATTGACCAATACTTGGAACAAACCATCCACTAAACTTACTAGAGTCTAAATCAGTAGGAAGATCTGTTGAAAAATCGGAAAAAAGTGGATATTCCTCAGTAATAGACTGATAATAAACTGTTTCCGAAAGACCATTTAAGGCACTTATAGCTGCATCTACAGATAAAGGAGTAGCCAAGTCATCTACTAGAGTTGTAATAGTACTCCATTTCAAGCCGGTTTTCTTCTCAAAGCTCAACACATAACCTTTATAACCTGCTTCGGCATCTTCAGTACTTACTTCTGTACTAAAAATAACCCCAAGAGCTGTTGCCTTTGTCGCATCAGTAAGTTCTTTCGCTTTTGCGAAACTACCATCAGCCAATAAGAAATCACCAACTCCATAAGTTACTTCCTCCTCCAAATCAAGATTCACATCATCAGCCCCTTTATCCCAGTTGGCTAGTGTAGAAGATTTTGTAATCTCCACACCACTTTCTGAAATCTTTAGTTTATAACCATAGGCCCTGCCACTCTCAAATGTCATAGCACTAGAAAGGGTACAATAGAACGTTCTGTTACTAGCGGTTATAATTTGAATAAACTGTGACCCTGCTGTAAATGTTTGAGGCACCACAACTGCACTACAATCAAATGAGGTTGCATCACTAGAAAAAGTTGCAGCTTTAATCGATGTAGCACTACCTGATGCAGCACCAATCACACCACCTTGGGGAGTAAAAGAGATTGACGGTAAGATATTCAACAAACTTACCGTAGCTCCTTTCAAATCAATCTCGGCTACAGATGAAGTAACAGAAATATTGATTTTAGATAATTTGTGAGTAAAGGGTAATACAACCGTTTCTCTCTTATCTACAGGATTTGTTGCTGGAACGGCATAGAGTAAATCACTTGCTATGTAATTAGCATCTGACGATTGATCTGCCTTTACTGTAAATGTATTAGCATCATTCAATAACCAATCTTCTTGTAATGGAGCATAAGCATTAAAATAAACACTACCAGAAGCAGGCCAATAGATTGAAGTCGCTGCTGTTAAACCACCATTCCCATCTGCTATAAACGATGCATTCGTTCCATTCTCTAATGGAGTTGTTCCAGCTTCATCAGTAGTAGCGAAAATACCTACAGTTACACCACTTGCTATTTGTGCACTCTGAATATCTTGCCCTATAGCACGCGAGTTTAATACGTTACTTGAGAAATTAATGCTTCCATCGTAATGAAACAATGAGTCCTCTTCATTGCTACAGCCAAAGAATGCACTTGAAGCAGCTATCATAGCTGCAAAACTAATTACTAGTTTACTTGTCTTCATAATCATTGTTAAATAAAGGTTTTATATGATAAAAATTCCGCCATCAAACAGATATTGATGACGGAACAAAGGTATGACGAATCTTATACCAGAACCTATTTAAAACGTATTACACTCTTTTGCTTTTGTTTCTCTATCACTGTCTCTGTAACTCAATTTGTTGTTATTTGGTTTCACCCCCGCTATTAAAACTTTATTTGCTACTATTATTTCGACTAAACAAACACATTTACCTTCTTCCCTATATTATACTAAACAGATATGAATCAGAGAGTAAAACAGGAAAAATAAAAAGGCTTACACATTATCGAACCGAGTCTCGCAACACCAACAAACTCTCAGGACCCATATTAAAGAGCAAATCGACAATACTCATATTGGGTAAAAAACCATGCTTCTCCTGAAAAACTTGGTAATAGGGCTTGGCCAAGAATGTTGTATCGTCACTTAGTGGCTGCTTGGGGTGAATCAATTCCCGGCAATCTATCACATCGGGAGCACACTCCAATTGGTATGAATCGGTACGAACAAGAGTTGGCTCTATATCGAGCAACTGGCAAGTTAAGTGGCAGAAAGCCTCATTCAAATCAATCAAGAAGGGAGTTTTACTATCGTATATAGCCTTAAAATCATCGGCATAATATTCAAAAAAGGGGGTGTTACGGTAGGCTGCAACCAAGGCATTCCAGTGGGTATGGCGCCAATTGCCATGCTCCGATATGCGTACATCTTTCATCAAGCACTTCCCTTCTCCACTTTTTTCGGTAGGAATCGTAAGAGAAAGAGGCCCATTAGCAGCCGATATGGTACAACGATTGCGGTACGTTTGCTTTACGTAGTGATCGTACTGCTCCACCTCTACTTGAGAGAAGCTATATAATTTAGCATAATAAGATACAGGTGCCAAGTAGGCCGAAGTTAGAAGCACCTTGCTTCTGGTAGTTAGTTTATTCATTAATCTAAGCTTTGAAAAAAACGTTCTCCTCTGGAACTGTACCAAATAAACCACGCTCTACCAATGAGGTGATCGGTTGGTACCAATCCAAAGAGGCGTGAATCGGTCATATTAACTGGATTATTAGAGGCCATCCAGTAGTAATCTTTGGTAAATGTATAACGAGTGATGGGTTTACCTGCTACAAAGAGGGTATCGTTGCGCAGGGAGGCCTCCTTGCCCTCGTGCTGTTGAATAGTGTTACAAAGTAACATGGCATTCCACTTATCGACTCTCACCGGAACTCCCTTAGAGGGAATTAGTAGGGAGAAATTCCCTTCATCACCTAACTGATAGAGGGGAGTTAGAGGAGTAGAAGAGGGAAGTTGCTCCTTCAGCAACCAATATTCATCCCGGCTCAATGCACGGATGTGATTTCCTTGGCTATACCCTACCAAGAGATTTTCTGTCATACCATTTTGCTGCAATAAGAGCTGCATCTTATCTTCGTAAAGGGCACTGTATTGGTAGAATGATTTACTATGGGGTAACCGCATCTGTTGGGCTACGGCAAAAAGCTGATCATTGAGTAGCAATGTATCGCCAGGGAGTGCAATGCAACGGCTTATAAAGGGATTACGTAGGTAAATAGGTGTTGTAGAAGGCTCGGCATAGGGATTATTAAAAAGCACTACATCGCCCCTATTGACCCTACGTTCACAAATACGGAAGGTAGAGAAAGGAAGTCGAAGTCCATAGCTCCATCTATTAACCAGCACACGCTCTCCCTTGTAAAGCGAGTTTTCCATGCCAGTAGAGGGGATGGTGCACGATACAAAAGCAAAAGCTTTGGTGAGCAGTACCAATAGCGCTGCTCCTACCAAAGCTTTTATTCCTTGTAGTATACTTTTTTTCATACCTTTTTTCCTCTAGTATTTGAGTCGAAAGTAGAGACTATTTTATATTGTCTACAAATTTAAATAGACGATTCCAACGAATCTTACCATCCAACCACCCGCGGTCATTGTTCAAGGAGAGCCATACAAAAATGGGCTTTCCTACTACGTGATCCTCGGGTACAAATCCCCAAAAGCGTGAATCGGCCGAGTTGTGACGGTTATCGCCCATCAACCAATAATAATCCATCTTGAAGGTATACTCGGTGGTTTCGACTCCATTGATGTAGATTCTACCCTCCCGTACAGCTATCTCATTGCCTTCGTAAGCATGAATAGGACGTTCGTAAAGAGGTAGATTGGCTAAAGTCAACGTTATCTTTTCTCCTTTTTTAGGAATCCAAATAGGTCCGTAGTTATCTGTGGTCCAGTTGTGCTTTTGGTTGACAGGGTACAAACCACCGGCATCATCACCAGGTACTGGTTCAATACTTATCGCAACATCTTTACGTGCCATCAACCCCTCCTTAGCAGCGGGTGTAAGGGGAATATTGTAGCTCATATCTGCCGGAAAGAAGTAGGCCAAATCTTCTTGACTGATACCCAGTTCGTAGGCTAAATCGGCAGGAATTACTTGCTTCACCTTTAACCAGTAGCGATATTCTACATTAACGGGATCGGGATTAAGTGTACCATCTAGGTAAACCAACCGATCTTTTATTTCGAGTGTCTGGCCAGGAAGTCCCACACAACGCTTTACGTAATTCTCGCGACGATCTACCGGACGGTAAACCACCTCGCCAAACTGACTAGGATTGCGATTGATGTAGTCGCGCCCTACTTGGTAGTAGTGACTGTATACCTGACGCTGCTGCTCCAAAGAGAGGGCATCTAAATCAACCGGTTGCGAAAGCTCCTTACCTGCTTGGTAACTGATGCGGTAGATATCTTCGGCAGGTACATTGACCGCCACCGAATCGCCTGCCGGAAAGTTAAAGACCACAATATCATTCAGTTTCACCTCTCCTAGGCCAGTCGTACGCTTGTAATCCCATTTAATCCACTCCAAGTAAGATTTACCGTTGGTGATAGGCAAGGTGTGTTGCGTAAGGGGCATGTGAAGCGGTGTTTGTGGAATACGCGGTCCATAGCTCATTTTACTCACAAAGAGGTAATCGCCCACCAACAACGACTTCTCAAGCGAAGAAGAGGGAATTACATAGTTTTGAAAAATAAAGAGATTGACAAAATAAACCGCTACCAAAGCAAAAAGAATAGCATCTACCCACCCCATAACAGTTACCACCAATGAGTTGGAGGATTTACGCCACCAAGTCCAAGGTATTTTATGGGTAATATAGGCATCAAATATAAAGGGAACAATGAGTAATCCCAACCAACTCTCTAACCAAACATTAAAGAGCAACCAAAGTAGCAGCACCACTGCCAACTTTATCCACTGTTTCGGAGTAGCCTCTATCTTCATCTTATTTTAAAATTGAAAAAGATCGTTCATACCCAAATACCCTTCATGATTGGCCGTATACTCGGCAGCTAATACCGCACCCAGCGCAAACCCTTTGCGGTTATTGGCATCGTGTGTAATCTCAATTACATCGGCCTCCGATTCGTAGCGAATGGTATGAATACCAAATACTTCGCCCTCGCGAATAGAACTAATAGGTAGTTCATTGGCTGCACACTCCATGCTACCTGTAACCGTACCATCGGGAGCTATTTGAGTGCCTTTCACCCAGCTACTCTTGCGGTTTAAGTTACCTAAAATGCCCTCGGCTAAGGTAATAGCTGTACCACTGGGAGCATCCATTTTATGAATATGGTGAGACTCTACCATCGATACATCGTAGGCAGCAAAGTGATTCATGATTTTAGCTAAATGGCGATTCACTTCCGAAAAGATGGCTACACCTAGGCTAAAATTAGAGGACCAAAAGAGCGTTTTTCCACCCTCTGTGCAGAGTCTCTTTATCTCATCACCATGTTCGTCCATCCAACCCGTACTGCCCGAAACCAATTTAACTCCTGCAGCAAAGCTCTTCATGTAGTTATCGTACGCTACCAAAGGATTGGTAAATTCAATCGCCACATCGGCAGAACGGAAAGCATCCGAGCCAAAATCTTGGGGATTGTTTACATCAATAATAGAAACTATTTCGTGTCCACGAGAAAGAGCAATCTTTTCAATCTCTTTTCCCATCTTTCCATATCCAATTAATGCTATTTTCATCTTATCTGATTGTTTTTGTTACAAAGATAAAGATTCGTTCCATAGAACGAAGAGTTTTGAAATAAAAACGTTCCAAGCAAGGGCACTTTTAGAAAGAAACGGTTGGATAGTGCAAACTATTTTGGTAAGAGGCTATTACCCTGATGGAATAGGATAGAGTAGTTTGAACCAAATGGCTGCTAAAAGAGTTTACTAAAGAGGAAACCGATTGTTACACCCCTTGCCTATTCCCCCTTAGAAAAGATGGAGCAACTACTACACTATACGTGGAAACACAAACTCTTTCCACTCAAAGAGCTACTCACCACCACCCAACAATCGATAGAGGTAATTGATACAGGCATACCCAACCACGATGCAGGCCCCGATTTCTTCAATGCCAAGATAAAGGTAAATGGCACCATGTGGGTGGGCAATGTAGAGATACACCAACGCACCTCGGACTGGTACAGACATGGACATGATAAGGATCCAGCCTACCAATCGGTTATTCTACACATTGCCCAAGAGGTAGATACCATACTCTACCGGACCAATGGCGATACCATACCACAACTGGCCTTGCAGCCCCCGCAACAGGTGGTAACCAGTTACCAAGAACTCAAGCAAGAGGGCAACTACCCAGCTTGCCACTCCATCATCCCTACCCTCTCCTCTTTATCGATACACAGCTGGATGGCCACTTTACAAGTGGAACGGTTCGAGCAAAAAGCGATGCAAATAAGAGAGCGATTGCAGCAGTGTAATGGCGATTGGGAGGAGGCACTCTTCCGCACCTTGGCTCGCAACTTTGGATTTGGCGTAAATGGTGATGCCTTTGAGTGGTGGGCACAGCAAGTTTCGCTCAAAGCAATAGGAAAGCAGAGAGATGAACTTTTTAAAATTGAAGCACTCTTCTTTGGGCAAGCAGGATTGCTAGAGGAATCGGGCAATAGCACCCCTCACTCCATCCCAGCAAGAGCAGCTATCGATAGCTACTGGCAACAACTCCAAAAAGAGTACCACTACCAACGGCAGCTCTTCCAACTACACCCCATGGATGTAGCCCGCTGGCGATTCTTACGCCTGCGCCCTACTAATTTCCCACACATCCGGTTGGCACAATTGGCCCACCTATACCACCACTCGTATGGATTGTTATCAAAGTTAATGGAAGCAGATACCATAGAAAAGGTACATCACCTACTAAAAAGCAACACCTCGGAGTACTGGAAAAGACACTACACCTTTGGAGGCGAGTCGCCCTTTAGAGAGAAAAGAGTAAGCCAGAGTACGCTCAACCTATTGCTTATAAACAGCGTGATTCCCTTCCTCTACAGCTATGGGCTACACCGTGGCAATGAGTTGCTCTGCCAGAGAGCCACCTCGTTTTTAGAAGAATTAAAAGCGGAACAGAACTACATAACCCGTATGTGGCAAGGGTGTGGCATAACTGCCGCTCATGCAGGCGATAGCCAAGCATTGATTCAACTCAAAAAAGAGTATTGCGACAAGAAGAGGTGTTTATACTGCCGCATAGGCTACCATTATTTAAAAAGAGAGCCCAGGTAGTTATCCAAACATCGGGAGAAAGTTATCGATTCACTCTAGTGAGTCGCTCGACTCACCCATGTGGTACGCTCGACTCACTGGAGTGAGTCGAGTGATTGACTCCAGTGCAACACCAACAATGTAAGGCCGTTGCACTAAACTAGAGCTAACCTCTTACAAAACAAGGGGTTATATCACACACCCGGTAGCATCCTACCAAAAGAGGTTGTGAACAGCCTCCTTGTAGGTAGATAAACGGGTGCACTTTAAGAGCACTTTCTTCTTCTTGGGATTGAGCATGGGGGGAGCATACTCCCAAAAGCTCTTTAATTTACTCATCACCTGAGTTTCGCCCTGAAGTTGAGTTTCATAGTGGTAAAGCATCGCCTCGTGGAGTGCTTGAAACTTAGTTAACAGCTCTTTGTCCGAAAGGGATTGGCCCGTTTTAAACTCGGCAGCCAAGGAGGGGCGACTCAATAAAC
The DNA here is from genome assembly GCA_051648565.1 of Phocaeicola sp. Classification (GTDB taxonomy): domain Bacteria; phylum Bacteroidota; class Bacteroidia; order Bacteroidales; family Bacteroidaceae; genus Phocaeicola. The sequence goes on along the minus strand of JBOFFJ010000147.1, from coordinate 561,817 downwards.
CACGTCCTAGCATGATACCTGCTAGTTGTGGAAAGTCGGTAGCCAACTGCTGCATCTGCTCCAAGCTTTGCAAATCGCCATTGTAAATAAGTGGGTGGCTACATGCTTCGTAGAATTGGGCAAACCCCTCTCTATCGACCACTCCTTTGTACTGCTGCTTACCCAAACGGGGATGGAGTGTAATATGCGCCAAAGGGGTACTATTTAAAATGGGCAAAAGCTCTCTCCATTCGGTAGCCTCCTGAAAGCCCAATCGCATCTTGACAGAGAAGCGGAGGGTGGAGTAACTAGCCATTGCCTCCAGTAAGGGAGCCACCATTTCAGGGTGTGGCAGAAGCCCCGACCCCTTCTGTCTACCAGTAATAAGCGGAAAAGGGCATCCCATATTGAGGTCAATCTCACTATACCCCTTCTCTTGCAAGTACTCCACTAGTCGGTGCAACTCATCGGGCGTAGAGGCTATTATCTGTGGTACCAACTTATCTACCTTATTCAATTCAGGATCTACCTCGCGCATATCTTTGTTTCGGAATGCATTTTTCTCTATGCGCATAAAGGGAGTGTAATAGGTATCAATTCCACCAAAGATGGCTTGGTGGGCATTACGCCATGGCGTCTCTGTAAAACCCTGCAAGGGGGCAGCAACTATTTTCATGAATCATCTTCTTTTAAAGATGTAAAATTACAAAAGCTTTTGGTTAGATTGTAGTAAGAGGCGATAAATTGCTATATAGATTGTTATCCATAAAGAGGTAGATAGATGTGCCGCCAAACAGGAAAGGGTGGATAACTCAAAGAGCTGCATGAAACAAAAAAAAGAGAAAAGAAGATGCGCACAAAAACAAAAAGCCCTCTCAAAAGCAGACTTTAAAGAGAAGAGAAGGAAAAAAGAGGAAGTATGGCAACTTTTAGAGGCTAGAAGTGTTAAATTAGAAAGAGCCATTTGCGATTACTTTACTTTTGAACTTACTTTGTCTATCCACGCATACTCACCCAACGAGTATGCCAACACCCAAATAGAATATGAAAAAATACATTCACGAGTTAACACTCAAAGTGCGCGACTACGAGTGCGACTTACAAGGCATTGTAAACAATGCAAACTACCAACACTATTTAGAGCATGCCCGACATGAGTTTCTTTGCTCTATTGGAGTGAGCTTTGCCCAACTACACCAGCAAGGGGTAGACCCCGTAGTAGCCCGCCTCTCCATGGCTTTTAAAACTCCACTGAAAAGTGGCGACCACTATACCTGCAAGCTTAATCTTAAAAAAGAGGGCATAAAATATATCTTTGTGCAGAATATATACCGTACTACCGATCAAAAGTGTGTACTCAAAGCCACTGTAGAGACGGTGTGCTTAGTAAATGGTAGACTAGCAGAGAGCGCTGCATTTAATGAAGCATTTGCTCCATACATCGATGAATAATGAAAGAGGAGCTAATCTTTACACTGGCATTGACTCGCATCAAAGGGGTGGGCCTTATTGGTGCCAAGCAACTGTTGGAGAGAGCAGGAAGTGCGAAGACTCTTTTTGAAAGACGAAAGGAGTTAAAAGAGATTATTCCTCAGGCTACACCTAAGCTAATCGAGGCACTAAATGATGCTGAAGCAATTAAACGAGCAGAAGAAGAGGTGAAATTTGCAGAAGCCAATCGTATAGAGTGCCTAAAAATAGGAGATGCTAACTACCCCTCTAGACTGAAAGAGTGTCCAGATGCACCAATCGTTCTTTTTTACCGAGGAACAAGCAATCTTAACGCAACACGCATTATTAACCTAGTTGGCACCAGGCATGCTACTAACTATGGGCAAGAGATTTGCGAAACATTTATCCGCGAACTGGCCCAACAATGCCCCGATGTAGTGGTCATTAGCGGATTGGCTTATGGCATTGATATTCATGCACACCGGGCAGCGCTACAACATGGAGTCCAAACCATCGGGGTGCTGGCACACGGACTAGATCGGATCTATCCCCACCAACACCGTAATACAGCCATCCAGATGATGGAGCAAGGGGGACTCATTACAGAGTTCATGAGCCAAACCAATCCCGACAGACAGAACTTTGTCAAACGAAACAGGGTGGTAGCTGGCATGAGTGATGCTACAGTGGTAGTCGAATCGGCTGCCAAAGGGGGTGCACTCATCACAGCCGAATTGGCCGAAAGTTACCACCGCGACTGTTTTGCCTTTCCGGGAAGAGTCAATGACCCCTACTCCATGGGGTGCAACAAATTAATTAAAGAGAATAGAGCAGCACTTATTACCTCGGCTCAAGAGTTGGTAGAGAGTATGAAGTGGCAAGAGAGTAGCTTGGCTAAAAAGGCTATTCAGCGAGAACTATTCCCCGAATTAAGCGAAGAGGAGAGACAAATCACCTCACTTCTTCAGCAATCTACAGAGGGAATGCAGCTAAACACCTTGGTGGTAGAGAGTAATATTCCTATCTATAAAATCAGTGGAATCCTTTTTGAGCTTGAGCTAAAGGGAGTTATACGTTCACTGGCTGGAGGAGTATACAAACTCTATATCTAAGGGCAAAACAGAATAGAATCAACATAAATAAACAATTCCACTCAAAAAAACAGCGAATTATCAATTAAAAGCAATGAATAGTTCTAATTTATTGCTTTAATACTCCTTTTACCATAGATTTGTAGTACACTAAACAAACAAAGCAGCAAATGCTTTAAAGTAAAAGGAATAGTGGTTTTGATAAGCGTATGCAGGACTGCTCGCAAGAGCAACACTATCCTACTCTCTCTTAAAGAGTGCTGGTCCTAGGGAACTCCTTAGGGCCAGTTTACATTTTAGGGATATCTAGTTCCTACCCTAGAATAACGTAGTAAGAATAACCCAGAAGGGGCAACGAAAGGGGGGTTGTTGAGATAAGGGCAAAAAAAAAGGAGCAACGCCTTGCTCCAACCTTTGTTAACCTTAAATCTAATACTATGAAAAACACATTGCAAAGGTAGCTCTTTTGGGAACAATTGCAAGAGGAAACAAGTTAAACAACCCGCCTGTTAAATTTATTTGACAATTAAGTCTATTCTAAGAGATAAATAAAAACTTTATTCACAATTGAACATCTTTTGCCCCGTTACTACAGAGCCCAGAAAAGGAGTGAAATGAATCTGCAAAGAAGAGTACCCTAGAGGAGTCTAAACATCTCTCTAGGGCATTTTATAGACTACTTGAAAATAACCTCTCTTACAACTCCACTACCAGACAACCGTATGGTGCGCTCTTCTGGAGCAAGCGTAATGGACTCTAACTTGCGAACGGGCTTACCATTTACGAATAGACCCTCCTTCTCAGAGAAAATAATAGCTTCCCTACTATTTTGAGGAATGAAGAGGCTACTCTCCCCACGGATAGCAAAACCTGTAGAGAAATCTTGATCGGTTGCTGCATCAATATCACCTCCACGAGGATCAATGGATACCTGAAAACGACGCAATCGTGCTTCAACTACTTGATTGGTTCTATTTAGGTAACGTACATAACGAGCCGATTGGGGTTTCGTATCACTCCAATTCTGTGCATCCTGCGAATACTCAATCAAAGGGTTCTTAAAACCCAAATCAATGTTTACTTCATTGATACCGGTTACACTGCCTAAATCAATACCTACATACTGGTTCTGTGCAATGCGCAACACCTCTTGAACTGGATTTAGCAAAACCCAATCACCACTCATATCAGCTCCTCCAGACTCTATTTGAGGAATATTAGTATAGATTTGGTGTGACTGGTCTGACTGTGAAGTAGCTAAACAGGCACCACTTACTTGCTCATACAACTTTCTGGAAAATTGAAAACGTGTGGTATCAATAAAAGGTTGAAGCAATAAGGAGCCACTCTTGTGGGCTTTATAGGCTTTGAGTTGCTCACTATTCATCTCTGCAGACAATAGAGAAGACCAAGCAAGTGCATCTTGTTTACTCTCAACGGCTTTAATTAGGTTCAATAGATGAACTCCACGCTTGCCTAACTTCTGAAACTGAACCAGCCAAGGGTGAATCTCTTCCAGTAAACCAGGCTTAAGATTACTTTGTAAGAGAATGGGAACAGAGTTCTCAATCTCCTTGAACGTTTCATTTAATGCCTCAAAATCGGATTCACAATAGTTTGTAGGGTCAATGAGTTTTGTTTCCCACGATTCATCACGTCTATAGCGGTGAAAGTTTTGCCCTAAATCGGCCGAGTGAATGGCAAAGGTGCGATAAGCTGCTGCCGCTTCAGGTACCACTGCTTGAATGGCATCTTCCCATGCTTGATTTGAATCATAGGATTTGATATTCCAGGTATAATTGGCTATACCGTATAGGGCTATTTTAGACGCTTCAATATGCTCCATCGGGTTGCTGGTGAATCCTATCATATCGTCGGAAGTAATTTGTGTATCCAACCCATACGATGGACCTTGGGGCAGGGCACTCTTGGCGTAATCATTAACGGGAAAATTCCACCAAATGTAGGCAGGTCTCTTGGTACGAGAGTTAATCCATTCTAGACTTTGAAGAGTAATATCATCACAAACTCGATCACCTGTCCACATCACATAAATAGAAGGATCTAATAAATTACCTAAAGTGGGGAGGTATCCATCTTCTTTGGGGCTTGCCCAAGCCTTATTATACTCTGTGGGGCACATTATAAGGGGTGTTACATCTTTCTTACGCTGAATAAACTCTGCATTGATTCGATTCAAGAGCCCAGCCTGTTTGGTAGGATCGGTACCTTCGCCCGATATATCATCAAAGAAAACGGCAAAAGAGCGAACACCTATCTGATACATCATCTCAAATTTAGCAATAATATGGATAAAGTCCTCATCGTTCCACTGGATATCTTGGCCGGGGTGGATGGCCCAAACAAAATCGACCTTATTTTGCTTAGATGCTTCAACAAGCTCTTTAATTTTTGCTGCCTCTTCGGCTGGATAAGGTAATCTCCATCCTCCCTTTACCTGGTATTTTGAGAAGGTAGGATTACTTAAACTAGAGTGATAGGGGTCGTCTTTAGGACCATATATATAGGTATCCATCTTGTATCTACCTAAAAATTCAATCAGTCGAAGTCGCTTCTCATGGCTCCAAGGATAGCCGTAAAAACCCTCTACTACTCCTCTGAATTGGGTATCGGGGTAGTCACTTATTTCAATCTCTGTTAGTTGGTTGTTATTAATGAGCTGTTTGAGTGTTTGTACACCATAAAATGTACCTCGCGCATCATAACCCATAATCACAATTTCTTTAGAGGTAACCTGGAGGTAGTATGCACCCGATTTCTCTTTTAATTTCACTCTTTTAGCTATTGATTTCATATGCGAATCTTTGGCATTCCCCACATAAAGGGCTATGCCTTGCTGGGATTCGGAAAGAAAGGAGTTTAACTCAGAAAGGCTAGAGCTGTCGGGAATTTTGGCCGACTTTATGGATACACCTAGCGCAAGAGATAGCGATGCAGTTCCACTCTGTAAGAATTGGGGCTCAGGATTGATTTTTTGGGCAAAAGCCAAGTTGCTCGCTACTAGAAGAGATAGCGATAGAAGACACTTTTTCATTCTCTATTTGATTAAAGGTTATCGTTTGTTGAGCACGAAGATAGCCATAATTTCCGACTTTCGGAAATAGAGAAAAGTTAGGTAGAAACAGAAAAAAGGGTGAACTCTTTGAGAGCTCACCCTTTTTAATCAAGTAAAACTATTTGCTGATTAGTCTTTTAACTTAGCTGAGATAAACTCACGATTCAAACGTGCAATATTGCTGATTGATACCAATTTGGGACACTCTGCTTCACACGCACGTGTGTTCGTACAGTTACCGAAACCTAGTTCATCCATTTTGCTTAGCATCGCTTTAGCACGACGTGCACCTTCTACTTTACCTTGTGGTAAAAGAGCCAATTGACTTACTTTAGCCGATACAAACAACATAGCCGAACCATTCTTACAAGCAGCTACACAAGCTCCACAACCGATACAAGCTGCTGCATCCATTGCCTCTTCCGAAATTTCATTTGGAATAGCAATAGCATTAGCATCAGGAATACCACCTGTGTTGATTGATACATAACCACCTGATTGCATAATCGTATCGAATGCTGTACGGTCTACCATCAAGTCGCGAATAACTGGGAATCCAGCCGAACGCCAAGGCTCAATAGTAATGGTATCACCATCGTTAAAACGACGCATATAGATTTGGCAAGTAGTAGCACCTGTTGCAGGACCGTGAGGGAAACCGTTGATATACAACGAGCACATACCACAGATACCTTCACGACAGTCGTGATCAAATACTACAGGCTCTTTGCCTTCGTTAATGAGTTGCTCATTTAAGATGTCCAACATTTCAAGCAATGAAGTATCGCCTGTAATGTTTTTCATTGGGAAGCTCTCAAAGTGTCCTTTCTCTTTAGGACCTCTTTGACGCCATATTTTTAGTGTGAAATTTATACTTTTTTCCATGATTCTAAACGATTAATGATTAAGCCTTATAGTTACGAGTTTGAACCTTCACGAATTCATAGTTCAAGTCTTCTTTAATCAACTCGGGCTCTACGCCTTCGCCTTTGTAGTTCCAGCAAGAAACGTACGAGAATTGATCGTCATGACGAAGTGCTTCGCCTTCCGAAGTTTGGTGCTCTTCGCGGAAGTGACCACCACAAGACTCTTCACGGTTTAATGCATCGTAAGCCATCAACTCACCGATTTCGATAAAGTCTGCCAAACGAATCGCTTTTTCAAGCTCTACATTCAAGGTATCTGCATCGCCAGGAATACGTAGATCGTTGTAGAATGCTTTGCGTACCTCTTTCAATTTAGCCAAGGCTGTTGACAATGATTCTTGGGTACGTCCCATACCAACCATGTCCCACATAATGCGACCCAACTCTTTGTGAATAGAGTCTACTGAGCGCTTACCTTTGATGCTCATCAATTTTTTGATCTTATCGTTCACCGCTTTCTCGGCTGCAACGAACTCAGGAAGATCGGTCGAGAAGCGTGGAACCTGAATTTGATCAGCCAAGTAGTTTTGGATAGTATAAGGTAATACGAAGTATCCATCGGCCAAACCTTGCATCAAAGCAGAAGCTCCTAAACGGTTTGCACCGTGGTCAGAGAAGTTGGCTTCACCAATTGCATACAATCCTTTTACCGAAGTCATCAACTCATAATCTACCCAGATACCACCCATTGTGTAGTGAATAGCAGGGAAAATCATCATCGGAGTTTTGTATGGGTCTTCGTCAGAAATCTCTTCGTACATATCGAATAAGTTACCGTAACGAGCACGTACTACATCAATACCTAAACGATCAATCGCATATTTAAAATCAAGGAATACAGCCAAACCTGTGTTGTTTACACCGAAACCAGCATCACAACGCTCTTTCGCAGCACGCGAAGCTACGTCACGAGGTACCAAGTTACCAAATGCAGGGTAACGACGCTCCAAATAGAAGTCGCGGTCTGCATCAGCAATTTCAGTTGGTTTCTTCGTTCCAGCTTGCAATGCTTTGGCATCTTCTAGCTTTTTAGGAACCCAGATACGACCATCATTACGCAATGACTCCGACATCAACGTTAATTTTGATTGTTGGTCACCGTGAATAGGCACACAAGTAGGGTGAATTTGAACGAAACAAGGGTTAGCAAAGTAAGCACCTTTGCGGTAACACTGCATAGCAGCCGAACCGTTAGAAGCCATAGCATTGGTAGAAAGGAAGTAAGCATTACCGTAACCACCTGTACCTACTACTACTGCGTGAGCAGCAAAACGCTCTACCTTACCTGTTACCAAGTTACGAGCAATGATACCACGTGCACGGCCTTCGACCAATACTACGTCAAGCATTTCGTAACGAGTGTAAAGTTTAACATTACCACGTTGTACCTCACGGCTTAATGCTGAATAAGCACCTAACAACAATTGTTGACCGGTTTGACCGCGGGCGTAGAATGTACGTGATACTTGTGCACCACCGAATGAACGGTTATCCAACAAGCCACCGTAATCGCGTGCAAAAGGTACCCCTTGAGCCACACATTGGTCAATGATATCGTTCGCTACTTCGGCCAAACGGTATACGTTTGCCTCGCGTGAACGGTAGTCACCCCCTTTGATTGTATCGTAAAATAGACGGTAAACTGAGTCACCATCGTTTTGGTAATTCTTGGCTGCATTGATACCCCCTTGTGCAGCGATAGAGTGCGCACGACGAGGAGAATCTGAAATACAGAAGTTCAATACTTTAAAACCTAATGCACCCAATGAAGCAGCTGCAGAAGCACCTGCAAGACCTGTACCCACTACAATTACGTCCAAACGACGTTTGTTAGCAGGATTCACCAATTTTTGGTGTGCTTTATAATTTGTCCATTTCTCGGCTAATGCGCCAGCAGGAATGTTTGAATTTATAGTAGTCATATTGTTATTTCAATTTTAATCAGTTACACATTCGGCCCATTAGCAGCAGCTAGCACCACACGTAGCACCACCGCAAAGAGATTGGAAGAAGAACACTAAAACAACAGCAAGGAAACCTAAAACAATGATAGTAGAATAGATATTACCAATGCATTTTAGACGGCTAAACCATACTCTGTTATTCATACCCAATGTATGCAAAGAGCTCCAGAAACCGTGAGTTAAGTGGAACCACAAAGCACCCAACCATACAATGTAAAGGGCAACAAATAGCGGACAAGAGAAGGTTGCTTGAATGTAAGCAGCACCATCTGTAGGACCAAACTCACCTAAGTGATGGTTACCAATAATCTCAGCAAATTGCATTTTGTACCAAAAGTTAGCTAGGTGAAGACCCAAACCAGCAATTACTACGATACCAAGAGCCAACATGTTCTTAGAAGCAAAGGTTACCCCTTTAGACTTTCCATTCACTGCATAACGTTCGTTACCACGAGCTGCTCTGTTTTGCAATGTAAGCCAAAAAGCATACAAGATGTGAATCACAAACAAACCAGCCAAACCTGCCGTTGCTACCAACGCATACCAATTAGCACCTAGGAACTCACAAATCATGTTGTAAGCCTCTGCAGAGAAGATGGCAACAAGGTTCATCCCCATGTGAAACGTTAGAAAAAGGATAAGGGCAACACCTGTGACGCTCATTACCACTTTCCTTCCGATTGAAGAATTACATAACCACATAAATGATTGAATTTAAATTATTTAATTGTTAGAAATAAATTTCAAGTTAGTTGTTGAAAAAACAGTGTACAAAAGTAAGTGAAAACAATTGATAATACAAGGGATTAAGGAAATAATTCCTTAATGAAAAATGCGGAGAATAGAGTGAAACTAAGTAGCGTTTACTACTTGACAAAGAGTTTTTCAAAGTCGGAGGAGAGTAATAACTCCGTTGCTTTTAATACACTAGGATTAATCTCATTCATTACTTGATAATACTCATTCATATCCCACAAATCGCGAGCTATCAATCCCTTTAATTGCCGTTTAAGCAGGGGGAGCGATGCTTTATACTCCTCTTCGTTGTAAAGAATGCCCATCTCGGTAGCTAAATCAATAGCTTTCTGTAAGCTCTCTTGGGGTACTTGAAAGTTAGCCAAGAAGTCGGAGAAATTGGTATAACGCTCTTTCCACTCTTTTCGGTGTTCATCAATCTGCTTGTGGTGCACCTTTAAGAGCACTCCTCTAAAACTTAGCTGACGGTAATAAGGCGAAAAATAGGTAGTATCTATAGGAACAAAGTAATCGGGCATAATTCCTCCACCACCATATACCGTGCGCTTGAGCTTATGCGTCTGGAACTTCAGTGAATCGGGAAAGTGAATACTATCGGCACTCATCATCTCACCTTTATTATACCGCTCTATTAAGTCGCGATTATACTCCTCCACACTCTCATAAGGCTTCTGAATGCAGCGTCCAGCAGGTGTATAGTAACGAGCGATAGTCAACCGAATCATAGAACCATCGGGTAAATCGACAGGGCGCTGCACCAACCCCTTGCCAAACGTACGGCGACCTACCACCAAGCCTCGATCCCAATCCTGCACAGCTCCACTCACAATTTCGCTAGCCGAAGCTGAATATTCATCGACCAGAACCACCAGTTTTCCTTTTTGGAAGCCACCACTTCCCTTGGCATAGAAATCACTTCGTGGGTTTTTACGCCCCTCAGTATAGACTATGAGTTCACGATTGCCTAGAAATTCATTGGCCAAATCAATAGAGGCATTCAAGTATCCTCCCCCATTTCCCTGCAAATCAAGCACTAAATCGACCATCCCTTTTGTTGATAGTTCCGTCATTGCCTTTTGGAATTCGGCAAAAGTTGTTGCCCCAAATCTATTGATACGAATATAACCAATATGTGGGTTCAACATGTAGTGAGCATCAAGGCTATAAACAGGTATTTTATCCCTTTTCACCGTAAATAAGAGTGGTTCGGCTACTTCGCGTCTTACCACCTTTAAGCTGACCTTCGTATTCTTAGCTCCTCGCAAGCGGCGCATAATATCTTCCGTGCTCATTTTCACGCCAGCTATAACGGTATCATTGACTGCTACAATACGATCGCCTGCCAAGATTCCCACCTTCTCCGAAGGTCCTCCCGAAACGGGCTGTATAACTAGAAGCGTATCTTCGGCTATATTAAACTGCACTCCTATCCCCTCAAAGTTACCTTGAAGTGGTTCGTTCATCTTCTTCACCTCCTCGGCATTGGAGTAGACAGAGTGTGGGTCTAACTCTTTAAGCATCCCTACGATGGCACTCTCCACCAACTCTTTCTCATCGACCTTATCTACATAAAGATTTGTAATGGCAAATTGAGCCATTTGCAATTTACGAGCCGGTGAATCTGCATAATTCTTACTCTCTTGTGCTACAGTAGTTATAGCAAAAAAGCAGGCAATAATGCCTGCTCCAATTAGCTTTTTTTCTCTCATTTGGTCTCTATTTTCATTCCTTCAGGCAAAAAAGGAGTTATATCTTTTCCATACTGCAGCAACTCGCGCACCACAGTAGAACTGATAGAAGTCAGTTCGGGTTCTGTGAAGAGTAAAATAGTCTCTACCCCGGCTAACTTTCTATTCACATCGGCTATGGTCTCTTCATATTCAAAATCACGCACCGTGCGAATACCGCGTACGATAAATTGCGCCTCTTTCTCCTGGGCAAAATCAATAGTAAGCGATTTATAAGCTTCGACTTTAACACGAGGTTCGTCAGCATAGAGCTGCTTTACCATAGATACCCGTTGCTTGATTGAAAAGTGTGTTCTTTTCTTCTCATTAATCCCAATTCCAATAATAATCTCATCCATAAAGGAGAGGGCTCTTTTTACCACTGAGTAGTGCCCAATGGTAAAGGGGTCAAAAGTGCCTGGAAAAAGTGCTCTTTTCATTCTGTATCTTTTGTTATATCCTCTTCTACTACTAAGTTATCGATGATAAAAGTTTGCCTTTCCATCGTATTTTTACCCATATAGAATTCGAGTAACTCTTTTACTAAATCGGTTTTACGAAGAGATACCTGCTCTAACCGCATCTCTTTCCCAATAAAGTTCTTAAATTCGTCAGGCGAGATCTCTCCCAATCCTTTAAATCGAGTTATCTCGGGATTAGGGCTTAATCTTTCAATAGCAGCGACTCGCTCTTCGTCACTGTAACAGTAAACGGTTTCGTACACCCCTTTTTTCCTGTTTCGCACACGGAATAGCGGTGTTTGTAGAATATATACGTGTCCCTTTTTAATTAAATCAGGAAAGAATTGCAAGAAGAAAGTGATGATTAGTAGGCGAATGTGCATACCATCCACATCGGCATCGGTAGCTACAATCACTTTGTTGTAACGAAGCCCTTCAATACCATCCTCAATATTGAGTGCTGCCTGAAGAAGGTTAAACTCTTCGTTCTCATAAACAACCTTCTTGGTCAAGCCAAATGAATTTAAAGGTTTACCCCGCAAGCTAAATACCGCTTGTGTATTAACATCACGGCTTTTTGTTATCGATCCACTAGCCGAATCTCCCTCGGTAATAAAGATACTACTATACTCCTTTCGGTCTCCTTTGGCATCATTTAAGTGTATGCGGCAGTCGCGTAGTTTGCGGTTGTGCAAATTGGCCTTCTTGGCTCGTTCGCGCGCTAGCTTGGTTACCCCAGCAATTGCCTTCCGCTCCTTTTCAGACTCCTGAATTTTTTGCAAGATTACATCGGCTACATCACTGTTTTTATGTAAGAAGTTATCAACCTCTACCTTGATAAAATCGCCAATAAACTTGTTTACACTCACCCCACCAGGCGTCATGTTCGTTGAACCTAACTTAATCTTGGTTTGACTTTCGAATAGTGGCTCCTCTACATTGATAGAGATAGCCCCCACAAGACCATTGCGAATATCAGCCACATCCATATTCTTAGCATAATACTCCTTGATGGTACGTGCAATGTGCTCTTTGAAAGCACTTTGATGAGTACCTCCTTGCGTAGTATGCTGCCCATTGACAAAAGAGTAATACTCCTCGCCATACTGCCCCGTATGGGTAAAGGCAATCTCAATATCTTCCGATTTGAGATGAATAATGGGATAAAGCGTAGTAGCTGTCATGTTATCATTGAGCAAATCGACCAACCCATTGCGCGAAACAATGCGTTGCCCGTTGTACATCATCACCAAACCTGTATTTAGGTAGGTGTAGTTGCGCAACATGGTCTCAATAAACTCATGACGAAAACTGTAATTTTCAAAGAGTAATTTATCGGGTTGAAAATAGATAAATGTACCGTTCTCTTCGGTGGTATCTTCGGTTACATCGGTTAATAACTCACCTTTGGTAAAGCTAGCTTTGCGCACCACACCATCGCGGTAACTATGCACCTCGAAAGCGATACTTAGTGCATTAACGGCCTTAATACCAACCCCATTCAGACCTACACTCTTTTTGAAGGCCTTGCTATCGTATTTACCACCAGTGTTTAGTTTGCTAACTGCCTCGACTAATTTCCCCTGAGGAATTCCTCGACCATAGTCACGTACCGACACCTTAAGATTCTCCTCTATATCAATTTCGATACGCTTACCTGCATTCATCTTGAATTCATCAATACAGTTATCAAGGACCTCTTTTAGTAATACATAAATACCATCTTCGGCATGTGCACCATCGCCCAACTTTCCGATGTACATACCTGGGCGGGTACGCACGTGCTCCATATCACTGAGGTGACGAATATTATCGTCCGTATAGGCCACAGTTGCTTGGTTTATCAGTTCGTTGTTCTCTTCCATCATCATTTAGGGGTTGTAGTCTGGGTAACGTTTTATCGCTATCTATTTAAATCAAATATTCTTTCCAAAAGCACGTCGACGCTTGTGTAGTGTCGAATCAAAAGCATTCCACTGAGATTGCACCTTCTTGTTCTCTTCCAATTCGGGGTTGCTCTCTCCATATTCAAATCCCATCTCTTTGAAAGTAGGAACCAAATCGTAGAAAATGAGGGCATTCACCCCTTTGCTTTGGTATTCAGGTTTTACTGCTATTAGCATTAAGTCAAGCACCTTGGGTTTGGTAATAAAGAGGCTTTTCAGTAAGTGGAACCAACCAAATGGCAACAAACGCCCTTTTGCTTTCTGCAAAGCTTTGGCTAGCGAAGGCATCGATACAGCCATAGCCACCACCTCATCGTTTTCATCGACCACCATTGAAAGCATGCGTAAATCAAGCAGTGATAAATAGGTATCTATATAATGATCAATTTGTCTCTGGCTTAATTTAGAGAAGCCATAAAGAGGTGCGTATGATTCATTGACTAAGTCAAAGAGCTTTTGGCCATATTTTCCCTCTTTTATCTCTTTGCGACTCTTAAGTTTCTTGATGCGTAGTTTGTATTTCTGCATAATAATTTCAGAAATACGAATAAATTTCTCGGGCAACTGATCGGGTACCATTAACTTAAACTCTACCCAATCGGCCTCTTTTTCAAAGCCTAGCTGCTCCATGTGCTGTGGATAGTAAGGATAATTATAGATAGTAGCCATGGTACTTATCTGGTCAAAACCTTCGATAAGCATTCCCTCAGCATCGAGGTCTGTAAAGCCCAATGGCCCTACTATTTTGTGGAGACCACGCTCCTTTCCCCAAGACTGAACAGCCTCTAATAGTGCTGTTGAGACCTCGATATTATCAATAAAATCAATCCACCCAAATCGCACTTCACTTTTGCCCCATGTTTCATTGGCCTTCTTATTAAGAATAGCAGCCACACGACCTACTATTTTACTCCCTTCGTACGCTAAAAAATAAGCTGCTTCGCAAAATTCAAATGCTGGATTTTTAGTAGGACTAAAGGTATTCAACATATCATCATACAAATCTGGAACAGAGTAGGTATTTCCTTTATATAGTTCGTAATTAAAGCGAATGAACTGCTTTAACTCTTTGTCAGTAGTTACTTTTTTAATCGTAATAGCCATGTTTTTTGAAATATTATTCGAGCGGTAAAGATAGCTGTTTTTTTGAACAAAACAGGTAGGTTAAACTACTTTTCACTGCAAAGCAATGAGGTACACCGTATAAGCAATGTAACAAAGAATCATCAACACCCCTTCGTAACGAGTTATGGTTCGATGTTTAAAGAACCTTCCTACAATCCAGAAAAGCAACGTAGAAAGAGTTAGAACAGCTAAGTCAAAATTGGTAATTCCACCCAATGGCAAAGGTGAGCAAACAGAGCTACAACCCAAAACCAAGAATACATTAAAGAGATTGCTACCAATTACATTTCCCAAAGCGATACCTGGATTCTTCTTGAGTGCAGCCACTAATGAGGTAGCTAACTCGGGGAGCGAAGTACCCCCAGCAACCAATGTAAGACCAATCACTGATTCACTGACACCCAACATACGGGCAATACCGGTTGCGCCATCCACAAATAACTTTCCACCTACAATTAAGCCAACGAGTCCAGCCAACACAAATAGTATAGCCTTACCCATTGACATTCGTTTTACCTCTCCCTCTACTACCTCCCCTTCGGGCTGATTGTGTGCAATAGCAAAGGTATATCGCATAAAGATTAAAAAGAAGAAGAGAAGTAAGATACCATCGCCACGACTTATAATATTGGTAGCAGAACCCTCTAGCCAGATATCATTGGCACAGACTACCAGCACCAAAGAAGAGAGAAGAACCAGAGGGAGCTCTTTGCTAAGCATTCCCTTTCCCATTTGAATGGGAACAACCAATGCAGTGCATCCTACAATCATCAACACATTGAAAATATTGCTACCCACCACATTTCCAATAGCCATTTCGGCACTACCATTGATGGCCGAAAAGAGACTAATCACCAATTCGGGTGCTGAAGTACCCAAGGCAACAATGGTAAGACCAATCACTAAATCGGAAAGATTAAACCGCTTAGCAATAGCTGCCGAACCATCGGTCAATGCATTGGCTCCACCTAAGATGGCAGCCAACCCAATAAGTAAGAATAGAGTATCCCACATAAAAAAAGTACATTTACAGTTTATCACCGCAAATGTACTTAAATTACCTAATAATCAAACTAATCCTACTTAGTTCTCTTTACCGTATAAATAACACGACCTGTTTTATCAACAAAGTGCATATTTAACTCTGCTTTATCAACAGCAAAAAGAGAGAACCCTGTTTCTGAGCTACAAAACTGTGTACCTTCAATCGGTGCAACCTTACGTCCTAGCGAAGCCGAACCATTGGTTACATAATCAATTTTGCTATTGGGCATACGTACGTGTTGGAAGTTGTGAATGTGTCCACAAGCATAGATATCAACCGGGTATTTACGTAAGATAGTATCCAAGCGCTTTTGCAAATCGGTACGCTCTGTCATATCTTTCTTTGTATCGGCATAAATAGGGTGGTGACCAATTACAATGACCCAATCCTCTTTGGCTGCCTTCAACTCCGATTCAATCCAAGTTAGTTGAGCCTCCATGCTTTGCTTAACAGCATCAGGATATTGATCACTCTCTCTACGGTATTTATCAATCAAGGGTGCTGTATCAATTAGAATGAAACGGATCGTTACATCTTTCTCCTTAAATACCTTTGAATAGTAACGATTGGGCATACTCCAGCGACGGCTTACTTGTGTATAGTCAATAACTGCTTGCGTATTACCGCGATACTCGTGATTACCTAGAATAGGAAACCAGTCAATCATTAATTCAGGGTGTTTATAAATAAGTTCGTAGTTAGTCATCCACAAGGGGTCATTCACACTGCGTACTCCTTCGAAGTGGTGTACATCACCCGCAGCAAACACACATTCAGGACCTACTACATCGGCCATTTCACCCATTACTTCGGCTATCGGTTTTTGATCATAATAGCCATTGCGGCCCAAATCATTTGCCATGTAAAAGTTTACAGTTCTTTCTAGCTTCTCCCACTCGGCAGGAGTTTGTGCAAAACTTGCTACCGAAAGTAACAGTGCAACAGCTATAAACATCATTTTTTTCATATT
This sequence comes from Phocaeicola sp., assembly GCA_051648565.1. Classification (GTDB taxonomy): domain Bacteria; phylum Bacteroidota; class Bacteroidia; order Bacteroidales; family Bacteroidaceae; genus Phocaeicola. Next base: position 545,299 of record JBOFFJ010000147.1, on the reverse strand, counting down.
CAGTCTTATTTATTTTTAGTTGGTATATCAAAAATAGAGCCTTTCAATTCAGTCGTAAATCAAGAAAACAAAGTAAGTTATTTCATCTTTACTACCGCTTCATCACTCCTCTCTTTTTCTCATCCATTTTATTCCTCGAAAAGAATGAATGGCAAAAAGATAAAAACATTGTTTTAATATGTTTCTTTAATCCTTAAAAGCAAAGAATCCAGAGTTCTATTCCTTGAACTCTGGATCTCCTTATAGGAATGTATTACATCGTACTATTAGAAATTGATCTTAACACCTGCATTTACACGCATACCGTAGTACTCTGCTTGCATGGTACGATCGGTTGTGCCTTGGTAGTAACGCAAAGGTTGATTCAACAAGTTGGTTGCTTCAGCATAAAATGTTGTCTTCAACTTCTTGCCAAATGTATAGCTGGCATTGGCATCTAAGTAGCCCACTTTGTCATAATAACGATCATAGAAGGTACTTTCGCCCATCTCATCAATGAATGAAGAGGCAAAGTTGTAGCTTACACGAAGACTAAGACCCGATTTTTCAAAAGCCAATGAAGCATTTGCTGTATGCTTAGGCGAACCTGGTAGCGTCAATCCTGTCTCACTCTCACGCCCTTCGAAGTTGAAGTCTTTCACACGTGTGTGTGTGTAAGTATAAGTTCCGTAGAAACCCAAACATTTTAAAGCTGGAGAGATAAAGCCAAAATCACGTTGATAAGCAAGCTCTACTCCTAAAAGATCGGCATTACCTGCATTGATGGGTTGTGTAAAACGTCTATACTCTACTCCTTGGTACTCTACGTTCGTACGAACTTGGTCTACAATAAAGTCATCTACACGTTTGTAAAATACCCCTGCACTAATCAATCCAATGCTTTGGAAATAGTAATCGGCACTTAAGTCAAAATTGTATGAGAGTGTAGGTTTCAAGTTTGTATTACCGATGGTAATCTCCGAATCACTACGATTGATATTTACACTAGGTGCTAAAGCAGCATATTTAGGACGACTCAATGTTTGTGTATAAGAGGCACGTACTTTGAACTCTTCGTTTACATCCCACTTGAACAATACCGATGGTAGCACATTTAAATAGTCATTCTTAATACGATCTGTTTTTGTTGTTACATCCTCATCCGCATCGTATTGACGTCCTGTATAAGCCAAAGCCGTATGCTCTAAACGAAGCCCTGCCATTAAGTGGTATCTCTTACCAAAGCTGTGATCATAACGTGCATACCCTGAAGTAATGGTTTCGGTAGCATCGTAATTACCAGCCAACTCTTCTTGAATCTGCTCCTTTTCAAATTGAGTAGCATCTTGCAAATCTAAATCACCAATAAACTCTTTCGAAACAAATGTACCCGTTTGGTATTTTGAACCTGGCATAAAGTTGCTATTGCTCCTATCGGTAGTATGATTTAAGCTATTGGCTATAAAGGCTTTTTTATCTGTTGGCGAATATTCATAAAAGTCAACCTCTTTTTCTTTGGTTTTATTCACAATCTTAGCACCAAACTTTAAACGAGAACCGTTGCTAAAATCCTTTTTGAAGTTAGCTACAAAGCGTAAATCTTTTTCAGTAATCATTTGCTCCTCTTCGGTCAACTCCTTCAAACCAAAAGAGTCATCTAATATCATTGTAGAACCCGACTGAGCAATAGCCAATGGAAAGCGGCTATCACTTAAATCGATATCAAACTTCTGTTTTTTCAATTCAAAATCTAGGTAACGCTCACCAGGACGATACTCAGAAGCAGTAGCATACCCTGCATTCCAGTCCATCTCCCAGCCAGCTCCAAACAAGTGCTCACCACCTAGTGTAAAGTCCATTGTACGTTGACGCTCCAAACGAGTATAGTTATTTGCTTTGGTACCCGCCTTTGTTTGTACACGAACAGAAGCCTCACCATTCTCTTTCAACCCTTTAACGGTAGTACGATAGCGGTTTTCCCAGTCATTGCGGTTATTAAAGATTCCCTTAAAAGTTAAACGGTGGTTGGGGTTAAATTCGTAATCAAAGGCTGCTGAGTAGCTTTGTCTTTCGCGTGTCACCACATAGTCACGCATTTGGTAATCACTTACGTATGCTTCTCCATCTTCACCCTCTTTCCATTCGAACTCTACATTGTGAGAACCTGCAGGAGCATTTTGATAAGAAGCCGATAGCATCATACCCAGTTTATCGTTAAAGAAACGGTCCCCGTAAGTAAAGCCTAAGTTTAACTGTGCTTTCTCGCTAATCCAGTTGTATCCACTACCTGCCGTAGCATTAATGGTACGTTTGTAAGGAGAGTTTTTAGTTATTAAGTTAACCGCACCACCAATAGCATCGCCATCCATATCGGCCGTAACCACTTTACTTACCTCAATGGTTTGAATCATATCGGCAGGAATCAAGTCTAACTGCACATTGCGAGAGTCACCCTCTGCCGAAGGAACACGGTTACCATTAATCGTTACCGAACTTAAGTCGGCCGAAGTACCACGCACCTGACCAAAACGCGCTTCACCTTGATCATATTGTACATTAACACCACTGATACGCTTTAACGCATCCCCAATATTTGAATCAGGGAATTTACCCACCTGATCGGCAGATACCACATTGGTAATTCCTAAATTATTTTTTTGTGTGTTGATTGCTTTCTTTTGTCCTTGGAAGGCTCCTCCAACAACTACCTCTTGCATCAAGACACCTTCATTTAAAATGATATCTCTATCCACTGTTTTTCCCTTAGAAACCGTTAATGTAGTCTCAATAGGATTGTATCCCACATAAGTAACTTTTACCTTGTAAGTACCAGGTTTTAAATTAGGCAATGTATAAAATCCGTTCACATCGCTAATCACCCCTGTTTGCAATGATTCAATAAAGATAGAGGCACCAGGAAGAGTCTCCTTTGCATTATCAATAACCCGACCACGAATTGCACCATAGTTGGCATTATCTATCACATCATTTGCGAGAGTAGTAGTAAAAACTCCCGACATAAGTAGTAGCGCAGAAACGAGTCTTGCAATCTTTTTCATATACAATTTTTTGCATTAATTAATCTGATGCAAAAGTATAGAACACACATTACCCCGTTGCTACAAGAGCAAAACAAGAAGGTGACATCTCTGTTACAAAAGTGTTACAAATGCTAGCGGAGGTATCTCTGTAACGAATGGCGTGGGCAACCTTCATACCGTTGTGTTAACCCTACTCTTTTTACTTCGCATTTTTCACACTTACCAAAAAGCAAGACCTACTTACCACTGTTGCCTATACATAGAAAGATAAATAGAGCTGTTTCACTAGATATTACTACACATCGCTACTTTAAAAAGGAATCCAGCATTATTATCTTTGCCATATTTATTACCTTTGTTAATAGAAATAAAATATCGAGTAAAGCAATGCATCAATAGAGAATCTATTCGCACCGCTAAAAGATAACTAACAACAACTACCCCATGATACTTAATTACATCTGGATTGCTTTTTTTCTTATCGCCTTTGTGGTGGCACTTTTCCAACTACTCTTTTTAGGAAATACCACCCTATTCCCCGAAATAATCAATGCCACTTTTAGCTCTTCAAAAACAGCATTCGAAATTTCATTGGGACTAACCGGTGTACTTGCACTCTGGATGGGAATCATGAAAATTGGCGAAAAGGGAGGAGTTATCGACTTTCTTTCTCGCTTACTCTCTCCCCTATTTTGCCGACTCTTTCCCGATATTCCCAAAGGGCATCCAGTGACTGGTGCCATCTTTATGAATCTTGCTGCCAATATGCTAGGGTTGGACAATGCAGCCACTCCACTAGGACTTAAGGCCATGGAGGGATTGCAAGAGCTAAACAGCAAGAAAGATACCGCTAGTAATCCAATGATTATGTTCCTGGTGCTCAACACCTCTGGACTCACCTTTATCCCCATCAGTGTGATGGTTTACCGCGTTCAGTTTGGTGCTGCACAACCCACTGATGTATTTATCCCTATATTACTCACCACCTTTATTGCCACCTTAGCAGGAATTCTTGCCGTCAGCGCCTATCAACGCATTTCACTATTAAATCGCCCTATCCTTATCTGCTTAGGTGGCATGAGCCTTTTAGTCGCTTCGCTCATCTGGCTTTTTCAAAGCCTCTCTAAAGTGCAGATTGATACCTACTCTACCACTGCTGCCAATCTGTTACTCTTTCTAGTTATTATTGGCTTCATCTTAGCAGGAGTTCGACGCAAGAACAATGTATACGATAACTTTATAGAGGGTGCCAAAGAGGGATTTCAAACAGCTGTTCGCATCATTCCCTATTTAGTAGCCATGCTAGTAGCTGTAGGTGTATTTCGAGCTTCGGGAGCGATGGATCTGCTCATTTCAGGAATTGAAAAAGGAGTTGAATTTTTCGGATTGAAAAGTGATTTTGTAGCAGCCCTTCCAACTGCCCTCATGAAACCATTAAGCGGAAGTGGTGCACGCGGATTAATGGTCGATGCCATCAACAACTACGGAGTAGATTCCTTTGTAGCTCGTATGGCGTGTACATTTCAAGGAGCCACCGATACCACATTCTATATTTTAGCCGTCTATTTTGGATGCATAGGGGTTACCAAAACAAGACATGCAGTATCTTGCGGGCTCCTAGCCGATGGTGTAGGAGTATTGGCAGGTATCTTTATTTGTTACCTATTCTTTGGGTAATCATAAACTATCAGCCCGGTAATGAACAAAATTTAGTAAAACATTCGTCAATAAAACAAGAGGTGCATATTACCTTTGCACTTTACTTAATAGTATGCCATTATGATAAACTATCACTCCGAAGAGATTGAGATGCCCACAATAGACCAAGCTACCACCACGCAATGGATTAAAGAGGTAGCTGCTTCGTATGAGAAAAGAGTAGGTGAAATAAATTACATCTTCTGCTCAGACGAAAAAATACTAGAGGTCAATCGTACCTACCTACAACACGATTACTACACAGACATCATTACCTTTGACTACTGTGCAGGAAATAGAATTGCAGGCGATCTCTTTATCAGTTTAGAGACCATTGCAACCAATGCAGAGGCTTTCGAGCAACCTTACGAGCGCGAATTATACCGCGTCATCATTCACGGCATCTTACACTTATGCGGAATAGATGATAAAGGACCCGGTGAAAGAGAAATTATGGAAGCAGCCGAAAATAGTGCACTTGCAGCGTTCTATACAACAAACTAGGTAGCACGCAAGATGAAACAAAACATACAGACAAAGCAATTAGCTAAAAAGGCTGGTTATCAGGCAAAAAACCTATTTATTATTGCTTTCTGTGACTTAATAAACTATCTTTGTCTATCTTTAAATCTAATGTATCATGCTATCCCCACGTAGAGTTTGGAATTGGTGTCGAAGGTTTCGTTACCGTTGCGGATATGGCGTTCACTCCCCATCCGACTTTTTTCTAATTACTTCTGTTATTTACGAGAAGCGTCCCTATTATGCTTATAAGCGTTTAAAACAAAAAGAGTTTTCCATCTATCTCCCCCATTACCGAGAGAAGATTAACAAGCTTTTGTTTCGTCTAGTGAACTATTACCAACCCAGCACGTTAATTGAAGTAGGTGTTGGAAATGGCTCATCCATGAATTATATGCGGGCAGGAAATCAAAAAATGGAGTGGACTGCCTTGAAAGGAAGAGACCTAGATAGAATGATACCTAGAGTAGAAACAACTCTCCAAGCATATAAAGTGCTAGAATGTCTACACATAGGAGACACACCCTACTACAAAGAGGCATTCGAAGCAGCTTTACCCTATACAAATGCCAAAAGCCTCTTCATTGTAGGAGGCATCCACCGTTCCAAAGAGAGAAGAGAGTGGTGGAAAGGGTTAAAAGAAGATGAGAGAGTGGGAATCACATTCGATTTATACGATGTGGGGCTAATCTTTTTTGATAAAGAGCGATACAAACAACACTATATTGTCAATTTCCTATAACAGATTAAGCCATGAGTAAAATCTACACAAAAACAGGCGATAAAGGAACCACCTCATTGGTGGGAGGAGCTAGAGTATTGAAAACCCACATCCGACTAGAGGGATATGGAACCATTGATGAATTAAATTCTCATTTGGGTCTCTTACTAACCTACCTTACCGAAGAGGAAGATAGAGCTAGTATACGCTATATTCAGCACAAACTCTTCACAGTAGGTGCTTACTTAGCTACTGATACAGAGCAAACAGAATTGCGCTTAGAGGCACAAGTGGATCCCAACGATATTACAAAAATGGAACAAAACATTGACCTAATAACAGCGGCACTTCCCCAACTCAACTCTTTTATACTCCCGGGTGGAGGAAGAGGCGCTGCCACCTGCCACATTTGTCGCACCGTCTGTCGCCGAGCCGAACGAGCCATATTAGCCATTAAAAAAGAGTATGAGGTAGACCCTCTTGTTACTACTTATGTAAACCGCTTATCTGACTATTTATTTGTATTAGCAAAAAAACTCAACTCATTAGAAGGAATAGACGAAATTTGTTGGCAAAAAAGTTGCAAATAAGCGATTTTATTATACTTTTGCGCAAACAAACGAGAATATAATAAAAAATGTTTATTTTAAAATAATAAGAATAGCTATGTATTGGACATTAGAATTGGCCTCAAAGTTAGAAGATGCACCATGGCCTGCTTCAAAAGATGAGTTGATTGACTACGCTATGCGTTCTGGCGCACCACTTGAGGTGATTGAAAACCTACAAGAGATGGAGGACGAAGGTGAAGTATATGAAAGTATCGAAGATATCTGGCCTGATTATCCTAGTAAAGAAGACTTTTTCTTTAACGAAGAGGAGTATTAGTGCTTAATTACAATTTAATGGGTGGCAGTTGTCATCCATTTTTTTTATTCATTTAAAAGATTAAGATATGAAACGAATTATTACTTTATTAATCCTAATCATCAGTTTGTCAGTTAGTCTACCCATTCACTCACAATTACGCTTTGGCGTAAAGGGTGGAATGAATGTCTCAAAAATCAGTTTATCATCAAGTACATTTGATGCCGAGAATAGAGGAGGATGGTTTGTAGGACCTATGGCCGAATTAACCATACCAATACTCGGTTTAGGAGTAGAGGCAGCTGGTCTCTATACACAAAACAAGCTCAGTGTAGAAGGAACAGAAGCTACCTTAAAGACAGTTGAAGTACCGGTCAATTTAAAATGGACAATGGGACTAGGAAGTATGCTGGGAATATACATCGCTGCAGGACCTCAATTTGGCTTTAACTTGGGCGAACGCGCTACAAACTTCTGGCAACTTAAAAAAAACAACACCTCATTTAATGTTGGGGCGGGAGTCAAATTAATTAGACACCTACAGCTAGGGGTTACTTATAACTTTGGATTATCCGATATTGCCGTTATTACAGAGAATGGTCAATCTACCGATGTAAAACAGAAATCGTGGCAACTATCAGCCGCCTATATTTTCTAACAAACCTAGTAAGAACAGCAGTTCAGATTGGTAGCCACAAAAAGCGCTATCTACAAGCAGCAGATTGGTTCTATATAAGGAAGATTAAAAAGGAGGGATTCTGAAAAAAGAATGCCTCCTTTTTTTGTAGTTTTGCACCATGAAGAAATATGTAGATGTAATCGTGCCACTTCCTTTAGCCAATCAATATACCTATGCACTTCCCGCCGAAATGGAGGAGGTAGTGCAAATAGGTTCACGCGTTATTGTCCCTTTTGGCAAAAAGAAGTTCTATACTGCCATTGTAGCACACCTCCATTACGCAAAGCCCGAGGGGTATGAAACCAAAGAGGTAGAGGAACTACTCGATGCCAATCCCGTATTACTTCCTACACAACTCTCCTTCTGGGAGTGGATAGCCAACTACTACCTCTGCACCCTAGGCGATGTATACAAGGCAGCAATGCCATCGGGGATGAAGTTAGAGAGCGAAACCATTATTCAACTCAATAAAGAGTACGAAGGTGACTGCCCCTTCACACCCAAAGAGCAAATTTTAATTGATCTGTTGCAACTAGATAGCGAACAATGCATCACGCAACTACAACGAAGTAGCTCGCACAAGCAGATCATGCCTACCATTCAATCGTTGTTAAACAAAGGAGCGATTGCCATAAAAGAGGAGCTAAAGCGTAAATACAAAGCCAAAATGGAGACAAGAGTCCGTTTTGCCGATGAGAACATAACCGAATCTCTACTCAATAACTATTTTACAGAACTAACCAAAGTGCCTAAACAGCTAGCTCTATTAATGAAATACATTGAGCTATCGGGCTGGTTTACCTCTAAACAAACGATTCAAGAGGTTTCAAAAAAAGGACTGCTTGCACAATCGGGACAAACAGAATCCCCCCTAAAAGGGTTGATAAAGAGAGGTGTTTTCAAACTTTATGAACACGAAGTAGGTAGACTTGAGCAGCAGCAACGCACAGCTCAAGAGTTACATCCACTCTACCCCGCACAACAACAAGCATTGCAAGAGGTGCTAACCAGCTTTGAGCAGAAGAGTGTTTGCCTACTCCACGGAGTTACTGGAAGCGGAAAGACCGAAGTCTATATACACCTCATCGAAAAGGCATTACAAGAGGGAAAACAGGTGCTTTACCTTTTGCCCGAGATTGCATTAACTACCCAAATAACCGATCGCCTACGTCGGGTATTTGGGAGTCGTGTCGGTATTTATCACTCTAAATTCCCCGATGCCGAGCGGGTAGAAATTTGGCAGAAACAGCTCAGCGAGCAGGGATACGACCTCATTCTTGGCGTGCGTTCCTCCATCTTCCTTCCTTTTAAGAACTTAGGATTGGTCATTATTGACGAAGAGCACGAAAGTAGTTACAAGCAGCAAGACCCAGCTCCTCGTTACCACGCTCGCAGCAGTGCCATCATGCTTGCTGCAAAGTTCGGGGCAAAAGTACTATTAGGCACTGCCACGCCTAGCATTGAGAGCTACTACAATGCTCGTGAGGGAAAGTATGGATTGGTAGAACTCAAAGAGCGTTTCAAAGAGATGGAGATGCCACACATAGAACGAGTCGATGTGAAACGGTTGCTTCACCAAAAGCGGATGAAGGAGCCATTTTCTCCCTACTTAATTGAACAGATGCGGGGTGCATTAGAACGGAAAGAGCAGATTATCCTCTTTCAGAACCGCCGAGGTTTTGCACCACTAATTGAGTGTCAAATGTGTAGTTGGGTACCCAAGTGTAAAAACTGTGATGTAAGTTTAACCTACCACCGTGGACTCTCTCAACTTACTTGCCACTATTGCGGCTACACCTATCAGGTGCCTCGCTCCTGCCCCGCCTGTGGTGGAGTACAGCTGCGCCACCGAGGCTTTGGCACCGAACGCATTGAGGAGGATATTCAGCAAATCTTTCCCGAAGCTAAAACAGCCCGTATGGATTTAGATACCACGCGTACACGTACAGCTTACGAACGTATTATAGCCGATTTCGAGGCAGGAAAGAGCCAAATACTAATTGGTACCCAAATGGTTTCCAAAGGATTAGACTTTGACCATGTAAGTGTAGTGGGCATTCTCAATGCCGACTCGCTCCTGAACTACCCCGACTTTCGCAGCTATGAACGCGCCTTTCAACTCATGGCTCAAGTAGCTGGTAGAGCTGGTCGTAAACATAAACGAGGATTGGTAGTGCTACAAACCAAATCACCCGAGTTACCCATTATAGAGCAAGTCATGGCACACAACTACGAGCAACTCTATCACGACCAATTGGCCGAGCGTAAACTTTTTAAATACCCCCCCTTTTACCGACTTATCTATGTATACATCAAACACCGAAAAGAGGAGGTCTTAGAGGAGGGAGCCAACCTTATGGCTCAACAGTTACGAACAGGCTTAGGCGATCGGGTATTGGGACCTGACAAACCGGTCGTAGCTCGTATTCAAACTCTTTTTATCAAAAAGATGGTAATTAAGATTGAACCCGAAGCCTCCATTGCCAAGGTGCGTGACTATCTCTACCAAGTACAACGAGCCATTGTGGCCGATGAACGATTTCGCTCCTTACTCGTTTACTACGATGTAGATCCACAGTAAGAGAGGTAAATATTCTTGTAGTAAGAAGTTATCTGCACTATCTTCTCATACAAGGCAGGTATAACACATTTAAATGAGTGACATGGTAACTATTTTAAAAACAAAGAAGAAGCCCCTTATGAAAAGAATTTAAAAAGAGTATCGATTAATTATTCTTCTATTTTTATTCAAGTTGTTTGTAAATTATATTTTTGCTGTACCTTTGCGACTTAATAAAATAAAAATAGAAACACGCTCTATGAAAAATGTACTCATCATTGGTGCTACAGGGCAAATTGGCTCTGAGCTAACCCTTAAACTAAGAGATACCTACTCTGGCCATATTGTAGCTGGATACATTCCTAGTGCAGCACCTCAAGGCTTACTCAAAGAGTCGGGCCCTTCCGAGATTGTTGACATTACCAATGCACAGCAAATAGCCGATGTGGTAGAGAAATACCAAGTAGATACCATCTACAACCTAGCAGCTGTTCTTTCGGCCACTGCCGAAAGAGTTCCTCAATTAGCTTGGAACATCGGTATGGGGGGGCTTTTTAACACCCTAGAGGTAGCTCGCGAAAAAGGGTGTGCCGTATTTACACCCAGTTCTATCGGAGCTTTTGGTAACGATACACCCAAAGACAATACACCACAAGATACTATCTGTCGCCCTCAAACCATGTATGGCGTAACCAAAGTATCGGGCGAATTGTTAAGCGACTATTACCACAAACGCTTTGGAGTCGATACCCGTTCGGTACGCTTCCCTGGCTTAATCTCCTACACCACTCCTCCTGGAGGTGGTACAACCGATTACGCGGTAGATATTTACTACTCGGCTGTAAAAGGCGAAAAATTTGTTTGCCCCATTGCAGCAGGCACTTACATGGATATGATGTACATGCCCGATGCCCTGCGTGCAGCCATCGAAATTATGGAGGCCGATCCTACTCGATTGGTACACCGCAACTCATTCAATATTGCAGCGATGAGCTTCGAACCTGAAACGTTGCTAGCAGCTATTCGTAAAGAGGTTCCTCAATTCGAGATGGAGTACCAAGTTGATGCTTTAAGACAATCGATAGCCGAATCGTGGCCCAACTCAATTGATGACAGCTGTGCCCGCCAAGAGTGGGATTGGAAACCTACCTACGGACTAGATGAGATGACCAAAGATATGCTTACTAAGTTGAGCGAAAAACTAAAGTAAGAACTTCTCTTACCTAACGAATCGTCCCCCCTATTACACCGTTTTAAAGTGTAATAGGGGGGACAATTTCATAATATAGCTCTCTTGGTATGAGATGGCTGGAAATGCTCCGTTTTATGCAAATGATACCAACCACTGCTAGGAGCGATAGCAATCAAATGTCGCACATGGTACCAAATCAGTGATATTATCAAATGACCCACTGTCGCAACAATGAGAACTAACTAAAAGAGGTAAAAACCAGGAAAAGTATAAAAGAGGTAAAACGGTTAAATGAGAACTCCTAAGAGTTGATTTAAAGAGCTAAAACCTCCAAATCATCGGGTACAAAGAGGTTGCCCGTGTAGTAACTACTCCCCTCCTCACTATACAAATGCTTTCTATCGGCTATACACTTGTCCTCTGTATGGAAAAGTAGCAAGTTCTTCACCCCTAGTTCCTGAGCCACTTCACACGCCTCTTTTACCGTGGCATGGTGCTTCTCATAGGGTTTAAACTGCTCGCGTTGACTGTAGAGGCAAAAAGCCTCGTGCACCAACCAGTCGGCACCTGCTACATAACACTGTTCCTTCTCGTTGTAAGGTTCATCACCCAGAAAAGTAAAGCGTTTGCCTTGCTCATCTACCAGACTAAACCCAAACTGCTTCAGCTTGGTAGAGTGGATATCGAAGAAGGTAACCTCGTGATTGAGTATGGTACAACACTCCCCATCCGATACAACATGCAATTTAATTCGCTCCCCCAACAAGTTAAAGAACTTCTTGGGAAGCGTATCTTTGAGCAAATTGGTCAATACATTGGCCAATTCTTGGTGCGCATAGAGATTTAAATTGCCCTCGTAGCTCCCTTTTCCCATCTCTGCTCCAATCATTCGGATTACCCAGATTACCCCAAAGAGGTGATCGGTATGAGCATGACTTACAATAATATCTCCTATTTGTTGGTAACGAATAGCCGCTCTCTCTAGTTGCAGCAAAATACCATTTCCACCACCTCCATCAACCAGTAGGTGTCTATCTCCCTCCGAAAGGGTAAAACAGCTATTATAACAACGTGTTACAGCTGCATTACCTGTTCCTAAAAGTGTAATCTGTTCCATTTATAAAAGTTAATCCTTGAATGGAACCTATCGCCCCTTCACTATTTTTTTAATATCACTCAATTTATTCAATGCCTCTAAAGGGGTCAAGTTATTAACATCTAGGTGCAATATCTCATCCCGAATTTGGCTCAACACGGGATCGTCTAACTGGAAGAAGCTCAGTTGCATGCCCGAATCAGAGGTAGCTTTACTCACCTTAGGCGATACCTCTTCGTGCTTCTGACGCTGACTCTCTAGTTGATGCAAAATGGTATTGGCACGCTTTAAAATAGATTTAGGCATACCTGCCAATTTGGCTACGTGTATACCAAAAGAGTGTTCACTCCCTCCACGAGCCAATTTGCGCAAGAATATCACCTTATTGTCTACCTCTTTAACCGATACATTGTAATTCTTTATACGCTTAAAAAGCTCCTCCATCTCATTCAACTCGTGGTAGTGAGTAGCAAATAGCGTACGTGCTTTGGCTTTAGGATGCTCGTGAATATGCTCCACAATGGCCCAAGCAATAGAGATACCGTCGTAAGTAGAGGTACCTCTACCCAACTCATCAAAGAGTACTAAACTGCGAGACGAGAGGTTATTCAAAATATCGGCCGCCTCATTCATCTCTACCATAAAGGTAGATTCACCTTGCGAAATATTGTCGCTCGCCCCTACACGGGTAAATATTTTATCGACCAACCCGATGCGCGCTGCCTCGGCAGGAACAAAAGAGCCTATTTGGGCAAGCAACGTGATTAATGCAGTTTGGCGCAACAAGGCCGATTTACCCGACATATTGGGCCCGGTAATGATAATAATTTGCTGCTCTTGGCTATCTAAATAGAGGTCGTTGGCTACATACGATTCACCTACTGGCAACTGCTTCTCAATCACAGGATGTCGCCCTTGTTTAATCTCCAGCAGATCGCTATCCTCTATTACCGGACGAATGTAGCGATTGGCACGCGCTACATTGGCAAAAGAGAGCAGACAATCCAAGCGTGCTATCTGGTTGGCATTAATCTGTATAGACGAGATATAATCGGCCAACTGCAATACCAAGTCACTGTATAGTTTCGTTTCAAGCGCTGTAATTTTATCTTCAGCTCCTAAAATCTTCTCTTCGTACTCCTTTAACTCTTGCGTAATGTAACGCTCAGCATTGACCAATGTCTGTTTACGGATCCATGTTTCGGGCACCTTCTCTTTGTGTGCATTACGTACCTCGATAAAATAGCCAAATACATTGTTATAAGCAATCTTTAAACTTGGTATACCCGTTGCCTCACTCTCACGTTGTTGTATTTGCAAGAGGTAATCTTTGCCCGAAAAAGCTATTTTACGCAACTCATCCAACTCGGCATTCACCCCATCGGCTATCACTCCCCCTTTATTGATGAGCAACGGTGGATCATTTTTAATTTGAACTGCTATCTTCTCGCGAATCAACTCACACAAGTTCAACTGTTCACCAATAGAGCGCAAACTCTCATTTTCAGCATTGAGGCACGCATTCTTAATGGGTTCAATGGCCTGCAAAGCGACTTTGAGTTGCACCACTTCGCGCGGCGAGATACGCCCTACAGCTGCTTTGGAAACGATACGTTCCAAATCGCCTATCAGGTGTAGTTTCTCCTCAATAAACTCCTTAAAATCGGGATCACGAAAGAAATACTCCACTACATTCAGGCGTGCATTGATAGGTTTCTCATCTTTCAATGGAAAAATCATCCAGCGCTTCAGCAAGCGAGCTCCCATGGGGCTGATAGTCTTATCAATCACCTGCAGCAAGCTACTTCCCCCCTCATTCATGCTTCCCAGTAGTTCAAGACTACGGACCGTAAACTTATCGAGGCGCACATAGCGATCCTCTTCAATGCGCGCCAGTGAAGTAATGTGTCCCAATTGGTGGTGGTGCGTTACATCGAGGTATTGCAAAATAGCCCCTGCTGCCACCGTTCCTAGCTTGAGGCTCTCTACCCCAAACCCTTTCAGGTTTTTAGTTTCAAAGTGCTTCAACAGTCGTTCGCGCGAAGAAGCCTCTGTAAATATCCAATCCTCCAACTCGAAGGTAAAGAATTTACTGCCAAAGTTACCCTCGAACATTCCCTTGCGCCCCCTTTCATAGAGCACCTCTTTGGGAGCAAAGTTGTTGAGTAGCTTATCTACATACTCATCCGTTCCCTCGGCTGTAAGAAACTCACCCGTCGATATATCTAAAAAGGCCACCCCACACACATTTTTTCCAAAGTGTACGGCTGCCAAAAAGTTGTTCTCCTTGTGCGAAAGCACGTTGTCATTGATGGCCACCCCGGGTGTAACCAATTCGGTAATACCTCGTTTTACCAACTTCTTGGTCATCTTAGGATCCTCCAATTGGTCGCAAATAGCTACTCGCTTACCCGCCCGAATCAGTTTAGGGAGGTAGGTATCGAGTGCATGAAAAGGAAAACCGGCCATCTCTACCGATTTAGCCTGCCCATTGGCCCGCTTGGTAAGCGTAATACCCAATATTTCGGCCGATATCACCGCATCTTCGGAGTAGGTTTCGTAAAAGTCGCCACAGCGAAAAAGCATCACCGCATCGGGATGTTTTGCTTTAAGCTCAAAAAACTGCTTCATCATGGGGGTCATTACCACATCGTTTGCCACAAGAATCCTTTCTTTTTAAGTTGTAAAATAAGGGTACAAAGATAACTCTTTTGGCGGAAAAGCTCGAGAGAGCTACCTTTAATTCGCTAAAGAGAGTGAGCCCCATTCAACTTTCTGCACTCACTTCAGCGATCAGAAAGTTGGATGGGGCTCATTAAGTGGGATAGCCATTCACAGAAAGAGTGAATGACACTATCTCATGCCTTATTTAATAATTTTACGGCGAATAGCGATCTTATCGATCATCACCCCTTTGGATGGCAACCACAGTTTCACTACGTGGTTCTTACCGCGCAAGAAGGCCATATCAAACTCGGCAGTAGCCTTTAAATAGCCTGACGCTGCATTTTTCAATTCAATACGTTCAGCCGAATGTTCATCAAGGGCTAAACGAATGTATCGACTATCCTTTTTATTGGCTTTACGCTCCTCTTTCTCTATTTTATAAGTAACGGTTACTACAAAGCGTCCGCCGCTCATTTTGCTCTTAATAGCATACTCTGCATAGGGCTGTAGTGCATTAGAGGGTTCACCATTCTTGGCATTGTCATACACACGATCTTTTCCCATAATAAATTCGCGACCATCCTCATTGACTTTGTCTATGCTGCGTGAGTTACGATAATCGGGAGCATTAATGGTTACTGAAGTACCTGTCATTTCGTGGCGATCATTCTGCGCCAAAGCTGGTGCTACTACTACCAAGAGGAGTGTAACAAAAGATAAAATAGTTTTTTTCATCATTAAAACGGTTTGGTTTAGTATAAAAACAGTGGCCCCACTCTTTGAATTAGGTGTGCCTTTTAAAAACGCTATGCATAAAAAAGAGAGTCTCGAAAACTTTCGCTTTCGAGACTCTCTTTTGGTTGGACTACCAGGATTCGAACCTAGACAAACAGAACCAAAAACTGTTGTGCTACCATTACACCATAGTCCAATCGACTGCCCTTCCTTTGAATTGCGATGCAAAGATAGCGCATTTTTAGGTAAACCTCCAAATATTCTAGCAACTTTTTTCAAAGTTTTTTTCATCACCTACTCTCTTTTTGGTCTTAAAAGGGGCTTTTTAGCACTAAAAAAGCCCCTCTATCCACTGATTATCAGCAATTAGAGAGGCTTTTCTATCTTTTTACTGCGATTGCGGATTTATTTCGCTGTAAGCAGGTAGTAATTCTTTTTACCACGTTGAACGAGCAAATATTTGCCATTCAATAAATGTGATTCATTGAGCACTTCATCAAAAGTAGCCAGTTTTTCTTTGTTCAAAGATACTCCACCACTCTGTACCAACTTACGCATTTCACCTTTCGATGGGAATACTGCTGCATGCTCTGTCAATAAGTCTACCGCTTTCACTCCTTCTGTTAAAAGTGATTTTGCCACCTCAAATTGAGGTACCCCTTCGAATACGGCCAAAAGTGTCGCTTCGTCTACGCGCTTCAATACATCCGATGTAGCATTGCCAAACAAGATGCCCGATGCCTCGATTGCTGCATTGTAAGCCTCTTCACCATGTACCATAACAGTTACCTCTTGCGCCAATCGCTTCTGTAACGGACGCAAGTGAGGCGCTCCTTCGTGTTCTGTCACGATGGCTTCAATCTCCTCTTGGGTAAGCGATGTAAAGATCTTCATGTAACGTGCTGCATCGCTATCGCTTACATTCAACCAAAATTGATAGAAGGCATAAGGTGAAGTATAGCGAGCATCTAACCAGATATTACCCGACTCTGTTTTACCAAACTTACCACCATCGGCTTTAGTAATCAAGGGACAAGTCAAGGCAAAAACCTCTCCTCCATTGGTACGACGAATCAATTCCGAACCGGTAGTAATATTTCCCCATTGATCCGATCCACCCATTTGTAGTTTACATCCTTTGGTATTATATAGGTGCAAGAAGTCATATCCTTGTAACAATTGATAGGTAAATTCGGTAAATGAAAGACCGTCGCGGGCCTCGCCATTCAAACGTTTTTTTACCGAATCCTTTGCCATCATGTAGTTTACAGTAATGTGTTTACCCACTTCACGCGCAAAATCGAGGAAAGAGAACTCCTTCATCCAGTCGTAGTTGTTCACCAACTCGGCACGGTTAGGTGCATCCGATTCAAAATCGAGGAACTTGGCCAACTGTGCCTTGATGCACGAAATATTGTGTTCAAGAATCTCTTCGGTCAACAAGTTACGTTCGGCCGATTTACCCGATGGGTCACCAATCATACCGGTAGCTCCACCTACCAAAGCCAACGGCTTGTGGCCGCTGCGTTGCAAGTGACGCAACATCATTACACCACACAAGTGGCCGATGTGCAACGAATCGGCTGTAGGGTCAATACCTAAGTAAGCTGTTACTTGCTCTTTCGCCAACAACTCTTCGGTTCCTGGCATCATATCGTGGAGCATGCCACGCCATTTCAATTCATCTACAA
Organism: Phocaeicola sp.; assembly: GCA_051648565.1. GTDB lineage: Bacteria > Bacteroidota > Bacteroidia > Bacteroidales > Bacteroidaceae > Phocaeicola. The sequence continues at coordinate 527,851 of JBOFFJ010000147.1, read as the reverse complement.
AGTTCATGGAATGAATCTATTTTAATTGGTTGATTTCTAAATTGTAACCGCAAAAGTACAACACTTTCTCCGAAAAGCAATCTCCTACTCTCTAAAAAGTGGTAGTAATCCTCCTAAGAAGCATCAAATAGAGATTTAGAGCAGTAAACTCTCTATCTCCTCCTCTTGAGAATCAAACAGAAACCTCTCCTTAAAGGCCGCAATGGCTTCGTCAAAACGACTACATTTGTGCAAAGCTTATCCTTTATTGTAGCTGGCCTTAGAGTTATCAACAAGAGTAGCTTCCTCTTTAGAAGTAGAAGGAATCTTGGAACAACTATAAAGAAAGAGATACATCGTATCAAAAAAGAGTTAGAGACGGAAGCAAAAGCACACTATAAAAAAGCAGAAGCGGCCGTAAAGGATTTTAACTTTCATTCACCTCCAGGATTACCTGAAGGTTATACTTCGAACTTTACGATTACACTGGACTTAAATCCAATTCATACAGCGTAAAGATTCAAAATAAAAGGCCCCTACTTTTGACTAAAAAATAAGGTTACGATATGCCCCTGCTGTCTACTAAAATCTCTACTTTTCACTATGTTCTTTAGGTGCTATCCTTCACCATCTACCCACCGAATAGTCAAGCCCCACAACATGTTCTAATAGAGAGAGGCAACAACAGCCCCGCAGAAATAATACAATTTACCTAATAAAGTATCTACAAACGACCTAGTAATTAACTCATCGCATCCTTACATCTTTACCGCGCCACCTAGGTGGCACACCCGGACCACCTAGGTGGCGCGGTAAAGAGTTCAGCACATAAAAATGAATTACTTCGATGAAATGGGGCTTTTTAGCAGTTAATCTGATTTAAAAAGAGAGGTCCAATAGCTCATTGATAGAAGTCAATCGATATGTACATATTGTTTACTTTCAGCTGTAGAAGCTGAATAACAGCACCTTACATAAACTGAAACCAAAAATCAGATAACTAAAATTGGGGGGGAATAATGAACTATAAGAGTGAAGTTCTAACCATCGTTGCACATCTCGAGAGTCATTCGAGATGTGCAACGATGGTTAGAATTGTATTGCTGTATTATGTGATTTCTAGAGTTTGTTTAATCACCCTAGAAAGAGTGAGAAGCTAAACTAAAAGAAGCGGCTGATACATCAACTTTCTCTTTCCGTTTGGAAGGGTTGTTAGTACTTATCGAGAAAAAAGAAGGAGTGCATTGCGCAATACCCCTTCACGCAACTCTCCCACTGCACAATCACGTAACTGTGCCGCCCGCTCATAGAGCTGCTGAATGGGTAGAGAAGCGGTATCGCTCTCCAAAAAGAGTCTATTTAAGGGAGTTGCTTTCAATGCTTCAGCATCATAATGGAGTCCGTACGAGAGGTAAAAACCTTGCTTTAAGAGCGAAAGGGCCAATGCTCTCTTACCACGGAAGCCGTGCAAAATCCAAGGAGTCGTAGGACGCAACTCCTTTTTGAGGGCAATCAACTCATTGCAGCTTTTTACTTGGTGCAAAATAAGGGGTAGTTGTGCTTTCTCTGCTACCCCAATAATTTCTCTTAAAACCTCTTGCTGAAAGAAGAAGCTGGCACCACGCAGCTTATCCAATCCTATTTCGCCTATGGCCACTACTTGCGGTAAGTGAACGACTGATTGAAGCCAAGCCAATTGATCAGAAACATTTTCTGGAGTAATAGACCAAGGGTGCAGTGAAACAGAGCAGAACTGTAAAGAGCGAAGCTCAATATCATCATCCGCTAGCAATTCTTGGGAGGAGCAGTTGTGAATGGCTAGAACACCCTCAAGGGGGTGGAGACCATGTGTATGTAGATCGAACCACATCAGGGTACAGGATCAAATCCAGAACCACCCCAAGGATGGCAACGCAACAACCGACGAATGGCCAAATAGAGCCCCTTTAGCGGACCATACTTCTGAATCGCCTCGATGGCATACTCTGAGCAGGTAGGAACAAAACGACACGAAGGAGGGGTTAGAGGCGATATATAGCCTCTATAGAAGTAGATAGGTAGCAGTAGCAACTTACTTAATAGCTGTTTCATCACAAACTATCTGCCATGTGGTGCAGAATTTTGACCACACGCTCCTCCACCTGCTGTGCGGTATATATTTTATTATCGATATAGAGGAAAGCCAGCACTACACACTTGTCGTGTGCTACCAACTTATCGAGCAATATATGTTTATTCTTTCGGTAAGCCTCACGAACCTGACGCTTTAATAAATTACGCTTTACCGCATGCTTAAATCGCTTTTTAGGCACACTAATGAGTATAGAGGCAGGCGCCTTGGCCTCTTGGGCATCAATCCACTTATAGACTACCCGCAAAGGATAGGCTGGAAAGGATTTATTTCCACCTGTGAATAGCTTATCAATCATAATTTTGCTATTCAATCGTTCTTCCTTACATAGGGTATATCTTTTCTCTTCCATCATAGTTCAAACAAAACCGAGGGTTTCGTATCGCAAAGTTACAACTTTATCGATACAAAACCCTCGGTTAATGAGTAGAAACGCTCCTTGAGAGCCTATTTATTTCGTTCTTTTATAAACTGATCAAGTGCTGCAGTCATCGAAGGAGCTTGTACAGAGGGAGCCTCTAAATCCAAACGCAAACCTGCATCTTTAACAGCCTTTGCAGTCGATGGACCAAAACAACCAATGGCAATCTTATCTTGCTCAAATTGGGGGAAGTTTTTCATCAAAGACTGAATACCCGAAGGACTAAAGAATAGCAACATATCATAATCAAACTTCTCTTCGGCTGTAAAATCATTGCTCACCGTACGATACATAATCGCTTCGGTGTACTTAATCTTTTTACTGTCCAACAGCGTGCTAATCTCGGCATTATGCACATCGGTTACAGGAATCAAGAAGTTCTCACCGTTATGCTTTACAATGCTAGGAAGCAATCCTGCCAACTTACCTGTAGCACCAAAGAATATTTTACGCTTACGATACTGTACATACTTTTGTATGTAAAGAGCTACTGCCTCCGAAGTACAGAAATACTTCATGGTTTCAGGTATCGTAACACGCAACTCTGCACTTAATGTAAAGAAGTGATCGATGGCATGACGCGACGTGAAAATAACAGCAGTATAATCAGGTATAGACACTTTTTGTTGTCTAAACTCTTTGGCTGATAAACCTTCCACTTTAATAAACGGGCGAAACTCTATGTTCACACCGTACTTCTCAGCAATATCAAAATAAGGTGATTTCTCTGACGTGGGCTTTGGCTGAGAAACGAGGACTTTTTTTATTTTCAATGTATCAAAAATTTAAAACCAAACTGGTGTTCATTAAAACAATACCTTTCCAAAACAGTAAGTCTGGAACTATTTCCAGCGTGCAAAAGTACAGAATTAAATGCAAACAGTGATGAAATTTATTAAAAAAAGTGGTTTTACACTTATAAAATAGGAATATTTTTGATATTAATACGACAAAAAGACTTGAATAGATCGCATTATCGGCCGATAAGTCAAAATAGACAATCAATAAAATGATGGGGGAAAGCAAAAAACCAATGCCCACCAACACATTAAAGAAAGAATCCATCCATACTCTAGCGCTTACTTTATCAAAAAAAAGCCGATTAACCATCTTAAAAAGAAGGCACTTAAAAAGAAAGAAAAGAATAAATATAGCTATAAGCATTCCCAACAATCCCACATGGGGATAGAGCAGAAAAACCAAACTATTCTTCCCCGATAGATAATCATAGGCACAAAAACCAAATAGCACACAGGTTTGAAAAAGTAGAATAAGCCGATAGCGTGCATCAGATGCAGTAAAACTATCAAAGACACCTACTCGAATTTTTAAAACAAAAAAAGAGTGAACAGCTTGTAGCAAGAAACTCTTAGAACGGGCTAAAACGTATGATAAAATGATAAAACAGAGAAAAACAAAGCAGGCTACTACCCCATCCGAACGCAACAAATAGGGTCTAACGACCGGTACTATACCCGCTTGTTGAATGGTAACACCCACTGTTTTAGCAGTGAGTGCCTGCTCTACCTGGCGGGCATAATCTTGCTCCAATTGAAAGAGATAGGTTAAGCCTTTCTGGCAATTGGTACTCATATAGCAGCTATTTTACGCTTTGATTCATCCCATTTGGGCATCGTATGCAATAGCTCTAATGCCTCTTGGGGTGTAGTAGCTACACGCCACATCTCACCATGCTCTACCCGCATAAACTTCTGTTCGATGGCTCTATCTAACATCTCCAACAAGGGATCGTAAAAACCGTTGGTATTGAGTATAACGATGGGGTTTAAGTAGAGAGCTAACTGTTTCCAAGTGATAATTTCGAGCAACTCTTCGAGTGTACCACACCCTCCTGGAAGGGCAATTACACCATCTGATAATCGAGCCATCAGCTCTTTTCGCTCGTGCATGGTCTCGGTCTCTATTAATTGAGTCAAGCGAGTGTGATGCCACCCTTGCTCTTTCATAAAACGGGGAATCACACCAGTAGCTGTTCCACCTGCTTGAAGCACTGCATCCGAAATAGTGGCCATCAAACCGAGTGCACCAGCACCATTCACTAAATTTATTCCTTGTTGAGCCAATAAACGACCCAACTCAGCAGCAGCATCTACATATACGGCATCTATTTGGGTACTTGATGCGCTATACACACATACATTTTTTATCTGATTCATGGTTTTGCCATCTTAAGTAGGTAACTAAAGTATCTCTCTTTTTCAAATAGAACTATTCAAAAAAAGAGAGATACTTATGCTTATATATTCTTTGTAATAGATACGCAATTGTGTAGTTTATTCACATTCAGCAAAAACATCTAATAGACAATTCCTTACGATAAATAAAACCCAAAAGTAGCTTTTAAAAATTAGGATGAAAAGATGATTTATCCACCTAAAGAAGCTACTTTCACACTTTTACGTAGCTTTGGTTTAGAGGCCAAAAGCAGCTTTAATCTTCTCTACATAGTCTAGCTTCTCCCAAGTAAATAGCTCAACCTCTACCTGTTTCTCTTCTTGGTAAGAAGAGGTAAATGTTTTAGTCACTACCTTAGGCTCTCTACCCATGTGTCCGTAAGAGGCAGTCTCTTCGTAAATAGGATAACGAAGTTTTAAACGCTCTTCAATCGCTTTAGGACGCATATCGAATAGTTCGTCTACCTTCTTGGCAATCTCACCATCGCTAAACTGTACGTTGCTACGACCGTAGGTATTGACATAGATGTTGATAGGGCGTGCTACACCAATGGCATAAGATACTTGCACCAATACCTCATCGGCTACACCAGCAGCAACTAGGTTTTTGGCTATGTGACGAGAAGCATAAGCAGCACTGCGGTCTACCTTGCTAGGATCTTTACCCGAGAAGGCTCCTCCACCGTGTGCACCTTTGCCACCATACGTATCAACAATAATTTTACGGCCAGTAAGACCAGTGTCGCCATGAGGGCCACCAATCACAAATTTACCTGTAGGATTAACGTGATAGGTAATTTGGTCGTTAAATAGACTCAATACCTCTTCGTTGCTAATAGAAGCAATCACACGAGGCATCAATATTTCGATTACATCTTTGCGGATTTGTGCCAACATCTCTTCATCGGCAGCCACTTGCGCCTCTTTTGAGTCATTGGCTGGAACTACAAACTCATCGTGTTGCGTAGATACTACAATGGTATCAATGCGCACAGGTTTACCATTGTCTTGGTACTCAATGGTTACTTGGCTTTTTGAGTCGGGACGAAGGTAAGTCATCTCTTTTCCCTCGCGACGAATATCGGCCAAGATCATTAATAATTTGTGAGACAAATCAAGTGAAAGAGGCATGTAGTTTTCCGTTTCGTGTGTAGCATAACCAAACATCATACCTTGGTCGCCTGCTCCTTGATTCATTGGATCTTCGCGCTCTACACCGCGGTTAATATCGGCACTCTGTTCATGAATAGCCGAAAATACACCGCATGAGTTTCCTTCGAACATATATTCGCTTTTGGTATAACCTATGCGGTTAATAACCTCACGAGCAATGCGTTGTAAGTCTACATAAGCAGCTGTTTTCACCTCACCAGCTAGTACTACTTGACCCGTAGTAACTAAGGTTTCGCAAGCTACTTTAGAAGTTGGGTCAAAAGCCAACAATTTGTCGAGTACAGCGTCCGAAATTTGATCGGCCACTTTATCGGGGTGTCCTTCCGACACCGATTCGGATGTGAATAAGTATCCCATTCTTTTATGATTTTAAGTTGATCGTAAAAATTGATTGTTATAACTCCATAGAAAGGGAGGTGGGAAGCCGAAACTTTAGGGGGACAAAAAGGTGTTTTAGCATTTTTTTCCGTGGTCGCAAGCTACTCAAATCTCTCCACTGTTATAACGGGTACAAAGATATTTATAATTCTCTGAATCTTCTTCTATTTAGCTCTTATTTAACATAGAGATTGAAAGAAAGTGATTAATTCCCCCTCTTAAGATAGGGAATCAATCACTTTATATAGTTCGCCTAGTAAGGAGTTATTGAGGCAGAGGGGAATCCTGAAGAAGATGGTGAAGTAGTTGAGCTACTGTTTGTTTCAAAACAGGATGAAGAATGGAGGGAGCTATTTGGGCCAAAGGTTCGAGTACAAATAGACGCTGCTCCATAAGTGGATGGGGTATCTGCAACTGAGGAGTCTGATAGACCATATCATCATATAGTAGAATATCAATATCAATCACCCGATCGCTGTATAGACCCTGTTCTGTTTTACTACTCCTACCCATCTCTTTCTCGATGGATTGGGTTGTATGGAGCAATTCTAAGGGAGTATACTCACTCTCTACCGCACACACTGCATTGAGGTAATTATTCTCAGAATTGTACCCCCATGCCTCAGTAACATAAAAAGCAGATAGGGAAGTTACCCTCCCTATCTGCTCTTCTATTTTTGTTACGGCACTACGCAAGTAGCTCTCTTTTTGGCCTAAGTTGCTTCCTAAACCTATATAAACCGTAGCCATTCTCTCTTATTTTTCAAGAATAAGCATGGCATCACCATAGGTACCAAAACGGTACTCTTGGGCCAAAGCTTGTTGGTAAGCATCCATTATCAAATCATAACCTCCGTAAGCACAAGCCAACATTAGTAGGGTAGATTGTGGCAAGTGGAAATTGGTAACCAAGCTATTGGCTACACTGAAATCGTAAGGAGGGAAGATAAATTTATTGGTCCACCCTTCAAACTCTTTGAGGTTACCATCAGTACCTACTGCTGTTTCAATAGCACGCATAACCGTAGTACCTACTGCACACACATTATGTCCTTGCTTCTTCGCATCATTCACCGCATGGCACGCTTCAGCATTTACCATCATCTGCTCAGAGTCTGTTTTATGCTTAGTTAAATCTTCCACATCAATGTCGCGGAAGTTTCCAAGGCCTGCATGCATGGTTACAAAAGCAAACTCCATGCCTTTGATTTCCATACGCTTCATCAGTTCGCGGCTAAAGTGCAATCCTGCTGTAGGGGCTGTAACAGCTCCCTCATTTTTAGCAAAAATAGTTTGGAAACGATCAGCATCCTCCTCCTCTACTTCACGGTTAATAAAGTGTGGCAATGGAGGTTCGCCCAAGGCATAAAGAGCTGTCTTGAACTCATCATGTGGTCCATCATACAAGAAACGAAGGGTACGTCCACGCGAAGTAGTGTTGTCAATCACCTCGGCTACCATTGAATCATCTTCGCCAAAGTAAAGTTTGTTTCCGATACGAATTTTACGTGCTGGATCGACCAATACATCCCACAAACGTAACTCTTCGTTCAATTCGCGCAACAAGAATACCTCAATGCGTGCACCTGTCTTCTCCTTGTTTCCATATAAACGAGCAGGAAAAACTTTGGTATCGTTAAAGATAAATACATCCTTCTCCTCAAAATAGTCCAGAATATCTTTAAACATTCGGTGCTCTATTTGACCGGTTGATTTATGAATCACCATTAAACGTGACTCATCTCTGTATTTAGCTGGATGCAAAGCGATTCGCTCTTCCGGCAAATTAAATTTAAATTGTGACAGTTTCATCTTTACCTCTCCTTAATCGTTTATTACTGTTATCTCTTGTTTCTCTAACCACTCTTGAAAATGCTCGACTGCCATACATTTGTCGAGAGTCACCTCTCCTACTCGTGTACGAATCAATCCCGTTAAATGGGCCCCACTTTGAAGTGCTTCGCCAATGTCTCTAGCCAATGCACGAATATAGGTTCCTTTGCTACAAACCACCCTAATTTTCACTTCGGGCAAATTGCATTCAAGCAACTCTATTTCATCTATAACAAGCGTTTTCGCTTTTAGTTTTACCTCTTGTCCTTTGCGAGCCAATTCATAGGCTCTCTCTCCCTCAATTTTACAAGCAGAAAAAGCAGGTGGTATCTGTTCAATACTGCCTATAAACTGTTTAAGAGTCTCTTCTACCAACTCTTTTGTGATGTGCTCCGTGGGATAAGTAGCATCAATCTCCTTTTCCAAATCGAACGAAGGAGTGGTTGCTCCCAACATAAGGGTGGCAATATACTCCTTGGTTTGGTATTGAAACTCCTCGATACGCTTAGTAGCCTTTCCGGTACAAAGTATCATCACACCTGTAGCCAAAGGATCTAATGTTCCAGCATGACCCACTTTTAATTTCTTGACATCTAACTTACGACAAAGTTGATATCTTATTTTATTAACCACTGCAAAGGAGGTCCATTGCAAGGGTTTATCAAAGTATAATACTTCTCCTTCTTTAAAATTCATCCGTTTAAATCAATGAACAAACTAGTGTAACAGCCCCTACGAGCGCACAATAGATTGCAAAATAAATCAATTTTCCTCTTTTTACTATATTAACCATCCATGTGCAAGCCAAACAACCTGCAACAAAAGCAGCTACGAAGCCTACAACCAATGAAAGAGTAGGTAAACCGCTCGTAACAACCTCTTCGGCTCCTCCCTTTAGCATCTTCACCAAATCGAGCAAGGCTTCACCCAAAATGGGAGGAATAACCATTAAGAACGAAAACTGTGCTAACTTCTCTTTTTTATTACCCAATAATAATCCTGTAGCAATGGTACTACCCGAGCGAGAAAGACCTGGCATCACGGCACAAGCTTGTGCCAAACCAATGATAAAGGCATCCTTGCGCGATATTTGTTCTTTGATGCGAGGCTTTGCATAATAAGAGAAGGTCAATAAAGCAGCTGTAACAAACAACATACATCCTACAATAAACAAACCTGAACCAAAAATATCTTCTACGTAATCTTTAAAAAAGAGACCTACTACCGCCACAGGTACCATAGATATTAAGATATTGACTACATATTTGGTCTCGTCATTCCATCGGAACTTAAATAATCCATTGAAAATCCATGCGATTTCTCTCCACAAGATAACTAAGGTACTAAGTACCGTAGCTACGTGAACCGCTACTGTAAAAGTTAAATTCTCTTCGGCCTCAATGCCAAACAAGGCAGCTCCAATAGCCAAGTGTCCACTACTGCTTACAGGCAAGTATTCGGTAAAACCTTGAAGTAATCCAAGGATAAGTGCTTCAAACCATTCCATCTTCTATTCCTCTTTTTGGTTATCTTGGGGTTTACGCATAATGGCATACATCATAAATATAAATCCACCCAAACATACTGCAGGAGCCAATTTAATACGACGTGCACTAAAGATATCGGGTTCAAAAACCAACTCGGTCGATGAAGGACCTGTCATCAGTAAGAATCCAGTAATAATGATAACCATTCCTACGGCCAACAATATAAAGTTAGTCTTATCGAATGCAAAATTCTTTCTATCCATATTCAATTTATCGGTTAGATGTAATAAAGGGTATTAGCCTTCATACGTAAATATTTATTAATTGATATATAAGCACATACCCAAGTTATAAGTATGCCAAAAATAAAAATAGCCGCCACCACTGTACCTAAAGTAGGAAGTGTAATAATTTGTATCAACTCGGGCTCATACCTAACAAGAGCCGCTGCCATACATACAAGTATACCATTAGCCATTAGAGCAGCTACCACACCAATCCAGAAATTACGAACTAAAAAAGGTTTACGAATAAAGCCCCAACTAGCTCCTACCAGCTTCATGGTATGAATTAAAAAACGCTTTGAATAAATAGCCAATCGGATGGTATTATTAATGAGGGCAAACGAGATAAAGGTTAGTAAAAGAGCCATCCCTAACAGAAAAAAACTAATCTTCTGAATGTTTCGATTTACCAGTTCAAGTAAATCTTCGGGATAGATAATCTCTAACACATTCTTATCGGTTAGAATCTCTTTCTGTATCCAACGAATACTATCAGCTTGAGCATAATCTGCATGCAGCTTTATTTCGATAGAAGCCGTAAAAGGGTTGTATCCCAAAAATTCAGCAGGATCAGTACCCATTGCTTCAGTTTGCTCTTTCAAGGCTTGCTCCTTTGATATGTAACTAAGCTCCTTGACAAAAGGTTCTTCATTCAATTTTTGACGAAACTTAATCAGCTCATTTGTCTTCATATCATCACTTAAAAGAAGAGATATGGTAATATTCTCGCGTACATAAGTAGAAAGATTGGCTGCTGATAGTACAAAAAAAAGCAGCATACCCAACAAGAGGAGTACCAAAGTGGTACTTATACTGGAGGTAATAAACTGCATGTCAAAAAAAGAGGTCGATTTATTCTTCATAATCTAGCTGCAAAGATGTGAATGATGGGTTTATTCACTTTTATCCCTAATTTCTTGCAAAAGAACAAATAAAAGAGTTACCATACTAATTCTGTTAAGGTTTTTTAAAGGAATAATCCCTGTTAAAAAAAGGGATTCAAGTAACTTTACACAATAACCTATTATAAATAAATACAGAAAGAGATGGAACAGAAAAAATTAACTCGATCAACCAACAAAACTTTTGCAGGGGTATGTGGAGGAATAGCCGAGTATTTAGGCCTCGATCCTACTGCCGTACGAGTAGCTTATATCTTACTTACCTTCTTTACTGCCTTTGCAGGTACCTTTATTTACCTTATTCTATGGATGGTAATGCCTGAGAAACAAAAATAAATAAATCCTTCCACCTACTCTATCTCCATTTTGTGGCAGATAAAAGTTAGGTGGAAGGATCTATTTTGCAATGGATTGAAAGAACTCAACCTATCTATTAGTTGTTTTAATTGTTATCAACCGATTCGCCTTTAAGCGTAGCCGAAGTGGTATCTATTATTTTAACCTGTACAAAGTCGCCAACCTTGTAATTCTTGCGATCAAATACAACCACTTTATTCTGCTCTGTACGGCCAAAAAGCTGCTCTTTAGAACGTTTGGATACACCTTCAACCAAAACCTCGAATGTTTTACCAATATCACGTTTATTGCTTTGGGCAGAAAGTTCATTTTGCAACTCAATTATTTCATTGAGTCTGCGTACCTTTACCTCTTCCGAAATATCATCGGGCAAATGTTTGGCAGCGTAAGTACCAGGACGCTCTGAATATTTAAACATGAAAGCAGAATCGTAGCCACAAATACGCATCAACGAAAGCGTTTCTTGGTGATCCTCTTCTGTTTCAGAGTGATATCCAGCAAAAACATCGGTACTCAGTCCACAATCAGGAATCATTTTACGAATAGCTTCTACTCGTTCCAAGTACCATTCACGGGTATATTTACGATTCATCAATTTTAAGATACGCGAGCTACCACTCTGTACAGGCAAATGGATGTTTTTACATACATTAGGCACCTCAGCTATCACCTGCAACGTTTCATCACTCATATCTTTGGGATGCGAAGTAGTAAAACGAACACGCATAGTAGGAGCAGCTTCCGCCACTAAACGAAGTAACATAGGGAAAGTCACTTTACTCTCTTCGCTCTCAAAACAGTAAGAGTTTACATTCTGTCCCAATAAGGTTACCTCCTTGTATCCTTTTTCTACCAAATCCTTCACTTCATTAAGGATGCTCTCTACATCACGACTACGCTCACGACCGCGTGTGTAAGGAACGATACAGTAGTGACAGAAATTGTTACAACCACGCATGATGGAAACAAATCCACCTATCTTATTACCACAAAGACGAGATGGTATCACCTCTTTATAGGTTTCGGTGGTTGATAGCTCTACATTGATGGCCTTCTCGCCTGCCTCTACAGCAGCAATTAGTTCGGGTAATGTAAGATAAGCATCGGGCCCTACCACTAAATCAACATGGTGCTTCTCAATTAAGTCCTGCTTTACACGCTCGGCCATACAACCTAAAACGCCAACAATAAAACTCTTTTTTTTCTTCTTAATAGCGTGAAACATCTCCAATCTATTAAAAATGCGCTGTTCTGCATTATCACGAATAGAACAAGTATTCATAAATACAGCATCTGCTTCCTCCAGCGTTTCACATACGGAATAACCCGCCATTTCCATAACCGAAGCAATAACCTCACTATCTGCCACATTCATTTGACAACCATAGGTCTCAATAAATAACTTTTTGTTCTCTTGGTCAGCAGCCGATTTAAAGTCGACTCCTGTCATCTCTTTCTCCATAACTTTAATTTTAATTTCGTAGCAAAGATACCTACTTTCTACGAAAGTCTAAATTCTTTATAAGTAATAATAGAATTTTATTACTCTTTTCATTAGAATATAGTTAATATATCATAATAAATTAATTGTTTTTTTGTATAACTATTGCTTATATAAGATTTGTTTGCATATTTGTCATTGAAAAACATAAGATTTTTTCATAGTTAAGGTTTAGGTTAAAAATAGAGGAAGGCGGCTGTGAAGTCTCCTTCCTTTTTGTTTTTTTTATATAGTAGAAATCTAATTATTTTTTTATCTTTGGGCATTCATATATAAAAGAATAACGATGGAAAATATTCAAGTATTACTTATAATCGCAATGATTGTTTTCTCTGTAGTTAAATATTTAGTCAAAGCGAAAAAAGAGCATTCGGTTCCTACTACAGTAGAAGAACCTACATACGATGATTTCGATTCACTCGAAGAGGAATTTCCCCCATTCACACCAAAGAAACCTCTCATCGAAGCTAGTACCAAAAGGACAATCGCTGCCAAAAGAAACTCTTCTAGAAGAGAGAAGGAACAACAGCCTATTACCTCACCTAACGAACAGCTTCCTATAAACAGAAATAATAACTCTATACGGCTAACCAATCGCTCTGAAGCAAAGCGAGCCTTTATTTACAGTGAAATTTTCACCCGTAAATATTAAAGCAAACTAGCACATAATAAAAACTATATAAACACCTTTTTATCTCATGGGATTTACAACAATTACGGCAGCAGAAGCTGCTAGCTATATTAAGAATGGGTACAACATAGGGTTAAGCGGTTTTACACCAGCAGGGTCGCCCAAAGCAGTTACTCCAGAAATAGCCAAACTAGCTGAAGCAGAACATGCCAAAGGCAATCCATTTAAAATTAGTCTATTTACAGGTGCCTCTACAGGCGATTCGGCCGATGGTATGCTTACCAGAGCACATGCACTTAAATATAGAGCACCTTACACAACCAATAGTGACATACGCAAAGCTATCAACTCAGGCGAAGTGGCTTACAACGATATTCACTTATCACAAATGGCACAAGAGATTCGCTTTGGCTATTTTGGAAAGATTGATGTAGCGATTATTGAAGCGTGCGAAGTGACAGCCGATGGTAAAGTTTACCTAACTGCTGGAGTAGGTATTACACCTACCATTGCTCGTCTAGCCGATAAAGTGATTATTGAACTTAACCGTGCACACAGCAAAAACATCATTGGTCTACACGATATTTACGAACCACTAGATCCTCCTTACCGCAGAGAGATTCCTATCTTCAAGGCTAATGATAGAGCAGGACTTCCTTACGTACAAATTGATCCTAAGAAAATTGTGGGTATTGTAGAGGTAGATATCAAAGACGAAGCACGTGGTTTTACTGCACCCGACCCAGTAACCGATCAAATCGGACAAAATGTGGCTGCTTTCTTACTATCAGATATGCAACGAGGTATTATTCCTGCCAATTTTTTACCCCTACAAAGCGGTGTAGGAAACATTGCCAATGCCGTATTAGGTGCTTTGGGAAGAGAAAAAGCAATTCCTGCTTTTGAAATGTATACCGAAGTGATTCAAGATTCAGTGATTGACCTACTACGCCAAGGACGCATGACTTTTGGTAGCACCTGCTCACTAAGCGTAACAAACGAATGTTTACAAGGAATCTACGATGACATCGATTTCTTCCGCGATAAATTGGTGATGCGTCCATCAGAAATATCTAACAACCCCGAATTGGTACGTCGCTTAGGAATTATCTCGATGAATACAGCTATTGAAGCTGATATTTTTGGTAATATCAACTCTACACACATCAGTGGAACAAAGATGATGAATGGTCTAGGGGGCTCTGGCGACTTTACCCGCAATGCTTACATCTCAATATTCAGCTGCCCATCGGTTGCTAAAGAGGGTAAAATTAGTTCAATTGTACCCATGGTATCACATGTTGACCACAGCGAACACTCTGTTAATATCATCATTACCGAACAAGGTATTGCCGATTTACGTGGTAAGTCGCCTATGCAACGTGCCGAAGCCATCATCGAGAACTGTGCACACCCAGATTATAGAAACCTATTGTGGGATTATGTAAAGTTATCGAGCAAAGGGCAAACAAGCCACCGCCTATCGGCAGCACTAGGTATGCACGAAACCTTGGGAAGAAAAGGAGATATGCGTTTAACGAATTGGAGCGATTTTGAATAGTTGCTTCTCCCTACAGTAATAACTGACTTATTAACATCCCCTTTCATACTCTGCCATATAGAGTATGAAAGGGGATGTTGCTTTTAATGCGATTTCTCCTTATTATTTGGGAAATCGATCTGGAGAAGGAACACACCCGTATGCCGCTTCCCACCTACATTTAGTCATAGGATTGTTGCAATTTCCAGCTGTATTATACTTTTTACACTCTATAATAGTAGCACCTCCAGTTACTTCATTCAACTCCTTGTCTGTTAATTCGACTAGCGTTTCTTTTAATTCTTCGTCTTTCATCATTCTTTTATTTTATAGTTTAACATCATTGAGATATATGATATACGAGTCAACAACGGAATAGCTATATCAAAAAAGAGCTGTAAATAACCAATATTTCATCTATTAAACCAAATAATAGACTATGCCTATCCATTTTCTCTTTATTTTTGTAGTATGTTATGCGATGTGCAATATTGCTTTAATTGCTCACAAAAGTCAAATTTAAACTAAACAATAATGAAGTTATTCATCTTACCTCTCCTCTTTTTGGCCGCACTAACTGCTTGTGGTAATAAACAAGAAGAGGCAAAAAACAGCCAATCACAAGCCATGGTAGAATCACATGGCTTAGGAGATTTCTATTGCAACCGACACCACAAAGAAGCATTAAGTGAAACAGAGTGGGACTATGTATCGGGATTAGTAGCTAATGCTGTTTTAAAAACATGGAGTGCTTATCCTGAGAAAACAGCCTATTACGATGCTGTTAAAGCATTTGCCGATTTAAGCACCAGCGAAGATGGAACAGAGATTTTGAGCAAAGGTAAATCGGCCCTTCGCCCTAGTAACATTGATGACCTTCCTGCAGGAAATATCTACTTTGTGCTTTACGAAGAGGAGCTTAAAAAAGGAAATACCAAAGATGCTCAACGTTATAAAACAGCGGCAACTTTAATTCGTAACACCCTAAAATATAACCACTCACGCATTGCCGAAGGACTTCCTGGTAGTGGTGGTTTCTTTCACAAGGCTATCTATCCCAACCAAATGTGGCTAGATGGACTGTACATGGGATCAACTATCTATGCACAATGGCAACACTACTTCGGCCAAGAAGACGAAGCAGATAATACGGAGAGCTGGAACGACATTGCACACCAATACAAAACCATCCATCAATATACGTACGATGCTGAAAAGCAATTAAACTACCATGCTTGGTCTGCAACTCCTGCAGAGGCCAACTCTTTTTGGGCCAACCAAACTGCACCCTTCGTAGGTTGTAGCAAAGAGTTTTGGGCACGCGGTATGGGTTGGTATTTTGCTGCTTTGGTCGATGTATTAGAATTTATGCCAAAAGATCATGCTGAATATGGTGCAGTACTCGCTATATTGAACGATGTAGCTGCGGGGTTACACCGCTGGCAAGACAAAGAGTCGGGTGTATGGTACCAACTACTTCAATACGATGCTACCATGTGTGGCGATGGTGAAGGCGATGTAATAGATGGCAAAGCTTACAATGTAGGTACAGCACCCAACTACCTAGAGGCATCTGCATCCTCTATCTTCACCTATGCTTACCTAAAAGGTATTCGCTTGGGCTTGCTTGATAAAGCAACTTACGAACCTGTAGCCGAGAAGGCTTACCAAGGTCTTCTTACCACCTTTATCCGCCCTACGGAGAGAGGAGTAAATATTATTCAAACTTGCGCTTCGGCTGGCCTAGGCCCTGCCAAAGATCCTTCGCGTACAGGTACAACTAACTACTATCTATGTGGTAAAGATATTACCATTGTAGAAAACGAAGGAAAAGCAGTAGGTACCTTTATTATGGCTGCTGCAGAATACGAAATGAAGAAATAATAGCTTTCTACAAACTAACTTTAAAGTTAGAGAATCGTTTCATAAAGAGGATGCTCAAAGCACCTAAAATAGAATATTCAGCCCTGTCACAGATTTCTGCGGCAGGGCTGAATGTGTAAAAGAACAATTTAAAAGCAGCTCTTCTCTATACTAGAATTGTTTTCAATGAAGCTAATTAGTATCCATAAAGAACGAAGAAAAAGAAAACATCTTACTAAGAACCATTTAAATGGTCTTTAATAAGTCGCTAAATGGCAACTAAAGAGCAATTAACCAGCTCCTAAAGAGAACGTATTTTCCCCTCCCCTTTCCAACGTTATTCCCTCTAGTTTCACTATCTTTGTTGCCACTTATCAAGAATATATTAACATCATAATAAGCATCATGGAATACAATTTCAGAGAAATTGAACAGAAATGGCAAGACCGATGGGTAAAAAACCAAACCTACCGCGTCACCGAAGATGAGAACAAGAAGAAATTTTATGTACTCAACATGTTTCCCTATCCATCGGGAGCAGGTCTTCACGTAGGTCACCCACTAGGCTATATCGCCAGTGATATCTATGCACGTTACAAGCGTTTGCAAGGGTACAATGTGTTAAACCCCATGGGATACGATGCCTACGGACTTCCTGCCGAGCAGTATGCTATTCAAACCGGTCAACACCCTGCTATCACTACGGTAAATAATATCAATCGCTACCGCCAGCAACTCGATAAAATAGGTTTCTGCTTTGATTGGAGTCGCGAGATCCGTACGTGTGATGCCGATTACTACCAATGGACACAATGGGCTTTCCAAAAAATGTTCAATAGCTACTATTGTACTGTAGGCCAAGCAGCCCTTCCTATTGAAGACTTAGTTGTTCAATTCACTAAACAAGGTAGCGAAGGCGTCACAGCAGCTTGCAGCGAAGAACTTACCTTCACAGCCGAAGAGTGGAGTGCTAAAAGCGAAAAAGAGCAGCAAGAGCTATTAATGAACTACCGTATTGCTTACCTAGGCGAAACCATGGTAAACTGGTGTCCAGCACTCGGAACAGTACTTGCTAATGACGAGGTGGTAGATGGTGTATCAGAGCGTGGTGGACACCCAGTAGTACAACAAAAAATGCGTCAATGGTGCTTACGTGTATCAGCTTACGCACAACGTTTATTGGATGGACTAGAAACCGTAAACTGGAGTGATTCAATCAAAGAAACCCAACGCAACTGGATTGGTCGTTCGGAAGGTGCCGAAGTACAATTCCAAGTAAAAGATAGCGATATCAACTTTACCATCTTTACTACACGTGCCGATACCATGTTTGGAGTGACCTTTATGGTACTAGCCCCTGAAAGCGAATTGGTAGCCCAACTCACTACAGCCGAACAACAAGAAGAGGTAACTGCCTACCTAGACAGAACCAAAAAACGTACAGAGCGCGAACGTATGGCCGATCGCAAAGTAACCGGTGTATTCAGTGGTTCATACGCTGTGAACCCCTTTACTGGCGAAGCAGTGCCTGTATGGATTAGTGATTATGTACTAGCTGGTTATGGAACAGGCGCCATCATGGCAGTACCTGCACACGATAGCCGTGACTACGCTTTTGCTAAACACTTTAATCTCCCTATCACTCCCCTTGTAGAGGGATGCGATGTAAGCGAAGAGAGCTTCGACGCCAAAGAGGGAGTTGTTTGTAACTCACCCAAGGCCGATGTTACCCCTTACTGTGCATTGAATCTGAATGGTCTTACTATCAAAGAGGCAATTGCTAAAACCAAAGAGTATGTAGCCGAGCAAAAACTAGGACGTGTAAAAGTAAACTTCCGCCTACGCGATGCCATCTTTAGCCGCCAACGTTACTGGGGCGAACCCTTCCCCGTATACTACAAAGAGGGAATGCCTTACATGATTGATGCGAGCAAGCTTCCATTGGAGCTACCCGAAGTCACTAAATTCTTACCTACCGAAACAGGCGAACCACCATTAGGAAATGCTTTACAGTGGGGTTGGAACGTTGAGACAGGAACAGTCGTAGATACTGCTTTGGTAGATAACCTTACTATCTTCCCATTAGAGCTAAACACCATGCCTGGTTTTGCTGGATCGAGTGCCTACTACCTTCGTTACATGGATCCTAAAAACAACCAAGCATTGGTTGATCCTAAAGTAGCTGGTTACTGGGAAAATGTAGACCTTTATGTAGGAGGAACCGAACATGCTACCGGTCACCTTATCTACTCACGCTTCTGGAACAAGTTCTTGTTCGATATGGGTGCAAGTATTAAGGAAGAGCCCTTCCAAAAATTGGTCAACCAAGGGATGATTCAAGGTCGAAGCAACTTTGTTTATCGTATTAAAGATACCAACACTTTTGTTTCTCTTGGACTAAAAGATCAGTACGAAGTTACTCAACTACACGTAGATGTAAACATTGTAAGCAACGATCAACTCGACACCGAAGCTTTCAAAGCGTGGCGTCCTGAATTCAATAACGCCGAATTTATCCTTGAAGATGGCAAATACATCTGTGGATGGGCGGTAGAGAAGATGAGTAAATCAATGTACAACGTGGTAAACCCCGATATGATTGTTGATAAGTATGGTGCCGATACACTTCGTATGTACGAAATGTTCTTAGGTCCTGTAGAACAATCAAAACCTTGGGATACCAACGGAATTGATGGCGTACACCGTTTTATAAAGAAACTGTGGAACCTATTCTACAACCGCGATGGTCAGTTCCTACCTGTTGCTGGAGAGGCTACAAAAGAGGAGTTAAAATCAATCCACAAATTGATTAAGAAAATTACCTTCGATATCGAAAACTTCTCGTACAACACATCTATTAGTGCCTTCATGATTTGTGTGAATGAACTAACTGCACAGAAGTCTAAAAACAGCGAGGTATTTAACTTGCTCATCACCTTACTAGCACCATTTGCTCCTCACCTAAGTGAAGAGCTATGGGAAGCATTGGGCAATAGCAACAGTGTTTGCGATGCTACTTGGCCTATTTGCAACGAAGATCATCTCAAAGAAGATACCATTAACTATACCATTTCATTCAATGGAAAAGCGCGTTTCACGCTCCCATTTGCTGCCGATGCAGACAATAAAACCATTGAAGAGAACGTGCTAAACAACGAACAAGCACAAAAATGGATCGAAGGAAAAACACCTAAAAAGGTGATTATTGTTCCTAAGAAAATTGTAAACATCGTACTTTAATCTACTAATTAATAGCCATTTTAGTTGTTACTAACAGAGTTACAAACCCTGTTGATAACAACTGAAATGGCTTTTTTTCCTTAACATGAAGAAATTTATATCAAGCAAACTAGGCAGAGAGACAGAAGATTACCTAGCTATCACTTTTGGACTTATCTGTTACGCCATTGGGTGGGCTGCTTTTATGCTTCCCTACCAAATTACAACCGGAGGAGTAAGTGGTATATCGGCCATTATTTATTACGCTACCGGCATTGAAATTCAAGTATCGTACTTTGTTATCAATGTACTCTTCCTACTCGCTGCCCTCAAAGTATTGGGCCCTAAATTTAGTATAAAGACCATCTATGCCATCTTTATGCTCACCTTCTTACTCTGGTTCTTCCAAGAGATATTCAAAGATGCCAATGGAGTGCTTCCCCAAATATTGGGCGAGAACCAAGAGTTTATGGCCTGTGTTATTGGTGCCTGCTTATTAGGATTAGGTATTGGAATCATCTTTACCAATAACGGTAGTACAGGTGGAACAGATATCATTGCACTTATTGTGAATAAATACAAGGATGTAACCTTAGGACGCATGATGATGTATTGCGACATCATTATTATCTCATCTTGCTATTTTATCTTCCAAGATTGGAAACGTGTAGTATTTGGTTTTGTTACCCTCATTATCATGACAGCCATTATTGACTGGGTTATCAACAGTAACAAACAGTCTGTACAGTTTCTTATCTTCTCACGTAAACACAGCGAAATAGCCGAAGGTATCTCAAAAAAGATAAACCGTGGAGTAACTTTATTGGATGGTACCGGCTGGTATAGCGGACAAGATATTAAAGTGGTAGTTGTATTGGCTAAAAAGAGTCAATCACTCGATATATTCCGCTTGGTAAAAGATATAGACGACAATGCCTTTATCTCACAAAGCAATGTAGTAGGTGTGTATGGCGAAGGATTTGATAAACTAAAAATTAAATAATCCCCTAACAGAGATGGAAAAACATAAACTAGTAGTTGCTACCAACAATGCACACAAGTTAGAAGAGATTATCGCTATTTTAGGCGATAGCATGGATATTCTAAGTCTAAAGGATATAAACTGCACGGCCGATATTCCCGAAACAGCCGATACCTTGGAGGGAAATGCCATTTTAAAAGCAACCTATATCTACCAAAACTACGGTTTAGATTGCTTTGCCGATGATACCGGCTTAGAGGTAGAGGCGCTTCATGGAGCTCCCGGTGTATACTCTGCTCGCTATGCAGCAGGAGAAGGAAGCAGTGCCGAGGCCAATATGGCCAAGCTCTTGCAAGCATTGCAGGGAAAAGAGAACCGTAAAGCACAATTTAGAACCGCTATTTGCCTTATCCGCAAGGGAGAGCAACATCTGTTTGAAGGGGTAGTAAAAGGGGAAATAAGAGAAGAAAAGGAGGGAAATACCGGATTTGGATACGATCCTATTTTTGTTCCTGAAGGCTATACAGAAACTTTTGCTCAACTAGGTAGCGATGTGAAAAATAAAATTAGCCACCGAGCTAGAGCTGTTCATAAACTATGTAAATACCTTAAAGGGGCTATGTAATATAGCTAATATAAAGTAGTTATATAATATTTTGGCGCTTTTTACTACTCATATCTGAGTAGTAAAAAGCGCCAAAAATATAGTTATAAACGCAGTTATGAACCGTATAAAAAGTAGATTAGATTCCTAACTCTACCTGTACACGAAATTCATAACCATTTCCATTGGCAGTAGGATCGACCATCTTTTTCGCATTGTAAGAGGCATCTAGCTGCAATTTAAGTGAATGGCCTATCAAATACTTCGTTACACCAATGGTAGTTTGGTTGTACTGTTTGTATTTTAATTGCTCCTTAATTTCGTCTTTGGGAAAAATAGTCGAATTACGTAGAGCTATCTCCCAGTTAGAGGGAAATATGTAACTAGTTTGTAAATTCAACCCCTGCCCTACACGCATATATTGTGTATCGAATGATTCCGATCCGGCATCTACTATAACAGCACTTCCCCCTGTAGAACGAGCCATGTAATCGGCATAGAAGGCAAAACCTTGGTACTTCAATATAAAATCAAGGAAATAAGAAGAGATGTTGCGTGTTTCACCATTATAGATGGTATTACCTCGCTGTCCCTCAATGTTTCTAGCATGCTGGTTGTAACTAACCGTACCTGCTAACATCACTTTAGGACTCTCTTCACGCATAAAGTCGCCCTCCATAATATCGCCAGCACCTTTAAAGCGTCCAAATGGGAAAATCTCCAAACGCCCTGTATAAGCTAAACCAAATTTAGAGTCGGTACCATTGTTACGTCCATCTCCCGAAGTAATTGATCCTTTCGTTACAACGCTAAAATCACCAATTGGCTTAAAGTAATAGGTAGCAAATAACCCAAAGTCACGATCAATCTGGAACATTGAGTTCACGATTGATCGATCAACAAATTGTAGCGCACTCGATGAGTTAACACGAGCACGATTGGCCTGAATTTTGGTCTGTCCAAAACCAAGGTTAAAGTTTGATGAAGGTATATACCAAATCATCGCATCGCGCACAATGTTTAAGAAGTCACTGGTAGCACTCGTATTGGTATCGTAAGGAGTAAAACCTAGTTGCAACATATAGGTTAACTTGGGTGTAAGCATATAGCCTTCAAAACGAAGACGCAAGCGCTTCACCATCAAGTCGGTTTGCGTATGACTAAAATCATCATCGAATGAGAATCCTGCTAAATTCTGCATACGGAATCGAATGTTGACTTTAAAAAGCGAGTCTTTAGGCATGAACGAAACCCCTTTACCTACCTCTATATTAGGCATATTTCGCACTTTATCCTCAATTTCTCTACTTGTTAAGGTATCTCTAACACTACTTTTCTGCGCTATGGCTGTTAAACCTGCTCCAGCCAATAGGAGAGTTAAGACCACTCTTCTCATACTACTTTTCATTTTTATACGTATTGATGTGTTTTATAACGTTTAATTTAAGATTCTAATAAAAGGGACATTGAGTTGCCCCTTCTTATAAACTATTCGCTACCATTGTTGTTCAACCTATAACTATTTTAGCAACAATGATGGCGACAAATTTACCAGCTTATTTGAAAGTTAGTAGAAGCCTTTACCAAATAAACGCCATTCTAACTATAAGTTATTACAAACAGGCTACAAAACTCCTTTTTTTGTAATACAAATGAAATAGTTATTGCCTCCTATAGAGTTCTTAAAGATTGTGTTGTGCCGAGATTTCTAACATTTTCTTGATGGGCTTAATAGCAGCTTCGGCTACCTTTGCATCTACCTCTATCTCTGGCCACTCATGTTTTAAGCTATTATAGAGCTTCTCTAACGTATTTAATCGCATAAAGCTACACTCATTACAAGCACAGGTACTATCTTCGGGAGGCGCAGGGATAAAGTTCTTATCGGGGCACTGTTTACGCATCTCGTGCAGTATACCACTTTCAGTAGCTACTATAAAATCTTTCTTATTGCTGTTTACTGCATATTTTAAGATCGCAGCAGTCGATCCTACTAAATCGGCCAATTTAACTACTGCACCTTTACACTCTGGATGGACCAAAATAGCTGCATCGGGGTATTGTGCTTTGAGCGCTACAATCTTTTCTACCGAAAACATTTCGTGCACGTGGCAAGCACCCTGCCAAAGCAACATATTGCGGTTAGTTACCGAGTTTATATAGTTACCTAAATTCTTATCAGGACCAAATATTATTTTTTGCTCTTTCGGAAAACTTTCTACAATGTTTTTGGCATTGGTAGAAGTTACTACCACATCCGTTACTGCCTTCACAGCTGCCGTAGTATTTACATAGGAGATAACAGTATGATCGGGGTGTTGGTTCACAAATTCTGCGAACTTATCGGCCGGGCAGCTATCGGCTAGCGAGCAGCCTGCATTTAAGTCGGGTACCAATACTTTTTTAGTAGGGCAAATAATCTTCGCTGTTTCACCCATAAAATGTACGCCACACAAAACAATCATATCGGCTTCAGTCTTAGCAGCCCATTGTGCCAGTGCCAAACTATCTCCTACAAAGTCGGCTATATCTTGTACCTCTCCAGGCTGGTAGTAGTGCGCTAGGATCAATGCATTCTTCTCTTTACGTAGTTTGTTGATTTCTGCAATCAAGTTAACACCTTCGCCAATGGGTTCGGTTACATACCCCTTTTTCAACCAATCTTCTCTATTCATAATAAATATATCTCTTTTCTTCCTTTTTTAAAAATAGTTATGATGATGATAATAGCCTGTTGATAGTGTTTGTAAAAATAGGCTCTATTCTTTGTTTTCTAACTTATCAGTAGCAAACTGTTTACTATAAATAGGCCATTCACAGCTTTATTTATTGATTTAAATAGAGTTAGCTATTCTATTAACAATAGGCTAATAGCATGCAAAGTTAAAAACTTTACGGGAAATGACTCTCAATAACCAGATGAAAATGTGTTTATATAAAGTGGTTAATTCGCCTCTTAAATAGTTGCATTGTTGATTACGGCTATTTGTATATACATAAGAATGAGATATGCAAGGAATAGTTTTGAAAACATATAGTTCTTCTATCTACAGGTTATCAACGCTTATCAACACCTATTGTGAACACTGTTGGTGGTTTATCAATTCCACCTTTCTGTGTTATATTCAATAGTGCTATTACAAAGAAAGAGAGAAAAACGTAATAACGATAAGGTAGTAGGGATAACTTCTTTATTAGTTATAAACATCATTGCTAATAGTTCCTATTTATAGTGATAAAATAGATTACGACTCTATTTTATCACTATAAATAGGATAAAAGTGGAGAGGGCATACTATCTTTGCTTCACGAAACATAGATTTTGAGTTGCATCATGAGAAAATTAAAGATTACAGAGTTAAATAGACTAACCGTCGATGAGTTTAAGGAGGCCGATAAGCTGCCATTGGTTGTGGTGCTCGATGAAGTACGTAGTTTGCACAACATAGGATCGGTATTCCGCACTTCGGATGCCTTCTTGGTTGATCGTATCTATTTGTGTGGTATAACGGCTACCCCTCCTCATGCCGAGATTCATAAAACAGCTTTAGGTGCCGAAGATAGTGTTGCTTGGAAATACTTCTCCTCTACTACAGATGCCGTAAAAGAGCTTCAGGAAGAGGGATTTACCGTTCTCTCCATTGAACAAGTAGCAGGTAGTACCATGCTTAATGAGTTGCAGCTTGATGCTACTCAAAAGTATGCCATTGTTTTTGGTAATGAGGTGAAAGGGGTACAACAAGAGGTGGTTAATCAGTGCAATGGATGTATTGAAATTCCCCAGTATGGCACCAAGCACTCTCTCAATGTATCGGTTACAGCAGGTATTGTTATTTGGGAAGTGGCTAGTAAATTGATGGCATTTCGTTCTTGTTAATAAGTAACCTATTCTATCTATATTAGGATTAGTAACCGTTAGTTGCAGGGCTATTAACGGTTACTACTAACATCGGTTTATAACTGCCCGCTCTCTACCAATATAATGACCCGCTCGGTCAAGGCATCCTCCGCTTCGGGGTGATACTCTTTCTTTAAACTGGCTCCAAATAGCGAAGCAAAGGTTTGATAAAAACCCGCTTTGAAAGATCCCATGAATGATTTAACTAATTCATACGAAGAGGATTGCGTCTCCCTATTTACCAGCTTTATCAACAATTTACCCTGGTTGAATGTTAATTTCTTCATAACAGGTGTATATTGCTCCTTCAGTCCCTTCTCTACGCGCTTTATGTGTTTACTTCTAGCTTTGTCATTGGGAAGTGTTTCCATATATTCGTAGGTCTCAATAACCATTCGCGTTATCTCTTTAGCCAGTGGAAGGGTTTTCTTTACATCTCTAACCAGCCGATAGTAATTTTGTCGTTCTCTATCGTTCTTAAACGTAAGTGGTTTATAGACATAGATAGTGGGAAGTTTTAAAGAGGGTATGGTATCTCCTTCATAAACAGAAACAGGCACCAAGTAGTAGGCCGATTTTGTCTCTGTTTGCTGTGCTAGGAGTTTTGATCCAGCGGTGCAAAGCAGTAGTAGGAGTGTGTAAATAGCTCTTTTCATAGGAGTGCAAAAGTAGCAATAAATAGCTAAAGAAGTAGATTCTATCTCGAAATATTAACTATTTAAAAGAGGCCTATGGATGGAATAAACAGGCTGTTTAGAGTGGTGTTAATAATCTGTTTTACAAATATGTATGGTGTTAATAACCTTTCTGCACAAGAGGTGTTAGAGCGCTATGCAGAGGAGCTCCTTATAAAAGAGGATGGAGCCGACGAGTCACTTCTCCAGAATTACCTAGAAGAGGTATCGGATGGGTTGAGCACCCCCATCAATATAAATACCATTACCAAGCAACAACTAGAATATTTCTCGTTTCTCACCCCCCAATTGGTCGAAAATATTCTCTACTACCTCTATGTACATGGCTCTATGCTTACTTCGAAGGAGCTCTATCAGGTAGAAGCGATGGATAGAGCAACGGTAGCTCAACTCCTTCCCTATCTTAGCTTCGAAGAGCCTCCTAAAAAGCTACATTTACTCAAGCTACAGCAAGTTTTTAAGTATGCCAAGCAGGAGTTACTCACCCGCATTGACTTTCCTTTTCAAACCAAAGTAGGTTATCAACCCTACTCCAACGAAGAGTGGAGCGAGAATCCCAATAAAAGATACCTAGGTTATGCTAACTACCACAATGTACGTTACCGTTTTCAATATAGCGACCAGCTTTATGCAGGGATTACAATGGAGAAAGATGGTGGAGAGCCCTTTTTTAGTGGGTTTAATAAAAAGGGATATGACTTCTATTCACTTTACTTGTTAGTAGCTAATATAGGAAAGATAAAGAGATTAGCACTAGGTAACTACCGTTTAAACTATGGTTATGGTTTGGTTATTAACAACGATTTTAGCTTAGGGAAGAGCGCTTCTTTGGGTGCCATGGAGCAAACCAGACAATCCATTAAACGCCACTCCTCTACCGATGAATACAACTACCTGCGAGGCATAGCGCTGAGTTATGAGTTGGCTTCTCGCTGGTATATAGATGCTTTTTACTCCCATCGTAGCCACGATGGGATTGTTGATAACGGTGTAATAACCTCTATTAAGCGGGATGGATATCACCGCACACTACGCGATATGGAACGCAGAAATATTTACACTAATCAGATAGCAGGCAGCCATTTACACTACAATGGAAAGAGCTTCGAAGGGGGCATTACAGCTGTTTATAACCTTTTCAACAAGTTGTTAAGTCCGGTGGATAGAGGCTATAATCGATACGTTCCACGTGGCAGTTGGTTTGCCAATGTAGGGGTGAACTACAAATGGTTTTGGAAAAAGTTCATTCTCTTGGGCGAAACGGCAGTCGATAAAGCGGGCAGCATTGCCACCCTTAATCGATTGAGCTACTCACCAACTATCAACACCCAGTTAGTAGTTATGAACAGGTATTATGATGCACGGTATCACTGTTTAACCGCACAAGCTGTAGGTGAGAATAGTACGGTTCAAAATGAAAGTGGATTTTATATTGGTTTGGAAACAAGAGTATTACCTCGTATGAAACTATCTTGTTATGCCGATTACTTCTATTTTCCATGGAAAAAATACCTGGTTAATAAGTTAGGAACAGATGGAATAGAGCTTATGGGGCAATTGAGTTATTCACCGAGTTATAAACTAGATATGTTTGTAAGGTATCGCTATAAAAACAAAGAGAAAGATGTTACGTTGGCCGATAAGAGCAAGCAGACACTCCCCTTTGCCCAACACCGGTTGCGTTACCAATTGAGTTATTCACCCTATTCACACTGGGTGTTGAAAACCACCTTGGATGGTGTGTTGCTAAACAAACCTTTTCAAGCTCCCTCTACCGGTTATGCTATTGGGCAGAGCTTGCGATATAAATTGACAAATCTTCCTGCTCAATTTGATGTGAGTGGGGTGTGGTTCTCTACGACCGATTACGATGCGCGCATTACACTTTACGAGAAGAGTGTACTTTATGCTTACTCTATGCCTAGTTTTTTTGAGAAAGGATTTCGTACAGCAATCAATGGTCGCTACCAGTTTAATAAGCGAGTCATTGTCGAATGTAAATATGGGGTGACTTGTTATACCGATCGAGAGCAAATTAGTTCGGGCTTGGAAATGGTTGAGGGAGATGTAAAGAGTGATTTAATTGTGCAGCTGCGTTACAAGTTTTAGTGTAGCTTTAGAGCTCTCCCCGATGCCTCGTTTCTTTTTCTCTACGCTTTATTCTTTTAGCTCAGTATCTTTTGCATTCTCTATTCTTTCCGAAGAATTCCTTGTTCAACGCTCTCGTTGAGTACTCCTTCGGCATACTCCCAGAGGGTAGCCGATCCCTCTTTTATGGCCACCTTCTTACTATATACTGTATCGTAGGACACATTATATTCGCGCCATGTTCCACCCTTGTTTGAACTATTTTGTAGCAAGGGTTCGAGTCTATCCATCGTTTTAGCAAATTTGGCTTCGTTGGTTACTCCCTCCTCAAATTCGCTCCAAATGGCGATGAACTCTTCGGCTTGTTCTTGCGGCAAGAGTCCGAAGATGCGTTTGGCAGCCGCTAACTCCTCTTCCGTATTGGTATGATTTTTGGTACCATCATATATAAAGGTATCGCCTGCATCAATCTCTACCACATCGTGTAGCAGCACCATCTTTACCACCTTTAGTACATCAATCGGCTCATCGGCATGTTGGGCTAGTATGAGAGTCATCATAGCTAAGTGCCAGCTGTGTTCGGCATCATTTTCACACCTGTCGCTATTGAATAGCTTGGTACGGCGTTGAATGTACTTTAATTTATCAATCTCTTTGATGAAATTTATTTGCTTGAGTAACTCTTCTGTATGCATAGTTTTTGGGGGGATTGGCCATTTTATGGCCGTAAAGTTACCTTTTTTACTCTATTTATGGCCAAAAATCAACGAATTTTAGTTACTTGTTTTTTGGTTTCAGTTGATGTAACTTATTGTAATATAGCTATTTTGGCTGAAAGCGTTTTTATTAAACAACTGCTTTAGATGATTGAATTGGTACTATTGTTACTGTAAGCAGCGAAAGTGGTTACACAGCATACCTTTAAATGATGGAATAAATGCCCCTTTTATTCCAATAAATAGCTCGTTTTAGCTCACTTCTTGGCTTAAAGTTAGTGTTGCACTGGAGTCAGTCAAGTGTTGCACTAGAGTCAGTTAAGTGTTGCACTGGAGTCAATCAAGTGTTGCACTGGAGTGCAACACCAAAAACATCCTTTCATTTGGAGAACTTTCTCCTTTTCTTTTTCTAAAAAAAGTAGGGCGTTTGCTGCCCCTATTTTACCCAGTGCACTGCCCGTCGATAGCACTTTTCTCTTCTTTCACATCTCCCGCCTCTTTTCTAACCAAACTACACCCTACTTTGTGCCAACTTTTTCGTACTTTTGCAGAGATTAAAAGAAGTGATTCTATGGAATTTAAGTATGATGTAATTGTTATTGGTGCAGGGCATGCCGGATGTGAAGCAGCTGCTGCTGCAGCCAATCTGGGTTCGAAAACGTGTCTCATCACCATGGACATGAATAAGATAGCCCAAATGAGTTGTAACCCTGCAGTGGGTGGCATTGCCAAAGGGCAAATTGTAAGAGAAATTGATGCGCTGGGTGGATATATGGGATTGGTTACCGATCGCACCTCTATCCAGTTCCGTATGTTGAATAGATCCAAAGGGCCCGCTATGTGGAGCCCCCGTGCACAGTGTGACCGTGCCAAGTTTATTTGGGAGTGGCGAGAGATTCTAGAGAATACCGACAACCTCAATATTTGGCAAGATACGGTAGACGAAGTGTTGGTAGAGAATAACCAAGTAACGGGAGTGCGTACTAGTTGGGGAGTTACCTTCCATGCCAAGTGTGTAGTACTTACTACCGGTACCTTCCTCAATGGATTGATGCACATTGGTAGCAAGACCCTTCCAGGTGGTCGATGCGCTGAGCCAGCTTCGTACGGTGTAACCGAATCCATCGCCCGTCACGGCATTGTGGCAGGGCGTATGAAAACGGGTACGCCTGTTCGTATTGATGGCCGTAGTGTAGATTATAGCTTGATGGAGCCACAAGCTGGCGAAAGCGATTTTCACCGTTTCTCCTTTATGGAGGAGCCGCGTAAGTTGAAGCAGTTGGAGTGTTTTACCTGTTATACCAATGACGAGGTACACCAAGTATTGCGTGGCGGACTTAAAGAGTCTCCACTATTCAACGGACAGATTCAAAGCATTGGTCCTCGTTACTGCCCCAGCATTGAGACCAAGATTGTAACTTTTGCCGATAAAGAGCAGCACCAACTCTTCTTGGAGCCCGAAGGCGAAAGCACCCAAGAGTACTACTTAAATGGTTTCTCTTCGTCGCTTCCTATGGAGGTGCAAATAGAGGCTTTGAGAAAAGTACCTGCTTTTAAAAACCTAGCTATCTACCGTGCAGGTTACGCCATTGAATACGATTACTTCGATCCTACACAGTTAAAGCATACCCTCGAATCCAAGCTTATTGGTAACCTCTTCTTTGCTGGACAAATTAATGGAACTACTGGTTACGAAGAGGCGGGCGGTCAAGGATTGATGGCAGGTATCAATGCCCACATCAATTGCCACGGAGGCGAACCTTTTGTGTTGGGCAGAGACGAAGCCTACATTGGGGTATTAATTGACGACTTGGTTACAAAGGGAGTCGATGAGCCTTACCGTATGTTTACTTCGCGTGCCGAGTACCGTATCTTGTTAAGACAAGATGATGCCGATATGCGCTTAACCGAAAGAGCTTATCAATTGGGATTGGTGAAACAAGATAGATACGATGCACTCTGTCGCAAGCGCGAAATCATTGAGGGCATCGTTACCTTTGCCAAAGAGTACTCTATCAAGGCAGCCCTTATCAACGATGGATTGGTAGCCATTGGAACCACTCCGTTGAATCACGGTTGTAAACTGTTTGATTTAATCAGCCGTCCCCAAATAACCCTTAGCAACATTGCTCCTTTGGTTCCTGCTTTCGAAGCACTACTCAATGAGATACCAGAGCGCAAAGAGGAGATTATTGAAGCGGCCGAGGTACAGATGAAGTACCAAGGATACATTGCCCGCGAGCGACTCATTGCCGAGAAGATTCAGCGCTTAGAGGCGGTTCGTATCAAGGGGCGTTTTGATTATGATTCGCTTCAATCCCTTTCCACCGAGGCTCGTCAGAAATTGAAGAAGATTGATCCCGAAACGTTGGCCCAAGCCAGTCGCATCCCAGGCATCTCGCCCAGCGATATAAACGTGCTTTTGGTACTTTTAGGGCGATAAAAAGGAGTTGTTCCACGTGAAACAAATAGTTTAATTAAACACTATAATAGATTGAAAATGAGAAAAGAATTGTTGCTTGAAAACATTCGCGAGATACCTAACTTTCCCATTGAGGGCATTCTCTTTTACGACGTGACCACACTCTTTAAAAATGCGGAGTGTCTGAATGAGTTGATAGATACGCTTTATGAAATCTACAAAGATAAAGGGATTACCAAAGTGGTAGGAATTGAGTCTAGAGGATTCATTCTAGGAGGTGCCTTGGCTGCTCGTTTAAATGCTGGTTTCGTGATGGCGAGAAAGCCAGGAAAACTACCTGCCGAAGTAATCGAGGTAACCTATGCCAAAGAGTATGGAACCGATACCATTCAGCTACACAAAGATGCCATTGCTGCCGATGATGTAGTGTTGCTACACGATGATTTACTCGCTACAGGAGGTACCATGGCAGCTACCTACAAGTTGGTAAAAAGCTGCGGTGTAAAGCAAGCTTATGTCAACTTTGTAATCGAATTGGAAGGGCTTAATGGAAGAAAAGCTTTTGCCCAAAACGAGGAGGTTGAAGTAACTTCGTTGCTTCAACTTTAAGAGTTAGTAGTTTCAATAATCAAAAAGAGGTGGTTTAGGAAGTTGTTCTCTCTCAGAAAATACTCTTCAAACCACCTCTGACTTGCCTCTATTTTCCATTTCTATTATGACTCGCATTGTGCCCGAGTCCTTACTTTACCTTGGCACCAATCTCAAGAGAAGGATGAATAACGAAGAAAAGAATCCAGAAACAGCACTAAAAGGGATTGTTTCTAACCTGCCCGAAACGCCAGGAATTTACCAATACTTCGATAAAGAGGGTACTATTATCTATGTGGGAAAGGCCAAGAACCTTAAGCGTAGGGTCTCTTCTTATTTCAATAAAGAGCAGAAGGTGGGTAAAACAAGGGTGCTGGTGAGCAAGATTTGCGACATCAATTACATTGTAGTTAAGAGTGAGGAGGATGCCCTTCTGCTCGAAAATAACTTGATTAAAAAGCACAAGCCTCGCTACAATGTACTGCTGAAAGATGATAAAACCTACCCCTCAATTTGTGTCACTAACGAATTCTTTCCGCGCATCTTTAAGACTCGGCAAGTAAGTAAGAATGGAGCTACCTATTACGGACCCTATAGCCACCTACCTTCGCTCAATGCCTTGCTAGAACTGGTGAAGAAACTCTATCCCATACGCACCTGCAAACTTAATTTAACCCCCGAAACCATACAGGCTGGCAAGTTTGATGTCTGTTTGGAGTATCATATAAAGAACTGCAAAGGGCCCTGCATTGGGGCGCAAAGCAGGGAGGATTACACGCAAAACATTGCACAGGTAAAGCAAATTCTCAAAGGAAACACCAAAGAGTTGAGCGATACACTCCTGCAGGAGATGGAGCAGCTGGCTAGCGAATGGAAGTTTGAAGAGGCACAGAAGCTAAAAGAGAAGTACGATTTAATCGAAAACTACCGTGCCAAGAGTGAGGTGGTTCCCTCCTTTATTCACCAAGTAGATGTATTCTCGATCGAGATGGACGAGAATCGTGCCTATATCAACTACCTCCATATAACCAATGGTTGCATCAATCAAGCTTTTACATTTGAGTATAAAAAGCAGTTAGACGAGAGTAAAGAGGAGCTTCTAGAACTAGCCATTGTCGAGATGCGTGAGCGTTACGGAAGTGTATCGCGCGAGGTAATTGTACCTTTCGAAATGGATATCGAAATGAGTACTATCACCTTTACTGTTCCGCAGCGTGGTGAGAAGAAGCACCTGTTAGATCTCTCTTTAATGAATGTAAAGCAGTACAAGTTCGATCGATTAAAACAGGCCGATAAGCTCAATCCAGAGCAGAAGAAGACTCGTTTACTGAAGGAGATTCAAACTCAATTAAAACTCCCCAAACTGCCTATACATATAGAGTGTTTTGATAACTCTAACATTCAAGGGAGCGATCCGGTAGCAGCTTGTGTGGTCTTTAGAATGGGAAAACCAAGTAAGAAGGAGTATCGCAAATACAACATTAAAACGGTAGAGGGTCCCGATGATTATGCTTCGATGAAGGAGGTGGTACGCCGCCGCTATACGCGCTTGCTCGAAGAGGGTGAACCACTACCCGACCTTATTTTAACCGACGGTGGAAAGGGGCAAATGGAGGTGGTACGCCAAGTAATGGAAGAGGAGTTACAGCTTGCCATTCCCATTGCAGGGCTTGCCAAAGATAGCAAGCACCGCACATCGGAGTTGCTCTATGGATTTCCTGCTCTCACCATTGGGGTGAAACAACAGACTCCTCTGTTTCACCTGTTAGAGAATATACAGGACGAGGTGCACCGATTTGCTATCACCTTTCACCGCGATAAGCGGAGCAAGCGGCAGGTATCCTCTGTGCTAGACCAAGTAGAGGGCATTGGCGAAAAGCGTAAGGCTGCACTGCTAAAGGCATTCAAGAGTGTAACGCGTATGCGTCAAGCTACCGAGGAGGAGTTAGCGGCAGTTGTAGGGGTACAAGCTGCCAAAAAACTAAAAGAAACCCTCTAGGGGTAATCATTTTTTTTCTACTTTTGTTAGGTATAATAAGAAGGTATGAGAGTAATAATACAGCGTGTATCGCACGCATCGGTAACGATTGAGGGAAACTGTA
Source organism: Phocaeicola sp. (assembly GCA_051648565.1). Taxonomy (GTDB): domain Bacteria; phylum Bacteroidota; class Bacteroidia; order Bacteroidales; family Bacteroidaceae; genus Phocaeicola. Next base: position 493,862 of record JBOFFJ010000147.1, on the reverse strand, counting down.
AATCGGCCATTAAGGAGGGAATGTTAATCTTAGTAGGTATAGAGGATGCTGACGAATTGGAAGATGCCGAGTGGCTCTGTAAAAAAATTATTGGTCTCCGCATATTTGACGATGCCGAGGGGGTGATGAACCGCTCCATTGTAGAGGCAGGAGGCGATATTTTAATCATTAGCCAATTTACCCTCTTTGCCTCTTACAAGAAGGGAAACAGACCCTCGTATATACGAGCTTCTAAACCCGAAAAGGCCATTCCACTCTATGAGGCTTTCTGCGAAAAGGTGAGCCAAGCACTCGGGAAACCGGTGGGTACGGGTATCTTTGGGGCCGATATGAAGGTAGAGCTGCTCAATAATGGACCGGTAACTATTAGTATGGATTCAAAAAGAAAGGAGTAACGATGACTTTAATGGAGGCACAGCAAACGGTAGATGAGTGGATAAAAACCTATGGTGTTCGCTACTTTAGTGAGCTAACCAATATGACCATTCTAACCGAAGAGGTGGGCGAACTGGCCCGAGTAATGGCACGTACCTATGGTGACCAATCTTTTAAGAAGGGTGAAAAGGAGAACGTAGGCGATGAACTGGCCGATGTTTTGTGGGTACTACTCTGCCTAGCTAACCAAACGGGAGTAGACCTAACCGAGGCGCTGCAAAAGAGCATCGATAAAAAGACCAAAAGAGATAAAGATAGACATATAAATAACCCAAAACTTTAAAGAATGATGGAAGAACTTGGTGGATATAATCCGAGAAACGAATCGGACAAATACCTAGATGTATTGGCGATGTACAATACCAATATTACCAATGAAGAGGTAAAAGAGCAGGTGGCTAAATTAATAGCCGAAAAGGTAGCAGCCAATAATACCCTAGAGGTAAAGAAACTTCTTTTTAACTGTATCGACTTAACTACGTTGAAGTGCACAGACTCGGAAGAGAGCGTGTTGGCTTTTACCGAAAAGGTAAATCACTTTGCCAATAATTATCCCGACTTGCCCAATGTAGCAGCTATCTGTGTATACCCTAACATGGCACAAACAGTGAGAGAAACACTAGACGAAGAGGGTGTAGAGATTGCTTGTGTATCGGCAGGTTTTCCTTCGTCACAAACATTTATCGAGGTAAAAATAGCCGAGACAGCACTTGCTATTCATGCAGGAGCTACGGAGATTGACATTGTTATTTCGGTAGGTAAATTCTTGAGTGGTGATTACGAAACCATGTGTGAGGAGATTCAAGAGATTAAAGCGGTATGTGGTGAGAAGCACTTAAAGGTGATTCTAGAATCGGGCATATTGGACAATGCAGCCGATATCAAGAAAGCCTCTATTCTATCGATGTACGCAGGTGGAGACTTCATCAAAACCTCAACAGGTAAAGAGAGTGTAGCCGCTACTCCAGAGGCAGCTTATGTAATGTGTCAAGCTATTAAGGAGTACTACGATAAAACCAACGTGAAGGTAGGATTTAAGCCAGCTGGTGGAATCAATACACCACACGATGCTTTGGTATACTACACCATCGTAAAAGAGGTATTGGGCGAAGAGTGGTTAAACAACAAGTTGTTCCGTTTAGGTACGAGCCGTATGGCCAATTTGCTTCTTTCAGAAATCGTAGGCGAAGAGGTAAACTGTTTCTAAATAACAGATTCGTACGTGCTATTAGAAAGCGATAGCACCGACTAAAAATAGCCATTACTTGGGGGTATCTCAGGTAATGGCTATTCTCTTATCTATATTGTTATGGGAGAAAAGGGCGACTGTTTCATCGCTTTGTCTCACCTTTATTGCGTACGTTCTGTTATAAACTCAATGTAGGTAACGAGTGCTAACTGAAGTTCTTTATCGAGGGTATTAGGTAGCAACTCAATGGCTGCTTGGCTCTCTTGTTTGATTTGCTGCTCGGTATATTCAATGCCGCCGTATTGTTTTACATAGTCAATAAATTGCTCCTTTTCCGCTTGGGTAGCCTCTTGTATTTTGATTCGTTGAGCTATTTCAACCATTTGATCGGTGGGAAAATGGTTCAATACATAGAGTGCAGGTAGGGTGAGCTTTCCTTCGTTCAAATCATTGCCAGCTGGTTTGCCAATCTGTTCGGAGCTTAAGTAGTCTAGCAAATCATCCTTCATTTGGAAGGCTATGCCCATCTTCTCTCCCAGTAATCCAGCTCTAGTAATCTCCTCTTCATTTCCTCCTGCAGCTATGGCACCAGCTTTGGCAGCTGCTACAAAGAGGGCTGCTGTTTTATTTTTAATAACGTGGTAGTAGGCCTCGATGGAGAATGTTTTATCTTGTACCGTGGCTATTTGTGCTATCTCTCCATCGGCCAATTCTTGACCCAATGTAGCTACTAAATCGACTAAGCGTGTTTGGCCCGTTAAGGCAGCTTGGCGTAAACTGGTAGCTAGGATAAAGTCGCCTAACAGTACTGCCAGTGAGTTGTTGTAGATTCCTTTTACCGAGGCTTGACCGCGGCGCTGGTTACTATCATCTACTACATCGTCGTGGATGAGACTAGCTGTGTGCAATAACTCGAGCGAAATAGCCGATCGGTAGACTGCATCATTGACCTCTCCTGTAGCTTTAGCCACAAGTAGTGTGAGTGCAGGTCGCATCTGTTTGCCCCGTTTACTCTTTACATAAGATAGCATCTCATTAAGCAACGGATTGCTACTACTAAGTGATGCTTCAAAGAGCTCTTTGAAGGTGGCAAATTGGGTAGTAATCGGCTTTTTAATGAGTTTTAGTTTCTCCATCTTTAGGTTTATTTATGCCACAAAAGTAATAATAAAAACAGTGAGTGAGATATTTTATTTGTACTTTTACTTCCAACTAATTATTTTTTAAGGATGGAAAAACTATTTCTACTCGATGCTTACGCATTAATATATCGCGCCTACTACGCTTTTATTAAAAACCCTCGAATCAACTCAAAGGGTTTTAATACATCGGCAGTACTGGGCTTTGTCAATACGCTAGAAGATGTGTTGAAGAAGGAGAACCCTACACACATAGGGGTGGCTTTTGATCCTTCGGGGCCTACCTTCCGACACGAGGCATACGAGGCTTACAAAGCACAACGCGAAGAGACACCCGAAGCCATCCGCCTTTCGGTACCTATTATAAAGGAGGTGATTCGTGCCTACCGCATTCCTATTTTGGAGGTAAGTGGCTTTGAAGCCGATGATGTGATTGGTACCTTGGCTACCGAAGCGGGAAAGAAGGGGATTAAAACCTACATGATGACACCCGATAAAGATTACGGGCAGTTGGTGAGTGAAAACGTATTTATGTACCGACCTAAGTATGGCGACAAGGAGTTTGAGGTGCTAGGAGTGGAAGAGGTAAAAGCGAAATTTGCGATTGACTCTCCTATGCAGGTCATCGATATGTTGGGCTTGATGGGCGATGCTTCCGATAACATTCCGGGTTGTCCGGGAGTAGGCGAAAAGACCGCACAAAAATTGATTGCTCAGTTTGGTAGTATCGATAACTTGCTTCAACATACCAATGAGTTGAAGGGTGCTCTTAAGACAAAGGTGGAGAACAACGAAGAGAAAATCCGTTTTTCTAAATTCTTAGCTACCATTAAAATTGATGTGCCCATTGCACTCGAGATGGATCAGTTGGTACGCGAGTTACCTTGCGAAGCAGAACTTCGTCCTATTTTTGAGGAGATGGAGTTTCGTAATTTGAGCGATCGGATATTTGGAAAGAGAGAGGTGGTAGTAGAGAAAAAGGTGGCGGCCAAAAAAAGTAATTCAGCTCCTACCCTCTTTGATGCTCAGCCATCGTTGTTCGACGAACCCAAAGTAGCAGAAAGTGCTACCACTCAACCCTCTCTCTTTGGAGAATTGGCGAGCAACGGGTCTGCCGATCTGTTTTCCTCTAGCCTTAATACGATTGAATCGATCAATTGTGATTACCATCTAGTTGATAATGAGGCTGGAATGGCTGATTTAGTTCAAAAAATATTTACATTTAAATCTTTTAGTTTAGATACGGAGACCACAGGTGTCGATGCTATTACTGCCCAATTGGTAGGAATGAGCTTCAGTTACCAAGCCAATGAGGCTTTTTATGTGCCGGTGCCTGCCGATGCTGAAGAGGCCAAGAAAATAGTGGCACTTTTTCAACCGCTCTTCGAAAATGAAGAAATTGAGAAAGTAGGACAAAATATGAAGTACGATTTATTGGTGCTTCGAAAATATGGTGCGCGCTTTAAAGGTCCTCTTTTTGATACCATGGTGGCACACTATGTTATTCAGCCCGAACTAAGACACGGCATGGATTACTTGGCAGAGATCTACTTAAACTACGAGACCATTAAAATAGAGAGCCTCATTGGACCGAAAGGAAAAAATCAGGCATCCATGCGCGACCTCCCTCCTACTGCTATTTATAAGTATGCTTGCGAGGATGCCGATGTAACCTTAAAGTTGAAACATATTCTTCACCGTGAATTGGAGTTAAACCAAGCAGCTGCTCTCTTCTATGAAGTAGAGATGCCATTGGTACCTGTATTGACCTATATGGAGGAGCATGGTGTGCGGGTAGATACCGAAGCATTGAAACAGACTTCCGAACTATTTACCGCTCGCCTGCAGCAGTTGGAGCGTGAAGTACACGAGCTAGCAGGCAAAGATTTTAATCTCTCATCGCCCAAGCAGGTAGGCGAAATCTTATTTGAGGAGCTGAAGATTAGTGAGAAGGCCAAGAAGACTAAAACAGGCCAATACAGTACTGGTGAAGAGGTTTTAGAGGGTTTGCGAGATAAACACCCTATTGTAGGCAAGATATTGCAACACCGTGGCTTAAAAAAGCTATTAAGTACCTACGTAGATGCACTTCCGTTACTGATTGATGCCAAGAGTGGAAACATACATACCTCATTTAATCAGACGGTAACGGCTACAGGGCGCTTAAGCTCAAGTAACCCCAATCTTCAAAACATTCCTATCCGAAACGAAGATGGAAAAGAGATTCGAAAGGCATTTGTGCCCGATGAAGGGTGTCTCTTCTTCTCGGCCGACTATTCGCAGATTGAGTTGCGCATTATGGCTCATCTAAGCGAAGATGCAGCGATGATTGAGGCCTTTAACAGTGGCGATGATATTCATGCCGCTACAGCTGCTAAAATATATAAGATACCCTTGGAAGAGGTGACACGCGAACAGCGTAGCAAGGCTAAGACAGCCAACTTTGGAATTATCTATGGTATCAGTGTATTTGGATTGGCCGATCGAATGAATGTGCCCCGCAGCGAAGCAAAAGAGTTGATTGAGGGATATTTTGAAACCTATCCACGTATAAAGAGCTACATGGATGAGAGTATAGAACGTGCACGCGAAAAAGGGTATATTGAGACATTGTTTGGTCGTAAGCGCTACCTGCCCGATATTCATTCTCGCAACAGTGTGGTAAGGGGCTATGCCGAGCGTAATGCCATCAATGCCCCCATTCAAGGAAGTGCGGCCGATATTATTAAAGTAGCCATGGTGCGTATAGTGAATAGATTTGAGGCCGAACAGCTACAATCAAAGATGGTTCTACAAGTACATGATGAGCTTAACTTTAGCGTTTTTCCAGCAGAAAAGGAGAAAGTGCAACAAATTGTAATTGAAGAGATGCAATCTGCATACCCGATGAGAGTCCCTTTAAAGGCCGATTATGATTGGGGTATGAACTGGTTAGAAGCTCATTGATTTATTTTATAGGCTAGGTTATAACAGTTTTATAGAAAAAAGAAAATCAAACCATTGAATATTCGTTAATTCTTTGACTATTTGAGTTTTTGTGGCTAGTTTTCTTGCGGGAATCTTTGCGAGTGTCAGTTTTTGAGCTATATTTGCAGAGTAAAATAAACAAATTGATAGTTACAATCTAAATACAGAAAGTCATGAAGACAATGAATGTACGCAAATTCTTAGTTTCAGTTGGATTTATGTTTGCTGCTGCCGTAGCAACTTTTGCAGCCACTCCAGGCGACAACCTGATTTACAATGCAGAAGAGGTAAATGGTGTAGTAGTATCGGAAACAGTCTACAAAATGAGTGGTTCTATGCTAACCAATCATGTGAAGCACAACTATGAATACGATGCGAATCAACAGCGTACAGTAGATGAAACTCAGAAGTGGAACAGCGGTAAAAACCGTTGGGAGAATGATTTATGCATTCGCTTCTCTTATGCTGGTAAAAGCGTTACAGCTAACTACTACAAGTGGAACAGCAAAGCTAAAGAGTATGTACATCTACCTGATATGACGGTAACTATGGATAAATAAATGCTCATATAACCTAACACTTTTCATAAACTCTCAGAAAAAGGTAGCCGTGATGGCTGCCTTTTTTCTTTATACCAAAAAAATGGGTATCTTTGCAACCCAAATAAAGAGATAATAATCATAAAAACAACTAGATAATGGCTTTACAATGCGGTATTGTCGGCCTTCCTAATGTAGGAAAATCGACACTTTTCAACTGTTTATCGAATGCAAAGGCGCAAGCGGCTAACTTCCCTTTCTGTACTATTGAGCCCAATGTAGGGGTGATTACTGTGCCCGATGAGCGCTTAAATCAATTGGCAGAGTTAGTTAAACCACAGCGCATTCTTCCTACTACTGTAGAGATTGTAGATATTGCAGGATTGGTAAAAGGAGCTAGCAAGGGTGAAGGTTTAGGAAATAAATTTTTGGCTAACATTCGTGAAACGGATGCCATCCTACACGTGCTTCGTTGTTTTGAAGACGAGAATGTAACACACGTAGATGGTAGTGTAAACCCTGTTCGTGATAAAGAAATTATCGACTACGAACTACAGCTTAAAGACCTTGAAACGGTAGATATGCGTCTGCAAAAGGTGAAAAAGCAAGCACAAACAGGTAATGATAAAACAGCGAAGCTAACATTCGAAGTATTATCTAAATACAAAGAGGCTTTGGAAGAGGGAAAAGCGGCTCGTACCGTAACTTTCGAGACTAAGGATGAGCAAAAAATAGCAAGCGAACTCTTTTTATTAACTACAAAACCTGTTATGTACGTTTGTAACGTAGACGAAGCTAGTGCGGTCAATGGCAATAAATTTGTTGATATGGTGCGCGAAGCAGTAGCGGGTGAGCAGGCAGAAATCTTGGTTGTAGCGGGTAAAACAGAGTCGGACATTGCAGAATTGGAGACTTACGAAGACCGTCAATTGTTCCTAGCCGAGGCAGGTTTGGAAGAGTCGGGTGTAGCGCGTTTGATCCGTTCGGCTTATCAATTGCTTAACCTACAAACTTACTTTACAGCAGGGGTACAAGAGGTACGTGCTTGGACATTCGAAAAGGGTTGGAAGGCTCCTCAATGTGCAGGGGTTATTCACACTGACTTTGAAAAAGGATTTATCCGTGCAGAGGTAATTAAGTTTGCCGACTTTATTCAATACGGTTCTGAATCGGCTGTAAAAGAGGCAGGTAAAATGGGCGTTGAAGGTAAAGAGTATATTGTACAGGATGGTGATATTATGCACTTCCGTTTCAATGTGTAACCTATAGCGGTTAATGATATAGTAAAAGAGGGGATGTCTTGATGGGCATCCCCTTTTTTTAGTGGAAAAGGATTCATCAGAAAGTGAAAAAGGTACTTATCGGAGTGGTGAAGGATAGGTGAAGCCTAGAAGGGCTATCCTTCACCATAACTAACTGTTAATGAGCGAGTGTGAAGGATGAAGGATAAAAAAAGAGTAACTTGTAGTAGGTAGTGAATGAGCTAGAATAAACTACCCCGCCTCTATCTCCATTAGGAATAAAAGCGGGGTAGTTAGTTGCAAAGAGGCCTTTAGCAAAGCAGCAGAAATTTTGTTGTGTATCCGCTGCTTTGTTAGGCTTCTATGTGTGTACCAGCCTCTCCATGAATGGCAGTAGCCTGGGTAATGATTACTTGCGATACGCCTCCTTCAATGGCTTGAAAGGCATTCTCTAGCTTAGGAATCATTCCACCTTGTACAATGCCATCGGCCACGAGTTGTTTGAAATCGGCTAGCGTTATCTTTTCAATCACGCTATCATCATCTGTTTCACTACGGAGTACTCCTTTTTTCTCAAAGCAATATACAAGTGTTACTTCATAGATAGCAGCCAATGCTTTGGCTGTTTCGCCTGCAATGGTATCGGCATTGGTATTGAGCATATTTCCCTCACCATCGTGCGTTAGCGGTGCCATAACGGGCACAACGCCTTCTCCTATGAGTGTGGCTAGTAAAGAGGCATTAACTTGCTTTACATCGCCTACAAATCCATAATCGACCTCTTTAACGGGGCGCTTTACTGAACGGATAACATCCATATCGGCTCCCGTCAGTCCCATAGCATTGACCCCTTTGGCTTGTAAACCGGCTACGATGCTTTTGTTGACCAAGCCACCATATACCATGGTGACTACTTGTAAGGTTTCTGCATCGGTTATGCGGCGTCCGTTTACCATTTGGCTCTCAATACCTAGTTGGGTAGCTATCTTGGTAGCCGAACGACCACCTCCATGCACCAATAGTTTATAACCGGGTATTGCCGAGAAGTCTGCTAATAGTTGTTGGAGTGAATGGGTCTCTTCCACAATCTTTCCTCCAACCTTTACGATGGTAAGTTTTTCTTTCATTCTTATTCTAAATAGGTATAACCATAGAGTCCTGAGCGGTAGTTAGAGAGGAACTCTTTTCCTTCATCTATTGATATTCTACCCTCTTTTACCGATTTTGTTACCCAAGTTTCGAGTGTACGTACCAACTTCTTAGGGTTGTATTGTACATAGTCCAACACCTCGGCAACCGTTTCTCCATCAATGATTTGATCAATAGAGTATCCTTTGCTATCTACCGATACGTGCACGGCATTGGTATCGCCAAATAGGTTGTGCATATCGCCTAGAATCTCTTGGTAAGCCCCTACTAAGAAGACCCCAATGTAATAGGTCTCTTTGGACTTAATGGAGTGAACCGGCAAATCGTGCGATACATTACGCGTAGAGATAAAGTTGGCTATCTTACCATCCGAATCGCACGTCATATCTTGCAAGGTAGCATTGCGATCGGGTTTCTCGCCCAAACGCTGAATAGGCATGATGGGGAAAATTTGATCAATCGCCCATGAGTCAGGAAGTGATTGGAATAGTGAGAAGTTACAGAAGTACTTATCGGCCAATAGCTTACCTAGTTTTCTAAACTCGTCGGGTACATGCTTTAATCCAGAAGCAATCTGATTAATTTCGCGTGTAACAGACCAGTAAAGGCGCTCTATTTGGGCACGTGTTTTTAGGTCTACAATACCGTGGCTAAATAGATCGAGTGCCTCTTCGCGTATTTGTTGCGCATCGTGCCATGCCTCTAGCATGCGACTCTGATTTAGTTTATCCCAGATAGTATATAACTCTTTTACCAATTCGTGATCCCCTTCACTTACCTCAAAACTCTCATCCATAGAGGGTAATGTAGCCGTTTCAAGTACCTCGAATACCAATACAGAGTGGTGTGCAGTAAGTGAACGTCCACTCTCTGTAATGATGTTAGGGTGAGGTATACCATTCTTATCACTGGCATCGACCAAAGCCGAGATAGAGTCATTTACATACTCTTGGATGGAGTAATTAACGCTGCTTTCGCTGTTTGACGAGCGAGTACCATCGTAATCTACACCCAATCCACCGCCAATGTCAACAAACTCTACATTAAAGCCCATAGCGTGTAGCTGCACATAGAACTGTGATGCTTCACGCAAAGCTGTTTTAATACGGCGTATTTTGGTTACTTGGCTACCAATGTGGAAGTGAATAAGCTTTAAGCAATCGCTCATACCTTTTTTCTCCATCAAATCGAGTGCTTCGAGTAGCTCGCTTGATGTGAGACCAAACTTACTAGCATCGCCCCCACTCTCTTCCCATTTTCCACTACCCGAAGAGGCTAGTTTAATGCGGATACCAATGTTAGGGCGTACATTTAATTGTTTCGCTATTTTGGCAATTAGGCGGAGCTCATTCAGCTTCTCTACCACCAAAAAGATGCGTTTACCCATTTTTTGGGCTAGTAAGGCCAACTCAATATAACTTTGATCCTTATATCCGTTACAGATAATAAGCGAATCAGAGTCTGTATTGATAGCGATAACGGCATGCAATTCGGGTTTAGAGCCCGCTTCGAGTCCTAAATTAAACTTTTTACCGTGGCTGATAATCTCTTCTACCACAGGGCGCATTTGATTTACCTTGATGGGATACACAATGAAATTTTGCGCTTTGTAAGCGTATTCATTGGATGCCTGTTGAAAACAGTTTGCAATCTTCTCAATCCGATTATCTAGAATATCGGGGAAACGTACCAATACAGGCGCAGCTACATCGCGCAGCTGTAATTCGTCCACCAACTCTTTTAAATCGACTGCTACACCATCTTTACGTGGTGTTACTACTACATGACCTTTGTCATTAATACCAAAGTACGAAGTACCCCAACCTGTAATGTTGTAGAGTTCTTCTGAATCTTCAATACGCCATTTTCTCATTTCTTCTTGTACAAGCGTGAATTTATTCTTTTTTTCTTCTTAATTCTAATTTCAAGCACGCTACGGAACCTTGAATTTCCTTTTTATTTTCGAGCTCTTCGCCACGAAAAGTGTAGTGTGCTTGTTTGTAGAATGATTCTCGTTTCTGTAACGCCTCACAGATAAAGTCCATTAGCTCTTTGTCGGTTTTATTGGCCAACAGAGGGCGTTGTTGTTTGGCTACTTTTAATCGCTTAAAGAGCCGTTGGGGAGAGACCTCTAAGTAGACACTCTTCCCCATTTGGTTCATATAAGCCATGTTGTCAAAGAAGCAGGGAGCGCCTCCACCTGTAGAGATAACTACATCTTCAAACTCTCCCACTTCGTGTAGCATAAGTCGCTCTATTTCCCGAAATCCCTCTTCACCTCTCTCTGCAAAGAGTTGTGATACGCTCTTTCGGTAGCGCTCTTCGATGTGCCAATCTAGGTCTATAAAGGTGAGTCCACAGGAGTGAGCAAACGCTTTTCCAAGCGTTGTCTTTCCAGAACCCATATACCCTATTAAAAAGATTCGCTCCATCTCTTTCTATTTTTTCTTAGCTGCTTGCTTCGTTTTTTTAGTCTCCCCTTTTTGTTTCTGCAGTTCGATTACTTTAAAACAAGTATCAAGCGTTAAATCAGCAGGAACCACATCGGCAGGTATCTTGTAATTTTTCTTTTGATAAGCGATGTAAGGACCATATCGACCATTCAAAATTTGTAATTCAGGATCCTCTTCAAATAGTTTAATCACCTTTTTAGCTGCTGCTTCGGCTTTCTCTTTGATAAGTAATAACGCCTCCTCGAGGGTAATGTTCATTGGATCAAAATCCTTAGGAATCGAAGTATAGGCACCATCGTGGCGAATATAGGGACCAAATCGGCCTACTCCTACGGTTACCACCTTGCCCTCATTTTCGCCCAATGTGCGGGGAAGTTTAAAGGCCTCGAGTGCCTGCTCAAGGGTGATATTCTCCATAGAGATACCTTTGGGCATGGGTGCAAACTTAGGCTTCTCCTCCTCATCGGCTGTAGAGCCAATTTGAATGACAGGCCCAAATCGTCCAATCTTAACCGATACTGGTTTTTCTGTTTTAGGGTCTGTTCCTAGCAAACGTTCTCCTACTTTTTGTTCAGTCTTAGTCTGCAATGTTTGATCAACCAATGGGTGGAAATCTTTGTAGAATTCACCCATTACCGAGTTCCAAACCTTCTCTCCCTCTGCCACCTCATCAAACTCTTTCTCTACGCTAGCCGTAAAGTTATAGTCCATAATGGTAGGGAAATATTCGAACAAGAAGTCGTTCACTACCGTACCTACATCGGTGGGTAGTAATTTAGACTTGTCGCTTCCTGTCATTTCACTTTTGGTGGTTACTGTAATGCGTGTAGCCGACAGTTTTAACAGGTTATATTCGCGTTTTTCGCCCTCTTTGTTTCCTTTTTCTACATAGCCACGTTGCTGTACCGTAGAGATGGTAGGTGCATAGGTAGAGGGTCTACCAATACCCAACTCCTCTAGTTTACGTACCAAGCTAGCCTCGGTATATCTGGCCGGTGCTTGTGTAAAGCGTTGGGTAGCAAGAATCTCCTTGCGCTCCATTGACTGACCTTTGGTAAGTGGGGGAAGTAAGCGGCTTTCATCCTCTTGCTCTGTATCTTCGTCGTACGACTCCTTGTATACACGTAGGAACCCATCAAACTTAATCACCTCACCTGCTGCAACGAAATTGTAGCTGCTCCCTGAAATAGAGATGGTAGCGGTGGTCTTTTCTAGTTCAGCATCGGCCATCTGTGAAGCAATGGTACGCTTCCAAATGAGTTCGTATAACTTTTGGTCTTGTGCTGCACCCGTAGCTTTAGCATTCGACATATAGGTAGGGCGAATGGCCTCGTGAGCCTCTTGCGCTCCTTTGCTCTTGGTCGAGAATTTGCGTATCTTTACATACTCCTCACCCATCATTGAAACAATGGCTTCTTTGCTGGTATTGAGTGCCAAATCGGATAGGTTGACCGAGTCGGTACGCATATAGGTTATCTGTCCACTTTCGTACAAACGTTGTGCTACCATCATGGTTTGTGCCACGGTAAAACCCAATTTACGTGCTGCTTCCTGTTGTAAGGTAGAGGTGGTAAATGGAGCTGCAGGTGATTTCTTAGAGGGGCGAGTGGTAATATCTTGAATGCTAAAGTTAGCCGCTTTACACGTCTCTAAGAATGCTTGTGCCTCCTCTTTTGTTTTGAATCGGTGTGAAAGTTCCGCTTTTACCTCTACTGCTTTGCCTGTAGTATCGGGTACTAAAAAGAGTGCAGTAACTCGATAAGCCGACTCGCTAACAAAGGCATTTACCTCGCGTTCACGCTCTACAATTAAGCGCACAGCTACTGACTGCACACGTCCTGCCGAGAGTGAAGGCTTAACCTTTCGCCACAATACAGGCGATAATTCAAACCCTACAATGCGGTCGAGTATACGGCGTGCCTGTTGTGCATTGACTAGATTCAAGTCAATATCACGTGGAGCCTCGATAGCTTTTAAAATGGCATTTTTGGTAATTTCATGGAACACAATTCTTTTAGTCTTTGTAGCATCTAGCTCAAGTACCTCGAATAGGTGCCACGAAATAGCCTCTCCCTCGCGGTCCTCATCGGAAGCTAACCAAACCATATCTGCTTTTTTAGCCTCTGACTTTAGTTCAGCTACTAACTTCTTTTTATCTGCTGGAACTTCGTAGCTGGGTTTAAAACCATCTTCGACATCGATACTAAACTCTTTTTTCTTTAAGTCTCGAATGTGTCCGTAGCTAGAGAGTACTTTATAGTCTGCCCCCAAAAACTTTTCGATTGTTTTTGCTTTTGCGGGTGACTCTACAATTACAAGATTCTTCTGCATAATCCTATGTGTTCCTTTTATTATGGGGGCAAAAGTAGAAAAAAAGCAAAAACATACCTATATAATAAGGTATGTTTCTGCTTTTTTTCTCAAAAAACGAATAAACGTTCTGATTTTTAACTAAAACTGAAAAGAGAGTCCCCCCAAAAAGTTAACTCCTTGTGCAGGGTATAGACTATCTAAATAGTACGTTGTATTCAGTAGGTTTCTAACTTCAACAAAGGCCGAGATTCCATTACAAATAGTATAGGTTGCTCCTAAACTAAGGTTGCTTACATTACCCAGTGTGGCATGGTTACTGTTGGTAGCAGCCGAGTTGGAAAAATGGGCAAAGAGGTCGGTCGTTACAATGGGGAATGAGCTAGCCGCTCTCTTGATATAATCATAGCTCACCTTGAGTTCTAGTGGCTTGATTATACGTACTGAGAGGTGGGCATTCCATTCCATTTCTGGTTTACTAGCTAAGAAAAGCGCTGAATTATCGCCATCTACCTTCCAGCTATAAACGGTTCCTTTGAGCCCCATATCTGCTCTCCCTTTGTAGCTATACTTAAGCTCTGCACCTCCGTATGCCACTTTTGACTTCTCTTGTAGGAAGCGTGTACTCATTAATTCTCCTTCGGCTACTACTCCCGCTAGGTCATTCTCGCAGATGCGATAACCACCAAAAAGGTTAAACCAAAGGTTGTTGATGGGCGATGCTTTGAATCCGATAGAGGCATTGAGTGGCACATAGCTAGATAGAATAGTGCTATGGGTATTCCAATAGGGAGTAATGCTATGGAGCTGACGGAAGTTGTTTAAAACTCGTCCTCCTTCAGCATGTAGGTATAGTACATAGCTATCCGAGAAGATATAATCGACCTTCACATCGGGTGCTATTTTAAGACCACTTTCGTTGCGATTCTGCCAATCTACATGCGCACCTAAACGGAGTTTCCAACTATCATTCTCTAGCCCATAGTAGGGATTGAGTTGTACCGATAGAAAATCTTCTTGTTGAGGTACACCGTAGTTATAGCTGTTGAGTTGTACAGCTACTCCTACCTTTTGTTCATCATTAATGGGCGCCCATACATCTCCCTTTGTGTAAAACTCTTTCTCTGCCATTTTAGCATCCCCAAAGGGTGCATACTTCTTGTCAAAGTAGTTGTATCCCATTTCGAGTGCAAACTGTACAGGTAAGCTTTCATTGTGACTTTTTACCCCTACTAAGAAGTTTCCTAAGGTATGGTGTTGCTTATCCGAAATGGTGCGTAGAGTCTCCTCTTCTATCCCTGGCATGTAATTAAAAACTTGTGACTGGAAGGCCCCACCCACCTGTAGTGTTACTCCACTAAAGCGGTGTTGGTAATTGAGCTTGGCCCCTGAATCATAGAAGCGAGAGTTCCAATCTGGAGTTGTTAAGCCATTTAGTTTACCATTCATGCCATTTAGGTGTGCCGCTACCTCTAAACGATCGGTTTGGGTTATATCCCACAGATAACCTGCTTTAAAATCGACATTACCATGACTTCCATACCCTGCTTTTACAAATCCACGGTTCCCTTTTTTCTCTTTCCAAGCTCTAGATAGAGGGCTCATTGATTCGTAATTGTCACCTGTTAATGGACGCAAAGCAGTGGCATACTCCACTCCAGCCTTGGCAGCTGTAGGTTCTTCTACCTTGGGCAGAACATTAATTTTGGTAGCATCTAGAATGGTAGGATTGTATTCGTGCTCTACTACCAGTGTACGTACCAAGGTACTATCTTGCTGCGCCTGCATACCCAGTAGGGGAAGTGAACAGGCTGCTACTATAATTAGCTTCTTTTTCATTCTTCTTTGGTTTAAATCTTATTGATTTAGTTTCTCTAATCGCTCCTGAATCATCCCTGCTATATCATCATTGGCTTGGTAATTTTGCTGCAGTGATAATAAGTATTGTTTGGCATCGAGCGTACGATCTACTTTTACGTAGATATCGGATAGCAAAACAAAGCCTCTAGCTAGCCAATAGGTATGGGGAGTGCTCACTTCTATGTAGTTGAGTATCTCCTTTTCGGCCAATTCATTCTTTCCTTCGTCGAAATAACGTTCGGCTACCCTAAACTTCGCTTCGGCTCCATAGGCATTGCGTGTATCGGTAGCCAATGTTTGCCATTCGGCTAGCGCTCCCTCCTCTTTACCAGTAGCTATGTAAGCTTTGGCTCGGTAGTAGTGTGCCTCGTTTCTTATTTCGGGAGTTGTTTTACTATCACTAGCAAGTGAGCCCGCTGCCCAAATAATCTCTTCGTTATCTCCCAAAGCTTGAGCGGTGCGTAATACTCCCACTTTGGCTGTCTGTTTCATTTCGGGAGTAGAGGCTTTTTCATTCAGTTGTTTGTAGATAGCCAGTGCCTTTTCAAACTGGTGTGCATTGTAGTAGATAACAGCACTCATCGACATAGCTCCCTCCGAATATTTGTTGTTGGGGTAGTGAACTACTTTCTCAAAATGAGCTACTGCTTGCTCCATAGCCCCTTGTTGGTAATCCATCAATCCTAAATAGTAGTGTGCATCTAAGCTGAAGGAGCCTTCGGGGAAGATTTGCAGGTAGCGTACAAAACTGTTGCGTGCCTCACTTAATTCGCCTCGCATATAGACTCTTTCGGCTGCTACATAGGTGAGAGAATCGCGCTCACTCACATCAAAATTGGCTCCTCCAGGTAGTGATGAAGCAAAACTAGCATAGGTGTCTACTTGGTTAAGGTCAATGTAGATTGATTTTAAGTCACGTTGCGCTACGCGTGCCTCCTCGCTACCTGGATAGCGTGAAATAACAAACTTATAGGCCTCAATAGCTGCTTGGTACTTATCATTCTGGTAGTAGAGCAATCCAATTTCATTGGCCGCCCGACGCGCTACAGCACTCTCTGGGAATTTATCGACTAGGATGCGAAAACGACCGATGGCATTGTCTGCCTCTTCTAATTGGATAAACGAACGTCCTTGTTCATAAAGCGCATCGTCTATGTATTGAGAGGTAGGATAGTTGGTAATTAAGCTATTTAGTAACCCTATTTTACCACGATAGTCGCGTTGCAATCCTCGTACAAAAGCCTCCTGATAGGTGGCGTAATCGGCTACTGAGGGCTCTAAATTGGCAGCTCGTGCATACTCTTGGCGGGCTGCCTCAAAACTACGTGCATAGAAGTGGCAATCGCCCATACGGTTGTATGCATCGGCTTGTACGGTTCGTAAATTGGCTGTACCACGGCTAGTTAGTTGGGTAAACCAGCGTAAAGCCGAGGCATATTTTTTCTGTTTAAACTCGGTGTATCCCAAGTTATAGAGTGCTAGGCTATACTCTGTGCTACTTCTTTTCGTGGTAAACTCCATGTATTGTCTGTAGTCGGCCGCTGCATCGGTATAGCGTTCCAGTCTATATTGAGCCTCACCTCGCCAATAGTAGGCATCGGCTTTGGTCTCAAGGTTGTATTGTCCCAATTTTAAGGAGTTGGTAAAGCAGTTAATCGCTTCTGGAAAAGCTGCATTGGCAAAGGCTTGTGTACCTAAGCGGAACAACACCTTCTGCTTAGCCTCTAAGATACGTGGCCCTGGGTATTGAATTTTGGCTATCGATTGGAGGGCTGCTTCATAGCTGCGGGTATTCATGTAGACCTCTATCAAATAATCATTAACTTTATTCACATAGTTAGACTGGGGGAACTCATTTAGGAAGCGCTCAAATACGGTAACAGACTCATCAAAAGGCGAGTAAGAGGTTTCGTGTATAGAGAGTGCATAGTTGTAGAGTGCCTGCTCTTTGACCAATTGATCAAACTCCATGGAAGCGGCTTGTTCAAAGGCCATGCGAGCTTGATTACCCTCTTTAAGAGAGAGGTAAGAGAGTCCCATGTGGAGGTAGCTATTTTGGGCCAAACCATCGCGTACATCTGTGCTTCTGCCCAGTGTAGCTACAGCTTGGGCATAGGCTCCATTGTAATAATAGCTCATACCTAGTGCATAGAGTGCCGGGCGACTAGGATGGGTTGCTACCGATTCGTAATAGGCTAAGGGAGGAATGGCTTCACTGTAACTCTTTAATCCAAAGAGTGCCTCTCCCCCAATGCGATGCATCTCTACCTTATAGGTATCTGCTGCATGGTTATTTAAATAGTTCTCAGCTAGTTGTCGTGCCTCTCCATAGGCACCCTTTATTAGGTAAATTTCGCCCAAGTAGTAGGGTACCAATCTTCCATAGGTTGCATCGTTTTGGAGCGAAACAAATCCTCTTAAAGCTTCGTCATACCGCTTCTCTGCATAAGCTAAGTAGGCTAGGTAGTAGCGAGCATCGCTCGAGTAAGGCTGACTGATATCTTGTAGCAAGGTAAACCAGATAGCAGCTTCGCGTAAGTTTTCTACCTCCAAATAAGCGCTACCTAGTTGAAAGATAGCTAGGTCGCGCTCTTCGGTAGCTAGTTGTTCCAAATCGATTGATCGGTAGAGCGCAATTGCCTCTCTATACGATTTTTGTTCAAAGTAGGCAGCTGCCATCAAGGCAGTAACCCGGTTGGTATGACGTGAGTCGGGGTATTGATTGAGGTAGTATTGCAAGCGTTCAATACGTTGTTCACTCTTACGTGCATACTCTTCACACACCTGCTCGTATAGCTTGTCGCCAGCTACATCGGTCGGAATGACCTGTGCCACCCCTTGCAGTGTTGCTCCTCCTAAGAGTGCTGCAACTAACCATGCTCTTTTTTTCATCTATCTATTGTTTTTATATTCTTCTAAAAAACGAATCACTCCTGTGCGTACCGAATCCAAACCAAAGGCTGCTGGTACCACTTGGGAGAGTGGTAGCCAAAAGGTTTCAGCTACATCATCATGTGCCTCGAGTGGCTTTAGTTCTTTGACCGTGCACAAGAAAAACTGATCGAGTGTATGTACCACAAATCCGGAGTAGGGATAGGTATTGGGAAGCGAAAAGAGGTAGTTGGCTTTTGTAACCTCTAGTCCAGTCTCTTCCAACACCTCACGGGCTACCCCCTCCTCTCCACTTTCGGCTAGATCAATAAAACCACCCGGTAAATCGAGACTCCCTTTTTGAGGTTCTTGAGCACGTTTACAAACCAATAGCTCCTTTGATTCATTCAAGATGAATGCTACTGTAGCAGCACTTGAGTTGAAATAGTAGGTAAACCCGCAGCTGTGACAATGTTTTGATTTTTCATTGTTTACTACAAACTGAGGCGAACCACAGATTGGGCAATAGTTGAATCGTTCTAGAGGATGCATCTTTAGGTAATATTAATTAGGTTTATTATTTTACAAATATAACAGAATAAAAAGAGTTTATATTGATAAAGTGGTTAAAATGATAGGAAACGGTGGCTCTAAAAACTCCTAAACAGTGATTTAGGAGTTTTTTTTTCATGTAGAGCACTTTTTATCTTTCAACTCTAGATAAATTGATTTTTATTCCTATATTTGCTTACAATTTGACAATATTGAATCAATTATATTATGGAAAAAATTGACAACTTAGACAGAAAAATTCTAGACATTATTTCGCTCAATGCGCGTATTCCCTTTAAAGATGTAGCAGCCGAGTGTGGAGTCTCTCGTGCAGCCATCCACCAACGTGTGCAACGATTGGTTGATATGGGTGTCATTGTAGGTTCTGGGTACCATGTGAATCCTAAGAGTTTAGGCTTCCGTAGCTGTACCTATGTAGGGATTAAGCTAGAAAAAGGTTCTATGTACAAATCGGTAGTAGATGCGCTACGTAAGATACCCGAAATAGTAGAGTGCCACTTTACAACAGGTTCTTACACCATGTTGACTAAACTTTACTCACGTGATAATGAACACTTAATGGATATTTTGAATTCAAAAATTCAAGAGATTCCAGGAGTAAGTGCTACGGAAACTATGATCTCTTTGGAGCAAAGCATCAAGAAAGAGATACCTATTTTGCAGGATAAATAATGGATGCCCTCCATTTTAGTGGTGTAATCATTGGTATTTGTACCTTTTTAATTATTGGGCTCTTCCACCCTGTGGTGGTAAAGGCCGAATATTATTGGGGTACCAAATGCTGGTGGATTTTTCTGTTGTTGGGTATAGCTGGTATGGCAGGCTCACTGCTTGTGAGCAATGTCTTACTCTCCTCTGCATTGGGCGTTTTTGCTTTCTCCTCTTTTTGGACTATTAAAGAGGTGTTTGAACAACGCGAACGGGTGCTAAAAGGATGGTTCCCAATGAATCCTAAGCGAAAAGAGGAGTATCAATCTACCACAAAGAAGTGATGTAAGCTCCCTTTATTCGTATACTTGCAAGGGCAATTCGCCCGTTAAGGCTCCTTGTGCATTAAAGGCCAGTGCACCCATCTCATCTTCACCAGGTAATACAACGACTGGTGCTATAAAGCGTGTATAGTTAGTTAGGTAGGTTGTGCAGTAGCTATTATGAGCCACTCCTCCAGTTAACAAGATGGCATCTACCTCTCCTTGTAGGGCAGTAGCCATGGCTCCCATCTGTTTGGCTATGCCATAGAGCATGGCATCGAGTACCTCTTTGTAGGGCGATTGGCCGGCTTCTGCCTTTTTTACAATCAAGGGCATATCGGTAGTGCCTACATACGCTACTAGTCCCCCCCTTCCACTTAATCTTTTCTTGATCTCGGCCAGTGTATAGCGTCCACTCATACACACCTCTGCCAGTTGTCCAGCTGGTAAAGTACCTGCTCGCTCTAGGGTGAAAGGCCCCTCTCCATCGAGTGCATTGTTTACATCAATCACCTCCCCTTTGCGGTTGGCACTAATGGAGACGCCCCCACCTAGGTGAGCTACTACTAAGTTTAAATCTTCGTATCGACTCCCTATTTGCTGGGCATATTTACGGGCTATGGCTTTGGTATTAAGGGCATGAAAGACCGATTTTCGCTTTAATTCGGGCCATCCTGTATAGCGTGCTTCGGGCTGCATCTCGTCTATAACCACCGGGTCGGCTATAAAGGCTGGACAGCCTCCCGAGCGGAGTGCTACCTCATCGGCCAGCAATCCACCCAAATTACAGGGATGCTCCATAGTGGCATGAATTAAATCTCTTTTCATTGCCTCATTTACCCCATATACCCCACCATGCAGGGGTTTTAGTAAGCCACCTCGGCCTATTACTGCATCAAAACAGAGCGGAATATTGGCCTCTTTTAGCAATGCAAGAATCAGTTGTAAACGGTAGGGATACTGTTCGTTTAAAGAGTTGAAAGCAGCTAAATCATCTACGCTGTGTTGGGCCGTGGCACGCCATAACTCTTTTTCATTTTGATAGAGTGCCACCTTTGTTGAGGTAGAACCTGGATTAATTACTAAGATATTCATAGGGTAGGTTTGTTGATTAACCAGCCAAACAGGCTAGTACGAGGCTAAAATATTTTGAGTTGCCCGAATCGGCACGCGAGGGAAGTACTACGGGGGCAATAGTGCCCGTGAGCATGCCCGCTGTATTGGCATCGCCAAAGAGTGAGAGGGTTTTGTAAAAGGTATTACCCGATTCTAGGTTGGGAAAGAGGAGCAAGTCGGCCCTTCCTCCTACCGGCGAACAGATTCCTTTCACCTCACCACTGTGTGCATCGCACGCTGTCTTTACATCCATGGGTCCATCTACATAAACGGTTCCATAGCGTCCAGCTTCGGCCTGCTCTTTCAGTTTAAGATAGTCCAATGTATGAGGAAACTTCTCGTTCACCTTCTCACTGCTATGAATCAAGGCTACCCGTGGTTCCATAATATCGAAACGGCGGCAAACAGCCAAGTCGTATTGCAGCATGGCCTCAAATTGTGTCAAAGTAGGGCGAGGAATAACAGCTGCATCCGAAAAAAAGAGCAACTTCTTGCTGCGTGGAACTTGTGCTACCGTTAAATGACTCAATACAGCCCCTTTGGGAAGCAATCCCTCCTCTTTGTGCAACACGGCCCGAAGCAGATTGTCGGTGTTAATCAATCCCTTCATTAATACATCGCCTAGCCCCTCACGTACCAGCCAAACCGCCTGTCTGGCAGCTTCGTCCACTCCCGAAGTTTCGTAAATGGTAATATGTTCTGGATATAGATGCTGCAACGATTCGGCGTGTGCTTTGTGCTCGCTATCTACAACGAGTAAGAAACGGGCAATTCCCTCCCGCAAAGCGCGAATAATAACATACTCTGTATGAGGATCGTTGGGACAGACTACCACCACCCTCTTGGGTACCTTCTGAGTACGCAGTAGTTCGGTCATCTGTGTAAAATTCTGTATCGGTTCCATAGCAGGTTCATTTTTAGCAAATATGGAAAAATAAAACGAATTATTCTCTATCTTTGTTTGATATTCTACCTTATAGTCAACTAAAAAGAAGAAATGGAACAGTTTACCCCCTTTAGTCTTACCGAAATCTATAGTCAGATAGACCGGAAAGAGACAAATTGCCAGCAACGCCCCCGAATTGGGATTAGTGGGAACTACAAAGAGCAAGAATGCACCCTGGCCGAGGGCTATTATGCTTCCATATGGAAAGCAGGAGGTGTTCCAGTTATTCTTCCCCCCACCCACCAAGTAGAGCTTTTAGTAGCTACTCTAGAGGGTATCGATGCGTTGCTTTTAAGCGGTGGTGGCGATATTAATCCACTCTATTGGGGCGAAGAGCCCTTGCACGAGTTAGGGGGAATTAACCCCGTTCGCGATCGGCATGAGTTGATGCTAGCCTATCTAGCAGTCAACAGACAGATTCCTATTTTAGGCATCTGTAGGGGGATGCAACTCCTCAATGTAGCACTGGGTGGTACGTTGTACCAAGATATTCACAAACAGATGGAAGGAGTGCGCATCAAGCACAGCCAGGAGTTAGATAGGAGCTACCCTTCGCACACTGTAACCCTCTTAGAGGAGTCTACCCTTTACCAGCTCTTGCAGCAAGATAAACTAGCTGTTAACTCTTTCCACCACCAAGCTATTCAGCAACCAGCACCTGGCTTTAAAGCTACGGCATGGGCCAGTGATGGCGTGATAGAGGCCATGGAGTCTACCCATTATAAATCGATGTTAGCCGTACAGTGGCACCCCGAATGTTTTATCTTGAAGGGAGATCACTGCATGTTGCCACTCTTTGAATGGCTCGTGAAGGAGGCTACCTCTTTTCAGCAAGCCAAACAGCTGCACACTCGCATCTTGACACTCGATTCGCACTGCGATACTCCCATGTGGTTTGATAAAGGGGTAAACTTTGCCCATCGCGATCCACAACTATTGGTCGATCTACATAAAATGGAAGAGGGAAAGCTCGATGCCTCCATTATGGTAGCCTACTTGGAGCAAGGGGCCTGTAATGAGGAGGGACACCAAGCAGCGCGTACCAAGGCGCACCACCTGTTAGACCAATTAGAGAAGATGGTAGCCACTAATCCTTCCCAATTGGAGCTGGCCTATACCCCACAAGATTTGTACAGAAACAAAGCAATGCAAAAGCGAAGTATTATGCTGGGGGTAGAGAATGGATATGCCATGGGAGAGGATTTGAACCAATTGCTCATTCTGCGAGAGCGAGGAGTGGTTTACATGACCCTCTGCCACAACGGCAACAATGCCATTTGTGGTTCGGCTCGTCACAACGAACAGGGAGTGGGATTGACTCCACTGGGTTACCAAGTGGTAGCCGAAATGAACCGTTTAGGGATGATGATCGACCTATCGCACGCCGGTGAGCAAACCTTCTACGATGTGCTAGCCGCTAGTCACCAGCCAGTGGTTGCTTCGCACTCCTCGGCCCGTGCCCTCTGCAACCATCCCCGCAATTTGACTGATGAGCAGCTGCGTGCTCTTGCTGCCAAAGGAGGGGTGGTACAAATAACCCTCTACAGCGGCTTTTTAAAAGAGACAGAAGAGGCCACTATCCTCGACGCCATTCGCCACATTAATCACGCTGTAGCTATCATGGGCATAGACCACGTAGGGATAGGCACCGACTTTGATGGCGATGGAGGCATTCGTGGTTGCGCTTCAGCTTCCGAACTCATTAACCTAACGCGAGCCCTCCTAAAAGAGGGGTATACCGAGCAAGCGATTGAAAAAATATGGGGAGGCAATTTTCTGCGCGTTATGCGTGAGGTGCAAAAAGCCTCGTAACTTCATATAATCATCCGTTGTACCACAGGAATTTTCTCTTCTATAACCGTTGGTTCTTTAATTTCCATCGGCAATTAGATAATTTTCAACGTAAATTGTCTAATTGCCGACAGAAATTGTCTAATTTACGTTGAAAATTAAAGAATAGGGATTGGTAGGCATGGGAATCAGTAGGCAGCGTTTGAAGAATATTTCCTGCGGAGATAAACTTTTTTAAGATAGCATACTAGATAAATAGTAGCACAGACTATCTTTGTAGGCAGAACCTAGGAAAATAGATAAAGATGAAAATAAACTCATTTTTTATAGCTCCTGCATGGGTGCTCCTACTTGGAGTCACTGCCTGTGGGAATAGTACCAAGCGTAACGTAGAAGTGGTAGAAAGTCAAGAGGCTACTGTAGCAGTGCCCTCTTTTGAAGCCGATAGTGCTTATAACTACATAGAAGCACAAGCCAACTTTGGTCCGCGTGTACCCAATAGTGCCGCTCATCAAGCGTGTGGAGAGTATCTGGCTACTCAGTTAGAGAGTTTTGGAGCCAAAGTATACAACCAATATGCCGATTTAATAGCTTACGATGGAACGCTCCTTAAAGCTCGTAACATCATTGGGGCTTACAACCCCGATAGTAAGAAGCGCATCATGTTATGTGCCCATTGGGACAGCCGTCCATACGCCGATTACGATGCCGATCCTAAGAACCATCACACCCCTATCCTGGGTATTAATGATGGAGCCAGTGGTGTAGGTGTATTGCTCGAAATAGCCCGTCTATTGCAGCAACAAGCCCCTACGCTAGGAGTCGATATCATCTTTTTCGATGCCGAAGATTATGGTACCCCCGAATTTTACCGCGGAGCCTACAAGCCCGATACTTGGTGTTTGGGATCGCAATATTGGGGTCGGACACCCCACGTAGCAGGTTACAATGCCCGTTACGGCATTCTGCTCGATATGGTGGGTGCCAAAGGTTCTACCTTCTACTACGAGGGTTACTCAGCGCGTACAGCCAATAGCCCCATGAAACGCATCTGGAAAAAGGCCAAAGAGTTGGGACACGATAGCTATTTTATAGCGCAACAAGGGGGAGAGGTGATAGACGATCATATCTATGTACATAAGTTAACAGGCATCCCCTGTGTAGATATTATCAACTACGAGCCCAACAATCCTCACTCCTCTTTTGGGTCGACTTGGCACACCGTGCACGACACCATGGAGGTGATAGACCGAGCTACACTGCAAGCCGTAGGCGAAACTGTTACAGCAGTTATTTACAACGAAAAGTAAAACAAGAAAAATAGATAAGAATGATGAAAACAATAAACCAACTACAAGAGGAGGTCATTGAAGAGTTCAATGACTTTGAGGATTGGATGGATAAATACCAACTCTTAATTGATTTAGGAAGTGAACAGCCCGATTTAGCGGCACAATACAAGAACGAACAGAACCTGATAGAGGGGTGCCAAAGCCGTGTATGGCTACAAGCTGATCTAGTAGATGGAAAGATTCAGTTTCAGGCAGAGAGCGATGCTTTGATTGTAAAGGGTATTATCGCACTGCTTATTAAGGTAGTTTCGGGTCATACACCCGATGAGATATTGGAGAATGAACTCTACTTCATTGAGAAGATTGGATTGAAAGATCACCTTTCGCCTACCCGCAGCAACGGTTTGCTTTCGATGGTGAAGCAGATGCGCATGTATGCGTTGGCTTTTAAAGCGAAGCAGGGGTAATCTGTTCGTTTGGAGTAGGTACAGTTATTATACTCCTTTTCGGTTAAATCTCAAAAGAAGAAGAGCCATTTCCGCTTGCTATAAGCAAGGGAAAATGGCTCTTCCTAGTGTTGTATTACACTCTACTATTTCTTTTTACGACGTGCCCATCCTTCTTCTTCAAAGTTGGGTTCTTCACCTCTTAACTTTGGTTCGAAAAATTGTTTCCAGTCATTTTCTTCTTTAGGTCCACGTGACTCAGAGTAACCTCTTTCGGCGCGAGTCTTACCCGACTTGCTACCTGCTGAAGCACCTCTTTCGGCACGATCATTCGAGCGTCCACCACGATCTCCGCCTCCTGAGCGTCCACCGCGATCACCACCACGACTGTAACCACCTTCTGATGAACGTCCACCACGACCACGGCTTCTGCTGCCGCCACCGCCGCCTTCGTTACCTTCGCCAGCAATCTCTACCGAGATGCGACGACCGTTTAGGCTTACTCCGTTCAAGGCTTCCATCACTTCGTTAGCTTGGTGTTCGCCAATTTCGAAGAAAGAGAAGCTTTGCATCAAGTCGATACGACCAATTTGCGTACGTTGCTTCTTCATGTTACGGTTGATAAGTTCTATTACCTGGTTGGCATAGAAACCATCGCCTTTACCCACGTTTAAGAAGAGACGTGTATATCCTTTTTCGGCTTTACGAGAACCTTTTTCGCGGTCACTTCCGTGCTCTCTACGAGAACCACCGTCGTTGTCGCGGCTATTTGCAGTAGGCGCCTCAAGTTCAGGAGCGTTACGATAGTAATCTAAGAAGCGGTTAAACTCCATAGAAACCACACGTTTGATTAAATCTTCTTTAGACAACCACTCAAATTTGCGGTATACTGATGGAAGGAACTCTTCGATTTCGCTTTCGCTAACCTTTACCTTCTCAATATCGTCTACCAATTTAAGCAACTGTTGTTCACAGATTTGCTCACCTGTAGGAAGTGCTTCTTGGATGAATTTCTTGTTGATAATACGCTCAATCTCGCGCATTTTTCCTTTCTCACGCATATTAACGATAGCAATCGCAATACCCGTTTTACCCGCACGACCGGTACGACCACTACGGTGTGTATAACTTTCGGTATCGTCTGGCAAACCGTAGTTAATAACGTGTGTAAGGTCATTCACATCCAATCCACGTGCAGCTACATCGGTAGCCACCAATAGTTGCAAGTGACGGTTGCGGAATTTTTGCATCACCAAGTCACGTTGTGCTTGCGATAACTCACCGTGTAGTGAATCGGCGCTGTAACCATCTTGGATCAACTTATCGGCAATCTCTTGCGTCTCTTTACGAGTACGACAGAAGATGATACCAAAAATTTGTGGGTAGAAGTCGGCTACACGTTTTAGTGCAGCATACTTATCTCTAGCATGTACCATGTAAGCTACGTGCTTTACATTCTTGCTACCTTCGTTTTTAGTACCAATTGTAATCTCTTTTGCACCACGTAAGTAGGTCTTAGCGATGCGTGAAATGGCAGGGCTCATAGTAGCCGAGAACATTAACGTGTTGCGGTTCTCCGGAACTTTCTCAAGGATGGTATTAAGGCTTTCGGTGAATCCCATGTTTAGCATTTCATCCGCTTCGTCCATTACCACATTGTGAATGGTTTCAAGACGCGCCACTTTACGCTCCATCAAGTCAATTAAACGTCCGGGAGTAGCCACAATAATATGTACGCCAGCTTTAAGGCTGCGTATTTGGCTTTCGATGGAAGAACCACCGTATACAGGAAGTACTTTCAGATTTTTAATGTACTTGGAGTAGTCATTCAAGTCGCCTGCAATTTGCAAGCAAAGTTCGCGAGTAGGACACAATACCAACGCTTGTGGTATACGTTGTGCTACATCAATTTTTTGGATCAGCGGCAGACCAAATGCGGCAGTTTTTCCAGTCCCTGTTTGAGCCAGGGCTACAACATCGTTTCCTTCACCTAACAAGTATGGAATCACTTCTTCTTGTACAGGCATTGGGTTTTCATAACCCATTTCTTCAATGGCTTTCCGTATTTCTGCGGAAACACCAATTTCTTCAAATGTCTTCATTTATTTCAAATATCTAATTCGATGCAAAGATAGGCATAATGTATGAATGCTTAGGAGTTTATCGAATATTTATTTGAGATTAAGACATTATTTAAGGATTAAAGTGGCTAAAACTCTCTCTCTCGTGGAATAAGCTTCTTTTGATATTCAAAAATCAGACTATTTGTTTTTCAGTTACTTACAGAGTTTCAGTTAAGTTCAAACAAATTATTGTTCGAATCTTCCTGTTGAATCCAATGGATGGGCTGGAGCTGTTACTTTGACTTGTTGTAAGTAGAGGTTGTAAAGCACTATTCCCACTCCCAAACTTACCACTGCAATTGTCCAATAAATAGTAGGTGGAATTAATTCGTCTAGCGTCGTGGTCTCGGGATAGAGGTGCATCAAAATCATGGCAGTGGTGTTGTTGATAAAGTGGAGCAGAATACCCGGCATCATACTGCCCGAACGGTAGTACAACTCGCCGATGACCAATCCAAAGAGAAAGGCAAAGGAGATTTGAGCAGGGTTGCCATGAATAATCCCAAATAGAAAGGCAGAGGCCAAAATAGCCAATCGAGGTGTTTGGTGCCATACCTTTTGGAGGTGCCCTTGGATGGCTCCTCGAAAAAGAAACTCTTCAAAGAGTGGCGCAGCGATGCAGATGCTTAAGATTCCCCAAATGGAGTCTTTGGCAGCTAGAAAGGTATCTCCCATGATATCGGGCAGGTCCAACCAATCGTTGATGCAGTTAAAAAAGAGGATAAAGCAGATGCCCATGGGAAGGTAGAGCGACCAAGTAGCCGGTTTCCCAATAGCCATTGTTGTATGGTTGAGTTGAAGGTAGCGGAAGTGAATAAGGTGAATGGAGTAGGCAATACTCGATACGAGGCTCCAAAAGAGCATGAGTGAAAGTGGAAGCTTGGCTTCGAGCGCTGCTATGCCTCCTACTTGGGTACAACTCCAAACCCAGAAGAGGAATACTCCTGCAAATTGAAAGAGGATTTGGTAACAAAAGTAATAGAGGATTAATTTAATGACTCTGCCCATGTCTGTTTTAGATTAAGTGTAACATTAGTAGAAGCATCTTTACTAAATGCTTATCTACCTCCTTCTCAATGAAACGTATGAATTGAATGAAAGGTACAAATATAGAATTTAAAAGAGTAACTCATCTCATTTCTTACACTTTCTTCTTTCTACAGGAGCTTTTAAGTAAATCGTTCAATAACAGCTAGACGGTCTTTGGCCAGTTGCTCTTGCAACGCTTGCAGCGAAGCAAACTTTTGCTCGGCACGTAAATAGGCTATGAACTCTACTCGGATAGAGGAGTCGTATAAGTTGCCTGAAAAATCGATTAGGTGTACCTCTAGACTCTGTTCACTGCCATTATTTAGCGTGGGGCGAGTGCCTACATTCATCATGCCCATGTATGCTTCCTCTCCTACTTTATCCTCTCCTACCCAAACTCGAACGGCGTAAACCCCCGAAGCAGGAATTAGTTTGTGCTCTCCAGTCTCGGCTAGGTTGGCGGTGGGAAATCCTATTTTAGTACCCATTTTAAATCCACTGACCACTAATCCCGAAAGGGTATAGGGATAGCCTAAAAAGGTAGCTGCCTTTTCTACATTGCCTTCTAGCAACAATCTTCGGATGGCCGAAGAGCTGACAGAGGAGTTGGCCAAAGAGCTCCCCGAAGAGGTGTCTGAAGGATTGGTTAAAGAACTCCCCAAAGGATTAGCTAAAGAGCTTTTTGAGGAACTGGCCAGAGAACTCGCTGAGGAACTGCCTGAAGAGTTTGTTTCTTCATTTGTTGAGTCATATCGCTCTGCTTGTATTATTTTTATGCCAAGAGCCTCACCATGCGCTACATAATCTTCGAACTGCTCTGATCGGTTGTGCCCAAATCGGTGATCATGCCCAATAACGAGTGAGCGGATATTGTAGTTATCGCGTAAAAACTTCATGAAATGGTAAGCCGAAAGTGCAGCTAACTCTGTTGTGAAAGGGAGCCAGAAGCAGTACTCAATATCCACCTTTTGTAACCGCTCTAACTTCTCTTCGGGCGTAGAGAGCAGTTGCGGTTGGAAGTCGGCGTGTAGCACTCTACGAGGGTGGATGGGAAAGGTAACCAACGCCGAAGAGAGACCCAACTCGTGGGCAATGCTCTTTACTTGGTCTAGTAGGAATCGATGCCCACAGTGTACACCGTCAAAGAAGCCAATGGTTGCCACCGACTGGGGCAATTGCCCTGGAGGTAATGAATCTATAGTCTGCACAATTTTCAATAGAGTTGATGAAATAAAAGTGAAGAGGTTGATGGGTTTCTTGCAACCTCTTTAAATGAGTTAAGTGCCCTTTTGGGGAGTTCCTTCAGTTGGATAAATCTAGTTTTTATTGCTGCTTAATCGTTTGATAAATCGGTACAGCTCGCCTACCCAGAGTACCAAAGACGAAGCGGTAATTAATTGAATCCAAGTCTCAAGGGATAGTGGTTCCGTACGGAATACATCACCGCCCAATTGAACAATCAAGATTTGCCCTATCAGTATGATAAAGGATACTGTAATCATCCCTTTCGCCTCTCTAGCACGGGTAAAGATGGAGTGATTGGTTCCAAAAACAGCTGCATTAAAGAGGTTCCAAAATTGAAGCATCACAAAGAGGGTAAAGAAGATAGTCAACAGCCTTCCCATTTCGGCAGCGGGTTGCCCTTTTATCCAGATTAAGAAGGCGGTTAATACCACTAAGAAGATTGCTCCCACCCCAAAGATGGCTCGTTGCATAGCGGGTGTAATAATAAAATCGGTACGTTTGCGAGGCTTCTCTCTCATGACATCGTGTGTAGGAGGGATAGAGGCCAAAGCCATGGCAGCAAAGGTATCCATAATGAGATTTACCCAAAGCATCTGGGTAACGGTAAGTGGTAGTTCGGTTCCTCCAAAGGCGCCAATCAAGACACTGATAAGTGCCACTACATTGATGGTGAGTTGGAAAACAATAAAGCGCTGAATGTTTTTATACAAGGAGCGTCCCCACATCACGGCGGTAGCTATGCTATGGAAGGAATCGTCGAGTAGGGTGATATCACTCGCCTCTTTGGCTACCGAGGTACCTGTACCCATTGATAGTCCTACGTGTGCATGGTTCAAGGCGGGTGCATCATTGGTTCCATCGCCTGTTACAGCCACCACTTCGCCTCGTTGTTGGAGCAACTGTACTAAGCGCTGTTTGTCGGTAGGACGGGCACGGCTCATTATTTTTAGATCGCCTATGCGTTCCAAAGCCTCTTGATCACTAAGTGCAGCAAACTCTACACCCGTAATTCGATTACGTTCACCATCTTCTGCCTCCCAGAGCCCTATCTGACGAGCAATCTCAGTAGCTGTTCCAGGTGTATCGCCCGTTACTATTTTAACGGCAACTCCAGCTGCCTGACACTCGTCAATGGCTGCAGGTACGTCGCTACGAATGGGGTCGCTAATGGCAAAGATGCCCAAGAAGGTAACTCCTCCTTCGTTAACCAAGGCTTCGCAATCGTAAGATGGGGTTGCACGATGCACATCGCTCTCGGAGTGAAGCACTGTTTGATCTTCTTTAATCTCTTCTTTTATAACCTTATAGGCTACCCCTAGCGTACGCATGGCTTGATTTTGGTAGGCCGATAGCTGGGTGTGGTAGTGACTCTGTTCCGTTGGGGTTAGGTTACTTTGTGCCATCACCACTTCGGGTGCTCCTTTTATATAGAGTACCTTTTGGTTGGTTACAGTCGATTCTACCAAGGTAGCCATAAACTTTCGTTCGGTCGAGAAGGTAAGTTGGTCTACTACCGCTGCCTTTTCGCGCAAGGGTTCGTAGGCAACTCCTTTTTGATGGAGCCACAACAGCAGTGCTACTTCGGTAGGGTTACCTACTCCAGTTGGTTTTTCGCCTCCCTCATTGGGTTGCAAGAAAGCGGTAGAGTTAACACTCAACCCCTCGCCTATCCACGGTTCACTTTCGGGTGTGAGTTGTGCTTCGTGTACCTGCATCAGGTTTTGAGTAAGGGTACCCGTTTTATCGGTACAGATTACTGTAATAGCTCCCATGGTTTCGCAGGCATGCATTTTTCGTACCAAATTGTTAGTCTTAAGCATACGGCGCATATTGAGTGCCAAGCTTAGGGTTACACTCATAGGTAGCCCTTCGGGTACAGCTACCACAATAAGGGTAACGGCTACCATAAAGTATTTTAGTACAATGCGAGCAATCTCTATTACTTGCTGCCATCCTGTCACTTCGTTGGCTTGTAGGTAGAGATACAAATCTTTACCCGTAAAGATTAGAAAAGTGAGTAGTGCTACGGTAAAGCCTACTTTACCAATTAAGCCCGCCAATTTATCGAGTTGAATATTGAGTGGAGTCTCCTCTTGGCTCTGTTCGGTAGCCTGTTTGGCCACCTTCCCTATTTCGGTTAAGTCGCCCACTGCTGTGATAACCAATTTACCGTGTCCATCTACCACGGTGGTACCGCGTAGAGCCACGTTGCAAGGGTAGGTACTCTCCTTTTCGCCCGCTTCGCTATCAATGGATTTACTTACTACAGGTTCGCCCGTTAGGTTCGATTCATTGAGCTGCAGGGAGATGGCCTCGATTAGTTCGCCATCGGCAGGTACTTCTTCGCCTGTATTGAGAATCACCACATCGCCTACCACAATCTCTTTGCGGGGTACTTCTGTGATTTTCCCATTGCGGAGTACCGTTATAAGTGTCTCCTCGTTTACGGCATTCAGCAAATCAAATTTCTTTCCTGCATCGTATTCAAAGTAGAACCCTATGCCGGTAGCCAAGAAAATGGCAAAAAAGATTCCGATAGTCTCGGCAAACTCACGTTCAATGATGGCTATGATAAAGGAGAAGAGTGCAGCTACCAGTAGTACCTGTATAACGGGATCTTTAAATTTCTCCCAGTACAGTTTCCACATAGAGGGACGCTTGGGAGGGGTGAGTAGATTCTCTCCATACTTTGCTCTACTGGCACTAACTTCTGCATCAGTCAGCCCTTTCCATACTTTTTTTGATTCTTTATCGATCATGGTTTTACTCATTTAAATGGCTATAAAGAGTCCTAACACTTATGTGTAGGCTCTTGTTGCAAACAAAAGGACAAAAATACAACATTCTCTTAAGCAGATAGCCATCTAGTTAACTCTTTTTTTTAATTTAGCAGAGTAAGAGTAGCCTAAGCTCTTGCAGCCTGGTGAGTGAAAATAGAAGAATTACCATTATCGACCATTTAATTGCAACAGTTCCTGAAGAATAGTATCTCGTTTTATCTATTACTTTACTACTTTTGCATAATTAAACAACAAATCATGATGAGAAAAAATATAGCAGTTATATTAGCAGGCGGAATAGGCAGTCGGTTGGGGCTCTCTACACCCAAGCAGTTCTTTAAAGTTGCGGGTAAAATGGTGGTAGAGCATACCATTGATGCTTTCGAAGCCCATTCTCAGATTGATGAGATAGCCGTCGTCTCAAACCCTTTTTACCAATCGGACTTCGAATCGATGATTCTTAAGAACGAGTGGAAGAAGGTGAAGAAGATTCTCAAAGGTGGAGCGGAGCGCTATCACTCTAGCCTATCGGCCATAAAAGCATACGAAGGAAGTGATGTGAATCTTATTTTTCACGATGCGGTTCGTCCTTTAGTGAGTCAGCGTATCTTGAATGATGTAGTCTCTTCGCTGCAGCAATATGAGGCTATTGATGTAGCTATGCCTGCTACCGATACCATTATTGAAGTGGCTGGTGAGTTTATTTCGCAGATACCCGATCGTTCTAAACTACAACGTGGACAGACTCCGCAAGCTTTTCATATTGAGACTATTCGTAAAGCGTATGAGATAGCCTTGGGCGATGAAGAGTTCAAAGTCACAGATGA
Organism: Phocaeicola sp.; assembly: GCA_051648565.1. Taxonomy (GTDB): domain Bacteria; phylum Bacteroidota; class Bacteroidia; order Bacteroidales; family Bacteroidaceae; genus Phocaeicola. The sequence continues at coordinate 460,570 of JBOFFJ010000147.1, read as the reverse complement.
TTGCGGCGTGGTGGTAAAATACCTTCCCCAGACAAAAGTATATGTGGTGAAAGGGGAAGAGAGTAACATGAAGCTCACTTACAAAGAGGATACCTACCTACTCGATAAATTCTTTCAATTACGTAAAAGTGAATTGAAAGAGGTTCCTTTACTCAAAGAACAACTGCAAGGAAAAGTGGCTATTATTTTTGGTGGAAGTTGTGGTATCGGTGCCTCCATTTCCGAACTTTTGCTAGTGCATGGAGTTCGGGTAGTTAATTTCTCGCGTACATTGAATGGAGTCGATGTAGGTAGAAAAGAGGAGGTGGCCAGAGCCTTGAAGCAGGTGTACGAAGAGATGGGGCGCATAGATTATGTGATTAATACGGCGGGTGTGCTACACCGAGAGCCACTTGTGACTACCGATTACCAAACCATTTGTGATTCGGTCAATACCAACTACATGGGTACCATTCATGTAGCGCTTGAGAGCTACAACTATTTGAAAGAGAGCAAAGGAAAGCTTCTCTTTTTTACCTCGAGCTCTTATACACGTGGGCGTGCTTTTTACAGCATCTACTCATCAACCAAAGCGGCTATTGTGAATTTTGTGCAAGCCATCGCACAAGAGTGGGAAGCGGTAGGCATTGGGGTTAATTGCATCAATCCCGAACGTACTAAAACACCTATGCGTGTAAAGAACTTTGGAATGGAGGAGGATGAGACTTTATTAACACCCCATAAGGTAGCTTATGCTTCCATTCAAACCCTTCTATCGGAATTTACAGGGCAAGTTATTGATGTTAAAAGAGAAGATAAATGAAACCATCACTAGTCAGAGAATCGCCGCTAAAAGAGTACGTGGCTGCTAATTTGCGTAGCTGCCAACTCAAACAACTCGCTATCTTAGTCGAGGTAGATCGAATTTGTGAGAAACATGGATTAACCTACTGGTTGGATGGAGGCACCCTGTTAGGTGCTGTACGTCACGGGGGATTTATTCCGTGGGATGATGATATTGATATTGGTATGCCTATAGCCGATATGGAGCGTTTCGTAGCAATAGCCCCCACTGAATTGCCCGACTCTCTCTTTCTCCAAACAGCTCAAACAGACCCCCAGTGTAAGGGGATTATTGCCAAAGTGCGTGACCTCAATTCGCTTTATATTGAGGGGCATGATAATCTTGCAGTCGATTACCAAAAGGGCCTTTTTATCGATATTTTCCCTTTTATTGATTACCCCACACTCCCTCGAAAGTGGGTCAAACGGATCATGAAAGGGCTCTCTAAATCCTATAGCATTCTCCATATGCAACACTACTATTCGTTGCGCTCTTTCGCTGAGTTCTTCTATTTTAGTGGGATTTATCTCCTCTATCGTGCTATTTGGCAATTGCTTTGTTTACTCTACCCCAAAGGGAAATATCTTTCGAATACCATTCATAACAATGGTTATGGCATTGTACATCGCATTGACTCGGTTTACCCCCTTTCTGAGATTGAATTTGAGGGAGTTCGGTTTAAAGCACCTGCCCATGTAGATGCCTACCTAACCGATCTCTATAAGAACTACATGGAGATACCTCCTGTAGAGAAGCGTAAGATACATGCTATTTATATTCATCCCGAATTAATTAAAAAGTAATGAAAGAGTCGCTTGTTGATGTTGCTGTATTGATTCTCTTCTTTAATCGCCCTGAACCGCTGGAAATGGTTTTTGAAGAGATTCGGAAGGCCCGCCCCTCTAAGCTTTTTCTCTACCAAGATGGGCCAAGAGGCGAAGCCGATTTAGGGGGTATCGAAGCGTGTCGCAACATAGTAGCAACTATTGATTGGGAGTGCGAGGTGCATCGGTTGTACCAAGAAAAAAACTACGGTTGTGACCCTTCCAACTATATGGCACAGAAATGGGCCTTCTCTATGGCCGATAAGTGTGTGGTATTTGAAGATGATAGTATTCCGAGTGTTACTTTTCTCTCTTTTTGCAAAGAGTTGCTTGATCGGTATGAGCATGATACGCGCATATCGATGATTGCAGGATTTAATCCTGAAGAGGTAACCCCTACCAATGGGGCTGACTACCTCTTTACTACCACCTTCTCCATTTGGGGGTGGGCTAGCTGGAAACGAGTGATTGACCAATGGGATGAAACCTATCAATTTCTCGATAACCCAGAGGATGTAGCACTTTTGGAGAGAGTGATAAAGGAACGGAACTATCGATCCGATTTTATTCGGATGTGTAGGCACCACCGTGCCAGTGGAAAGCCTTTTTATGAAACCATCTTTCACAGTGCGATACTTTTGAACTCGGGTCTCTCTATTGTCCCTACCAAGAATATGATTACCAATTTAGGCCCTACGGCAGGTTCTACCCATTTTGGCAGTTCATTGCAAACACTGCCTAGGCGGTATAGGCGTATTTTTACGATGAAAAGGCATGAATTAGCCTCTCCACTCAACCATCCTCGATATGTAATTGAAGATGTAGCGTACAAGAAAAGAGTGTATAAAATAATGTGTTGGGGCCATCCTTGGATCAAAATAGGACGTTCGCTTGAGGAGCTTCTCTTGAATATGCGCTACGGCAATTTTTCTGTAATTGTAGCTGCCATCGGCAAGCGCGTTGGCAAGTGGCTCAACAGAGATTTGCATCACTAGTATTGTGCCACCTCTTTTAGTACAGTTGTTCCATATTAACTATATTAATTAACCGCTCTCTTTCATTTCGCCTAAAATCGATAACTTTGAGGCTAAATTCTACGCTCACCATGAAAATATTACTCATCAACACTTCAGACCGTACAGGTGGAGCAGCGATTGCTGCCAGTCGTTTGTTAGCCTCACTAAAGGGTAGTGGAGTTAGAGTTCAGCTGTTGGTTCGTAACAAGCAGGGAGACGAGCCGCGGGTAATTGCTTTGCGAAAGAGTTGGTGGCATGTATGGCAGTTTATGTGGGAGCGCATGGTGATATGGTGTGCCAATCGCTTTAAGAAGCAGAACCTATTTGCTGTTAGTATAGCCAATACGGGAAATGATATTACCCAACTACCCGAATTTAAACAAGCTTCGGTTATTCACCTACATTGGATTAATCAAGGTATGCTCTCCTTGCGCGAGATAGAGCGTATTCTGCAAGCTGGCAAACCGGTGGTATGGACCATGCACGATATGTGGCCTTTTACAGCCATTTGTCACTATGCAGGAGAGTGTACACATTATCAGCAACATTGTCACTCCTGCCCAGAACTTTACAAAGGAAGCTCTTCCGATCTCTCTTTTCGTACATTTAAGGTTAAACAAGAGGTTTGGAAAAAGGCTCCCATCACTTTTGTAGGTTGTAGCAACTGGCTGGCCCAACAGGCATCGACCGCTACGCTAACAAAGGGACATTGGGTGACCAATATCCCAAATCCTATTAATACAGCGCTCTTTAAACCACTCAATAAGGAGTTGTGTCGAAAAAAAAAGGGGCTTCCGCCCCATAAAAAGCTACTGCTTTTTGGCTCTATGAAGGTAAGTGACAAACGCAAAGGAATGGATTACCTTATTGAGGCTTGTAAAGAGTTGGTTAGTCGCACACCACAAGTAGCAGAGAGTTGGGGGGTAGTCGTTTTTGGGCAAGCTGCCCAGCACTATAGTTCACTCTTTCCTTTTTCATTGTATCCCCTGGATTACATCCACAGCGAGAGTGAATTGGTTGAACTTTACAATGCAGTCGACCTCTATGTCACCCCTTCGTTACAAGATAACTTGCCCAACACCATTATGGAAGCAATGGCTTGTGGTACTCCCTGTGTAGGATTTGAGGTGGGTGGGATTCCCGAAATGATTGATCACTTGCACAATGGTTATGTAGCACAATACAAATCGACGCTTGATCTCTCTAATGGTATCTCTTGGGTGCTTCAAGAGGCCAATTATGAGTTACTCTGCGAGTCGGCACGTCGGAAAGTGATTGATTGCTATGCCGAAGAGGTTGTTGCAAAGCAATACATCGAACTATATAATAAATTAACTAGAGAGTCATGAGTAGATCGACCCCTCTTTTTTCCATCATAACAGTCTGTTACAATGCCGATAAAGTGTTGGAGAGAACCCTGCAGAGTGTAGCTAGTCAAAGTTACCAATCGGTAGAATATATTCTGGTTGATGGCAACTCAACCGATAACACTTTGCCTCTTATTCAATCTTACCAGGGGGTTATTTCTCGCTGGGTAAGCGAACCCGATAGCGGTATATACGATGCCATGAACAAAGGGCTTACCTTGGCTACGGGAGAGTATCTCTGTTTTCTCAATGCAGGCGATACTTTTTATCACGCCGATACCTTGGCAGCAATAGCCTCCTCTTTGGAGGGTGCTCTATTGGCCGATGGAACACTCCCCCAAATAGTTTATGGAGAGACAGCTATAGTCGATGAAAAGGGCTCTTTTTTGCACATGCGTAGGTTAAAAGCCCCCCAAAAGCTCTCTTGGAAGAGCTTTAAGAGTGGCATGTTGGTGTGTCACCAAGCCTTCTTTGTGAACCGTATATTGGCGCAGTCCGAACCCTATAACGTAACTTATCGCTTCTCGGCCGATTTTGATTGGTGCATTCGTTTAATGAAGAGAGCTCATGGGCTTCATGGTACAGGATTGACTTTGGTGAACTACTTAAACGAAGGTACTACCACCCAGAACCACAAGGCCTCTTTGAAGGAGCGTTTCAGGATAATGTGTAACCATTATGGCGTGTTAAGTACCCTGCTACATCACGCTTGGTTTGTCATGAGAGTGCTGTTTAAGTAGACGTTGCTTAGCTGCCTAATAGCGTAGAGCCCCTTAAAATAAGGGTTGAGCTATAAACGGTCACTTTATCTCTTTTGTATGGTTGCTTTGTTATTATTTGATTTACCAAAGCCCCCATATCCTCCCCTATATTCTGTAACGAACGTTCTATGCTAGAGATAGATGGAACATTGTATTTGGAATATATCTCTTCGTCCATGCTAAATATGCCTAGCTCTTCGGGAACCTTTATGTTCCGGATTTTGGCTAAATGCATGGCTTGTAGGGCTGCATAATAGTTGGGTAGTAAGAGCGCATCGGCACGAGGAGTAAGCTCTAAAAAGTGTTCTATAACTTGTGATATATCATCATTGGTAAGTTCACTGTATAGCAAGAGCTGGGGATCAAATGCCCTCTCTCTATCGGCCAGTGCATCTCTATACCCCTTTTCTCGCTCTTGGTAGATTGGGCAATTGTAATGTTTGGCTGCAAAACCAATGCGTATATAGCCAGCATTTAAGAGCTTCTGCGTGGCAGCATACGTATCCATATAATTATCAATGATAAACTTAGCTCCTTCAAGTTCAAAATCAATACGGTTGAATTGAATAAGTGGTACCCCCTTCTTGTGGAGCTCTACGAGGTGTAAAGAGTCAACAGAATCCATTGCTTTGGATATGAGCAAGCAACTAATATCATTTAGGGGTAGCGATTGAACGATACTTTTCTCCTTCTCATACGAGTTATAGGAGCAGTAGGTAGCAAGGTGGTAGCCATTTACTGAGATAGTTTTCTCTATAAAACGGATAATCTCACTGTAGAAATGGTTAAACAATTCAGGTACAATAACTACAATGCTTTTAGCGCTTTCTAGTATGGGAGTGCGACCATATCCCATCTTTTTTGCCTCTTCCCATACCCTTTTCTTGACATGCTCACTAATGCTGGGGCTGTTGGTAAGCGCACGAGATACTGTGGCAGTAGATATGCCTATGCGAGTGGCAATATCGGCTATTGTAACCTTTTGTTTCATGGTTTTTTATTTAATCAATTAAAGAGTCAACTCTTTCTTCTCAAAACAGAGTGCAGCTGCCCCAAAAGTGGCTATGTTGGCTGTTTCAGAACACCTTACAACAAGCTTTTTAATGGTTTCGGGGTAGATAAATGTATTCAACTTTTTATGCATTGCTTCTTCAAAGTAGGGGTATGATTCTGATAGATAACCACCAATGATAATAATTTGTGGGTCGAGTGCATAGACAATGGTCTTGATGGCATTACCTAAATCAAAGCCAAACTGTTCTAAAATAGCTAGTGCTATTTTATCCTTCCGCTTGGAGCGTAGCGCTAAGGTTTTATAGTCAATGCCATACTTCTCCTCAAAATAGCCTGCACTGCAGTAATATTCATAATCGTGGTCTCTGTATGGGATAGAACAAAACTCGCCTGCGCCACAATTATTACCCGAATAGAGTACTCCATTGGCTATGATGCCTACCCCCAATCCTGCTCCAATGGTAACGCCTACTACGTCATCGTACGCTTTGGCCGAGCCAAAATACTTCTCACCCATCGTAAAGCAATTGGCATCATTGTTGATGAAAGTGGGAGTCGAGAATCGATCTTCAATAATCTCTTTTAGATGAACTTTGCGCCAAGATGGTATATGGGTAGGTTTATAAACGATACCATTTTTGACATCGACCAAACTGGGTACACCGATTCCAATGCCAGATACCGATGGGTCATGTAGTTGTTCTATAACAGATAGGAGCTCATTTATGATAAACTCCTCTGACTCTCTGTTATTAATCTCTTTATTGATGATTTGAACAGCCACTCCTTTTTCAATGCGGGCTGCTTGTAGCTTTTTTCCGGCAAAGAAAAGACCAATAACGGTTTTCTGTAGTTTTTCTGGGTGAAAAATCATGATGCGATGCTATTTTAAAAAGGTTTTATATTTAGAGACAAAGGGCAGCTGCACCCAGTATGCCACTGTTTTGCAGCGTAGATGGGGCTATTGTTAGATTTTTCAGTGAGTTCTGGTAGGGGAACTCTTTCAAAGCTTGGTGCAAGCTCTCTTGGAATAGGGGGAAAGAGTGGCTGATGGAACCTCCTATCAAGATAGCTTGGGGGTCGATAGTGAGTACAATCATCTTGACTAATGCTGCAAGGTGCAGGCCAAATTCATGAAAGATAGCCATGCAAACTGGATCTCCTTGGCGTGCTTTCTCAGCGACTTCTGCGCCTGTTCCCATCCCTTTGCGGGCAAAGTAGCCGCTTGCACAGTAGGCCTCTACGATACTATCTTTGTAGGGTAGTTCGCCAAATTCACCCGATCCGCAGTTAGCATCTTGCAGTAGTTTTCCATTTTGAATAATTCCACCTCCCACTCCAGTTCCGAGTGTGATGCCAACAAAATGGTTAAACGCTTGGCCTGCTCCAAACTGTTTCTCGCCTACTGCAAAGCAATTGGCATCATTGTCGATAGAGACTGGTAGTCCAAACCTGCTTTCAACCAATTCACGCAGGGCTACTCTGTTCCAATCCTTTATATTCTGCACATCATATACGATGCCATTCACTCTATCGACCACACTTGGAACCCCTATGCCTATGGCTACTGTTTGGGGAGTTAGTAGTTCATCTATAAGCTTATAGAGTTGAGTAAGGGTTTGTTCACCACCCTCTTGGGCACAAGTCTCTACCGATTGCTCTTTTATAATGAGGTTGCCCGAAACGACGCCCCCTTTTATAGAGGTTCCTCCTAAATCAATTCCGATGTAATGTTTCATAATTTCTCTCTTTGTTTTACTCTCTCAGTTAAGAGTTGAAGTAGTTGAGTTATCACTACTTTATTAGATTCGATTGAATTTATTGTTGCGTAGTATTAAAACCTTTTACCAGCAGGGTAGTCTTTGCCCCTTGGGCATCAAACTCGGCAGTAAAGGTGCGCGTCTCTCCGGGTAGTAGTGATACATAGTTATCGCTCCAGAGTATGGGTAATACGCTTTCATTACTCTCTATATCAACCACCTGCATCTCAATAAAGAAGGCTATTTGGCTGGATTTATTGGTCAAATGAACGGTAGCCACCTCTTTGTCATCCTTTTGCTGGAGGATGTGAAAGGGGGTTACCTCTACACTGGGTAGCTCTTGCAGGGCTTGGTAGGAAGCATATTCACTTTGTGGGGTGTAGTACCAAGTAGATTGGGAGTAGTCCAACTTATCTTCGGCTGCCGAGAGCCAATAGAAGTTGTTCGAAAGCTCCTTTTCGCTCTCGTCGTAAAGTCTAAGTGACAAGAAATAGACATCGGAGGGCGATTTAATTGGGGCCAATGAGCTAAGCTGCTCTACTGAGAAGGGAGTTAAATTCACTGGCAATTGCTCTTGGTGTATCAGGTTTGATTGCAGATCGTATAGGCGTACTTCTGCCCTAGCAGCCACTTGCGTGGGTGTTGAGTTGTTCCAGTAGATGCCTTTGGTAGCATAGTTGTAAATCAGGTTGAGTGGCTGACAAGCTGTTTTTGTACCATAGAACGCACCATTGGGATTTAAATACCAATCATAGAGCTGCCAATACATTTCGGGCCAAGCCGAGTTAAGCATCCACTGAATAATGCCTGTTGATAACTCGCCTCTATTTACCTCGAAGGCTTCGAACATGGCTCGGATCAATTCATAGTTCGATAGCTGTACGTCAAAAGCAAAATCTTCTACATTTTCTGCCTTCCAGTAGCGTGCTTCGTAGTTGACTAAGAACTTATCGAGTGTTTGAAACTCATTTCTGCCACAGTGGTACTGCCATCCCTCACCGTTGATAAGGGGAAGATCTTTGGCAGCAAGCATCTTCTTGATACTCTCTATAGGGGGAATCTGAGCACCTGGCCCCGTTTCGGTATTGAAACCATAGGCTCCTCCTAGGTTCTTATCTTGGTACCAATAGAGGGGTGGAACCACCTCGTAAGGGCCCAACATCTTTACGCCTGGATTACCACTTACTTCGCTTATTTGCCTCTTATCATCCTCTTGCCACCTGTTTTTGCAAGAGGCCAATATGCAGCGATCATTGTCGTAGGCTCGGATGCTGGTATTGAGTGCCCGCTCAAAGGCTGGAGTAGGCAATTTGTCGCTGCCATATACCCACAAGAAGATGCTGGGGTGATTCATGCCCCATTTCACCTGATCTTGAAAAGATCTTGAGATGAGTGCTATATCTTCGGGGCTATCTACATTCATAAATTGGTGTTCGGGGCGACCCGAATAGCCTTCCCACTCCCACTGGCAACTTAACCCTACCATTAAAAGAATCCCGTTCTCGTCACACGCTTCGTACAACTCTTTGGAGTTGCCCCAGAACCCTTCCAACCGAATGGTATTGAGATTCATTTGCTTCACATATTCTACCTGTGCCCGTACCTTTTGGTTGCTATCGGCTAGGGTCATATCGTCTACCCAACCTCCCCCTTTAATGAGGGTTTTGATGCCGTTTATTTTGTACCCTCTTATCTCCTCTTCGCCGTAGGCAAAGGTATAATCGTCTACCGTACGAATGCCAAAACGTGTTTGCTTGGCAGAACTCTCTTCTCCATTGGTATAGGCTGTTACCTTTGCGCTATAGAGCTCGGGAGAACCCATGTGGATAGGCCACCACACTCTGGGATTTTTGACAAGGAGGGCTGGATAGTCACTCGCTGTAAGTTGCAGCCGTTTTATTTCATTGGCTTCGAGGGTATAGGGTAGCTCTAGCTCGATACCTCCTTCGATGGTTACCTTAACCGTACCTTTTTGGCTTTCTGCACGCTTGTTCTTAAGCTCTACATCTACTTGCAAAGCTGCTTTGGCATAGTTAACTAGGTCTAGTTGGGCGGTAGTAATGGCTATATTCTCAATGGCTACAGCAGCCGATTGGAGCAGGTTTACCCCTCGCCAAAGTCCCATGTTTTTATCGGGGGTATTGGGATTCCAATCCACAAAGCCGATGGTGAGATCGGTTTTGTGTGGAGGAAATACCTCGACTGCTACGATGTTCTGCTCCTTGGCATAGGGGGTAATATCGATTTGATGGGTGCTGAATGGGCCCTCAATTGTAGCGGCCTCTCCTACTAGCGTTCCATTGACCCAGATATTGGCACGATAGTTTATCCCCTCAAAGAGGAGTTCGTAAAAGTTATCGGTGCTATATCTATCTATAGTGAACGCTTTGCGGTACCACCAGCTTCTTTCGAATGGTTCGGTGGGTATGCGGGTTAAGTTATCGCTAAAATAGATATCCTTGTAGACTCCTGCTTGGCACAAGCCAGCCAATACGGTGGAAGGAAGCTGGATAGTGTGCCACGCTTGGGGTTGGTAACTGGTGGTGCTTACCTTATCGCCGCCCACTGTAAGGGTGGCGCTACTTGTTAACTGCCAATTGGCATTGAGTGGAGTCTCGTACGCTACCGGATGGGAGGTACAATGAGCAAACAGCAGGGCTGTTAAAAGGCAACTGAGCAGGGGGGACATGAATTTTTTCATCTGAAAGTTGTGTTTAGCCGAGCCATTGCAGGTGGCTCTAATGGATAGTCTTTAATTTAAGTTGCTTTATGCAACAATGTTACATTGCAAAACTATTTGGAATAGGCTAGATGCACAAATTATTTTGAATATATTCCTCTGAAATATTTTTAATTGCTCTTTGTGTATGTTCTTTTGTTTGTTTAATTGTCAGTATATGAGTATTTTACTTGTTTTTCCTTAGCGCTGGATATTTGGTGCAATTTTCTTGCATAACACTTGAGTGAGTTCCTCTTTCAATTAATAGAATAGGCTCTTTTTTCTGGCTAAAGGAGTATTCTCTTCTTTGGACCATCTTTTCAAATTTAAAAGTTGCATGTGCTATTTGAATGCAAGAACTAATAGAGAGAAATAGCTAAAAGGAACCAATTTTAATTACTTACTTTTTGGTTTCAGTTGGTGTAAGTGCTTGACTAATAACGTGTATGGCTGAAAGTAAAAAGAGTGAACAGCTTAAGTGTCATGGCTCATTGATTTCGTCGATAGGCTTTGTGTGCTGAAGAAAGAGAAAAAGAGTGGTTGTTTGGATTTCTTACTTTCAGCCTTTTGTATTGATAATTAGTTGTTTATAATGTCTGAAACCAAAAAGTGAGTAACTAGAATTAGTTGATCTTTAGCACTTATACTGGATGATTTCTTAAAAAAAGAGTGCTCTCTTTTCTGCGTAAAAGGTCCGCCCCTTTAAGGTGAAAGGATTGCCCCTTTGAGGTAAAAGGTCCGCCCCTTTATAAGGAAAGGTCTAGACGTTTCATTCTAAACGTCTAGACCTTTTAAAATAATGATTAAGGGGTTTAAAGAGAGGTTTCTAGTAACCTCAGAATTCCCTGTTTGCGCATCTATCAGTGATAAATGGTCTTACATTTGTTGGTAATCCTTGGCCAGTCCCCCTTCGCTTGTCTCTTTGTAGAGCGAAGGTAAGTCGTGTCCTGTCTGTTTCATCACCTGTACTACTTTGTCGAAAGATACTCGGTGTGTACCATCGGTGAATGCAGCAAAAATATGGGCATCAATGGCACGGGCTGCTGCATAGGCATTGCGCTCGATACAAGGTATCTGTACCAATCCGCATACAGGATCGCAAGTCATTCCTAAGTGGTGCTCCAATCCCATTTCGGCTGCATATTCAATTTGTGCTGGACTTCCTCCAAAGAGTTGGCTGGCAGCAGCCGATGCCATGGCACAAGCTACTCCAATCTCTCCTTGGCATCCCACTTCGGCTCCTGAGATAGAGGCGTTGTGCTTTACAATGTTTCCCACCAATCCAGCGGTAGCCAAAGCGCGCAAGATACGTGTATCGCTCAGGTCTCTACTCTTTTGAATGTGGTAGAGCACCGAAGGGAGTACCCCACACGAACCACACGTAGGTGCTGTAACAATCACCCCGCCCGATGCATTCTCTTCGCTTACTGCCAGTGCATACGAGAAGATGAGTCCACGGGTGCTGAGTGCCTCTTTGAAATCTTTCGCTTTGATGTAGTAGCTAGAGGCTTTGCGGCGTAAATTGAGCGGTCCAGGTAGAATGCCCTCTTTGTCCAATCCTCTTTCAATAGACTCCTTCATGGTTTGCCATACCTCTGCTAGAAAGGGCCAAATCTTCTCCCCTTCGCACTGCTCTACATACTCCCAGTAGCCACGGCCTGTGTGTTCGCACCAATAGAGAATTTGGCTCATGTGACTCATATCATACACCTCCTGTTGACTCTTTTTGTCGTATCCCTCTTCGGCTAAGGCACCACCACCTACGCTGAAAACTGTCCATTCGCCCATGGCTTCTCCCGATTCATCGAGTGCCTTAAAGGTCATTCCATTGGGGTGAAAGGGAAAAAAGATGTGCGATTTCCAAACAAGCTCTACGGCTCCGTGGGGCTCTAAGGTATCGAGTATGGCTACATCGGTCATGTGTCCCTTGCCTGTAGCTGCTAAGCTACCATAAAGCGTTACTTGAAAAGAGTAAGCATTGGGATATTTTTCTAAGAATATTTCAGCAGCTTTGCGGGGGCCCATGGTATGACTACTGGAGGGGCCTGTGCCAATTCGGTAAAGTTCGGTAATTGATTTCATCTGTTTATAAATAGCTGGTTTTAGGGTGCTTTGGGTTTTGTAACCTATCTGTTTGCCTATTGATTAGCATTCAGTTTATATTATCTGCATATATAGTACAAACTTAGTTCAAAAGATTTGTATTTGGAAAGGAATTCTCTTTTATAATTGAATTTGCGTGATATAGCTTTCTGCTCTTTCGAGAATTTAGTTTAAAATAGGGGTAACTTAATAAATATGTTTCTATCTTTGAGAGCAGAAATGAATTGAAAAAACAGAACGATATGAAAAAAATAGTTGTTGCCCTTCTTGCCGTTGTTCTCCTCTCTGCCTGCTCAGAAGTGAAGCCGCTGGTTATTGAGGTTATCAATCCACTTAACATGGACCGTACGGCCGAAATGGTAGAGCTATCAATGGAGGAGATTACGCATAGTTTGCAGTTGTCAGAAACTGACCAGGTGATACTCTTGGATGTAGATGGAACAGAGCTTCCTTACCAAATTACCTACGATGGTAAATTAATCTTCTCGGTCTCGCTATTGGCAGCCGACTCGGCCTCTTTCGCCTTGATTAAGGGGATACCTACACCGGTTGAGTTAGTAGCTTGTGGAAGGGAGTATCCTGAACGAATGGATGATTTGGCATGGGAGAACGATAGAGTAGCCTTTCGCGCCTATGGACCTGCTGCTCAAATGCGTGGTGACAGACTATTTGGGTATGATTTATGGACTAAATCGGTGGCAGAGCCGGTTGTAGAGGATCGTTATGATAAGCAGCTTAACCAAGGTCTCTCCTACCATGTAGATCATGGGAATGGGATGGATTGCTATGCAGTAGGACCCACACTAGGAGGCGGTACAACGGCGCTGTTCCCAGATAGTACCATTCTCTATCCCTACAACTATGCTACTTGCGAGCTACTCGATAATGGGCCTTTACGCTTTACGGTATCTCTTGTTTTTCATCCCATGGTAGTGGGTAACGACTCTTTGGTTACAGAAACACGGTTGATAACTCTCGATAAGGGTTCGCAACTCAATAAGACCGTGATTACTTACCAAAACCTGACCCAAACGACTCCCCTTGCTACAGGCATTGTATTGCATAAGGAGAATCCAGAGGGGTATGCTTATGATGCAAAGAAAGGGTATATTTCGTATGCTGACTTAACTCAAAATGCCGATAATAACCACGGTATTATCTATGTGGGGGCGGTATTTCCAGAGAGCCCCAGCGTAGCGGCTCCTTTCCTCTTTACGGCAGCCGATGCACCCAATCGTGGTGGCGCATTGGGCCATCTGTTGGCAGTAAGTGACTATGCTCCCAACTCGGAGTACCTCTATTACTGGGGATCGGGCTGGAGCAACTATGGTTTTGAAGAGGAGGCTACTTGGATAGACTATTTAGAGCGTTATGCTGAGCAGGTACGTAAACCGTTGGAGGTATCTGTTAATTGATTAAATTTATAGAATATCATTATAAGCCCACTAAAGAGCCCTATCACACTACGTACTGGAAGGTGATAGGGCTCTTGGTTTTATGTTATATAAGTTTGAATTAATGTGGGATATTAGGCAGCTTTATCTAGTCGAATAGTTTAAAGGCATAGCCTTGCTCTTTTAGCCACTCAATGGCACGTGGAAGGGCATACTTTAGGTTAGATTCTGCCTTGATAGAGTCGTGAAAGGTAATGATGGAGCCGTTGCGCACATACTTTTTTACCTTTTTAAAGACCTCTTCGCCAGTAAGCTGATTGCTGTAATCGCGGGTTACCAGGTCCCACATAATGATGCGGTACTTGTTACGAATTATCTGGTATTGTGATCGAGTCATATAGCCGTGAGGCGGTCTAAATAGATTGCTCTGAATCAATTGATTGGTCTCTTCTGCATTGGCTAAGTAGGCTTTGTCTGAGTATCTAAAGCCACGGATGTGGTTAAAGCTGTGGTTGCCTACTTGGTGCCCTCTTTTCAGAATCTCCTCAAACTCTTGGGGATGTTTCCTTACATTATCGCCTATCACAAAGAAGGTGGCTTTAATTTGATAGTGATCCAGTATATCGAGCACCCACGGTGTGATGTGTGGTATGGGTCCATCGTCAAAGGTTAGATAGATTGATTTCTCTCTCTTATCCATGCGGAAAATGGCTGCTGGATAGAGCCAGCGTACAAATTGGGGCGGTTGTTCTATAAACATAATCCTAGTTGCTAAAAGTCGACTTCTTCTCTCTATGTGGACTACCATTTTGTTTATCCACTTTAGCCGTTACTATAATGGTTAGCTATACGAAGAGAGTTCGTTATAAATTTCACCCTCGTTATATCACGATATAACGAGGGTGAAATAGTTTATGTAGGTTCTCATGCCTCGTTGGTGAGCGATTATCTAGTACGTCCTCCGCCTACGCGTTGGTTAAAGCTATCGTACAATCCTTCGAATTGGCTAGCGTAATGTGACTTCATCTGCTGGCTCTCCTTGTTTTGGTTTGTTGCAGCCGAAAGAGAATCTAGCTTGTCGAACGATTTGTTTAACTCATCAAGGATGTAGAAGTTACGCAAGCAGCTTTCGTAGGTCGAGGTAAAACGCATTTCGTCTAGGCTTAGGTACCAGCTGATATACTCTACCGATTTATTAGCTAGTTCATTGAGGATAGCACTTGCTTTCTCCCATTCGCCAGCAGCTAGGTAGATATCAATCATCTCTTTGGAGCTACTCATGATGTAGTCATGCGGTACATTTACCGTAGGAATCATTTTGAGGCTGTAATCCAACACTTCGACTGCTTTGGCTACTTGACCCTCTTTTAGGAGTTGGCTAGCCAATTGAGCATACAAGCGGCGGTGTGTTTGACACATACGCATAATGGTTTCGTCTAGGTAGATACCTGGTTTGTCTAGTCCGCCAAATTTAAACTTATGC
The DNA here is from genome assembly GCA_051648565.1 of Phocaeicola sp. Classification (GTDB taxonomy): domain Bacteria; phylum Bacteroidota; class Bacteroidia; order Bacteroidales; family Bacteroidaceae; genus Phocaeicola. The sequence continues at coordinate 445,306 of JBOFFJ010000147.1, read as the reverse complement.
ATCAAGTTATTGTACATCTTCTCACTATCAATGCGTGCATCGAGTTGAGTGGTATTGAAGGGAGTGATGCGATAGGCCAATCCCTCTTGCATAAAGTTATCGCCTAGATTCAAGTGGTTGTCACTACCTACGGTAATAGCCATGTAGATAGGACGCTCCCAGTTGCAGTTGGCTAGCATCTCTAGCATCATTAGTTCGCTCTTATACAAGGCGCGTTTTCCTTTGAGTGAAAGGGTAAAGTGATCGGGTATTTCGCCGTTTAGGGCAGCTGGAATCATCATACCCGAGCGTTTAACCGCCTCTTTGTCTACCTTTACTACAATGCTATCAGTAGGAATCATTTGCAATCCCTCTTTCGGCATACGTACCCAATATTTCAAGATGTTTTTGAGTTCGTAGGGATCATCGCCAAACTCTTTGGCTGCCTCCTCGGGGTTTTGCTCGTAGAATTTAGCCAAACTCTCCATCACTTCGGGACGAATCATTACCGCTTCGTTGTGGCCTTGTACATACTCTAATCGGCTCCAATCAATAGGAAGTGCAGGTGAATCGTAAGCTGGACGACGCATTTGGTCAATGTACCAATCGGTTTGTAGGTAGCTTAAGTTACATACGCGGGCATCGGTACGGTAATTCTCTGTCTCTTGGTTGTACCACAACGGGAAGGTATCGTTATCACCATTGGTATAGATAATAGGATTTCCCTCTTCTTGTAGGGTATTAAGGTAGTTTTGTCCAAAATCGCGTGCCATGTAGCGTCCGCTGCGGTCGTGGTCATCCCAAGTCTGTCCCAACATTTGGAAGGGTACAAAAAGGGCTGCTACCGCTGCAAGGATGGCTGCAGGCTTCTCGCCCATCTTCTTTTGCAACTGATGGGCAATACCCGCTACACCCATACCTACCCAAATGGCAAAGGCATAGAAGGAACCAGCATAGGCATAATCGCGCTCACGAGGTTGCATAGGTGTCTGGTTAAGGTACAATACAATGGCTAGTCCTGTCATGAAGAAGAGGAAGAATACTACCCAGAATTGTTGCATTCCCTTTTCGTTACGGTAAGCTTGCCAAAAGAGTCCCATTAAACCAAGTATTAATGGCAGGGCAAAGAACACATTGCGTCCTTTGTTATTTTGTAAATCGGTAGGAAGTAGCTCTTGGTTACCTACCAATAGGTTGTCAATAAAGGTAATACCGGTAATCCAATTTCCATTCTCAATCTCTCCATGGCTCTGTAGGTCGTTTTGTCTGCCTACAAAGTTCCACATAAAGTAGCGCCAGTACATAAAGTTTACCTGGTAACTTAGGAAGAAGCGAAGGTTGTCTAGTTGGGTAGGTACTTTGACCATCATCATGTTTCCACATTGGTCGTAAGGTACCTGACGCCCCTCAACCCCTCCTAACCAATCTTCGTAGGCTTTGGTGTGGTTGTCGCTATACATACGCGGGAAGAACATGTTCTGTGCATAGTTATAGGTGGTTTTGTGGCGTACTATTTCGTAGCTATCTTTCTCTTCTGGAGTGCTCTTTTCTTTGCGTTGATAGACAGGAGCTCCCTCCTCTACATCGTATACACAGGTGCTCTCTTGTACCACAAGTGCAGGTTTGGATGCATAGGTCTGTCCGTAAAATAGTGGACGGGTACCATACTGTTCACGCCCCAAATACTCTCCCAAGGTAAAGATATCTTCGGGTGAATTTTGATCCATGGGGGTATTGGCAGTCGAACGTATAACGATGAGTGCGTACGAAGAGTAACCTACCATAATCATCATAAGTGAGATAAGGGTGGTATTCAAGGTGCGTGCACTTACCTTGTAAGCGGTGTTAAACGGAGCAAATAGGTAGAGCCCAATCACGCCAAGTACCAAAACTCCAATGAATAGGCTGCTATAACCATATCCATAGAAAGGGATACCTAGCATAGCTACTGCAGCTAAGAAGGCGATATTCATGCGTTTGGTATCTGCTACGACATAACTCTCGTATACGCCCCAAATGAGGATGGCCGATAGCAAGATAATGTATACGATAACTCCCGTATTGAACGCCATTCCTAAGTTGTTAACAAAGAAGAGTTCAAACAATCCCCCTACTTTAATGACACCGGGTACAATTCCGTAGAGTACGGCAGCTACCAAAGCACCTGAACCAATGAGTGCCAAAAGGCTCCCTTTGAGGTTGGCATTGGGTCTTTTTTTGTAGTAGTATACCAATACGATAGCAGGAATACAGAGTAGATTCAACAAGTGAACCCCAATGGAGATACCCACTAAGTAGGCTATTAAGATAATCCAGCGGTCGCTATGTGCATCGTCTGCTTGGCTTTCCCACTTTAAAATAAGCCAAAATACCACAGCGGTAAAGAGACTAGAAAAGGCATACACTTCGGCCTCTACTGCACTGTACCAAAAGGTATCACTCCACGTATAGACCAATGCACCTACCAAACCCGATCCTATGATGGTAACCATTTTGGCTAGATTCATCTCCTTTTCATCGGGGCAAACCAACTTTTTAGTAAGGTGGGTAATGCTCCAGAAGAGGAATAGAATGCAAGATGCACTCATTAATGCACTCATTACATTGACCATGTAAGCTACTTGCGAAGGATCACTGGCAAATTGGCTAAATAGATTGGCCATTAGCATAAAGAAGGGTGCACCAGGAGGGTGACCCACCTCTAGTTTGTATCCAGTGGTAATAAACTCGGGACAATCCCAAAAGCTAGCGGTCGATTCGATGGTAAGGCAGTAGGTAATGGCAGCTACTAAGAAGGCTACCCAGCCCATTACGTTGTTGACTAATTTGTACTGTTTCATTCAGTTATCGTGATTTTATTTACATTCAATGGTTGCAAAGATAAGAAAGAATTAATAATTACCGATTTAGTCATTCCTATTTCCTTCTATTTGACTCCCTCTTAGTTGCTATCTTCTGACTTTACTTCTCTCTTTTTACTTTATGAGAGAGGAATTCTTAATTCGATGAGAGGTATGGTTGCAATCATGGTCGTGGCACTTTAAGATGCGGTGGGGAAAATGTCCATGTCCCAATATTTCGATGGGACAGCCAAAGTGCTTCTCTAGCCAATCGGTGGGTATTTCGGTATCGGGGTGGTAGTCTACCGTTTCGTTTACGCAGGCTATGCTTTTTACCTGCTGTAGTACGGTGCCAATATCATGGCTTACCAATATGACTGCTCGCTCTTGGTTTATCTCCTCTAAGAGTGAGTAGAGTTTTGCTTCGAAACGCTTATCAATATAGGTGCTTGGTTCGTCTAAAATAACCACTTGTGGATCTGAAACGAGGGCACGCCCTAGCAGGGCACGTTGTAACTGACCTCCGCTTAGTTCGCCAATGGAGCGCTTTTCTAGCCCCTCTAGTCCGAGGCGCTGTAGGATGGCGCGAGTCTGTTCATGTTGCTCCTTGGAGTAACGGCTGAAGAGCGATTTCTGCTTGCTTAAGCCTGATAAGACTACTTCGTAGACTGAGATAGGAAATTTTTTGTCTATGCTGTTGTATTGGGGCAGGTACCCCATGGCAATATCGGCTACCTCTTCTCCTTGTTGAAAGAATTGAATCTTCCCTTTGCTCGGTTTTTTAAGACCCAGTATCATTTTAATGAGGGTGGTTTTTCCTCCCCCATTAGGACCAATTATCCCTACAAAATCGCGTTCACGAATGGTTAGGTTTACCTCTTTTAGTACACTCTTCCCGTCGTAGGCTGCCCAGAGGTTATCTAATGTAATGAGCTTGTTATTCATGTTGAAGTGATTTGGCCACCTTTACCATCTCCTCGTGCCACTGGTAACTGAGTGGATTAATAGGAACCACCTCTACCCCAATCTCTTTGGCTATTACCTCGGCATTGCGGGTATCGAACTCTTGTTGTACAAAGATTACGCGTGCCTTGGCTTGGCGGCAGCGCTCTATTATTTGTTTGAGCTGTCCCGGTGATGGCTCTTTTCCGTTCTCCTCGATACTTACCTGTGTCAATCCATAATCACGTGCAAAGTAGCTTAGTGCAGGGTGGTAGATAAGGAAAGTAGAGTCGGCTTCCACTAGGTGGTTGCGAATCTCTTGATCTGTAAGGGTTATTAGCTGTTTAATGCTATCCAATCGGTGTTGATAACCCTCCTTCTCGGCAGGGTTTAAGGTAGAGAGTGCTTCGAAAATGCGGTCGGCTATGATGGCTGCATTTTTTGTTGAGTTCCACGTGTGTGGTTCAATTCCACCAGGGTGGTTGCAGTTTACATGGTGTGCATGCTCACTATCTTTGATTAAATCAACTCCTTTCGAGGTATCGAATACCTTTAGGTGGGGATTGTTTTGGATTATTTTATCCATCCAGCTCATCTCAAATCCAATGTAGCCTATCTTGATATAGGCTTCGCATTGTGCCAGCTGAATGAGTTGTTGCGGTATGGGATCGTAGGTTTCGGGACTGTTTCCATCGGGTACCATGCTGATGACTTTGTAACTATCGCCTGCAATGGCCTCGGTAAAGTAGCGCAGCGGCTCCATGGTTACCATAATCTGCTTTTGGGTGGTTTGGGTTCTATCTTTTCCACACCCTGTTACTAACACTAGGATTGCCCCGAGGAGTATTAGCCTTGTGTTCGATGAAAATCTCATATTCATATTATTATCATTTGGGTTTAGACTACTTATCGTGACTAGGTGATTTTATTTATTAGGTTTGGTTTCCTGCTTGGGATTGATCTTTAGAAGGAAAGAACCGCATGGTATGCCTATATTCTAGAGGCTTCTCTTTGTCATTTTCGTCCCTCTTAAGATCTCTCTCTTACCTCCTGGAGGGCCAGGAAGTCTTTCTACTACAAAACCGGCTGCCTGAAGCATACGTCTAATTACTCCCTTGGCACAATAGGTGGTAAGTATACCTCCCTCGTTTAGTACCTGGTATAGGTGATCGAAGAGTGTTTGTTGCCACATTTCGGGCTGCTTTTCGGGGGCAAAAGCATCGAAGTAAATCACATCATACCCCTGTTGAAAGTGGTAGTTGGTAAAATCGGCCTCTATCTTTTGCAGGGTAAAGTAGGGAGAGAGTCTCTCCTCTTTTTCCCAAGCAGCAGCATGGATGGCCGTTAATTTGGGTTGCTGTTCCTGACCAATTAAAGCAGGATAATCCAATTGGGCAATAATGGCTTCGGTTAGTGGATGGCGTTCAATACCTGTATAGTAGATGGGACGTTGGTGTTCGTCGGCATAGATGTAGGTAAGAACGGCATTAAGTCCTGTACCGAGTCCTATCTCTAAAATACGAGGAGCCTTTGAGGTAGCAGCTTTCAGCCCCATATCGATAAAGATATGTTGCGATTCGGTTAGTGCTCCCTTTACAGAGTGGTAGTGCTCATCCATTTCGGGAAGGTAGAGAGTAAAGCTACCATCGGCTGTTTGTTCTATCTTCATTGTCTATGTAAATAAGGTGGTGGCTCCTAATGCAGCAGCGGCTATCAGGATGTAGCGGACTATTTTACCTGTAAACATGGCGAGTGCAGTAATCCATGGATTGGCACGCATCAGCCCTAGCACTACGCCAATGGCTTCGCCTAGGAAAGGAATGAAAGAGAAAAAAGCCATCCAAGCACCCCGCCCATGTACAAAGCGGTAAGCTAGATCGAGTTTATCCTGTTTCACACCGAAATATTTCTCTATCCACCTCATGTTTCCCATTCTACCTAGCCAGTAGCAGGTCATTCCCCCTACCATGTTGCCAGCAGTGGCTGCAATGACACAGAGAACGGGGTCTAACCCCATGCTGATACAAGCTACCAAGACAGCTTCTGAGCTAAATGGCAGTACGGTACCTGCAATGAGTGCTGAAAGGAACATACCTAAATATCCCCATTCTATAAAGAATTGTATTAATGCATCCATACATAATAAGTTGTGGCGGTTATTATCATAACAAATATAGTAATGAAAAAGAGATTAGAGAAGCGATTGTGAGTTAAAGTAAAGAAATGTCCCCCAATCAATGCCGAAATAGGTAGTGAAAGGGCAAAAAATAGCGCTGTTTGTTGGGGAAAAATAGCGATTGAACCATAAAGAGTCAATTGAGCTAGGAGTAGAAAGTAGAAGTAGGTGCGGGTGCGGCTTTTATCTAAATAGGTGTGATTGAGGTAGTAGAAGCTACAGATAAGAGTGAGTAGTAGGATGCTTCCCATAAGCAGGAGTTGTGGAAGGGAGGGCGTAGTGCCGTAGTCAAAGGGGGCTAACGCTGAAATAGAGTGCCACAGAGAGGTTAAGTAAGAGAACTCTTCGTTTAAAAAGGAGTAGCCTAGTAGTAACCAGTAGGGAGTAGCTAATCCTAAAAGAGTAGCAAAGAACCCTTTTGCTGATGCAGAATGGAGTATAAACATGCCTATCCAGAAGAGGGGAAGCAGCAGTAAGAAATGGGGATCAAGTAGAATGGTACACCCTAAAAGGAGGAATGAGTGGTAGAGTGAAACAATTTTATCGGCTGATTCAAGACTCTGAAAAAGTTGATGCAAGGCCAATAAAAAGAGTGGAATGGTAAACCAAACGGTTTGGTAAGGGTGTAGGAAGAGCGATACTCCTACGAAAAGTGTATAGAGGGTTACGTGAAAACTGGTGCGGGTGCGGATAAGGGAGTAGCTAGTATTTAACTCAATGAGCAAATAACCTGTTACTAAGTGGATGAATCCTGTTAGTAGTTCGCTCCACCCGCCTCCATTGGCTATCCATAATAGAGCAGAAAGAACAATTGCTACAGGAAGGGTAAACCCTCCTGTAGCAATGATGCGTTGTATGGTAATCCTTCTTCTCATGAAAAAAGATTATAGGTCAAATCCAATATCAGAACGGAAATAGCTCTTTTCGAACTGAATCTTTTTAGCATTGGCAAATGATTGTGCCAAAGCCTCTTCACGGTTAGCACCGTATGAACTTACCGCAATTACACGACCACCGTTGGTAACGACTTCTCCCTCCTTCGTAGTGGTTCCTGCATGGAATACCAAGCTACCTTCTACTTGCTCTACGCCTGTGATAGGGAAACCATTTTCGTAGGCTTCGGGGTAACCACCCGATACCATCATAACACAAACGGCTGTGCGTGGGTCAATTTCCAATGTTTTTTCGTTTAGGTTGCCTGCGGCTACTCCTTCGAACAACTCTACTAAGTCACTCTTCACACGAAGCATAACACTTTCCGTTTCTGGATCGCCCATGCGTACATTGTACTCAATCACCATTGGTTCGCCATCCACCTTGATCAAACCAAAGAAGATAAATCCTTTGTATTCAATGTTGTCTTTCGCTAATCCCTCTACTGTAGGGCGGATAATACGCTCGTCTACCTTTTTCATCCACTCTTCTGTAGCAAAAGGAACGGGTGTAATACTTCCCATACCTCCTGTATTTAGGCCTGTATCACCTTCGCCAATGCGTTTGTAATCTTTGGCTTCAGGAAGTATTTTGTAGTTTTTACCATCTGTTAGTACAAATACCGAACACTCAATACCGCTCAAGAACTCTTCAATGACCACTTTAGCTGAGGCTGCACCAAACATGCCACCTAGCATCTCTTTCAACTCTTTTTGAGCCTCTTCGAGTGTGGGAAGAATCAACACTCCCTTTCCCGCACATAAGCCATCGGCTTTTAGTACATAGGGTGCTTGTAGGGTTTCAAGGAAAGCTAGTCCCTCTTCTAGGTTTTCGGCTGTAATGCTTTTATATCCTGCTGTAGGGATGTTGTGACGCTCCATGAAGGCTTTGGCAAACTCCTTGCTTCCTTCTAGTACAGCGCCTGCTTTGGATGGACCAATAACTGGAATTGCTTTTAGTGCTTCGTCATTCTTAAAGAAGTCGTATACTCCTTTTACCAATGGATCTTCTGGTCCTACTACAACCATATCTACTCCTTTTTCGAGTACAAAGCTTTTGATAGCTTCAAAATTATCGGCAGCAATGGCTACATTTTCGCCTACCTCTCCTGTTCCAGCATTTCCTGGCGCAATGTATAACTTCTCAATCTTTGGGCTTTGGGCAATCTTCCAAGCCATGGCATGTTCGCGGCCACCGGCACCTAATAGCAATAATTTCATGTAGTATATCTGTTTTGGGTTTCTATTTTAAGTATTCGTCAAAGTAACGGGTAATGCGTTCGTGTAGGTGAATGCGGTCACGTCCCACCATATTATGCCCTGCTTCGGGATAGATAAAGTAGTCGGGATGTGTTCCTGCATCAATGCAAGCGCGTAGGAAGGTCACAGCATGTTGCGGTACGCATACAGGGTCATTGGCACCAATGATAATCTGTAATCGTCCTTTCAAATCTCCAGCACGTAGGTTTAGATTGGCTTTTTTAAAGCCTTCTGGATTGGTTTGGGGTGTACCCATATAGCGTTCGCCATACATTACTTCGTAGTAGTTCCAATCAATAACAGGTCCTCCCGCTACTCCTACCTTGAAGGTCTCGGGATAGGTTAGCATTAAATTGGTGGTCATAAAGCCTCCATAGCTCCAACCGTGTACGCCAATTCGGCTACTGTCTACAAAAGAGAGTGACTGAAGTAGTTCGACTCCTTTTAATTGGTCTTTCATCTCTTCCGTACCCAATTGGTGGTGGGTGCAGTTTTCGAACTCTAATCCTCGGTTGGCACTACCTCGGTTGTCTACAGTAAGCATTACATACCCCTTTTGTGCCATGTAGATGTCCCATCCGCGGGCACCAAAGTGACGTGTATTGGTAATCATCTGAGCATGAGGGCCACCATATACGTAGATAATGGCTGGGTATTTTTGGTTCACATCAAAATCTACTGGTTTAACTAGACGGTAGTAGAGATCGGTTTTTCCATCGGCTGCTTTCATAGTACCTACTGTCACTTCGGGCTGGTTATATGCCTCCATGGGATTGGTTGCTTCTAGTAAAGTAACCGATTTCTTACTTTTAGCTTGCGTAGGTAAGATAGCAATGTTGCGTGCTATGGTTGTTGATACGTAGTTATCAATAACATAGCTACCCGAAGCAGATAGTTGTATGGTATGGTGTGCATTCTCTTGACCAATTAGGGTACGCTTGCCTGTTGCTAGATTTACACTAAAAAGGTTGCTTTGTAAAGGCGACACTTCGGTACTCTTAATGAATAGCTCTTTGGTTGCTTTGTTAAAGCCTACAAGCTCTTGTACCAACCACTCTCCTTGTGTTAGCTGTTTTTGTAACTCTCCTGCTTTGTTATAGAGATAGAGGTGGTTATATCCATCTTGTTGACTTTGGTAGATAAAGAGGTTGCTATCCCAAGGTAAGAAAGTTATGGGAGATTGTGGCTCTACATATTTGGCATGTTTCTCTTCGCGAAGAACCGCCTCTTTAGCACCTGTTTCGGCATTGTAAGAAACCAGTTGTGCATGATTTTGTGCACGGTTTAGTTCAATTATATAGATACTCTTTTCGCAAGGTGACCAACTGATGTTGGTAAAGTAACGATCAGTAGGATCGCCTGCTTGTAAGTAAACAGTTTTTCCTGTCGCCATGTGGTAAACTCCTACAGTTACCTTGTGGCTAGTCATGCCTGCCATGGGGTATTTATCGGGCTCTAGAGTGGCGATGCGTGTGGTAGTATTTACTTGAGGGTAATCTGTAACCATGCTTTGGTCCATACGGTAAAAAGCAAGGCTGCTCCCTTTGGGGCTCCAAAATGTACCTTTGTGAATACCAAATTCATCGCGGTGTACACTTTGTCCATAAACGACTCCTTGTGGTGTGCTTTCGCCGGTAGGGTTAATCAAAAGAGTCTCTTCTCCTTGATTAGCAATGCGTAGGTTGTCGCCATCAGTATAAGCTACTGCTCCATTTGCAGCGCAGAAGTCCATGTTTTGTGGTGACCCAGTGAGGTAATATAGATTGGTTATGCATTTCTCTTTGAAGTTATAGTAAACCAAGTAGTTACTTTGTTGGAAGGTGAGTACTGGTTGGTCGGCCCACGGAAACTTAGCACCTCTTAGTTGGTGTAGTTGTTTGAGCTCGTGTGTAGGTTGGAAAGGCTTGTTGGAAGATACAATTGCTTCGTTTACCTCCTCTAGGGTAGCTATGGTACGCTCCTTACCTGTTGTAGGGTCTATTGTTTTGATGGTATAGATATCGGCATGAATAGCTACATCGCCCCACCATTGTAGGCCATATAGGTTTTGTGGAATTAAGTTAAAGTAGTTTGATCCACCTGGTAGTAGCTCTTCTAGCGTAAAGCTTTTTTTTTCTTGTGCCATAAGCGAACTACTGATTATGAGTGTTACTAATAGCAGGATGCTTGTTCTAATTCGGTTCATTGTTGTGTGTATCAGTATTATGAAGACAGAGAGGCTCCTCTTTTTGGGGGGAGCCTCTCTGCTATGTTACAAAAGGCTACTCTTCTCTTTTTCTGAAGCTATCTCCTTTAGAATCTCTTGGTCTTCTGTCGCCAAACCCTTTGCTGTCGTCAAAACGTCTAGCTGGTCTGTCACCGTCGCGTTTAAATGCTGGGCGTGCTCCGTCAAATCTACGTTCTCCATCACGTTTGAACGCTGGTCTTTCGCCGTCTCGTTTAAATGCTGGACGCTCTCCGTCAAATCTGCGTTCTCCGTCACGTTTGAAGGCTGGTCTTTCACCATCGCGTTTGAATGCTGGACGCTCTCCGTCAAATCTGCGTTCTCCGTCACGTTTGAACGCTGGTCTTTCACCATCGCGTTTAAAAGCTGGACGCTCTCCGTCAAATCTACGTTCTCCATCACGTTTGAACGCTGGTCTTTCACCGTCGCGTTTGAATGCTGGACGCTCTCCATCAAATCTACGTTCTCCATCACGTTTGAACGCTGGACGATCATCGTCGCTTCTGAATGCTGGTTTGCTGCTATCAAATCTACGTTCGCCTTTAAACTTACGCTCACCTTCTGATCTATTTCCACCGAAATCATCGCGACGTGATTTGAAATCTTGGTCGTTATTTTCGGTGCGGTACTCTTTGTATTTACCTTCAAAAAGTTGGTACTTGCGGAATTGACACTCAAGTGAACCATTAAAGAGTGGTAACTTGATAGAAGGTTTTAAGCCAATTTGGTCAAAACACTCCTCGCGGTAGCTCAATATCCAAGCATCGTTACCACCAAACGCATGTTTTAAACGCTCACCTATCATTTGGTACAAGCCCAATAGATCGCCAGTCGAGATACGCTCTCCATAAGGAGGGTTGGTAATGATTACACTCTTTTCCTTTGGTTTTTCAAACTGTTGGAAAGGTTGAATGCGTAGAATAATCTCTTTGCTTAATCCTGCTGCTTTTACGTTATTGATTGCAATTTCGTGTGCTTGAGGATTGTTGTCAAAGCCATATACTTTGTGTTCAAAATCACGTTCTTTCGAGTCGTCATTATAGATGCTATCGAATAGTTCTTGGTTGAAATCTTTCCATCTTTCAAAAGCAAACTCTTTGCGGAATACCCCTGGAGCAATGTTGCGTGCGATAAGTGCTGCTTCAATGGCAATGGTACCCGAACCACACATAGGGTCAATTAGGTCGCACTCGCCTTTCCATCCGCTCATCAACACCATACCTGCTGCTAGTACCTCATTCAGTGGAGCTTCTACTGCTTCTTGACGGTAGCCACGACGGTGTAGTGATTCGCCCGAACTATCGAGTGAAAGCGTACATTTATCTTCGGCAATGTGGATGTTAAGTGACAAATCGGGCTTATTGATACGAACCGATGGGCGGTCGTTCTCTTTTTCGCGGAAGTAGTCTACGATGGCATCTTTTACACGATAAGCCACAAATTTAGAGTGGCGGAATTCATTCGAAAATACTACGGCATCTACTGAGAAGCTTTGCGTGGTATCTAAATAGTCTGACCACTCAATCGCTTTGATAGCTTCGTATACCTCATCGGCAGTCTTAGCTTGGAAGTGCTTGATAGGTTTTAAAATTCGGATGGCAGTGCGTAAGCAGAAATTCGCTTTGTACATCATCTCTTTGTCGCCTGTAAAGGCTACCATACGCCTTCCTATCTCTATGCTGTTGGCACCCAGCTCGGTGAGTTCTTTGGCCAAGACTTCTTCCAATCCCTGGAACGTTTTGGCTATTAGCTCGAATTCTTCCTTCATGTTAAATATGTCATTTCAATTGATGGGGCAAAAGTAGTTATTTTCTCTCTGCTTATCAATGATTTGTTCTAATAATCTTATTCGGTGGGGCTGTTTTGTTGTTTATTTAACAGCTGTAATGAAAATGTGATTCGCTTGTCATTCCTTTATTACACCTCTTAAAGAACTTTGTGCTCAGTGAGTTGTTCTATTTATAGTTGCTATAAGTTCTATCTGTTGAAGCGATTGACAACTCTCTTGTAGTGAATATCCACTAATTAGGTAAATTATTCAACCCATAAAACAAGTAAAGATGATTACAATTAATGAACGCCAAAAAGGGTATGCTGTTTGTCTAGTAATGACACTTCTTTCGGTTTCATACCTCTGTTACTTAGCTTATAGGCTCTCTAACTCTTAGTGTCGAGATAGGAGTGTTAGATTGAGCGGTTATTTTCTTCTTGATTCTCTCTAGCAGGAGCTTTTATTAGATGTTTAGATTCTTATATAGAAAGAGAGGAGTACCTAAATAAGGTACTCCTCTCTTTCTATAATAAAGCTTTTCTGGACTTACTTAAGCCACCTCTTTCGCTTCTGAGTCTATTTTGTTACCCATTGTAAGGTAAGCTACTGGAGCAGCTACAAAGATAGAGCTCAATGTACCGATTACTACACCTAGAAGCATAGCAAAGGCAAAGCTACGGATGCTATCACCACCAAGTAACAAGATACACAACAGTACGATAAATGTACTTAATGAAGTGTTAATCGTACGAGCCAATGTAGTATTCAATGAGTCATTGAATAACTTAGCACGATCACGTTTGGGGTACAATCCAAAGAACTCACGGATACGGTCAAAGATAACCACCTTATCATTGATAGAGTAACCAATCGCTGTAAGAATAGCACCAATGAATGTTTGGTCAATCTCTAGTGAGAATGGAGCCCAAGTATGACACAATGAGTAAGCGCCAATAATCAATACAACATCGACTACCAATGCTACTGTAGCACCCACACTATAGGCTACATTGCGGAAACGTAACAAGATGTATAAACCGATGGCTACAAGTGCGAACAATACAGACCAAACAGCAGATGTTTTGATATCGTCTGCAATACTTGGACCTACCTTTTGTGAGCTAATGATGGAGCCACCTGCACGGTTGTCACGATCAATAAATACGTCAAGTGTAGTACCTTCGCTTAGTAACTTACCGCTTTGTAGTGAGTGGAACAAGAACTCTTCAATTTCAGAATCGATAGAAGGAGAATCCTCTTTGATACGGTAGTTGGTTGTGATACGTACGGTTTTCTTATCAGACCCTAAAGCAATAGCTTGTACATTATCTTCTGTAATTTGTTGTTTCAACAAGTCACGTACTGTTTCTGGTTCTACTTGTTGTTCGAATTGAACGACGAAGTTACGGCCACCTGTAAAGTCAATACTTTGTGCCAATCCACGTACAAAAAGCGATGCGATACTGATCAAAATCAATCCACCAAAAATGGTGAATGAGCGTTTAGCACTACCCATGAAGTTGTAATGCGCATTTTGCATCAAGTTTTTCGATAAACCAGTTACAAAAGTAAGGTTCATCCATTTGTCTTTATTCAAGAAGTGTTCGTAAACCACACGTGTCAAGAAGACAGCTGTAAAGAATGAACAAAGAATACCGATAATAAGTGTAGTCGCAAAACCACGGATAGGACCTGTTCCGAAGTAGAACAAGATAACACCGGTGATGATTGAAGTTAAATTCGAGTCAAAGATAGCCGAGAATGCATTTGAGTAACCATCAGCCAAGGCTGCTTTTACCCCTTTACCTGCACGTAGCTCCTCCTTAGTACGCTCGTAAATCAATACGTTCGCATCTACTGCCATACCCAAGGCCAATACCATACCCGCAATACCCGACATAGTCAAAGCTGCTTGGAATGAGGTAAGAATACCAATAGTAAAGAAGAAGTTAACAACCAATGCGCCATTAGCTACCATACCAGGAATCAAACCATACATGGCACACATGTAAAGCATCAAAATAATGAAAGCAGCAACAAATGAAAGCATACCTTGGTTAATAGACTCTTGACCCAATGATGGACCTACGATGTCCTCTTGTACAATGCGTGCAGGAGCAGGCATTTTACCCGATTTCAATACGTTTGCTAAGTCTTTTGTAACCTCAGGTGTAAAGTTACCTGTAATTTGTGAGTTACCACCAGCAATCTCACCATTAACATTAGGTGCACTGTATACGTAACCATCTAGTACAATGGCAATAGCTTTACCTACGTTGTTTTTAGTCAAAACAGCCCAACGACGAGCGCCGTCTGTATTCATTGACATGCTTACGCAAGGTTTACCAAAGTTATCAAATTCGTCTCTAGCATCTGTAATTACATCACCTTCCATCGGTGCACGACCGTTGCGTTGTGTTGATTTGATGGCGTAAAGTTCAAAGATTTGCGCTTTCTTATCAAAATCGGCTGCTTTCACACCCCATTTTAATTGAAGATCTCTTGGAAGCATCTCTTTTACCTCTTTCATAGCCAAGTATTTGTTTACTTGTGCTGTATCACGACGGTCAGCATAACCTACTACAGATCCGTAACCGTTAGGATTCATTTGAAGAATAGCAGAGAAAGGATAGTTCTTTTTGTACTGCTCTAGTGAAGCTGAATTTGTTGGAACTTCGCCCTTCAATGCAGCAGCAAGGCTATCTGCAGCCGAAATAGCTGGTGCAGCTTCTGCTACAGTTGATTCATCTGTTGCTAGTAAGCCACGGATTCTGCCATCTACTGAAGTAAGGTAAGGTACAATTTCGCTTCCGTTGTAAGTTTCCCAAAATTCAAGATTTGCAGAACCTTGTAACAACTTACGTACACGTTCTGGTTCTTTAATACCTGGAAGTTCAACCATGATACGACCCATTTTACCCTCTAGAGCTTGGATGTTAGGTTGAGCTACACCGAAACGGTCAATACGTGTACGAAGTACATTGTATGAGTTGTCAATAGCAGCTTTTACCTCTATGCGCAATACAGCTTCTACTTCGGCATCAGTGCTACGTGTGTTTACTTTGTCTTTTAATTGTTGTGTAGCGAAGATCTCTGCCAACGCACCATTAGGAGCTTGTTTTTTGTATTCTCTCACAAAAAGAGTTACGAAATCCTCTTGGCTAGTTATTTGCTGTTTGGTAGCTTCGGCTATCGCTGCATTAAATGCGGCGTCACTTTTGTTGTCTGCCAATGCTTTCATAACATCAGGAATAGACACCTCAAGGATAACGTTCATACCACCTTTCAGGTCAAGACCCAAACCAATCTCCATCTCACGACATTGCTTTAGCGTATAGCTACCCAACCAAACCTTTTCATTTTGAACAGAATCAAGGTAATGTGCCTCACCTTTCGGATCTTGTGCCGCTTTGTTCATGTGAGAGCGAGTCACAAAAGAGAAAGAAAGGTAAAACACACAGACAAGGGTAAGTAATACCGCAAAAACTTTTACAAATCCTTTGTTTTGCATTTTACTTTAGAAATTTATTGTTTTACGTTTAATTAATTCTTTGATTACAAGTTTGCAAATATAGTTTTTTTTTCACTCTCAAATGGTATTGGGGGGGAATAATTCGCTCTTAGGGGAAGAAAAAGGGAAGAGAGGTTTTGTGAGAGTGCCTTTTTCTCTAGTTGACTCTCTTTAGCTTTGTACTTTACAGCTTCTTTTTATACTAGTTAGCTACCTCCTACTCCTCTCTTTGTAGGTAACACCAAACTGGGTAGTGGTCCGAACTTTTAATAGAGCGATCTACGGTACAGGTAACAGGCTTAAAATAGTCATTCGTTAGAATATGGTCAATTCTAAAATAGAAGTGGTTCTGGTTGTAGCTAATTCCTAATCCATTGCCCGAAGCTACAAATGCATCGGTCAAATTTTCACTAATAACTCGGTGGGTATAGGAGAGTGGAGGGCTATTGAAATCTCCGCAAACAATGATACCGGCTGCTTTGCTTTCAGCTATTAGCTTAGCAATGGTATCTGCTTGAGCCGATCGAATAATGGAGGCATCGGCCAATTTGCGGAACAAAAGTTTAGACTCCTTTGATACTTTATCGCGCGATGGGCTTTTGAGCATTTCGCGGTAGGCTGTTTTGTCATTCTTTGTTAACTTATTCGATTCTAGGTGGTTGTTGATAACCAATATGGTATCCTCTCCCATCTTAATCTGATAGGCCACCGACCCATTCGATTCGCTTTTGTAGTTCACTCTTTTGGCCGATAGAATAGGAAAGCGGGAGTAGATGGCCAATCCCCCGTAAGAAGCAATGGTCATCTCGCGTTTGTGTGGATAGGCTTTCAGTGCCTGATTAATCTCTTTTTTCTTTGCTGCATCTTTTGTTGGGAACTCTTGAAAGCAAATGATATCGGCATCACTCCCTTGCAGGTAGTGCAACAACTCTTTGGGGCACCCTTTTTCTTTGGGATTCTCACTTTGAAAACCCATAACATTGTAGCTGAGTATTTTTATGGCATCCTTCGAGGGGGTAGCTGAGAAATTGAAGGGGATGTAGGTCCGAATAGGTCCTAAGCAGCCGAGCAGAAAGAGTGCCGAGCAGATGGCATGTTTTCGGTATACAACGAGCCAAAAGAGAAGGAATAGCAGTGTAAGAAGTAGGAATATGGGGAAAAGCAAGTTGGCACCCGAAGAGGCAGGGTGAATAGCGGGGCTAAGATAGGATCTATAGGAGCAAAACAGAAGTACTACTCCACAAAATAGGTTGATTCCAAGTAAGATGGCACCCAATAGCTTGCTAATATATCTCATCTATTCTCTTTTTTTAGTTCCTATTCGCTCCTCACTCTCCTCTTTCTCTTAGTGAAGAGGCTAATGAGGGAGACCTAATCTAGATTAGGTCAAATTCTATTTGCAGCTTGCATCAAACAGGCGTTTCTTCTCCTCAGCACTTAGACTGGCATAGCCCGATTTCTTCAGTTTCTCTAGGATGCGGTCTACCTCTTCACCCTGCTGTTTTTTACGTGCATTAAAATCATAGTCGGCACTCTTTTCTCCATAGTGCACCTTCATTTTAGGCTTTTTGGGTTTACTGCTTTTAGTCAATAGCTTTGCAATAGCATCCCATATATAGTTAATCCAAGCGGTAAAATCGCTTCCTTTATGCAAGCCCGAGGCGAAAAGCCAGCCAGCTAACGCACCTCCTAGGTGAGCAATGTGTCCTCCTGCATTTCCCGATGTAACAAAGAGTAGGTCACTCACTACTACAAATAGGGCCACATATTTTAAGCGTACAGAGCCAATAAACATAAATTGAACTTTGTGCTCTGGAAGGCGTACGGCTGTAGCCACCACAATCGCTAGTACAGAGGCCGATGCTCCTAATAGGTAAGAGGTTGGAAGTGAGGTTGCAAAATAGGGAAATAGGTTGTAAGCTATCATGTAAAAGAGTCCCCCACAAATACCTCCTAATAGATAGAGTCCCCGAAAGTGCTTGGCTGTGAATTGGTAAAGAAATAGTTGCCCAAACCAGTAGAGCCACAGCATATTGAAGAGTAGATGGAGTACCCCTGCATGCATAAACATGTAGCTTAAGAGTGCCCAAGGCTGAAGTATAAAACTCTTAATAGCCGCTGGAAGCTCTAAGTAGCGAAGTAAATAGGTGGCATTGTGGTTAAATAGCGTGAAGAGTACCATGACCAAGGAGCTTATAAAAAAGACTCCAACATTGACAAATATAAAGCGAATTGAGATATCTCCTCGCTCAAATTTTTGCTTTAAATCAGTAACGAAATTGCCCATGACCATTCTTCTTTTTCCAATATTTAATTAGTATAAACCCGAAGAGCATCCCCCCTAAGTGAGCAAAGTGTGCTACTCCATCGCCGCTTGCCCCAAATCCAAGGAAAAGCTCTAGGGCTGCATATCCTATCACAAAGAATTTTGCTTTGATTGGAAAAGGTATGGGGAAAACATACATTTGGCTATCGGGAAATAGCATACCAAAGGCAAGCAAGATACCGTAAACAGCTCCCGATGCTCCAACCGTTGTCATCATATTGAGGTAGTCGCTCATGGGTAGAACAGCCGATCCAATGTTTACACTTGCATAACCTTGTAACTCGGTGAGGTATTGAACGTATTGAACCCCTTCTTGTATCAATCCGGCTCCAATTCCACAAACCAAGTAGTAGGTTAGAAAACGTTTGGGTCCCCAAACCATCTCAAGTGTGCGTCCAAACATCCATAAAGCAAACATATTAAAGAATATATGTTGAAAACTACCATGCATAAACATATAGCTTACTAGTTGGGCAGGATTAAAATCGGATGCCATAAAGAAGTGTAAGCCTAATAGGCTGGTTAGGTCAATGCCATACTTGGTCATTACAAATGTGGCAAAAAAGAAGATCACATTTATAATGAGTAGGTTTTTGGTTACCGGTGGTAAATTATTCATAGGTTGTTCTTAGTTTTACGATTTGTTCTAGGGAGGCAAAAATACAATTAATTTACTTTATCAACACTATTAGCTCCCTTTTCGTTCATTCTTTTTTAGTGCAAGGGGGTTAATTAACCCCCTCTTTTCACTCTTCTAGCTTTACGTAAGAGGCGTTAAGTGAGCCTCTCTTCTCTTCTTTACTCGAAAGCTTCTAACCAACTGTAATCTCTTTGAGTCGAGTAGCGCTACTACTGACTTGCTACAATGATTCCACCTCCCAATACTACATTTCCTCTGTAAAAGGCTGCAGCTTGCCCTACAGCGATAGCAGGTACGGGTTGGTCCAATGTTACCTGCAACAACCCATCCTCTCGTTTGGTGACTACTCCATAGTTCTCTTGCTTGCGGTAGCGCACTTTGACCATTACATCGGAACGATCCAACACCACTTCGGGGTTGGTCAATACCCAATCTTTTAAGGTCAGTGAAGATTTGTTGAGTGATTCAAGGCTGCCCAAGACCACACGGTTCTCTACCGGGTCAATCTCTTTTACAAAAACAGCTTTGTTGAGGTGAATGCCTAAGCCGCGGCGTTGGCCGATGGTGTAGAAGGGATATCCCTCGTGCTTGCCTAAAAAAGTGCCCTTTTCATCGTAGAAATTGCCCGATTGAATCGAATCTTTAGGCAGGTATTGGCGCAAGAAGGTGCGGTAGTCCATCGGACAGAAGCAGACTCCTAAGCTATCTCTCTTTTTGGCTGCTTTTAGGTAGCCTCGCTCGGCTGCCATTTCGCGAATGCGTACCTTGGTATATCCTCCGAGTGGAAGCAACATCCGTTCTAAAATATCCTGAGGTAATCCCCACAGAAAGAAGGATTGATCTTTGTCGGGATCGGCCCCACACACGATGTGGTAGTGGTGGTCAATAAACTCTTTTTGGATGTAGTGTCCCGTGGCAATGTGGTAGATGCCTCGTTCATCTGCTATCTGTTTGAGTAGTGGCCATTTAAAGTAGTTGTTGCAGAGGGTGCAAGGTACGGGTGTATTCCCCTTCATATACTCCTCTACAAAGTAGCTTACTACCTTCTCTTGGAAGGCGCTGCTCGCATCGTATAGTATGTGCTCGATACCCAGTTTCTCACACAGCTCGCGTGCATCGAAAATATGTTGCTCCATCGATTCCGATGGGTAAAATAGGAAGGTCACCCCCACTACTTCGTAGCCTTGTTCTTGTAGCAACAAAGCGGCAACAGAACTATCTGTTCCTCCGCTCATGCCCAGTAATACTTTTTTATTCTCCATTGTAGCGGCAAAGGTAGCCAATGTAACTCATAAAAGAAAGGCTCTGCTCTTCTCTCTTAATCCCTGCCTACTACTCGTTTGATTTTTTTAACCCTTCATCCTTCACACTCTTTGATAATCAATGTATTATGGTGAAGGATAGCCCTTTTACCCTTCACCTATCCTTCACCACTCTTTTTCCCCTCTTGGGTCGATAATAAAAGCGGAGAAAGATCTTCTTTCATCTTCCTCCGCCCACTTGTTAACCTTAATTTTCTAATCTAAATTATATAAATACTTCATCCTCACGGATGAATAGGTAACCCTCTTACTTTTGTACTCCTTCGGTAGTCATGATAATCCGCTTCATTGCACCATCTTCGTTGTAGTACAATTTGTCCATGCAGATGGAGCGGCGATAGCTACAACCGTCGTGGTTGATGCCTCCATTGTGGTAAATAAAGTACCATTCACCTTTAAACTCAATGATTGATTGGTGGTTGGTGTTGGAGTTGCCTGCTATCTCATTCAAGATGCCTTTGTACTCCCAAGGTCCCTCGATGCTTTTGCTCATGGCGTAGCAAATCTTTTCAGGAAACTCTGAGGCGTAGCTTAAGTAGTACCAATCGCCGCGTTTGTGTAGCCAGGGTGCTTCAGTAAAGCGAGGTAAATCCACAGGAATAATAGGGCCATCTAGTTCAATCATGTTCTCTTTTAGTTTGGCATAGTAGCACTGTGTATTGCCCCACATCAGGTAAGCCTCTCCATTATCGTCGATAAATACCGTTGGGTCAATGTCGTCCCACGATATTTGTGTATGTTGGGTAGTCATGTTGTTGGTGATAATAGCCGAACCACGTGGGTCGATAAAAGGACCTGTGGGCGAGTC
Organism: Phocaeicola sp.; assembly: GCA_051648565.1. Taxonomy (GTDB): domain Bacteria; phylum Bacteroidota; class Bacteroidia; order Bacteroidales; family Bacteroidaceae; genus Phocaeicola. Next base: position 424,575 of record JBOFFJ010000147.1, on the reverse strand, counting down.
GGCAACTGCTACTCCGATTGATTTTCCTGGTATGGTTTTGTGCTCTACCGTAACATACCAGTAGAATTTACCGTTGCGTTCAATGACTTGGCTGGCCCATGCCTCCCCTTTGGCCCATTCAAAGCTATTGGCTTGTAACTTGTAGCCATGCTCGGTAAAGGTTTTCATATCTTGGGTAGATAAGATGGCCCATTCGTTCATGTGGTAATGTTGTTGAGGGGCTGGACACTCGTCATGTCCTGCATAAATGTATACCGTTCCGTTGTGTACCAAGGCAGCAGGGTCTCCCAAATATTTGTGGGTGTGAATGGGGTTGCCTGTCGCTACAAAGGTGGTATCTTTTTGCGCTGCTACCGAAAGGGTAGCAGCGAGGGTAACTCCCAAAGTGAGGGTTCTAATTTGTTTATTCATGTACAATCTATTTGGCTGTTGATTTGGTAAATTTATAGATAGCAAACGTTTTGGGTGCTACTGCTGTTTCTAGCAGATTGCCTGCTATGGCCACTCGGCTCTCTTGAGGAACGATGCTATTAGGGGCATCGAGTGTGTTCTCTAGATCGTAGTCCGCCGAGTGGAATGTAATGCATCTACCCTCTTTTAAGCGCTCATTTTTCTTGATTCCATCGAAGTTTAACGAGATGTGTTGCTTCTCTTCGCTGGTATTGACCACCTTCACAATATAGGTTTTGCTCTCTTTGTCCCAAGCTGCCGAAGCAAACAATCCATTTTGTCCCGTTTGCCCGCTTACCGCTTTGCCATTCATGGTGAGTGGCACCACATTTGTGCCCTTGTTGTGGGCAAAGAGTTGCTGTACATAATAGCTACAAGAGCGCACCGAGCGTAGGTTGTCAAACCAAATCATGTCGGGTTGCCACTGCCACCCCTCTACATGAGCAAATAGTGGTGCATAGGTAGCCATGGTTACTATATCGGCATTGCGCTCCAATCCCGTCATAAAGGCTGCTTCGAGTAGTGCTGCATTAAAATGGTTCCACTTCTTTCCTTTTCCATGACAGGCATATTCGCCTGCAAATACCTTAGGACCCTTGCGGTCGTAGTTATCGTAGCGGCTTCCTTGTGCTAGGAACCACTCTTCGGGGCGGTAGAAGTGTTCATCGACCAACTCTACATCCAGTTTCTTCATCTCTGGCCAGAGGTAATCAAACTGTTTGCCCTCTGAGTCGGGTCCCGAGCTCCCTATAATCTCAATGTGTGGATAGACTTTTCGAATGGCATCCACAAAGGGTTTTAACCGTTCGGGATACTCTGCCCCCCACTGCTCATTTCCTACTCCGATGTATTTCAAGTTAAAGGGGGCAGGATGTCCCATCTCGGCGCGCACTTTTCCCCAAGTGCTGTTTACATCGCCATTGGCAAACTCAATTAAGTCGAGTGCATCTTGTATGTAGCACTCCAAATCCTTTACTGCTACGTGTGCAGCCATATCACTGTTCTGGAATTGGCAAGCCAATCCACAGCTCACAATCGGTAGTGGCTCTGCCCCCATCTCTTCCGATAGCAAGAAGTATTCATAGAAACCGAGTCCGTAGGTTTGGTAATATTCAGGAAAGAAACGGTGTTTGAAGGTGTAGTGCCAGCGGTTTTCATTTAAAGGGCGATTCTCAACCGGTCCCACCGATTTCTTCCAGTCGTAACGTGTGTCGAGGTCGGTACCCTCTACAATGCAACCACCTGGGAAGCGGAATACACCGGGGTGAATATCGTAAAGTGCTTGAGCAAGATCTTTTCGCAATCCATTTTTATGCCCCATCCAAGTATCAACGGGGAAGAGTGAGATGTGCTCTAAGTCAACCGTTCCACCACTCTCTAAGAAGATACGTAGTTTGGCTTTGGCCTCTGTGCAAGGTGCTTTGATTACCACCTCATACTGTTTCCACTCTGTTGAGTTGATTTCGAGCTCCGTTCTTGCCAAGGCTTGTCTGTTATCATTTAGATTGCTTTTAATCAGCTCGATACTGATTTTTTGATTTTCGCCACGTGCCCAAACCGAAAAGCGATACTCCTCATTCTTTTTGATACCTATGCCAAAGAACCCTTCGTTCTCTACTCCTGTATGTTTGTGTTGGTGTCCAGCATCGCCCAACCGTATGTAGTGTGGATTGCGCTCAAAGGGTCCATCTTGTTGCAACGTTACATTCCCAAAGGTATTCCATCCCATTAACTTTTGTGGGAACTCAAAGGAGCGGTTCTTAATCAGTTCGGCATAGAGTCCCCCATCGGCTGCATAGTTTATATCTTCAAAGAAGAGTCCATACATGGTGGGTTGAATCTCAGCACCCAGTTTCTGGCTCTCTATCACCATCTTTTGTGTGGTTTGTGCTTGCAGTGAGAGGCCTATAGCCATCGCTGCAGTGGCAAAGAGGGTTTTGTGTAATTTCATCATCGTACAGATTTATTGATTTATGGTTATTTAATTCGTTTTCCCCAGACCGAGCATCCTTTATTATCTAGCCCTGTAAACAAGATGGTCTCTTGTTCATTTTCCCAGTCGTGTCCAGCAAAGATAATAAGGTTGCTTATCTCTTCTGAGTCCATTTTCAGATTTAATAGCTGTTTTTTCGGCTGAAAACTCCATTTAGCTCTCCCAGCATCCCCCGTTGCATCAAAAGAGACCATAACTGATTGGGCTTGTTCCTTTTCTTGCAGGTCGCCTTCGCCCCAAAGAATCTGCCCAGCCTCTAGCCTACGCTCTAGCGGAGGTTGGGCTATCCGTATAATCTCCCACTCTCCCACTAAATCCTCTTTGGTAAAGTGACGGGCAGGAGTGCCTGTGTACCGTTCGGGCGAAACAACGGGCCATCCATTCTCGGTAAAGAAGAGCTGTCTTACGTGTAGTACCATCAGTTGGTTGCTGGGCGATAGGCGTCCTTGGTGGAGCATAAAGTAGTTGCCCTTTTCATCGCTTACCACTCCACAATGTGCCGTACCTGCCCAGCCAGGATGGTTTTTGAATTGATAAGGAGCCGTTAGAATAGGTACGTTGTTGGTGGTATCTTTGATGTCGTTTCCATAGAAATCCATAAAGGGACCATCGGGACGGTCCGAATAGGCTACCCGTACATTGTAGGTAGTCATTAAGGGATCGTACGAGGTAAAGAGGTAGTACTTTTTAAGGGCCGGATGGTAGATTATCTCCGGTGCCTCTAGGTTGTCCTTGCGGTAGTTGGCACGGCGGGCTATGAGATGCCCTTGATCATCGGGTGTAGCTGCCAATCCTGTAGCGGGGTCTAACTCCATGCAGAAGAGTCCTCCAAAGTAAGAACCGTAGTGCATCCACCATTTGCCTGTTTCGGGGTCTACCACAATAGAGGGGTCAATGGCATTCATCACCGACTCTTTGCCGGTTTTGACTACACACCCTTTTTGCTCCCAAGGTCCTTCGGGACTATCCGATTGGGCCATGCCGATGTAAGAGGTGCTTCTTCCAAAGGCCGATACACTGTAGTAGAGACGGAATGTATCTTTGTAAGGTACTAAGTAGGGTGCCCAAATGTTGGTGGCTCCCTCCCCATTGGCTTGGCTATGTACCCAGGCTACCGACTCTTGTGGAATCTCTTTAAAGGCCCATCCCACAAACTCCCAGTTGATTAAATCGTTTGATTTTCGCACCTGAATATAGCCCAAAGGCACCCCTTTTTCCGCTGCTTCGCTCTTGTTTTCGCCATAAATGGCATCGGTAGAGTAGGCGTAGTAGGTATCTCCCACTTTGCGGCAGGCGGGATCGTGCACATTGTATACGCCCCACTCTTTGTAGTGCTCCATGGCTGCTACCTCTTGGTAGTTATCGCCCCAAGGATTGGGTGTAGGGATGGGTGCAAAGGTATCCGTCGTATGACACGAACAAAGAACGACCGATGCCCATACACCCCAACTAACTAACCCTTTATTAATTGCCTTACTAAGTTGTAAAATACTCTTCTTGCTATTTTGCTCTCTTTTCATCTGCTATTCTTTTGAGTTTTGTTGTGAGCAAATTTACCAAGAATGGCTTTGGGTTAGGGTGGACGTTCGTCTTTTAAGGGAGGATATTTGTTTTGTAAGGCTATAAAAGCCTAAAAGTTGTTTTTGTATGGCCACCAAAAGGAGTATATTTGCAGTGAACTAAGCTTACTTAAAAGTTTTTTAAATGAAATTCAAATAGCATTTAAATACTATTTAAATCAGACACAAACCTTTGTTGATTACTTGAACCACCTTGCTATGATGAAACGATTCCATCTTCTCTTCTTCTCACTGACCCTCTTGGTAGGTATCTCTTGGGCACAAGGTACCACTTCGGAGTGGGCAGATCGCTACCACTTCTCCGCACTTACTATGGAGGAGGGACTTCCTCATAACTTTGTAGACGATATACTAAAGGATAGCCAGGGCTTCTTATGGTTGGCTACACCGGGCCAGGGAGTAGCCCGTTACGATGGGTACGACTTTGTTACCTTTACCATGAGTAGCCTGCACGGTAAGTTGCGTAGTAACTTTGTACGTAGTATTTGCGAAGATCCATTTGGTCGTATTTGGGCTGCTAGCGAATCGGGAATTGATATTCTCAATAGTACCACCCTTACCAATGAAGAGGTGCCGAGCGCCGAGGGTATTTTACTCTCCTTTCTAAGCAAGCCTGCACATTATATATATAGGAGTAAGGAGGGGAACCTATGGGTTTGCTCCGAAAATAGACTTTATCGCATTACCTTTGGTACCATAGGCGAGGTAAAAGAGATTTTACTTGCTACCCAATTACCTACCGATGACAACATACGTACCCTGTGCGAGGTAGATGACCAACTTTGGTTTAATAGCCAAAACCAGGTAGTCTACATTCACAAGGGCGAGAGCAAGGAGCAGCAACCTATAGCTATCTCTGAGTTGTTGCAATTTCCCGAAACAGCCCGTGTAGAGGCACTCTACCGCAAAGAGAATGAGGTGTGGATAGGTACTACGTGGGGGCTTTTTCGTTACCATACTACTCATGGTTCTATTCGTCACTATTTGCATGAACCAGCTAATAGCTGGTCGCTCTCGCAGAATTTTATCAACGCTATTATTGAAACCAATGACCACACCCTATTGATTGCTACCTTTAGGGGACTTAATGTTTACGATGCGTTAAATGACCGTTTCCTTCGTATTAATTGCGATGGTAGCGAGGCCGAACCACACACCGCTGCAGGGAATACCATCAACAATGACTTTATTAACTGCCTCTTTTCGGATGGAGAGATTGTATGGATTGGTACCGAGGTAGGTGGACTCAATAAGATGTATCGCCGCAAGTTGACGGTCGAGAACTTTTACCACAACCCCACCTATCCTGGTACTCTCTCTAAGAATCCAGTGAATGCTATTTACGAAGATTCCACGGGTACCCTTTGGGTAGGAACGGTAGAGGGAGGATTGAATCGCAAGAGTCGTCGCTCAACCACTTTTGAGCACTACACCACTTTGCCGCCTAGTGGATTGAGTCACAATTCGGTGAGCTGTTTCACCACCGATCACAAACAGCGTCTTTGGGTAGGAACTTGGGGAGGAGGTATCGGTTGGATTGATACCCAATCGGCCGACAAAACCTTTCACCACATTGAGGTAGAGGGGTGGTTTGATTTCTCGTGGGGATTGGTTGGAACCATCTGTTACGATGCTTTAAATCATGCTATCTGGGTAGGCACAGCTACGCAAATCTACCTATACGATTTAGAGACCCAAGAGGTGTCGCTCCCTTTTGCCCACCACCATTTAGGGGGCATCGAGGGGTGTACGGGCTATCACATTGATCGCGATGGCCACCTCTGGTTAGGGCTTTCTGCAGGATTGTGTAGGGTAGATTTACGCAGTATCAAGGCACCTCGTTTGGTTTACCAACTGTGGCAATATCGGTTAGACGATCCTAGCTCGAAGCAACGAGAGCGGGTTACCTACATTACCCAAGGCAGTGATGGCACCATCTGGGTGGGGAGCAATGGGTATGGCATCTACTACTCTTCGATAGACTCGGAGGGTGAGTACCAGTTTACTGCATTGACCACCGAGCATGGATTGGTCAATAACAGTGTTCGGGGCATTCAAGAGGACCGGAGTGGTCACATTTGGGTAACCACGTTGAATGGACTCTCCTGCTACAATCCTTTGCAAAAGGCTTTTACCACCTATACTACGCGCGATGGACTGAGTAGCAACCAGTTCTATTGGAATGCCATTGCTACAGGTGCCCATGGCGAGCTCTATGTGGGTAGTACGCAAGGGTTATCGGTGGTAAAGTCGGTTACACCATCCACCGAGTTACAAGAGGTAGCTTTGGCTTTTACCCACATCCGGGTAGCCAATCAAGAGAGCCATGCGCAGCAGGGGGTAGTAGAGCTGCACGAACGCGATAAGTCACTCTATATAGAGTTTGCAGCCCTTACTTACGACGGCTCTAACCAAAATGCCTATTACTATCGGTTGAAAGGATTTGATGATAACTGGATCAAAACCCCTAGCAACCGGCGTACCGCCACTTATACCAACTTAAAGGCAGGTACCTACCTCTTTGAATTGCTCTATGCACCCGATGGTATTCATGCCACCGAAGAGAGCCAAACGCTTACCATCCGAGTGGCTCCCTATTTCTATAAGACCCCTTGGTTTTTGCTCTGTATCACGCTGTTGGTATTGCTTATACTCTATCGCATTTGGGTATTTCGTATTCGTTCGCTCCAAGAGCAGCAAGAGATACTTCATAAAAAGGTAGAGATACGTACGCGTGAGTTGGAGGAGCAGAAAAAGTTACTCGCTATTCAGGCTAGTGAGCTCTACCGTCAGAATGAGTTGCTGGTAGAGCAGAATGAGAAGATTACCCGCCAAAAGAGTCAGCTCCTCTCAATGGCCAAGAAGGTGCAGGACCTAACGGTCGACAAATTGGCCTTCTTCACCAACATTACGCACGAGTTCCGCACCCCACTCACCTTGATTATAGGTCCCATAGAGCGGGCGTTAAAGTTAAGTTACAACCCGCAGGTTATTGAGCAACTTAACTTTGTGGCACGCAACTCCAAATACCTCCTCTCGCTAGTCAATCAGTTGATGGATTTCCGCAAGGTAGAGTCGGGCAAGATGGAGATTGTGCGCAATGCGGGCAATTTAGAACTTTTCTTGAATCAACTCTTGGTGCCATTTAAGGTCTATGCGGCCGAGCGGGGAGTGACACTCACCACTCATGTACGATTGCCCCACCCCGAGATGCTGCTGGACGAAGATGCCATGCAGAAGGTGATGACCAACTTGTTGAGTAATGCCCTCAAGTTTACTCCTCCCGGTGGACGGGTCGATCTATACGCCTCCACCTACCAGCAAGGGGGTAAATCACACCTTTTCATCGCTGTGAAAGATAGTGGTGTGGGACTGCCCCAGGAGGATATCACTAAGTTATTCAACCGTTTCTACCAATCTAATAACCAACAAGCCGAGTCGGTGGCAGGGCAGAGTGGTACCGGTATAGGGCTCTACCTCTGCAAGCGCATTGTACAGCTACACAGTGGCACCATTCAGGCCAAGAATAACCGCACGCGTGGATGCTCTTTCCGCATCACACTGCCCATAGAGTATACAGCTGTAGAGGGGGTAGCCCATTCCGAACTACCCCCTGTAGGTAGTGATCACGAGGCTGCCACCCCCCTCTCCTCTGCTGGACGGATGACCCTCTTGGTGGTAGAGGATAACAAAGATATGCGCCATTACATCTGCTCCATCTTGCGTAGCCACTATACCCTCCTAGAGGCCACCCAGGGCGAAGAGGCACTTCAGCTACTCCGCACACACCCCGTGGACTTTATTATCAGTGACCTGATGATGCCAGTGATGGATGGCATGGAGCTATCAAGGCAGGTAAAGGCCGATTTTGCCCTCTCACACCTCCCCTTCTTGATGCTTACCGCCAAGACATCGGACGAGTCTCGCTTAGAAGGGTTTCAAAGCGGGGTGGACGAATACCTGCTCAAACCCTTTGACGATGAGCTGCTACTAGCGCGCATTGCCAATATATTAGACAACCGCAAGCGGTTGCAGCAGAAGTTCTCCATCAGTATGGATGTGGACTCTTTACACATTGATTGCGATTCGGGCGATAAGAAGTTCCTAGATAAGGCCATTCAAATCGTAAAAGAGAACTTTCAGAACTCCTATTGGGAGGTGGGCGATTTGATTGAAGCTATGGGAGTGAGCAAGAGTCTACTCAATAAGAAGATGCAATCACTTACGGGACAGAGTGCGGGCCAGTTTATGCGCAATTATCGCTTAAACATAGCGCGCGAACTAATAGAACGCAATGCCAAAACCAAGAGCATGAACATCTCCGAAATAGCGTATGAGGTGGGTTTTAATGACCCCAAATATTTTACCCGTTGCTTCTCCAAGCACTTTGGTATAACCCCCTCTTCACTACTCGATGTTGATCGGTAGTTTCACTACCACTAGCGATTAATAGGTCACTTTCTAGATCTCCATTGGGTATCTAAGGATTTTTCCTTAGGTACCTACCTATTTATGATAGCGCGAGGAGAGATTCTTTAATTTCTGACAGAAATTAGACAATTTACGTCAGAAATTATCTAATTTACAACGTAAATTGTCTAATTTTCAGTGTAAATTAAAGAATAGATAAAAGAGTTAGTATGAATAGGAACTTACGGAAGGAAGAATGCTCCCTTGTTTGGTCAAGATTAACCGCTTGGAAAGGATTCAGTCTACAGCAGCGCCCATAGCAGGAGTTTGTAATCACCTCTTTCGCACCATTGCTTGTGCGATTGCCCCTTTAGGAGGGTGTGTTTTTTAGGAAAAAGAACTTTTGTATACATTTGTCCACATCCTAAAAACATTTATCCACCCCCTATTCATCCTTACACGGTAGATTTGTAACGTTGAAAAATGATTTTTTTAAAACATAACCTTTAAATGCTGTATTTATGAAGACAAAGAAGTATCTGCTATCCTTTGTGGCAGTATGCATGATTCTTTTGTTGGGCGCTTGTAATGATTGGGGGCAAATGGATGCTCCAGCTGGAAACCAAGTTACCCCTACACTAGAACTAGTAAGTCATCTCAACTTCGACGAGGAATTAACGCCGGAAGAGATTCAAACCTTTGCTTATCCCGGTGGAGATGTTCCTACCCTTGTACAAGATGAAGAGCGCGGCAGTGTGCTTCATTTGGAGGAGGGGTATGCACGTATATCGAATCCACTGATGAATGTAAAGGTGCAAAATGGAGTATCTTTAACCATGTGGGTCAAACAGCTGCCTGTTGTAGAGGAGGAGACTACCTCGCAAGATTTGACAGGTGCGCTATTCTCTTTCCAAAACCAGAACCACACACAAAACATGTTCTTTACAGCCAACGGATGGCTTTCGTACGATGCGGCCGATGGAGAGTATGAGGATAACAATCCATCGACTACTAAAACAGGGCTGTTGAGTGTGGATGAGTGGCACTATGTAGCCATTTGTGTGCACAACGATGGCTACTTTGTCTATGTAGATGGTGAGAAACGAATCGATCTATATAGCACTCATTTTGATTTTGCTAAGATTGTTCAATTTATGGGGAGTGTACCCCATTTGTACCTCGGTTACGGATCGGAGACGCAAACAGCCGAATGGTTGGTGGACGATCTTAAAGTATACCGCAATAAGATTACAGCCAAAGAGTGGACACGTCCAGGAACCGGTGGTGGCGGTGAAGAGGAGAACAACTACATTGGTGTAGGCGAAGAGGATTGTTCTACCGGGTGGTGGAGTGTTTTCTCACCCATCGTATCGGCCAGTGGAGATTGTGAGATTAGCTACCAATTTGTGAACTATACCCGTGGAACCAATAACTGGGAGAACTGGGTGTTGATTCTCACCAACGGAAAAGCGATTGGCGAAGAGGGATGCGAGGAGCTGCTTATCTTACGCTCAGATGCCTTTGGTTGGGGAGCTCAGTATGATGCAGGAGTCATTACGCACGATTACAACTTCGATACCTTTAAAGAGGATATGCAGGGGGCTACCATTAATATGACCATCAAGAGAGTGGGCACTCATTTTGAGATGACCGCTATTACGCGCAAAGCGGGTGGAGGTAGTTGTACCTATACATTTGTGAGTGAGAGTTTCCCTACAGGTACACTCGGTACACAGTTTACCCTAGAGGCTGCCCACCTACAGATAGATCGCTACCAAACCACAGCAGGTACGCTTTACAAAGAGGGAAGCAACGTGGTGGGACTAACTGACAAAACGACTCCTTGGTGGACGGAGCACTTCTCGGATGTGGTCTCTGCCAATGGAGATAACCTGATAAAGATAAAGTTTAAGAACTACACCAACCGAGTAGCTAATTGGAACAACTGGGTATTAATTACCACCAATGGGTATGACATAGGTAGTGACGGAGCAGCGGAGTATTTCGTGATGCGATCGGATGCGTATGGCTGGGGTGACTACATGGTGCTAGGCAACATGACGCACACCTTTAACTTCGATACCTTCCCCGCCGATATGGATGGAGCGACGGTGCACCTAACCACCAAACGAGTGGGAGAACGATACGATATGAATGCTACCATAGAGAAGGCAGCAGGTGGAACGATGGAGTATCATTACTACCACGATGAGTTTCCCACCACTACTATGGGGAATGTATTAACCATCGAAGGGGGCTATCTCGATATCTTATCGATTGCTACGGCACCTTTAATCAATCACAAATAATCTAATTAAAGAGATACTATGAAAGTAAAAATAGAGATAAAACGGTCTGTAAACTCGCGCTTGGCGAGTTTACTACTGATGGTTGTCTTCTCGATGATGGGGCAGGTAGCCTTTGCACAAAAGCAGCTGACTGGGATTGTAAAAGATTCGAGTGGAGAGACCATTATTGGGGCAAGTGTATTGGAGAAAGGTACAGCCAATGGTACCATAACCGACTTTGATGGAAACTTTACCCTTAAAGTAAGCGAAGAGGCTACCCTACATGTAAGTTATGTAGGCTATAAGCCGCAAGATGTAGCAGTGGCGGCCAAGAATCACCTGGTAATAGTACTGCGCGAAGATGCCGAACAGCTCGAAGAGGTGGTGGTAGTGGGGTATGGTGCTCAAAAGAAAGAGAGTGTTGTGGGGGCCATCTCACAAGTCTCTTCCAAAGAGCTCCTCTCTTCGCCCGCAGGAAATGTATCGCAAGCCATTGCGGGTAAAATACCGGGGGTAATTACTTCGCAAACATCGGGGGCTCCAGGAGCCGATGATGCACAAATATTTATCCGTGGACGCGCTACTTTTGCTGGCGATGGACAACCCCTTATCTTGGTGGATGGAGTAGAGCGCTCTTTCTCGCAAATAGCGCCCGATGATATTGAGACCATCTCGGTATTGAAAGATGCATCGGCTACGGCTGTATATGGGGTGCGTGGTGCCAATGGGGTGATGCTTATTACCACCAAGCGCGGACGTGACCAAAGACCGGTGGTGAACTTAACGGCCAACTGGCAGACACAGAGTCCTACGCGTACCAATACCTACCTCAATTCGTACGACTCGGTTAAACTGTTGGAAGAGGCGTTGCAGAACGATGGATTGCCTTCGCAATTCTCGGCATCCGATATCGAAATGTATCGCCGCTCGGTAGCAGGCGAGTTAACGGGGCTAGATGCCATGCTTTACCCCAATGTGGATTGGTACGATACGGTTTTGAATAAAACAGCACCTGCACAGCGCTACAACGTGAGTGTGCAAGGGGGAACCAAGCGGATGCGTTACTACGCTTCGGGTGAGTTTTACGACCAACAAGGGTTGTACAAGAACTTAAGTACCGATACCTACGGCAATAAGTCAAATAGCAGCTTCCGTCGCTACGCTTTCCGTGCCAATATGGACCTCTTCTTAACCAAAGAGCTAACCCTATCGGTTAACTTTGGTACCCGCTTTGAAGAGCGTAACGGACCCAATACCAACGAGAATGCCAACTTTAACGAGGTATTCTATGAGTTGAATCATACGCCAGGATGGTTATTCCCCGTATCGTACAGCGTAAATAATGGGGATAATACACAGGAACTTTATGGAGGTAGTTCACAATACCAAAACAACATTGTGGGCCGTTTGGCGCAAGCAGGCTTTTACCGAGCTACCAATACCATTAATGAAACCAACTTTGTAGTAGACTATAAAATGGATTGGTTGACCGAAGGGTTAAGTGCCAAGGGGATGGTATCTTTTGACTACGACTCTTACTACCGTCGTGCCTTCACGGCTGGTTTTGCTACCTACGAGCTAAATGATCGCGATAACTACCAGTCGGTCGATGCCTACAACAAGTTCAATACCGATACGGAGTTAAGTTATGCAGGCAATAACCAAACCACTACCTACAAGCTTTACATGGAGGCGCAGCTGAACTATGCACGCACCTTTGGTGATCATGCTGTAACGGGTATGGTACTCTATAACCAGAATGATTACCGTTACCAAGCCGATTTGGCGCAACGTTACCAAGGGTTGGTAGGACGTATCACCTATGGGTATGACGATCGTTACTTGGCCGAGTTCAATGCGGGCTACAACGGATCGGAGAACTTTATGCGTGGCAAGCGTTTTGGCTTCTTCCCCTCTTTCTCATTGGGTTGGAGAATCAACAACGAAGCCTTTATGAAGGATACCCAAGAGTGGTTGAACAATTTGAAGCTTCGTGCCTCTTACGGGCAAGTAGGGAACGATGTATACTCCATCAATGGGGTGAAACAACGCTTCTTGTACGAGCAAAAATGGTCGCAAGTAGCCAATGATTACCGCTTTGGTACAACGGGCGTAACGGGTATCTACGAGTCGCAATATCCTAATTATGGGGTGACTTGGGAGCGTGCTTACAAGTATAACTTGGGTCTTGAGTTTGGGCTGTGGAATGGTTTGCTAAATGGTAACATCGACCTTTTTCACGAAACGCGCGAAAACATCTTAACCTCTTACCTAACTCGTCCAGAATGGGTAGGTGTGAACATGGCAGCGGGTAATCTGGGTAAAACCAAGAACTCGGGTTACGAAATTGAATTGAAACACTTCAACACCATCGGTAACGATCTTTCCTACAGTGTTGGGCTAACTTATTCACATGCCCGCAATGAGATTGTCAACATGGATGAACCTGCTGCTAAAACTGAATATCGCAAACGCGAGGGGCATCCTATTAATCAATACTTTGGTTTGGTATGCGATGGCTTTGTCACTTCGGCCGATTTAGCTGACCCTAACTTCCCTGTATCGACTTATGGTAATGTACAGGTGGGCGACTTGAAGTATCGCGATATGAATGGCGATGGGTTTATTGATGATCGCGATGAGACCTTTATTGGGTATAGCGATATTCCCGAGAATAGCTACGCCTTGAGTCTAGGGTTGACTTACAAAGGATGGGGTATCAATGTGATGTTTCAAGGGGTAGACCATGTGAGCCGCTACTACGACGCCGAGGCGATGTACGCTTTTGTAGGGGGAGGTAAGGTGAAAGAGCATCACCTTGATCGCTGGAACCCAGCGGTAAGTGAGGCCCAAAACTTGGCCCATGCCAAGTATCCTTTGCTACACTATGATAGCTATGGCGATCACAACCAACGCACCAACTCGTTCTTCTTGCAAAATGGTGCCTTTATCCGTTTGAAGAATGTGGAGGTAAGCTATACCTTGCCTTCGGCGTGGACCAAGCGAGTAGGTGTAAGCGATTGCCGCTTGTATGTAAATGGAAACAACCTACTTACATGGGACAAGCTAGATGGACTGGTTGACCCCGAAAGCAACGGTTCTAACCGCTACCCCATTATGAAAACCATGAACGTTGGTGTAAACCTTAAATTCTAATAGAAATGAAGAAGAAATTAGTCTATATAATATTTGCTTTGGGAATGGCATCGACCACACTCACCTCGTGTGAAGATATATTTGGGGGATTCCTTGATAAACAACCCAGTAATGAACTAACCGAAGAGGAGGTGTTTGGCGATTGGAACATGATGACCCAGTTCCACTTTGATACCTATAACTTCTTGCGTCACGGGGCACGCCGCATTAATAACTCGTGGTTGGATACAGCTACCGATTTAGCTACAACAAGCTATGCTTCTGCGGGCACTCGCACCTCATTCAATATTGGTAACTACTACGGAACAGGTGGTGCTGCCGAGCTAACGGCTACCTGGGAACACTACTACCGGGGCATTCGTAAATGCAACTACATCATTAGCAACATAGATAGAGTACCGAAGAATGCGAGTGACTCGCAAGAGAAGTATGAGACTGATAAGTTGACTTTTACCAGTGAGGCACGCTTCTTGAGAGCCTACTTTTATTGGGAGATGTTTCTACGCTACGGCCCTATTCCTGTGGTAACAGAGGTACTCGATCCTGATGGCGATCTTTTCTCGGATTATAAAGTACGCCCTACTCTGAAAGAGTATGTAATTGATTTCGTGGTGAAGGAGTTGGCAGAGTCTGAAGCAGGTTTGTTGAGTTATGGCGATGCTTGGGATACCAGTAGAGCAGGTCGCATTAGCCAATGTATGGCGAGTGCACTTCGTTCACGCATTCTGCTCTACATGGCGAGTGACCGCTTCGCCACCGAATCGGGCATTAGTTGGCAAGCTGCAGCCAGCGAAGCAAAAAACTTTATGGAGAGCTATGGCGATAACTTTGAACTCTTCCGTGTGGCAGACTCAGAAGGGGGAGTAAATGGTGTAGAGGGATATACCAATGCCATCCTTAGAACCATTTACAATGGAGCCAATAAGGAGGTTATCTTTTTCCGCAACGATGCTACCATTGGTTGGAGTGCTATTGCCAGCGATACGCCGGTAGGCGAAGGAGGTAGTGGCGGATTATCGCCTTCACAAAACCTAATCGATATGTATGATATGGTAGATGGCTCTTCGCCTTTTGCTACCTACGATGCTACAGGAGCACCGGTATACAGTGGAGTAACTCCAACAATTAATAGTGCCAGTGGATATAGTGATGCAACGATGTGGGAGAATCGTGACCCTCGCTTATCGGCCTCTGTGCTTCACCACGGAGTGGCTTGGGGTAGTGGAGTAATCAATGTTATTTTAGGACAGCGCGATAACCCTGTTGGGAATACCAATTCTACTCCTACGGGTTATTATGTTCGAAAATATATACCCCAATCTATTCTAGGTGCCGAACACTCAGGTTCGGGATACCGCAACTGGATTCTTATTCGTTATGCTGAAATATTATTGAACTATGCCGAGGCTTTAAACGAGGTGAATGGACCTTCGCAAGAGGTATACGATTGTTTAGATCAGATTCGTAGCCGTGCAGGTATTCAGGGGAGTGTAGCCGATCGGGCCGACCTCACCTCATCTAAGGAGGCTATGCGCAACTTTATCCGCAAAGAGCGTACGGTAGAGTTGGCTTTTGAGGAGCATCGTGCTTGGGATGTACGCCGCTGGAATGTAGCAACCGAGGCTCTATCGCGTCCTATTTATGGAGTGGAAGTGGCAGCCAATGGTACAATTACGCGCAAAGAGAGCCAAAAGCGTACGTTCGATCCAAAGATGTATCTCTACCCTATTCCAGAGACAGAGGTTTGGAAAACGAATATTGTTAATAATCAAGGTTGGTAATTCTTTAATAGAACGATAGAATGTATAAAACAATGAATAATATATCGAAAGAGTTGATAAGAGCCACGAAACCCTTATTAGTGGCTGCTCTGCTAATGGGTACAGGCACAACTTGGGCACAAGTCGAGAAGACATTAACAGGGCGCATTGTCGATGCAGCAGGGAAACCCATTGTAGGGGCAGTGGTGAATGTAGCAGAGTCAAGTAGGATTGCCCTTTCTGATAAGGATGGAGTATTCCACCTAAAAGGGGTGAAAGTAGCCGATGAGCTTTGTGTAAGTAGTACGGGCTACTTAAGCACCACCAGTATAGCGGAGTTTGATGAGAAGTTTCAAATTATGCTGGATAGTGATTTGGATGAATATGTGCACACCATGCCGGTCCCTTTTGGGCGTAAACCCAAAAAGTTTATGACTGAATCGACTTCGGTGGTTACGGGCGAGGAGTTGCAAAAACACCCTGTGACCGTGTTGCAAAATGCATTTACCTCTACCGTAACAGGTATGCAAACCTATGAGTGGTCTAGTGAGCCAGGATGGACGGAGACAGCCATGTATATACGGGGTATTCGTACCATGAACAAGAGTGCACGTAGTCCGTTGGTGATTGTAGACAATGTGGAGCGTGACCTCTCTTTCTTGGATGCTTATCCTATTGAGAACATCACCATCTTAAAAGATGCAGCATCGAGTGCTATTTATGGGATGCGGGGTGCTAATGGTGCCATTATCGTAACCACGAAGCGTGGAGAGGCTGGACGTACCAAGATAGAGTTTACACAAGAGGTGGGTTTTCAAATGTTGAGCAACAAGATGGAGAACCAAAACTCCTACAACATGGCCATGACACGTAACCAGGTGCAGTACTTGAGTGGTGGACAACCCATGTATAGCGATGAACAAATTGAGATGTACCGCAGGGTATCGAATGGGGAGCAGCTAACGGGAATGGATCAATACCGCTACTTCAATACCAACTGGTTTGAAGAGTTGTATCGCGAAACAGCTCCTATGAATAAGACCAACTTGACTATTAGTGGCGGAAATGCTCGTGCACGCTACTTTGTCTCGGCCTCTTACTTGCGTCAAGAGGGTATGTGGAATGATAAATGGACAGAGTACAACGATGGGTTTAGTACCCAACACACCTTGAATCGCTTCAATTTGCGCTCGAATATCGATATTGATGTGAGTAAGTTCTTGAATGTATCGTTGGATTTGGGTGGGCGTATTGATAACATTCACCAACCCAATATGAGTGTATTTAACTTGGTTACCTTTGGTGCGGTAGAGGCCAACCCGATGGAGCCTGTTTATACTCCAGGTGGATTGGTCTATTCATCGAGTACCGCACAGAATGCAGGTCGTATGTTGGCCTCTTCGGGTATTGGGAATAATCGTCGTCGCAACTTGTATACTACCTTGAATGTAACGGGCGATTTAAGTTCGTTGGTTCCTGGATTGAAGGCCAATGCGTTGATTAGTTTTGACTCGTATGAAACGTTTGAGGCTACGCAAACCAATAGTATTAATTCGTACAACTACAACTACAATGCAGCTGTTTCAGATCCTTCGGAGTATACGTTGTCGCAGTTTACTACCTACTCGGCACTCTCTGATCCTAGAACCAATCCGCGTGAATATTACTACAACATGAATTTCAATGCAGGATTAAGCTACAACCAAACATTTGGTAAACATTCAGTAGATGCCCGTGCATTTATGCGTACCTATCAAAATGTAACGCAAGGTTCTTCCTCTTCCAATCGCTACCTATCGTTTAATGCACAAGCTTCGTATGTGTATGACAACCGATATATCTTAAGTGCCAATGTATCGCATATGGGTTGTGATAACTTCTTTCCGGAAGATCGTTGGGGTACTTTCCCTGGTGTATCTGTAGGATGGGTCGCTTCGGAAGAGTCTTGGTTGAGAAGTAAGAATATCGATTTAATTAAGTTCCGTGCTTCGTTGGGACGTGCTGGTCAATCTTATACAGGCGCTGGACGTTATCCTTTCCAAGGCACGTACGATTGGAGTACAGGTTACTCGTTTGGTACCAATGCCAACTACATCAATGGGGTAGCCGAATCGAGAGCGGGTAATACTAATAGCAAGTGGGAAATATCGGATATGTTGAATGTAGGGGTTGACTTCGACTTCTTCAACAAGAGACTGTATGGATCGTTTGATGCCTTTAAGGAGTGGCGTTCAAATATTTTAGTCACTCGCTCTACCATACCTTCGTTAATTGGGGTAAGTGTGCCCGATGACTCGTATGGCAAGGCCGAAAGCAAAGGGTTTGAGTTGACTATAGGTCACAGAAATAAGATTGGTAAGAAGTTTACTTACTTTATTGAGGGTATGCTTACTTGGAATACCAACAAGATTACTGAGATGGACGAAACGGAACCTAATGTAGAGTGGCAACGCAAAACAGGTAATCGCATATTCGATTATACCTCGGTAGCCGAGCTTTACGAGGGAGCCTTTACCAATAGCATTGGTGGTTGGAACATTTACCAATTCCAACACTGGGCAAGTGATCAAAACCTGATTGCTACCAGTCACCAAGATGCCATTGATAATCCACAAAAATATCCCTATAACTCGGCATCTAGTGGAAATCAACCTTTGGGAACGGCTGTCTTTAAGGATTTGAATGGCGACCGTTTGATTGACTCCAACGATATGATTCCTTCGGGATACACCATTATTCCTGAGCTTACACCTAGTTTGAATCTTGGGTTTGAGGTAGCAGGCTTCGATGCACGGGTTGTCTTGACCGCTTATATGAATCGTTCGGTATTTATGTCGCCTGCTATCAGCTGGTCTGGTTGGGGAAACATGGGTACACACGAGGTGACCAAAGCGTGGGGCTATTACAACGACGATCCAACCGATCCGCGTAACATGAATGCTACTTATCCACGTCCGGTCTATGGTGGGTTTAATGCCATTGATAGTGAGCGTAGTACGGGTACTTATCAGAATGATATTTGGGTAACCAATGGTAATTTCTTGTCGCTTCGTAATGTTGAGGTGGGTTATTCGTTACCTAAGCAGTTGATTGCTAAGGCAAGCTTAACCAAATGCCGCTTCTACTTTAGTGGCTATAACCTATTCACTTGGAGTGGACTGCCCGATGGAGTGGATCCCGAGAAGCCCATGAGTTACTGCTGGTGGTATCCTAAAACACGTACATTTACCTTTGGTGTAAATGTTGGATTCTAATACTTGATAAACGAACAATATATGAAAAAAATAGTAACCTATATGACAGCTGCACTCTTTGCATTAGGGGGAGTATCGTGTAGCGATTTCTTAGATAAAGAGTATGACCTTTCCATGTCGGAAGAGCAGGTATTTAGCAGCTTTGAGAATACGCGTGGCTTCTTGGCAAATATCTACACCAATCTGCCCGATGGCTTTAAGGGATATACCAATGGTCAATTCTTGGCGGCCTCTCGTGACTGTATGACCGATAATGCACTCTCTTATTGGGACGTGCACTACTACCACAGTGTAATTACCGATAGTTACTCGGCCTTGAACCACCCCTTTGCATTGGACTTCTGGGATGTGAACTTAAAAGGGATTCGTAAAGCCAATGTATTCTTGTTGAATGCACGTGAATCGGTTGTTGGAAATGCCGAGAAGACAGGTGATGACAATCGTTTGTACGATCGTTCAATAGCAGAGGCGCGCTTCTTGCGTGCCATCTTCCACTTCGACTTGATCTCTTGGTTTGGTGCCATCCCTGTAATAGGCGATGATGAAAATGGCACCCCTATTGTCTTTGATTTGGGGAATGCTGAAGCGATGAATATGTCGCGCACCAATAGTGCCGATGCTTTGAAGTGGATAGCCGATCAGTGCGATTTGGTAAAAGATGCCCTTCCTTTTCGTTATAGCAATGAGACCGAAAACTGGGGACGTGTAAATGGTGCTGCTGCTTATGCCTTGAAGTCAAGAGCTTTGCTTTACCGTGCATCGGCTTTGCACAACAGCGATAACAACAACAGCTATTGGCGTGAGGCAGCCGATGCAGCGTTGGCTTTTATGGCTAAGAATAATCAACAGAGCCAATCGTACAAACTCTACTCTACCGGAAATAGCAGCAACGATTACTACGAGTGTTTTATTACTAGCCCCTATTTTAACGATGAGTTTATCTTGACTCGTTCGGTATGGAATACGCGCGAAATAGAGCTGTTCTTGGCTCCTTGTGGCTTTACGGGAACCGCTACGGCAGTAGGACGTACCAATCCTACGCAGAACTTGGTAGATTCGTACGAAACGATGAATGGTTTGCCCATTGACAAAGATCCTACGTACGATTCGCGTAATCCATTCAACAACCGTGACCCTCGGTTGGCGCAAACCATCTTGCACCATGGCTCTATGTGGGGAGATGCCATTAATGAAGAGCGTAGAGCAGTAGATGTATCTGCTCCCGATGGAAAGGATTACAAAGAGTTGCATGGGGGTACGTTAACAGGGTATTATACCAAGAAGTTTTTGAACAACATGTCGTTTAAGAACCCAACCAACTACGAGCACGCTTTTCCTTACATGCGCTACGGCGAGATATTACTCAATGCAGCCGAGGCGTTGAATGAGGCAGAAGGTTCGCCTACCAATGCCTACCAATATGTGAATGAGGTTCGTGCACGCGCAGGAATGCCCCCTTATAGTGGCATGAGTCAGGCCCAATTTCGTGAGCGTATACGCAATGAGCGTCGAGTTGAACTCTGTTTCGAAGATCACCGATTTGTCGATGAGCGTCGTTGGAAACTCTTTGAAGGGACCAGTGCTGCTGCAGAGCGAAACCTACCCTATTATCAACAGGTTTATAACATTTATGGGGTTGGGGTAACCAATGCCGATAATCCAACCTATACTTATGGGGTAGCCGATAAGCACCCTACTCGTGTATTTAATTCACCTAAGAACTACTTCTTCCCTATTCCTGATCAGGATGTGAAGCGTGCCCCTAACTTGGGACAGAATCCAGGTTGGGACTTGGCTGAGTAATAGATTATCTCTCTCTTGAAGCTCTTTATGGAGCTTCAAGGTGATTTTTAACAAGTAAAGATAGTATATATGAAAATAGATAAATGTTTGATGTGGCTCTTTGGGTGTGCGCTTCTCTTTGCTGCCTGTAGTGACTCCGAAGAGATGGATTATGGTACTGCTGGGGTATACTTAGCAGTTCCGCAGGTAGTAGAACTAACCTTGCAACATGCCGAAGTAGCAGCTGATGTAAAGTTACAAGAGGGGGTAAGGTATATCCAAATGGGCTTTTGTTATGCCACAACTAGCAACCCTACCATCTACGATGCCACGGTTCTATCGACCGATAAGAGTGTGATTACAAGTAGTGGCGAAATTAGAGTTGTGCTGGATCAATTGGCGCTCAATACCCCCTACTATGTACGTGCCTATACCTCTGTTTACCAAGGAGAGACGGTTTATTCGCCTCAGATAGAGGTGACGGTAGGAAATATGAGTGACTACCAAGCGCCTACCTACCAAGACTATTATGTAGCCGATGCCGCTTGGGAGAGACGAGGGGTGTGGAACCTAGCCAATGTGCACGACCCAACGGTAATGAAGGCGGCCGATGGTTATTTCTATATGTATCAAACCGATGCATCGTACGGAAATGCGCATGCAGGACAGGGACACTTCCACGCACGTCGCTCGAAAAACCTGGTGGATTGGGAATATTTAGGAGCTACTATGAGTGAAACACCTGCTTGGGTGAAAGAGCAATTGAATGCCTATCGGGCGGAAGTGGATTTGGCACCGATTGATGCGCCTAATTATGGCCATTGGGCACCGGTTGTACGTAAAGTTAATGATAATCTCTATCGCATGTATTACAGCATTGTGATTGACAATTCTATCAATGGAGAGGGAACTTGGGGCGAACGTGCCTTTATTGGTTTGGCCGAAACAAGTGATCCTGCTACCAATAGTTGGGAAGATAAAGGGATGGTGGTTTGCTCTGCATCCGATAAAGGAACCAATTGGAGCCGACCCGGCAATAGTTGGGATGCCTATTTCCGCTGGAATGCCATTGACCCTACCTACGTCATTACAGAGGAGGGCCAACATTGGCTAATCTATGGTTCGTGGCACAGTGGCTTTGTGGCGCTTGAGCTAGATGCTGCATCGGGAAAACCTGCAGCAACGTTGCCTAATCCTTGGGGTACTTTGGAGGATATAACTCCTTATGGTAAACTGATTGCCACGCGTGATAAGAATAGCCGCTGGCAGGGATCGGAGGCTCCCGAGATTATCTATCGCGGTGGTTATTACTACCTGTTTATCGCTTATGATGCACTCGATGTAGCCTATAATACCCGTGTGGTGCGTTCCGAAAATATTACAGGTCCTTATGTAGGGATTGATGGAGTCGATGTAACTAACAGTGGAGGCAATGCCCTTCCTGTGGTAACTCATCCTTACAAGTTTGAGGGAGATCAAGGTTGGGTAGGTATTGCACACTGTGCCATCTTTGAAGATGGCGAGGGGCAATGGTACTACGCTTCGCAAGGGCGTATGCCTGCGGGTGTAAATGGTAATGACCATAGCAATGCCATTATGATGGGGCACGTACGCTCTATCCGTTGGACCAAAGAGGGATGGCCACTGGTGATGCCCGAACGTTACGGTGCAGTACCTCCATTACCTATCACCGTAGAGGAGTTAGTGGGCGAATGGGAGCATATCGATTTGAGCTATAGCTATGGTAACCAAAAAGTGGCGGCTGGTATGACACTAGAGAGCGATGGAACCATCTCTTCTGGAGCTTGGGTAAATAGTACTTGGAGCTACGATGCCGAGAATCAAATCTTAACTGCTAATGGCGTGGAGCTATACCTGCAACGAGAGTGTGATTGGGAGGCTTCTCCACGCAAACCTACCATTGTCTATGCAGGGGTAACAACTGCTAAAACTTACTGGGGCAAGAAGAGATAAGAGCCCCTCTATGCACAATATGCCCCCCTTGTAGGGTGGCTTGACACAATTATAAGCGCAATTTGAACGGATTATATACCTTTTATAACCAGTTTGAGTTGCGCTTACTCTCTTTTTAAACCCTATCTTTGCTTTATAACATAACTCTTTTATTACATACCATGAACAAACAGATCACGACTTGGCTTCTAGCCCTTGCCGCTCTGCCGGCTTTCTCTCAACAAGCGACTCTTAGTAGTCCCGACTCGCACCTAAAGGTCGATATTTCTCTTAAACAAGGGCTTCCTGTCTATGCCGTTAGCTACAAGAATCAATCCATTCTAGAGGATTCGCCCTTGGGCGTAGTGGCCAATGTAGGCGACTTTAGCAAGGGATTGACCTATGTGACTCAACAAGCGGGTAGTGTCTCTAAGGCTTACCAACAAGATCGCATCAAGCAATCGCACATCACTTATCAGGCCAATAGCCTTACTTATGAGGTAAAGAATGGCGATGGACAGCACTTCACTATTGAGTTCCAAGTGAGCAACAACGATGTTGCTTTTCGCTATAGTTTCCCTAAATATGGGGATACCGGAAGTATTGTGATTCAAAATGAGGTTACTGGTTTTGACTTTCCCAGTGTAACCACTACCTTTTTAACGCCGCAAAGCGACCCTATGATTGGGTGGAAGCGTACCAAACCGAGCTACGAAGAGGATTATACAGTAGATCAGCCGCTTGGCACCCCCTCTCAATATGGTAAGGGCTATACCTTTCCTGGTCTGTTCCGCATAGGCGATAACGGTTGGGCTTTGGTGAGTGAAACCGGTGTGGGTAGCCGTTACTGTGGCTCTCGCCTGAGTGAAGGCTCGGCCGATGGTCTTTTTACCATCGAGTTCCCCATGGCCGAAGAGAACAATGGTAATGGTACAGTAGCTCCAGCTTTCTCTTTACCAGGTAGCACTCCTTGGCGTACCATAACGGTAGGCGATAAGTTGGCCCCTATTGTAGAGACCACCATTGCATGGGATTTGGTAGAGCCGCTCTACCCTACTCAACACAACTACCGTATGGGCAAAGGTACGTGGAGCTGGATTTTGTGGCAAGACAACAGCATTAACTACGATGACTTGGTGAAATTTATTGATCTATCGGCGGCTATGGGGTATCAATATTCGCTGGTGGATAACTGGTGGGATACCAACCTTGGTAAGCCTCGTATGGAGGAACTGATGCGTTACGCCAAGAGTAAAAATGTAGATCCCATTATTTGGTACAGTTCAAGCGGTTACTGGAATGATATTGTACAAGGTCCTACCAATGTGATGGACAACCCCATTAGCCGTAAAGCCGAGATGCGCTGGTTGCAACAAAACGGGGCAAAGGGGATTAAAGTGGACTTTTTTGGGGGTGACAAGCAAGAGACCATGCGTCTTTATGAGGCCATCTTGAGCGATGCCGATGATCATGGCTTGATGGTTATTTTCCACGGTTGTACCCTTCCACGCGGTTGGGAACGCATGTACCCTAATTTTGTGGGTAGTGAAGCGGTATTGGCTTCGGAGAATTTGGTTTTTGAACAACGCTATTGCGATGCTGAGGCCTTTAATACCACCCTTCATCCCTTTATCCGCAACAGCGTGGCTACCATGGAGTACGGTGGCGTATTCTTAAACAAACGCTTGAATCGTGGTAACGATGGCGGTACTTACCGTCGTACCACCGATGCTTTCCAATTGGCGCAAGCTGTATTGTTCCAAAGCCCTGTTCAAAACTTTGCTTTGGCCCCTAATAACTTGACTGATGCTCCAGCAGCAGCCATCGAGTTTATGAAACAGGTTCCTACTACGTGGGATGAGGTTCGTCACATCGATGGTTACCCTGGTCGATACACCATCTTAGCACGTCGCAGTGGCACTACTTGGTACATTGCTGGCACCAGCGCTTTGAAAGAGCCTTTGAAGCTGAAATTAGACCTCTCTGCTCTCTTTAACAAGGGGGATAAAATGGTTTCGTATGCCGATGATAAGGCCTTGAATTTGCAAAAAACAGAGCTCATAATTAAGAATCCTGCGGCAGTCGAAGTAACGCTTCAACCCCAAGGAGGTTTTGCCTGGATTAACTACTAACAAAGGGTAGTCATTAGTGACTCAAGGGAAATATGTAAAAGAGTAGGAAACACTTCAAGAAGTTAGAATCTGGTTGCTTTATTGAAACTGTTAACACCTATTTTAGCAGCTGTCTCCGTAAAGTGATGCGGTAAAGAGTAGAACGTTTCTCTCTTTATCGCATCTTTTGGCTCTATGCCCCGGGTCGTACACTAATTTTCTCTGCAGGAGTGGAGTACTATCTTTGCACAACTGATTAGCCTTCTCTATGCTACTGATCCTTGTTTTTCTTTTCTAGTGGACTACTTTTTCTCTAAAATTGGTTGACTCTCTCCACGCAAGTAGCTTCTTTTCTCACCCCCCTTTGGTAGAGTTAACCTTCTTATTTTCTATTATCACTTTGTTCCCATTAATTTTCCGATTAATTAAGCAGCGATGTAGGCGAAGTTTTCTTATTTTTGTGGTTCTAATTATTTGACTTATGGAACATAGACTTTCGATTTACAATACACTTAGTCGTCAGAAGGAGACTTTCGAGCCTCTTCACGCTCCTCACGTAGGAATGTATGTATGCGGACCTACCGTATATGGTGACGGCCATTTGGGCCATGCTCGCCCTGCCATTACTTTCGATTTACTTTACCGTTACCTGCTTCACCTAGGTTACAAGGTACGTTACGTGCGTAACATAACCGATGTAGGTCACCTAGAGCACGATGCTGATAGTGGTGAAGATAAGATTGCCAAGAAGGCGCGTTTGGAGCAGTTAGAGCCTATGGAGGTGGTTCAGTACTATGTAAACCGCTACCACAAAGCGATGGAAGCGTTGCAAGTGTTGCCCCCTAGCATCGAACCACACGCCTCGGGACACATTATCGAGCAGATTCAGTTGGTAGAAGATATCATCAAGAATGGTTATGCTTACGAAAGCCAAGGATCGGTTTACTTCGATGTAGCTAAATACAACGCCGACCACAACTACGGAAAGCTATCGGGCCGTAACCTAGATGATGTATTGAACACTACCCGCGAATTAGATGGACAGAGTGAGAAGCGTAATCCTGCCGATTTTGCCCTTTGGAAGTGTGCACAACCCGAACACATTATGCGTTGGCCTAGCCCTTGGAGCGACGGTTTCCCAGGATGGCACTGCGAGTGTACAGCCATGGGTAAGAAGTACCTAGGCGAGCACTTCGATATTCACGGTGGCGGTATGGACTTGGTATTCCCCCACCACGAGTGTGAGATAGCACAAAGTGTAGCTTCGCAAGGCGATGACATGGTGCGCTATTGGATGCACAACAACATGATTACCATTAACGGTACCAAGATGGGTAAGTCATTGGGTAACTTCATTACACTCGATGAGTTCTTTACTGGCTCGCACCCCTTGTTGACGCAAGCTTACAGCCCCATGACCATCCGTTTCTTTATCCTTCAAGCACATTACCGCAGTACGGTCGACTTCAGCAACGAGGCGCTACAAGCAGCCGAGAAAGGGTTGCAACGTCTGCAAGAGGCTATGAAGGGATTGGACCGCATTACGGCAGCTGCCGAGACCAAGGGAGTAGAAGGGGTTAACCTGCTTCGTAAGAAGTGCTACGATGCGCTGAACGACGATTTGAATTCGCCTATTTTGATTGCAACGCTATTCGAAGGCTCTAAGATAATCAATACCGTGCTTGATAAAAAAGCGACCCTTTCGGAGGCTGACTTGGAGGAGCTAAAAGCATTATTCCAACTATTTGTAGTCGATATATTGGCTTTGAAAGAGGATACTACCAATAATGCAGGCCGCGAAGAGGCATTTGGCAAGGTGGTCGATTTATTGCTAGAGCAACGTATCAAAGCAAAAGCCAACAAAGATTGGGCTACCAGCGATTTAATTCGCGACCAATTGGCCGCCTTTGGTTTTGAGGTAAAAGATACCAAAGATGGTTTTACTTGGTCACTCAATAAATAAGAAGGTAAGAGGCCACATCACGATTCAGACATGAACGTTGATGTGGCTTTTTTCTCCTCTCAGAGTTACCCCCCGGTAGAGAATTGTTTGGACTCCCTTGTTATTGTTTGTTTCTGGTGGGATGGGGAATAAAAAAGCTCTTCACCCAGTTGTAAATGGATAAAGAGCTTAGTCTATGATTGGTGAGAAAGCAAGTGGCTCTATAGAGACTCCACTGCCTCTTGTTCCTGGTTTACACGGCTTTCATTTCGTTTGGTACGAGCCTCTTCCAGCATACGGATGTAGCTAATGTTTCCCTTGATTTTTTTATAGCTTTCGGTCGAAGCAAGTTGTTGTGACTCCTTTTTAGAGTGTCCACTTCCTTGGCCTACTACTACTCCCTCTATCCATACCTCTGAAACAAATACAGGGCTAGAGTGCTTCTCTTTGGTCTCGCTAACCAATTCGAAGGAGATCTCAAAGCGATTCTTTTGGGTCCACTCAATGAGTTTAGACTTGTAATTAGTCTCCTTGGTTGAGAGATCTTCTAAGTTGAGATGCTTCCCAATGATGCGCTCCTCCATAAACTGCTTACACACTCTGTAGCCCCTATCTAGGTAGATGGCACCAATGAGTGCTTCGAATGCATTTCCACACATATAGCTGTTGTGTGAAGATTGTTTCGAGGCATATTTTATGAGTTTGTCGAGTCCTATCTGGATAGCAATGCTATTGAGTGTTTCGCGTTGTACTATTTTAGAGCGTGTATTGGTTAGAAAACCTTCACGCTTACCATCGTATCGTTTGTAGAGAATATCTGCTACGATGGCGTCTAGAATAGCATCTCCTAGAAACTCCAGCCGTTCGTTATTCAGCATCTTTCCTTGTTCTGACTTAACCGATAACGATTTGTGTAGTACTGCTTGTTCGTACAAGCGAATATCTTTGGGGAAGAACCCCAGAATCTGGTAAAAACAAAGATAAGACTCCCTATTCTTGCGAAACAGAAGCCTTATCTTATCTATTATATTTTCAAACACGGTTATTCAACGTATTTTTTAACAATAACGCAAGCATTGTGTCCACCAAACCCAAAGGTATTACTTAATGCAGCTCTAACGGTACGTTTTTGAGCTTTATCAAATGTGTAGTTTAGGTCGTAATCGATGTTTTCATCGTTATCACCCTCTTCGTGGTTAATAGTAGGAGGCACAATATCATCTCTCACTGCTAAGATACTAGCAATAGCCTCAATAGCACCAGCAGCACCTAGTAGGTGACCGGTCATTGATTTGGTAGAGCTAATATTTACTTTGTAAGCATGATCGCCAAATACATCCTTAATAGCTTTCACTTCCGATACATCACCTACAGGAGTTGAGGTACCGTGTACATTGATGTAGTCAATGTCTTCGGGTGTAAGTCCTGCATCTTCCAATGCATTTCTCATCACCAGTTTAGCTCCTAAACCTTCAGGGTGAGAAGCTGTTAAGTGGTAAGCATCTGCCGAAGCACCTACTCCAGCAATTTCAGCATATATTTTAGCACCACGTGCTTTAGCGTGTTCTAACTCTTCGAGTATCAAACAAGCTGCACCTTCACCCATTACAAAACCGTCACGGCTTGCACTAAATGGACGCGAAGCACGCGTTGGATCGTCATTACGTGTAGACAAAGCGTGCATAGCGGTAAATCCACCTACACTTGCTTCGAAAATAGCAGCTTCGGCCCCCCCAGTAACGATTGCATTTGCTTTACCCAAACGGATGTAGTTAAATGCGTCGCCAATGGCGTTAGACGAAGAGGCACAAGCCGAAGTAGTGGTAAAGTTAGGACCACGGAAACCATACATAATCGAGATTTGACCCGATGCAATGTCAGCTATCATCTTAGGAATAAAGAATGGATTGAATTTAGGGCCCACTGTATCTTTTGTCAAAACGTAGTTACCTACCTCTTCTTCAAACGTATGAATACCCCCGATTCCTACACCATAAATAACTCCTATTCTATTTAAATCTTCTTTTTCGATATCCATCCCCGAGTCAGTAACTGCTTCTTTGGCCGCTGCAATGGCGTATTGCGTGTACAAGTCCATCTTGCGAACTTCCTTGCGGTCCATAAAATCAGTTGCTACAAACCCTTTTACTTCACAAGCAAATTGAGTTTTAAACTTGGATGCATCGAAGTGAGTAATAGGCCCTGCCCCACTCACGCCATTAAGCAAGTTCTCCCAGAATACTGGAAGGGTATTGCCTACGGGTGTAAGTGCACCAAGACCTGTTACTACTACTCTTTTTAATTCCATATTATAAAATAAGGAGTTAATTATTTAGAGTTAGCTTCGATATAAGAAACAGCGTCGCCTACTGTTTTAATAGTTTCTGCTTGATCGTCTGGAATAGAGATACCAAACTCTTTTTCGAATTCCATGATCAACTCAACTGTATCCAATGAGTCAGCGCCAAGATCGTTTGTGAAGCTTGCTTCGATTTTTACTTCTGATTCTTCTACGCCTAGTTTATCAACGATAATAGCATTTACTCTTGATGCAATTTCAGACATAACTTTTAATTTTTGGTTAATAAATTGAACTATTTCATTTTCTAATGTGGGTGCAAAGGAAAATATATTTCTTTAGCTGCGCAAGTAATCAAGCAATTAAATGCTGTTTTTTGCACATTTTTTTGCTGCTTGTGCACAAATTTGCCTTTATGAAGGGCAAAATGGCTCTTTTTTTTGCTTGTTGGGTGAACAAAATTGCTATTTGTGAGTAATAACTCAGTTGCTTGTTGTTCTTTTTTTGTTCCCCATTATACGTTTTTACTACTAAGTAAGCTCTTCTAAATAAGAGAGGATGTATACCTATTCTATGAACTCTCTACGTAGAGGGTAGTTCTCGCGAAACTCTTCGAATTGGTCGGGCGACTCTTTTAACCAATTGCTATCGCGCATGGGATTGTAAAGTTCTAAAAAGGCCTTCTCTTTATCTGCTGAATAGATTCTTGGAGGGAGTGCAGGCGCCTCAATATTCCACGAGGGGGTGAGGTGAAAGAAACGCGCCACTGCATCGAGTGCCATGCGAGTAGCATTGGCCTTGCCATCGGCCGAATAGCCTGCAATGTGAGGCGTGCTGATGAAAAGTTTCTCTAGCAGTTCTAAATCAATGTGTGGTTCATTCTCCCATACATCAATTACACCATCGGCTACCTGCCCATTGAGTAGTGCCTCTTTGAATGCTGCAGTATCAATTACTTCGCCTCGCGAGGTGTTAATAATGAGTGGCTTCTGTTGCAAGGAGTCGAAAAAAGTTTTGTTGGCCAAATGAAAGGTTGGGTTCTCTCCTTTGCGTACCAAGGGGGTGTGAAACGAGATGAAATCGCACTCATGCGCCAGCGTGGCTAGTTCAACAAACCCCTCCTCACCCCGTCTTTGGCGTGGAGGATCGTTCTTTAATACGCGCATACCTAATGAAGTAGCCATGCTACAAATGCGACTGCCTACGTGACCTACCCCTACTACTCCGATGCAGGAATCTTGTAGTGGTTTGCCTGTTTTGCGTTGCCACAGCAGGAGGGCAGCCTTTATATACTGCTCTACCGAACCCGCATTGCAGCCTGGGCAGTTGCTCCAAGCGATGCCTGCTTCGCGGCAGTAATCTACATCAATGTGATCAAACCCAATGGTAGCAGTAGCTATAAACTTGACACGACTACCCTCGAGTAATGCTCGATTGCAGTGTGTACGGGTACGGGTAATCAATAAATCGGCATCGTGTACCAATTCGGGAGTGAAACCACGGCCTGCAGCATAAACCACATGAGGGGTTATTTGGGCCAAAGCCTCTCTTATGTAAGGTATCTTACTATCTACAACTATCTTCATCTATGTGAAATTGTGAAACAAGGGGACAAAGGTATACACTTTTCCTTAGATTAATTGGTTAGATGGAAAAGATTACATAGTTTTGTTCTTTTAATTAACCCGTTTTTTAACCCCCTATAAAGTAACTCTATATGACTTTTACTCAACTTTGCAACCCTATATTTGAACAATCTATCAAAGATTATCACGTAACCGATCACGTAGATACTCCAATAAACAATCCCTACGAAGTAAAAACAATAGAGTATTACCTCTACCTTAAAAATTGGATTGATACGGTGCAATGGCACTTTGAAGATATTATTCGTGATCCCCAAATAGATCCCGTAGCGGCACTCGACTTGAAACGTCGCATTGATAAGTCGAACCAAGATCGTACTGATTTGGTAGAACTTATTGATAGCTACTTCTGGGATAAGTATAAAGAGGTGGTAGTGAAAGAGGGTGCGGTGATTAATACAGAGAGTCCAGCTTGGGCCATAGATCGTCTCTCTATCTTGGCTCTTAAAATATACCACATGCGTCAAGAGGCAGAGCGTACCGATACTACTGCTGACCATCAAGCACAATGTACCCAAAAATTAAATGTATTATTGGAGCAAAAGAGAGATCTTTCGGCTGCTATTGACCAACTATTAAGTGATATTGAAGCAGGTGAACGCTATATGAAAGTGTACAAACAGATGAAGATGTACAACGATCCAGCACTTAATCCTGTACTTTACGGTAAGAAATGAGACTTTTAGTTATTCGTTTCTCTGCTTTTGGCGATGTAGCCATGACCGTACCCGTCATTGATGCGTTAGCTCGTCAATACCCTGATGTAGAAATCACGGTATTGACGCAGTCTTTTGTCGCACCTCTTTTTGCTCAATTACCAGCTAATGTCACCTTTCGCCCGGTAAAACTGGCCGATTACAAGGGGTTGGGAGGTTTGTATCGACTCTACCGTGAATTGAAGGCAGAGGAGTATGATGCCATTGCCGATTTGCACAACGTACTGCGTACCCAAGTTATCCGTACGTTGTTCCGCTTGAGTGGTACAGCGATTGCTGCGATTGATAAGGGGCGCGCCGAAAAAAAAGCGCTTACGCGCTGGAATAATAAGGAGTTTCGTCCACTTAAAAGCTCTTTCGAACGTTATGCTGATGTGTTTCGGAAGTTAGGAGTGGAATTAACGCTCTCCTTTACCTCTATATACGAAGGAAAAGAGACACCTGCTACCCAAGAGGTAGAGCAGTTACTTGCTATCCCTTCAAAAGGTGAAAATAGCCGCTGGATTGGAATTGCTCCCTTTGCTGCACATGCTGGTAAATTGCTTCCAACATCTACTACGCTTAAGTTAATAGAACAGCTCTCTATGGAGCCCAACATCTCTCTTTTTCTCTTTGGAGGCAAAGGTGAACAAGAAAAATTAGAGTCGTGGGCAGCACGCTACGATCATACCTATTCTGTAGCAGGTAGATTAGGATTAGAGAAGGAGTTGGTTTTACTTGCTCATTTAGATGTGTTGGTAGCCATGGACTCAGCCAATATGCACCTAGCCTCGTTGGTTGCTACACCCGTTGTCTCTATTTGGGGTGCCACCCATCCTTATGCTGGCTTTATGGGGTGGAACCAAACACTTGAGAGTGCAGTACAGCTAGATTTAGTCTGCAGACCTTGTTCTGTATTTGGAAACAAACCTTGTAAACGGGGTGATTACGCCTGTCTGCAGGGAATTACTGCAGAGATGATTGTAGAGAAAGTAAAGAGGTATCTCTAGAAGGCCTCCTCGTTTGTTAGTCTCAGGTATTTATCTAGGACTAACAACGAGATGAGCTTTTCTCTCTTCTCATCTTGAAACTGTTTTACCCACTCATGCGCCTGCTCAATAATCTTTTCTGCCTCGTTAGGATGTTCAATGTAGTACTCCATTCCTCTTTAATAGCCTTTTTCCCTACATCGCCCAAGTCACATCTATCGTGTCCAAACCAGCGATGCATAAAATCGATTCGGTTCTGTTTACCGCTTATCTCTCCTCGGAAAATAACCTTGTTTTGTTTCTGATTGAAACTCTTTTTATCGGTTAGAAAGGTAAAATGGCGCACCTTGTCCATATTAAGGAGTACAGCATTCTCATTGGCATGTAACTCTCTACTTTTTACAATGGTAGGGTGAGGTGGAATGGCGCGTACATCACCAAAGAGGTAACACCACTTTAAATCTTTAGGAAAATAGCGGATGTATTGATACGAGTCGAAGAAATAGACCGATTTGTTGCCTTTTAGTGTTAGTTTTCCTAATGTGGTGGCAGAGCTAATGAGAAGTGGTGAGTGTGTAGATAATTTGCAGTAGTAGTTTACTCGGTTCCAAATGGTGATAGCATCTGCTCGCTTCTCAATGGAAGGTAAGAGTCTTACTCTCTTATTTCTATAAAAAGAGTCGGGTACAATAAATTGAGTCGCTGCTTTGAGGTAGTAAGTGGACTTGCTATTCTTACCGCTAAAAAAAAGATATTTCAATTTACTCATAGGATTTGATATGGTATACCAACTACTCATTTGGGGTTATTCATACAAAATTATCATTATTTTTTTTAGTACCAAAAAAAGATATAACTTTGACCCATAAAATATGAGTAAATGAGTATTCCCAAAGTAACAGTCATAGTCCCTAACTATAATTATGAACATTTTCTTCGGCAAAGGATAGATTCGATTTTGCAGCAAACATACACTGATTTTGAATTAATTCTTTTAGATGATTGTTCTACTGATGGGAGTGTAACTATTTTAGCGGAATATGCATTGCACCCCAAGGTTTCTGCTTTCGTAGTAAACCAAAAAAATACAGGAAGTCCATTCTTGCAGTGGGAAAAAGGTATTTCAATGGCTAAAGGAGAGTATATCTGGATAGCCGAGAGCGATGATTTTGCTGATATAACCTTATTAGAAAAATGTGTTGCAGCATTAGAGTCGTATCCTGAGGCTGTTTTGGCAAGAACAGGCTCCTATTTGGTCGATAAAGATGGCAAGTGCTTGAACTTAGACTATGATAAGTGGGGAGACTTGAACCAGCTAAATTACTATACAAATGATGCCTATATAAAGAAGCGTCTTTTCTGGAGGAATGATGTTTACAATGCCAGTATGGTACTTTTTCGTAGGGCTAACTACTTGCAAATGGATAAAAAATTTACGAGTATGCGCTATGCTGGTGATTGGCTTTTTTGGCTTGAATTGTTACGAACTGGAAGTGGAGCGATTGAAATAGGCGAAAAATTGAATAGATTCCGTCAGCACACTCAGCGGGTTACACTTAATTCGACTAAACAAGTTGATCTTTACCAAGAACTAATTACAATTCGTAAAAGAATATTTACTGTATGCCCAACTTCTATTTACCGTACCTATTTAGTAAAAGGACTGATTTATAAAGATTTTTACCGAATGGAGAAACTATTGGATACGCCTCTTCTTTCTGCTGCTCAAGAGGAGTTAGGAGTAAAGAAAAAGCACTATTATGTTGAACGGTTTAGAAAAATGGTTGGCAATTTGCCTTTCATGAAAAGCTATACTCACTAGTTGTCACGAATAGAACTGGCAAAAAACTGTAGCGAACTAGATTATGGCAATTAGTCTAATAGTTATTTTTTTTAGTTTAGGCAAACCCTTCTCAAAAAAGAAGTCTTCTGTTACTCCTAAATCAGAGATTTATATTACCGAAACCTAACACATTACTTTATGACCCCCACGATTTTAATAATTACACCCTATGTACCTTATCCATTAAACTCTGGTGGGAATCAAGCATTCTTTATGATGGTAAATCATCTTAGAAATGATTTTACTATTTCGTTAGCCTTGTCTATCACCCCAAAGGAGTCTCATAAGATTGAATCTTTAAAGGAACTGTGGCCTAATGTAACTTTCTGTGTACACATTAAAAAGAAAAAGAGTCTCTTTAATCGCATAAGAGGTGGAGGAAAAGGCTTTTGGCACTGGATCAATGAATCAAGTAAGCGTAAAATAGATAGGATTACTAAGAAAACTGATCCTCAGAGAGCGAATAGTACATTATATAACTCCCAATTTATCCCCTTTTCAGAGGATTTTTGTCACTTTATATATGGTGTGTCACGAAAAGGTTTTGATATTATTCAAGTGGAGTTCTATGAGTATTTGTCCCTCATTCATTTATTGCCTACCGATACAAAAAACGTTTTCATCCATCATGAGCTGCGCTATATACGTAATGAGAATGAACTTCACTTATTTAATCATCCCTCTATCTCAGATAATTTGTTACTGAAAGTGGCAAGAGGATATGAAATATCGATGCTTTCTCACTATAATTATATATTTACACTGACTGATGTGGATGGAGCTAAACTTAAAGATGAGATTAATAGCTCTACTCAAATTAAAGTCTCACCTGCTGCTATTGTAAGAGAGCCGAAGGAGGTTGCAGTAGAGTTCAAACCCAATCATACCAATCGGTTGGTTTTTCTTGGAAGTGAAGGTCATTATCCTAATTTTGATGCTGTTGTCTGGTTTTGTAATGAGATTGCTCCACTATTGCGTGCAAAGAGCTTTAATTTTACGTTTGAAGTGATAGGAGGCTGGAAAACTAAACATCTTGCAAAGGAGATTGGACATAGTCCAGAACTTCGCTTATTGGGCTATGTCGAAGATTTAGATAAGTGTATGGAGGGTAGTGTTATGGTTGTTCCTATACGTATAGGAAGCGGGATGAGAATTAAAATATTAGATGCAATAGCGTCGTTTATTCCCTTTATAACTACAACCAAAGGTACGGAAGGAATTGATATGCGCCACCAAAAAGAGTGTTTAATTGTCGATACTCCAGAGCAATATGCTGAGGCAATTATAGCTTTATGTGGTGATGTTACTTTGCAAAAGCAGTTGGCTATGAATGCATTTAATCGATTGCAACAAATTTATGTACCGCACGAAATGGTAGAAAAGCGAAAGAGCTTCTATCATGAAATTTATCAAGCTTAAGCATGATTAGTATCTTTTTATGCACTTAAATTGGAGTATTAATTGAATTATCGCTACTTTTATCCTCTTTAAGTAGATTTCGTTGGATAGCTATCGCTGATATAAGGGATGGCTAGCCATTAAATAAATAATAGCTGCCTTATAAAACCTAGTGTAAAGTTGTTTTGATATGAAGGCCTGTTTCGTTAATTATGAAATATAGTATAACCATACCTGCTTATAAAGCAGCATTTCTTGAGGAGTGCATAGAGAGTATTCTTGCCCAAACCGATCCGGATTTTGAACTTATTATTGTAAATGATGCCTCTCCTGAAGATTTAGATAGCATTGTTAGTAAGTTTAATGATGTAAGAATACGATATTATACAAACAAAGAGAATTGCGGCATGGTTCATGTTGTCGATAATTGGAACATCTCTCTTTCGTATGCTAGGGGTGACTACATGATTTGTATGGGTGATGATGATTTGTTAACACCTACTTGTTTAGAGGAGTATAATCGTTTAATGGATAGATATCCTAATTTAGACATTTATCATGCTAGAGCAAAGATTATAAATGAAAAATCGGAGATAATCGATTATCAAGAGCCTAGGCCTGAGTATGAGTCTGTCTATTCCATGATCTATTATCGTTTGAAAGGGAGAATACAATTTATTGGTGATTTTCTTTTTAAAACTTCTACCTTAAGAGCAAATGGTGGTTTTTATAAGTTGCCACTTGCTTGGGGGTCGGATGAAGTTTCGGCCTATATTGCAGCAACAGAGAGAGGTATAGCCAACACCATGGTTGCTACTTTTGGGTATCGAGTTAATTCATTTAATATAACCAATGGAGGAAATTATTCGGTAAAGGTTGAAGCGATGAAGGAGGAGGTAAAATGGTTTACCCATTTTCTCGATAATCATACTCCTCTAAATGAGTTAGATTCTTTCTATTATGCGATGATTAAGCGGTTAATGCCTCTCTATTTTAAGAGAGCGATATTTAATACCATTACAATGGATGTAAAGATGGCTCCCCTTCAGCGATTGCCATTTTGGGTCTCTAATTATAAGAGGGAAGGATTAACAGGATCACAATTAGTAAAGCTAGTTACGAGAATGTTCTCTAAGCGTAAAAATTATATTTGAGTTAGGGTAAACAAATAGATAAATAAGCTCTAAAGAATTATTTACTTAGACTTATATTTTTTCAAGGATAAGGTGATGACAATTAAATGGCTTATAACCAAGGTAAGTATTAAGTGATGCGAAAAAAAAGACTTCTTTTCTTAATCAGTCGCTTCCTAGATGGAGGCATTGACTCTGTATTAACAGAATATTTGCAGGCACTCTCCTTTGATGGTAAATATGAGGTAACCCTATGTATTGGTATACATCTTAAAGGGCTCGAGGTATTTCTAGATAGAGTGCCCAAAAGTATTCGGATTGTTTACTTGGTTAATCACCCTCTACTAACCTATCACAAGCGAAAAAAAATTACTGCGCGTATCCCTTTTTATGGGAAAATTACCGATGAATTGGCTTTAAATCCTATTCGTCGCTACCTCTATCACCATCGACTAAATAAGCTATTGAAGCAGCATGATGCTGTGATTGATTTTGATTGTTGTTTTTCAGCTTTTCTTCAGAAGACAGATATAGAGAAAATTACTTTCTTTCACTTTAGTATTGATAGCCTTTTTGCTCAAAATAGCTCAAGGATGAACCGAATAGCAAAAAGGTTGAATCAATATGATAAGATTGTGACTATTTCGCAGCAGATGTGTGAAGAAGCTTCTCTTCATTTTCCTGATATTGCCTCTAAAATACACTTTATATACAACGCTATTAATGCTAAGGCATTAGAACTAAAGGCAGCAGTAGAAGAGGCTAGTCCACTTATTCAAGAGCCCTATTTACTAGCTGTAGAACGGCTAGAAGAGAGTCAAAAAGATATTACAACCCTTCTTAAGGCTTATAAAATAGTAAAGGAGCGATATAACCGAACTGAGAAGCTTTACATCATAGGCAAGGGAAGTTCGCAGGACTCTTTAGAGCAGCTTGTTGTAGAGCTTGGACTTAAAGATTCAGTCTATTTTCTAGGTTTCTTTAGTAATCCATATCCATGGATAAAGCGAGCAAAACTGATGGTGCATTCTGCTAAATTTGAGGGATTACCCACTGTTCTGATAGAGGCACTATTGTTGCAAAAGATTATTGTTGCAACAGATTGTCCAACGGGTCCTAAAGAGATTTTAGACCAAGGAAGAGCAGGAGTACTTGTGCCCATGGGCAATGCAGAGAGAATGGCCAGTGCTATAGTCGAAGTGTTGAGTGATGAATCTCTACAACAGCACTATTTAAAGCATATAGAGGAGCATGCGCCTACTTTTACTTTTGCGCGCACAAAACCTCTTTTCGAGGCATTACTTGAGCGATGATTTAGTACGTTTTTCTATTATTTTTGCAACCAGAACAAACTGATAGAAAGATTCTAATGAGGCGCGAATAAATCCCTCTCTTCCATCTCTGAATCCTTGTTTAATAAAGTAAGATTTCAAGAAACGAAACAGAGGTCGCCCCAGTAAGGCACCTATGCCTAGTGTACTTTTTTTCTTGCTTAATTCATATTCGGTGTAAGCATCTGTTTTTCGTAGAATATCGCCCACTCCATCATTGGCTAGATGGATAAATGCTAGCTCCTCTCTCTCTTTAGGAATGGCTATGATGGTTCCTTTAACAATTGGAGATACATGAATGATTGGTGGCCAAGTAGTTCCCTCTTTTTGGAAGAATCGCAAGAGTAAGTCGGGGTAGTGGCAATGCATGAATCGACCCATAAAGTAGTTCTTACGTGGAATTCGTATTCCTGCTGGTGGGTTCTCTCTCTCTATTTGTTGGTATAGGTATTCTCTCAGTTCAGCAGTAACCACCTCATCGGCATCGACTACTAACACCCAGGGATTTGTGGCTTGGTCAATAGCAAACTGCCGAGCGGGTTCTACTATTCGGCAGGTCCCTTTCAGAAAGGTAACACACTTACAGCCATACTCCTGTGCGACAGAGAGTGTTTTATCTGTGCTCTCCATATCGCAGATAATTACTTCGTCGAATAGCTTGACTGAGTCTAAAACCTGAGCCAAATATTTCTCTGCATTATAGGTATTAATGACAACTGAAATTTTCATACTGGAAGGGGTTACTTAAAAAGTTGGTTTACTTTCAGCTGCCAGCTTCTCTTTGTAGAAGGAGTCTTAATTAGACAGCAGATAGTTTATGCACAACGATTCTCTATTTTTAGCACTCTTTGTTGGGTAATTATCGCCTGTTTAGGTGGTTCAATCGCCCAATTTCATTGCAAAAGTAAGCTTTTCTTTGTAGTTTTGCTACCTCATTCACCTTTATTTCAGACAAACAATGGCCAAGTTCACTTACTTTATCGTGGGGTATTTATTATTATTATTCTCACTATTACCACTTAGACTTTTTTACGTGTTATCCGATATGCTCTTTTATTTGGTCTATTATGGTGTGAAATATCGTAGAGGGGTAGTTCGTAAAAACCTTACCACCTCTTTTCCTGAGAAGAGTGCTGATGAGATCAAAACGATTGAAAAGAACTTTTATGCCTTCTTTTGCGACTACATTGTCGAGACCCTTAAGTTTGCTAGTATGAGTAAGCAGCAGATCAAGCGTAGAATGAGTTTCGAAGGCATTGACGAGATGGAGCTTAAAATGAAAGAGAATGGCCAATCGGCCGTAGTCTACTTAGGACACTATGGAAATTGGGAGTGGATTACCTCATTGGGATTGCATGTAGAGTCTGGCCACTTAGCCGGACAGATTTACCATCCTTTAGAGAATAAAACAGCCGATCAGCTCTTTCTGAAGTTACGTGGCAGATGTGGTACTGAAAGTATTACGATGGCCAATACTTTGCGCCGAATTATTACGTTACGCAAAGAGAAGAAGCCCTTTATCATTGGTTTTATATCCGATCAGGCACCTTTGCCCAATAGTATTCATCATTGGGTAGATTTTTTAGGCCACGATACCCCTGTATTTACAGGTACTGAAAAGATTGCCAAACAGACCAATTCACTGGTTTACTATGCCCATGTATCTCGCCCCCAGCGTGGACACTATCACTGCCGTTTTGATTTAATGACCGATGCTCCTCAAAGCCATCCCGATTTTGAACTAACTGATTTATATTTTAGTAAGTTAGCCAATACTATTGCAGCTGCTCCTCAATATTGGCTCTGGTCACACAATCGTTGGAAACGAACCCGTGAGAATATTCATGCGCAGCAGGCTTAATACCCTCTTAACGAAATCGTTTTCTCTTTCTTAGGGTTAGGATAAAAAGAAACCTATTACTACGTTGCAGCATCTCACCCCCCCGTTCATCAACTCCCCTGCATCACCCTTTCGTAGATAGCCATTAGCTCCTCCGCCAACTGCTTGTCACCAAATTGAGTGGCATACTCCTTGCCGGCTGCAATCATCTTTTGGCGTAGCTCTTCGTTCTTCCAAACGGTGGTGATGGCACTTGCTAACTCTTCAGGACTATCGGGTGATACATAGAGAGAGTTGGGTCCTCCTGCCTCTTCTAAGCAAGAACCAGTACATCCAATGACGGGTATACCACTATTCAAAGCCTCAAGTAGCGGAATGCCAAACCCTTCGATGCGCGAGGGGTAGACAAAGAGGTGTGCCATTTGGTAGAGAGTGGGCAAATCATCAAAAGGAACCCGATTAAGAAAGAGCATCCGTTCCGTTAAACCCTGAGTAGCCAAGTAGCTCTCTACTTCTGTTTGGTAGGGACTCTTTTTGCCCACAGCTACTACCTGCACATCGGCAGGAATCTGCTTGAGTGCTTTGGCCACTAACAACAAGTTTTTTCGCTCTTCGATAGTTCCTACGTAGAGTAGATAGCGCGAAGGCAGCTTGTATCTCTGGGCTACCTCTCTCCTTTTCTCCTCACTGGCAGGAATGGCAAATGCCCCATCACATCCTTGGTAAACCACCTCTATCTTCTCGGCTGCTATGCCATAGTAAGCTATAATATCTTGTTTGGTAAACTCACTTACAGCGATAATAAGATCTGCCTCTTGGCATCCTTTCTTAAATTTATAGTTATAAATCCAGCGGTCAATGGGTTGGTAGTATTGCGGAGCGCGTAAGAAGATTAAGTCATGAATGGTTACAATGCTTTTACACCCTGCTCTGCGAATGGTAAGAGGTAGCTCATTACTTAATCCATGGAATAGCTCTATCTGCTCTTGTTTCAGCTCCTTCGATACTCCCCAAATGCGCCACAAATTTTTCAGTTTTTGTGCCAGCCACGAGGTGGGAAAGTGAAGCGTAAAGTGTTTGATGGTTGGAATTTCTGATAAGAAAGGTGCTCTCTTTTCATTGGGTAGGTAGAGGTGGTAATCGTGCTGTTCAAAATGTTGTGATAGCACACGCAGCACAAATCGGCTGTAATTTCCCAATCCTGTTCTATTCTGTGCTGCTCTTTTAGCATCAAATCCTAGTTTCATGTGGCTCTTCTCTTTGCTATTAAGCTGACAAATATAGAGACAAAAAAAAAGATTACCATAATTTTTTCGTATTTTTGTGTCAATTAACTTAATAGCAAATCCATCACACTAAAGAGACAACCATTTATGCAATTATCGGCAATTGAGCGTTTTTTTAAACACCCTTTTTTTAGTAGCTACCGTACATTACTCGGTTTATGGGTTTTACTCCCCCTCATATCTGGGTTGATAAAAATAAATAAGTGCAATAATTTCCTTATATTCAAGTATGTTTATTGGCATGTAGTTGAACAACTTTCGCTTTATCAACACTACCCTGAACACTATTTTGACCGCAACCATTACGGACCTTTCTTTAGCCTTGTTGTAGCCCCTTTTGCACTTCTACCCCACCCATTTGGTCTGATTTTCTGGCTTATAGGAATGTCGGTATTGTTGTACTATGCCATCAAAAAGCTCCCGCTTCTAAAAGCTAAAATACTCTTTATCTACTGGTTCTGCACCCATGAATTATTAACAGCACTCTTTATGAGTCAGTTTAATATTGTGATTGCAGCTATTATTATTGCTACCTTTTACTGCATCCAGAAAGAGAAAGATGTTTGGGCTACCCTCTTCATCTTAATAGGTACCTTTGTAAAGCTATATGGTATTGTAGGATTGGCATTCTTCTTCTTCTCGAAACAGAAGAAAATGTTTATTATCTCCTTTCTAGGTTGGTCAATTTTGCTATTTCTTGCCCCTATGGCTATTAGCTCTCCCGAATATATTGTAAGTCAGTATCAAGAGTGGTTTCTTACGCTATCCTCTAAGGGGGGCGACAATCTATTTGCCCTCCACCAAAACATCTCATTACTTGGAATGATACGAAAGATTACACACGTGTCAACTTACTCTGATCTCTGGGTAATTATCCCTGGATTGGCTCTTTTTGCCCTTCCTTACTTGCGAATAAGCCAATACAAATACGATGGGTTTCGCTATGCTTTACTCTCCTCAGTACTTCTATTTGTTGTCCTTTTCAGTACAGGTAGTGAATCAAGTAGCTACATTATAGCCCTTTTAGGCGTGGCTATTTGGTATGTAACAGCCCCCTGGAAACGCAGTAAGTGGGATGTAGCATTGATGATTTTTGCTTTTATTCTAACGAGTATGTCACCTTCCGACCTCTTTCCAGTCATTATTCGCCGGACCTTTGTACAGCCTTATGCCCTAAAAGCACTGCCTTGCGTATTGATTTGGTTTAAAATCTGTTACGAGATTTGTCTAAAAGATTATTCACCTTCAATTCCCTTGCAACATGAAGAACGAAAAGAAGAGTAGATGCTTTGAGCTCATCCGTTTTTGCCTAGTGGGAGGAGTCGCTGCTGGAACCCATTATGTCATTTACTACCTGCTACAACAGGTTATAGCCTTGAACCTAGCCTATACAGCAGGTTACTGTTTGTCGCTCATTGCTAATTTCTTTTTGACCTCTTATTTCACGTTTCGTTCCCATCCATCATTCAAGAAAGCAGCAGGATTTGGCTTAAGCCATTTGGTTAACTACGTATTGCATATAGCCCTGTTCAATCTCTTTCTAGCGCTTCAGGTAGACTCATTAATTGCACCGATACTGGTTTTATTAATAGCTGTTCCTATCACCTTTTTACTTTTACGCTTTGTGTACAAACCCAAATCAACCCATGAAACTCTCTAAAACCTACTTCTCATCGCCTATTGCCTTTCTTGGCAACTTGTTGCTAGCCTACTTTAGCTTTATGCTCTGCCGTATGGTATTTCTGTTTGGAAACTGGACTGTATTTGCCGAACAACTAACCCCTCATTCAATTGGGTTACTCCTCGAAGGAGGATGGATGTTTGACACTTCTGCTATCCTGTATACCCATGCACTTTATGCATTGCTGATGCTCATTCCCCTTCACTACAAAGAAAACGAAGGGTATCAATGCATGACCAAGGTTCTCTTCTTGGTTATAAACTCCCTCTCCATCTTTGTCAATTTAGCGGATGCCGTCTATTTTCAATACACCGGTCGCCGCACAACGGCAACCATCTTTCAAGAGTTTAGTAATGAGACCAATTTAGGGAATGTTTTTAGTGTCGAATTGTTGAATCATTGGTATTTAGTACTTTTTGCACTCCTACTCATCTGGCTTCTAGGCCGACTCTATATAAAACCAGTAGGGAAGCCTCATCTTTCTCCCTACTGGTTCTATTACCTTGTTCAAACCCTCTCTCTGGCGCTTTTTATTCCCCTTTGTATTTCTGGAATGCGAGGCGGTATGACCACAGCTGTTCGCCCTATTACCATTAGTAATGCCAATCAGTACGTAAGTCGCCCCTCCGAGGCTGCCCTGGTACTAAACACCCCCTTCTCTTTAATTCGTACCATTGGTAAGAAAGCATTTGTTGCACCCACCTACTTTTCGGAAGCCAATTTAGCCACCATTTATACACCGGTTCATGAGCCCCAGCCTACCCGCACATTCACACCTAAAAACGTGGTGGTACTCATTCTAGAGAGTTTTGGATGCGAATACATTGGTGGACTCAATAAGGAGTTAGCCTTACCTAACTATCAGAGCTATACCCCATTCATTGACTTCCTTCTTAACCAGAGTCTTACCTTCCGTTACACTTTTGGTAACGGGCGTAAAAGTATTGATGGCATGCCATCAATACTCTCTAGCATTCCCATGTTTATTGAGCCCTTCTTTTTGACTCCTGCTTCAATGAACCACGTAAGCAGCATAGCAGGCGAATTAAATAAAAAAGGATACTACACCTCTTTCTTTCATGGTGCCGATAATGGATCTATGGGCTTTCAGGCCTTCGCCCGAGCAGCAGGCTTTACAGACTATTTTGGTAGAACGGAGTACAACCAAGATCCCAACTACCAGGGAAATAAAGATTTTGATGGCATGTGGGCCGTTTGGGACGAAGAGTTTTTACAGTTCTTTGCCGACAATATTAATAAGTTTCAACAACCCTTTGCTACTGCCCTTTTTACTGCCTCATCGCATCATCCGTTTAAGATTCCCGAAAAATATAAAGCGCAGTTTCCCGAAGGTGAACTTCCCATTCATAAGGGGATACGTTATACTGATTATGCACTCAAACGTTTTTTTGAGAAAGCGGCTCAACAGACTTGGTTTAAAGAGACCCTATTTGTACTCGTTGCCGACCATACCAATCAAAGCAACCATGACTACTACCAAACCGATTTGGGTTCATTTCAAGTTCCCATTCTCTTCTATGCACCGGGTGATTCTACACTGGTGGGCTACAAAGAGCAAATTGCGCAACAAATTGACATAATGCCCACCGTATTGAGTTATGTGGGTTACGACCAACCCTACATTGCTTTTGGTAATGATTTGCTAACCACGCCTGCCCATGAAACCTATGCAGTAAACTATCTAAATGGGATGTACCAATATGTAAAAGGAGATTACCTACTACAGTTTGATGGAACCACCTCGAAGGGATTCTATCAATTTAAGAAAGACGCTCTTTTACAAGAAAATTTAGTGGGGATGAAGTCGGAACAGAGCCTGATGGAGCAGGAGTTAAAA
The DNA here is from genome assembly GCA_051648565.1 of Phocaeicola sp. GTDB lineage: Bacteria > Bacteroidota > Bacteroidia > Bacteroidales > Bacteroidaceae > Phocaeicola. Next base: position 379,897 of record JBOFFJ010000147.1, on the reverse strand, counting down.
GCCCTGATTCAGCAATATATGCAGCGTATGAATAGAGATGAAATAACAATCAAAAATCCCTAAGAAGAGCCCCGATTTGCTGCACCTAAGTTTGCTACACTATACCTACAAATCAGAGTATGTAGAGATAGCTGATAAGCCAATTGCCCTTGTTATAAAATAGCTCTATAACAGGGGCAATTGGTAACATAAAGGTTTTAAGGCACCTTTATGTAGTAGTCTCGTTGTAAAGTACCTTTTCAACACTATAAAGCGGACGCTGTTTAACCTCGGTATAGATTCTACCGACATAGAGCCCCACCACTCCAATGGAAAGTATCACAACGCCCCCTACAAACCAAATCGAAAGGATAAGCGAAGCCCAACCATGTTCTGCAGAACCTGTCACTAAAGAGTAGAGTACATAGAGCCCAATCAGTAGGCAGATAAAAAGAAAAATAATGCCAGCCGACAAAATAATAGAAAGGGGTTTCGTTGAGAAAGAGGTTATGCCATCAATGGCCAATCCTAGCATTTTAGAGAGGGTATATTTAGACGTTCCTGCACTACGCTCACTAATCACATCATCTACCGTTGTTGAAGGAAATCCCAATAAAGGAATGATTCCTCTTAAATAGAGGTTCTTCTCCTTATAAAGACTTAACTGTTCCAAGGCTCTAGCGCTCATAAAACGAAAGTCGGCATGATTATAGACACTCTTAACAGCCATTCGCTCTTGAAGCTTATAAAAACTAACAGCCGATAAACGCTTTAGTAAAGGATCGGCAGTTCGCGATACTTTTACGCCATACACCACATCATAGCCTTGACTATAGGCATCAATCATCTGCTCAATGGCATTCAAATCATCCTGCAAATCGGCATCAATGGTAATTACCGCATCACTCCACGCTTTTGCTTGCATCATACCTGCCATAATTGCATTCTGATGCCCTACATTATTGCCTAGATTCATCCCTTTCACAAAGGGATTCGTGCGATGTAACTGCTCTATGAGTGACCACGTTTGGTCTTTGCTCCCATCGTTCACAAAAAGTACAAAGCTATCGGGTGTAATTTTATCTTTAGCGATTAGCTCGTCAAATAATTTCGTAAGTTGGACAACCGAATCTTCAAGTACCTCCTCCTCATTGTAGCAAGGAGAGACAAGAGCCAATTTTATTCTCATTCGTAATGGTGTTATAAATTAAATATCTAGTTTAGCTCTTCTCTTTTTAGAATTGCAAATTCGGCATAGGTTCCGAATGCATACCCGCGCTTTAAGAAATAGCTTACAAAATCACCCAATCGCTTTACCATGCCCGTTCCCGATTGATTGCGAATAATAGAAGGGAGTTTCAGCTCGGGATGATTGTTGAGTGGATAGAACTCCCACGGATGGAAGTAGGTAACAAAGTAACCATCGTGCTTTAAGGTGCGATGTGCCAATGCACGGTAGAGCGTTGCTGGTAGGTTGTGGTACGAAAGCCAGAAGAGTGGGAATCGGAGCCATGGGGTAACCGATGCAGGAATCTGCAATACCCCCTCTTTCATAAAACAGGTACGTGGCTCAGATAAATGCATATACCGTCCGGGTATGAAGGCTGGGTTAAGTGACGAGTTGTAGAGGTAGCCTGCTTGGTGAATCTCGCTATCGAGTACCGGGAACATACGGGGCTGTCTATAGCCCTTGATCTCTATGCCCAATTGCGCCTCTAACCTCTCTTTCGACTCTTTGAAATCAGTTGCTTTGGGTTGCCAGTGGTCACATCCATGTGCTGCCACTTCGTGTCTCTCTTTTAGAATACGCTCCATTACTTCGGGAGCCTGTTGAGCAAAGGTGGTGGTGCAGAAGAAGGTTGCTTTTATACCATAGGTTGCTAGGCAGTCTAATATCTGGTGAGTTCCATAAATGGATACTCGCATCGCCTCTTCTAACGGATAATCGACTCCCTGTTCGCGGGGAACATCGAACTCTTCGATGTCAAAACTTAATAAAATCATATCTACTATTGTGTCTGTCGTATTGAGGGGGCAAAATTACAATTAATTACTAAACAATATCCTATAAGCATATAATTAATTATTGACAACTCCTATTAACATCTTGCATCTACTACACTTCATCGTAAAGTAGATGCCCATTTTCTTTTTATTACCGCCCTCCCAAATCGTCGTAGAGCGACTGCAAGATTGCTTTTCCTCGCTCTAAACGCAGCTCCTCGCCTTCTCCTATTTCAAGGGTAACCTTCTCCGAATTGTTGTCGAAGCGGGTAGTACCAGTACTGTCTTGAAAGGCAAAGCCATTGCTAAAGCTATAGAAGGCAAAGGGATATTTGTAGCTGCTACTTAGTACGTTACGGCTAAACCCGAACGCACTACTATCCAACTCCATCTGTCCCAGCAGGGTGGCAGCTAGATCGGACTGATTCATGAGGCTCTCTACCCGAGTAGCCTCCTTCACTGCACCTCCTAGCCAAAGCATGGGAATTTGAAAGTAGGCAGGATCGGTTGGATTACCCTCGCGTGGATAGAAGAAGCCGTGATCGGCTAGGCAGACGATGAGTAAATTCTCCCATAATTCAGTCTCTTTTAGTTGTGCAATAAAGTTGCCAAAGCAGTGGTCCGTATAGGCAAAGGCATTGGGAATCTTCTCCTCTAATCGGTGGTAGGGCACATCATCAAAAGGTTCGTGGCTACTTAGCGTTAAGAAGGCGGTGTGCCAAGGCTGCTCTTGCCCCACTCTGCCCACCAACTCGTGATAGAGGTGGTTGAAGGTGATGGAGTCTGTTACCCCCCATGCACCTGTTTTACGCTCGCGGCTGCTAAAGTCTACATCGGCCGTTACCCGCTGATACCCTTTGCTTAGGAGGTAACTCTTCATGTTGGTAAAGTTGATGTCGCCCCCATAGAGAAAGTCGGTGCTATAACCCGCCTCGAGTAGCGACTGGGTAAACGAAGGAAGGGTACGACTCTTGGCTGGCATCTTCATGACCGAAAGGGTAGGGAAACCCAGATAGCCACTAAAGGTAGAGAGGGTGCCGCGGTCTGTACGGAAGCTATTGGCATAGCAGTTGGTAAAGAGTACTCCCTCTTGGCACAGTTGGTTGAAGTGAGGGGTTACTCCCTTCATTCCTCCGAGTGGCTCTACAAAGGTGGCTCCTAACCCCTCCCACAACACTACTAGTACATTGGGGCGCTTGGTTCGAAGCAGCTCTACAACAGTTTCACCCTCTATTTTTTTTGAGCTCTCTACCCTACCGTTTTCTTTTGTAACTCGATTACTCTCTACAACCATGTCACTCTCTACAACTGTATCACCGCCTTCTACCACTTTGTTCTCAGTTCCCACTTTCCGCTCCATCCCAGGATACAACCCCGCAAAGAGTTGTGCCCGCTTCTCCTCGTCAAAGAAGTTGAACTCCTCTTCGTAGCGTTCCGACTTACCTAGTGAAGAGAGCAAGCTGAAAGCAGGATTAACGGCCGAATGGTTCAAGAATTGGTTGTCGCTGAAGTAGACCTGCCCAATGTTGGCGGTCGATTCGCGCACCCCTCCGCGGATGGTGACAAAGAGCCCCCCTCCTAGCAGTAATAAGAGGCCAGTTCCTATTAGCTTCTGCTTCACCTTGCCTACTCTGCGAGGGGTAATTGTGAGAAGTAGTTTTGTCACCCCTGCCCAAAGGAGCAGAATGGCGGCTGTACGCAGCAGCAAGAATCCTACCGATACGCTAGCCAGTGCCTCGCTAGGCGAATCGAGGTAGAGAAAGATGGATCCATCTAGCTTAAAGCCCCAAAAAGGATAGAGCCCTGCATCGACCACAAAGATGAGTGAGAGTAAAAGAGCCAGCGTGGCTAAATAGCCTCCCAATACTTTGCGCAAGGGGAACTCTTTAAACCAGAGACTTACCAACATAACCAACCAAGGGAGTGCTGTGGTATAGCCTGCAGTAGTGGCATCGAGGGTAGCACCGTGTAGCATTACTTGAAGGTATTCACTTCCAGTTACTCCTTGCTCAACTGCTCCATTGAGGAGCATAAAGAGGGGTTTTTGAATCAGAAAAAGCAACCAAATGGTTACAAAATGAATCAATAGGTAGGATACTCTTTTTCGCATGGTTTTAGCTTTATCTAATTGGTTCTTATTTTTGTTCAACTAATTGGTTCTTCAGTCAACTCATTCTTACTTTCGGCCAAAATCGGCGGGAATCTCTCCCCACTGGTCAGTCTCCCATTTCAGGATGGGGGTGGTGATGCGGTTCTCTTTCAAGAACTTCTCTGCCCGCTCTATCATCTGGAAGAGCTCTTCCGTCTTGGGGGTTCGTTCTAGTTTGGTTTTACACTTTTTCTGCTTCACCCAGCTCATCGCCGTGCGGCTATCGGAGTAGATGGGCAGGTTGGTTCCCTTCTGCTTCATCAGTGCCAAGCAGTGTACAATGGCTAGAAACTCGCCAATATTATTGGTGCCGTGTACCGGACCGTAATGGAAGATTTGTTGTTCGGTTTGTAGGTATACCCCGCGGTACTCCATGGGGCCTGGATTGCCACTACAAGCAGCATCGACCGCCACACAGTTGAGGTCTAAATTTTCGGGCCACTGCTTGGGAGCCGATGATTTAGACGAGCCTCCCCCTTTGGTAGCCGATTGTCCTACATAGAGGTGTGCGGGAGAGAGAAAGGCATGTTCGGCCTCCTCTTTGCTCTCGAATGATTTGTATAGGGCACCTTGATACCCTTTGATTTGCAGTTGGCACTCGGTCCACGAGCCATAGACTCCTGGATTCACCCCTTTCCACACTACATAGAATTTGTTTTTTGCCATGCTATTGCTCTGCTAGGTTGTTACTGTTGCGAAACATCCTTCAATCAGCCGCTCAATCAGCTGCCGGTTGAAGGATGTATATCGTTTGGTGAAAACTTCACCTCCTGCTGTGCAAGAGGTGGGTTGTGTTAACCAATTGTAAAGGAGCAAATAGGCTGCTTTCCCTTACAAAGTTGGTGTACTACCCGGGTCGTACGGGTGTACTACTGCTTAGGTAACTTGGCTACATTCTTGCAGGTACCTCAATACCCAGCAAGCCCATACCCAACGCAATTACTTTTGCTACGTTGGCACTCAAAGCCAAGCGGAACACCTTCATCGCTTCGTTCTCTTCGCGAAGGATGCTAAATTCGTGGTAGAACTGGTTGTACTCTTTCACCAGCTCGTAGGTATAGTTAGCTATGATAGAGGGGTTATAGTCGGTTCCTGCCTGTTTTACCACCGCTTTAAACTCGGCCAATAGTTGGATTACACCCTCTTCCTTGGTGCTCAATGCTAGGTCGGTAGGAAGTGCAGCAGGAATGGCTACACCTGCTTCGGCCGCTTTGCGCAATACCGATTGAATACGTGCGTAGGTGTATTGAATGAAAGGACCGGTATTCCCGTTAAAGTCGATAGACTCTTGTGGATTGAAGGTCATGTTTTTACGCGCATCTACTTTTAAGATAAAGTACTTCAAGGCACCCATACCTACAATGCGTGAGATATCGTCGGCCTCCTCTTGTGTCAATCCATCCAGTTTACCTAGCTCGGCCGAGGTCTCTTTTGCTGTCTCTACCATCGACTCCATCAAGTCATCGGCATCTACTACCGTACCTTCGCGGCTCTTCATTTTTCCTTCGGGAAGCTCCACCATACCGTACGAGAAGTGTACCAACTCTTTGCCCCACTCAAAGCCTAACTTATCTAGCAAGATAGAGAGTACTTGGAAGTGGTAGTTTTGTTCGTTCCCTACTACATAGATCATCTTGTTGATGCCGTAATCTTGGTAACGAAGCTTGGCTGTACCAATGTCTTGTGTCATGTATACCGAGGTACCATCGCCACGAAGCAAGAGTTTGTGGTCCAATCCTTCGGGAGTCAAATCGGCCCATACCGAACCATCCTCCTTGCGGTAGAAGAATCCTTTTTCCAATCCCTCCATTACCTTCTCTTTTCCTTCGAGGTAGGTCTCTGATTCGTAGTATATTTTGTCAAAGCTTACGCCCATCTTCTTGTAGGTAGTGTCAAAACCGGCATATACCCATTCGTTCATCTGTTTCCAAAGGGCATAGACTTCGGGATCGTGTGCCTCCCATTTGCGCAACATCTCGCGCGCCTCTTCCATCAACGGAGCTTTTGCTTCGGCCTCCTCTTTGGTCATGCCTTGCGCCATCAACTCCGCCACTTCGGCTTTGTAGTGTTTGTCAAAAGCTACGTAGTAGTCGCCCACCAAGTGGTCGCCCTTCTTGCCCGATGATTGGGGCGTTTCGCCGTTGCCAAACTTTTGCCAAGCCAACATCGATTTACAGATGTGAATACCGCGGTCGTTCACAATATTGGTCATCACCACCTTGTTACCATTGGCCTCCATCACTTTGGCTAGTGCAGCACCCAGTAGGTTGTTGCGCACGTGTCCCAAGTGGAGCGGTTTGTTGGTGTTAGGCGATGAATATTCAATCATGACCAAGGGAGCATCTTCGCCCGCAGTTACCAAACCAAAACGTTCGTCGGCTTGAATGCTGTTAAGTAACTCAATCCAGCAAGCAGCCGAGATGGTGAGGTTTAAGAACCCTTTTACGGCATTGCAAGCAGATACCAATTCGGGGTTGTTTTGAATAAGGTAGTCACCCAACTCTTGAGCCGTCTGCTCAGGCCCTTTTTTTGACATCTTTAAGAAAGGGAAAACCACTACGGTAAGGTGTCCTTCAAACTCTTTCTTTGTCTTTTGCAGTTGTACCATTTTCTCGGGTACTTCTACTCCGTATAGCGCTTTAATACCGCCCATTACAGAGGCTATCAGCTTACTTTCTATCGTCATCTGTATCTAGTTTTTATATATTGGTGGCAAAGATAGAGAGAAAAAGTGAAACATGCTCTACATCTTTCTGTTTGATTTCTCCCTTTCAATCAACTCAGTTAGAAAGAGTCACGCCTTACTCCCCTTGTTGGCCAACCGCTTACTCAACAAGGAGAAGTGAAAATGTGAAACAGATGTGACAATCCTGTTATCTTTTTCATCGAATTGTAACACCATTTAGGGGGCAAAGTGGTTACTTTGTCCCTAAATACGAGATAACATGAAACGATTCACTTTTGCCACCCTTGTGGTAGCTACCCTAGCCGGGTGTAGTACCCCCCAACAACAGCCCACTACCTATCCAGCTGCCGCTGCAGTAGCTGCCCAAGCCTATTATGCTCCTGGGCACGATACCCCCATCTACTTGGGTGGTTTTGGCTCCTCCATGGTTTATCAACCAGCCGACTCCTCTTTCTACCTCCTAACCGATCGCGGTCCCAATGTAGATGGCTTAACCCCCGAAAGCAAAGTTTTTCCGGTGCTTCATTATGCCCCTACCATTGGTCAATTTCGGTTGGTAGGCGATTCGTTGCTCTTGGTGAGAGCCATCCCTTTGAAGGATGAAACCGGTCGAAACTTAACCGGCCTCCCCAATGCCCAGGGCGATGGAGTAACGGGCGAGGTGGGATACAACCTAGCTGGCGAGGTGTTGATCAATCCCACCTTGGGCATTGATGCCGAGGGACTGGCTGTTGCCCCTGATGGAACCTTCTGGGTGAGCGATGAGTACGCCCCTTTTGTGTTGCAGTTTGATAGCAATGGCGTGCTTCTTCAAACCCTCTCTCCTTCGCACGGACTACCCTCCCACTTTGCCAAGCGCCGCCCCAACCGAGGCATGGAGGGGCTTACCCTCTCTGCAGATGGTAAGAGGCTTTACGGCATTATGCAGTCGCCCCTCTACTATCCTAGCAAAGAGACCAAAGATCACTCCGTTAATGTGCGTATACTCGAAAAAACGCTCACCACAGGAGCGTGCCGAGAGTTTATCTACCAACTAGAGTCGCCTAAAAACATGGTAAGCGAAATATCGGCTGTTACCGACTCTACCTTCTTGGTGGTGGAGCGTGATGGCAACTTTCCGAAAGAGAACAACGGGTTTAAACGAGTTTACACCATCAATCTAGCGGGGGCAACCGATGTCAGTGAGCAGGTTGTAGAGTTACTCTCGAATGAGGAGCTGGCTACTCAACAGATTTTTCCTACACAGAAGCAGCTTTTGGTTGACCTGCTGGTAGCTATACCAGGATACCGACACGACAAACCCGAGGGGGTAGCCCTGATAGGCGATTCGGTGCTTTGCGTGGTGAATGACGACGATTTTGGGATTGATGCCACTCCCGATGGTACGTTTCAGCCCAAGGTCGATGCTCAAGGAGGGCTGGATAAGAATGTGGTCTACTTTATTCCATTGAAGTAAGCTGGTAGCCTTGGCGTGGAATAGTCTAAAATAGAGAGTTGCCCCCCTTTACAGATAGCTGTAAAGGGGGGCAACTTTAGGTATAGATAGGCACCTCTTTTTTAGCCCTTCTCCTTACGCTTTGTATTGACCAAGTAGAGCAAGAAACCTAGTAGCACCAAGCCTAGTAGTGCCAAGGCGGCAATGGCAATGGTCTCGGTTCGTTGCAACGACTCGGGGTGGAAGGTGAAGCTGATAAGATGGCTTCCGGCAGGCACATGGATGGTGCGTAGAATGTAGTTGGCTCTTCCAATAGGTACCTCTACCCCATCCACATAGGCACGCCATCCAGGGTAATAGATTTCAGAGAAAACCACTGTTCCTGCTTGCGTTGACTCACTTTGGTAGGTCAACTCATTGGGTTTGTAGCTCGTTAGGGTGATAGAAGCGAGCGAATCAATGGCTTCTGGTTGTGCCACCACCTCTTTAAACTTCTTATCTACTACCGCTACATCGTAAGGGTTAACGGTGTGCAGTGCCTCTATCTCTTGGTTGGCACTCTCTACATACATCACCTCCTCTACAAACCAAGCGTTGCCCAGTGCGTATGGATTCTGTACCGGAACAGTATTGCCTCCCTGCAAAGGGAAAATAAAGTAACGCGTGTTGAGCATGTTCAATACCGGGAAGCGTGTAGGATCGACCTCACTCATATCGCCCCCTGCTTCGGATACTGCACTAAATAGCTCCTTCATTTCGGGGCTGATGTGCTCCTCTATCATCTCTTGGTAGCGGCGCAACTTGGCTGCGTGATACCCTCCAATGCTTTTGTGCCAATAGGAGGTGTTATTTTCGTTAAAGGTGTTCGATGCCAAGTTGAGTACCCGATAGCTCAAGGTAGGATCGGCCAAAATCTGCTTGTCGGTCTCGGTTTGTTGGAAGGTGGTTACCTCCTCTATTTTGGTAACAAACTGCTCGTCGTTGAGGTAGCGTTTGTTTACATCCCACATGTCGACTAGGCAGAGCACCAAGAGAGCAGCCACTACGAGCGATGCTTTTACCTTTGCTTTGGCATAGGCCCAAAGTAGCCCTACTCCTATGGCAATGATAAAGAAGCTGCGCCAAGCATCGGCGGTAAAGAGGGCTTTGCGCATCTCTTGCAAGTTGGCTAGTACGGGGGCTACATGTTCGGCAGGTAGCCCATTTTGCAACGAATAGAGTTCGTTGGTCGATATGTACGAGGGGAAGAAAAGGGTTGGCACCAAGGCGAAAAGCAGTGCAAGCCCCGCAGTGCTGCCTAAAGCGATGTAGAACCCTTTGCGCTCCTCTGTAAGTAGTAAGCTAGGTTGTTCTACCACCCGTTTCAAGGCTAGCATGGCTAGCAAGGGGATGGTAAATTCGGCCATGACCAGAATGGAAGAGACGGTACGGAACTTGTCGTACATGGGCATATAGTCAAGGAAGAGATCGGTAAAGGGCATGAAGTTTTTACCCCATGAGAGGAGGATAGAGAGGATGGTTGCTCCTAGAAGGGCCCATTTCATCGCTCCTTTTACTACGAATAGTCCTAAGACGAAGAGGAACATTACGAAGGCACCTACGTAAACAGGGCCCGAAGTACCGGGTTGTTCACCCCAATATTGACCTATTTGTCCGTAGATAGAGCCATACATAGGGTTGGCTTTCTCCATTGCTTTTTTATTGGCAGCTAGTGGTACTGAAGCACCTCCCTTGGTGTTGGGCACTAGCAAGGTAAAGGTCTCGCCTATGCCGTAGCTCCATTGGGTAATGTAGTCGCGTTCCAACCCATCTTTGGTTTGGTTGGCGCTGTTGGCTTTTACCAATTCACTCTTACCACGCATGGTCTCTTTGCTGTATTGGTAGGTGTGGTAAAGGGTAGAGAGGTTAATAGCCACCCCTACTAGGGCCGATAGTAGAAGTACCCCAGTGGCTTTGGTAAACTGCTTGAGGCTACCCTCTTGGTAGGCGGTAACTCCATAGCCGATAAACATGGCCAGCATCACAAACAAGAAGTAGTAACTCATCTGTATGTGGTTGGACAAGATTTGTAATGCCACAAAGAGGGCGGTGAGTAGTCCACCTACCACCAATCTTCCGCGGTATATCAATACCATACCCGCTATGGTGGGCGGAATGTAGGCCAGTGTAACCAGCTTCCAGATGTGTCCGGCAGAGATTAAGATAAAGAAGTAAGAGGAGAAGGCCCAGACAATGGCACCCAGAGCGGCCATCCAACAGGAGAAGTCAAAGGCACGCAGCAAGATGTAAAAGCCGAGTAACATTGCAAAAACATACCACACATAGGTGGGTAGGTAGAGGTGGTAGAGATTTTCTACGCCTCGCAGCATATCGGTAGAGTCGTAACTGGGTGAGGTTTGGTAGGTGGGCATTCCTCCGAAGAGTGAATTGGTCCATCGGGTGCGCTCGCCCGTCTCTTTTTGGAAGTTCTTTGACTCCACTCCTGCCCCAATTCCTCCCAAGGAGTCATGTTGCAAGAGGATGCGCCCCTGGGTTACAGCGGGGAAAAAGTAGACGAAAGAGATAGCGGCAAAAAGCACTATCACAACGAGTTCTGGAAGTAATCTTTTGGCTAGGTTCATACAGATTCTATTGGTTTTGTAAGGCAAAGATACAATTTTATACCGAGACCTGGTAATAAGGCCTCGGTAAACCAAGAGGTGTCTGCTTTTTTACCTCTTCACAATGGTCCACTCATCGAGTGTACGCGTTTGGGTAGAGATGTTGGCGCCAATCTGGTAGAGCGCTCGTTCATCTAGTTGGTAACGCTGCGCATAGTTGCGCTCGGCTATCTGCTCCATGGCTACTTGTGCGCTCTTATCGACCTTGAACTCAAAGATGTAAATGGCATCGGTCAACTGCAGAACCATATCGATGCGCCCCATAGAGGTATTTACCTCTGCTTCCACATACTGCCCCATGAGGCTGAAGAGGATATAGAGGGCCGTTTGGAAGTGCTTTTCGGTTTTGTTTTGCAGCGTGTTAGGAATGGTGGCAAAGAAAGTTTGCAGGCGAACCATACAGGCCTCAATATCTTGCTCCATCAACTCCTCTACAAAGCTAGTAACCAAAAAGTTGCCTCTTAAGGTATCTGTCTCTACATAATCGGGCATCAAACAGCGCAAGAAGCCCATGCGTACCTCTTCATTGGGATAGCCAAGGGTGAAAACATCTAGCACTCTATTGTATTTTTTGATGGTTAGGTAACCACTCTGGTAAAGTACTGGAATGACGTTGGTAATGGTATCAGTAGCACGGTCAAAATCAAAACTAGAGGCTTTTATACCCTCCAAATCGGGAATATTGAGTTTCTCTTTCTTCATCAAATCGAGCAGAAAGGTAGGGGTACCTGTGCTGTACCAGTAACTATCTAATTTTCTCTTGGTAAAAGCCAATAGTAAACTAAAAGGATTGTAGATATCGGTCATCGCCTCACTAAAGTGATAACCATCATACCGCTGCTTTAATTCCGCTTTCATCGCCTCTTCGCTGTTATTTAGCGCTTTGGCCAACATCGAAATATCGGGAGCCATCTGGGTGTGAAGCTCCTCCTCCGAAATACCACAAATGGTATCGTAGTCGGCATCCATGCTGATGTTGTTCAGGTTGTTCAACTCACTAAAGATGCTCATTTGGCTAAACTTGGTGATGCCTGTAATGAAAACGAAGCGCAGGTAAGGGTCGGCATCTTTAAGGGGAGAGTAAAAGGTGCGAATCATGTTGCGTAGCTGCTCTTGCAACTCGGGCGCATTGCCACTACCTAACAGTGGCGAATCATACTCATCAATCAACACCACCACCTCTTTGCCCGTCTGTTCGTAAGCCCGCTTTATCAGGTTAAAAAAGCGCATGGCAAAGGATTCATCCTCTTCGGGAGGGCCGTATAGTTTCTCCCACTGGCGCAAGTGATTCAACAGGAGTGCACGCAGATCGTCTAAACTACTGTACCTGGTTTGGCTAAGACTCAAACGAAGTACGGGATGCACCGGCCACTCTTGCTCCAACTGCTCAATAGCCAATCCTTGGAACAACTCTTTGCGCCCTTGGAAGTAGGCTTCGAAGGTAGAGATAAGTACGCTTTTACCAAAACGGCGGGGGCGACTCAAAAAATAACTTTTGCCTGCTTCGTGCGCCATGCGGTAAACCAAAGCGGTTTTATCGACATAAACACAATTCAGCTTTTTAATTTCAGAGAAGGTCTGTATACCTACGGGGTAGCGGCGGGGATAGAGTGGATTCATAATCTAATCGTTAAAGAGTGATTTCCTTAGTGGGACAAATGTAAGGAAACGGATAGAAATAGGCAAGAAATAGAAGAGACGATTTAGCCCCACCTCTTTTAAACCCGATTGAGCCGTACGATATTCTATAAAACAATAAGGAATATTCTCTCCTATATAGGGCAGTAAACTTAAAATATCGACGGGATTTCCATAAATCTCATCGGTAATTTGATAAATCCCGTCGAGATTTCTGGAATTACCGATGAGATTTTGAGAATAGATGAGCCGGTGTAAGGAAATTGTACGAAGAGTTTCACCTATTTTCTCCTTTTATTCCCTTTTTCTAGGTAAAGGGGGATGGCAGGAACTCTCTACCCTATGGGGGCTGCCTGAGGCTAATTAGCTTGTTATTAATAAAATTTGTTGCTTGGATATGAGGTGAAAACAGCCCCTAGGTATTACCTTTGTAGCCGAAATAACTAGATATATGAAAATAGGAATAATTACAGCTATGAGCTCAGAGAAGGAGCAAGTAGCTCGTTTGCTGAATAATAAGCGCGAGTCGCAAGCAGGACCTTTTCACTATGTAGAGGGAGAACTGAACGGACACACGGCTATTTTGATGAAGTGTGGCATAGGCAAGGTGAATGCTGCTGCCGGTGCAGTAGAGATGATTCGTGCTTTTGAGCCCGACTGTATCATTAGCACAGGGGTAGCAGGTGGAATTGACACTTGCCTGAATGTGATGGATGTAGTGGCTAGCCAGCAAATAGTGCACCACGATGTGTGGTGTGGCGAGGGAAATGAGCATGGACAGGTGCAAGATCTTCCTACCTTCTTTCAAGCCAATGAGGTGTTGTACAATTGTGCTACTACCCTACAGAGTGAAACGAAGATATATGGTGGCCTGATTTGTAGTGGCGATCAGTTTATTTCGAACCGCGAGGAGTTGGGCAAGATTAAATCGAACTTCCCTCAAGGATTGGCTGTCGATATGGAATCGGCCTCTATAGCACAGGTGTGTTACCTTTACCAAGTTCCTTTTATTAGTTTCCGCATCATTAGTGATGCACCAGGAGCCGATAATCACTGGGAGCAATATACCAACTTTTGGGAGACGGTGGCCGATCGCTCTTTTGGCGTAACGCAACAGTTCTTGCACAGTTTGCCAGCAACGCTGTAGGTAGCTTTGCCTAATTTGAGCCCTTATTAAACGATGGGTTCTTAATTATACTGAATAGGCTTGTAGCGCTTTTGCTTTGCTTATTTAAGCAGATAGGGCGACCTTATTCACCATTTACTTTACAAACGATAATTCAAAAAGAAGATGAAAACAATACCTAGTTTTACGATTGACCACATTCGCATGAGTCGTGGTATTTTTGTTTCGCGCAAAGATGCTGTTGGCGGCGAGACGGTTACTACGTTCGATATTCGCATGAAAGAGCCTAACCGTGAACCAACGTTGGGACAAGGAGCGCTCCACACCATTGAGCACCTTGCGGCTACTTACTTGCGCAACCACCCTACATGGGCCGATAAGATTGTTTATTGGGGACCTATGGGTTGCTTAACAGGTAACTACCTCTTGATGAAGGGCGATTTGCAATCGAGCGATATCGTTGAATTGATGCAAGAGACTTTCCGCTTTGTAGCCGAGTTTGATGGCGAGGTTCCAGGTACTACGGCTATGGATTGTGGTAGCTACTTGCTACACGATTTGCCCATGGCTAAGTTGGAGGCTGCTCGCTACCTACACGAAGTATTGGAGTGTATGAAGGAGGAGAACTTGGTCTATCCGGTAAAAGGATAAGATTCAAAAAGCCTTGCCTGGGGCGGTAAAGCCTAGTTAGAGGCTATAGAGTAGAACTCTACCCATAAAGAGTGGTTATCTTAGCAATTTTGCTGCTAAGATAACCACTCTTTTTGGATTCACTCTATCGCTCTTTTGGATTCACTCTATCGCTTTTTTGGATTCACTCTATCGCTCTTTTAGGTTTACTCTAGATCTCTTTTTGGAGTCCCCCTTTTTGCACAATCGAGTAGCTATTAAGAGGTTTTTCTCCTTTCTTTCTTCTCTGTTAAGAGCTTTTCTATTAGGCAGTTTTCTATTAGTAGCTTCTCTATTAGTAGCTTCTCTGTTAAGAGCTTCTCTTTTATTCGCTTAATACCTAAAACTGCTTCCTCCTAAGAATTCGCGCAGTAGCGAGGTGGGAGGCAACTCTCCATCTTCTACGGAAGTAAAGTAGGCTAAGAAGTTATACAACCGGTAGGCCTCTGAGTATTCGGGTTTGCTATTGGGTACTTTTCGTAGTATCGGCTCTAGGTGATCTTTTAGTACTGCTAACTCAAAAAGTAGGGCCGAGTTAAACATGGCATCGGCATTCTCTTGGTAGGGAAATATCCACTTATCCTCTCCTGCCCGTACGCTTTGCCAGCGGCTAATGGTATCTTCGGCCGAGTATCCTCGGTATTTGTAATCGCGCAAAATTCGGCGCAGCAGGCGGTTGTCGGTTGTGGGTATGTAGTTATGATCATCTATCGAGATGGTGGTTAATGCCGATACATATACTTTGAAGCAGTTCTCGCTGGGTATGTGTGGAATTAATTCGGGATTCAAGGCGTGAATGCCCTCTATTATCAAGATGTGATCCTTCTCTATTTTTAACTTTTCGCCATTGTACTCGCGCTCGCCTGTGGTAAAATTGTAGGTAGGTAGTTCTATCTCCTCTCCATTCATAAGAGCTACCAAATGGTCGTTGAAAAGGGCCAAATCGAGTGCATAAATCGATTCGTAATCGTAATCGCCTGTCTCATCGCGTGGGGTGTTTACCCGGTTTACAAAGTAGTTATCGAGCGAGATGGGAAAGGGACGGCGCCCGTTAACCATGAGTTGCACACTTAACCGCTTGCTGAAGGTGGTTTTTCCCGACGACGAGGGTCCCGAAATGAGTACCACCCGTACATCTCTACCCGATTGGCTTCGGGCCTGGATTTGATCGGCTATCTGAATAATCTTCTTCTCTTGCAACGCTTCGGATAGGTTGATGAGCGTAGTGGCCTCTCCTTTGTTGCAGGCCATGTTCAAATCGCCTACGGTGGTGATGCCTAAAATTTCGTTCCAATTGTAGTGCTCCTGAAATACCTCTAGCATCTTCTCTTGTTGGGTAATCTCTTCGAGTTCCGTTGGGTTGCTGCGGTTGGGGATGCGTAGCAATAGGCCGTCTGAATATTTACTGAGGTCAAACAGCGTTAAGTGCCCCGTGCTGGGGAGTAGGCTTCCGTAGTAGTAGTCAATGGTATCGCCTAGGGTGTAGTAGTAGGCATAGAGATCGCCTATTCCCTCGAGTAGTTTCACCTTGTCTAGCATTCCTTTGGCACGGAAGAGCTCTATCACTTCGGTGGTATGCTTTTCGTGTCGATGAAAAGGGAGTTTTTTGGCAATGAGTTGCTGCATACGCTCTTTAATCTGGGTTACTTCATGGGGCTCAATGGCTCTTCCCAGTTTAATGTGGCAGAAATATCCTTTGGAGATGGGGTGCTCTAGGGTAATACGTACGCCAGGATGTAGCTCTTCTACTGCTTTACAGAGTACGAAGCAGAGGGAGCGTACATAGGTGCGCATGCCCGATGAGCTGAGTAGGGTTAGAAACTCAATATCTTTGTTGTGGTATACACGGTAGGTTAATCCCTCTACTTGGTTGTTTACCTTGGCGCTTACTGCACCATAGGGTAGGTCTAGTTGTAACTCATTGTAGATGGTTTGAAGGGTGGTTCCAACGGGGAAGGTTCTTTTCACGTTGTTATTTTTACACCAAATTTGTATCATGTGCCAATCGTTTTTAGGTGAGACTTAAAGTGCAGCCGCAATTTAAATATTAAATGGTAGATATGCTACTAGAAGAACAACTAAAGTGAAAAGAAGTTTTTTTAGGGGGAAAGAAAGTGGGAAGGGAAAAGAAAATGGAGAGGGAAGTGGAAAGAGCTGAGATAGAGAACTCTCTAGTAAGGGTACTAAAACGGGAGGTAGCAGATGTGAGAGTGGAAATATAGGTATTATAAGCCAGCATGGGGTGGATGAGTAAGGGGAAGAGTCCTGGTGAAGGATAGGTGAAGCTTAAAAGGGCTATCCTTCACCGTAAGTGGCTGTTAGTCAATGAGTGTGAAGGATAAAAAAAGAGATAGCTGTAGTAGAGGGAGTTGTAGTGAAATATGGGTAGGAATAGCACTTTGGATGGAGAGTGAATCGTAGCCGGAGGATGGGTGGGATGCGGTAGGTACATAGATAGATAGGAGGAGGTACGAGGTTCAAAAAAAGAGGGTGATGAAACGCTGTTTCACCACCCTACTTTAATTATGTTAGAGTCTATCTCTTATTTTTCGATTTCAAGAAGTTCTACTTCGAAAACCAATGTAGAGAAAGGTTTGATTTGACCTGCATCGCGTGCGCCATAAGCCAAATCTTGTGGGATGTAAAGTTCCCATTTAGAACCTACAGGCATCATAGTCAATGCTTCTGTCCATCCTTTGATAACTTGGTTAGCACGGAATGAAGTAGGTTCGTTGCGGCTGTATGAGCTATCGAACTCAGTACCGTCAAGTAAGGTACCTTTGTAGTGTACTTTTACTTTAGATTCGGCTGTAGGAACCTCGCCTTTACCTGCTTTGATTACTTTGTATTGCAAACCGCTTTCTGTAGTTACAACGCCCTCTTTTGTAGCATTTTCTGCCAAGAATGCTGCACCTGCAGTTTTGTTTTCGCCATATTGTGCTTCTAATGCTTTTTCTTTGATGGTTTCAGAGTGCAACTGAACGTAAGCTTGTGCCTCTTCCATTGTTACTGCAGTACCTTTTTCTTGAACAGCTGCAATAAAGCCAGCTAAGAAGTTAGCTTTGTCTAAAGCTAGTTCTGAATCAGCACCAAAAAGTTGTTGGCTAATGCCTTCTAGCATTCTACCACCTACTTGTTGACCGATTTGCAAACCTGCTAGGCGTGCTTCTTCTTTCTTGCTAGTCTCTTTGGCACCTTCAATGATTCCTTGAATAAAGTCTGCCATGTAAGTTGTGTCTACACCAAGTTGGCCTGTAACATATTGTTTCAACCCTTGTGTATTGCTCATTCCCATCATGTACGAAAGTGAGTCAACTTCATTTTTCATGTTTGCTTTGGGCGCTTGTGCTGTACAAGAAGCCATGCTAGCTGCTGCAGCAATAGCAGCAAAAAAAGTCATTTTTTTCATTCCTTAAAACGTGTGTTATTATAATACTTCAATTAGTTCAACTTCAAATACAAGTGTGCTGTGTGGAGGAATCATCTCGCCAGCTTGTTGAGCACCATAACCCAATTGTGAAGGGATGTATAGTTTCCATTTGGTTCCTTCGCTCATCAATTGCAAAGCCTCTACCCATCCTGGGATTACTTGGTTAACACCAAATACAGCAGGTTCGCCTCTTTTTACTGAAGAGTCAAAAAGTGTACCATCAATTAATGTACCTTCGTAGTGGCATCTTACACGGTCAGTAGCAGCAGGTTTCTTGCCATTTCCTTCTGTAATCACTTCGTATTGCAATCCGCTTTCGAGGGTAATCACTTCGGGGCGTTGGCCATTTTCTGCCAAAAATGCAACTCCTTGCTCGATGGCTGCTGCGCTCATTTTAGTTTCCAATTCTTGGAAATAGTTATTTACAATCTCGCGTGCTTCTGTATGGCTAATAGCTGTTTCTCTCTTTTCAAGTACATCTTGAATAGCTTGTGAGAAATCTTCTACATTGATACCTTGAGCACCCATGCTCACTAAGTTTTGGCCAATTCCTAAGCCAATAGCGTAACTGAATTTATCCATATTGGTTATTCTATAAACAATTTATTTATCTAAAACACACAAAGGTAGATTTTTTTTATTAATTATTTCTCGTTTGTAGAGTTTAAATTTATTTATTTTGGATGAACTTAAGTTGGTTACTCGATGTTTTATTTAAAACTCTAAATGTTAGATGGCTATGAAGGTATATGTATGTAAGAAATGTGGCTGGGAGTATGATCCAGTTGCAGGCGATCCAGAGGGGGGAATACTTCCTGGAACGGAGTTTGACGAGTTGCCAGAGGATTGGGGATGCCCTACTTGTGGATTAGATAAACGGGCTTTTATAGCCGAGGAGCAATCCTAGTTTGCCGAATCAATACACCCCTCCTCATTAGGGGCTATAGATAGCTAAAAGGGGTGTAACCTATGTTGGTTACACCCCTTTTTTATGAAGTAATATAGCTTGTTACGGCTTAGTTAGCTCCATCCTCTTTTTTCTCAGGGCGTGGGAACAATACTTTGCGTGACAATTTGAATTTACCTGTTTTAGGATCTACATCAAGAAGTTTTACTTCGATCTCGTCACCCTCTTTCAAACCAGCCTCTTCGACTGTTTCAAGGCGTTTCCAATCAATTTCAGAGATGTGTAGCAAACCATCTTTTCCTGGAAGGAATTCAACGAATGCACCGTAAGGCATTACCGAACGGATTTTACCTTTGTATACTTCGCCAATTTCGGGAACTGCTACGATACCTTTGATAAGACGCATAGCGTGATCAATGCATTGTTTGTTAGTTCCTGATACTTGAATACGACCTGTACCTTCTACCTCTTCGATAGTGATAGTAGCACCTGTCTCTTCTTGCATACCTTGGATAATTTTACCACCAGGGCCGATTACTGCACCAATGAACTCTTTAGGAATAGTCAAGGTTTCGATGCGTGGAGCGTGAGGTTTCAAATCTTCGCGTACTGCTGGCATACATTCAGCAATTTTGTCTAGGATGTGAAGACGTCCTTCTTTGGCTTGGTTCAATGCTTTTTCAAGAATCTCGAACGATAAACCATCTACTTTAATGTCCATTTGAGTAGCAGTGATACCATTAACAGTACCTGTTACTTTAAAGTCCATATCGCCCAAGTGATCTTCGTCACCTAAGATGTCAGAAAGAACGGCAAATTTATCTTCGCCTGCATTCTTAATCAATCCCATAGCGATACCCGATACTGGATTGCTGATAGGTACACCCGCATCCATCAAAGCCAATGTTCCAGCACAAACGGTAGCCATTGAAGAAGAACCGTTTGATTCCAAAATATCTGATACTAAACGAATGCAGTATGGATATTCAGTAGGAAGTTGTCCTTTCAAAGCGCGGAAGGCCAAGTTACCATGACCCACTTCACGACGGCCTACACCACGTTGTGGTCTAGCTTCGCCTGTTGAGAAGGGAGGGAAGTTGTAGTGCAACAAGAAACGTTGTTTGCGTTGGTCAAGTACATCGTCAACAATTTTCTCATCCATCTTAGTACCCAATGTTACAGTACTTAGTGATTGTGTTTCACCACGTGTGAAGATAGCCGAACCGTGTGCTCCTGGAAGGTAGTCTACCTCGCTCCAGATAGGACGGATTTCGCTTGTAGTACGTCCGTCAAGACGTTTTCCTTCATCAAGGATGCTACGACGCATCGCCTCTTTTTCTACATCGTGGTAGTATGTATCGATAAGCGCTTTCTTCTCAGCCAACTCCTCTTCAGTAAATTGTGCTTTGAATTCTGCTACGATAGCTTGGAAAGCATCGTGACGCTCGTGTTTGTTGTTGTTGCCCGAAGCAGCTACCGCATAGGCTTTGTCGTAACAAGCTTCGCGTACAGCAGCACGCAACTCTTCGTTGTGTGTTTCGTGGCAATAAGTACGTTTTACCGTTTTACCTACCGCTTCTGTAAGTTCCATTTGAGCTTTGCAATGAACTTTGATAGCCTCGTGAGCTACTTTCATTGCTTCTAAAAGATCGGCTTCAGATACCTCTTTCATCTCGCCCTCTACCATCATGATATTTTCGTAAGTAGCAGCTACTACTACTTCCATATCTGCCTTTTCTAATTGGGCAAAAGTAGGGTTCACAACGAACTGACCGTCGATACGTGCTACACGCACCTCAGAGATAGGACCGTTGAAAGGAATGTCCGAAACAGCTAGTGCAGCAGAAGCTGCAAGACCTGCCAATGCATCGGGCATATCTACACCGTCTGAAGAGTAAAGGATGATGTTAACAAATACATCAGCGTGGTAATCGTCTGGGAAAAGTGGACGTAGTGCACGGTCTACCAAACGACAAGTAAGAATTTCATAATCAGAAGCTCTTCCTTCTCTCTTGTTAAAACCACCTGGGTAACGTCCAATAGAAGCATACTTCTCTTTGTACTCTACCTGAAGGGGCATAAAGTCAGTACCGGGAACTGCATCTTTCGCAGCACAAACAGTTGCCAATAGCATGGTGTTGCCCATACGGAGCATTACAGAACCATCAGCCTGTTTTGCTAACTTTCCCGTTTCGAGGGTAATGGTTCTTCCATCACCTAGCTCGATCGTCTTGATAATTGGGTTAATCATAAAATTTTTTTTATATACGATTTCGTCTTTAATTCAGGCAAAGATAACTATTTATTCTAGGGTTGTAGTAAAAAGGGGGTGAAAATTAGTAGAGTAGCTCTTTTTTTCTGCTTCCGGATGGAGATGATTCGTAGCAAAATGAGTTCTCTCTTTTTAGGAAGTGATTGAGCTGTTAAAAAGAATAGGTAAAATAGCACGAAAGAGTACAGATATTGGAACTTTCTTTCTATTTTTGCATCAATTAAGAGAAATAAATATACTCATTAGGTTAAAATAAGAAGAATGAAAAAAAGTATCTATTCTTTGCTTGCAGTGCTGGCAATGGGACTGAGTGCCTGCGATAGTGAACCAAAATTTAATGTAGAGGGACAAATTAGTGACGCAGATAAACAAACGCTCTATTTCGAGGCTTCGGGACTAGAGGGTGTTGTGGTGCTTGATTCTGTAACATTGGGTAGCCAAGGATCTTTCTCTTTTCAAGGGAGTCGTCCAGAATCGCCTGAATTTTATCGCTTACGTTTGGGACAAAAGGTGGTCAATTTTGCCATTGACTCAACAGAAACTGTAGCGTTCAAAGGTACAGCAGCTCAGTGGGCTACAGCATACGAGGTAGAGGGATCGGAAAATAATAAGAAAATTAAGGAGTTGGTGCTACTGCAAGCGCAATTGCAGCAGCAGGTAGCAGGATTAGCTAAGAAACAACTACCTGTAGGAGTGGCTCAAGATAGCTTAGCTCAGTTGGTTAATGCGTTTAAACAGCGAGTAAGTCATGATTACATATTTGCAAAACCTAATACAACTTATGCTTATTTTGCACTGTTTCAACAGCTGAATGGGTATATGATTTTCGATCCGCTAGGAAGTAAAGAAGATGTAAAATGTTTTGCAGCGGTGGCTACTAGCTTAAATAATAGTTACCCACATACCAATCGTTCGCGCAATCTTTACAACATGGTAATTAAAGGGATGAAGAATACGCGACCTCCTCGTCAGCAAGCACTCGAATTGCCCGAAGAGGTGATTAAAGAGGCTTCTATTATTGACATTGAGTTGAGAGATGTAAAGGGTAATATACGAAGATTGACCGATTTGAAAGGAAAAGTGGTGTTGCTCGACTTTACGGTATACAACAATGCTTCGTCGGCTGCTCATAATATGTCACTGCGTGAATTGTATGATAAATACCATACCAAAGGGCTTGAGATTTACCAAGTGTCGTTGGATGGAAATGAACACTTCTGGAAGACTTCTGCCTCTAACCTACCTTGGATTTGTGTACGCGATGCAAATGGTGCTTACTCTACTTATGTATCTTTATATAATGTAACCAATCTTCCTGCCCTCTTCCTAATAAGTAAAGAGAATGAGCTTAGCTTGCGTGGTGATGGTGGAGTAAATATTGAAGCAGCTATTCAGAAAATGCTCTAAGTAGCAGAGCTGTTCTATCCAAATATCTAGCTTAATGGAGTTGATTACTTGGTAATTAGAAAAGAATAGACTATCTTTGCCTCAACATAAGCAATAAAGAGGGTTCCGACATTTAGTAATTGATGTCGGAATTCTTTTTTGTTTATAGGGAAATAAAAAACATTTTTATAATTAGTATAGAAAGGAGAACATAAAATGGCTTACATGTCAGAAGGGGGCTACAATAAATTATTGGCCGACCTAAAACAGTTGGAATCAGTAGAGCGTCCTAAGATTGTTGCTGCGATTGCAGAGGCACGTGATAAGGGTGACTTGTCTGAAAATGCAGAGTATGATGCTGCCAAAGAGGCACAAGGCTTATTAGAATTAAAAATCAGCCAGCTTAAGGTAATTATTGCGGATGCAAAAATTATTGATACCTCTAAGTTATCGGCAACGCATGTTCAGATCTTGACAAAGGTGGAGTTGAAGAATACAAAAACCAACATGAAGATGACTTATACGTTGGTAGCCGAGAGTGAAGCAAACCTCAAAGAGGGTAAGATTTCGGTTAATACTCCCATTGCACAAGGTTTGTTAGGTAAAGTAATAGGCGATGTAGTGACGATTAAAATCCCACAGGGTGAGGTGAGTTTTGAAGTTCTGAATATATCATTCTAGTATTGTTATGGCAACGATTTTTAGTAAAATAGTAGCAGGCGAAATTCCAAGTTATAAAATAGCTGAGAATGCTTATTACTATGCTTTTCTTGATATCAACCCCCTAACTAAGGGGCATACGCTTGTCATTCCAAAACGTGAGGTTGATTACTATTTTGACTTAACTGGCGAGGAGATAGCAGGAATACAGCAATTTGCTAAACAGGTGGCACAGGCTATTCAATCTGTTTGTCCTTGTAAGCGAATTGGACAAGCGGTTATTGGTTTGGAGGTACCTCATGCGCATATTCATTTGATTCCTATTGAAGATGAATCAGATATGCTCTTCTCAAATCCTCGATTAGAGATGGCTCCCGAAGAGTTTGAACAACTTGCAGCTTCCATACACAATGTGTGGAAAGGGTTGTCTTTGTACTCTTTCTTTAGAAGCTAGTCTTGCATCCTAAAAGCAATAGGCCTAATTCCAGTTCGTGGAATTAGGCCTATTGCTTTTAGGAACTTCTGCTCTTGAAGCTCTCTTCTTACATGGGGATGTAGGCTTCTTTCTCTTTTGCTTCCCCTCTGTGAATCAAAGGTATTATAGCTTAGAATTCTTTTTTGTATAAAATAGTTTCATTTATCAAAAAAGAGCTATATTTGCGTCAATCACCTTCTTTGCTTATGTCTATTAAAAACTATCGTAAACTATTTGAATGCCTTATCGCATAGATAGGTAAAATAAAGTCTGATTCACGCCGCTTGGTGTTGAGATGACCTCTTTTTCTCCACCTTAGTCTTAGGTAGGAGAACTCCTTTTCTGCCTATTTATCATTCAATTACTTTATTCGTTTTTACTATGTCAACTTTAGCACAACGCTCTGCCCATAGCAGTGCCAACTTCTCTGATACCCATTCTGAACCACTTAATCGCCGTATTGAGCGGTTGCGCAAAGAGTCTTGTGAGACTACTCCTTCTATCTCCATTGAACGGGCACTCATCGAAACTCAATTTTATAAGGCCAATGAGGGGAGATACCCCACTCCTATTCTTCGTGCGATGAATTATATGGAGATATGCAAAAAGCACTCCATCTATATAGGTCGTGATGAACTCATTGTTGGAGAGCGTGGCCCTAAGCCCAAGGCTGTTCCTACCTTTCCCGAATTAAATTGCCACACTGCAGCGGACCTTCGTATCCTTAATAGTCGTGAATTGCAACGCTATTTGGTAAGCGAAGCAGATATTGCTATTTATGAGCAAGAGGTGGTTCCTTATTGGCAAGGTAGGAGTATGCGTGACCGTATCTTTGCACAGGTGCCCCACTCTTGGAAGGCCATGTATGAGGCAGGACTCTTTACCGAATTTATGGAGCAACGAGCACCTGGCCACACTGCTATGGATGGCAAGATCTATGAAACAGGTCTTCTAGACTTAAAAGAGCGTATTGCATTTGAAATAGAGCAATTGGATTTTATAAATGACGCAGAGGCAACCGAACGAATGGAGCAGCTTACGGGTATGTCAATATCCTGCGATGCTGCCATTCTCTTTGCCGAGCGACATGCACAATTGGCCGAAGAGATGGCTCAACAAGAGCCCGATGAGTTGCGTAAGCAAGAGCTGATTAAAATAGCTGAGGTGTGCCGTTATGTACCTGCTCATGCTCCACGTAACTTGTGGGAGGCAATCCAAATGTATTGGTTTGTTCACCTAGGTATTATAACGGAACTGAATGGTTGGGATGCGATGACTCCTGGTCATTTTGACCAGCATTTAGCTCCTTTCTATGAACGTGAAGTGGCTGCGGGTACCTTAACGCGTGAGGAGGCCAAAGAGCTTCTCTCCTGCTTTTGGATAAAAGTAAACAATCACCCTGCTCCACCCAAAGTGGGAGTTACTGCCAAGGAGAGCGGCACCTATAATGACTTTACCAATATCAATATTGGGGGGGTGAAGGCAGATGGTAGTTGTGGTGTAAATGAGGTATCGTATATCCTACTCGAAATCATTGGCGAACTCCATATTCTGCAACCTGGTAGCTCTATTCATATTAGTTCGCGTACACCCGATCGTTTCTTGCTTGAGGGGTGTAAAGTGATTAGGAAAGGACACGGATACCCATCGGTTTTTAATGCCGATGTTTATGTGCAGGAGCTTCTACGGCAAGGGAAGAGTTTACGTGATGCTCGCGAAGGTGGTTGCAGTGGCTGTATTGAGGTGGGTGCATTTGGCAAAGAGGCCTATCTACTTACAGGCTATCTTAATGTAGCCAAGATTCTAGAAATAACCCTAAACAATGGGGTTAATCCATTAACGGGTAAACAGGTGGGATTGGCCACGGGTGAGGCTAGCAGTTTTACCTCATTTGAGTCGTTTTATAGTGCTTTTCATAAGCAGCTGTGCTATGTGATCGATGAAAAGGTGAAGGTCAATAACTACATTGAGCGGATGTTTGCACGCCACTCTCCTGCTACTTTTCTCTCTCTCTTTATAGACGATTGCATTGCTAAAGGAAAGGATTACTACAATGCAGGCCCTCGCTATAATACCACTTATATACAGTGTACTGGACTGGCTACAGTTACAGATAGCTTGATGGTGCTTAAAAAGCATATTTATGAGTCAAAGAGTTTTACTATGGAAGCTTTGGTAGCTGCTCTGCATCATAATTTTGAGGGAGATGAGGTGATGCGTCAAATTATTATCAATCGTACCCCCTTCTTTGGGAATGATGATAGTTGTGCCGATGGTATGGCTGTTCGTCTTTACGATGATTTGGTTGCAGCGATTGAAGGGAAGCCCAATACCCGGGGTGAGGTACATTATCTAAATATGTTATCTACCACTTGTCACGTCTACTTTGGTAAGGTAACAGGTGCTATGCCTAATGGCAGGTTGGCAGGCATGGCTATCTCCGATGGTACCTCTCCTTCGCATGGAAGCGATAGGCAGGGTCCTTCGTCGGTTATTAAGTCATTGGGGAAATTAGATCAACTTAAATCGGGGGGTACTTTGCTTAATCTTCGTTTTCTTCCTTCGTTGGTACAACGGCAAGAGGATTTGGTCAAGTTGGCACAGCTTATTCGTACCTATTTTACATTGGGTGGACATCATATTCAGTTTAATATAGTAGATACTGCTACCCTTAAAGCGGCACAAAAGTCTCCCGAGTCTTATCGTGATCTTTTGGTACGGATGGCTGGTTACAGTGACTACTTTAACGATATGAATGTAGACTTACAAGCCGATATTATAGCGCGTACCCAAAATGAGTCGATGTAATTGTGCCAAATGCTCACTCAAATTGGGGTCTATAACAGATGGTGTGGTAATCGTATCATTTATACCTTTCTACTTTTACTGAAAATAGAGCCTGCTATTTAAAACAAAAAAAGAGAACCAAATGAGTTTACTATTTGATATAAAGCGTTATGCTATTAATGATGGACCTGGTATCCGGATTGCCCTTTACTACAAAGGGTGTCCGCTCAAGTGTGTTTGGTGCCACAATCCAGAGGGCATTTCGCCTAGTCAACAAAAGATGTACAGTCGCAATCGCTGTATAGGGTGTAGCAGCTGTATAGAGAGGTGTCCAGAAGGGGCATTGAAACTAATCTCTAAAGGGATTCAAACCGATTTTACTCGATGTACCCAGTGTGGTATTTGTACAGAGGTATGTCCTACTCAAGCCATGGAGCTGCTGGGGAAAGGCTACACTATTCAAGAGTTGGTGAGTGAGATTGAAAAAGAGCGCCCTTTTATAGAGAGTTCGGGAGGGGGAGTAACCTTTGGTGGTGGTGAGCCGCTGATGCACTTGTCCGATTTGATGCCTCTATTAGAGCAGTGTGGTGCCGTAGGCTTACACCGAACGGTCGATACCACGCTCTATGTATCGCCCGAATCCTTAAAGAGGGTGGCTCAAGCGTGCGAGCTCTTTTTAATTGATCTTAAGCAGATGAACAATGACCTACATCGGTTGATGTGTGGCGTTTCAAATAGCTTGATACTTGATAACCTTCGTCTTATCTCTACACTACAGAAGGAGTACTATATACGCATTCCACTGATTGATGGATTTAATAGCGATGACGATAAGATAGAGGAAGTAATTCACTTTTTACAATCAGTAGATAGAAAGCCTACTGTCATAAACCTACTACCCTATCACGATGTAGCAAGGGGTAAGCACGAGAAACTAGGTTCTACCTACAATCCTAGAGGTTATTTGTTGAGTGCACCTAGCCTAGGAAGGCAGCAGCAGATAGTAAATCACTTTTTGGCTGCGGGGTTTAATGCCAAAATTGGTGGGTAGTTGTGAGAAATAGTTCATGAAAGAGAATCAAATATTTACTACTAATACGAACAAAGAATGAGTAAACCGACTATTAAAGAGGTGCAGGCTTGGGTGCTTGAGCTGCACGCTGCGTGTGAAAAGAACATCACACAGTACGAACGCAAAGAACAACAGAAGTATGCGGTAATGGTACAACAGCCAGCCGATAAGATCTTTCTTTCGAAAATGCTGGATGAATCTTCGCAAATTAGAGATTCTAAAAAACTGGCCAAACGCATCAAGGTATTGGTTGACCGATATGGTATACCGCAGTTCTTTGACAGTTGGGATACCTTCCTGTTTAAAATGTATCAATCCTTTGGGTATCATTTCGATTTTGTTGCCATTCCTATCATCAAGCATCGATTGCGGAGTGATACCTCCTCAATGATTATCGATGAGGCACGCCCCCACCTGACTCAACATTTAGCCACTCGACTGAAGCAGCAGGTTGGACAAAATGTGAATCTATTGGGTGAAGTGGTAATTGGAAATGGAGAGGCCGATCACCGCTATAATCACTATCTAGAGGCATTGGAGTGGCCAGATATCAATTACATCTCTGTCAAGATATCGGGTATCTATGCACAAACGCATGCATTGAATTACGAAGAGAGTTTTCCCGAATTGGTACGTCGGCTCTCGGCTCTTTATCAGAAAGCGATTGACTTTCCTTATGTAGATGCAAATGGGAAGAAGCATCCGAAGTTTATTAACTTGGATATGGAGGAATACAAAGATACACACCTCACCCTGCGTGTTTTTAAGGAGACCCTCAACCAACCCCAATTCAAGCAATACAGCGCAGGCATTGTGATACAAGCTTACCTACCCGATGCTTATCTTCTTCAAACAGAACTATTAGAGTTTGCCAAGGAGCGGGTGGCACAGGGAGGTGCACCACTCAAAATGCGCTTGGTAAAGGGGGCTAACTTGGAGATGGAGAAGGTAGTCTCTTCCTTGCGTGGGTGGCCCAACCCAATATTACCTACTAAAACGGCTGTAGATGCCAACTATTTCCATCTTTTGGATCGTGCTTTGTTACCCGAAAATGCAGCCGTACTTCATATAGGAGTAGCTTCGCACAATCTTTTTTCCATTGCTTATGCCTATCTGTTGAGTAAACAGCATGATACTACGCACTATATGAGTTTTGAGATGTTGGAGGGAATGGCCAACCACTTGTGGCGGGCACAACGTGCTTTAGGCAATCAAGTGATTCTCTACACCCCAGTGGTGAAAAATGAACACTTTCTCAATGCTGTATCTTACCTGGTTCGCCGTTTGGATGAGAATACAGGGCCTGATAACTTCTTGACCTATTCATTCAATTTACAGCCCAATACTAAGCAGTGGGAATTCCTTCAAAAACAGTTTGAGGAGGCTTATGCCATGAAAGAGTCGATGGAGCCCAAATCGACTCGTATGCAGGATCGCAGAGAACCACTACCATCTCTACCTCCCACCCATAAGATGGTGAATGAGCCCGATACCGATTTTGATTTACCAGCCAATCAACGGTGGGTAGAAGAGACTCTTGCAAAGTGGGAAAAGAAGGGGATTGACTCAACAGCAGCAGCAGAAACAGCTACTTTGCCTAGTGGCACAACGCCTAAAGAGATTGAAATTATTCCGTTGCAGCTAGGGGATAAAGAGGTTATTACCGAAAAGCGTGCCGTTTACAAAGATCGCTGTAAGGAGGATAAGGTGACCATTTGTGAGATGTGTCAGGCAGGTAGCAATCAAATTGATGAGGTACTTGCAGCCGCCGCTTCTAATAAAGGAGGTTGGCACGATACAACTCTTGAAGAGCGCCATAAGATACTCTACAAAGCCGCCGATAATTTGGCAGCCATGCGTGGCGATTTAATTGGATGTATGTGTGCCATTACCGGTAAAACAGTAGTAGAGGGTGATGTAGAGGTATCCGAGGCGGTAGATTATGCCCGTTTCTACACTACCTCGTTGCTCCCATTTGCAGCAATGAAAACCATTGATATCAAAGCTAAAGGCACTATTCTAGTTATTTCACCTTGGAACTTTCCTTGTGCTATTCCCATAGGAGGTGTAGTAGCTGCATTGGCAGCAGGTAATTCGGTTATTTTAAAGCCTGCAACGGTAGCTGCTCCTGTGGCAGCACTCTTTGCCAAAGCTTTTTTTGAGGCAGGTGTACCCAAAGATGCTTTTCAAGTGGTTATTACGACTCGAGAGGCGTTGAAGAAACTTACTACTTCGCCTATCATTAAACACACCATTTTAACTGGGGGTACGGAGACAGCTCAGGCCATTGCCAAAGGCAATCCAGTAACTCCTTTATCGGCCGAAACTGGAGGTAAGAATGCGATGATTCTAACTGCTTCGGGTGATAGAGACAAAGCTATAATGAATGTGGTAGCTTCGGCCTTTGGCAATGCTGGTCAGAAATGTTCTGCCTGCTCATTGTTTTTGGTGGAAAAAACAGTCTACGATGATCCTACTTTTAAAGCCAAATTGATAGATTGTGCTACCAGCCTAAAGGTGGGTAGTGTATGGAAGAAGGGAAATGTAGTAGGCCCCATGATTACCAACCATAACGATAAGTTACTTCGGGCACTTGCTACCCTTGAGCAGGGAGAGGAGTGGCTAGTACCTCCTCGCTTTCTCGATAAGACAAAATATATCTTAGCACCAACGATTAAGTGGGGGGTACGTCCTGGTAGTTTTTCGTTCAATACCGAGCTTTTTGGACCAATGTTGAGTGTGGTGCGGGTAGAAAACCTAGATGAGGCGATTAAATTGGTCAATAGCTTGGAATATGGTTTGACATCGGGGCTTCAAAGCTTGGACGAATCTGAGCAGGCCAAGTGGAAAAAGGAGATTGTTGCAGGTAACCTCTACATCAACCGAAGTATTACAGGAGCTATTGTCAACCGTCAACCCTTTGGGGGAATGAAACTTTCGGCTTTTGGTGGTGGATTAAAAGCAGGTGGCCCTAATTACTGTACCATTGTTACCCATATTAGTGATAGTGCAACTCCTGTGGTAGATTACAAAGAGAGTTATCGGCAGGCATACCAACAAGAGTTCTCAAAATTGCGTGATATAAATAGGCTGTATGGCGAACAAAACCTCTTTCGCTACTTGCCACTTGGTAAGATGGCACTACGTATGATGGAGGGTGAATCTACCCTTTATGCTCAACAAGTAGCCTATGCAGCTACTTTGTGCAACACCCCATTAACCATTAGCGTACCTACACAAGCCATGGCCGATGCCATTGGTCAGGTAAATGCAGTGGTTAGTGTAGAGTCACTTGATGCATTTATAGCCTCTATGCCAACTTACGAGCGTATTCGTACTTGTACGGCAGCATTGCCACTAGCCATGTATGAGAAGGCGGCTGCATCGAATCAATACATTGCTACAGCTACTCCGGTTAAGGAGGGGCGTATTGAGCTTATTCACTATTTGAAGGAGCAAAGCATCACATTTGAATACCACCGTTACGGCAGTATTACTGAGGTACCTATTTCAGATAAGTAGCCGGCTGTTTATATTCGAGCGCTCTGCTAATCCACTAAATGAGTAAATCTATGGCTCTGGTTGGATTAGCGGAGCGCTCAAATGTAAACCATTAAGTTGCTAGCAATGAGTAGATGGTACTTTTGAAAGGAGGTAATAACTCAAGAGAGTTATTGTTTAGGGTATTTGCTAGGGTTGCCTACCCGCTCTAAATAGTTGATATAAAAATGAATAGCTAGTGCTAGGTTGTCAATGGAGCAGCGCTCATTGGTGCTGTGGTATCTATATTGATCCTCCATGGTAAGAAGAAGTGGGGTGAATCGGTAGATGTTTTTGCAGATGGGATAGAAATAGCGTGCATCTGTATTGGCCATAAATGCATAGGGTACACTTACTGTTTGGGGTGATACAGCTACTACGGCATCCGTAAGGTGTTGATAATATTCTATATCAATAGGCGACATGGGGATGGGATCTGTTCCACCTTTATAGCTTACCTCTACACCCTCTCCTACTACTTTTTGGATGTGATTGCGTACATCCTCGCGTGTATATCCATCTACAATCCGGATGTTGAGTAGTGCTTTGGCCTCTTCAGGCATTACATTAGCTGTTTCGCTAGCCCATAGCATGGTGGGTGTACAGGTAGTCGATATAAGGGTATTGGCTACCGATATTTGTTGTAGCTTGCGTTTAACTACTGGAAAAAGAATATCGATATTGGCACATGCCAATTTATATTTAAAAGGAAGATAGGGTGCAGCTATTTCAATGGTTTGGCGCAAAGCAGGTGTGAGTTTGGGCTTCATTGGGCTCTTCTCTATCTTTAGTAGTGACTGAGATAGGCGTGCTACGGTAGTTGGGTAGAGTGGAATAGAACTGTGTCCACTGTTGCTACTTTGTCTTACCTCCATGTCTACATACCCTTTTTCGGAGGTACCAATAAAGGCAAATTGATGTTTGATGCCAAGTGGACTTCCATCTAGCATAATTCCTCCTTCATCTATTACAAATGCAGGAGTAATCTGTTGTTCTTGCATCCACTCTACAATTTTAGGTGCTCCTTCGGTAGTTGGAATCTCTTCGTCATGTCCAAAGCAAAAGTAGGTGTCTCGCTCCAGTCTCACTCCTTGGTGTAGTAATGTTTCCATTGCTTCCATGAGGGCTATTAAGGTCGATTTCATGTCTAGTGTTCCCCGTCCATGAATGTATCCTCCCTCTATAGCGCCGCTAAAGGGGGCATGTTCCCATGCAGCTGCATCGGGAGCAGGTACTACGTCTTGGTGTGCTAAGAAGAGGCCAGGCTGTAATTGGGGATCACTTCCTTTGAAGTGATAAACTAGGCTGTAGTTATTAATAAGGATACGCTCTGTTTGGGCGTGAATAAGTGGATAGCTTTTTGCCAAGAAATGGTGGAAATCGAGGAAGGGATTGGTAGCTTCTGCATAGATACCACTTAAAGAGTGGGTTGGTATTTGTATGGCTCTAGAGAGGTGTTGTGCAGCTCTTAAGGTGTCTATGGTATAGGGTAGAGCTTTTACTGTTGGAATCTCAGGGATATTTCGGTATTTAATTGTACGGATTGACATACAGCTACTTAGTAGTAATCCAGCGAGTAAAGACAAAATTGAGAAACGGAGTGTGGTGTAGAGACTTTTAAACATAGATGCGGTGTCAAATCAAAGAGTCCTTACTCTTTGACATTATTAAGATGCAGCAAAGGTAGTATATTTATTCTAAACTAACTTGGCACCTTAATGTTAATCACCGCATCTAAACTATAATTGGTTCTTCTTTTATTGAGGCTGATTTTCTACTGCTTTAGTCGAGATAAGCTTCATGTTTTCCATAACGGCTTCACTGGTGAAGGTAGCTCCCGATACTCCATCAACTTCCATTTGGTTTAGCTTCTCTATTCTCTGACCATTCCATTGTTGTAGGAATCCACTGTTGTAAATATCTTCTACATACGATGGGGTTTCGAGCGAGTTGATAATGGATACGCGTTGTACTTGTTGGTTTTTATCTGTAATTACCAATACGGGTACATCTTCGTAGTAACCTAAGTTATCAACACCATAGATTTGGCTGTTGAAAACATAACCTAATAGGTTTCCTTTTGCATCGACTGCTTTGTTCCAGATTGTGTTAATTGGTTGAATAGCAGATGTTTTTGGGTATACTGATTTGACGGTGTCAATGGGAGAGTCTACTTTACGTTGAGGCCCTCTTTTAGCTTTATTCTGTGCTGTTAATAACAAGCTAGCACAGCAAATCATAGATATGAATAGTGTTAGTTTTTTCATCTCTTTATTTTATATCAGATTAGACTGTTGTTTATTAGTGGGGTTTAAAAAGCGTGCTGTTAAAAGTTCCTTCTTGTCTCGTTGGAGGATCTTTTAACAGCACAACTATTAGGATAGTCTAAATTTATCGAATATCAAACTCCTTCAATAGGTGCGATGAGCGTGAATACTTCTCGAGTATAAACAAGATGTAGCGTGCATCGACTGTAATAGAGCGGCAAAGATCGGGCATATAGCGGTAGTCCGAAGCTACTCCTTCGACGTAGCGATCAAAGTTGATACCAATAAACTCTCCTTTTCCATTGAGTACAGCACTACCCGAGCTTCCGCTAGAGGTGTGACAGCTGGTGATGAAGTTAATTGGTAGCTCTCCGTTTTGGGCATAGTCGCCATAATTCTTCTTGTTATAGAGCTCACGCAACTTGCGAGGCAGGTAATAAGCTGCCGAATCGCCATGGGCATCGGCCTTAGCCACTAATTCACTTAAGAAGGTTTGTGCAGCATACGCTTGTACCGGTTTTACACTACCGTAGCTATAACGCATGGTACGGTTGGCATCGGGGTATATCTTCTCTCCTTTTTTCCAAGCAATGTAGCCTTCTAGGTATTTAGCATAGAGTCCCATTTGCTCCTCTTGCAAGCGTTGGCGTTGGCGGGCAATGTGATTTACATTTACACGGTAATAACCAATGGCTAGTTGGTAAACAGGATCGTTCTTCAATTTGTCCGGACCTGTCTCTAGAATGTTTTCTAAGAAGTGGCGGATGCTATCGGGTTTAGTCAAGATTGATTTCTCAAAGGCATCAATTGAGTAGGCCTCCATATCACCGTTGTACTCTCTTGCAGCACGTACCATCTCTACCGAGTAGAACTTGCTGGGCATATCATTCATATAGACGGTAATCATATCGCGGAAGAACTTACGGTCTAGTTCGTAATCCCAATTGTAGTAGTATTGGTTGGTTAGGTTGTGTAGCTTTTTAGCTTCGGCTGTTACCACCTTTTCGTTGATTCGCTTGCGGTCAAACATAGCCATTAACTTCTCAAATTTACCTGCTACCGGTATAATTTCAGCACCTTGTAACCCTGCTTCCTGAAAGTATACATCGGCATAGTTATACTTGCCTAGCTCTTCGTAGTTGGTACGTAGTTGTTCAAGTACAGTACCATATTTCTCGGTACGTTTTGCATCCGCCTCTACCCATTGTTGGAATTGAGCTTCTTCGGCCTCTTTTTGAGCTACAAGATTCATCGCTTTTACCCCTGCAATCTCCCCTTTCCAGCGCAGGTAGCTATTTTCGATAGAGTGCATGCGGCTCGTATAACGTAGGCGAAGTTGTGGATTGTTTCCAATAGCCTCTTTAAGTAGGTCTAATTTGCTCTCGCGTATTTTTACACGAGCTGCATTCTGTTCATTCACAATTTTATCGAGTGCAAACGAAGGGATGTATTCGCGTGTAGAGGCAGGATAGCCCATAAGCATCGCAAAATCACCCTCTTTTACTCCTTGTTTTGAAATAGGTAACCACTTGGCTGGGCGGTACGGTTGGTTCTCTTTGTTATATTCAGCTGGTTTGTTCTCCTTATCGGCATAGACGCGAAGAATGGCAAAATCGCCTGTGTGGCGGGGCCATTGCCAGTTATCCTCTTGTCCTGCATAGCGTCCTATCTGCATAGGAGGAGCAGCTACCATCCGTACATCTTTGTAAACCATATAGGTATTAAGCACATATCCATTTCCTGCCATACACGAAGATACTTGGGTAATAGATCCTGGATAGATCCCATCCATCTTTTTGCCTAATGCTTTAGAGCGTTCGTTTATTGCATCTCTGCGTTCTTTGGCATCAGTTACTTTATCCAATCCTTTGGTTAACTCTTTGGTTACCTCTTCTTGGTGGATTAGGAGTGTTACTTGTAAACCATCACATCTACCCTCTTCCGCTCTGTTTTGTGCCCAATAACCAAATTTCATAAAGTCATTCTTATCGGTCGAGAAGCGCTCTAGATAGGTAAATATGGCATGATGATTGGTAATAATCAATCCCTCATCCGATACAAAACTAGCCGATGCATACGCCTTAAGGTCTTGTCCTCGAGAGGTTAAAGCAGCCATTGCTTCGGTTAAGTCTGGTTTAGAATCGCTGTAGATATCAGTAGCTTTTAGGGTAAGTCCCATCGCCTTCATGGCTTTGTAGTTCTGGCTTTTAGCTAAAGCAGGAAGCCACAGCCCCTCTTCGGCATGTAGTTTAGGGGTAACTACAAGTAGTGCTAATGCGCTACCGATGATTAGTCTTTTTAGTTTCATATATTTGTTTGGTTACTTTTAGCAGAATGGCTCTCTTTATAGGGAGGTATCGCTATAAAGAGAGCTCTTTACTTGGTTTATTAGTTGTTTATACACTTTAGCAGTAACAGGTAGTGCCCTTGGTTGGCACCTCCTTGTGCTGAGAGTGCTTTGATGCGGTTGCTTGCTTTCTGCAGTGCTTGCATAGCAGCCGAGGCCGATAGTAGTTCACTGGTAGGGCGTGCTTCTACCTTCTCACTCTTGGTTACGCTATTGGCAATGGCTACCAATGATTGAATGTAGGTGAGTTGCATGGCTATTTGGTAGTTGGTCAATTTACCACCTCCTGTGGTAGTAAATACCTCCTGCGTTACATCTTCTAGGTAGTTGCTTACACTGTATCCAGTTGTTGAAGCATGGTCTGTCCCATTGGCTAAGCGCGACAATATATTTGAGCTCAATAGATTGGCTAGTAGGTCGCTTTGGCGTTTGATGAGTGACTCATTTTTATCACCTATTAGCGAAGTTAACTCTTGGGGATTGGCCCAACTAGCTGTTTGGCGCAGCTGACTAAAAATAAACTTCACTGTTGCTTGTTGAACCTTTTTCTCTACCGCTACATACTTAGCGTCGTGATGGCCCGATACTCCGTGGTAGGTATAAACTCCACCTATGTAGGAGGCTGCCAAGGAGAGGTGACGCATGTACTGTTTGTGTACTCCATCTACCAATTCGGCCAGCGTACTGTAGTTATCG
Organism: Phocaeicola sp.; assembly: GCA_051648565.1. Taxonomy (GTDB): domain Bacteria; phylum Bacteroidota; class Bacteroidia; order Bacteroidales; family Bacteroidaceae; genus Phocaeicola. The sequence goes on along the minus strand of JBOFFJ010000147.1, from coordinate 343,712 downwards.
CCCTCCTCCACATGCCATTCAATGAGGTGCGATAGAATATATTTCAGGTTCGAAATAGCCATTTCTCCCGAGCGTAGTAGGTCGTTACTCAGTGCATCTGATTGTGCCGAAGGGTCGGGTACAATAGCGCCTACTGTCATGGGAGCAAAAAGATACATTGGGTCATCTCCCTTTTCGGTAAATAGTTTACTTAAGTAAGGCACCTCTTCGTTAGGTGTAGCAGCATCGTATAGAGGGGTGTAGCCAAATGCAATCGATAAGTAGTCAAATGGTCCCAATTGAGGAGGAGTCATGCGTACACCACGTGCTGCATCGCCTGGTTGTGCCACGTGGTTGTTGCGGGCATAATCCATAATGGTCGATGTAGTACCATATTTTTGGGTAAAGCTAGGCGAACGTAACGAATCTACTGGGTAGGCGTACGATCCACGCATGTTGTGCTGCAATCCCAAGCAGTGCCCCATTTCGTGTGCTATGGCGTAACGAATCAATTCACCCATAACCTCTTCATCCAATACCTTCTTGCGCGCAGCAGGATCTGCCGCCGCCGTTTGCAAGAATCTCCAACGTTGTAACAAGTTGGTTACACTGTGGTACCACAAAATATCGGCTTGTATAATCTCGCCCGAACGAGGATCGGTCCAAGAGGGACCCGAAGCATTCTCTTGTTCGGTAGCGATGTAGTGCAGGCAGTTTTTGGTTATATCGTTCGATGAGAAGTCGGGGCTATTGGGAAAGTCGTAAGCCCGAATCACATTCTTAAAGCCAATTTTCTCAAACGCTTTGTTCCACATCTCGATTCCTTGGCGTGCATATTTGCGGTAAGCCTCAGGCATTACGGTATCTACATAGAAGATGATGGGTTGCGCAGGTTCTACTAGCGTACCGCTTTGGTGTAGAGCCACCTCTTCGGGTTTGGGCTCAATACGGAAACGCGAAATAAACTTGCGTGACTGTACAGGGCCTTCAATGGTATAGATGCGCTTGGCATCGTTCATAAAGCCTGCTCGGTCATCGCTGAATCGTTCACGCATCGGCTCTTTACTCAGTAGCAGTAGCGAGTAGTTCATACTTACAGCAAAAGGTTCTCTACCTCCTGTGTAGTAGTAATCTGTTACAATCTCTACATTCTTAGCAAATGCTTTGGCCGATTTAATTCCTCCTATCTTGCTCTCTAATTTGCCCTGTTTGGTCAAATCGGGTGGCCATACCTCACCTACTTCATCGGTAAAGTACTTGGTTACATCAATCAGGTAGTTACCTGTTTTGCTGGTAGCTGTAATATCGAAAATACGCGTAACTGGTAGTATGTTATTGAGTGCTACCGAAGGAGCTATGCCGTTAGATGGATCGACGGTATTGCGGCTGGTAGGAATAATCATGAGTAGGCTGCGTCCCTCTTTTTTAAAGTGCAGTAGTTTGGGGTTGTTGCGCATCTGTCCAGCCGAAATTTTACGGTTGTTGCTGATAGCTGCTACGCGGCACCCTAAGAGTAAATCGCGTTCTAAGATAGAGTCAGGAATCTCGAGGTAGATGTTTTTACCCTTCTTTACTACATTCACAAATCCGTTGCTTACAGTGGCCCCCTGTTTAATGCGCTCGTAGTCGCTTAGGCGGGGTTTACTCACCGTATCCGTTTGTGTAGTAGTAGGCTTTTTAGGCCCTTTTCTTTTCTTTGCCTCTTGGGCTGTAATGGAGCAAACTCCCCCTATGAGTAATAGGAGGAGTGCTAGGCTTATTTTCTTCATGTCAATCAATTAAAGAGTGATGATACCCAATGCAATTCCGTTGCTTAACCAGTTGCCAAAACGGTCGCTGTTGGTGAGGCGGTTGTTGGTAAATAGACGTAGATAGCCCGATAGTCCTATTTTTTTAGAATAGATAGGGAAAGAGTACTTTACATCGGCTTTGGCTACAAATTGGTTTACTTTGTAATATTCCGCATCGGGTATCCAGATGTTAACGGCTAAATCATTCTCGCTGTTATTAAGTAGTAAATCACTCTTAAGTGAAGCTTGGTAGCCTACTTGTGCCTCGATGGTTAGCGTGTGGCGATTCTTCTTTAGTAGGCGAACACCCCCTGTGGCAACTGCCTCTACCTGTGCTACCTTTAGGTAGGAGATGGGAATATTGTATTGGTTGGTAAAGGCCGAATAGGCTCCATTTACCCCTGCATACCAGCGATAGCCTCCTTTTTGAGGATCCAACTCCATCACTTTATAGCCTGCTTCAATGTCGGTTGTCTCTACCTCGTACTGGTTGGTGTAGACAAAGTTAGTTACCCACTCTTTGGAGATAATACCAGTAGCGGGGTCGCGTGTTTCGTTTAAGGATTGAATAAATTCGTTGGCTTGTCCTCTATAGAGTGAAGCCTTTGCATAGGCTTGGTGAAAATAGTTACCTCGCTCTACATATAGTTTTGAACTGATGGTGAAGTTGTCAGCGAGATACTCTCCTGGACTTCGTTTCGTATCGCCTAATACCTGTTGATCTTCCATCTGTAAACCTACGGTAGTAAGCCATTTCAATCCATTTTGGTTGTATTCATATTGCAATTCACCTCCCCAGAAGTTGCTGACAAACTGACGGCGGAAGGCATTAAAACCACGTAGAATTCCGTTTCCATTCTCGGCACCGGGCGATAAGCGTGGTTCCTCTCCATTCTCCATCCCTACCATGGGGTAGTACATAAAGTTAGGATCCTCTTGTACCGTCTTTACATTGGGCATTTTATCTTTGCGGTAGCGATATAAAAGTGTACCACCTAGGGTGTGTTGCTCATTTACTTGGTAGGTAATAGCCGGTAGGATACTGTAATCGGCTAGGTAGGTACGGGTACGGGGGTCGCGCAAGCGTGATACATCGCCCACCAAGTAGTTGGCCCCTATTCCCAATTTTAGCTTATCGGTAGTATGGTGTGCTAGCTTGGCTTTAAAGTCGAACATTTGTGTGTCGTAATCGCCCTGTATAGCACTACCAAAGATGTAGGGTGAGTTGTTGTAAGTGGTGATGGCATCAGACCATGCACGGTTCTTTTCGGTATTCATATCGAACTGAAAGGATCCCCATACGATAAATTTATCTGATATCTTATCGTATCTGTCTGTCTTAAAGCGCAGCCCATTCACCGCATCGCCCTCTTGGGCACGGTGTAAATCGCCGCCCGAAAGGTATCCTCCTATTTCGGTCTGCCCATTTTGCATGTAGGTTTCGCTAGCCAGTCCTGCCGCATTCTCTGTACTTCCCCATGTAAGACGTCCATTTTGCACCTCTCGCTCTTCGAGCGTGAGTGGAATCTCTTGTTGGGTGGTTGTTTGAGCCAGTGCACTTCCTAATGCGCTAGCTAGAAGGAGTGCCAAGGTTGTATTTCGTTGCATCATGGTGTACATTTTAATAGTCATACTTTTTGGGTTTAACTTGGTCCGAAACCAGGCAGTCATTGCTTGAATTGTTGGTATCATCTAGATGAACCACGCCGTCAATGAGTTCGATGCGGCGGGCAATCACTTCGCCGTTGTAACCCGAGGTGTTTGAGATGGCTTTGTATCCTTGGTCTATTTTGTTGGACATTCGCTTGCGATTAATTACATCTTCGGGGGTTACATTACTCTTTAGTACCTCTATGCCATCAAGCACAGTTGTACGTGGTATGCGCTTGTAGTAGTTGTTCGAAGTCGGTTTTCCAGGTATTTGAGCCGATGGCCACCCTTTTACGAACTCCTTGGTTTGGAAAAGTACAATGCCATTCTCACCAGCACGTACCATATTCATGTTGCTGATAGAGCCAAAGGTGGAGTAAATCTGTTCTACTGCTGGTACCGATGGGTTGTTTTGCACCTTACCGTTTAAATCTTTTGCTTCAAAGTCTGAGATTGATAGATCGACCGATTTTGAGGCGTTTGCGGTATGGTCTACGGCACTGTTCGAGACCAAGATAGATGCTCCAGGTGCTACTACTTTGGTTGATCCATCGCCTATAAAGCGGAATACTTGGCGGGCAAAGTAGTAGTTTACAGAATCTTTTGCTGGAAAAGCAGCGGTTGATTCCGCTTCCGAAATAGCAAAATAGTAGGTACTATCTAGTAGCACCTCTTCGTCCGAGTTGTTGAAGAACTCAATGTATACATCGGCGGTGTAATTTTTATTGGCATCATCTTTTACCCCCGAAGCGTATATTTTGCTTACAATAAAGGAGGTTTTTACCACCTCTTCCAGTTCCAGTACAATGTTAGCTCCCTCTTCTGAACCTAGAATGCTGTAGTTTAAAACTTGTCCCGAGAGCAAGAGTGAGGGTGAAAGGTTTTTAACAGCCGATATGGTGTAGTAATCGGGTAGTATATCGCTAAAATGGGCTTCGCCTGCTTCGTTGGTTAGGGCGGTGTAGCTGGTACGTGCTCCTCGCATAGTCATGGTTAACCCTGCCAACTCTGATGCATCGTAATCTTCGGGTAGCGTAACCGTTACTTTAACACGATTAAGTAACTCTACCGTTTCCCCTTTCTCTCTGCATGAAGTTAACAGAAGTAGGGAGAAGAGTACTCCCCACAGGGTTATTTTTGTTTCTATCTTTCTCATTTTGATTCTATTCTCTATGTAATTTATCCCGTTTAAGAGGGATTTATTTATTCTTATCTAATTGCTTCTACCTCTCCTATCGTTTAGGATGACTGATTTACAATTTTAGGCTAAGTTCCATACCAAAGCTAAAACTTCCAACGTTACGTTCACTTACCGTTGTCGAGCTACCTGTAATAGGCGCTTTCCATGGTTCGTAGAAGAACATGTTGTTGGCATAGAACGAGAAGCTAGCAATTTTAGAGATATCCTTGGTAAGACGTGCATTTACTTGGAAAGTAATGGGTTGTCTGGTGGCAGGGTTATCATTGGGGTCAATCACTTCATCTTTTAGGTAATAGATATTATTACCATCGCGGAATAGCACATAGTTGGGATCGTTCAACATGGCCTCAGTTACTTCGTAGCGTTGTATGTTTAAGTTTTGATCGGCTTTGATAATAGCCACAGGTACTTGACGCTGATTGGTAGTTACATTATAGGTGTACCAAATAGCTTGGATAGAGCCCGAAGCAACCATGCGAAGGCGTGGAATATTGTATACCGCACGTAGCATGGTACTGAAGCGGCGGTCGATGGTTTCGGTTGCATTCATCGCATACTCTACACGGTAAGGGACTGCATTCACATCAGGATAGTTATTCGAGGCTTGAAATTTGGTAGGTCTCGTATAGTTTGGCCCTGACGAAGAGCGGCGGGTCTCCATATAGGCTCCTGTTAAGAAGAAAGAGGTACGTAGGGCCGGAATGGTTCCTAGCGCTGCCTCCAACTCAAATCCTTGGTTTAAGCTTCGCTCGGTATTACCAATACGTCCGGTACTGGTGTAAACGGTATCGGCATTTAAAAGGGTAACATCGTTCAAGGTTGGCTTTCCTCCTATAAAGATGTTACTAGTCGATTCATTTTTGTACTCGTAGCGGTTGGCCAAGAAGGCAAGTGGCTCTGTCAAGTTGCCAAAACCATTGTTGGTACGGTCGTTGTAGTAAAGAATGGAGATGCGTCTATCTTTAGGTAGGCGGAAATCAAAACCCACTTCGAACTTTTGGTTGTTTACATTTTTCAAATCTTTGGTACGCTCTACATCAATTACGTGCGTGTAGTAGTAAACTACGCGTTGAGTAGGATCGCCCGCTGTTTGTTGGTAGGAGAAATCGCCTGCCAAGCGGTCTATGTATCGCTTGTCTGGGTATAAGTGTCCCAAACCAGGTGTTTTAGAGGAGACCCCGTAGCCAGCTCTCAAAGTAGCCCACTTGGTCAGTTCGGCCGAGAAGTTAAGACGGGGTGAGAGTGACCAAACCATCTCTTCGGTACCGGGTTGTAGCATTTGATAGCGCATACCAGCGGTTAGTGAGACTCTTCTTTTACCAATATGATAGGTCATGTTATCTTCTACATAGCCCGAAATTTGATTCAATGCGGGGATGTCGTAGTAGGGACGTGGGCGGCCGTTGCTGTTGGGTGTTAAAGGCAACTCATCATCTTCGTTGTAGCGTCCTACCCCTTTATTACTCTCCATGCGGTACTCTGCCCCCATCTTAAAGTTGTTGCGCCATTTGCCGATATTGGCAAAGAAGGTATTGCTTAGTTTTACATAAAAAGATTTGGGCTCACTAATGGTCCCCCCTGATGCGGTGTAGGAGCGAGTCACGACAGGAATCTCGTTGTAGCCACTCTCTTGTATATTGAGGATGGGCAGGTTACCATTGGCGGTAACAATGGCTGTCTTTTCCGATTTGCGGTCACTAGCCGAGAAACCTACCACGTAAGAGAGCGTACGAGCTAAGGGTTTGTTGAGTGACCACTTTCCATCGTGCGAGAAGGTGATCATGAGATCTTTTTCTCGATTAAATGTACCATTCTGTATTTGGTCAATATCTTGCTTCTGTGCGTCGATTACTGAGTTTATCCGCAACTTAAAGGTGGTATAGAAATCTTTTGTAAGACGGTTAGAGTAGTTAACCGATCCTGAGATACGGTCGAATGATTGCGTTTTTGAACGAGGGTCTCCCCAAGCTTGTGCATAGTTAAAGCTGGTGTTCAGATTTCCTCCCTTTCCACCGAACTTAAACCCCTTTGATACCGATCCACTCAATGTGGTGGGGTTGATGCGAGAGCGAACTTCAAACGGTGTATAACCCGTTTTTGAGTTTACAATGACAGCTCCAGAGGTTAAATCGCCATATTCGGCCGATGGGATACCACGTATCACCTCTACCGATTCAATATCGTCGGTACCAATACTACGTAAATCGACCCCTTGCGATACACTGCTTACGCTGCTTCCTCCCGATCCTACTTGGGTGTTGTTTGAAACAGGCATACCATCAATAATAATTGAGGCGCCAAAAGAGTTGTTGGCATCGGTACCCAAGGCACGAATCTGAATGGTTTGAGCCGAGGTCATGTCGTTGTTTTGTGCTATTTGACCTGGTAGTAACTCCATCAAGTCCTTTAAGCTGTTGGCTTGTAGGTGATCCATGGCCTGACGACCAATGGTAGAGCCTGTAGAGGAACCTGCAGCACTTGCTTTGGCGGTGACAACCACCTCGTTGAGTGCCAATGAAGTCTCAACCATAGGTACCTGAATGGTTAAGTCTCTGTTGACTACTATTCGGTTTGAAAAATTTTCATAGCCCAGTGATTGAGCTTCTACTACCATATCGCCTTTGGGTAGACCCTTTAGTGTGGCTACCCCATTTAAATCGGTTACAGCAAAAATTCCTAAACTCTTTACTTGGCACACGGTGCCAATCATCGGCTCTTTGGTTGCCTTGTCCGTTACTTTAAGCTGAACGGTAAAAGAGGCCTTGGTTTGTGACCAACCAATCTCTGTACCTATCAAAGCGAAAAGAACTACGAATAGCGTTGTCATTTTTCTCAACATGTTGCTCTTTTTTTATATATAAGATCCTATTTTGGGGTGCAAAGGTAACTTTTTATTCATAGACGCTCTAATTAATAGGCGCTATTATTGAATGAACTGGAATAAAAAGAGTCTAATTAGCATTGATTACAACCTTTTTCACCTACTTTTGTTTATTATTTCACTTTCAGGACCTCTCTTTTTAAGAAGATTTTCCTCTTTTTTACTCTTCTTGCTGCTTGTATGAGGTGGTAAAAAATTAAGATATTTACATAGAAAATATAATTCAATTAACGTATGGCTACTGTACTATTCCCCTCTCCTATTTTTGGTCCTATTCAGAGCCGCCGACTAGGTGTTTCGCTCGGCATTAATCTACTGCCAAGTGATGGTAAATTTTGCTCTTTTGATTGTATCTACTGTGAGTGTGGTTTTAATCGTGAGCGGCGTGCCAAAGAGAAACTTCCTACCCGTCAAGAGGTGTGTATCGCTTTGGAAGAACAGCTTAAAAAGATGCAGCAAGAGGGTCCTACCCCCGATGTGCTTACCTTTGCTGGTAATGGTGAGCCTACAGCTCATCCCCATTTTGCCGATATTATAGCCGACACATTGGCGTTGCGTGATCGTTACTTCCCCCAAGCCAAGGTGAGTGTGTTAAGTAATGCCACTTTCTTGAGTCGTCCGGCGGTGGTTGAGGCATTGAAAAGAGTCGATAACAACATCTTGAAACTTGACACCGTAGATGCTGCTTACATTCAGTTGGTCGATGCTCCTACGGGTAGTTACGATGTGAAAAAGGTGATAGAGCAGATGAAGGAGTTTAAGGGGCACCTGATTATTCAAACCCTCTTTATGAAGGGTGAGCATCGAGGCCAATCGGTAGATAATACCACCGATAACTATGTGCTTCCTTGGCTGGAGGCAGTAAAAGAGATTGCTCCCCAGCAAGTAATGATCTATACCATTGATCGTGAAACACCTAGTAAGGGGCTTGAGAAAGCAACCAAGGAGGAGTTGGACGCTATTGCTGCAAAGATTCGAACAGCTGGCTTGGAGGTATCCGTTTCTTACTAAATGGGGTGTTTGTACGATGCTTACCCCTCCCTCTACTGCAACTTACTTTCGTTTTTATCCTTCAAAGCTTCAAACTCATTGGTTTATAGCGAGTTATGGTGAAGGATGGGGGGGTCTATCCTTCACCTATCCTTCACCGCTCGTTCTCGCGAATCAGTTGCGGTTGGTTGGCGATAATGTCAGGTTAGGCTTTCTTCCTTCCAGACTCTTTTCAAGGTGAAGTGTGCAACTTCTCTTAGGGAGCTATTTCAACTCTCTTAGTTATTTGGCTCAACTTCTCCTTACCTTTTAACCGAGCCACCTAGGTGGCACACCCGCGCCACCTAGGTGGCTCGGTTAGGGTGTAAGGAGCTTCCTTATCTCTTTTGTCGATGGAATGGGGCTTTTTTGCAACTGTTGCATCACTTTATAGAGCGGTTTATCTCTTGTTTGTACAGTGATTGGCTCGTTGTTGTGATTGTTTACTTTCAGCCATTTCGGTTGATAGATAGTGCATTACATCAACTGAAACCATTTTTCAAGGAATTGAAATCGGTTGTTTTTTCGACTATTCCTCTCTTTTGACCAGCTGTTTGGCTTTGTTGAGCGCACCTTCGATATCGGTGTAGCGGTACTCTTTGTGAAGTAAATGGTAGAATCCTGCCTTCTCGAGCGAGCTATCTACGCGCTGGTTAACGCCTGATAGAATAATTTGAATCTGCTCTTTCTTATTCTTTTTTACCAAGTTGGTGAGGTTGTGAATACCCGTTGCGTCAATAAAGGGTACATTGCGCATCCGAATGATGCGTACCTGTGGGCGTTGCCCCAATTGTAGCATGACCTCATCAAACTTATTGGCTACTCCAAAGAAGTAGGGACCACTTATTTCGTATAACTCTATCTCTTTTGGTATAATAAATGTCTCTTCTTTCGCTCCTTTTTTTTCTGGATATATTGGCCGTTTTGTTGCCTCATTCCCTAAAACAGTTATGTGTGTAGTCTCCATCACTCGTTTCATAAAGAGTATACAGGCCATTAATAAGCCTACTTCGATGGCAATGGTTAAATCGAATATCACCGTGAGAAAGAAGGTGATGCAGAGTACGCATACATCCGAGGTGGGGCTTTTAAGCAGACTTTTAAAGCTGCGCCACTCACTCATGTTGTAGGATACTACGACTAGGATACCAGCAAGGCAGGCCATCGGGATGTATTGAGCCAGTGGCATGAGGAAGAGCAGGATGAGTAGTAGCACGGCAGCATGAACAATACCGGCGATGGGTGTTTTACCACCGTTGTTAATATTGGTCATGGTGCGTGCAATGGCTCCTGTAGCTGGAATGCCTCCAAAGAAGGGGGTGACCACATTGGCTACTCCTTGGGCTATTAGTTCGGTGTTAGAGTCGTGGTGGTCACCAATGGTTCCGTCGGCTACGGTGGCCGAGATGAGTGATTCAATGGCTCCCAATATGGCAATGGTGAGTCCTACGGGTAGCAACTCTTGAATGGTGTTCCATGAAACAGAGGGCATAGTGGCTTCGGGTAGCGAAGCTTGGATGGAGAAGCGATCGCCTATGGTGTCAATGCCTGTAATGCCTCCGTAGGTTTTGAGTAGATAGGCTGCAATGGTTGCTACAATAATGGCAATGAGTGGCCCGGGTACTCTCTTTGAGAACTTGGGGGTAGCTAGTATCATCAGGATGCTGATAACGCCTATGGATAGATTCCACAGGTGGGTGGTGTGGAGATGGGCACCATAGAACGACCACTTTTCGATAAAATGGATAGGAATCTTCTCTCCTGCTAAATCAAGTCCTAGAAAATCGGCTATCTGGGTGGAAAAGATGGTGATGGCTATACCGCTGGTAAATCCCACAATGATGGGATAGGGAATAAACTTGATGACTGTTCCCAGTCGGCACACCCCCAGTATAATGAGTATGGCTCCTGCCATGAGGGTAACGATGGTTAGTCCGTTGATGCCATAGCCTTGAATCACTCCAGACATAATAACAATAAAAGAACCGGTAGGCCCCCCTATTTGTACTCTGCTGCCTCCTAGCAAGGAGACAATAAAGCCGGCTATGACGGCTGTTATAATTCCCTTCTCGGGCGATACCCCACTCGCTATTCCAAAAGCAATGGCGAGTGGTAGGGCTACAATACCTACCGTAATACCTGCCATTACATCCGATGCAAGGAGCTCTTTGTTGTAGTGTTTGAGTGTGCTAAGAAGCTTGGGCTGAAAGATAGAAAGATCCATATAATAGAGTGGTTCTGAATGGGTGGTTGTTGAACTGTTAAAAATAGCGACAAATGTAGTAAAAAAGAAAAGGCAATGACTTCTAAATCACTGATAAAAAATAAGTTTCTGTTGGGTGGATAAATAAGTGGCTTGATAGGGTAGGTATCAGAACAATTTATTACCTTTCGGCGTTAAACTAAATCAAACTAAAACCTTTAATTTAGAAATGTATGAATAAAAGTGTGAAAGGTACTCAAACCGAAAAAAACTTATTGACCTCATTTGCAGGTGAATCACAAGCTAGAATGCGTTATACCTATTTTTCTTCTATTGCCAAAAAAGAGGGGTATGAGCAAATAGCAGCTATCTTTATGGAGACAGCCGACCAAGAAAAAGAGCATGCTAAACGGATGTTTAAATGGTTGGAAGGGGGTCCTGTTGAAATTACAGCTACCTATCCAGGTGGGGTTTTAGCTACTACGCTAGAAAATTTGAAAGCAGCAGCTTGTGGCGAGCACGAAGAGTGGAGTGCAGACTATCCCCACTTTGCCGATGTGGCCGATGAGGAAGGCTTTCCAGCCATCGCAAAGATGTATCGTAGCATAGCCATTGCCGAGAAGGCTCACGAGGAGCGTTACCTTGCTATGGTCAATAATATTGAAACCGATTCGGTATTTCAAAAAGAGGAGTCGGTTACTTGGCAGTGTCGTAACTGTGGTTATGTGGCCGATGGTGAACACGCACCTACTAGTTGCCCCGCTTGTGCCCATCCGCAGGCTCACTTTGAGGTGATGAAAACCAATTATTAAAGAGTGGGTAGCTTATCGTAGCTACTGTTGCTGCTCTTTTTAGAGCAAACTTTTTAGAGAATTATGGTGAGTGGTTTTTGTTGCATAATTGTAGCAGAAGCCACTCACTTTTTGTTATCTAAAGGAGTTGTTCTTGCTCTTCACTACCTATTGATAGGTAACTTGGTTGTTTTGCTTCTTCTCTTTTACCTATAATGTGTGATTGTGTAGTGCTATAGAAAGTGTGTACTTTGCAAGTAAAAAGAAACACAACAATTTATAAATAAGAATGAGAAAATTAATGAAGAAGCTACACTTGTGGCTCTCGCTTCCGTTTGGACTGATTATTAGCATTACCTGCTTTACAGGGGCTGCACTGGTGTTTGAGAAAGAGATTACTGAAGCCCTTCAACCCAATTTATACCGTGTAGAAAAGGTGGGTAAAGAGCCTCTGGCTCTACATGTGTTGATGGAGAAGGTGGCTGCTACCCTTCCTGATACTGTTTCAATTACAGGGGTGACCATTTTGCCCGATGCTAATAGGGCCTATCAGGTAAATCTTTCAAAACCTCGCCGTGCTTCACTGTATGTTGATCAATATACGGGTGAGGTAAAAGGACATTACAAACGTATGCCTTTCTTTTTGTTTATGTTTAGGGCTCACCGATGGTTATTGGATAGCATGAAACCTGCTGGTGAGATATTCTGGGGGAAAATGATTGTAGGAACAAGTACGCTTGTTTTTGCATTTGTACTTCTCTCGGGAGTTATTATTTGGTTGCCTCGCTCGCTGAAGTCGCTTTCCAATCGTTTGAAAATAACGACTCGTAAGGGGCAACACCGTTTTTGGTATGACCTACACGTCTCGGGTGGGTTTTATGCTACTCTCCTACTATTGGTCATGGCACTAACAGGGCTAACTTGGTCTTTCCCTTGGTATAGAACAGGCTTTTATGCACTTTTTGGAGTAGAGATGCAGCAATCTGCTCACGGAGCACCTGCTCAGGGAGCTGGTGCTGGAAAGCAAGGTGAGGGTGAGCGTAAAGGCGATGCAGGTGATGACTCTTCTGGTAGAGCTGAGACGAATCGTAAACCATCGCCTTATCTCCATTGGCAAACCATTTACGATCAGTTATCTCAAAAAAATGCTACTTATAAGTCTATTACACTATCCAAAGGGAGTGCTACCATCTCTTTTGCTGGATGGGGCAATCAGCGAGGAGTCGATAAGTATAGCTTTCATCCGCGTAAGGGTGAAATTACCAAGGTAGAACTTTACAAGGATCAAGCAAAAGCGAGTAAAATACGTGGATGGATTTACTCTGTTCATGTTGGGAATTTTGGTGGACTCTTTACCCGTATGCTATTTTGCTTTGCTGCTTTATTTGGTGCATCGCTTCCACTTACTGGATATTATCTCTGGATAAAGCGTACACTCTTGAAAAAGAGAAGAGGTGCTTAGTTGCTTCTTGTTGCATACGTAAAGAGCCGCCACTCCTTCTTGCCAAGGGGTGGCGGCTCTTTGGTATATAGTTGCTTCTGCTCCTTAATTCAGAATGGTATTGGCTCCCGATGTAATAGCTAGTGCTTCGGGATGCTGTTCTACAAAAGATTCAATGTGGCGAATGCGTTTGCTCTCTAATATTTCATTGACTGCAATGAGAATTCCAGTCTCTTCTACATCGCCAAATCCATAATTTACAGCTGTACCAAACATACGCATGGTGGGTGATAGCCCCATATAAGCATTAACTAAGGGAGGAATGTTATAACCCAATTTACGTACCTCTCGGTTCAAAATTTTGTAATCTTCTTTGAATGACTCGTGGCAGAAAAGCTCTTTTAACTCCTCGGGGTCAGCCTCTATTTGAAGCGGATGTATGGGAGTTATGAGGTGGTCTCTATCTTCGAAATGTTTATTCAAGAAGTATAGAATCATGTCGCGTCCTTGACGGTGGTAGCTAGGATACATGGTCATCTTGCCAAAGTAATATTTTAGGTTGGGCTTGATAACGGTTAGTGCTCCTAGTCCATCCCATAAGTTATCGAGTGCAAAGAGTCCTTTGGCTCCTGCTCCTGATGATTGGTATTCCAATGTAACAAATGAGCGTCCCAGTTCTACTGTATAGGGAAGGTAGTTGGTTACAAAATCATCCGAGAAGTTGAACATGTGTGCTGTGGCTAATACGGGCTTACCATGTTCGTCCATCTTTACATCTTCTCCCAATAGGTATCGGTAACCTCCTAGAATCTCTTCTGCTTCGGGGTTCCAAACCAACAACTGTTGGTAGGGATTTTCCATGGTATCGTACTCATCGATATCTACCGACTCGCCTGTTCCGCCTCCTGCTGCGCGAAAGGCTATTTCGCGTAGTCTACCTATTTCCAGCATAACGTTGGGAGCATTGTGGTGGGTTACAATGTAAATCTCGTTGTGACTCTTGTTCGTAAAGCGCAACCGTCTATCTTCGGTCAATTCAGACTTTAGAATCTCTTTGCTTATTGGCTCAATTATATTCTTCATACATTCTTAATTCTCATATTCTGGTGGTTAAAGCTTGTAGACTACCTCTTTTACATACTGTGCCCATTGTGTGGGTGTCTTACTCTTGTTGAATGTTTGCCACGGGATGGGCTTCCCAATGGTTAGTGTAAATGTTTTATGGCGATTCCTTAGCATCTCATCTGCCAAATAGAGCATGGCAATGTTGATTTTAAGTCCGAAAAACTTACACACATTCGATAGGTTGTAGAAAAAGTTTGAGTTGCGCCCACCAAAGTGAATGGGTACTATATCTCGCTCTGTTTGTACACTCTTTGTAATAAATGTTTTTTTCCACTCTAGGTCTTTAATTTCGCCCCCTTGTCTGCGTGAGCAGAGTCCTGCTGGAAACATGATAATGTGGTGCTGGGAGTTAAATCCAGCCTCTACCATTTTAGGGAAATCTTTGGATTGAGAACCCGTTTTATTGATGGGAATGCAGAGCGGTGCCAATCCCTTGAGGTTCATTAATAGGTCATTCACTAGGTAACGTACATTGCCATTGTAATGACTTCCTAGTACATACCCCAATGAAATTCCATCTTGCCCCCCTAGTGGATGGTTGCTAACAAAGGTGCATCGCCCCTCTTTGGGCAAATTCTCGACTCCATTTACCTCCAATTTTACATCTAGGAACTCCATGCAGGCCTCTAAGAATTCGACTCCTTCTTTGCCTCTGGATGCCGTTAAAAATGCATTGAGTTCCTCTTGGTGTACAATCCGTTTGAGGTACGAGCGCAAAAAACGAGGAATGTATTTTGCTTTTTTTCCAGCTTTTTCGCTAAGAATTCTATCAATGTCAATTAAAAAGTGAGAGTCATTAACCATTTTATTACTTGCTTTAACCGTGCAAATTTAATTTATCTTTTGGGAAGAGTGGTATGAGTTCCCGAAAAAAGCAACATTACTTATAAAAATAACATCTTTTTTGCGCACTTTTGCTACAATGTTTCTTTGATTTTGCGCAAAAGGAAAACGAGTGTGCAATGCCCTCCTCTTTGGTATGGAAAAATTGCAAACAGGGTGTTGAAAACTTTTCGCATTTTCTTGTTCCTATTATCGTACTATTTTAGTAGGAATTTTCTAATTTTACATCGAATATAGATTAATAAGGTAACATACTAGCTTATGGCTCCTTTTTGTAAGGGGTTTAGAGTGAAAAAATATGAATAATGGAAATGGAAGAAACAACCTATCACGTACCAGTTTTGCTGAATGAGAGTGTAGAGGGTATGAATATAGCACCAAATGGTATTTATGTCGATGTTACCTTTGGTGGCGGTGGCCATTCTAGAGAAATTTTGCGTCAAATGGACGAGAGTTGTCGTCTGTTGAGCTTTGATCAAGACGAAGATGCCGAAAAGAACCGTATGGATGATAGTCGCTTCACCTTTGTGCGTAGCAATTTCCGTTTTTTAGAAAACTTTTTGCGCTATCACAACATGGAGGAGGTGGATGCTATTTTGGCCGACTTAGGTGTGTCGTCTCACCACTTTGATGATTCTGAAAGAGGATTCTCCTTCCGTTTTGAGGGAAAGCTAGATATGCGTATGAATAAGCAGGGTGGCAAAACAGCAGCCGATATTGTAAATGAATACGAAGAGGAGGCACTAGCCAATCTGTTTTATCTGTATGGCGAACTTAAAAATAGCCGCAGAATAGCTTCTTACTTAGTAAGAGCAAGAAGCGAGAAACGAATCGAAAGTATTGGCGAGTTTCTTGAAATCATAAAACCCCTATTTGGGCGTGAACGTGAGAAGAAGGAGTTGGCAAAGGTGTTCCAGGCACTTCGTATTGAGGTGAATCAAGAGATGGAGGCGCTTAGAGAGATGCTAGAGGCTACCGCTCGCTGTTTGAAGCCAGGAGGACGATTGGTAGTCATTACCTACCATTCGCTCGAAGATAGAATGGTGAAAAATTTTATTAAAAGTGGAAATATAGAGGGGAAGGTAGAACAGGATTTCTTTGGAAATACTACCTCGCCTTTCAAAGCGATAAACAATCGGGTGATTGTGGCAACAGAGGAGGAGCTTGCTGCTAATCCAAGGTCGCGGAGTGCTAAACTGAGAATTGCTCAAAAAAGATAGAATAATGGAGACCAATCGACACAATCTGAATGAGGAGGCAACAAAGGGTATGCCAGGTGCTAAGAGGAGGAGGCATACTATTTGGCATATTCTAGGTGGAGATATATTGGCGCATGATTTTTTCAGTAGACAAGCACGATTGGTGATTCTGTTGATGATTTTGACTGTCTTTTATATTGATAATCGCTACAGTTCTCAGCAAGAGATCATTCAAATCAATAAATTACGCAAAGAGTTGACTGATGTGAAATATGACGCATTGACTCGCTCTTCGGAATTGATGGAGAAGAGTCGCCAATCGCGTATTGAGGAGTATGTGTCAAAACGAAATTCAAATTTGCAGACGGCTACTAGCCGTCCCTACTTAATCTCTAATTAATAATGATCGAACCTAACGACAAAACCCATGTAACCCGTTTCTCCTTCATCATCTTCTTTATGTTGTTGGTGGGATTTGCTATTGTTGTAAAGGCTTCTGTAATTATGTTTAAAGAGCGTTCTTACTGGAATGAAGTGGCCGAACGATTTGTGCGAGAGAATGTAGTGGTTCGCCCCAATCGGGGGAACATCCTATCGGCCGATGGTCAACTCATGGCTAGTAGTTTGCCTGAATATAGAATCTATATGGATTTTAAAGCGGGAGGTGCACGGAAGGATTCTGCACTCGTTGCTAATTTAGATACCATTTGTAGAGATTTAAATCGGATTTTTCCAGATAAAAGTAGGGCTGAGTTTAGACGGCATATTTTACAGGGAAGAAGGGAGGGGAAGCGAAATTTCCTACTTTACCCCCACCGCATCTCTTACATTCAGTACAAAGAGGCAAAAAGGATTCCTGTTTTTAACTGGAGTAAGTATCAAGGGGGCTTTCATGAGCAGATTTTTAATCAAAGGAAGAAGCCTTTTGGCTCGTTGGCCATGCGTACCTTGGGTGATATGTATCCCGATCTAGAGTTGGGTCCTAAAAATGGTCTTGAGCTCTACTACGACTCGATTCTTCGGGGAAAGGATGGAGTGACACATATTCAGAAGGTAATGAATCAATTCCTACCCATTGTGGATATTCCAGCCGTGGATGGATGCGATATTGTAACGACCATTGATGTGGGCATGCAAGATATTGCCGAGAAGGCGTTGGTCGATATGCTGCATGATATTCATGGTACCTCGGGTGTTGTGGTCTTAATGGAGGTGAAGACAGGTGATGTTAAAGCTATCGTGAATATGACTAGAGGAGGCGATGGTATTTACCGTGAGGTAAGAAATAATGCTGTTTCGGATATGATGGAGCCGGGTTCGACCTTCAAGACAGCCTCTTTAATGGTGGCACTAGAAGATGGGAAAATTACTCCTGACCAGGTGGTTGCTACAGGAAATGGTATCTATCCCATGCATGGTAGTACCATGAGAGACCACAACTGGAACAAAGGGGGGTATGGCGATATTACGATAACAGAGAGTTTGATGTACTCCTCTAATATTGGTATTTCAAGAGTGATTGATGAGAACTACCAGAAGAATCCCGAAGAGTTTGTGAAGGGGCTTTATAAGTTAGGGCTTACCACACCGCTTAATTTGGATATACCAGGGGCGGGTAACCCGATTATTCGGATGCCTAACAAGGAGAATTGGTCTAGAACGGCTTTGCCTTGGATGTCTATTGGTTATGAAACGCAAATACCTCCTATTAATACATTGGCTTTCTATAATGCCATTGCAAATAATGGGAGGATGGTAAAACCTCGGTTTGTCAAATCAATTGTAAAGAATGGGCAGGTGGTTGAGGAGATTCCTACTGTAGTACTTAACAAATCAATTGCCTCTTCTAAAACCATTGATCAGATACAGATGATGTTGGAGAAGGTGGTAACAGATGGATTGGGGAAACAGGCTGGCTCGGAGCAGTTCCGAGTAGCTGGTAAAACAGGTACAGCTCAAGTCTCGCAAGGAAGAGAGGGGTACAAAAATGGGACCATGCACTATTTGGTTAGTTTTTGTGGTTACTTCCCAGCCGATGCACCTAAGTATAGCTGCATTGTTGCCATTCGGAAATCGGGCCCAGGGGCTTCGGGAGGAATGATGGCAGGAGGGGTTTTTAAGAAAGTGGCCGAACGGGTATTTGCCAAACATCAGGTAACCAATCTGACGGAGGCTAAGGACTCTGTAGCTAGATTGATTCCTCAGGTGAAGAGTGGAGATATTGTGAGCGCTGCCTATGTATTGAATGAGATTGATATTGATTATTCAAAGCCTTCAAAGAGGGTAGAGAAAGGAAGGCCACTTTGGGGAGATGCCTCTATGCAAGCCGATGAGGTGGCCTTTAGAGCGCGAGAAGTAGATGATAAAATGGTTCCCAATGTGGTGGGAATGGGTGCTAAAGATGCCATTTATCTATTAGAGAGCTTGGGATTAAAACCTACTATTAGTGGTGTTGGAAGGGTTTCTTCACAGACTGTTCCACCTGGTAGAGGATTTAAAAAAGGGCAATCTATACATTTGAAATTAATGCTGTAAATAATAAAGAGATGAAACTTGAAAATATAATAAAGTCGGTGGCTGTTACTCAGCAGGTAGGCCATTTAGGTGTTGACATATTGGGGATTCAAATTGATTCACGCCTTATAAAAGAGGGAGATCTCTTTGTAGCTGTTAAAGGCACTCAGGTAGATGGACACAACTACATAGAGAAAGCTATTGAGCGGGGTGCTAAAGCAATTGTTTGTGAAACGATGCCTCTTACGCTTGATTCAACTATAACTTATTTGCAAGTAAAGAATAGCGAAGAGGTTGTAGGAAAGATGGCTACCCTATTTTATGGCAATCCTTCTACTAAATTGAAGTTAGTTGGAGTGACTGGTACGAATGGTAAAACAACGATAGCGACTTTGCTCTATGAAACATTCCGTAAATTGGGATACAAGGTTGGCTTACTTTCTACCGTTTGTAACATGATTGATGGAGAGGCGCTACCTACTGAGCACACTACGCCAGATCCAATTACATTGAATCAATTACTCGATAGAATGGTTCAGCGTGGTTGTGAGTATGCTTTTATGGAGGTCAGTTCGCACGCTGTTGCACAGCAAAGAATTGGGGGGCTGGCTTTTGCTGGAGGTATCTTTACGAACCTTACACGCGACCATCTTGATTACCACCAAACCGTTGAGAACTATCTAAAGGCAAAAAAACGCTTTTTTGATGAGTTGCCTCAAGGTGCCTTTGCATTAACCAATTTAGATGATAAGAATGGTTTGGTTATGACGCAGAATACGCTATCTAAAGTGGCTACTTACTCCTTGCGCTCGTTAAGCGATTATAAAGGAAAAGTACTGGAGGATAGTTTTGAAGGTATGTTGCTTGATATGAATAATACGGAGGTGCATGTGCAATTTATTGGACGTTTTAATGCCTCTAACTTATTGGCTGTATATGGTGCTGCTTGTCTGTTGGGGGAGCAACCAGAAGAGGTGTTGTTGGTCCTAAGTAGCCTACGTCCCGTAGCAGGGCGCTTTGATTCGATTCGCTCTAAACGGGGATACACGGTCATTGTTGACTATGCACATACTCCCGATGCATTAGAGAATGTACTCGATGCTATTCAAGAGGTGTTGCATGGAAAAGGGAATGTTATTACCGTAGTGGGTGCAGGTGGAAATAGAGACAAGGGAAAGCGTCCTTTGATGGCACAAGAGGCGGTTAAGAAGAGTCAACGGGTTATTATCACTTCGGACAACCCACGTTTTGAGGAGCCGCAAGATATTATCAATGATATGTTGGCTGGATTAGATAGCCAATCAGCTCAGAAGGTAATCAGTATTGTAGACCGAAAAGAGGCTATCCGTACAGCTTCTATACTTGCTCAGCCAGGAGATGTCATTTTGATTGCTGGTAAGGGGCATGAGAACTACCAAGATGTGAAGGGTGTTAAACACCACTTTGATGATAAGGAGATTGTATTAAGTATATTCGCAAACGAATAGAATAAAACGTAAAAGAAGATGTTATACTATCTATTTCAATATTTAGCAAAGCAGAACTTTCCAGGTGCTGGGGTATTTAATTATATCTCATTTAGAGCATTGATGGCTATTATTTTGTCGTTGCTAATTTCGGCTATCTTTGGTGAATATTTTATCAAACTTCTCAAGAGAAAACAGATAACGGAGGTGCAACGAGATGCTTCAATCGACCCTTTTAATGTACAAAAGGTGGGGGTTCCTACCATGGGAGGGATTATTATTATTGTGGCTATCTTAATTCCTTCGTTGTTACTAGGTAAACTAGACAATATCTATTTGCTCTTAATGCTTATAACTACGGTTTGGCTAGGGGCATTAGGCTTTTTGGATGACTATATAAAGGTATTTCGAAAAGACAAAGAGGGTTTGCATGGTAAATTTAAGGTTATTAGTCAGGTAGGTCTTGGCCTGATTGTGGGTATTACGCTCTATTTAAGCCCCAGTGTGGTAGTTCGAGAAAATATCGAAATCCAGAAGGAGAGCCAACTGGTGGAGGTTATTCACAAAGAACAACACCAAAAATCAACGCAGACTACAATTCCTTTCTTCAAGAATAATAACTTGGATTATGCCGATTTTGTTCCTTTTCTGGGTAAACATGCGCAGGCTGGAGGATGGGTTATTTTTGTACTTGTTACTATTTTAGTTGTGGCATCTGTTTCGAATGGAGCTAACTTGAATGATGGTATGGATGGTATGGCTGCTGGTAACTCTGCCATAATAGGGGTTACACTCGGTATTTTGGCTTATGTATCGAGTCATATAGAGTATGCTAGCTATTTGAACATCATGTATATACCAGGTAGTGAAGAACTTGTAATCTTTATTTGTGCCTTTATTGGAGCACTCATCGGTTTTTTGTGGTACAATGCATTTCCTGCACAAGTCTTTATGGGCGATACAGGTAGCCTTACTATCGGTGGAATCATAGCAGTATTTGCTATCATCATACACAAAGAGTTGCTTATACCTATTTTATGTGGTGTCTTTTTGGTAGAGAATCTTTCTGTAATACTGCAGGTTCGATACTTTAAGAAAGGAAAGAAAAAGGGGGTGAAGCAACGCGTCTTTAAACGAGCGCCCATTCATGATCACTTTCGCACTACAATGGCTCAGTTAGACCCTACTTGTAGCTATATGTTTACGAAGCCTGCAAGTGTATTTCATGAATCGAAGTTGACCGTTCGTTTTTGGATTGTGACCATTGTTTTAGCGGCCATAACGATTATAACTTTAAAGATAAGATAATTCCAGATGAATAAAGCGAAAAGAGTAGTCATATTAGGAGCTGGCGAAAGTGGTACTGGAGCAGCTATCTTAGCGGAGAAAAAAGGGTTTGAGGTCTTTGTTTCAGATCTTTCACCTATTAAAGAGTCGTATAAAGAGATGCTTACCAAACAGGCTATTGTTTGGGAAGAGGGAGTTCATACCGAAGCTCTTATTCTGAATGCCGATGAGGTTATTAAGAGTCCTGGTATTCCACACGAAGCACCTATTGTTCGAAAAATCAAGGAGAAGGGGATATCTATTATCTCTGAAATAGAGTTTGCTGGACGCTATACCACTGCTAAGATGATTTGTATAACGGGTAGCAATGGGAAAACGACTACGACTTCGCTTATTTATCATATATTTAAAAAAGCTGGTTTGAATGTTGGCTTGGCGGGTAATATTGGACAGAGCTTAGCCTATCAAGTGGCCATGTATCATTATGATTACTATGTAGTCGAACTAAGTAGTTTTCAACTAGATGATATGTACCAGTTTCATGCCAATATTGCTGTGTTGATGAATATAACGCCCGATCATCTGGATCGTTACAATCATGAAATGCAGAACTATGTAGATGCCAAATTTAGAATTCTACAAAATCAAACTGGAGAGGATGCTTTTATCTTCTGGAATGACGATCCCATTATTCAACAGGAGTTAGGTAAATATGGAATATCGGCACAGCCCTACCCTTTCTCTGAGAAGAATGAGCAGGGAAGTGCTGCTTATGTAGAGGGAGATAAAATTTGTTTTACGAAGCCGGTAGAGTTCAATATGGAGCAAGAGGAGTTGGCCTTAACAGGTACACATAACTTATTTAACTCGATGGCTGCTGGAATTTCGGCCAATATAGCTGGGATTAAGAAAGAGTGTATTCGTGAATCGCTTTCTGATTTTGAAGGAGTGGAACATAGACTCGAAAAGGTTTGTCGCGTAAAGGGAGTGGATTATGTAAATGATTCGAAAGCTACCAATGTGAACTCTTGTTGGTATGCTTTGCAAAGTATGAAAACAAAGACCATTCTGATCTTAGGAGGAAAAGATAAGGGTAATGATTATGCACAGATCACTGATTTGGTAAAGGAAAAGTGTACTGGGCTTATCTTTCTAGGGGTGAATAATGAGAAGTTGCAGCACTTTTTTGCCCAATTTGGGATTCCTATAATGGATGTACATAGTATGCAGGAGGCAGTTGATGCAGCTTACAAGATGGCTAAAAAGGGGGAGACCGTTTTGTTAAGCCCTTGTTGTGCTAGCTTTGATCTATTCAGTAGCTACGAGGATAGAGGAAAACAGTTTAAAGAGTGTGTAAGACGATTATAAAATAGAGTATTATGGGAATTATTAAGGATCTATTTAAAGGCGACAAGGTTGTTTGGATTATCTTTCTCTTTTTTTGTTTGATTTCAATTATTGAGGTCTTTAGTGCCGCTAGTACGCTTGTTTATAATACGGGTAACCACTGGCAGCCTATCAGGAGTCACAGTCTGTTTTTAATGGTAGGTGCTGTTATTGTTGTTGTAACCCACAATGTGCCTTGTAGATTTTTTCAACGAATTCCGCTTCTGCTCTTTCCTCTCTCTGTTATATTGCTATTTATTGTTCCTTTTTTGGGGAAGGTGAATGGTGCATCTCGCTGGATGGATCTCTTTGGGGTTCGTTTTCAGCCTTCGGAATTTGGGAAAATGGCCGTTGTTTTGACTACTGCATATATTTTATCGCGCTTTAGAGATGAGCAGGGTGCCACTCAAAAGGCCTTTCAATATATATTATGTCTTAATGGACTGATTATAGCATTGATTTTTCCTGAGAACTTTTCGACTGCAATAATTCTTGCATTGGTGGTTTTTATGATGATGATTATAGGTAAGGTATCCTCTAAATTATTGGTTAAAACAGCTGGTGGAGCCTTGATTGCCGTTTTTTTGGCTGTTGGTACTATAACACTAATTCCAGTAGATAAACTGTCGAAGAATCCCATAACGCACCGAGTTGGAACATGGCAAGGCCGAATAAAGAACTTCTTTGATGATAAAACAGTTGTCCCTGCATCTAAGTTTGATACTAGAAATAATGCACAAGTAGCCCATGCCAATATTGCCATTGCATCGAGTCATATTTTAGGTAAAATGCCTGGTAATAGCGTACAGCGTGATTTTTTACCTCAGGCTTATTCTGACTTCATATTTGCGATTATTATTGAAGAGTTGGGGCTTGCAGGGGGAATTGTTGTAGTTTTGCTCTATATTTGTCTGTTAACACGTATTGGTCGAATCGCAAAGAGGAGTAAGAAGCTATTTCCTGCCTATTTAGTTATGGGTATTGGTCTCTTATTTGTTTTACAGGCTATGATCAATATGATGGTTTCGGTGGGGCTTTTTCCTGTAACAGGGCAGCCATTGCCACTTATTAGTAGAGGGGGTACCTCTATTATTATTAATTGTATTTACATCGGTATGGTTTTAAGTGTGAGCCGATATGTAAAGGAAAAAGAGGATGAGGAGAAGCAGAACCAACTTCTAGCAAATGAGGAAAAACTGAAGGAGGCTACCGAGGTATTGCTTGTGCATGCCAAAGAGTGGGTTGCTGTGAATGAAACACTCAATAAAGAGGAGGAGTTACTAGGTAACTGATAAAGAGATATAGATGGACCAATATAACGAAGCATGGAGAAGGAGTTACGAATTATAATAAGCGGTGGTGGAACAGGAGGACATATCTTTCCTGCTATTGCTATTGCTAACGCTATAAAAGAGAAGAGACCTGATGCTCAGATTTTATTTGTTGGAGCAGAAGGAAGGATGGAGATGCAAAGGGTGCCCGATGCTGGATACTCTATCAAGGGGCTTCCTGTGGCTGGGTTTAATCGAAAAAATATTCTTAAAAATATACCTGTACTTTTTAAATTACTAAAGAGTCAGTGGTTAGCAAGGAAGATTATTCAAGAATTTCAACCGCATGTTGCAGTTGGAGTGGGTGGTTATGCCAGTGGCCCTACCCTTAAAATGGCCGGAATAATGGGTATTCCTACACTAATACAAGAACAAAACTCTTACGCAGGAGTTACTAATAAGTTACTTGCTAAAAAAGCATGTAAAGTTTGTGTTGCTTATCAGGGTATGGAGCGTTTCTTTGATAAGCAGAAAATCGTATTTACTGGCAATCCTGTACGACAAGGATTGTTGCAGTCAGGGTTAACAAGAGAGGAGGCTTTGGTAGCTTGGGGGCTTGATCCTCATAAACGTACTGTGCTGATTCTCGGCGGTAGCTTGGGGGCTCGTACGCTTAACCAAAGTATGATGGACCATGTAGATGAAATAGCTCAATCGGGTGTGCAATTTATTTGGCAAACTGGGAAGTATTATATAGAAGAGGTGAAGGCTTTGTTGGATCAAAAAGGGGTGTTCCCGATGATTCATGCTACTGACTTTATTAGTGATATGAATAGAGCCTATCAAGCAGCTGATTTAATCGTTAGTCGAGCGGGTGCTGGCTCAATATCAGAATTCTCTTTATTGGCAAAGCCGGTTGTTTTAGTTCCTTCGCCCAATGTGGCCGAAGATCACCAAACCCAAAATGCTTTGGCCTTGGTTCGCAAAGAGGCTGCGCTGCTTATAGAGGATAAAGATGCTTCGAATCAGTTAATTGAGGAGGCTATAAAGACGGTAAATGATTTACCGTTATTAGAGAAATTAAGTAAACAAATAGCTCAATTGGCTTGTGCCAATTCTGCTACTATCATAGCTGGCGAAGTGATTGAGCTAGCAACTAGTTACAAAGAGAAAAATGGAAATTAATCAGATAAAGTCGATCTATTTTATAGGTGCAGGTGGTATTGGTATGAGTGCTTTGGTACGCTACTTCTTGGTGCAAGGAGTGCGTGTGGGTGGATATGACCGTACTCCAAGTGAGCTTACAAAGAAATTGCAAGCTGAAGGTGCATGGATTCACTACGAGGACTCTATTGAGCAGATTCCTGCAGAGTTCTTGCAGGCAGAGAGTACATTGGTCGTTTATACACCAGCTATTCCTGAAATGCATACGGAACTCTCCTATTTTCGAAAAATGGGTTTTGAGATTCAGAAGCGTTCGCAAGTGTTGGGTCTTCTTACTCGGTCGGGTAAAGGTGTATGTGTGGCTGGTACCCATGGTAAAACCACTACTTCGACTATGGTAGCTCATTTGCTTCATGAGTCGCAGGTAGGGTGTAATGCTTTTTTGGGCGGAATCTCGAAAAATTATCAGACTAACCTGCTTTTATCGCCCACGAGTGATTATGTGGTTATTGAGGCTGATGAGTATGATCGCTCTTTCCACCAACTATCTCCGTTGATGAGTGTGATTACGTCAACAGATCCTGACCACCTTGATATTTATGGTACCAAGGAAGCTTATCTAGATAGTTTCCAACACTATACGTCACTTATTCAGAAAGGTGGATATTTACTTGTTCGGAAAGGGATAGAATTAGATCCTGACGTGCAAGAGGGAGTGGTTATTTATAGTTATTCAAAGGATGAAGGTGACTTTCATGCTGAGAACATACGAATAGGTGGAGGAGAAATTTATTTCGATTACAAGTCGCCACTTGGGAATATCAACAATGTGCAATTGGGTGTACCCATTGAAATCAATATAGAAAATGGTATTGCTGCTATGGCTTTGGCTCAATTAAGTGGTGCCACTGTAGATGAAATTAAGCGGGCAATGGCAAGCTTTAAGGGGGTAGATAGAAGATTTGATTTTCAGCTGAAGAGTGATAAAGTGGTTTACTTGAGTGATTATGCACATCACCCAGCAGAAATAAAGGCTGCGATCTCTTCAGTTAGAGCTCTTTATGCAGATAAGAGGATAACAGTGGTCTTTCAGCCCCACTTATATAGCCGTACTAAGGATTTTTATCGTGAATTTGCTGAAAGTTTGTCTTTGGCCGACGAAATTATTTTATTAGATATCTATCCAGCACGAGAATTACCGATAAAAGGAGTGACAAATAAATTAATTTATGACTATATTTGCAAGGGAGTGGCAAAAAGTGTTTGCAAAGGTGAATATCTGTTAGATGCTCTCCGCGGTAAACATATTGAGGTGTTAATAACATTGGGTGCTGGTGATATTGAAAAATATACCGAGCCCATTAAATTGTTATTAGAAAGTTAATGGGAAAACGAATTTGTACACTCGTTTGTCTGTCATTTATAGCCACATATATATTATTGGCGGTGACGATATTCAATGCAGAGCCTGTTGATGCGCTCTGTAGGGGCTTACATGTTGTTATAAAAGATTCGGTGTCAAATCATTTTGTTTCGTCCAAGGAGATTAAGCGATTGCTAGAACAAAAGAAAATTTCACCTATTGGTCACCAAATGAGTGACATTAGTACACGAACGATTGAAGAGGTTCTGAAAGAGCATCCTTTGGTTGAAGAGGTAGCTTGTTATCGGACCCCTAATCAGCATGTTGGGATACGTATAACCCAACGAATGCCTATTATGCGGGTTATTCCGAATAGCGGGAATAGTTATTATATAGATGGGAAAGGTGAAATAATGCCATTAGCCAATACAGCTGCCCATGTAGTGGTAGCTACGGGAAATATAACTAGGGAGTTTGCCACCAAAGAACTGTTTGGATTGGCAAGTTATCTACAGGAAAACCCACTCTGGAAAGCACAGATAGCACAGGTACATGTTACTGCTAATAAAGAGTTGGAATTAGTACCACAGGTGGGAGAACATCTTATCTTTTTAGGAAAACCAAAAGAGTATAAAGAGAAGTTCGCCCGTTTAAAAACATTTTACACTAAAGGACTAAACGAAATAGGTTGGAACAAATATAGCCGAATTAGCCTTGAGTTTAGTAATCAGATTATTTGTACAAAAAAGGAGAAGTAAGATATGGAAGCAACAGAGTTTATTGTAGCAATAGAACTGGGTTCATCCAAGATGATAGGAATCGCAGGAAAGAATCTTCCCGATGGAACGGTTCAGGTCTTGGCCGTTTCTGGTCGAGAGTCTTCTAGCTTTATAAGAAAAGGCCGAATCTATAATTTAGATAAGACGGCTCATAATCTTACTTTAATTATTAAAGAGCTAGAGGAGAAGCTTCAAGCAACAATTAATAAGGTTTATGTAGGGATTGGTGGACAATCGTTGCAGAGCCTGTTTAATAGTGAAGTCGATCGTTTTGATGAAGAGACAAAAGTCTCGCAAGATTTAATCAATGTATTAATTGATCGAAATATTGCAACTCCTATTCTAGATAAAGAAATATTGGATGTGATACCTCAGGAGTATAAGCTGGGGTTGAATTACCTTGTAGATCCTGTAGGAGTTCCTTGCACTCGCCTTGAGGGTAATTTCCTGAATATTGTAGCGCGTAATAGCTTAAAACAGAATATTGATACCTGCTTTAGACAAGCTCGTATTAAAATAGCCGATTATGCCATCTCTCCATTGGTATTAGCAGATGCAGTATTGACTCCTAATGAAAAAAGATCGGGTTGTGCATTGGTCGATTTTGGTGCCGATACAACTACGGTTTGCCTCTTTAAAAATAATATATTGCGTCATCTTGCAGTAATTCCATTAGGGGGCCGAACCATTACAACCGATATCTCTTCTCAAAAATTTGAAGAGGAGGATGCTGAAAGGCTTAAATTGCTTTACGCAGATGCTTATACTACTCCAGCAGCTGGAGGTGAGAATGACTCTTTAAGTTATGTGCTTGATGGAAAACGAACCATTGCTGTTCAGCTGTTTAATGAGATAGTCGAAGGGCGTGTGAATGAGATATTAATGAATGTAGTTAAGCAGATTGAACTCTCTGGCTATCGTGACAAACTGCTAGAAGGTGTAGTTTTCACTGGAGGGGCGGCTGCGCTTAAGAATATAACACTTGCTTTCCAACAGCTGAGTAAGATTGAGAAGGTGCGTGTAGAGAATAAAACCCAACTACATGTGGACTATCTGCCTACTGTTGATAAGAGTGAGTTGAGCACGCTCTCTTTAGCTATTGTTCACTGGGGAAAAGAGAATTGCTGTAAACCTGAGGTTAAAATTACCGTGCCAGAGGTTAAGGAAGTTAAGAAAGTTGAGAAGAGTCCTGAAGTGATTGTTCCCAAACCTGAGCAGGGCACTCTTTTTACAGATGAAGAGAAGAGTACAGACGAAGGAAAGAGTGTAGATAAGATTGAAGTTAGAAGTGGCGATCCTGTAGCTGTGGTAGCTCCTACTCCAGTCTCTGTTCCTCCTCCTCCTCCAGTACAGAGTGATGTAGAGGATGCAAAAATTCAGCTACACCATTGTGAATTGCTCGTAAGGAAAGCTGTTCTGAAGAAGCAAAATGGACAGTTTAAAGAGGCTTTGAAGGAGTTTGAAGAGGCCTTGGCGTTGAATGTTCCTGAGAAGAAGATGATTATTGAACAGCATATCGCAGAGATTAACCAACTAACCAAAGATCGTGGTTTTTTTGGAATGCTTAAGAAGAAAATTAATCGCTGGTCGGAGTCAATGACTGAAGAGTACTAAATAATAACATTACCTTAAAAGATAAACAATAGATATGTCTGATGAAACCATAATGCCATTCGATTTCCCTGCTACACCCAGTATCATTAAAGTGATTGGTGTGGGAGGTGGCGGTAGCAATGCCGTAAATCATATGTATAGAGAAGGGATACACGATGTTACATTTGTAATATGTAATACCGATTATCAAGCACTTAAAGGGTCACCTGTGCCTATTAAAATTCAGCTTGGTTCTGAAGGGTTGGGTGCTGGTAACAGACCTCTCCGTGCTAGAGAGGCTGCCGAAGAGAGCATTGAGGATGTACATAAAATGCTAAATGATGGCTGTAAAATGGCCTTTATTACAGCTGGTATGGGAGGAGGAACAGGTACTGGTGCTGCTCCTATTATAGCAAAAGCAGCCAGGGATTTAGGTATTTTGACAGTAGGTATTGTCACTATTCCCTTCTTGTTTGAGGGTCCTAGAAAGATTGACCAAGCTTTAGATGGTGTAGAGGAGATTAGTAAATATGTAGATGCGCTTCTGGTTATAAACAATGAGCGCTTGCGTGAGATATACTCCAATATGAGCTTGATGGGTGGTTTTGCTGAAGCTGATGATACCTTATCTGTTGCTGCTAAGAGTATTGCAGAGATTATTACCATAGAGGGAAATATCAATCTTGACTTTAACGACGTGAAGACTGTTCTTAAAGATGGTGGAGTAGCTATTATGAGTACAGGATATGGCGAAGGTGATAGTCGCGTAACAAAGGCTATTGAAAATGCATTAAACTCACCTTTGCTTAATAACAATGATGTATTTAATTCAAAGAAGGTACTTTTCAATATCTCTTATTGTAGTGATAAGGAGATGATGATGGAGGAGATGAATGAAATTCATGAGTTTATGAGTAAGTTTGATGGTGATGTAGAGACTAAATGGGGAGTCTATATAGACGAAACATTGGGTGCTCGTGTTAAATTTACTATTTTAGCTACAGGATTTGGTATTAAGAATATACCAGGAATGGAGTATAAGATGACCCTTGAAGAGGAGAAAATCGCTGCAGAAAAAGAGGACTTAGCTATCAAGAATGGAGGAAGAAGAGATCAGTATTATGGGCAAGGAACTGCACAAGGAGTTCCGCGTAAGAGGCGTTACCATACCCATACGTTTAGTGCTGAGGATTTAGATAACGATGACTTGATCAATGCCGTTGAGAATTCACCAACCTATGCTCGGACAAGAGGTCAGCTGAATGCTATACAGGGGAATCAACTATCTCAAGTTGAGCAACCGAAAGAGAATCGTACAGAAGAAGAGACAACAATTATTTTTTAAACCTAGATTATAGACAACATGGAATTATTCGATTTGATAAGCAATGATATTAAAGAGGCTATGAGAGCCAAAGATAAGGTTAAACTTGAGGCTTTGCGTAATGCAAAGAAATTCTTTATTGAGGCCAAAACAGCACCTGGAGCAAATGATTCATTGAGTGATGAAGCTGCTACAAAAATTATTCAGAAATTGGTAAAGCAAGGTAAGGACTCGGCTGCACTTTACGAAGGGCAAAACCGTTCTGACCTAGCAGAGGCAGAGATAGCTCAAGTTAAGTTTTTAGAGGCTTACCTTCCTCAGCAGATGAGTGAAGCAGAACTTACAGCTGCCTTACAAGCTATTATTGAGCAAGCGGGTGCAACAGGCCCACAAGATATGGGTAAGGTAATGGGTGCAGCTACGCAGGCATTGGCAGGAAAAGCCGAAGGAAGAGCCATTTCTGCGAAAGTAAAAGAACTGCTTACAAAATAAATTTGATTGGTAAGGGGTAATTTTACTCTATAGCCAGTTGTTAACGAAGAATCTCTCTACAGAGCTAGATATCTAGCTCTGTAGAGAGATTCTTCGTTTTAATAGTCAAAGGAGTGATGGCTTTTGTTTTTACGTGAATAGCTCTTGTAAAATATCAAGTGATTTTAATCGAGGGAAATCAGGAAGGTGGAGTGAGTAGTATTCGTTTAGTATGGTTAAACAGCGATTGCGCTCTACTCTATTCATCTCAAAAAGATGCATGGTGTCGTAGTTCATTCGCATCAATGTTTGTATGCGTGAAGACTCTTCTTGGTCTATGTAGGACAAATGATTGGGTTTTGATGGTGTAAAGCAAGCTCCTTGTAGGTCGAAATATACCCCTGGTTTGTATTCGTGGATATTGGGATAGAGTCCTAAAAAACGGGAAAAACGTATTAAAAATACCAAGTGGAAATTTGAAAATTTGGTATTGCAGTTATCTAACCAATGTATGGAGTGCTCAAGATAACTAAATAAAATCTCATTTTCGTGCTCTTCTCGTAGTGCACGGTACAGAAATTCGGCTAAAAAGAGTGCGATAGCTCTCTTAAAAGGGTCGTATGGTAGGCTGTGAAAAGGGTAATGTGATTTAGCCTCTTTTACTCGGTGCAATGTCGTGGTAGGCTTAAAATCGGCTTCAAACTCAATTAAAGAGAGGGGCTGAAAGAGGACGTTCTTAAGAGCCGATTTGCGTGAACGAGGTATGGGAACCAGAAATGAGCCTCTACCGTTGTGTTGTGTATAGATTTCAACAATGTTTGATGTATCGTTGTATTTTAGTGAGTAAAGGACGATGCCAACGGTTTTATGCCACATGGAGTTTGCTCTGTTTTTAATGAAAAGTAGTTCAATTGGTTACAAAAGTAACAATTCCTCTCTTTTTTCAATAATCAAGAGAAAAAAAAGCTTGTTTTGTTTGTTGGTTAAAAAAAAGTTCCTACCTTTGCATCCGCTAACAAGAAGAAAACTATTCAAGTAAGCGAAACAGGAGGTCCATTCGTATATCGGTTAGTACTCAAGATTTTCATTCTTGCAAGGGGGGTTCGACTCCCCCATGGACTACAAATAAAAACAATAAAGAACCATTTAAAGATTAGTCGAGATGGCAAATCACAAATCATCAATCAAGAGAATCAGACAGGAAGAGAAGAGAAGACTTCATAACAGATATTACGCTAAAACAATGCGTAACGCTGTTAAAAAACTTCGTGCAACTACTGACAAAGCTGAAGCTATTGCACTTTTCCCAGGTGTTCAAAAAATGTTAGACAAACTAGCTAAACGTAACATCATTCACAAGAACAAGGCTTCTAACTTGAAGTCTAAGTTATCTGCTCGCATTAGCAAATTAGCTTAAGCATCGTCTTAAACAATTAAAAGATAAAACAGGCTGGATCTTCGGATTCAGCCTTTTGTCATTTTAGTTGGGACGTTTAATGCTTTCGTTTGTGTTGTTTGCTTTAGATTACCTCTTTGGGCTCAATTGAGGATTTATTTGCTTCCCTATTTAGGGGTTTGCTGCGAAAGATATAGAGGTTTGTATAGACTCTCTTTTTTTTGATTCAATTACTTCTTATGGTTCTTCATCTTCCTGTTTGACCGCTTCTCTCTGGTTCGTTCAATTCGATCTGCTTTATCTAGAGATGAAAGGATTTTTGAGTCATAAAAGCTTATCCCTAAACTTTTGCATGGAAGGGCCAATTCGCTTTGTTTTTTTGTTCCCCCCCTCTCCTCTTTTTTTACACAAAATAGCACTCCATTTCGTCCTTTTTTCCTACCTTTGAAAGCTAATATTAAGATAATTAATCAAACATGACTGAAGAAGAAATAATGAGCGGTGGTGCAAACTACTCAGCCAGTAACATCCAAGTTCTGGAAGGGTTGGAGGCTGTGCGCAAACGCCCCGCAATGTATATTGGAGACATCAGCGAAAAAGGGTTGCACCATTTGGTGTACGAGGTGGTAGATAACTCTATCGACGAGGCATTGGCAGGCTATTGCAACCGCATTGAGGTAACAATCAATGAAGACAACTCCATTACCGTAATGGATAACGGTCGTGGTATTCCTGTAGACTTTCACGAAAAAGAGCAAAAATCGGCCCTTGAGGTGGTAATGACTGTACTCCATGCTGGAGGTAAGTTTGATAAAGGCTCATACAAAGTGTCTGGTGGTTTGCACGGGGTAGGTGTATCGTGTGTAAATGCACTCTCTACACACTTAAAAACAAATGTATACCGTAATGGAAAAATCTACCAACAAGAGTATAGCTGTGGAAAGCCGCTTTACTCGGTAAAAGAGGTGGGCGAGACTACTTTGAATGGTACTCAGCAGACCTTTTGGCCGGATGCTTCTATCTTTACGGTCACAGAATATAAATATGACATCCTGCAAGCGCGTCTACGTGAACTTGCTTATTTGAATAGTGGAATTACAATCACATTGACAGATCTTCGTCACAAAGACGAAGAGGGCAATGCACGTTCGGAAGAGTTCCACTCAGAAGATGGTGTGAAAGAGTTCGTTCGTTTCTTGAATCGTAACAATGTCTCTCTTATTGAGGATGTTATTTATTTAGATACAGAGAAACAAGGGGTACCCATTGAATGTGCTATTATGTACAACACTGGATATCGTGAGAACTTACACTCTTATGTAAACAATATCAATACCCACGAAGGAGGTACTCACGAGGGTGGATTCCGTTCGGCTCTTACTCGTGTACTAAAGAAGTATGCCGAAGAGAGTAAAATGCTAGAGAAGGCAAAAGTTGAAATCTCGGGAGAGGACTTCCGTGAGGGACTTATTGCGGTTATCTCAGTAAAAGTAGCAGAACCTCAATTTGAAGGACAAACGAAAACCAAATTGGGTAATAGCGAGGTGAGTGGAGCCGTGAATCAAGCCGTAGGCGAGGCACTAAGTAACTACCTAGAAGAGCACCCCAAAGAGGCTAAAACCATTGTTGAAAAGGTTATCCTAGCAGCCACAGCACGTATTGCAGCACGTAAAGCTCGTGAGTCAGTACAACGCAAAAGCCCTATGGGTGGTGGTGGACTTCCAGGTAAACTGGCTGACTGTTCAAGCAAAGACCCATTTGAATGCGAACTATTCCTTGTCGAAGGGGACTCGGCGGGTGGATCGGCTAAGCAAGGTAGAAGCCGTGCTACACAAGCCATTCTTCCACTACGTGGTAAGATTCTAAATGTAGAGAAAGCAATGTGGCACAAAGCCTTTGAAAGTGATGAGGTTAATAATATTATCCAAGCATTGGGTATCCGCTTTGGAGTGGATGCAGAAGATAGTAAAAAGGCCAATTTGGATAAGTTACGTTACCATAAAGTGGTAATTATGACCGATGCCGATGTCGATGGATCACACATTGACACCCTTATTATGACACTATTCTATCGCTATATGCCCGAGATAATTGAGAATGGTCACCTTTACATTGCCAATCCCCCACTCTACCTTTGTTCAAAGGGTAAGATCAAGGAGTATTGCTACAGTGAAGATGCTCGTCAACTCTTTATTCAGAAATATGCAGATGGATCAGAATCAGGTGTGCATACCCAACGTTATAAAGGTCTTGGTGAAATGAATCCCGAACAATTGTGGGAGACAACCATGAATCCTGAAGGACGTATCCTGAAACAAGTAACGATTGATAATGCAGCTGAAGCAGATTATATCTTCTCGATGTTGATGGGTGATGAGGTAGCACCTCGTCGTGAATTTATTGAGAAAAATGCTACTTATGCAAATATTGACGCATAGTTTAGCTATACTTATATAAAATGATAAAAGGGGTTCAATCTGAATGATTGAGCCCCTTTTTCTATGAATTGATGAAATACTAAATCCGATAATTGGTCTGTATATATGAATAAGGCTCTAGTTTAGAGTCTATATATAATGTATATCAACTATATTTTCAAAATAAGATGGTCTCATATTCATGAAAAGAGGTATATTTGAAGAGCCAAAATCCTAAAATAGAGAAACCATGGAACTCATTTTCCGCATTCACTATCACACCTTGTGGAACGAAACATTGATGCTTACATTAGCAGATAGTAGTAAAACTTCGGTGCAACTCTACTCCAGTGATGGAGAATTTTGGGAGGTGCACCTTTCCTTAGGCAACTCTCTTTGTGGAACCCTATTATCTTATCACTATAGCTTGGTGAGCAATGGGCAGGTTATTCGCTCTGAAGCTGCTATTGCACCCCATTTCATTGCTTTAAATTATCCCAAGGATAGCCAAATATTGATTGAAGATAGCTGGCAAACTTTACCTGTAGACTATTTCCTTTACAGTTCGGCTTTCTATAAACAGGTGAGTCCCCTTCCCTCTCTCTCTTCTTTTACTCGAGAAACAATAACCTTTCGTGCCCTCTCTCCTGCACTTCATACTCACCAGCTGCGATTAGGTATCTCAGGTAATCAATCTATTTTGGGTGATTGGAGTCCAACTCAATTGTTGTTGATGCAAGAGGTTGCACCAAATGAGTGGATGATTACTATTCCTCTTGAAGCAGTAAACTTTCCGCTGGAGTATAAATTTGTAGCCTACTCTGAAGAAGATAGCCAACTAATTAAGTGGGAAGAGGGAGAGAATAACTCTTTGTATTGTTTGCCTACTTCTCCTGGTAAAGCGTATGTAATGAATCGCAAAGTGGTAAAGCTCTCTACTGCTATACAAAAAGTTGCAGGTACAGCCATACCTTTATTTTCGCTTCGTAGTGAAGGAAGTGCTGGAGTAGGTGACTTGGGGGACTTAAAAAAAATGGTGGATTGGGCAGTGCTAACAGGACAGCAAGCCATTCAAATATTACCTATTAATGATACAACAATCACCCATAGTTGGAGTGACTCTTACCCCTATAATAGTATTTCAATCTATGCGTTCCACCCTATGTATGTCGATATTAGAGCGCTTTGCCCCTTGCATGATATCGCAGCTATGGAGAACTTTGAAGTGGAACGATGCCGTTTGAATAGTTTACCTCAAGTCGATTATGAGGCTGTAAATAGATTGAAGAATGGTTATCTGCATGCTCTATTCTTGCAAGAAGGGGAGAATGTTTTGACCACCTTCTCTTTCCTAGATTTCTTTGAGTCCAATAAGGAGTGGCTTATGAATTATGGAGCCTTCTGTTACCTACGTGATCTTTATGGAACGGCTAACTATGCAGACTGGCCTACTAGTAGCCATTATAGAGAGGAGGTTGTAGCTGAACTGTGTGAGCCAGGAGGCCCTTTCTATGAGAAAATAGCCTATCATTTTTATGTACAATACTTGCTTCATGTTCAATTGCTTGAAGTGGCTCATTATGCCCGTCAAGAGGGAATTATCTTAAAAGGAGATATTCCCATCGGAATAAGCCGGAACAGTGTAGAGGCATGGGTAGAGCCCTATTATTTTACTATGGATGGACAAGCAGGTGCTCCACCCGATGCTTTTTCAGCCAATGGACAGAATTGGGGATTCCCTACTTATAATTGGGAGGTGATGGAGCAAGATAACTATCAGTGGTGGCGAAAGCGATTTGCAAAGATGGCCGAATATTTTACAGCTTACCGCATTGACCATATTTTGGGATTTTTCCGTATTTGGGAAATTCCAAGCCACTCTGTTCATGGCTTATTAGGTCAATTCACACCTGCTTTGCCCATGAGTATCGAGGAGATAAATAGCTATGGTCTCCCCTTTCAGCAAGATTTTATGACACTTCCTTTTATAACTGAGGAGTTACTTGATCGTTATTTCGGTGAGTACACACAGCTGGTAAAGGATCATTTTGTAGCGCATTCTCATTGGGATGTCTATATCATGCGCGAAGGATTTAAAACGCAGCGGCAAGTGGCGCATCATTTTGCGGGAGCCACAGATTCGGTATCCATGCAACTGCGTGATGGCCTTTATGCTCTGATAAGTAATGTACTTTTTGTACCTGATAGGAAGGATGCTACTCGTTACCATCCACGTATTAGTGCACAACAAGATTATACCTATAGTCGCTTAAATCAGGCAGAGCAAGATGCTTTTGATAGGCTCTATAATGAGTACTATTATAAGCGGCACAACGATTTTTGGTACAACGAGGCGATGAAGAAACTACCTACTTTGATTCAGTCAACTCCCATGTTGGTGTGTGGTGAAGATTTGGGGATGGTGCCTCATTGTGTACCTTGGGTTATGGAGGAGTTACAAATACTAAGTCTAGAAATAGAGCGAATGCCCAAAGATCCTGCCTCTCAGTTTGGCGAGGTTTCGAATTACCCCTATTTGTCCGTATGTACCATCTCTACGCATGATATGACTACGCTACGTGGATGGTGGGAGGAGGATTCGTCTCTTATCTCAACTTATTACCACAAGCTAGGCCATTATGGCGAGACACCTGCTGTAGCTAGCGGAGCTATTTGTCAAGAGATTATAGGGCGCCATTTAGCCTCTCCCTCCCTTCTGGTTATTCTAACTCTGCAAGATTGGTTATCTATGGATGAGTCTTTGCGTCAAATCGATGTAGAAGAAGAGCGAATTAATGTGCCAGCTAATCCACGTCACTATTGGCGCTACCGTATGCACCTTACCCTTGAGGAGTTATTAGATAAAAGGGAGCTAAATGACTCTATTCGTAAGTTGATAACCTCTTCAGGCCGTTGAGGGTAGTTACCTTCTCTTTTTTCTTCAATCAAAACCTACTGGGTTCATTCGAAGAGGTTATAGATTCATTATTTCCTCTTCAAAGCGCTCTTTATTGCCTACTGCTTTATTACGTATTTTACTGCGGTAGTTGTAGATAGTAGTAAGTGAGTAGCCTAAGAAATGGGCTATTCGATTGCTATCGGTTACTCCTAGGCGGATAAGAGCAAATATACGAAGTTCGGTGGTAAGCAGCTCACCTTGTTTGGGTTGAATGCGTGCCTCTTCAACTAACAATTCATTGAAAGCAGAAATATAGTGAGGGAAGAGTTTCAGAAAGGAGCTATCAAACTCCGTATAAAAAGCTTTTCGCTCATCTTTTATAAATTGTTCGGACTTGATAGCTGCAAATAGCTCTTCAATGCGAGAGGTTTTTGCCAACTTTGCTAATGAACGTCTATAGGCCTCTAGCTTATCTAAATAAGATACGCATCTGTCAAGGTAGTGAGCTATGTAAACCTCTTTAATTTTGCCTGTTTGTTCCATTACCTGATTGGCTGCATGAAGTTTCTTATTGGCAATACTTAAGTTTTTTCGCATCACTGATAACTTTCTCATCCAGCGATACAAGTAAAATACAGCAGCTAGCAAGAAGAGTGAAAGAAGTGATACAGAGGATAGTAGGATCCTAACAGTCTCTCTTTCTCGTTTTTCTTGTAGCTTATAAGCTTTGTCAATGATGGGAAAGAATTGAGTTACTTCGATAAAGCGGAGGCGTGCATTGCATGCAACGGCATCCTCCATCGAGCAAGTTAGGTAGCGATAGGCACGTGTTAGATCTCCCTGTTGATACATTAGTTGTGCCAGTTTTTGTAGAGAAGCATATTCGCGTGTGGCCGATTCTACATCTAATAAGGCTGTTTGAGTGAGGTGATAGACCTCTTTCTCTTTTTGCTGTAACACTTCGTACACTTCGGATAGTGTGTAATTGATATAGACTGATTGACGTAAGTCAGGTCTCTCTTTTAACAGTGATTGAAGAATATCGAGTGCTTTACCAGCTTTTCCATCCTTTATCCACTTCTCGGCCGTACTAATCTCTTTGTCTATTTTATTATTAGTCGTTGCAATGACAGAGTCACGGTACATATTGGTTTTATCAATGTATTTTTGCTTCTCCTCTTTGTGCGTTGTATAATCGGCCATCCATCCGTAGCAGGCTCTCAAGGTACGGTAATAGTAGTTTAAAGTAGTGCTATCTAATTCATTTACTACAACTTGCTCGAGTTGTTCAATAGACTCTGTATACATCCCCATCATCCCCATTACCTCTGCTCGATTGATGATAATCTCATTTTTGAGTTCCGGCATATTAAGCAATGGAAGGAGTGCTAATTTTTCATTGATATAGTGTAGAGCTGAGTCGGTTTGGTAGTGTAGAAAGATGGTAAAGAGTTCTCCACATAATTCATACCGAGCCTGAGGGGTATTAGGTCCTCTTAGTTGTTCTTTTAGTAGTGCTATCTTCTCCTCTTTTTCTCGATGGAAACGTTCTTTTTTATCAATAGATAGATCCAGCTGTTTAAGTAAATCCTCGTTATTAACTCTGTTTGCAAAGAGGGTGCAATTGATAAAAAATAGGATATATAGAAGTGTTAGGCTCTGTTTTTTCATGTTGATAGGGTTATCTGTTGGTACAAATATAGAGATATTTATTAGTAATTGCTTATTTAGTCATCTAAAAAGATTACCTAATAACTTATATTTTATAGCATTTTTGTTTTGTTAGTTGTTTGATTATCAGTGTTTATTCTGTGTTTATTTGTTCTATTTTTATTACAATAGTAATGTTGAAGTACTTAACAATCTATATTTGCTATTCATAACAGTGAGTTTGCTCACACTTAAATCTTATAGAAATCATGAAACGAACCATCTTACTCTTTCTACTGGCCACCCTATTTGGAATAACCACTTTTCATGCTGCAACGGTTGTTAAAAAGGTAGAGCCTGCCAATTGGTGGGCCGATATGAAGAACCCCACGCTTCAAATCTTATTGTATGGCGATCAATTGGCTAGTTACACCGTCTCTATTGATTCGCCTGATGTCTATCTAACTGAGGTGGTTAAGTTAGAGAATCCCAACTATTTATTACTTTACGTAGACCTTTCTGAAGCTGCTCCTCAGACCTTTCCAATTAATTTAAATAAAGGAAAGAAGCAAGAGGTGATTCCCTATGAAATTAAGCAGCGTAAGGAACAAGCATCGGCTGTCGCAGGATTTGATGCCAGTGATGTACTTTACCTTATAATGCCTGATCGTTTTTCGAATGGCGATGCTTCGAATGATATCATTCCGGGTATGAAAGAGGCTAAAATAGATCGTAATGAACCCTTTGCTCGTCATGGAGGTGATTTGAAGGGGATTCAGAACCATCTAGATTATCTGACCGATTTGGGTGTTACAGCTGTTTGGTTGAACCCTATTCAAGAGAATGATATGTACGAAGGATCCTATCATGGATATGCTATAACCGACTTTTATGCTGTTGACCGTCGTTTTGGAACCAATGAAGAGTTTCGTGCTTTGGTGGATCAGGCTAATCGTAAAGGACTTAAAGTGGTCATGGATATGATCTTTAATCATTGTGGACGCGAGCACTTCTTTTTTCAAGATATGCCATCCAGAGATTGGTTTAACTACAAAGGTCAGTATACACAAACCACTTATCGTACAGCTGTTCAGATGGATCCATATAGTTCGACTGAAGCACATAAGATAGCGATTGACGGATGGTTTACGGAAGCAATGCCCGATTTGAACCAACGTAATAAGCATGTAGCCGATTATTTAATTCAGAGTAGTATTTGGTGGATTGAGTATAGTGGTATCAATGGTATTCGTCAAGATACACACCCTTATGCTGACTTCGATATGATGGCACGTTGGTGCCAAGAGGTTCAAGCAGAGTATCCCGACTTCAATATTGTAGGCGAAACTTGGTTGAATAGCAACGTGCAAATTGCCTTCTGGCAAAAAGATAGCAAACTAGCGGCCCCCCGTAACTCCAACTTGCGCACTGTAATGGATTTCCCATTGATGGAGCACATGGTAAATGCATTTAATGAAGAGACTGGTGATTGGGCTGGTGGCTTATACCGCTTGTATGACTATTTATCGCAAGATTATGTTTATCAAAACCCGATGAGCCTTCTCACCTTCTTAGATAATCACGATACCTCTCGTTTCTGTAAAAACGAAGCAGAGGCAATGAATCTAGATCGATTTAAACAAGCAGTAACCTTCTTATTAACGACGCGAGGTATTCCACAATTGTACTACGGCGGTGAAATTTTAATGGCTGCCGATAAGGCCAACGGCGATGGACTGTTGCGTTGCGACTTTCCTGGTGGATGGGAAGGTGATGCCAAGAATGAGTTTCTAGCTGCAAACCGTACTTCCTTACAGAACGAAGCCTTCTCCTTCTTGCAAAAGTTGTTGCAGTGGCGCAAAGGGAATGAAGTCATTTCTGAGGGTAGCTTGAAGCATTTTGTACCACAAAATTCCATTTATATTTACGAAAGAGCCTACCAAGGAAAATCTGTTGTAGTTCTTTTAAATGGTAGTGATAGCGAACAATCTATTGATTTGACTGGTTACCAAGAAGTATTTCCTAAAGAGTCAGCCATTGACCTTCTTTCTGGTGAGAAGATAGAGCTTACTAGCACATTGAAAATGGGAAAAAGAGCTGTTTTAGTTTTAAACTTCCATTAAGTTGTTCAAATTAAGTTATATTTTTTATAGAATTGTTTTTTGATAAGTCGCTAGTAGTTATAATTTTATCTCTTTTGAATCTCCTTTCTTAGTTCTATTTTTACTTTAGTATGTAGTAGAATTGGTTATGAGCTGTACATTTGCAATATAGTAAGCAACATAGTTCATATTAGCTTGCTCTAACCCTAGTTGACTTATCAATTTAATACCATAAAACCATGAATATTAAAAAGAGACTTTCGTTCTTTAGTTTGGCTTGCTTTGCTTTGGCAACGTATGCTCAGCAAACCATTACCTCCCCTAATGGGAGTCTAACGATGACTTTCGACCTTGATTCGAATGGATCGCCTGTTTATCAATTAGATTATAAAGATAAACCAGTTATTAAACCCAGTAAACTAGGATTAGAACTAAAAAAGGAGAACCCTGATGTAAAGTGGAACTTTGAGTGGACAGATCGCGAAGATGCACACTTGGTAGAGGCTAAAACCAATCTATACAATGGATTTACCATTACAGAGAGTGAAACAACCTCATCGAACGAGACTTGGGCAC
The DNA here is from genome assembly GCA_051648565.1 of Phocaeicola sp. Taxonomy (GTDB): domain Bacteria; phylum Bacteroidota; class Bacteroidia; order Bacteroidales; family Bacteroidaceae; genus Phocaeicola. The sequence continues at coordinate 301,922 of JBOFFJ010000147.1, read as the reverse complement.
CTGTATGGGGCGAAGAAAAAGAGATTCACAGTCACTATAACGAGCTAGCTGTTACTTTAGATCAAGCCAAGAACGAACGCTCTATGTTGATTCGTTTCCGCCTTTTCAACGATGGTTTGGGCTTTCGTTATGAATTTCCACAGCAAAAAAATCTCACCTATTTTGTAGTTAAAGAAGAGCACTCACACTTTGCCATGGCGGGAGATCATACTGCATTCTGGATTCCAGGAGACTATGACACACAAGAGTATGACTATACCACCTCTAAACTTTCAGAGATTAGAGGGCTGATGAGTACAGCTATTACAGAAAACTCTTCGCAAACACCTTTCTCAGAAACAGGTGTACAAACTGCGTTGATGATGAAAACAGACGATGGGCTCTACATTAACTTACACGAAGCTGCATTGATTGATTACTCCTGTATGCACCTTGATCTAGATGATAAGAACATGGTATTCAAATCATGGTTGACTCCTGATGCTCGCGGCGATAAGGCTTTTATGCAGACTCCTTGCAATACCCCTTGGCGTACCATCATAGTAAGTGATGATGCGCGTGATATTTTAGCTTCGCGTATTACCTTGAACTTGAACGAACCTTGTAAACTAGCAGATACTTCTTGGATTAAACCAGTTAAGTACATTGGTATTTGGTGGGACATGATTACTGGAAAAGGATCATGGGCTTATACCGAAGATGTAGCTAGTGTAAAACTAGGTGAAACTGACTATAGTAAAACGAAGCGTACAGAGAAACACTCTGCCAACACTGCTAATGCCAAGCGTTATATTGATTTTGCAGCTGAACATGGTTTTGACCAATTGTTGATTGAAGGATGGAACGAAGGTTGGGAGGATTGGTTTGGTCGCAGCAAAGATTATGTATTCGACTTTGTCACTCCTTACCCAGATTTCGATGTAAAAGAGGTGAACCGTTATGCAGCTAGCAAAGGGGTACGTGTCATGATGCACCACGAAACTTCGGGTTCTGTACGTAATTACGAGCGTCACATGGATACAGCTTACCAATTTATGGTAGACAATGGTTATAACTCAGTAAAAAGTGGCTATGTAGGCGATATTATTCCACGTGGTGAGCACCATTATGGACAGTGGATGAACAATCATTACTTATATGCTCTAGAGAAAGCAGCCGATTACAAAATTATGATCAATGCACACGAAGCCGTACGTCCTACAGGATTGTGTCGTACCTACCCTAATTTGATTGGTAATGAGTCTTCTCGTGGTACAGAGTATGAAGCTTTTGGTGGAAATAATGTGAATCACACCACCATTCTTCCATTTACTCGTTTGATTGGTGGTCCAATGGATTATACACCTGGTATATTTGTGACTCAAATCAATAAACTAAACCCCAATAATAACTCGCAAGTACGTACTACATTGGCTCGTCAATTGGCACTTTATGTAACCATGTACAGCCCGCTTCAAATGGCAGCCGATCTTCCAGAACACTACGAAATGTATATGGATGCCTTCCAGTTCATTAAAGATGTAGCGATTGATTGGGATCAAACTGAATATTTAGAAGCTGAGCCAGGTCAATACATTACTATTGCTCGTAAAGCAAAAGGAAGTAATAACTGGTATGTAGGTTGTACAGCTGGTGAAAATGGTCATACAGCTAAGTTAGATTTTAACTTCTTAGACCCAACTAAACAGTATGTTGCAACCATTTATGCCGATGCCAAAGATGCGCATTGGCAAACCAATCCACAAGCCTACACCATCCGCAAAGGAGTGGTAACAGCCAAAACGAAGCTAACGCTTCAAACGGCTATTGGTGGTGGATTCGCTATTAGCATTCAAGAGGTAAAAGATAAACAGGAAATCAAAGGACTTAGAAAAATGTAAAAAGAGAGAGAGCCTTCAATAGGTAGCTCTTTCAAGGAATCTACTCGTTTAAAATGAGACTATTAACGCTGTCTTGGGATCTGCTCTAGAAGCGATCCCAAGCAGCTTGCAACTAAATAACCAAGACCTCATCTAAACAAAAAGTCACCTTTATTGCTTATGAAATAAAAAAGCGATAAAAATGAAGAGATGTTATCACTTAACTTTAAATTCAAATATATGAAAAGAAACATGATGTTCAAGATCCTACTCTTGCTAACGGTGGGATTATTTCTATCCTTGGATGCATTTGCCCAACAAATAGCCATCAAAGGGATTGTAAAAGATGCTACTGGCGAGCCCGTGATAGGTGCCAATGTAGTGCAGAAAGGAACAACCAACGGTACCATTACCGATTTTGATGGTGTATTCGAATTATCCACTCCTAGTGGCTCCATAATTTCGATTTCTTTTATTGGTTACGAATCGCAAGAACTTCCTGCTGCTGCTTCGATGAATGTGATCTTGAAAGATGATACAGAAGTGTTGCAAGATGTAGTGGTGATTGGTTATGGTACAGCACGTAAGAATGACCTTACAGGTTCGGTTACAGCTATTAAGCCTGATGAAAAAAACCGTCCTTTGGCTACCAATGCACAAGACCTTATGCAAGGGAAGATTGCAGGGGTAAACGTTACAGGTAGTGGTGGTGCTCCAGGTTCGGGTGCAACTATTCGTATTCGTGGAGGCTCCTCTTTGAATGCCTCTAACGATCCATTAATCGTAATTGATGGTTTTGCTATGGATAACCAAGGGGTAAAAGGATTGTCTAATCCTCTCTCGATGGTAAATCCAAATGATATTGAAAGTTTTACTGTATTAAAAGATGCATCGGCCACAGCTATTTATGGTTCACGTGGATCGAATGGGGTTATCATCATTACCACTAAAAAAGGACGTAAGGGTGCTAAACCATCGGTTAGTTACAGCGGTAACGTATCGGCTAGTGTGAAAAGAAATACGATTGATGTATTGAATGGTCAAGAGTATGGTGAATTTATTGAAGGACTTTATGGCATTGACAGCGAAGCGTGGAACCTACTTGGTAAGAGAACCGATGCAGAGGGCAATGTGTTGTATAGTGAGGATGGTACACCTTTGTATAACAATACCAACTGGCAAGATGAAATCTACCGTACAGGTATAAGCACAGACCACAATATTACGGTAGCGGGTGGCTATAAAAACATGCCTTACCGTGTATCGCTAGGGTATACCAACCAACAAGGTATTATCAAAACCTCTAACTTTGAAAGATACACAGCCTCTGTAAATCTTTCTCCCTCTTTCTTTGATGACCACTTAACAGTGAACTTGGTAGCAAAAGGTATGTTGGCCAAAAACCGATATGCTGATACAGGTGCAGTCAATGCAGCCGTCTATATGGATCCTACACAATCTGTTTATCGCTCTGAAAGCCTGTATACCGATTATTTTGGGGGTTATTACCAATGGTCACAAGATGGTTCGGCATTAAATGATGACTCTTGGAAATGGACAGCCAATCGCAATGCAACAGCCAATCCAGTAGCCACTTTGAATCAAAAAGATGACAACGCTACCTCTAAATCATTTATTGGTAATGCTGAATTCTCTTATAAAGTACATGGATTAGAAGATCTTCGCTTGTACATGAATATGGGGGGGGACTTCTCTACAGGTAAACAAACAACGGTTATTTCACCCTATTCACAGTCTAACAACTACTATGGTTGGGACGGCTGGGACAAGACCACTAAATCAAATAAATCGTTGAATGCCTACGCACAATACTCAAAAGACTTCAATAAAGCCGATCAGCATTTTGATGTGATGGGTGGATATGAGTGGCAACACTTCTATCGCGAAGGCGAGTACGATGGTTGGGGATTGTATCGCGATACTCACAACGTAAATCCAGGTGAGAAATACCAACAAAATGCCAAAGTATGGAAAACAGAGAACTATTTGGTCTCTTTCTTTGGACGTGCCAACTACTCATTGCTTAACCGCTACATGCTTACTGCTACCGTTCGTTACGATGGTTCTTCACGCTTTAAAGACCATTGGGCGCTATTCCCCTCATTTGCTTTTGGCTGGAAAATTAAGGAAGAGGCTTTCATGAAGGATGTTGATTTTATCTCTGACTTAAAACTTCGTTTGGGTTATGGTCAAACAGGCCAACAAGAGGGTATTGGTGATTACAACTACTTTGCCTCTTACAACGAAAGTATCGGAGTAGGTAGTTTATACCCTATCGTGGATGGAACAGATGGAATTATGTATCGTCCAGATGCATTCAATGCCGATCTTACTTGGGAAACAACCACCACTTACAATGTAGGTCTTGACTTTGAGCTTTGGAGAGGTAAATTAGCCGGTAGTGTAGATTATTACCAACGTAAAACAACCGATCTTCTAAATACAGTCTATGTACCTGCAGGATCTAACTTCCGTAACCAAGTAACTTCGAATGTGGGTTCATTGAAGAATTCAGGGGTAGAGTTAGCTTTGACTTATCGCGCTATTCAAACCAGAGATTTTAGTTGGTCAATTACAGCCAATGCTACTTATAACAAGAGTGAAATTACAGAGTTGATTGGCGATGAAAACTACTATGTAGCTACTGGGGGTATCTCGGCAGGTACAGGGGTTACTTCGCAAGCACATGCTGTGGGACACCCTGCTAGTTCATTCTTTGTATTCCAACAAGTGTATGATGACGCAGGTATGCCTATCGAGGGGATGTATGTAGACCGTAATGCCGATGGTGTAATTAATCAAGATGATAAATACTTCTACAAGAGTCCTAATGCACCTTGGACAGCTGGTTTGTCATCTAACTTCAGCTATAAAAACTGGGATATGGGCTTTGGCCTTCGTGCTAGTTTCAATAACTATGTATTTAATGACCTTGAGGCAGGATCGAGCAACGTCAGTTCAGGAAGTATCTATCGCCTTGGTTTCTTAAGCAATGTACCTACCATGTCTATTGCTAAAAACTTCCAAACAGGTGACAACGTATTGTCTGACTACTTTGTACAAAACGGCTCTTTCTTGAAATGTGATAACATTACAGTAGGTTACACATTCGATAAACTATTTGGTGCACCTATTAGTGGACGTGCTTATGGTACCGTAAGCAATGTATTTACAATAACCAACTACAAAGGTATTGACCCTGAGGTTTATGGAGGTATTGACAATAGTCTATACCCACGTCCATTCTCAGCACTTCTTGGTGTAACACTCAACTTTTAATCACTAAAATCTAGAATCTATGAACTTTAAATATTTCAAACAGATCGTTCCCATGACAGTGCTATCATTGTCTTTAGGATTGACCTCTTGTATAGGTGACTTGGATGTAACTCCCATTGATCCAAGTACCAACATGACCCCCGACTATGTAGCTCTATTCACCAAATGTTATGCCAATATGGCCGTAGCAGGTAATGGTGGTGCCGATGGCGATTGTGATATCGATGGACTTGATGGAGGTACTACAGGTTTTGTACGCCAACTCTTCAATGCCAATGAGATGACTACTGATGAGGCTATCTGTAGCTGGGGTGACGAAGGTATTCCTGCCTTCAACTACAACCAATGGGGAGCTAGCCACCCTATGTTGAAAGGGTACTACTACCGCCTCTATTTTGGGGTAACCATGTGTAACTTCTACTTGACTGAAGCTTCGGACTACGATGCTACCATGACTGCCGAGGTACGTTTCTTACGTGCTTTGTACTACTCTTATTTGATGGATGCTTTTGGTAATATCCCTTTCCTAACAGCGGTCTCGTCAGATCCAGCACCACAAGCATCACGTGCAGAGGTGTACCAATTTGTAGAGGAGGAGTTACTTGCTTGTGTAGATCTACTAAAAGCACCTAAAAACAATCGATATGGTAGAGTTGATCAAGCTGCTGCTTGGTTACTATTGTCTCGTTTGTATCTAAATGCCGAGGTCTATACAGGCACTGCTCAGTGGGCCAAAGCTGCAGAGTATGCCAAGAAGGTAATGGACTCAAACTATAGCTTACATACAGCAGGACGTAACCAATGGAGTGCTTACCAAATGTTATTTATGGGCGATAATGGAGAGAATGGTGCACAGAATGAAGCGATTCTTCCATTAATTCAAGCTGGTCCTACTGTAGATAATGTAGGTACAACTAGTTGGGGTACTACCCTATTCTTAATGGCTTCTACCTTTAAATCGGATATGCCTTTAGTAGCTAGTGGAGCGACCAATAACACTACTGAACAGTGGGCAGGTAACCGTTGTCGTCCCGATTTGTTGGCTAAATTCTTCCCCAACAGTACACCTCCTAATGGTGACCTTTGGGAGATACTAGCACAAGCTAAGGACGACCGTGCACTCTTCTGGGGAAAAGATCGTACTTTGAGTGTAGATGATCCAGCCGACTTCTCAAGTGGCTTCTCGTGTGCTAAGTTCACTAACTTCTATTCAACAAATTCAAGTGCAAACGATTCTAAGTTTCCAGATACTGATTTCTTCTTGATGCGTGCTGCCGAAGCTTGGTTAACCTATGCCGAAGCCTCTATGCGTGCCAACGGAAATACAATGACCAGTGAAGGAATTGCTGCGATGAATGAGATTCGCAGTCGTGCCAATGCACCAGCAAGAAGCACTTATACACTTACTGATGTACTCGATGAGTGGTCGCGTGAGTTCTTCTTCGAAGGCCGCCGCCGTATGGACTTGATTCGTTTTGGTCATTTTGGTGGTAACTCATCGTACAGATGGCAATGGAAGGGTGGTACACAAAACGGTACTACATTTAGTGCTAACTTGAACATCTTTGCCATTCCTGATAGTGACTTGAATGCCAACCCTAATTTACAACAGAATCCTGGTTATTAATCTACTGTAATGAAAGATCGGAATATGAAAAATATATATCAAATCGCTATGCTGTTTATAGGCAGTTTAGCATTACTTACTTCGTGTAACGATGATCGTGACTCAAACCCCACGGTCAAAGAACCTACTACGTTTGTCTTGAATGAGCCTGCTTACTACAATTCGTACATTGATTTAAGTGAATCGGAGGTGGTAAAACTCTCTTGCTCGCAACCCGATTACGGTTTCCCTGCAGCAGTTACTTACAAAGTAGAGGTTTCATTAACTAATAGCTTTACTAAATCAATTGATGAAGTAGCCGAAGGTGAAATAGCCGATTATGCTATTATTGACAATACATTTACTACTTGTAATCTAGATGTTGATGCTGCACTATTAGCGAGAGCAGTAATGCAACTAGGACAATGGAGTGAAACAGAAATGCCTAAGAACGTAACGGTATACACTCGTTTAATGGCCAATTTAGATCGTTATAAAATAGCTTCGAATGTACTCGACCTTAAAGTAGTACCTTACTATGTAGTACTTACTGATGCTATGCCCGAACTTTGGTATTTGATTGGTAGCTGTATTGCTGATGGTAAATGGACCAATGGCGTAGGTGGATTGGGTGTATCGATGATCCCGATGTCGCACGTTAAAGATTATGATTACGACAAGAAAACGGGTCAAGGTAAAATCACTTATACTGGTTGGTTAACTCCTGATGGATTTAAGTTGGTGAAAACTCCAGGCGACTGGAATGATCAATGGGGTTCAAGTGATGGTGCTCTTGCAGCTGTGAAAAATGATGGTGGTTCTTCTAATCTTTGTGTGCCTGTAGCGGGATATTATACTGTAGAGTTGGATACCAAAGCAGATGTATTGACTGTAACTGCTGCCGATATTACCCCTGCTAGCTTTGAGAAGATGGGTGTTATTGGTTTGAATGGTGACTGGGACAATGACATTGTTATGACTCCTACAAGCGCTACAAATAATCATGCTTGGTATACAATCATTGATATAGCTGCCGATACCGATGGTAAATTCCGTGCCAACGGTGGTTGGGATTTCAATTGGGGAGATAGCACTTCACCTCGTGGTTTTGGTACAGCAGGTGGAAGTAATATTCCTGTAGCTGCCGGAAAATATGTGGTTATCTTTAATGATATCGATAAATTCTACAATTTTATTGCCTTATAAGAACCTAATTAATACATGATAAAGATGAAAAAAACATTATTCTATATATGGACGCTGGCTACCGTAATGGTAGCCTGCACCGACGACTATACCGATTGGGCTGCACCACAAGCTACTGAACCCGATGCAGCACAGAGTATAGCGGTAACTGTTACAGAACAGCCAGTGATAGATCTTGCCACAGTTACTACGGAGCAAGTAAGCATTTTTAATGCATCCTTTACATCAACAGAAACCACTGATGCACCTGCTTACCAAGTAGTATTAGCCGATAAATATAGCTATGAGGTAGAGGCCAATGGTATGATAGATGTAACTGAATTGGAGAAAGTGGTGGTAGACCTTTATGGAAAACGACCCGAAGAGAGAGAAATTAGTGCTGTTGTTACGGCAAATGTTACAGTGGATGATCAATCTATTAAAGCATACTCTACTCCATTCTTAGTAAAGGTGATTCCTACTGCGCCAGTGATTGAGGAGGCCTACTACCTCATTGGTACAAGTAATGGATGGGATACAGCCGATATGACGCTTAAATTCAACCATAGTGGAAAAGATGTATACGACGATCCTCTATTTACTTTAACCGTTCCTGCACCAGTTGATGAAGATGGTGACCGTATCGAAAATTGGTTTAAGGTAGCACCTGCATCATCCTATGCAGCCGATGATTTTTGGAGTGGTGTATTGGGAACCGATTTGGCTGATGGTGATGATCGCCTTGAAGCGGCTTTAAAAGTAGGTGGAGGTGCATTTATGCAGCCTGCTACAGATGGAGCTAAGTTCTATGTAATCAGTCTTAACATGATGGATTACAAAATGACTATTGAACCGCTTTCTTTCGAAGAGTATATCTACGTCCCTGGTGATCACCAAGTATGGAATCCTGCATCTGCACCTGCTTTGCATTCGCCTGCATTTGATGGTGTATACACTGGCTTCTCTTACCTCGATGGTGATTTCAAGTTCACCAAACTACGCGATTGGAGTGCCGAATATAACTACAACTCATTTACTACCTACGAAGGAGGAGCTACTGAAGGTAATGGCGGTAATATCAAAATGGAAACTGCAGGTTTCTATATGATTACTGTTAATGTACCTGCAGCTAAGTTAACGCTTGCTCCCACTGTTTGGGGAATTGTAGGCTCTGCCACTCCAGGTGGTTGGGATGCCGATACAGTGATGGAGTACAATGCTGCTGATGAAAGCTGGAGCATTACTACTGACTTGATTGAGGGTGAGTTTAAATTCCGTGCCAATAATGATTGGGGAATTAACCTTGGAGGTGATATCGCTAATTTAAGTGCAGGTGGTGATAATATAGCGATCACTGCAGGCAACTATACTATTAAGTTGTACATTACTCGTAGCTTAGCCAATGCCATGTCGGCTACTATTACTAAAAACTAATGAAAGTACGCAATGCCAAGCCATAACTTGGCATTGCGTATCTATAATCTCTAGAAGGTTTCCTATACGATTTTACTGAAAATGAGTATGGGAAACCTTTATCTATTAGCCTTGCTTCTATCCTCCTCTATTTGCAAATCTAAGAATGGAACAATTAAAAAACTAAGAGAGGATTCCAACTTCAAACTATGAGAAGTAGGATCTCTATTAAAACCTTACAGCGTAATGAAAAGAGTATTACCATACTATTGGAGTCTTATACTAGTGATGCTAGTCACTGCCTGCTCCACCAAAGAGGATGAATTAACCTATTTCCTCACCCCTACCTCAGAAAGTGAAATCTATTTTACTCAAGGCCTAGGTTTTGATGAAACAAGCCAATCAAAGAGTCTAAGCTTTAGTAGTGGACAAGCTTGGAAAGCCACCCTCTCACCCACTACTAGCTGGTGTAGCCTTACCCCTACTCAGGGAGCAGCTGGCACTGCTACAGTCGTTGTTACTGTACAAGAGAATGGTGAAAAAGAGAGCAGAGTCACTACCCTTACCCTCGTATCGGGCAATATTCAAAAAAGCCTTACCATTACCCAACTACCCGAAGAAGGCTACCCAGATGGCATTACCCTAGCCCCCACCGAACCCAATGCCGACTCTCCTCTTACCATTACCTTTAAAGCCCCCACTAGCTCGGGATTATACAACCACCCAGGTGAGGTTTATGCCCACATTGGGGTGGTGAGCGAAGGTACGTGGATGTATGTACCTGCCGCCTGGAATGAGAATATAGAGAAGTGCAAGATGACAAAGGTAGCCGATAATACCTGGAGCCTAGCACTGACCCCCAACGTTCGCGAATGGTTTGCATCGGGTACTACCCCCGTAGAGCGCATCGGCTTGGTAGTTCGCAGTGCTGATGGTACTAAGAAAGGGGAAGAAAATGATCGTTTTATTACCGTTACAGACGATACCTACCATGGTTTTCAACCTGCCGAGATTGTTTATGCTACGATGCCTAGCGGCGTAGAAGAGGGAATTAACATCATAGATGCCTCTACAGTTACGTTGGTACTTTACGATTTAGATACCAAAGGGGTACATAAAGAGTATGCACACGTAGTGGGCGATTTCAATAATTGGACCTTGAGTAATGATGATAAGAGTCAAATGAAGCGCGACCAAACAGCCAACTGTTGGTGGATTACCCTTACTGGGTTAGAGAGTAGCAAAGAGTATGCCTTTCAATACTATGTAGGGATGCAGGGAGCTGAGGCCATCCGCTTGGGTGATGCCTATGCCCAGAAGATACTCGACCCCGATAATGATTCCTACATCCCTGCATCGACCTATGGCGATAACAAAACCTATCCCGAAGGAGCCAGAGGCATTGCATCGGTCTTTACCACCGCTCCTGATAACTACACGTGGCAGGTAACTGATTTTAAAATAAAGAATCCTCAGCAGTTGGTTATCTACGAACTATTGGTGAGAGACTTCAGTGCGAGTAGCGACCTTAATGGGGTGTTGGCTAAACTAGACTACTTGGCAGAGATGGGGGTCAATGCGATTGAGCTGATGCCTACCCAAGAGTTTGATGGAAACGATAGCTGGGGCTACAATCCTTGCTACTTCTTTGCCATGGACAAGGCTTATGGAACCAAGCAACTCTACAAACAGTTTATTGATGCCTGCCACCAAAAAGGGATAGCTGTTATTCTCGATGTGGTTTACAACCACGCTACCGGAGCGATGCCTTTTGCTAAACTCTACTGGGACAGTGCCAAGAACCAGACAGCTACCAACAATCCCTATTTCAATGTAACGGCTCCACACCCCTATAGCGTGTTTCATGATTTTAACCACGAAAGCCCCTTGGTGCGTAAGTTTGTGAAGCGCAATCTCGCTTTTTTACTTGATGAATACAAATTCGATGGATTCCGTTTTGACCTTACCAAAGGTTTCACCCAAAAGTCATCCACCGAAGCTACCGCTTCCAATTACGATGCTAGTCGTGTAACCATCTTGAAGGATTACTACAGTGCCATTCACGCCGTAAACCCCGATGCATTTGTTATTTTGGAGCACTTCTGTGTTGACCAAGAGGAGAACGAATTGGCAGCAGCCGGTATGTATATGTGGCGCAATCTGAATCATGCCTACTGCCAAACAGCCATGGGATGGAGTAGTGAGAGTGATTTCAGCTATCTATATAGCAGCACACCTAACTGGGTGGGTTACATGGAGAGCCACGACGAAGAACGCATGGCTTACAAGCAGGCACAATGGGGCGATACAGCTATCAAAGGCAATCTTGCTACCAGCATGAAGCAGCTGCAACTCAACACCGCCTTCTTCTTAACGGTTCCAGGCCCCAAAATGGTGTGGCAATTTGGTGAGTTGGGCTACGACTTCAGCATCAACAGCAACCAAGCAGGCACCGCTACTGATGACTCTTACCGTACTTCGCGCAAGCCCATCCGTTGGAATTACTTCGACAACAGTGAGCGCAAAGCGTTGTATACCATGTATGGCAAGCTAATGGCGCTGCGCAATGCCCACCCTGAGCTATTCCATAGCAGTACCACCTTAACTTGGAAAGTAGGGACAAGTAATTGGGCAAACGGTCGTACGCTGCATGCTACCTCTACTACTGGTAAGGAGTTGGTTGTGCTAGGTAATTTTACCAATGCTACTGCCACAGTCACTTTCCCGGCAACAACTGGCACTTGGAGTAACTACTTGACTCAAACTACCGAAACAGTAGCTGGAACTGTACAATTGCAACCTCATAGCTTTGTGATTTATACCAAGTGGTAGCATAGCGAGTTACTTTTGTTTGGGGCTCTTCTACCATTACTAACAACCCATGTTAAGAGGTAGAGGAGCCTTTTTTAGTAACAACAGTTGGAATCTTGTAGCTCCTTTTTTGTTGCCCACCTTTGTAGGCAGAGCGGACTACTCTAGTGGACAGAGCGGACTACTCTAGTCAGCAGCATAGACCACTCCAGTCAGCAGCATAGACTACCTTAGTGGGCAGCACGGACCACTCTAGTGGACACTAGAACTAAATAGTACAATCTAGACCTGTTTTTCTGCTTCTTATTTAAAAATAAATAGATAAACCCGATAACCAATGAAACCAAAACGATTTCTCATTTTACTACTTTTAGCCCTCTCTTTTACTTATGCTGTAGCACAGCAAGTATCAACAGGTAAACTAGACCATTATCCCGCTTATCATTCAAACCTAGTGAATGAGCGCGATGTGTGGGCAAGCAATCGGTTTTAGCACCACTTTTTAAAGTAAAATAGTAGGGTTCATTCTTTACTGTTTCGGCAAAATAAATATCTTTGCATAGGAGCCCATTTAAAAGCCTCCTATCCCTAAAAGAGTTAGAAAAGATGGAAGATATTAGAAGATACCCCCTCGGAATTCAAACCTTCGAGAAGTTGCGCGAAGGCAATTATGTATATGTCGATAAAACTGCCTTGGTTTACCGAATGGTAAAAGGTGCTTCCAATCAAACCTTCTTCTTAAGTCGGCCCCGTAGGTTCGGTAAGAGCCTCTTAGTATCTACTCTTAAGGCCTATTTCGAAGGAAAACGTCACCTGTTTGAGGGATTGGCTATCGAGCAGTTGGAGAAAGAGTGGACTACCTACCCTATTCTTCATCTAGACCTTAGTATGGGTAAATATTACCGAGTAGAAGAGTTGAATGCGGTACTATTGAATCACCTTCGAGAGTGGGAGAAACTTTATGGAGCGCCTAGCGATGGTGAAACATTCAGTATGCGTTTTGCCAATGTGATTAAGCGTGCCTACGAAAAAACACGCCAGAAGGTGGTCATCTTAGTCGATGAGTACGATTCGGCTTTGATTGATAGCAACGACAACAAAGAGCTCCAACAAGAGCTACGAAGCATTATTCGTTCTTTCTACAGCCCCTTAAAATCAAGTGATAACTACCTTCGCTTCCTCTTTTTGACTGGTATTACTAAATTTAGTCAGATGAGTATCTTTAGCGAACTCAATAACCTGAATAACATTAGTCTGCTGCCCGAGTACGAGGCCATTTGTGGCATTACGCAAGAGGAGCTACTCACCCAGCTGCAAACAGATATTCAAGCCTTGGCCCATAACAACCACCAGACCTACGAGGAGGCTTGCAGTGAGCTGAAAAAACGATACGATGGGTACCACTTTAGTAAGAATCTAACCGATATATACAACCCCTTTAGTTTGGTGAATACCTTTGCCAACAGAGAATATGGCAACTACTGGTTTAGCACAGGTACCCCCACCTTCTTGGTTAATTTGATTAAGAAACTGGAAGTGCCCATCCCTGAGTTAGAGGGAGTCAATGCCATGATTGATGATTTTGACCGCTCTACCGAAGTGATTACCAATGTTATTCCCGTACTCTATCAAAGTGGATACCTCACTATTAAAGCGTACGATCCTCTTTTTAACTCCTTTGTACTAGGCTATCCCAATTCGGAGGTACGCACTGGTTTTCTTAGCTGTTTACTGCCCGACTATGCACACATAGACTCGCTAACAGGCAATGGATTCATCATGCAATTTTTGAAAGATTTGATGAAACAAGATATTGAGGGGTGCTTGCTACGGATGCAAACCTTCTTTGCCGAGATTCCCTACGTGCTAGAGAATAAGAGTGAGAAACATTACCAAACCATGTTCTACCTACTCTTTAGGCTGATGGGACAGTTTGTTGAGGCCGAAGTTTATACCGCTACGGGGCGTATTGATGCGATGGTGGCCTTAAAGGATGGCATCTACCTCTTTGAATTTAAAGTAGACCAGTCGGCTCAAGTGGCACTGGACCAAATAGAGGCCAAGAACTATGCCATGAAGTACCAGCTAGATGGTCGCCCCATCTACAAGATAGGGGTTAACTTCTCCTCCAAAGAGCGCACCCTTACGGAGTGGATGGTAAAGGGTGAGTAGATCAATCTAAACCTTTGTGTAAAAAGGGATGTTATATCAAAATAAACTTATAAAGATCAGAATAGCAAATGAAAGTTGTAGCAATTAATGGAAGCCCCAAATCGAAGGGAAATACGTATCACTCTTTCTCTATCCTAAAAGAGGAGTTGGAGAAGCAAGGAATAGAGATGGAAATCATCCATGTAGGCAATAAAGCCATTCGCGGATGCATTGGGTGCAACCGCTGTGCCGAGGTCAAAACCGAGGAGTGCCCTACTTTTCCAACCGACTTGGTGAACGAGACAGTGCAAAAAATGAAACAGGCCGATGGCATCCTTATTGGTTCACCCGTCTACTACAGTGGAGTGGCTGGTACCATGAAATGTTTTCTAGATAGGGCCTTCTATGTGGGAGGTGTAAATGGGAGCTTGTTTAAACACAAGGTGGGTGCTGCCATCTCTTCGGTTCGTCGCACAGGTGGATCGGCTACTCTTGACTGCTTGAACCACTACTTTACCATTTCCGAAATGCCACTCGCCTCTTCTACCTATTGGAGTGCCATTCATGGTCATACCCCCGGCCAAATAGAGGAGGATGCTGAGGGGGTTCAAACCTTGGTCAATCTAGCCAAGAATATGGCTTGGCTACTCAAAATGAGGGAGGCTACCAAAGATACGATTCCTACCCCAGAGAGTGAAAAAGTAGTTCGAACCAACTTTATACGTTGATTAAAGTTTGACCAGATGAGCGTATAGTAAAAGAGTTAAATAAAAACATTGAGCGCTGCTACAAAATAGTTGTAGCAGCGCTCAATGTTTTACTTCGACATTTCAATGCCCCATGCTGCTAGCTGCAGCACAATGGGGAGTACACTCTCTCCTTTTTCGGATTAATTGACGGGGTAGCATAACTATAATCACTCTTCTAATCTCTATGTAGGGGTTGTAAACAACTCAAATGAGTTCTATTTTTACTCTTTCTTAAAAGGCCTAATTTAGTTGTTACTAGTCTGTTAGTCTAAATAGCGCCTTATATTTTTCTTCCTTTCAAAAGGTTACATCTCTTTTTTCTGTAATTTCGCTTTCGAACCTGCCGGACCCATCAGATGAAGGCAATGAACTTAAAACTAATCAACATGAAATGGACTAACCTAGCACTTTACGCCCTTACCGCTGCCACTTTAGCGGGATGTACTTCCAAACAGAGTTATGCCTCTTACGAGCTCTATCCCGTGCCATCGGGTCAACATACGGAGATGATTTATACTGCAGAGAGAACTGAGTTTGCGCTCTGGGCACCTACTGCCGAGGCTGTGGATGTAATGATCTATACAGATGGTCAAGAGAGTGAACCGATGAAAACAATCTCCATGAAACTGGGTAAAGAGGGTGTGTGGAAGAGTACTCTAAAGGAAGATTTAAAAGGACGATTCTATACCTTTAATGTAAAAGTAGATGGCAACTGGTTGGGCGATACTCCTGGTATCAATGCCAAAGCTGTGGGTGTAAATGGAAAGCGTGCAGCCATTATAGATTGGAACGAAACCAATCCTGCTGGCTGGGAACATGACAAAGCTCCTCACCTTAACTTTATATCCGAAGCCATTATTTATGAGGCTCATCACCGCGATCTTTCGGTAGATGCTTCGTCGGGTATTGAGCAAAAAGGGAAGTTCGTAGCCCTGACAGAAAGAGGAACAGTGAGTCCTGAAGGGCTTAAAACAGGTATTGACCACTTGGTAGAGTTAGGGGTAACACACCTCCACATGCTTCCCTCGTACGATTACGCTTCGGTAGATGAGACCAGACTCGAAGACAAGGTATACAACTGGGGATATGATCCGGTGAACTACAATGTGCCCGATGGATCGTATGCAACCGATCCTTACAATCCCGTAACACGCATCAAAGAGTTCAAAACGATGGTACAGGCATTGCACAAAGCAGGTATTCGGGTAGTACTCGATGTGGTTTATAACCACACTTATAATACAGATGATAGTGCTTTTGAACGTACTGTACCGGGTTATTTCTATCGCCAACGAGCCGATGGATCTTTGGCCAATGGATCGGGTTGTGGAAACGAAACAGCTAGCGAAAGAGCCATGATGCGTAAATACATGGTAGAGTCTGTTCAGTATTGGATGAAGGAGTACCACATTGATGGATTCCGCTTTGACTTGATGGGGATTCACGATGTAGAGACCATGAATTTGATTCGTGAGGCAGCTGTTGCTATTGATCCACAAGTGCTGATTTATGGGGAAGGCTGGGCAGCCGAGGCTCCACAAATGGAGGCAGACCAATTGGCCATGAAAGCCAATACAAGCAAGCTTCCGGGTATTGCTGCTTTCTCGGACGAACTACGTGATGCGTTGCGTGGTCCTTTTAATGACGATCAAAAGGGGGCATTCCTGGCTGCTGTTGCAGGTCAAGAAGAGAGTGTGAAATTTGGGATTGTTGGAGCTATTCAACACCCACAACTGAACTACGAGTTGGTTAACTATTCGCAAGCTCCTTGGGCCAATGAGCCTATGCAGATGATTAGCTACGTGTCGTGTCACGATGATATGTGTTTGGTGGATCGCTTAAAATCATCCATTCCTGATTTAAAAGTTGATGAGCTAAAACGACTCAATAAGTTGGCACAGACAGCAGTATTTACTTCGCAAGGTATTCCTTTTATCTATGCAGGCGAAGAGGTGATGCGTAACAAGCAGGGGGTACACAATAGCTACAAGAGCCCCGATTCTATAAACCAGATTGATTGGTCATTTAAGGCAGAGCATATTGATGTTTTTAATTATTACAAGGGATTGATAGCGTTGCGCAAGAACCACCCTGCTTTCCGTATGGGTAGTGCCGATATGGTACGTGAAAAGCTTTCGTTCCTTCCTGTGAGGGAGTCGAATGTAGTAGCTTATCAACTCAAAGAGCATGCCAATGGCGATGCTTGGGGTGATATCATTGTGGTGCTTAATGCACAAAAGAAGGCAACCAAAGTAGATGTACCTGCTGGCAACTATACAGTGGTTTGCAAAGAGGGTGTAATTGATGAGAAGGGAGTTGGGGCAGTTAATGGCTCGCAAGTAGTGGTTCCTGCTCAGTCTGCATTGATTATGTACAAGTAGTTATTTCTCTTCACTTGAAGCCTTTGTAGAGCTTAAAGTGACCTCAAAGAGTTGGAGCTATTAAACATTATTCAGTTATAGAAAGAGTTCGGTATGTTATACCGGACTCTTTCTATTTAATAAATACCAGTTAATAAATAGCAGCTTTAGCACCCTTCGCCTTACACTGTAGGTTCTAGAGATAGAGTCCCTTTAATGATTGCATTATTCACCACAATAGTTCCCTCTCACGATAGAATAAATAAAAACATTTTATGCAATTTCTTATGGAATCAAAATTATCTGCTATTTTTGCAAATAAAAAAGAAGTTATGTTTGATTTATTCAATTTACAGGAGTTTATTAGTGCATTTATTGTACTCTTTGCAGTGATTGATATCATTGGTTCTATACCCATTATTCTTGATTTGAAGGCCAAAGGGCGTGATGTAAATGCTATCAAAGCCACTGCTATTTCACTAGCATTGCTTTTGGGCTTCTTTTACGCAGGCGATATGATGTTGCAGCTTTTCCAAGTCGATATTGCTTCGTTTGCTGTAGCGGGTGCATTTGTTATTTTTATGATGTCGCTCGAGATGATTCTCGATGTGGAGATCTTTAAAAATACCGGTCCCATAAAGTCGGCTACCTTGGTTCCCCTTGTTTTCCCCTTGTTGGCGGGTGCGGGTGCCTTTACCACACTCCTCTCCCTTCGTTCAGAGTACCAACCCATCAACATAATCTTAGGGTTGCTCTTAAATATGGCCTTTGTCTACATCGTATTGCGTACGACTGATAAGATAGAGCATCTGTTGGGTAAAGGGGGCATTTATGTAGCGCGTAAATTCTTTGGTATTATTCTATTGGCTATTGCAGCACGCCTCTTTACAGCCAATATAACGATGCTTTTTCAACAGTTTCACCCTACGGTTTAATTGAAGTTTACACCCATAATTGGTGCTATACTATACTGCCCCTTCTAAGTCAATTAATTGATTTAGAAGGGGCAGCATAGTATAATCAAAGAGCTTCTGTCTCTCTATTCTCCTTTGGAAGTAGCAGGTAGAGCTCCTATTTTAGCATCTCCTCTCTTTTTTGTACAATGCGCACCCCTGGTGCTACATCTTCCGTTACCCAGATGTTCCCACCCACTGTGGCTCCTTTTCCTATGGTGATGCGTCCTAAAATAGTAGCATTGGAGTAGACCACTACCTCATCTTCTAAGATAGGATGTCTGGGAATCCCTTTTATCGGGTTACCGTTTTCATCCATCGGAAAGCTTTTGGCTCCTAGGGTAACCCCTTGGTAAAGCTTGACATGATTTCCGATGATGCTGGTAGCTCCAATAACCACTCCCGTACCGTGATCGATGGTAAAATAGCTACCTATTTGGGCTCCTGGATGGATATCGATACCTGTTTCGGAATGAGCCATCTCGGTCATGATGCGAGGTATCAGTGGAATGCCCAGTAAGAGTAGTTCATGGGCTATTCGGTAGTTGCTAATGGCACGTATGGCTGGATAACAGCAGATAATTTCGCCAAAGCTGGTAGCTGCTGGATCGCCATAATAGGCTGCTTCGACATCGGTGGCCAGTATGCGTCTCAACTCGGGCAGTTTGCTTACAAACTGTGCAGCAAGGTAGCTGGCATGTTCTCTATTTGAGAGGGGCTGGATAGTGCTCTCTCTCTTCTTATTCTCCTCTTTCTGGTCCGACTCTTCTTGAACCACGCCCTCTTCTTCCTCTTTATCGTCAAAATGGGCTGCTGCCATAATCTGCTCGGTAAGCAAGGTGTGTAGATTCTCTACGTTGACCCCTATGTGGTAGCCCAATGTATGGCTGCTGATGGTAGAGTTCCCAAAATAGCCTGGAAAGATGACAGACCGTGCTAAATCGATAATCAGTTTCAGTGACCCTGCCGATGGCAATGGGATCCCTTCTTTGTGCTGGTGATACAATCCTTTGTAAGATTGACAGGCCGATAGCTGGCTTACTGCTTCTGTAAGTAGCTCTGTATGATTGGGTAACTTCATGGATTTAATCGTTTAGTGTGGCAAAAATAGCTAAAAAGCCTCTCTTTATCAAGGTGATGGGATGCTAATCTCATTTAATCTCGTTACTTTTGTAGCTTAAAAGTAGAAATGAGATGGTAAATAAGAAAAATCCTTTTGCATTTAAAGCGAAAGCAGAAGCAAAAAAGGGAAGCGGAAAGCGAGTGGGTAAATCAAAGGCGGGTAAAGCCAATAACCAATTAAATAAGCGAGTAAAGTAGCCATGGCTACTTTACTCGCTTATTTAATCTCTGCTCTCCTCTTCGAGAGCACGTAGGGGTAAGATTGGATTTATTTGGCATTGTGATGCTCTAAAATTCATTGCTGGTAAGCGTATATATAAAAAGGGTGTATGCATAGTGCATACACCCTTTTAGCTAGATTCTATTTTCTAAATCACTAGGCTATTGATGCCTTAGTAACCTGGATTTTGTACCAATCCATCGCCTATTAGGTCTATTTCACGTTGTGGAATAGGTAGAATAATGAGTGGGTCGTTGTATTTTACCTCTTGCCCTGCCATGTTTTTAACTGACTGTTTGTTTCTCCAGTAAGCAAAAGAGCTTTGGTTTTCGGCAAACATCTCTACACGGTATTCAAAAAGGATCTCTTCGAGTGTAATCGTTGCAACATCTTCGTATTTTGCAATACGGTTTTGGCGAATAGCATTGATATAGCTAGCTGCTGCTGCATCATCACCTAGATGAGAAGAGGCTTCGGCGGCAATTAGGTAAAGCTCTGACAAGCGAATAATCTTGGGACTATTTACATAGATGTTTCCATCGCGTCCTGGATATTTGGCTGGGTAGTAACCTGCATTGCTTCCAAAACTACTAGCTGTTTGGTTTTTGATTAGTGCGCTGCGCACATCGTTGCTGTTTGCTATTAGATAGTTATAAAGCTCACCATTTGTGTTAAAACCACACTCTGAATAGCCTGTAGCATCGGTATAATAGCCTGCCGAGTTACGTTGTGCATTGTAGATATTGGTTATTTTTAATTCAAAGATAGATTCGCTTGTGAACTCTTGAGCCCATACTGTCGAATAGTTGTCGCTTGAATAAAGTCTATAACTACTCTCTTCGATTACCTTCTCTGCATCGGCTTTAGCCAACTGGTCTTCTCCCATATAGAGGTAGGCTCTACTACGAAGGGCCAAAGCTGCCCAATAGTTGATATATCCATTGTCTGAGTTAGCCTGCTCCAATAGTGGCATTGCATCACTAAAATCGGCTACAATTTGGTCGTAAGTCTCCTTCAAGGTAGCACGTGTACCTTTGTAACTAGGCTCGTAACTCTTTGTTGATAGTACTAATCCACTGTTTGCTCCATCTACATCGGCTGCAATAGTCGGTATTTGGCAGTACATTCTAGCTAAGTCGAAGTGTAACAAACCCCTCCAAACATATAGTTGCCCTTTTAGGTTGTTGAATGTGGCTGTTTCGGCTTCGGTATAGATTACTTGGTCGCAATTTTCAATGGCTCTGTTTACGCTAGCCAAGGCTGTATAAAAGACTTGGTAGGGAACTTCCGATAGCTCGTGGTACTTATTGATTTGGTAGTTAGAGATAGGCTCTGATTGTCCATTACCGCGGATAACAGCAAAATCATTCCCCTTTAAATCGGCATAGAGTGCAAATTCTGCACCATACGTCATTCTGCCTCTAGACATTAAGTAACTTACCCCATTTACTGCATTTTTAAGGTCAAATACTGAAGTAATAGCTTCGCCATCCGGAAGTGATGTAGAGGGAGTTCTGTCTAAAAAGTCACTGCATGAGCTACACAAAATCGCTGCAGTTAGCCCCAAGATAGTATATATTTTTTTCATCTGATAATTCTCTTTTTATAGTTCGAAATTAAGCCCCAATACAAATGATTTTGTAGGAGGTGTATCTGTTTGGCGGTATCCATTTACATCTACGTCTGGATCGATATTAGGTGTAGCACAGTAGAGTAAGAATGGATTGTTGGCGCGGAAGTAAACACGTAGGTTGCTCACATGTTTCTTCAATGCATTGACCTTGTACCCTAGTGTAATATCGCGCATGCGGATGTTGTCGGTAGAACGAATGGTTCTAGAAGAGAACATATCCGAGCGGTATCCATTTCTGAAGATTGGTTTAGGATTGTCCACAATGTCGCCTGGTTGTTTCCAGTAGTTACCCGCTACCTCTTTCGATACATTCATGCCGCTGTTTACACGTACCCCGTCGCTGTAAGTTAAGAAGTACCCCGGGTAGTCAAACATACTAGCACCTGTTTGGAACGAAATCATGAATGAGAGGTCAAAGTTCTTGTAGGTAAAACGGTTGGTGATACCTCCCATAAAGTCGGGTACTGCTTTACCCACGGTTGTTTTACCTGCTTGAGCATAGGTATTGGTAATGTTTCCATCTTTCACTAACTCTCCATCAATGTAGGCGTCACGGCTACCGAGTGATGGGTCAATGTAGAATTCGCCCAAACCATTATCGGGATTAACTCCTACATATTGAGGTAAGAAGAAGGTGTGCATAGACTCTCCTTCGCGTAGTAGGTACATGTTACCATCACCATATTGTACATCGCTTCCACCAGGAAGTTCTTTTATTTTCACTTGTTGGAAAGTCAAGTTAAGGTCTGTAGTCCACGTAAAGTTTTTGTTGTGGATATTAGTCGAGCTAACAGTTAATTCAACTCCTTGGTTCTTTAACTTACCTAAGTTTTGCCATTGTGAGCTAAAACCAGTTACGTGCGATGTAGGGGTTTCGAACAACAGGTCTGTGGTAAGCTTTGAGTAATACTCTAACGTCATGTTTACACGTCCGTATAGGTTCCAATCTAGACCGATGTTGAAGTTCTGTGATTTCTCCCAAGTCAGGTTTTCGCTACCTGCACTTCCCCAGTAGATACCTGGGCTACTTCCATAGCCACCATTGGTGTTATAAACGGGCATATAGGCAAAATAGTCACCTGGCAGGTTACCATTCGTACCGTATGAAGCACGTACTTTTAAGTCGGTAAATAGTGGGTTGTCTTGCAAGAATCCTTCGCCTGTAACTCTCCATGCTCCCGAAACAGACCAAAAGTTAGCCCAACGATTATCCTTTGCCAAACGCGAAGAACCATCGCGGCGGAAGCTAGCCGATAGGTAGTATTTATTATCGTAATCGTAATTTACATTGGCTAGCATAGACATGATAGCAGCTTCGCTTACGCTACTTGCTGTATTATAGCTTTGTCCGTTCGATAGTTCGGGTAGCTTGTCTGTAGCATAGTTATTGGCACTTGCATACATGTAAGCGCGGCTACGCTCCTCTATTTCGTATCCTCCGAGTGCATTCACACTGTGTTTGCCAAATGAGTTGCGGTAGTTCAATGTGCTAGAAGAGGTAAGTACCTTGTTGGTATAGGCATAGCGTGCACCCAATCCGCCCAATGCAAGACCGTTCACACTTTGTGGAGCCCAGAACTCACGCTCTTTGTTATCCATGTAGTCGTAACCAAATACAGTTCTAGCTGTAAAGTTATAAGGCAAAGTGGCTTCTGCCTCGAAGTTAGTCAAACTACGCATCAAGTCCGAGTTTACTGTTTCGGCATAAGGGCCATCTGACTGACCAAACATTAGGTTAGGGTTGGTAATACGTCCGCTCAATGAAGCATTGGGATTGTATGACCCATCTTCTAACTTAACGGTTGCAGTAGGGTCCATCGAGAACATAACCGAAAGTGGCGAAGAGGTACCAAAACCTTGCGATTGGTCATTTTGATCGCGGAAGCCTTGTGTAGAGGAGAATGAAACCATCTGTTTGGCTCCAATTTTGAACCAATCGGTTACTTGGTGGTCTACATTAACACGTCCACTGTAACGTTCAAAATCACTCCCCTCTACAATACCATTTACCTTGTTGTAACCAAAGCTGGTGTAGAATCGTGTCTTTTCGTTACCTCCGCTAATAGATACTTGGTGGTTGGTGCTGAAACCTTGACGATACACCTCATCTTTCCAGTTGGTATCAATATCACTATCGTAGTTTTGGAATCGAGTTGGAGTTTGCGTATTGGCATAGTTGGCTGCATCTGCCGTACTCATCCCCTGCCCTTCGGCATAGTTTTTATAGGCATTCCAGTAATACTCCTTGAGTTCGGCTGCATTCATGGTGTTGTATTGGCTCGAAACAGCCATGCTGCTTATGCCTACCTCCATGTCGTAGCTTACACGTGTTTTACCTTGTTTTCCTTTTTTGGTAGTAACAATGATTACCCCATTGGCTGCACGCGAGCCATACAATGAAGCTGCTGCAGCATCCTTCAATACTGTCATACTTTCAATATCATCGGGGTTGATTGAAGATAGAACCGATTGCGATTTCAAACCACTCGACATATCATCATTGGCCACGGGCACTCCATCAATTACATAAAGAGGTTGTGTAGAACCACTAATTGAACTAATACCGCGAATAAGTACCTTTTGGTCGGCTCCTGGGTCACCTGTAGCCGCACCTACGCGTACCCCTGCCATTCTACCATCAAGCGATTTTACCAATGACTCCTTTTGTACACTGATATCGCCTGATTTCATAGTGGTAGCAGCTCCTGTAAACGATGATTTTTTGGCGGTACC
Organism: Phocaeicola sp.; assembly: GCA_051648565.1. GTDB lineage: Bacteria > Bacteroidota > Bacteroidia > Bacteroidales > Bacteroidaceae > Phocaeicola. Next base: position 277,827 of record JBOFFJ010000147.1, on the reverse strand, counting down.
ATAGGCTACTACAATGACTTCGTCTAGTTGCTCACTGTCTGGCTGAAGTGAAACCATTACATTGGGTTGCACGCCTACCTCTTGTGTAGTCAATCCAATGAATGAAACGACCAATGTTTTTGCATCACTTGGTAAGTTTGTCAAGGTAAACTCCCCGTCTAAGTTTGTAATGGTACCTACAGTTGTACCTTTTACTAATACTGAGGCTCCCACCACAGGGAACCCATCTTCTGTAGAGATAACCGTACCGGTTACCTTCTCTGTTTGCGCTATTACGAGCTGTATGCTTACGACAAAGCAGGCTACTAATAGCATCATTCTTCTTTTCATAATTTTCTCTCTCTTAAGATTTAGATTCTAAAAACTCTATAACTAACGAGGTAAAGATAGTTTTATTCACCTAATAGTAGTCTATTATTGCCTAATTTTCATGTTTTATTTAGAATTAAGGCTCTATTTGTGTTATATCGATACAGTTATTAACCTTTAACTGACATTTGATTTATATGAAATCTGTATTATTATGCATATAAGCCCTTTTTTTATTGCATTAATTTACACTGATGGGTCTTTGTATGCATATGATTCCGAAGTTCGTGGGCTTAACTCTTGTTTCAAGTCTTTTTTTCAATCTTTTATAACATAATAAAGGTGAATTATTTATTAGATAACCATTCATCTTTACCTAAAATATGTATTTTTTTTACTTTACCAAGCAGCTGCTCTCTTGAGCTGTTTGAGTAGCTCTTCGACTGCGAATTCTAGCTGCTACTTGGCTTGCAGAATAATTGATAGTATCTTTTTAGGTATCTGGAAGATGTTATTGTAAAGAATAAGGGCTCCACTTTTGAAAGTAGAACCCTTATTCTTATAGGTATTTTAGTCTAGCGGCTTCCTCCTGCCCACCAAACATTTTCGGTGTAGACATAGTCGCCATTTCCATATGCTGCTTGCACATTGGGGTTAGTTGTAGTGTCACTATTCCCATAAGGGCATCTTAGTGGAAGTTTTTGTTGATTTTGGAATGCATAAAAGTCATTGTTAAGGGCTTTCATTCTTCTTACATCGCTGTAACACTCTGTAGTTTCTCCATTAGCTCCGTGAAATGCAATGTATTTTTGAAGCATAATTTCTTTTAGAGGATTTGTGTCAAATAATGGACTTACCTCGTCGTCAAAGTAGGTATTAGCCATTTCAGGTGTAACATCGGCTGTGATATTTTTAAATCCACCCCATGCAACAGAAGAAAGAGCATCTAAAACATTTTTTTCAGAATTTTCGATACCTGCTACAACTGCTATTTTTAAAACTTCTTTAGCCTCAGCTGTTCTACCTAAGTGGCTCAAAGCTTCTGCTTTTAAGAATAATACTTCATGGTAACTTAGTAGATGAGTGGGAGCTGATTGTGCAGCTACATACATAGATGTGGTATATTCTTCTTGGCTCTGATTTAAGTCAGCATGTTTAGCCAAATTCAATAGAGGATCTGTAGCAGATGCAATCATTGTAGCGCTCTGAGGCTCCATAAATAGACGAGAAAGACGTGGATCATTTCGCTCCATTAATTTATCAAACATGCTACGGCTAGCAACAACTCCTGTACGTGCCCAATAAAAGCCGAAGTAAGGATTGATATTTACACCGGTATTATATAGATTATAGCTACATTGCTCACTAGATGAAGTATATGATTTGCTTACGCACTCTAAAACAGTTTGCATTGCGGCATCTTTATCTGATGCTTTTGCCATTGTTCTCATTGTATAGCGAGCTTTTAATCCATAAGCAGTTTTAATCCATTTAGTTTTGTCTCCAGCATAAATCAAGTCTTGGCTACCCATTGCTGAAACATCCGTTTTTTGAAGGTTCACAATAGCGTTATCCAAATAAGCCAAAACATCTTTGTAAATATCTTCTTGTTTATCCAATTTAGGCGTCATACTTACTGTATAGTCACCTGATTCACTCCAAGGCGTATCCCCAAACATATCTGTAAGTAATGCTAAATTGTAGGCTGCTAAGGTTTGAGCAATACCTAATGTTATATAATTACCCGCTTGTGCACCCCCTTCAGAGCATTTAGCAACAGCTATCTTAGCATCCTTAAGTGATCTGTACAATCCACGCCAAACATTGTTAAATGTGGCAGAGGCTTGAGGCTCTCCATTTCTCATCTCCGCATTGTAGGTTTGGTTATGAGAGCCTATTTGATGCTCAATATAGATACCTAGGTAGGTGTTAAAATCACCACCTACATTACTAAAGGCAGTAGCTGTCATCACGTCCGTTAGAATTAATCGGGCAGGTACATCTGTAACATTGTTTACATTCTCATTGATACGATCCATTATATCCTCTGAACATGAGGTGAAAGAGGTTGACATGGCTGATAAAATCAGAACCCCTTTAAGTACATTATTTATTTTCATATTAAAAATCATTAGAATTAGTTAGAACTTAACGTTAATACCGAACCCATAGCTTGAGCTTCCTGGAAGAGAGAAGCGTTCAAATCCACCTCCCATATTGTTATTTCCTTGAGATGATTCAGGGTCAAGTCCTTCGATAGCTGACCAAAGAATCAAATTACGAGCAAATGCATTTAAATTCACATTGATTCCGTTTTTAGTCCATACGGGATAGCTAATTGATAATTCACGCAATTTCAAGAAGTCGCTATCGGAAATAGCCCCTTCATTGATGGAAGACATTTTGTCAAAATAGTTATAGGCCATGGAGCCAGGAATTGCTATGTCGTTGGTTGTGTAAGTCCCGTCAGCTAGTTTTTTTACTGCATCCCTCTCAAATAAGAAGCTTTCCATTTGGCGGAAACTTGCTGATTTTTCAGTAGTTCCATAAAAATTAAGTGTGTTCATTGTTCCGCAATACATTTGTCCTCCATTTTTCCAATCAAGAGTAGCGGAAATTTGGAATTTATAAATGTCGAATGTTGTATTAAAACCAAGTGTGAAGTTGGGAGCTACTGTACCAATGACTCTTTCGTCACCCATTTGTGGCATACCATTGGCGTCGACTACAATATCTCCATTGTCATTCCGTAAAAAGGAGGTGCCGTAAATAACAGGGAATTTATCACCCACACTTGCACGAATTTGTGGCGTTACAAGACCTCCTAGCATAATACTCTCCACTCCGTCTGCCAATTTATCTACATAGTTGTCGATTTTTGAGAAATTAAATGCGAAGTCCCATTTAAAGTTTCTATTATCAATAGGAGTCATTCCCAATGTGAATTCATGTGCATTGGTATGGATAGCTCCTCCATTGGTTACTAAACTAGTAGCACCTGTAGAGCCAGCCAAAGGAACACTAAAGATTTGGTCTGTTACATTTTGACGAGAGTAGGTATAGTTCAAGTTAAACAGTCCGTTGAAGAATGTCAAATCAAGACCTAGCTCATACGAACGTGTGTTTTGTGGTTTTAGGTTTGGATCATATACCGTTGTAGATTGTGTAAAGGCAGTTGTTCCATTGATTGGATATTGAATAGGTGTTCCGCTATAAAAACCACCTCCATAAGTGGGTGTTCTATAAAAGGTATCATAATATGTACCTGCTTGTCCCACTTCGGCATAAGAAGCCCTAATTTTACCAAAAGTCAATACCTCATTCTTTAGCATCTCCAATTCGGTAAAGATAAAACCTAACGATACAGAAGGATAGAAGAAGGAGCGATTGTTACGAGGCATAGACGAAACAATGTCATTACGACCCGTAGCATTGAAATACAACATATTGTTATAAGCCAAAGATAAACTAGCAAAATTACCTACTGTACGTTTCTTTCTTAATGATTCACTAGCAATTAATGTGGTTGCATTATCCACATGATTCCAGCCTGGAATGTTAAAATTGGCCCCGTAAGATTGATAATATTTGCGTTGCGTATTTACAAACTCATTACCAAGAAGTGCATCAAATACTAATTTCTCATTAATATTCCAACTATACATGGCTGTAAGTAATGAGTTCATCTCTAAAACTGTATAACCATAGTGCTCAATCTCTCCTGTCTTATTTGAGTGGCCATAGCCCCATGAGTCTGTGTAATCTGTTGTATAAGAGTCAACCCCTAGTTGATATTTTACACTTAAATTGTGTTTGTCCGTATTGAACTTAGTGTCATATTTAAGGTAAGTGTTTCCATAAAAGCGTTGTGATCTTTCAATAAATTCATTGTTTTCGATAGCCCAATAGGCTGCATCAAAACCACCTGTAGCACGGTAGGTATTTTGTTTATAAGGATCTCCGGCAACATGTGAAGGTATGCCTGCTAAATCATAACTAGCAGGTGCTCCATATACTGTAGCCACAATACCATTGTTTGCTGAAGTTTGCTTGTTTAGTTTTGATGTAACAAAGTTACCTGTAAAACCTGTTGACCAGTTGTCATGAAGTTTAGCATCTGCTGCCATCTTTGCATTATAGCGATTCATACCTGTATTTGGTACAATACCATCTTGTGTTGTATTACCCAATGAGAAAGAGTAATTCCCTTTATCAAATGCTTGAGCAACGTTGGCAGAGTTGCTCCAAGTTATGCCTGTTTGAAAGAAATTCTCAATATTGTTATAAGCTTGAGGAGTAGCCCATGGATCCAAACCAGCCAATGCACGTTGTCTCACATAATACATACCCTCTTTTTTTCCAAATTCTTTTGTGTATTCATTGTCTGTATTTCCTCCATAGGTTGCATCGTTGGCTAATTCACTAATGCGTGGACCCCATGATAAGGAACTTGTTGGATTGAATACACCATTTACCCCTTGCGCAAAAGTCGTTTGGTAATTGGGTAGCGTAGAGACAACATCAAATGAGACGTTGGAGTTGATCGAAATTTGAGGTTTTCCTTTTTTTGCACTCTTACCACTCTTTGTTGTGATAATAATAACCCCATTTGAAGCGCGCATGCCGTATAAGGCAGAAGCTGCTTGCCCTTTTAGAATATTTACACTTTCAATATCGTTAGGATCAATATCTAAAGAACGAGAAGCAAAGTCAGAACCCGTTACAGAATTTCCAGTACTGATATCCGATGTTGAAGAAACAGGCATGCCGTCAATTACATAAAGTGGCGTATTATCCCCTGTAAATGAGCGAGATCCGCGAATTGTTATTTTTGAAGAAGCCCCAGGCATGCCCGATGAAGGTGTAATATCAACACCAGAGACTTTACCTTGTAAGGCGCCGGCTAAGCTGGTATTTGCTGCCTTAGTCAGTTCTTCGGCTTTTACATCTTGTACCGCATAACCTAAAGCCTTTTTTTCTTTCGAAATACCCATGGCTGTAACCACAATTTCGTCGATCATTTCAGAATCACTTTGTAATACGATTCGCTGAAGTCCTGATTTTATAGAAACTTCCTGACTCTTCATACCTACATAAGAAATCGTCAATGTGTTAGAATCTGCGGGAATGTTCGTAATTGTATACCCACCTTCAACGTCGGTGATGGTACCTAGTGTGGTTCCCTTTACTAAAACGGATGCTCCGATAATTGGCTCATTGTCTTCCGCCGAGATAACAACCCCTGTTACCTTAGAAACTTGTGCAACAACCACTACTACGAACATACATAGTAGGGTTAATGACATGATTAGTCTTTTTTTCATAAATTCTCTCTCTTAATTTTAATTACTATTCTGTATAATTAACGATGCAAATATAGAAATATTTTTGTAAAAAAATACATAGTGTTATTTTTTTTATTTGAATTTGAGTGATATTTGTGTTTGAAACGACTTATTTTGTCACTTTGCTAGATAATTGTCTGCTAGGTGTGTTAATTTTTAGCTTGTTTTATTGGTTGTCTCTGTTTGTTGTTTTATTTTGAATGAAAAGTGTCTCTAAAAATTATGATTTGATTGTTTTTTGCATAAATAATAGGTTTTGGGCTTTTTTGGAGTGTTTTTTTACTGCTTTCTTTTTGTTTTATAGATATCTTCTTCCTTTCTTGATCTTTTGTTGATTTGTTTAATTTATAAAATTTATGCAATATAATTGAATTAATAACCAGTTTGGTTAGGGCTTTATCTATGGGGAGGGCAATGAATCGTTTTTTTTTTAAATAAATGCAGAAGTGCCCCTTTACCCTGATTAATTTATCAGGGTAAAGGGGCACTAAGTAGGTATGACTAGCTGTTTAGTGTTTACCAGCGGAAGCGATAGCTAGCTCCTGCCATGATCCAGAAACCAGGTTGCGGTATATTTCCGTAGTCGTAGTAGTGATGATTTAGTAGGTTATTGGCCTCTACATAGAGTTTGTAGGTAGGGGCGTTCCAACTGAGCTTGGCATCGACTAGGGCAAAGGGTTGGTAGTGGGCTACACCGGTAGAGACTCCATTCTCGTATCGGTTGTAACTCCCCTCTCGTTCTTGCCAGCGGAAGGACCAACTCGCTTCTAGTTTTCTCCAGACGCGGTGCTCTAGCTGCGCCACCACTTTGTGCTTGAGGTACTCCAACGCATATTGTGAAACATAGCCAGGTAACTCCTCTTTGCTTTGGTCAATGTAGCTATAACCTAGGGTGAGTCGGTTTAAAAAATTCTCTTCGTGCAGCCACTCGCGGAAACGGATGGTAGTGGTTAGTTCTACCCCTGTAGAGTTGATGCGGGTGTGGTTAATCGATCGCCATATCTCATCTCCTTCGGCCTGTACCCAATCTATTAGGTTCTTGCCTCGGTTGTGGTAGATGCTTAGACTACCTTGTAGGGCAGGTGTACCATACTTTACCCCTGCTTCGAAGGCTTGCATCTCCTCGGCTTTCAAGGATTTGTTGCCTTGGTGGGTATCGTTGGTGGTGTAGTAGAGCTCTGTAAAGGTGGGTAGCCGCAACGAGTTGTTCCACGAGGCGTATAGTTTCCAGTTGTTCGTTAAACGGTAGGATGCATCTACTCCTGGGTAGAAGCGGAAACCCTCTTCATTGCCCGTATTCTTGGTGGCAATAAGCCCGGCCGATAGGGTGAAGCGGTTAAGAACGACATTGTGCTCTAGGTGAAAACTTACATTGGTACGATTGAGTCCCAAGGTGTATTCCCTCTCACTCCCGGCAATGGGGTGTGGCGTGGTAAGGGGTTCGCCCAGCGCGGTACTGCGAATGGCTTCGTTGCGTATCTCTCCACCTACGGCTGTCTTTCCTAAAATGGAGGAGAAGCTGGCGTTGAGGTTCATGCCGAATACATCGGTTTGGTGGTAGTTGTACTTTACCCGCTCTTCGCTACCGCGAATCAGTTCAAACCGATCTTCGCCTCGGGTAAAGTAGAGTTGTGGACGTAGTTGAACCACCCCTTTGGTGGTGGCTTGGGCTGCTACAAAGTATTTACGGGTTTGCTCGTACTGATTGTCGTAGCGCGGAGAGTAAAAGGTGTTGGCACCATACCCTTTGTCGCTATACCCAGCTTGCCAGTTTACGTCGACATCGGTGTGGGTGTATCCTCCTTGGTAGAAGGCGCGTGCCAGTTGGTTGTCGCTGTTTAGGGAGCCTGCTTGGTTACGTAGGTAACCGTCTGTGCGGTTGTAGCTGCCCGAAATGGTGTGGTGGAAGGCGGTGTTGATCACTCCTATGTGCACTCCTGCTTGTGCTGCTCCGTAAGAGCCACCTGCTGCATGTAGTTCAAGTTGATTGCTGTCGGGTTTGCGGGTTACAATATTGATGGCCCCCAGTAGCGAGGAGGTGCCGTATACACGAGCGGCTGGACCTTCTAAGATTTCGATGCGCTCAATGTCGTTTACATCAACGGGAAAGTCGGCGGCGTTGTGCCCTGTTTGTGGATCGCAGATGTTGATGCCGTTCAGTAGGATGGTAATCTGATCGAACGTTCCTCCGCGGATGCTGATGTCTGTTTGTGTTCCTTGTATCCCTCGTTGGCGGACATCCACGCCGATGGCATACTTTATTAGATCGTTAACTGTTCGGACGGGGGCCGATTCTACCTGTTTTCGGTCAATGACCGTTACCATGCGTGCGCTTTGGCTCACGGTAAGGGGAGCTCGCAGTGCAGTCACCTCTACCTCTTCTAACTCATAGGCTTGTTCGCGTTCGGGTTGTTGCGTAGTTTGAGCGGTGGCTTGGGTAGCTGTGGCAAATGTAAGCATGCTTACGGCCAATACGCCAATGTTCACCTCTCTCTTTAGGCTACGAAATGCGGAATAAGCTTTGTGGTCAAAGTGGCGAAAACGCACGGGTTGACTAAATCTTTTCGATTTTTCGTTCATAAAAAATAGTTATTAATAAGGCCACCAATAGCGGTGGTTTTCTTCTCTCGGTGTGATTGAGCTCTATTCCTCTACTAAGTAGAGTGAATAGAGCTCGTAGGGATATCTTGTTACAGTTGCTGACTAGTGCGTCGCAATTGTTTCTGTTTGAGCAGTTGTCTCTTTCTTCTTCAAGTCGGCTGCCGGAACTAATTTGTAGAGCTTGTCACTAGGGCGCACCTTTTCGGGTACTTTAAAAGATACTCGATCCCCTTTCCCTACCTCTTCTACTGCTTTTAGATCCACGCGCGCTTCGTCCAGTGTAAGGTAAACGGCTCCAGTTGTGGGTCCTGTAATGAGTAGCTTATCGCCTACCTTCATGGTGGCTGCCTCTACTAAGAATTCGGCTACGCCAATGTTGGAGAAGAACTTCATCCCTTTTCCTACATACACTTTGCGTTCGGTAGCTTCCGATCCGTAGTTGCGGCTCCATTCGCCTAGGCGTTGTCCCAGGTAGTAACCGTTCCAGAAGCCTCGGTTAAATACCGTTTTCAAGCGGTTGTTCCACTCCTCTTTTTTCTCTTCGGTAAATTCATCGGCTAGGTAGGCCTCAATTGCTTCGCGGTAACACTCTACAACGGTGCGTACATATTCGGGTCCACGGGCGCGTCCCTCTATTTTAAATACACGTACCCCTGCTTCAATCATCTCATCCATGAAGTGAATGGTCTTCAAATCTTTGGGCGACATGATGTATTCGTTGTCTACATGAAGCTTAATATCGGTCTCTTTGTCTTTTACATCGTACGAGCGGCGGCATATTTGGGTGCAAGCCCCACGGTTGGCCGAGGTGTTCATCTCGTGCAGACTTAAGTAGCACTTGCCCGATACGGCCATGCACAAAGCACCGTGGCAGAACATCTCGATACGAACCAATTCCCCTTTAGGGCCTTTGATTTGATCGTTTTGAATGGCATCGTATATTTGGCGTACCTGTGTTAGGTTCAATTCGCGTGCTAGCACCACTACATCGGCAAAGCGGCTGTAGAATTTCAAGGCATCGGTGTTGCTTATATTGAGTTGGGTAGAGAGGTGTACCTCCTGCCCCACCTCGCAGCAGTAGGCCATTACCGCCACATCGGCTGCAATAACGGCGCTGATGCCTGCCTCTTTGGCTGCGTCGACTATCTGGCGCATCAAGGTAATATCCTCATCATATATAATGGTATTGATGGTGAGGTAGCTCTTTACGCCGTGTTCGTCACAGATGTTGGCAATGTCGTGCAGGTCTTGTATGGTAAAGGTGTTGGCCGAGCGTGCACGCATGTTTAAGCTCTCTATACCAAAGTAAATAGAGTGTGCTCCGGCATGAATGGCTGCTGCTAGTGACTCGCGTGAGCCAGCAGGTGCCATGATTTCGAAATCTTTTATGGTTGGTTTCATCTTTCTTTTGATTAAATAGGCTGCAAAGGTATCTTTTTTTCTCTATTTTTGCAGACTAAATTGTGTTAGAAGATGAAAATACGTCACATAGATTTGGGAAATCAACCCATTTTACTCGCTCCCATGGAGGATGTTACCGATCCGGCTTTTCGCCTGATGTGCAAGAAGTTTGGTGCAGATATGGTCTATACTGAATTTGTATCGAGCGATGCTTTGATTCGCTCGGTCAATAAAACAGCAGCCAAATTAAACATCAGTGAGGCCGAACGCCCCGTAGCTATCCAAATTTACGGAAAAGAGGTCGATGCGATGGTCGAGGCTGCCCGCATTGTAGAGGAGGCTAAACCCGATGTACTCGATATAAATTTTGGATGTCCCGTACGTAAGGTGGCAGGCAAAGGGGCTGGAGCAGGTATGCTGCAGAATATTCCCAAGATGCTTGAGATTACCAAAGCGGTAGTCGATGCGGTAAAAATACCCGTTACGGTGAAAACCCGCTTAGGGTGGGACAACGAAAGCAAGATTATTGTTGACCTGGCCGAGCAGTTGCAAGATTGCGGCATTGAGGCGCTTACAGTACATGGACGCACCCGTGCACAGATGTATACGGGTGAAGCTGACTGGAGCTTGCTGGGCGAGATTAAGAACAACCCGCGTATGCGTATCCCCTTGATTGGGAATGGCGATGTAACCACTCCTCAGCGTGCCAAAGAGTGTTTTGACCGTTATGGAGTAGATGCGGTGATGATAGGACGCGCCAGTTTTGGTCGCCCTTGGATTTTTAAGGAGGTAAAGCACTACCTAGAGACGGGAGAAGAGCTGCCCGAACTCTCATTTGACTGGAAGATGGGGGTATTGCGCCAAGAGGTATTAGACAGTGTAAACTTGCTCGATGAGCGTCGAGGTATACTTCATGTACGTCGTCACCTAGCCGCCTCTCCGCTTTTCAAAGGAATCCCCAATTTTAAAGAGACACGGGTAGCGATGCTTCGTGCCGAGAAGATGGAGGATCTGTTTGCTATTCTCGATGGAATCAAGGAAAACTACGAATTGTAGCCCATTTTTGATTACTCGCTTTTTGGTTTCAGTTGTCGTAACTTGCTCTCTCATAGCGGGTACGGATGAAAGTAAATAATCTGAATAATAAGGGGAGCTTTAGCTCTTTCTTTCTTGTTTACCTAATTTGTTGAAGCTACAAAACTCTTAATAGTTTCACTCAACTTTCTTAAGAGTTTTACTCGATATTCTTAAGAATTGAAGGTGAAACTCTTAAGAGTTTTTTGTGGTGAAGGATAGGTGAAGCATAAAAAGGCTATCCTTCACCATAACTCGCTGATTATCAAATATTGTGAAGGGTGAAGGATAAAAAAAGAGAAACTTGTAGTAGGGGGTGTTTTTGTTCTTTTATAGAGTCGTTTAGCTTATGAATTAAGTTACATCTTTCTTACTTTGGCTTTTTTGTCGCACACTACTTGCTGTGGAGTGCCTCTATATTTCACTTCGCCACTACTCGACGTTCTGGCCGTTAGTTTGCCAGTAGCATAGCAACTTATTTCGCCGCTTGAACTAGCCGATGCCTCTACTTCGGTTGCTTGTAAATCCTTCGCATCAATATCGCCCGAGCTTGAGGCGGTGAAAGTGGCCCGTTCGCATCTCCCTACCAATTCTATTTCGCTCGACGAACTTGATTGGGCCGTAATTGTTACCGCTGTTACCTCTTTGAACTCGATATCGCCCGAGCTACTTCCTGTTGCTGTAATGATTGGGCAACTTACGCTCTCTAACTTGATATCGCCTGAGCTCGATGCTTTGGCTACTAACTCCTCGCAGGCTACTTTTCCTCCTTTAATATCGCCCGAACTCGATGCACTCAGTAGGAGTTTGCCCGAGGTGGTTAGACCGTTGGTCAGCTTGATATCGCCCGAGCTTGTAGCTTTTAGTGCCTCTACGGCAGGGGCTGTAACGCGTACTTCGAGTGGCTCTTTCTTGATGGAGATTGATTTAGTGTTGCGTTTAAAACCTATTTGTAATACACCATTCTCTACCACTACCTCTACCAACTCCATTAATCGAGGGGTGGTGTATATCTCAATCTCCTGTTTGCCACTGCTTTGCGTATAGAGCACATCTATAGAGCTGGTTGCAGTAATGGCGTGAAAGGGAGCTACTTCTACCCGCTTGGTAAGGGGTTGGTTGCTGGGTTGATTACTGGCTACTAAGGTGTATAAACACAAACAGCCTATAAAAGCGGCTAATAGGGCTAAACTTTTTTTCATAACATCTTATTTTTTATCTATTAGACGCTTTGCGCTGCAGAAAGGTTGCAACAAATCTCCTTTAATTCCTCCAGTGTGGGGATGTTTTTCTAAAAACTAGGCAAAACAGCAAAAAGTGGTTATATTTGCGTCATTAAAGTTAAAACGAAAGAGAATTAGTATATGAGGAGAGACTACTTGCTACTGATTGTAGTAGCTACTTTCTGCACGGCAGTTGGTTTTGCACAACCAGCAGCTGTGAAGAAAATGATAGAAATGGGAGCGAATGATAACCGCGTAATGCATCAGATTGATGTGCTGACCAACCGTTTTGGGGGGCGCCTAGTTGGTTCGGATGGGTATGAGAATGCTGCTGCATGGATGCTGCACGAATATAAGAAGTGGGGCATTACGGCCTACCTAGAGGAGGCGGGTGAAGTGCCTGTGGGTTTCAACCGTGGCCCTTGGTTTGGAAGAATGATAGGGGGTGACGAGGCGATGAATCTACATTTTGTAACCCCCTCGTACACTTCGGGCACCAAAGGAGTGCAACGCGGACATGTGGTGATGGAGCCCCGGTCGGAGGGCGAACTAAAGCGCATCAAGCAGAAACTAAAAGGGGCTTGGGTGCTGGTTGGAGGGGTCAATAGTGGTTGGCCACTTAGTCAACTTGCTCCATCGGACTCCCTGCGTCAAGCTATGATAGCCCATAATGTAGCTGTTCAGCAACAGAATGACTCGTTGCAACTTCTTAACAGACGCAGCGGTACAAAACATCCCTTGATACCTTACCGTGAAATGCCAGGTATGTTTTACCAAGAGATGGTAGAGGCGGGCGTATTGGGATTTATTCAATCATCAACCGTGCCGCTCCGAGCACTCTACGATCGTAAGTTGGTCAATAATCCTGCGACTACTTTCGATAACCTGCCCGAGGTGTGCGATATCAAACTTAACGAGCATCAGTTCAAGGTAGTTAAGCAGATGGTGGCCGAGCGTCGCGACTTCTGGTTGGAGTTTGATATTCGAAATCACTTCAAGTTAGGACCTATTAAATACCACAATGTAGTGGCCGAGATAAAGGGGAGCAAATATCCCGATGAGTATGTGTTGGTAACGGGTCACCTCGATGCGTTTGATGTAGCCACGGGGGGAATAGATTGTGCTACCGGCATTGGACCTATGATGGAGGCCGCTCGTATGTTGGCGCAAGCAGGGGTAAAACCGAAGCGTACCATTCGGTTTGTTGCTTTTGCAGGCGAGGAGTTTGGATTGCTAGGTGCTCAGGCTTATGTGAAGAGCCACGAAAAAGAGTTGGACAAAATAGCTTACCTCTTAAATAGGGATGGCGGCCCTACCCCTCCCGTGGGCATAGCTGTACCACAAGCTATGTATGCTGATATGGCAAAGGTATGCGAGCCATTGAAAGAGATTAACCCAGATTATCCTTTTGAGGTGACGGTGGCACCACCCACCAAGCGTCCTACCCGGATGGGGGGAAATGATGCTACTGTCTTTGCCTTAAAAGGGGTACCTGCTACCTACTTCCATACCGACGATTTTAAGGGGTACGACTTTAACTACGGCGAGATATGGCACACGGAGCGCGATCTCTATACCAAGAACATTGTAGAGTACCAAGAGCACACAGCCGTGGTAACGGCTATTGTAGCGCTGGGCATTGCAAATCTAGATAAGTTACTCTCTCGTGAGGGGATGTTTACTGAAGAGTAACTATACAGCTGGCAGGCTGTTGCCATTAATCTTCCGGTAGAGATCGAGTGCATAGACATCCGTCATGCCCGATACGTAGTCTAGTACTGCTTGAATGCGTTCGTACAGGGTCTCTGCTTTCATGTTGTACTGGCTCGATACCCTATTCATAAGGAGTTGTGAGTAGGTTTTGTCTGGGTTACAGACCGCTTCAGTCATCAGTTCCATGAGGGTGGTAATGATGCGGTAACCAGCCAGTTCGATATCGACTACATAACTGGAGCGATAGATGCGATCGAAGGCTGTGGCCGAACAGGTTTCGTAGGCGGCTTTTAGTTGAGGCTCCATCCCCTTGATAAGCGACCCCTCGAAGCTACCTGCTAGGATCGCTTTTTCGTTCTCTACAAACACTTGGCTGCAGGCACTGATTAAATTGCCAATGACCGATGAGCGCAGGTAGGCTATCTGCTCGTGTTCGTCGGTTACCTTGCGGCACACCTCTTCGTAGCGCTGCACCTGCTTGGGTGTTAGGAAGCGTTGGTAGAGTGTTACCACTTCGTGGGTGGCGAGTATTTTTAATTTATTGGCATCTTCGATATCCATTACTTGGTAGCAAATGTCATCGGCTGCCTCTACCAAGTAGACCAAGGGGTGGCGGGCGTAGCGCAGTGGCTGGTCCGGCTCGCTTTGGCAAATAAGTCCCAACTCGTGGGCAATGGTTTGGAAGACCTTCTCTTCGCTGGTAAAGAAGCCAAACTTCGGTTTGTTGCCTGCTAATTGCGATGAATAGGGGTATTTTACGATAGAGGCCAGGGTGGCGTAGGTCAAGACAAAGCCCCCCTCCCTTCTCCCTTCGAACTGGTGTGTTAAGAGCCGAAAGGCATTGGCATTTCCTTCAAAGTGTGTCAGGTCATTCCACTCGGCATTGGATAGTAGCTTCTCTAAATGGGCCCCTTTTCCTTCCGAGAAGTAGGTGGCTATTGCTTTTTCGCCCGAGTGTCCAAAGGGGGGATTGCCTAAATCGTGTGCTAGGCAGGCGGCCGAAACGATGGAGCCTATTTCGCGGATGGCTGTCTGTTCCAATTCGGGCTGCTGCTCTATGAGTGCTTGAGCAATGTCGTTGCCTAAGGAGCGTCCTACGCACGATACCTCTAGGCTGTGGGTGAGTCGGTTGTGCACAAATACGCTGCCGGGTAGCGGAAATACCTGGGTTTTGTTTTGCAAACGGCGGAAGGGGGCCGAGAATATGAGTCGGTCATAATCACGTTGAAATTCTGTACGCTCGTTCTTCTTTTCGTTGTGTAAAGCCTCCATCCCCAATCGCTTGGTGGATAGGAGTTGTTTCCAATTCATCACTTTCTTCTCCATATAGGGCTACTGTTTGTCTACAAAAGTAAGAAACTCTCGTTTAAAAAAGGGTAAACTGTTCCATAAATCCATCTAAATGTGTAATTTCGCATCTATATAGAACCTAAATATAGAGAACGGTGAACGTACAAATAATCAATCAATCTAAGCATCCGCTTCCACAGTATGAAACGAGCCAATCGGCTGGAATGGACATACGGGCCAATCTTACTGAACCTATCTTACTAAAACCTTTGCAGCGCTGTTTGGTCCCTACGGGGCTTTACATCTCACTACCCAAGGGGTACGAAGCACAAATTCGCCCACGTAGTGGGTTGGCTATCAAGAAGGGAATTGGTGTGTTAAATTCGCCAGGAACCATTGATGCCGATTACCGAGGCGAAATTTGTATTATACTCATTAACCTCTCTGACCAAGAGTTTGTGGTAGAGGATGGCGAACGCATTGCGCAGATGGTCATAGCTCGTCACGAGCAGGCAGCCTGGATAGAGGTCGAGGTACTCGATGAAACGGAACGTGGAGCAGGTGGCTTTGGCCATACTGGAAAGAAATAAGGAGGCAATATAGGATGAAAAGAGTGATAAAGCTAACCATCGGTATGTGGTGTGTGGTGGCCATGGCCTTCCTGGTATCGTGTGGAACAACTCGTAAGGGAGGTACTTCGGGCAAACGAAAGCAGAGTGAGGCAAGTTATGTGAAAAAACTATCGCCCCAACTGGAACGTAAGTATGAGTACTTCTTTCTAGAGGCACTACGCCAAAAACAGCAGGGCAATTACGATGCAGCTTTTGAACTCTATAGCCATGCCCTTACGCTTCACCCTACGGGGGCAGCTACCCTCTATGAAATTGCTAAATTTTATCTCTTCCTTAATCAAACCGAAAAGGGTGAACAGGCGTTGGAGCAGGCTATTGCAGCCGACCCAACCAATTTCTGGTATAACCAAACATTGGCCGGTTTTTACCAAGGGAAAGGGCAGTTTGAGAAAGCCATTGCGGTGCTCGAAGAGATGTCTACTCGTTTTAGCAACCGTTTAGAACCCCTTATGGCCTTAATTGATCTTTATAACCGTACACAGGACTATTCGCAAGTGATTGGTACCCTTAATCGCCTAGAGGCTATTGATGGCAAATCGGAGCAAATCAGTATGGAGAAGTTTCGGATGTATCTCTCTATGAATAGCATGGATGAGGCTTTTAGAGAGATTGAAGCATTGGTTCAAGAGTATCCGTACGATTTGCGCTACAAAAATATATTGGGCGATATCTACCTCAATAATGGGAAGAGCGATGAGGCGTATGCTACCTTCCAGGCAGTGCTAGCCGATGAACCGGGTTATGCTCCGGCCATGCTTTCGATGGCCAACTATTACGAAAAGATGGGCAATGATAGTTTGTATCAAAAACAGATTGATACCCTTTTGTTAAGCGATGGCTTGGAGAGTGAGGTCAAAATGAATTTGGTGCGACAACTTATCCTCCAATCGGAGCAGGGCAATCGGGATAGTACCCAAATTGTTAGACTGCTTACCAATATGCTACAACGCCCTCAGCAGGATGCAAATATACCGATGCTAGCGGCTCAGTACTTCTTAAATAAGCAGATGAAACCAGAAGCAACCCAAACACTTCACCAAGTTTTGGCGCTTGATCCAGAGAATACACCCGCTAGACTACAGCTACTCAGTTTTGCACTGAGTGAACAGAATATGGAGGAGGTGATTGCCATCTCGCTGCCGGCCATGGAATATACTCCCGAAGTGCTTGAATTTTACTACTACGGTGGGTTGGGCTATTATCAGTTGGATAAAAAGGATGAGGCACTTCAAATTTTTAAACGCGGGGTGAGCCAAGTCGATGAGCAGGATGATAAAAATGTGGTTTCGGACTTTTACTCCATCATGGGTGATTTGTATTACGCCAAGAAGTTGAAGGTAGAAGCCTATGCTGCGTATGATTCGGCCCTGGTTTACCGCAAAGATAATATTGGCGCACTCAATAATTATGCCTATTATCTCTCGATAGATAAAGTAGAGTTGGATAAAGCCGAGGAGATGAGTTACCAAACGGTGAAGGCCGAACCGAAGAATGCTACCTACTTGGATACCTATGCTTGGATTCTTTTTGAGAAAGGAAAGTATACAGAAGCAAAAATATATATGGATCAAGCCATGTTGCATGGGGGAAATCAGAGCTCTGTAGTAGTAGAGCATTGTGGGGATATATACTTCATGAATGGCGAAAAAGAGCAGGCGCTCTCCTACTGGCTAGAGGCCGAGAAGTTGGCCAACCAAGAGGAGAAGGGAGACGAGAAGAGAAGTGAGAAAGAGATGAAATTACTACGCAGAAAAATTGCAACGAAGAAATACATAGCAGAATGATAAAACGTACGATACCTTATATTTTAACCCTTTGTGTAGTGCTATTGGTGGCTGCTTGTTCGACTACAAAGCTAGCTAAGAAGGAGCGATTGATTGGTGATTTGAGTGAGGAGGCCTATCTATCCGAGGTGATAGAGCGTGGTTCGGAATTGCAGCAGCTAACGGCCAAGATGGCACTAACGGTCAATTTAACAGGAAAAGCCACCCGCGTATCGGGTACCTTGCGGATGCGAAAAAATGAATCGATCCAACTCTCGGTGGCTCCTCTTTTGGGCATTGAGGTAGGACGTATCGAGATAACTCCTCAAAAAGTGGTGGCACTCGACCGCATCAATAAGCGCTATGTGGAGCTCTCTTTCGGAGAGCTGACCGCTTTGCTCCATACGGAACTCGATTTCTATACCTTGCAGGCACTCTTCTTTAATGAGCTTTTCTTGCCTGGTAAGAGGGAGGTGACTCCTCGTGATGCATCTCGTTTTGAACTCTCTTTAAAACGGGAGGGCGAAGCGTTGCTAGAGGTGAAACAGAGCAGACATTTTACTTACCAATTCTATACAACCATTCAAAAAGGGACTTTGGTGGAGAGTAACATTGCCATGGTCAACAAACCCTATCTTTTGAAATGGAAGTATGATCAATTTGTCCCAGTTAGTGAGGCTACCTATCCTAGCTACATGCGCGTAGCTTTCGAGGGGGCCAAGAAGCCGATTGTAGCCGAGTTAGAACTCTCTAGACTCTCTACCGAAGGGAGTTGGCAGGCTGTTTCGGAGATACCCAAGCGGTATGAAAAGGTGGAGATCCAAACCCTTTTAAAAGCACTTCTTAAGTAACCTATTAGCTCTATTAAACCGATCTGAATGAGACCATTCCTTTTACTTCTTTGTCTGGTAAGTAGCCTATTCTCTCCTCTCCTAGCTCAGTCTACTAGAGAGATTAGGGAACTCGAAGCTAAACGTACCGAACTGCAACAGCAACTGGCAGAGTCGGAAACTCTGTTGCAATCTACCAAGAGTGATGTGAAGAGTCAGTTAGATAACTTGGCACTCATTACGGGACAGTTAGCGGAACGGAAGAGCTATATTCAAGCGATTGAAAAAGAGGTAAAATTGCTCAATCAGGAGCTCAATGGATTGGAACGCCAACTTACTGCTTTAGAGCGTAACTTGAAGGAGAAGAGACAAAAGTATGATAGCTCTTTGCAGTATATGCGTCGAAATAAGACGGTTCAAGAGCGCTTGCTCTTTATTCTATCTGCCGAAAATTTGAATCAGACCTATAGACGGATGCGCTATGTGCATGAATATGCCAATTACCAGCGTTTGCAGGCGAATGAGATTGAACGAAAACAGGAGCAAGTGGTAGCCAAAAGGGAGGAGATTAAGCGTACCAAAGGTGCTAAAGAGTTACTGCTTAAGCAGGGCGAGGAGGAGAAAAAGAAGATAGAGGGGCAAGAGCAAGAGCGTAAAGAGTTACTCGCCTCTTTGCAGAAAAAGCAGAAGGGTATTCAGAACGAGATGGCCAAGAATCGCAGGAGTGCGCAGCAACTCAATGCGAAAATAGACCAATTAATCGAGATTGAAATAGAGAAGGCGCGAAAACGAGCCGAAGAGGAGGCACGCCGAAAAGCTGCTGCTAAAGCGGAAGCAGAACGTAAAGCCAAAGTAGAGGCCGATCGTAAGGCGAAGGAGGCGGCTAAGAGAGAGGCCGATCGCACTAAGGGAACCACTGGAAAGGGGGAAACAGGAAAGGAGAAACCTGCTGTTGAACCTGCGAAGGAGGTTGTGAAGAAGGTAGCACCGGTAGAGAACTACAAGTTGGATAGTGAAGATAGAACGCTCTCTTCCAATTTTGAGAGTAATAGAGGATCGCTTCCTATTCCTATTACAGGTCCTTATGTAGTGGTGAGCCGCTATGGACAATATGCGGTGGATGGATTGCGTAATGTACAGCTCGACAATAAGGGTATTGATTTTAAAGGAAAAGCGGGGGCAGAGGCTCGGGCTATCTTTGCAGGCGAGGTGTCGGCTGTTTTTCAATACAATGGAATGAGTAATGTATTGATTCGGCACGGAAGCTACATCTCTGTTTACTGTAACCTCTCAAAGGTGCATGTAACCAAAGGGAGCAAGGTGGATACTCGCCAATCTATTGGCACCATCCATACCGATGTGTCGGGCAATACGGTACTACACTTTCAGCTTCGCAAGGAGACTACCAAATTGAATCCGGAAAGTTGGTTGAAACGATAGCTTTTTGCTCTTTTTGTAGTTTGTTGTTTAGTAGTGTTTTATCTTTTTTAAAGTAGTAAAGTAGTACTCTCTTTGTTATCTTTTTAGCCTTGTAGTAGTAGTGTCGTAGCCACTTATTCGAGCTAAGTTGTTTTCATTTCTTTTATTTGTGTGTTCAAAGATACACCCAAGTTCGGAAAGGATAAATGGAGAGCTTATAAGAGCTCTTATAGCTATTTGTCTGTTTTGGATGGAGGTAATTCTTTATTAGAAATGTTCAACCTTTAAAAGATATCATCCATGAAAAGAGTTCTTATTTATTTCTTATTTTGTCTACTTACACTGGCAACGGTTCAATCGCAGGAGATGCGGATGGAGACCTATTGCAATCCGCTTAATATTGATTACACCTACATGATTTATGATGCGCACAAGGATATTTCTTACCGCTCGGGGGCCGATCCTGCTGTAGTGCGTTTTCGTGGAGAGTATTACATGTTTGTGACCCGCTCTCATGGTTATTGGCGCTCTAAAGACCTGCTTGATTGGGAATTTATTAACCCGGGTAAGAACTGGTATCCACAAGGGTGCAATGCTCCCGCAGCCCACAATTACAAAGATTCTGTGCTCTATGTTACGGGTGATCCTTCGGGCTCTATGAGTATCTTATCTAGTAGCAATCCTGCATCGGGTGATTGGGAGGCCACTCCATCTATTTTAAGTGATTTGCAAGATCCTGCTTTGTTTATTGATGATGATGGCAAAACCTATATGTTTTGGGGCTCTTCTAATCTCTATCCTATTCGTGGAATAGAATTGGATAGGAATCATCGCTTTATTAAGAAGGGAGAGACAGCCAATCTATTTAACTTACACATGGATAAGCATGGTTGGGAACGATTTGGAGAGAATCATACCGATACAATCTTAGGTGGTTACATGGAGGGACCTTGGTTAACCAAGCACAACAATAAGTATTACATGCAATATGGTGCGCCTGGTACTGAGTTTAATGTTTATGCAGATGGAGTTTATGTGGCCGATGATCCAATGGGTCCTTATACGTATCAGCAGCACAATCCAGTCTCTTATAAACCTGGAGGCTATATGAATGGTGCTGGACATGGGTCGACCGTGGTAGGTCCTGGTGGGCAATATTGGCATTTTGCCTCGATGTCTCTCTCCATAAATATGAATTGGGAGCGTCGTTTATGTATGTTTCCCGGAGGTTTTGATGCCGATGGTATTATGTTTGTCGATACACGTTTTGGTGATTATCCGCGATATGCACCTGCTATACCAGGTAAAGAGGGAGCCTTCCGTGGTTGGATGTTACTCTCGTATGCTAAGCCTGTAACTGCCTCTTCGGCAGAAGGTGAATTTGGGCCTACCGCTTTAACTGATGAGTTGACTAAGAGCTACTGGCTTGCTGAGGCTAATAATGAGGATCAGTGGGTGGTGATTGATTTGGAGAATAGGGCTTCTGTTTGTGCTATTCAGATTAACTACCATGACCATAAGAGTAATCTATACGGTAGATACGATGGGCTTTATCACCGTTATACGGTAGAGGGGTCGCTCGACGGGATTACTTGGGAGCAGCTGGTAGATCGTAGTACGAGCTATGAGGATAGACCCAATGATTATGTAGAGCTGGCGGTACCTACAGTAACTCGCTATATACGCTATAAGAATATCCATGTACCTACACCTAACTTGGCTATCTCAGAGCTGCGTGTATTTGGTATAGGAACAGGTAAACTTCCTGCACAACCCAAAGGGGTTACCTTGAGTCGCCACGAAGATCGTCGCGATATTACCATTACTTGGGAGAAGGTAAAGGGTGCTCAGGGATACAATATTCGTTGGGGCATTGCGCCCGATAAGCTATACAGCTCATGGATGGTATATGGTAACGAAGGAGAGCATTTTATGAAAAGTCTCAATAGAGACCAAGTTTACTATTTTGCTGTTGAGGCATTTAGTGAGAATGGAGTCTCTCCTCTTTCGGCAGTAAAAGAGGTTAAATAAGTACATTAAAAAAGGGGGTTTCAGTCATACGATTGAAACCCCCTTTTTTAATGGATGCATGCGTCATAACAACAGCTGCTGAGTAGGTTATTACCCTTTGAAATCAATCAAGAAGTTGACTAGGTTGATTCCTTCAGCTATCTCCATTTTCTTTCTGATTCTGTATCTTGCTGCTTCTACTCCGCGTACTGTTAGGTTTGTGAATTGTGAGATATCTTTTGTAGATAGATTCAAGCGTAGTAAGGCACAGAATTTCAAATCACTTGATGTGAGCGTTGGATAGCTTGAGCGCAGATTTCGAAAGAAATTCTCATGTATCAAGTCAAAATTCTTTTGATAGATATCTAGGAATTCATGCGAACTAAATTCTTGGTTAAATTTAGCGAGAAGTAGTTCTGCCTCTTTTAGCGGCATTGAGTTTTTTCGTTTGTGCTCTGCCATAAGTTCTTTGAGTGATTCAATCGCTTTGTCGCGAGCCAATAAATCGAGTGCTAAGCTTGCATTCTCTTTACTCCTTAGGGCTAACTCAGTTGAAAGTAGCTGCTTTTGTTGTTCAGCGATAATCTTCTCTTGCTCCAATAGTTGTAAATTTTGCTTTGTTCTACTCGCTTCATACTCTTTCTCTTTGATTTTCATCGCTTTGTTAGATTGCCATTTAGCCCACGAATAGGCTGTTGTTATAAGGGCGGCTATATAAAGGGTTATTGCATAGAGAGATAAATAAAGGGGTTTTGCAACCTTAAAGTAGTAGGTTTGGGTAGATAGTACTTCGCCTTTATCATTGAGTGCACTACATTCAAAGGAGTAGTCACCAAAATTGAGGTTACTGAAGAAAATTCGATTCTCGGCACTGATTCTCTCAATCTTATCAGCTCCTCCTTCAAGTTGGTAATGGTAGCTAATTTGGTCACTACCATAATTGGGGTAGCTTACAGAGAACTCAATGTAGTTTAATGATTTGGCTGGTTTGGATGGTGATGTGGTAAGTGAAAGTTTTTTTCTTGTAGTTTGCGAAGTGGTAACTGCAGCGGTTATAAGAAGCTCTCGCTTGGGATGGTGGCTATTGGTGGGGTTGCTGCCATCATAGAGGGCAACGGCATTGTTTAGGCAGAAGTAGCTGCTGCTATCTTTAACAAAGACCTTGTTGTTGGTTTCGTTGCATTCCGTTCCAAAATAGGTGGCTGGAATAGTTTGAACTAGGTTGTACTGATTGTTCTCGTAATTGATCAATGCGTAGCCCTCTTTGTTGGCTATCCAAAAAGTATTGTCGTCAATCATAGTAGCCGATATGATACCCTCTTTATGTACCCTGCTTAATTGAGTGAAGGGAATAATCGTTTGTGATAGATCGTCATAGGTGTATAAATCGCTATTGTCTGAGATAACAATTCGGCCTCTAATTTTTGTGACAGATAGGCTAGAACTTTTGGACTTGCTCCCAATGCTAGGATAGTACTCTTCTGTTGCAAGTGTAGTGAAGTCATTCGAAAGGGTGAGCCGATAGACTCCTTTGTTCATGTGTGAAGCCCAGATGGTTCCAGTGTGATCTACTTCAAACTGGCGTATGGGTGCCGAAAAGTTATCCACAAGGTTGGTTAATACCCATTTGTTATCAATTGATTGATAAATTCGCAGGCTAGAGTAGGATGATTCGATTAAGATTTCTTGGTCATTCACTTTGCACTTCCGCATGCATGTGCTGCCTCCACTGTTACCAGGGATGGGGTAAGCACTATCCTCTTTTATCAGTTGAGTACCTCTGTTATTTCCGATAAATAGCTGTGAATCGAATTGAGAAATATGCCAGTTCTGCCCTTCTGTATTCGAAATTGTTTGTAGCTGATTGGTTAAGCTGTTGAAAAAATAGGCCCCATTATTGGTCGCAATATAGATATTTTCATTCAGGGTCTCTATACCATAAACCATCCCTAGTGAGAAGCTACTAGCATGAGGCTCTAGTATGGAGAAGCCCGATCCGGTATGAATAAGTGCTATGCCATTGTCTAAAGCTGCCCAAATATTCTCCTTTTCATCGCAAAAGAGTCTCAATATGGAGTTGTTGTATAGCTTCTTTTCTGTGTTGTAATTCCATTTTAGTTTCCCCCCTTTGTCAATGGCATAGATTCCATCACGTATTGAACCTAGTATAATGGTTGAGTCTTTTGGGGTTGTTGTAGCACGGTTTAATTGAATCTGCTTTAATTGGGGATCAATGTTGGTAGGCCACTCTTCTACTTTCTCTCCATCAAATAGGAAAAGCCCATTCCACTCTGTGCATAATAAGATGCTCCCCTCCTCTCTCTCTACAATAGCTACTACGTTGTCGTTTCCCACCTCCTTTCGAGTGAATAAAAGGTGCGGTCTATTCTCTTTTAATAGGAAGAAGTCTCCATTTACAGCTTGTACGTAGATGTTATTATGTGCCTTATGAAAATAGAGCGGATGGAAATGCTCATCGTAGTATGCTTTTACTTCGCTTCCATCAAAGGTAAACCAGGAGCTGAATGATTGGAAATAGATGATATCATCTTGTTTTACAATGTTCCAGATATCGTCATCGTGCATGACTGTATGCGTCAGTTTGTCACGAAGTGAGTGGTATATTAATTCGCCAAACTCATCTTTTTTAAAATAGCCAAATTCATTGTATGAACCTACGTAAATTAACTCTCCATCCGTAAAGATGGAACGTACATTTAAGTTAGTGGGCATCTCATGTAGCTTCCAATCCGCTCCATCAAATTGTAGCAAACCTAAATTGTTTCCAATATAAATCTCTCCGTTCGAACCTTGAGCACACGCCCAATTCTGCAAGCCCCCTTTGTAGGTTGATGCATTGTAGTTTGTGATGATGGGCAAGAAACTATGGCTTTTTGCTTGAACTGTATAAAACAGAATGATTGTTAATAGTTGAAGTATCGTAAATCTAAAATGTTGCATTTTTCGTTACAGTATTGAATCTTTTCTATTTGCGATAGGAAGAGCGGTTATATAGGGACAAAGATACTCCAATTATCTCAATTAAAGCACTACTGCTTTTATAGAAATTGATAATAGTTGTTATTTTGTGATTATTTTAGATGATTGTTGGTCAGTTGTTTATGGTTTTTGCAGTAGTAAAAACGTAATGTCTCATAACATAAAAGTAGTATCGTTGTGGTTGGGTATGGTGTTGGTGTGAGATCTTCTCTCTTTCTTTGTCTCAACGTTTAAATTCTAACTAAGTAAACTCATTTAACCTTAAAAAGAAATGAACAAATTTATTGCATTTTTGATTCTTATTTCTTCTGTAGCAACCTCTTTTGCACAGCAGACAAAGACAATTCGTGGGGTTGTTATTGATGAACTCAATGACCCTGTAATAGGTGCTACTGTACAAGTGGTAGGTACACCGATTGGTACTGTAACTGATCTAGATGGACAATTTATTTTAGAAAATGTACTAGAAAATTCAACGCTGGTTTTCTCTTTTATCGGTTTAGAATCGAAAGAGCTAAAACTAGCTGGTCAGTATGAGCTTAAAGTGACTCTTACTGAAGATACTCAACGACTTGATGACATTGTAGTGATTGGTTATGGTGCAGCCAAGTCAAAAGATTTAACATCGCCTATCTCTGTGGTAAAAGGGGATGAAATATTGAATCAAGCCACCAGTTCGCCTATGGCTGCTCTACAAGGAAAAGTGGCAGGTGTAAATGTGACAAACAGTGGTAGCCCAGGTAGTGGACCGAAAGTTACCATTCGAGGAGTTGGCTCCTTCTCTAACACTTCACCTCTTTATGTGGTTGATGGGATGTTCTATGACAACATCGATTTTTTGAATAATGCAGACATTCAAGAGATGTCAATCTTGAAAGATGCCTCTGCTGCTGCTATCTATGGGGTGCGTGCAGCTAATGGGGTGGTTATTATCACGACCAAAAAGGGTAAAGTGGGGCAAAAAGCTCAAATCACTTACAATGGATATTTTGGGGTACAGCAAGCATCAAATGTACTCGAAATGGCCAACTCTCAACAATATGCTACCATGATGCTTGAAGCCAATAGTGAGGCTTATACTCCTATGCTACAAGCCTCTATTAATCAATTTGGTGGAGATTTTAATACATTAACATTCCATGCAGATACAGACTGGTATAAAGAGTTACTTCGTACAGCTGCTATGACCAATCACTCTATTGGTGTATCGGGTGGTGGCGAGAAAGCAACTTATTCGCTTGGTATGAGCTACCTCTATCAAGATGGTATTATGGATGTTAAGAACAACTATGATCGTCTTAATTTTAGAGCAAGTGTAGACTTTGATGCAACTAATTGGTTAAAGGTGGGATTTAATGGTATTTTTAGTAATGCTAACCAAGTTGTTGCAAACAACTCTGCTTGGCAAAATGCCTTCAATATGCCGAGTATCATGCCTGTTTATGACGAAAAAAGAGGTGACCATGTATTTCCTACTAAATATGCATCGCCCGATCAAATTTTGTTGACCTCTAACTTTTACAATCCTGTAGCTACGGCAGATTATCACGATTCGGTGAATAAGACCTATAAGGTGTTGTCTAATTTTTATGCTCAATTTAACCTGTTGCCCGAGAAGCTTAACTTCCGTACCAGCTATAGTTATGACTATTCACAAACGCAAGGTCGCTCTTTTATAGCTCCATATTATGTAAGTAGTTGGCAACAACGCCCCGTTTCGGAGTTAACTAAAACAAACTCTACCTACTACAACTACATTTGGGATAATATTTTGACCTATAACGAGGTTTTTGGTATGCATAAAATGGGTGTTATGGCTGGTTATTCGATGCGTGAAGAGAACTATAGATACATTTCGGGAACAGCCTCCAATGTACCTGCTGGTGCAGACGAGTGGCTATACCTAAGCCAAGGTAATAGTGATGGTATTAAGTTAAGCGATAATGGCCATACCTATAGGGGGCAATCTTTCTTTGCACGCTTAAACTATGATTATGATGGTAAATACCTACTGATGTTTACGATGCGTGCCGATGGTACTTCAAAATACCAAGAAACATGGGGATACTTTCCATCTGTTGGGGCGGCTTGGGTCGTTTCTCAAGAGAATTTTATGAAAAACCAATCCGTTATTGACTATCTAAAAGTTCGGGCTAGTTGGGGTAAGTTAGGAAATGACCACGTGGCAGCAAGTGATGGTTTTGCATCTATTACAACGGGGCAAGGAGCATCTGGTGTTTTTGGCGATGTGTTAGTACCTGGATTCCAAAATACGAGCTATTATAGCTGGTTGAAATGGGAGGTGGTTGATGAAGCAAATGTTGGTTTTAATTTAACGACTCTTCAAAATAGATTGAGTCTTGATTTTGACTATTTCCACCGTTTGACTAAAAATGCAATTATATCTCCTCGCATTCCTTTTGATAATAATACACTTGCTGGTAACTATGGAGAAATCTTGAATGCTGGATTTGATTTCCAAGCAAACTGGTCCGATAAAATAACAAAGGATCTTCGCTATACTATTGGTGCTAATGTGAGTTATCTGCACAATGAAGTGAAGAAACTGAACGGACTACCCTATATATTAGGAGGTAAAACGATTAATATGGTAGGCGAACAGATGAACTCCTATTATGGATACAAAGTGGTTGGTATCTATCAAAATGAGGCTGAGTGTGCCGCAGATCCTGTGGCAGTAGCCAATGGATTGATTCCGGGTGATTTTAAGTATGAGGATATAAATGGAGACAATGTGATTGATGGTAATGATAGACAAATTCTAGGATCTTATATACCAGCCTTCACTTTCAGCCTTAATCTAGGGTTGAGCTATAAAAACTTTGATGCCGGTATCTCTTTGTATGCTCAGACAGGTGCTGAAATGTACAATAGAAAGCGTGCCCTTCGATATGCTCAGTCTAATTTCAACTTTGATAAAAATCAATACGATAATCGTTGGACTGGAGAAGGAACAACGAATAGTCACCCCTCTTCGGCTGCATTGATTAAAGGTTGGAATGTAGGCAATACAAACTCCTATTTTGTAGAAGATGGTAGCTATTTCCGTATCCAAAATATCAATTTAGGCTATAGCTTTAAAAATATCAAAATGGGTAGCTATACAATGCCCAATATACGACTTAGTGCTACAGCCGACCGTCCTTTTACTACATTTAAAGCGAACAGCTTTACGCCTGAGTTAACCGATGCTGAGGGATGGGATACTGAAGTTTATCCACTCACATCGACTTATACTTTAGGTGTTCAAATCGATTTTTAAGAACCGTTAAATAGATGAAATTATGAAATTTAGACTAATAATATCACTTACACTTCTATTCTCTTCTTTGGCTTTCAGCTCTTGTAATTTCCTTGATAAATTACCCGAAAATAAGGTGCCTGAATCGAATGTTGATTTTACTAATCTGGCTAATATGTATCAGCCAGTATCGGGTACTTATGCAAAACTTCGTACGAGTGCCATGCACTGGATTATTTGGGGGGTGACAGAGGTGCGTGATGACGATGTTTGGTCTGGGCGTATTGACGACCAAGTTGAACTTTTGACAATTGGTGAGGATTTTGTATATAACGAAGCCTACTGGGGATTTAATGAGTATTGGAATCAATTTTATGGAATCATTAAGGTGGCTAATGCCGCTCTTGAATCGCTAGATTCTTATGCCGTTCATATCACTTCTGATACAGATTTGGCTAGATACCATTCTTATAGTGGTGAGGTTCGTACTATTCGTGCCTTCGCTTATTATCGATTGATTCAGGCTTTTGGAGCTGTGACTATTTTGGAATCAAATAGTCAGATTGATATGACTCGCTCGAGTGTTCAGGCTGTTTATAATTATATGCTTACGGAAGACTTGAATTATGCGATGCAATACTTACCTAAACTTCGTCCCAATGAAATGGAGCATGCAGGTGCCGTTTCGGCTTACACAGCACAAACGCTAGCAGCCAAGGTCTATCTAAATATGTCTCAATATGATAAAGTAGAAGAGTTGACAGATGAAATTATTCAAAGTAACAAATTTAAGTTATACGAAGACTTTTATCAGCTATTCAAAATACCTGGCAAGTTGTGTGATGAATCTATCTTTGAGCAGCAAAATACCGATTTTGGTTCGGGTTCTGGACAAATTATTGATGCGGAAGAGTGGTTCCCCTTTCAAGGTCCTCAAAACGATGGCAATATTTCAGGGTGGGGATTCATTGGCCTTTATCCAGAATTTAGAGCATGGGCTCGTGAGCGCGGTGAGAGTGTACGTGCTACTACCTCTTTCTTAGAGGCTAACTCAACAACTCCGAGTGGTGATTATATTCGCCCACAGTCTAATCCTACGGCTACAGATTGCTGGAATGGTAAGGTTTATACACCTTTAAACCAATTAACAGACGGCAGAACGAAATATGGTTCAAATAACAATATTCGTATTCTACGTTATGCAGATGTGTTATTGATGAATGCCGAGGCTAAAGTACGTTTGGGTAAGAGTGGTACATACGGATATAATCTAGTTCGCGAAAGAGCCAATATGCCAACAGCTACTTCAGTAAGTCTGGAAGATGTTTTGGAAGAGCGTCGTATGGAGTTTGTGGCAGAATGGGGGGATCGTTACAATGATCTTGTTCGTACTGGAAAGGCAGCTTCTATATTAGGTCCTAAAGGTTGGACGGAAGAGAAGACTTATTATCCTATTCCTCTTGAACAGAAGAATTTGAACGAGACGCTTAAGAATCCAATAAAAGATTAGTGAGAATCTATTTGAATAGGTTTTAGGCTTTAAGGTAGCTAGTTAGGCTGCATGGAGCATCCTTATTCAGTGGTAAGGATGCTCCTCTGAATAACTTGTTTAAGTTAGTTAGTAGATAGATTGTTCTTTCTTTTTTAGTTGATAGCGGGAGGAGTAATTCTTGCGATGGGATGCATGTTACACTCCTCTACTTGAAAAAGAATGAAGATGAGTGCAAGTAAAATTTTTGATAAAATAATAAACCCTTAGTTGAATGAATAAAATAACGAATCTGCTGGTATTGACTCTGCTAGTTTGTCTCTCTCTATCTTGCTCTTCGAAGAGTAACCATGCCTCCTTGGGGCTTGAGAGACCAGAGACATTCGAGAATGATGAAAAACTATTAGACTATATCCAGAAGGTACACTTTAATTATATGTGGGATGGTGCAGAGCCAACATCGGGATTGGCTTGCGAGCGTATTCACCTAGATGGAAAGTATCTTGAGAATGATCCATACACGATTACAACAGGTGGTAGTGGATTTGGTCTAGCTGGACTTATAGTAGGTATAGAGCGTGGTTTTATAACCCGTGCAGAAGGTGTCGCTCGCTTTGAAAAAATAGTTGATTATTTAGCTAAGGCCGATCGTTTTCATGGGGTATGGCCACACTGGATTGATGGACCAACAGGAAAGGTTAAGCCTTTTGGCCAAAAAGATAATGGAGGTGACTTGGTTGAAAGTGCATTTCTGATGCAGTCTCTTCTTTGTGTCCGTCAATACCTAAAAGCAACGGATGCTACGGAGAAAGTAATTATTGATAAAATCAATAGACTTTGGTCTGAAATGGAGTTTGATTGGTATACCAAAGGTGGAGAAGATGTGATTTATTGGCATTGGTCTCCTGAATATGGATGGGAGATGAACTTTCCTTTAACAGGGTATAATGAATGTTTGATTGTTTATATACTAGCAGCTGCATCGCCTACTCATACGGTTTCTGCAGATGTTTACCACAAAGGATGGGCAAGAAGCGGTGCTATCAAAAGTGATGCCAAACCTTTTGGATATCCACTTGAATTAAAGCATAATGGAGCTGAGCAATTTGGAGGTCCCATGTTTTGGGCACACTATTCTTACATCGGTCTTGATCCTCGAAATCTAAAGGATCAATATGCTACTTATTGGAATGTTGTAAAGAATCATACATTGGCCAATTACCAACATTGTGTGGTTAATCCAAATGGTTTTAAGGGATATAGTGATTCATGTTGGGGGCTTACAGCAAGTTATTCAGTGAATGGTTATGCTGCACACGAACCTGCTCATGATTTAGGAGTCATCACTCCCACTGCGGCCTTGTCATCATTTCCTTACACCCCAACAGAATCAATGAAAGCACTTAAAGGCTTTTATGCCAAAGGTGCCTGGATTTGGGGGGAATATGGTTTTTATGATGCTTTTTCTGAAGAGGCTAATTGGACAGTTCCTTATTATTTAGCCATCGATCAGTGTCCTATTGCTCCAATGATTGAGAATTATCGTACAGGATTACTTTGGGACTTATTTATGAGTTGTGAAGAGATTCAGCAAGGCCTTACTAAATTGGGCTTTACATATTAATAGTTGATATAAAATAAGATATAGATAAAATGAAAAAGGTGAAATTATTTTTAGGGCTTGCTTTAGCTTGTGCTTTTGCCTCGTGTAGCGAGAGTGGAAGTAGGGCGGAAGATGCTGAAATGGATAAATTTGTATCCAACTTGATGTCAAAAATGAGTTTACAGGAGAAGATTGGCCAATTAAATCTTCCTGTAACAGGTGATATTGTCACTGGACAAGCCAAGAGTAGTGACTTAGCTGCCAAAATTAAGAATGGTGAAGTAGGTGGACTCTTTAATCTTAAAGGAGTTGAAAGGATTAAAGATGTACAGCGTGTAGCCGTTGAAGAGAGTAGACTGGGTATTCCTCTACTTTTTGGTATGGATGTAATACATGGATACGAAACGGTCTTTCCAATTCCATTGGGATTGGCTTGTAGTTGGGATATGGAGGCTATTAAAGAGTCTGCCCAGATAGCAGCCAAAGAGGCTACAGCAGATGGAATTAGCTGGACCTTTAGCCCGATGGTTGATGTGTCGAGAGATGCTCGTTGGGGTCGTATGTCTGAGGGGTCAGGAGAGGATCCTTTCTTAGGTTCCGAAATAGCAAAAGCTATGATTCATGGTTACCAAGGAGCTGATTTGGCTGATGATAAAACGATGTTGGCATGTGTCAAACACTTTGCACTTTATGGTGCACCTGATGCTGGTAGAGATTATAATACAGTCGATATGAGTCGTGTGCGCATGTTTAATGAGTATTTCCCTCCTTACAAAGCTGCTATTGAAGCAGGTGTAGGTACTGTGATGACCTCTTTTAATGATGTAGATGGTATTCCAGCTTCTGGTAACAAATGGCTTATGACTGAAGTGTTGCGTAAGATGTGGGGTTTTAATGGCTTTGTGGTAACCGATTACACGGCAATCTCTGAGATGATAGACCATGGTATGGGAGATTTACAACAATCCTCTGTTATGGCATTGAAAGCGGGTACAGATATGGATATGGTATCGGAAGGATTCTTAACAACGATTGAAAAATCAATCAATGAGGGTAAACTTACGGAGGAGGATGTGGATGTTGCTTGCCGTAGAATCCTGGAGGCTAAATACAAATTAGGTTTATTTCAAGATCCATATAGATACTGTGATGTGAGCCGTCCTGCAAAAGATATCTTTACTGCAGAGAATAGGGCAAAGGCTCGTGAGATTGCATCTAAATCATTTGTACTTCTGAAGAATGAAAGTAACACTCTTCCTCTACAGAAAAGAGGAAAGATAGCGCTGATTGGTCCACTTGCTGATACAAAAGCCAATATGCCAGGTACTTGGAGTGTTGCAGCTGTGTCAGAACGTTATAATACGGTTTATGAGAGCATGAAGGAAGCGGTTGGCAATCAGGCAGAAATTATGTATGCAAAAGGATCTAATCTAGTTTATGATGCTGAATTGGAGGCTAGAGCTACCATGTTTGGACGAGAAATGCGTGATAGCAGAAGCAATGAAGCAATGAAGCAAGAGGCATTGGCAGTTGCACGTAGAGCTGATGTTATTGTGTGTGCTATGGGTGAATCTTCAGAAATGAGTGGTGAAAGTAGTTCACGTACCAATCTTGATATGCCAGATGCTCAAATGGATTTGCTTAAAGAGTTGAAGAAGCTAGGAAAGCCTATTGTACTATTGAACTTCTCTGGTCGTAGCACTGTAATGACATGGGAGAGTGAAAATATACCTGCTATTCTAAATGTGTGGTTTGGTGGTAGTGAGGCAGCTGATGCTATTTGTGATGTTCTATTTGGAGATGTAGTTCCATCGGGCAAATTGGTTACTAGCATGCCTAAGAATGTTGGACAACTTCCTTTGTTCTATAACTATAAGAATACAGGTCGCCCACAAGATGAATCGCAATGGTTTACGAAATTCCGTAGTAACTACCTAGATGTTGATAATCGTCCGCTTTATCCATTTGGTTATGGATTATCTTATACAACATTTGATTACGCTAACATGCGATTAAGTAGCCACGAACTTTCAGCAACAGGCTCTATTGAAGTAGCTGTTGATGTGAAAAATAGTGGGAATTACGATGCCGACGAGGTTGTGCAGCTCTATATTCGTGATGTAGTTTGCGGTATTACTCGTCCATTAAAAGAACTCAAAGGTTTCCAACGTGTTCATATTAAAAAGGGTGAGACGAAAACGATAACATTCCAAATAACGTCAGAATTACTCAAGTTCTATAATTATGATATTGAATTTGTGTATGAGCTTGGTGAGTTTCATGTTATGGTTGGACCAAACAGTGACGAGTTAATGACTCAAACAATCGAATTGAAGTAATAGAGGGGTAAGATAAACAAACCCTATAAAGTAGATTTCCCTCGTAGCATACAGCTTGCTACGAGGGAAATCTTATATTTTTAAACCATCTAGTAGTTGAATATAGAGGGTTACTGCCTCTTCTATTTCACTCGCAAAGATAAATTCATCGGCTGTATGTGAACGGGCTGACTTGCCTGGACCTATCTTTAGCGAAGGAAAACTCATTAAAGCTTGATCCGATAGTGTAGGCGATCCAAAGGGGGTACGCCCTAGCTTAACAGCACGCTGTACAACTGGATGATCAATGGCTATGCGTGAAGAGTTTAGACGGAAAGAACGGGCTTTCACTTCACTCTTTAGCTGTTGAGCAATCTCTTGGTAAATCTCCTCGTTGGAATAGCATTCGTTGCTCCGCACATCAACTACACAGGTACAACTCTCTGGTATCACATTGTGCTGTGTTCCTGCATTGATTTGTGTAACATTCATCTTTACACCGCCTAGCACTGGAGACTCCTTCTGGAACTTATAGTCTCGAATCCATTCAACATCTTCCCATATTTTGTAAATGGCATTTATCCCCTCTTCTCTTGCGGCGTGTCCCGCTTTTCCACGGGCAGTAATATCCAATACCATTAATCCCTTTTCGGCTATGGCAGGTTGCATCTCAGTAGGTTCTCCTACAATAGCTAGTGAAATAGGAGGAAGTAAAGGTAGCACACTCTCTATACCATTTTTACCTGAAATTTCCTCCTCGCACGAGGCTAAGAAGATGAAATTATAGGCTTGGTGTGTAGCCGATAGGTAGCGGTAAGTCTGGAGCAATGAAACCAAGCTTCCACCAGCATCGTTGCTACCTAACCCATAAATTTTACCATTTTCTACTTTGGGGGTAAAAGGATGTTTGCGCCATCCATTCACTGGTTTAACGGTATCAATGTGTGAGTTTAGAAGGATAGTAGGCTTTTTAATATCAAACATAGGGCTTAGGCACCAAACGTTGTTGCCCGAACGACCTGTCATAATACCACATGCCTCTATGTAGTTCTGTAAGAAATCGGCAGCTGCCTCCTCTTCTCTACTTAAGGAGGGGATACGTATCAAGGCATTCAGTAAAGTAATGGCCTCTGACGTGTAGAAAGATAAATCAATCATCTGTTTCTCTTGTTTTTGGAGTGCAAACTTACATAAAAAAAGTGATTCTAGGAGGCGAATTATTAAAAAGTGAATGTTCCTGATGATATCATTTGTTTTTTATTAGCTATGGCAATAAACAATTCTTTGGCTATCTGGTTAAGGTTACATAGGCAACTAATTGTTTTTGAATTAAATGCGTAACCCTTTGATTAGTTGACTAAAAAAATGGAGTTGGAGTGTGGATAATTTTAAATAAAACAATACCTTTGTTGTGTAATTAAATTTAAGAATAATGAGTAAGACACAATTGTCAGACCTAATTCACAGACAAGCTGCCAAGTATGGTGAGCGTGTTGTGTTAAAGTATAGAGACTATGAAACGGAAACTTGGATGCCTATTAATTGGAACCAATTCTCGGAAATTACATCCATAGTTGCTAACTCCTTGATTGAACTTGGACTATCTGTGCAACAAAATATAGGGGTCTTTTCGCAAAATAAACCAGAATGTCTCTATGTCGATTTTGGTGCTTTCGCCTGTCGTTTGGTAACCGTTCCATTTTATGCTACGAGCTCTGAAAGTCAAGTGCATTACATTGTTCAAGATGCCGAAATAGAGTATATGTTTGTAGGTGAGCAGTATCAATATGATGTAGCTTATCGCGTACTTGGATTAGGTGGCAGCTTAAAGCAATTAATTATTTTCGATAAATCGGTTAAACTAGCTGAGGAAGATAAGAACTCAATTTATTTTGATCAGTTTTTGAAGTTGGGTGCCCATAAACAGCATCAAGCAGAGGTGAGTAAGCGTACTGCGGAATCAACTTCAGAAGATTTAGCTAATATATTGTACACTTCGGGTACTACAGGAGAGTCTAAAGGGGTTATGTTGCAACATAGCAATTATGAAGCTGCTTTTCCTGCTCATGATGTACGTTTGCCTAGTATGAGTGATCAAGATGTAGTAATGGGTTTCTTGCCTTTAACGCACGTATTTGAGCGTACTTGGGAGTATTACTGTTTGCACCGTGGGTGCCAAATTTGCATTAATCTTCGCCCTGTTGATATACAAAAAACAATTAAAGAGGTACGCCCTACGCTCATGTGTAGTGTACCCCGTTTTTGGGAGAAAATCTATTCAGGGGTTAATGAAAAGATTAATGAAACGACGGGTATTAAGAAGAAGATGATGGTTGATGCTATTCGGGTAGGAAAAGAGCACAATATTGATTATTTGCGTGCAGGTAAGACTCCCCCATTGACATTGCAATTGAAATATAAATTTTACGATAAAACCATTTACAGTTTGCTTAAAAAGACCCTCGGTTTGGAAAATGGTAACTTCTTTCCTACTGCTGGTGCAGCAATCCCTCCCAAAGTAGAAGAATTTATCCATTCAGTGGGTATTAATATGGTATGTGGATACGGACTTACTGAATCGACTGCTACGGCTTCTTGTCAGTGGATAGATGATTATCAGATTGGATCGGCAGGTCGAGTTATGCCTATGGTTGAAGTGAAGTTTGGTGAGAATAATGAAATCCTCATGCGTGGGGCTACTATTGTTAAGGGCTACTACAAGAAAGAGGCAATAACAAAGGCGGCTTTCACAGAAGATGGTTGGTTCCGTACGGGTGATGCAGGGTATATGAAAGATGGTGTGCTTTACTTAACAGAGCGTATTAAAGATCTTTTCAAAACATCGAATGGTAAATACATTGCACCTCAATCCATAGAGGCGGTACTTGTGGTAGACCGCTATATTGATCAGATTTCAGTAATTGCCGATCAACGTAAGTTTGTCTCAGCACTTATAGTACCTGAATACAATTTGGTTAAGCAGTATGCTGATCAAAATGGAATTAAGTATAATACAGTAGCAGAACTTTTAGAGAATCCTACAATTATTGATCTCTTTAAACTACGTATAGATACGTTGCAACAACAGTTTGCGAACTACGAAAAGGTGAAACGATTTGTTCTCCTACCACAACCTTTTAGCATGGAAAAGGGTGAGTTGACTAATACACTAAAGATTAAACGAAATGTATTGAGTGTTAACTATGCAACAGAAATAGAGAAAATGTATCAAGAGTAGTGAATAAGCTCTTTAAACTATACTAATAAATCTTCGGGCGGGAAACTGCTCGAAGATTTTTTCTTTGATAATGCGTAGAATTGGACTATCTTTGCAGCCTAAAACAGAGTAGATTATGATAACAATTGAGCAACTGAAAGAGGTGAAAGAGCGTGTGAATGCTCTTGAACGCTATTTGGATATAGAAAATAAGTTGGTTCAGGTAGAAGAGGAGCAGTTGCGTACGCAAGCTCCTGGATTCTGGGAAGATGCCAAAATGGCGGAAATACAGATGAGAAAAGTAAAAGATCTTCAGAAATGGATAGAGGGATACCGAGAGGTGAAAACATTATCTGATGAATTGGAGCTCTCTTTTGAGTTTTACAAAGATGAATTAGTTAGTGAAGCGGAGGTAGATCAAGCTTATCAAACGGCATTTACTACCGTAGAGGCTTTAGAACTTAAAAATATGCTGCGCCAAGAGGCAGATCAAATGGACTGTGTACTAAAGATTAATTCGGGTGCAGGTGGTACTGAAAGTCAAGACTGGGCATCGATGTTAATGCGTATGTATATGCGTTGGGGTGAGACCAATGGATACAAGGTAAGTATTGCCAATATTCAAGAGGGTGATGAAGCAGGTATTAAAACGGTTACCATTAATATTGAGGGGAGTTTTTCGTATGGCTATCTGAAGGGAGAAAACGGTGTACACCGATTGGTGCGTGTCTCTCCTTTTAATGCACAAGGCAAGCGAATGACTTCGTTTGCATCTGTCTTTGTAACACCCTTGGTGGATGATAGTATTGAGGTAAATATTGAAACGGCTCGTATATCATGGGATACTTTCCGCTCGGGTGGTGCTGGTGGTCAGAATGTAAATAAGGTAGAGTCGGGAGTGCGTCTTCGTTACCAATACAAAGATCCACACAATGGTGCCGAAGAGGAGATTCTGATTGAGAATACGGAAACTCGTGACCAACCCAAGAATAAAGAGAATGCTATGCGCCAATTACGCTCAATTTTGTATGAAAAAGAGTTGCAACACCGCATGGAGGAGCAGGCCAAGGTAGAAGCAGGAAAGATGAAGATAGAGTGGGGCTCGCAGATACGTAGTTATGTCTTTGATGACCGTCGTGTAAAAGATCATCGAACCAATTTCCAAACCTCTGATGTTGGTGGAGTAATGGATGGAAAGATTGATGGCTTTATCAAGGCTTATTTGATGGAGTTTTCGGGTAGCGAAGGTTAATTTAGTTCTTTTATTTGCTTTTCTTGTACGGCTATCGTATTTTTGGAAACATTCATTACTACTGAATTGTTAACGTTGAAAATAGAATTGTACTATGGGAAAGAATCAAAGGAATACTCGCATTAGCCGGCGTGAAGAGGCAAATGCTGAGAGAGTTATTAAAGCTATTTTTATTGGATTTATGGTATTGGCACTTATCTTATTAGCTGCATATGCCATTTACGCATAACAAAAGGTCTCGCCAATAAACTGGCGGGGCCTTTTTTAATATATATATAGGAATGGGACAAGAAATTGAACGGAAGTTTTTGGTGTTAAATGATAGTTATAAGCAACAAGCGTATGCAGTCAGTCGGATTGTACAAGGGTACATTTGCCAGAGTGATGGAAACTGTGTGCGTGTTAGAGTTCGCGATGAAAAAGGGTATTTAACCATTAAGGGAGCATCCAGTGAAGATGGGCTTTCGCGTTACGAGTGGGAGCGAGAAATAACCCTTGCTGAGGCCGAAGAGTTATTGAAATTATGTCGTGGTGGAGTTATTGATAAAATGCGCTACTTGGTAAAAAGTAAAAATCACCTATTTGAGGTAGATGAGTTCTTTGGAGCCAATGAAGGGCTTGTTATGGCCGAAGTTGAGTTGTTAACAGAGCTTGATGAAGTAAAAATTCCCCTTTTTATCGGAAAAGAGGTGACTGGTGATGTACGTTATTACAATCTTTTCTTGATGCAAAAACCTTATAAAGAATGGAATTCATAGTTAATTCTTTTAATCTATAAATCGATGTGTTCTTCTTGTTTTTTGAATGTTTTACCCCTGATTAGGGGGTGAAAATGTACTTATTAGGGGGTGAAAACAGGTATAGCATGTTTTTGCCCCTTTTTTTGTCTGTTTTGCCCCAGCAGGGTCTGTAATTAACCGCTAATATTGCAGTGTCAATCAAGCTCAATTAGCATTAATAAATTACAAAAATAAAATCAGATGAGAACAATTAATTTCGCAGAACATTTGCTAAGCATTCAGTCGGATTTGTTCCGTTTCGCATTTAAATTAACAGCCAATCGTGAAGACGCGAATGATTTGCTGCAAGAAACATCCTTAAAGGCTTTAGACAATGAGGATAAGTATATGCCTGAAACCAATTTTAAAGGGTGGATGTATACTATTATGCGCAATACGTTTATTAATAACTACCGTAAGGGGTTACGTGAACAAACGTTTGTTGATCACACTGATAATTTGTTCCATCTCAATCTACCTCAAGATGCTGGATTTGATTCAGCAGAGGGAAAGTATGACTTAAAAGAGATGCATAAAATAGTCAATGCTCTTCCTAAAGAGTATCGTATCCCATTTGCGATGTATGTATCAGGCTTTAAATACCGTGAGATTGCAGAAAAATTGAATCTTCCACTAGGTACGGTAAAAAGTCGTATTTACTTTACACGTCAACAGTTAAAAGAGGACTTAAAGGACTTTAGATAAGTAAATTTATTCCCTTATAAACAGATGAAGATTCCAGTTGTTCAGTTGAATGGCTGGAATCTTTACCTGTTTTTATCTTTTTCGATAAAGCAATGGACGCAATAGTGTATATCCTAGCAGGTATGCAATGGATACCCCAAGTGAGTTTGCTGCAAAATCGAGCCATTCGCCACTCCTATTTTCAGTGCAATAGGCTTGTAGTAGTTCTATAGATCCGCTTAGGAGTAAGGGGAAGAGGGCTACTCTTATGGAAGCTGGAATGGGCTGAAAGCGGGTGTGAGACCGTAAATATTCAATCCAAAGTACTAAGCTTAATCCGCCGTACATCCCAATGTGGGCGAATTTATCAAAATGGGTTATTTCATTCAACTCTGTTTGTGGAGGAGTGAAAAATGAAAGATAGAGTACTGTGACAATAATAGAGAATGAGAAAGAATAATTTCTAAAATAATATGAGATTCGCATAAAAAGTAATTAGTTTATGCAAATCTACAATATTATCTGTACTTTTGCTTTTTTATTGTAAGATATTTATGTAAATTTATTGGTATGAGTACTAGGAGTGGATTTGGTAGTAAGATTGGAGCTGTTTTAGCTGCTGCAGGGTCGGCAGTTGGTTTGGGTAATATTTGGAGATTTCCCTATGAGGTGGGTAATTATGGTGGTGCTGCTTTTATTTTAGTCTATCTTCTGTTTATTATTATTCTTGGCCTTCCCATTATGATTGCAGAGTTTACCATTGGTAGAAAGTCGCAGGCTAGTACGGGTGAGGCTTTCCAGGTGTTAGCCCCCCATAGTGGTTGGAAGTGGTTGGGCTATTCTACCGTTTGGGTGGGTTTTCTTGTACTAAGTTACTATTCGGTAGTGGCTGGGTGGACGCTCAAATATACATTAAAAGCTGGAATGAATGGATTTGCCAATCAGGGGCCAGACGATTTTGTAGCAGCCTTCTCCTCCTTTTCGCAACACCCCTATCATCCTTTGCTCTTCTTGGTAGCTTTCCTGCTACTTACCCACTTGGTTATTGTAAGAGGTGTGAAGAAGGGTATAGAGCGCTATTCAAAGGTGATGATGCCTATTCTGTTTATTCTAATATTGGTCTTGGCTTTTTGTTCTATTACCCTGCCTAATGCTATGGCGGGCATTGAGTTCTTGATGCGTCCTGACTTCAGTAAGGTTACAGGTGAAGTCTTATTAGGCGCTATGGGGCAGGCTTTTTTCTCCCTTAGTTTGGGTATGGGATGTTTGACTACTTACGGTTCCTATTTCCGTAAAGATACTAATCTTCCTAAAACGGCTTTGAGTGTGGCGGCTGTTGATACCTTTGTGGCTATCATGTCAAGTTTAATTATCTTTCCTGCTGCTTTTTCTATTGGGATCAATCCCGATGCAGGTCCTTCACTTATTTTTATCACATTGCCCAATGTTTTTCAACAAGCCTTTAGTGATATGCCTATTTTAGCCTATCTCTTTTCGGTCTCATTCTATTTTCTATTGGCTGTAGCAGCTCTTACCTCTACTATATCAATGCATGAAGTGTCGACAGCCTTTTTGCATGAGCGTTTCAAAATAAGTAGGCAACGGGCAGCTATGTATGTTACCTCTAGTTGTATTTTGCTAGGTATATTTTGTTCACTCTCTTTGGGGGTACTGAAACACTGGACTCTCTTTGATTTAGGTATTTTTGATCTCTTTGATTTCCTTACAGCAAAGGTTATGCTTCCTTTAGGTGGTATGTTTACCTCTATCTTTGTGGGATGGCGTTTGGAGCGTTCTATCTCTTATTTAGAAATGTCTAACTACAATAGCCTCAAGGTTTACTTCTTTAATACCTATATTTTTATCTTGAAATATGTAGCTCCTTTGGCTATTGGTACCATCTTCCTATCAGAGTTGGGAATAATACGTCTGTAAGCATGTGGAAGGAGTATTTCTATTATTCAAAAGCTGAGCGTAGGGTACTCCTCTTTCTGATGAGTGTGATTCTCCTTGTTTTAGGAATACGTCTCTTTCTCTCGTGTCAACCATCCACTGTGGTGGACGATTCATTTACTCGTTCCGATGAAATGGAGCTTTTTCTAGCTTCGATTGAAGAAAAACGAGTAGTAAAAGAGTCTAAACGTTCTTTTACAGCGAGTGCTAGAGGTGAAATAAGGCCGGTAGTTTTCGATCCTAATTTGGTTGATTCAACCCAGCTAGAACAAATGGGTGTTCCTGGTTGGCTGGCACAACGTATTTTAAACTATAGGCAAGCTAAAGGGGTGTTTCGTACGGTAGAGTCTTTGAAAGGGATATATGGAATGCCTAGTGATATATTTGAAAAGCTTAAACCCTATGTCGTAATTGCTGACTCATTTGCGTATAAATCCTCTTATGCAAAGCGATACGACACTCTTTCTGCAGCAAAGTTGAGGTATGATTCGTTGCGTGCATTGAAACTTCCAGTAGGGAGCGTAGTTGATTTAAATAAAGCAGATACAACACAGCTTAAAATGATTCCTGGCATTGGATCGGGTATTGCGCGTATGTTGGTAGCCACCCGCGAACAATTGGGGGGATTTTATTCGCTCAATCAGTTGGAAGAGTTCGAATTTATATCTGCTGAGCTATCGGAGTGGTTCATTATTGAAGAGCCTCCTACCCCTAGCCTAGAGGTTAATAAACTAAGTCTGGAGCGATTGCGCCGGCACCCTTATCTTAATTTTTATCAGGCTAAGGTGATTGTGGAGCATTGTCGTAAGAGAGGGAAAATAGAAAGTCTTTCTCAGCTCTCCCTTTATGAGGAGTTTACTGAGAAAGACTTAGAACGGTTGATTTACTATTTAAAGTTCGATTAATCGATGTAGCCTGCTGCTTTTCCGATGCGTACTGGGATTTCGATATTATCCATTCTTCCTTGGAATAATTCAGCGCCTGCTCCAATGGCGTATACGGGTACATATCCTGCTGAGTGATTTCCGCTTGCCCAGCTGATCTGTGCCACCTCGCTCATTATTTTTTGTGCTTCGGATGCCATTAATTCCGCTTTTTGGTATTCACTCTCGTGTACTTCGCTTGATTGTTTTTCGAATGTTTTTGAGTATACTTCTTTGAGCCTCTCCTCTTGTGCCGAGGTTAACTCAATTGAATCCCAGAATCCGTATGACTCTTTAAGCGCTTGTTGAACAGCTTGCCAAGGAGTTGTTTTGCCTTCGTATTTCTTTCTTAGTTGGTTTAGTTGTGCTGTAAAACCGCTTTCACTCATTTTTTGTGATTTTAAAGCTTGTAGGTTGAGTGTTGATTTTCCTCTACCCAATGCCAAGCCTCCAGTTTCGTGATCGGCTGTTACCACAATGAGTGTTTCGTCAGGGTGTTGTTGGTAAAATTCATAAGCTACTTTGATGGCATTGTCAAAGTCTATTACTTCGTGAATGGTGGTTGCTGCATCGTTTGCATGGCAAGCCCAGTCTATTTTTCCCCCTTCAACCATTAAGAAGAAGCCATTTGTTGTCTCTTTTGATAGGAAATGAATCCCTGCACGTGTAATCTCTTCGAGTGTGAGGTCTCCTTTTTTACGGTCAATTGCGTAAGGAATGGCCGATTTGTCTGTAGCACTTTCAGGTTGTAAAAGAATCATCTTGGCACTTTTTTTAGCCTGTTTTTGATACTCTTTATAGCTACGTGTTAGGGTGTATCCTGCTTTTTTTGACAGGTCGTATAGGTTTTCGCTGTTGCTTCCTTCTACTTTTTTATTTGTTGGGTCCAGAAAGTCAGAACCTGCGTAAAAGTCAAAATTGGCACTAATTAAATTAAGCCCTACTTGGTAGTAGCTACTGCGGCTTGCTTGGTGTGCATAGAATGCAGCTGGTGTAGCATGATCTACACTTACACTTGTGCTAATCCCTACTCTGGCTCCCTTCTCTTTGGCCCAAGTAGCTACACTGCTCACAGAGGTTGTTAAGTCTTTTTTTACACCGAGTGCTCCATTTTTTGTTTTGCTACCAGTAGCAAGTGCTGTTCCGCCTGCTGCCGAATCGGTAACTCCATGGCTAGCCGAGAAGGTGGTGGCAGTGGTAGCATAGGGGAACTGTGTAAAGCATAGTGGTAGAATTCCTATTTCCCCTTTTAGCTCGGCTTGATACATTTCGGTAGTCATTACTTGGTTCACGCCCATTCCATCTCCGATGAAGTAAAATACATATTTAGCTACTTGCCCTTGTGCAAAAAGGGTAGATAGTACGATGAATGAAAAAATAAACGATGTTTTTCTCATGTTGGTATGTTTAAATGATTTCTCTTTTTTAGTGTGGCAAATATAGGTATAATTCATGGGGTGTAAGAGCGTAGGAGTTTAAAAAAAGGTTACAATTTTCACCATGCTGCTTATTGTACTTTAAAATAGTAGCTTGCTGATAAGTAAGCGTGGTGAAATGGTTCTTTGCAGATGTAGGGGAGACTCTTTTGGTAGTTGATTGTTTTTCATCTCTTTTAGGGGTAGCTGCTTCTGTAAAGCTGCTTTTTTGATATAAATCAAAACTGTTAGTGAGGTAAATAGCCTATCTTTGCAGCGATAAAAAATAAATGTGTGAAGAAACGATGGAAAAGCAGTCTCCTGCGTAGCGATTTGGCTCGATTGGCGCTGCCTATTTTTGTAGAAACCCTGCTTATTATGATGCTAGGGGCAGTAGATACCTTTATGTTAAGCCAATACTCGGATGAGAGTGTGGCAGCTGTAGGGGTGGTGAATCAGCTTATGGTTTTTACGCTACTGATATTTGAGGTGATTAGTGTGGGTACCTCTGTGCTTTGTTCGCAATACATAGGTGCTAAGTTGCCTAAGAA
Organism: Phocaeicola sp.; assembly: GCA_051648565.1. GTDB lineage: Bacteria > Bacteroidota > Bacteroidia > Bacteroidales > Bacteroidaceae > Phocaeicola. The sequence continues at coordinate 233,771 of JBOFFJ010000147.1, read as the reverse complement.
TGTGGTTCAAGTGGTAGGAGTATCCTTGATAGTGAACCTCTTTTTTGGGTTGTTAGTGAGTGGTTTACTTTATGTAGGTGCCCATTTCTTTCTGAAAGCTATGGGGTTAGGCCCTGAATTAATGGCGTATGGATTGGGTTATATGAAGATAGCTGGAGGCTTTATCTTCTTCCAGGCGTTATCACTTACTATATCTGCCGCTTTGCGTAGCGCCAACAAGGCCATCTACCCGATGATGGTTACCGTAGTGGTTAATTTACTTAATATTGTGGGTAATTATGCCCTGATATTTGGGAAATGGGGAATGCCTGCGTTGGGTGTAGAGGGGGCTGCTATCTCTACAAGTGTGGCTCGTTGTGTGGCAATGGTTATCTTGTTGGTTATTCTTTTTAAAAAATATATCCCTCGTTTTCCTCTGGCCTATTTCCGACCTTTCCCGTGGGGTGAATTGAAAAAGCTGCTTCGGATTGGAGTGCCTTCGGCAGGCGAACACATGTCTTATAGTTTCTCGCAGATTATATTGACCTATTTTATTGCTATGATTGGTACAGAGGCGCTTACCACGCGCACCTATTTGGTGAATACCGTTATGTTTGTTTACCTTTTTGCTATTGCTATGGCACAAGGAGGGGCTATCTGTATCGGTCGCTTAGTAGGGCAGAAACGTGTGCGTGCGGCTTATTTATTGGGTAAATATGTGATGCGTATCTCTATTTTGGTTTCGCTGACTCTTTCGTGTATTTGGGCTGCCATGGGTGAGACCGTTTTTGGGTGGCTTACCGATAATCCCGATATTATACGTTTGGGCGTGACCATACTTTGCATTGATGTGATTCTGGAGGTAGGACGCGCCGTCAATATCTATGCTACCCAAGCACTTCGTGCTACGGGCGATGTCAATTTCCCCTTCTATGTGGGCGTTATTGTACAGTGGCTGGTGGCTGTAGGGTGTGGTTACCTATTTGGTATAGCTTGGGGATGGGGTTTAATTGGTATGTGGTGTGCTTTTGTATTGGATGAAAATATACGGGGTATTATCTTTGTTTACCGTTGGAAGAGTATGAAATGGGCTAAAAAAGGGTTTGTACATTAATAGATCAATTAAATACTATGAAAGAAAAAAAGAGGAGAATTAATCTAGTTGACAGGTTTGTAGTTCTTTGTGTTGCGCTTTTTTGTGCAACTCTACTGGTAGCGCAAAGTCCCGATAAACGTTCTTGGAAAAAGCGTTTGGCTAAGCAGAAACAAGAGCAAGTAATGGGCGGAATGGAGCTGCTTTGTCAAGAGATGGGATTAAAGCCGAAGGGCGATGAACTTATTTGTATGACGAGTCGTAAAGTGGTGAGCATAGAAGAGGTGAATAGTCGTTTTACCGATTATACCGCTCGGTTAATTACCTCATCAACAGTAGGAAACAGTTTGAACTCAAAAAAAAAGCAACTTGTTTATGTGACTAGCTTGAATCAATTGCTACGTAGTATTACTACTTTTACGGCTGCTGAAATGAGTAGTAGTAAACTGCTTATTGCTACAGCTGCCAGAGAACAACTTCGTTTGATTGATGCTTGGTGTAAAGATAGTAAAGCAGCGAGCCAAGAAGAGCAACTTCACTACCAATTGCTACAATACGTGGCTACTTCGTTCTAGAAAATGGGCAAATAGCTTGTAACAAAAAGGTTACGGCCAAATTATATCGTGCCTTTTTGTCTTTGAGGTATAAACTTTCTGCCCTTTCGTGTGCTAGAGTCAAGAATAATAGCTAATTTTGTGCCCCAAATATACATTACAAAAAAACCATGATGAAGCTCGATTTACTTACAGCCATTTCACCTATTGACGGTCGTTACCGTGGAAAAGCAGATGCTTTAGCTGCTTTCTTTTCTGAATTTGCACTGATTAAATACCGTGTGCAAGTTGAAATTGAATATTTTATCACCTTGTGTGAACTTCCTTTGCCACAGTTGAAGGATTTTGATCAGTCACAGTTTTCAGCTTTGCGTGCTATTTACCAAAACTTCTCACTTGCTGATGCAGAGCGTGTAAAAGAGATTGAAGCGGTAACAAATCACGATGTGAAAGCCGTAGAGTACTTTATTAAGGAGCAATTTGATAAGTTGGGTAATTTGGAAGCTTGTAAAGAGTTTATCCACTTTGGTCTTACTTCGCAAGATATTAACAATACATCGGTTCCATTGTCTATTAAAGAGGCACTCGAAGAGGTGTATTACCCATTAATAGAAGAGCTTATAGCTCAACTAACAACGTATGCCACTGAGTGGGCCGCTATTCCAATGTTGGCCAAAACGCATGGACAACCTGCTTCGCCTACTCGTTTGGGTAAAGAGGTAATGGTTTTTGTTTATCGTTTGCAAAAGCAACTCGATCAGCTGAAAGCCTCTCCTATCACGGCCAAATTTGGTGGTGCAACAGGCAACTACAATGCGCACTATGTGGCCTATCCTCAGTTGGACTGGAGCGCATTTGGCGATTCGTTTGTTAGTGAAAAGTTAGGTTTGGAGCGTGAAACATATACGACTCAAATTTCGAACTATGACAACCTTGGTTCGTTGTTTGATGCCATGAAGCGTATCAATGTTATTTTGATTGATATGAATCGTGATTTCTGGCAATACATTTCGATGGAGTATTTCAAACAAAAAATTAAAGCAGGTGAGGTAGGATCAAGTGCTATGCCACACAAAGTTAATCCAATTGATTTTGAGAATGCCGAAGGAAACTTGGGTATGGCCAACTGCATTTTTGAACACTTAACTGCTAAATTACCCATTTCTCGCTTGCAGCGCGATTTGACTGACTCGACTGTGCTTCGCAATGTAGGTGTGCCTTTTGGACATACTGTAATTGCTATGCAGAGTGCATTGAAAGGGTTGCGTAAATTATTATTAAATGAAACCGCTATTGCTGCCGATCTAGATAATTGCTGGAGCGTAGTGGCCGAAGCTATACAAACTATTCTTCGCCGTGAGGCTTATCCAAATCCTTATGAAGCTTTGAAGGCATTGACCCGTACGAATGAGGGTATTAATGAAGCCTCTATTAAGGTGTTTATTGAGGAGTTGGATGTATGTGAAGAGATTAAAAAAGAGTTGCGTGTAATTACGCCTCATAACTACACAGGCATTTAAACTAAGCTAGTAGCTTTTACTTGTTATTAACAACCCGAAAATGGTTGTTAATAACTATTCTATATCAGTTTTAGTTTGTTGATGTTGAGTGCTTTGTTTCCTTAATAACCTGTGAGAAAAAGAGGAGCTATATCGAATGTAAAGCTGTTTTTTTGACTTGAATATAAGTGTTGATTAAACTTTCTTCTTTTTCTCGTTGTTTTTTTAAGTTAGAGCAAATAAGTTTTAGAGAGAGCCCGAGAGGGCGTTTATATATATTAAATTAGAATCATTATGAGTACAGAAAATGAAAACAGACCAGAAGGATCTGTGAATGGAGAAAATCAAAACGTAAGCCGTGAGGGTGGTTACAAATCTTACAACCGAGATAATCAGTCTAATAGATACAATAACGATGGCGAGCAACGTCCTTATCGTCCTCGTACCAATTATAACCGTGAAGGGGGAGGTGATCGCCCTTACCGTCCTTACAACAATGACCGCCCTCGTTACAACGGTGGCGATCGTCCTGCTTACAATAATGGTGACCGTCCTGCGTACAACCGTTATAACAACGATCAACGTGCAGAGCGTCCTCGTTTCAATTCAAATGAGGAGCAAGGTGGCGAGCAACGCTCTTTCCGTCCTCGTTACGAAGGTGGCGACCGTCCACAAGGTGGTGGCTATAACCGCGAAGGTGGTTACAACCGTGAAGGAGGATTCAATCGCGAAGGTGGCGACCGTCCTTACCGTCCTCGTCCTACCTATAACCGCGAAGGTGGTTACAATCGCGAAGGAGGTTTTAACCGCGAAGGTGGTGATCGTCCTTACCGTCCACGTTACAACGATGGTGATCGTCCTGCTTATGGTGATCGTCCAGCTTACAACCAAAACCGTTACAACAACGAAGAGGGTGGCGAGCAACGCTCTTTCCGTCCTCGTTACGAAGGTGGCGACCGTCCACAAGGTGGTGGCTATAACCGCGAAGGTGGTTACAATCGTGAAGGAGGTGATCGTCCGTATCGTCCACGTTACAAGGATGGTGGCCGTCCACAAGGTGGAGGTTACAACCGTCCGTTCCGTCCACGTACAGCCGATTATGATCCCAATGCTAAGTATAGCTTGAAGAAACAAATTGAATATAGAGATTTGTTGACCGATCCGAATGAGCCTATTCGTTTGAATAAATACTTGGCCAATGCAGGTGTTTGTTCACGTCGCGAGGCCGATGAATTTATTACTTCGGGGGCTGTAACTGTAAATGGCGAAGCAGTAGTTGAATTGGGTACTAAGGTTCAACGTACTGATGAGGTTAAATTTCACGATGAGGTGGTAAATATTGAGCGTAAGGTATATGTATTGCTTAATAAACCTAAGGATTGTGTTACAACTTCGGACGATCCACAAGAGCGTAGAACGGTAATGGATTTTGTTAAGAATGCTTGTAATGAGCGTATTTATCCAGTGGGTCGCTTAGACCGTAACACAACGGGTGTACTTTTGCTTACCAATGATGGTGACTTAGCTTCTAAATTGACACATCCTAAGTTCTTGAAAAAGAAAATTTATCATGTGTTCTGTGATAAGAATGTAACCAAGGCCGATTTGGATCAGATTGCTGAGGGTATTACCCTTGATGATGGCGAGATTAAAGCCGATGCTATTAGCTATGCTTCGGATGTAGACCGATCGCAAGTAGGTATTGAAATTCACTCAGGTAAAAACCGTATTGTTCGTCGTATATTCGAATCATTGGGTTACCGTGTAATGAAACTAGACCGCGTTTATTTTGCTGGTTTGACCAAGAAAAATTTACGTCGTGGCGATTGGAGATACTTATCAGAGCAAGAGGTGAACATGCTACGCATGGGCTCTTTTGAATAGTCAGATAAAAATTATACACATTATATTATATAGTAGTGTGGCACGAAAACAGAGACCTAATTCTCTCTTAGAAATCATTGTATGCAACCACTTGCATACAATGATTTTATCGGTTATGAACTAGGCTGTTTGGGGCTCCGTTACTTAACAGACAAACAATAGAATGGAAAAGATTAGTAGAACGAAAATTGTAGACCTTCTGAAGCGCCGTGATTTTGGTGCTATGGTCAATGTGAAGGGATGGGTACGTACCCGCCGTGGTAGCAAACAGGTGAACTTTGTAGCCTTGAATGACGGTTCTACAATAAATAATGTACAGATAGTTGTAAACTTGGAGGGCTTTGACGAAGAGATGCTTAAGTTGATAACTACCGGTGCTTGTTTGAGTGTGAACGGTGAATTAACTGAGTCGATTGGTTCTGGCCAAGCAGCCGAGATTCAAGCGCGCGAAATTGAAGTGCTGGGAACGTGTGACAATAGCTATCCTTTGCAAAAGAAGGGGCACTCTATGGAGTTTCTTCGTGAAATAGCTCACTTGCGTCCACGTACCAATACATTTGGTGCTGTGTTCCGCATTCGCCACAACATGGCAATGGCTGTTCATCAATTCTTTCACGAACGTGGCTTCTTCTATTTCCATACGCCAATTATTACAGGTTCTGACGCTGAGGGAGCTGGACAAATGTTCCAAGTTACAACGATGAACTTGGCTGATTTAAAGAAGGATCAAGCGGGTGCTGTTAGCTACGAAAGTGACTTTTTTGGTAAGCCGACCAATTTGACTGTGTCGGGACAATTAGAGGGTGAGTTGGCAGCTACAGCTATGGGCTCTATCTATACCTTTGGTCCTACTTTCCGTGCGGAGAATTCAAATACACCTCGCCACTTGGCAGAGTTCTGGATGATTGAGCCAGAAGTTGCTTTCAATGACATTATTGACAACATGGACTTGGCCGAAGATTTCATTAAGTACTGTGTGAAGTGGGCTTTGGATAATTGTGCTGACGATGTAAAATTCTTGAATGATATGTTTGATAAAGGCTTGATAGAGCGTTTAGAAGGTGTGTTGAAGGATGAATTTGTACGTTTGCCTTATACAGAGGGTGTTGCTATTCTTGAGGCGGCTGTTGCAGGTGGCCACAAGTTTGAGTTCCCCGTTTATTGGGGTGCTGATTTGGCTTCAGAACACGAGCGTTTCTTGGTAGAAGAGCACTTTAAGCGTCCTGTAATCTTGACCGATTATCCTAAAGAGATTAAGGCTTTCTATATGAAGCAGAATGAGGATGGTAAGACCGTACGTGCTATGGATGTATTGTTCCCCAAAATTGGTGAGATCATTGGTGGATCTGAGCGTGAAGCTGATTATAATAAGTTGGTTGCTCGTATTGAAGAGTTGGAAATACCTGCCAAAGATATGTGGTGGTACTTAGATACGCGTAAGTTTGGAACCTGTCCTCACTCAGGATTCGGTTTAGGATTTGAGCGTTTGTTGCTTTTTGTAACGGGTATGTCGAATATTAGAGATGTTATCCCATTCCCACGTACTCCACGTAATGCAGAATTTTAATCCTCTTTATTGAGCAGTATCAGCCCTCTTGAGTGGCTCTTTCTGCTAGAAAGATAAGGCGTTTTTTAACTCCTATTCATTTGATTCGCCCTTGTTGCCTCTTTTTTGCAGCAAGGGCGAATCTTTGTTCCTACCTTCTTAAACTTTGTTGCTTTAACTCTGTTAATTAGAGTATAGTTTGGTCACTTGTTGTGCTTTGCAGTAGGCTTTTCTGCTTGTGGCTACTCTTTTAGTTATTCATCTAATTTAGGTATAATATGAAACTCCGTAATTTTCTAGCATCTCTATTGCTTCTGGCGTTTGGAAGCGTTATGCAGTTGATGGGACAGGCTCATCCTACGTCCAATCTTGCAGGTATTTGGCAAATGTATTTCTATGTATCGGGTAGCCCTAATGATCCCGGTGTATTAAAGCCTAGTAACTCTTTTAAGGTTTTATCGGCTGAGGGGCGTTTTACAAACTTTACGCTCATTCCTACCCAAGGTTCTATTATTATAGGCGAGGGTCGCTATCATCAAACCAATGACGATGCCTATGTGGAGGTGGTAGAGCGTAATATTCATCTCCCCCAATTGAATGAAAAAGAGAATGTGATGCATTTTACGATGGAAGATGATCTGATGCATGTGCGTTATTTCTTGGAACGCGATGTGGATGGCAATGAAATTAATACCTGGTGTTACGAAACTTGGAAGAAGGTAACCATGCCCGCTGTTTACCCCAAGGATTTAGCTCGTTAACGTTGTTGGTTTTACCCATTATCCCCTTCTGTGTTGATAATTTGCCAGACTAACTGGCATTTTATTAGGGCATAAGGGGTTTTTTTGTGCGCTTTTTGTTTCTTGTATGGACTAGGAATCAGTCCCTTTACTTCCAAAAAAAGACTTAATTTGTTTGCCAGTTCATAGAAAAGACGTACCTTTGCGAGCCGATTATTATCAGAGATTGATAAGAAATTAATTCTTAGTACTTTAGTTGTTCTTTGTCCGGGAGCAATTGAAGTGATTGAGAATAAATTGTTTTTTAGTAGTTAACATTTAAAAAAGATTTAAGAGTGGATACTTTAAGTTACAAGACCATTTCTGCAAACAAAGTAACTGCGACTAAAGAATGGGTCGTGGTTGATGCTACCGATCAGGTTGTAGGCCGTCTCGGTGCAAAAGTTGCGAAACTGTTGAGAGGAAAGTACAAACCGAACTTTACTCCTCACGTAGATTGCGGTGATAATGTAATCATTATCAATGCCGACAAAGTTAGATTTACCGGAAACAAGATGACTGATAAAGTGTACTTGAGCTATACAGGCTATCCTGGTGGTCAAAGAGAAATTACTCCTGCTCGTTTGCTTGCAAAACCAAACGGAGAAGAGAGACTAATGAAAAAAGTGATTAAAGGTATGCTTCCTAAGAACCGTCTAGGAGCTAAGTTGTTGGGCAACTTGTATGTGTACGCTGGTGGCGAACACAAACACGAAGCACAATGCCCTAAGTCAATTGATATTAACTTACTTAAATAATAGATATGGAAGTAGTAAATGCATTAGGCAGACGTAAACGTGCTATCGCACGTATTTTCGTAACTGAAGGTACTGGAAAGATTACTATCAATAAGAGAGACCTTACAGAGTACTTTCCATCAACTATTCTTCAGTACGTTGTGAAACAACCTTTAAACAAACTAGAGGTTGCTGAAAAATATGATATCAAAGTAAATTTGAATGGTGGTGGTTTTACAGGTCAATCACAAGCGTTGCGTCTTGCTATCGCTCGTGCTTTGGTTAAAATCAACGCTGAAGACAAGAAAGCTCTTCGTGCAGAAGGCTTCATGACTCGTGACTCTCGTTCTGTTGAGCGTAAGAAACCAGGTCGTCCAAAAGCACGTCGCAGATTCCAGTTCAGTAAACGTTAATATCCGGTTTTACTTAGAGCTGGTTAAGAAGCGTTTAGTATCTAAACCAACGGGACTCTACCCGGTAGCAGACTACCCGCTGGTTGGTTGAGAAAAACAAAAAAGAAAGTAAACGATTTAAAGAATAACAAGATGTCAAGAACTAGTTTTGATACATTATTGGAAGCCGGATGCCACTTCGGACACCTTAAAAGAAAGTGGAATCCAGCAATGGCTCCTTATATTTTCATGGAACGCAATGGTATCCATATCATTGACCTCCACAAAACAGTAGCTAAGGTAGAAGATGCTGCCGAAGCACTAAAACAAATTGCAAAATCAGGAAAGAAAATCCTATTTGTTGCTACTAAGAAACAAGCTAAAGAGGTTGTAGCTGAGAAAGCTGCATCTGTAAATATGCCTTACGTTATCGAGCGCTGGCCAGGTGGTATGCTTACCAACTTCCCAACCATCCGTAAAGCTGTTAAGAAAATGTCTACTATCGATAAATTGACTAGCGATGGTACATATTCTAACCTTTCTAAAAGAGAGGTGTTGCAAATTTCTCGTCAACGTGCTAAGCTAGAGAAGAACTTGGGTTCAATCGCTGATTTGACTCGTCTTCCTTCTGCACTTTTCGTAATTGACGTTATGAAAGAGCACATCGCAGTACGCGAAGCAAACCGTCTAGGTATACCTGTATTTGCTATCGTTGATACAAACTCTGATCCTTCGAACATCGATTTCGTAATCCCAGCAAATGATGATGCTACAAAATCTGTAGATGTAATCTTGGCTGCTTGTTGCGCTGCAATGGCTGAAGGTTTGGAAGAAAGAAAAGCTGAAAAGGTAGATATGGAAGCTGCTGGCGAAAACAAAGCTGGTGGTAGAAAAAAAGCTACTAAAGCTCGCACAGAAGAGGGCGTAGAAGCTGCTCCTGTTGCTGAAGGCGAAGAGGCTTAATATACCTGTAAGAGTTGAGAGTGGAAAGTTGGGAGTGGTCGGCAATTCTCAACTCTCTATTCTCAACTCTTAACTATTTTATAACGACATTTCTAACATTAAAATATAAAGAATACTATGGCTGTAACTATGGCTGATATTACCAAACTTCGCAAATTGAGCGGAGCTGGTATGATGGACTGTAAAAATGCTTTGACTGAAGCGGAAGGCGATCTTGACAAAGCAATGGAAATTATCCGCAAAAGAGGACAAGCTTTGGCGGCAAAACGTTCTGATCGTGATGCTTCTGAAGGTTGTGTATTGGTTAAATCAGAAGGAAACTTTGCTGCTATTCTTGCTTTGAAATGCGAAACTGACTTCGTAGCTCAAGGTGCTGACTTTATTGCATTGGCTCAATCTGTACTTGACTTAGCGGTTGCTAACAAATGCCAAACTCTAGAAGAGATTTTAGCTCTTCCAATGGGTGCTGGTACTGTACAAGAGGCTATCACTGACCGTAGTGGTATCTCTGGCGAGAAAATGGAATTGGACGGTTACTCTGTAGTGGAAGGTGATGTAGCAATCTACAACCACCAAAACAAGAGCCAACTTTGTACAATGGCTGCTTTCAACAAGCCTTGCGATGCTCAAGTAGCTAAAAACATTGTAATGCAAATTGCTGCAATGAACCCATTGGCTATCAACGAAGCAGGTATCACTGAAGAGGTGAAACAAGCTGAAATTCAAGTAGCTATTGATAAAACAAAAGCTGAGCAAGTACAAAAAGCGGTAGAAGCTGCTTTGAAGAAAGCTGGTTTTAATCTTTATATTGCTGAAAACGAAGAGCACCTTAATGAAGGTATCATGAAAGGTAGCATCACTGAAGCGCAAGCTGAAGAGATTCGTCAATTGAAAGCTGCTGTTGCTGCTGAGAAATCTGCAAACATTCCTGAAGTAATGGTTCAAAAAATTGCTGAAGGTCGTATGGCTAAATTCTACAAAGAAGTTTGCTTGTTGAACCAAGAGTACATCATGGATGGCAAGAAAACAGTTGCAGAAGTATTGAAAGAGGTAGATGCTGAATTGACAGTAACTGCATTCAAACGCTTTACTTTGCGTGCTGAATAAGCTATAATCATATATAAAAAGGCCCACCTTGCTACTTTGCAGGGTGGGCTTTTTTGTTGCTATCTTTTTCTCTTCTCCCCCCCCCTACTACTAGTTGAAATGATTTTTATCCTTCAATCCTTCACAGCCTCTGTTAACCAGCGAGTTGTGGTGAAGGATAGGGGGTTCTATCCTTCACCTATCCTTCACCATCCTTCACTGCATGCTACTCCTGCTTTTACCCGTTGCTTGTTGTAAAATCACTAGGACAACTCTCTCTACTCTTCTTAGTAACTCATTCGTCTTGTTTGGTTGTTTTAACCGGACCACCTAGGTGGCGCGGGTGTGCCACCTAGGTGGTCCGGTTAAAGCCTTTGCATGCGTAGCTTATATTGCCCCGGTGGAAGATTGTACTCTTCTAGATTTTAGCTGTTTAAATTGTTTGCTTTCAGTCTTATGTGCTAAAGCACAATCAATTAGAGCAACTGAAACCAAAAAGTAAGTAATTGAAATTGGGGGAGAATGGACTCTTGTCCTATTGTGAGCCATGAAAAAAGCCATTTCCAGCTCTTAGGTGAGCTAGAAATGGCTTTCTGTTCATTGATTGGAGAATCCTTAGTCTACTGGATTTTATTGCTTGTGTAGGCTTAAAAAGGCTCTTCTCTCTTCGTTGTCTCTATTACTTCTTTACAGTAACTGGCATGTATTTAGGAACCAATGTTTTCATTACGCTCCAACCGATAAGGTATGCTACAGCACAGATACAGAAAATAATGAAGTAGCCTGCTGGTTTGCCTTCAAATCCCATAAAGGTCATGCCTGTTTCACCTGCATAGGTAAAGAGTGTACCCGATCCTTTGTTGATCAATGTTGAACCGATACCACCGGCTAATCCACCAATACCTGTAACGGTTGCTACTGCCGATTTAGGGAACATATCACTTACTGTAGAGAAGATGTTGGCCGACCAAGCTTGGTGAGCTGCACCTGCAATACCGATGATGATAATAGGATACCAGTATGAGTATACCCCTAGTGGTTGTGCTGCAAGCGCCAATAGTGGGAAGAATGCAAAGATAAGCATAGCACGCATACGACCTGCATAGGGCTCCATTTTCTTCTTTTCTACAAAGTAAGTAGGTAACCATCCACCAACGATTGAAAGCATGGTGATAGCGTAAAGAACGAACAATAGAAGCTGAGCAGTACCCGAGCTTGTTTCTAGTCCATATACATCTTTAATGTACGAAGGTGTCCAGAATAGGAAGAACCACCATACACCGTCTGTCATGAATTTACCAAAAGCAAATGCCCAAGTTTGTTTGAAACGGAAACAGTCTGCAAAGGATAGTTTCTCCTCTTCGCCAGTTTCTGTTGTAGCAGGTGCAGGTTCGCTATCTTTATCTTGTTCAATGTAAGCAAGCTCTGCTTTGTTTACAAATTTAGAGTTGCTAGGTTTGTCGTACATAAATACCCAGAAAGCCATCCAAAGGAAGCCTAGTGCACCAATAAGTACGAAAGCCATCTCCCAGCCGTTACCTACACCTCTTTCTTGGAAATATTTAGCAATGGTAGGGATGGTTAGTGGTGCTGCAAGTGCACCTACTGTAGCACCCGCATTGAAGATACTAGTTGCAAAGGCACGGTCCTTTTTAGGGAAATATTCGGCTGTTACCTTGATGGCTGCAGGAAAGTTACCTGCCTCGCCTATTGCTAGTACACAACGCGCTGCAATAAAGAAATACATACTATAGGTAGCTACGGCTACGGCTGCTGCCGATCCGCTCTCTAACGCTTTGAGGGCTGCTGCACTCTCAAATCCTGTAACCACTTGTGTGGCCCATCCGCATACTGCGTGAAGTACGGCACCAAGTGACCAAACACCAATGGCCCAAAGGAACCCTTTTTTTGTACCAAACCAGTCGATAAAACGACCAGCAAAAATCATACTAGCTGCATAAACGATAGAGAAAATAGCTGTGATATTACCGTAGTGTGCATCTGTCCAGTGGAACTCTGGTTGGATAAACTCAGACCAAGTTAAAGACAATACCTGACGATCCAGGTAGTTTACCGTAGTGGCAAAGAAAAGCATCAAACAAATTGACCATCTGTAGTTTGTCATCTTCCCACCTTCCGCTTGTAATTTACTCATGATAAAAGATTTTATATTTATGTATTAAATTGACTCAAAATTAGCCCTTTTGTACCTATTTAAAAGGTATATTTTGGTGAATAGAATGGATTATTCGGTTTTTAGGGGTGTGTGCCTAAAAAAATGTCACTTCATCAAGGTAGGTGAAGTGACATTTTGGTATGAATCCACTTGTGGATATAGAGTCAGGATGATTATCTCATCTCTGTATAAGGAATCTTATCCATATCTGTGTAATCTAGGTTTTCGCCTGCCATACCCCAGATAAACATGTAGTTGCTAGTACCAGCTGCACCGTGGATAGACCACTCTGGAGCTACAATAGCTTGTTCGTTTTGTAACCATACGATGCGGTTCTCTTGAGGTTCGCCCATGAAGTGGCATACAGAGTTTCCTTCGGGTACATTGAAGTAGAAGTAGGCTTCCATACGGCGGCCGTGTCTGTGTGTAGGCATGGTGTTCCATACGCTACCTGGTTTCAACTCTGTAAGTCCCATTTGCAATTGGCAAGGCCCCTCTTGAAGTACATTCTTAACAATCAATTGGTTTACTACGCGGTCGTTGCTCTCTTCCATTTTACCCGCTAAGATAGCGTTTGCTTTCAATGAGCCTTTGCCACCTTCGATGGTGATGTGTTGCGTTTTGTACTCTTTGTGTGCAATGGCCGAGTTCAAATAGAATTTAGCTGGTTTGCTGCTATCTTTGCTTTTGAAAGATACATTCTCTTTTCCCTTTCCAATGTAGATAGCCTCTTTAAACTTCAAGGTGTACTCTTTGCCATCTACAGTAACAATACCTTCGCCACCTACGTTGATTACGCCTAGCTCTCTAGCAAATAGAAAGTAAGGAGCCTTTAGTGGGTCAATGGTATCGAGTGTAAGCTCTTTGGTAACAGGCACTGCTCCACCAAAGATAAAGCGGTCGTACATGGTATAAGTAACATTGATTTCGTCGGCCACCATCACTTTTTCTGTCATGAAGCGGTTACGAAGCATTTGCGTGTCGTAGTTCTTTACATCTTCTGGATGGCAAGCTGTTTGTATTTGGTAATTTACTTGGGCAGTAGCTCCTAGGGCTGCTAGACCCAACATCATAGCAAGTGCAATTTTTTTCATCTTGGTATTTAAATTATTGAATTATTTCTGTTTATTGGTTGGATTACTCTTTGCTGCTGGCAGCTGCTTGGGCTGCTTTTTGCAACTTAATGGTTTGGCGACGGTTTAAGAACATCAAGAAGAGTGTAAAGGCGATTAAAATAGCAGCGCCTATCCACTTAAAGGTATAGGTAAGGTGGTAAAGAGCCCATGCAAATGGACTGGCAGCAAAGTCGAGTGCACCACCTAAGAAGCCTTCAGGGATTCTTACCGCAGGATCTTGTGTCTTGGCATATACATCGTGTGCTGCTTGCGTAAATGAGGGGGCAAGATCGGTTACAAAATAAAGCCCAATTACAAGTATCACCAAACCGATGATGAATGTTTTCACCACATTCCCGTTTGTGATAGGTAGTACCAAGGGGAATAGGTAGAACATGCCCGCTAGTGAGGCAAGTGGTAGGAATTGGTTACCGGGTAGCATAACTGCTAGCAAGAGTGCTACAGGAATTAGCAACAGCGATACAACCAGTGTAGCAGGGTGACCAATTACAAGAGCGGGGCTCATACCGATGTTGAGTCCAGCAGCACCTTTGAACTTTTTGGCTATCATTTCGCGCGTAGCATCCGAGATAGGACGTAATCCTTCAATAAATAGGCTGGTAATACGAGGTATAAGCTCCATCACAGCACCCATCTTGATACCTAATCCTAAGATATATGGAATCTTATCGACCAATTCTGATAAATCTTTGCAAGCCAAAGCACCGATGCCCGATCCTACTAAGATTCCTAAGAAAAGAGGCTCGCCTAGTAGGCCAAACTTCTGTTTCATCCCTGCTGCATCAATGTTTAGCTTGTCAAAACCGGGTATTTTATCGAGTAGCTTGTTAATAACAATGGCAAAAGGAACAAAGCCGGCACTGAAAGGCTGAGGAATGGAGATGCCCTCCATCTTGTCGTAGAAACCTTGGAACTTTTCGGCTGTATAGTCTGCTAGTATTAAAGTGATGATGTAACAAATGATGGCGGCAAAGAAGCCCCAAAGTATACTGTTACTTGCAAAATAGACTACAGCACCGATAAAGGCAAAGTGCCAGTAGTTCCATAAGTCAATATTTACTGTACGAGTAGTTTTAGTTACAAGCATAATGATGTTTACCACCAAGCATACGGGAATGATAAAGGCTCCTACCGAAGTGTTGTAGGCTACCGCTGCAGCAGCAGGCCATCCCATATCGAATACTTTAAGTTGTAGGTCGTAGATTTCGACTACACTTGATAGCGCAGGGCCTAATGTACTAGTCAAAAGAGCAGTGATGACAGATAGTCCCACAAAACCAACTCCCACTAGCAAACCACTTTTAAATGCTTTGCTTAATTTAATTCCAATACAAACGCCCAATATCGTAAAGATAATAGGCATCATCACGGCTGCACCCAACCCAATAATGTAGCTAAAAACTTCTTCCATTCTATCTATTTTATGTTTAATAATTTAGTTCCCTGCTCTGCTCCTACCCAAAGAGCACATAAGATGTTAACTTAAAGCCTTTTTATACTAAAATGACTCCCCAAAAATAGCTTCTTTTTCGCTACTATTCAAACCTTTTCTACGCTTTTCTTAGTAAAAAAGGTTTTTTTTAGAGAATCAGGGTGTTATCGTGCACGAAAATAGTTGTTCCCGCACACGATGGTTAAATATTTTCGCCTCTTTTGGCGCAAAATAGAGCCATTCTACGTAAAAGTGTGATATATTTGTAGAGTGAATAACGGTGAGTCTATAATCTTTAAAAGGTGGATGCAACATAGTAATAAGAGTTGCCGTGCAAACCGTAGTTTCCTTTATGGTGGAAAGCCTGAACTTGGAGAAGCTCCCGACTGAATGTATAACTAAAAATAAAACAAGACGATGAAGAAGATCTTAAATCTACTGCTTTTGCTATCTATTTCAACAACACTTTGGGCCACGAGTAGTCCAACCGATACCATTGTTGTATCACGCGATGGAACAGGGAAATTTCGTACCTTGCAAGAGGCTATTGAAAGTGCACGTGCCTTTATGGATTACACCGTTACTATCTATGTAAAGGCGGGTTTCTATAAAGAGAAGGTGGTGGTGCCTGCCTGGTTGGAAAATATTGAGATAGTAGGTGAAGATAGAGATCGTACCATTATCAGCTACGATGACCATGCTAACATCGATAAAATGGGCACTTTTCGCACCTATACGGTAAAGGTAGAGGGGGGAGGGATTACCTTCCGTAATCTAACGATCGAAAATAATGCAGCACCCTTGGGGCAGGCAGTGGCATTGCACACCGAAGGCGACCGGCTAACTTTTGTAAATTGTCGTTTCTTGGGTAATCAGGATACCATTTATACAGGAGGAAAGTATACTCGTATCTACTTCAAGGAGTGTTATATAGAGGGTACTACCGATTTTATATTCGGTCCGTCTACAGCCCTTTTTGATAGTTGTATAATATACAGTAAGCGTAATTCGTATATCACAGCTGCATCTACACCTGCCGATGTTAAATATGGTTATGTTTTTAGGAAATGTAAACTAATGGCGGCACCTGGAGTCACTAAAGTTTACTTAGGAAGACCTTGGAGACCCTATGCTTACACCCTCTTTATGGAGTGTGAATTGGGTGCACATATCTTGCCGGCAGGGTGGCATAATTGGAACAAAATGGACAATGAGAAAACAGCCCGCTATTATGAGTATAACAATGTAGGTGATGGTTCAACTGTTTCTAGTAGAGCTGATTGGTCTCGCTCTTTGACGAAAAAGGAGGCTGATTTAATTACTGTTCAGGCGCTCTTTTCTAGCGCTACGAATTGGTCTCCTAAAGCGCTCTAAATCTTTTTGATTTATTGATTTGATGACACGTTTCCTATGTGATATGGGAAATGTGTCATTATATTTTTGTCACACTCCCGTAACAGTTTCTTTACATCAAACCCCAATTCTTAGACATGGCGTTCCTCCTTTTCGGCGTAACTTTGGCGCGGAAAAAAAATTAATGTTTAATTATTGTATGAGGAAAATGTCTAATTTCATGAGAAGCACGCGGGTAGTATGCCTTTTTTTGCTATCCCTTCTCTCACTGAGCGCAATGGCGCAAATTTCAATTACTGGGACAGTAAAGGATGCAGCAGGCGATGAGATTATCGGTGCAGCAATTTTAGAGAAAGGAACAACCAATGGTGCTGTTACTGATTTGGATGGAAACTTTGAGTTAACCATCACAGGTAAATCGCCCCTAGAGGTTTCGTACATTGGTATGAAGACTCAGTCGGTTGATGTAAAGGGTCGTAAACATGTTGATATCATCCTACAAGATGATAGCCAAGCCTTGGAAGAGGTGGTTGTGATTGGGTATGCAACGGTAGCAAAAAGAGACTTAACAGGTTCTGTAGCTTCGGTTAGTGCCAAAGATTTGGCTTCGGTACCCGTATCGAGTGCTACAGAAGCATTGACAGGTCGTTTGGCTGGGGTAAATATTACTACAACAGAGGGATCTCCCGATGCTGACGTGAAAATCCGTGTGCGTGGTGGTGGTTCGTTGTCGCAAGATAACTCGCCTCTCTATATTGTAGATGGTTTCCCTGTATCGAGCATTGGTGACATTGCTCCTTCTGAAATTCAAACAATTGACGTATTGAAAGATGCTTCATCTACAGCTATTTATGGTGCTCGTGGTGCCAATGGTGTAATTATTGTTACAACAAAAAGTGGTAAAGAGGGTAAGACTCAAGTGGATTTTACAGCCTCTTATGGTCTTCGTAAAGTGGCTAAACTAACCGAAGTTCTTAGCCCTTATGAGTATGCTATGTACCAATACGAGTTGGGTAGTGCCGATTACGGAAACTACAACGACTTAGAAATTTGGAGATCTGTAGCTGGTACCGATTTTCAAGATGAAATTTTTGGTCAAACAGGTAACCAAACACAATATAATATTAATGTAAGCGGTGGCTCGAAAGAGATGAAGTATAGCGTGAGCTATGCGCACAACGATGAAAATAGTATCATGTTGGGCTCTGGTTTTAACAAGGACAATATCAATGCAAAAATCCAAAGCCAACTAAGCAAATGGTTAACATTGGATTTTAATGCGCGTATGAGCTATGCAACCGTAGATGGTTTGAGTGGTGGTGCCGATCAAAATGAATCGAATGCAGCCAACTCTATCGTGGCCAATGCGGTTCGTTTCCGTCCTATTAACCAATTGAGCAGCGACAATGATGACGAAGAGAATAATACGTCAAATCAACGTACTCCATTGGAGCGTTTGTTGGCTACTTACAAGCAACGTGCTACATTTAACCAAAACTACAACGCTGCTTTGAGCTGGAAACCTTTCAAGAATGTAACCTTCCGCTCGGAATTTGGTTATATCTGGAAATTTGACGATACCGAACAAATTTGGGGAGCTGATGCCGTTCAAAACTCTAAGTTGGGTTACAATGGCCAACCTCAAGCAGTGGTAACTAGCAAAAAAACGCAAGAGTGGCGTAATGCAAATACTTTTACCTACGATAACCGTAAAATGTTTGGTGGCCGCGACCGTTTTAGCCTTTTAGTAGGACATGAGGTAACTAGCTCGCAAGCTAAACTAACAGAAAACACATCGGTAGCTTTTCCTGCTTCGATGACTATCGAAGAGATTAAGGCCAATATGGGTACCGGTTTAGCATTAGCTAACCAAAGTACAATTGGTGCCAAAGAGAATATGGTCTCTTTCTTTGGACGTGCTAACTATAGCATGATGGATAAATACCTATTGACTCTTACGGTGCGTGCCGATGGATCAAGTAAATTTACAGCTGGCAATCAGTGGGCCGTTTTCCCTTCGGCTGCTTTTGCATGGCGTATATCTGACGAGGCATTCATGGTGAATACACAAGATTGGTTATCGTCGTTGAAACTTCGTTTAAGCTATGGTGCTGCAGGTAACAACCGTATCAGCTCAGGTTTAATGTTTACTACCTATACCCTATCGGGTAACTCATCTAAGAACCCTTTCTTTGATGGTGTAGGTGGAACCATGCTAGAACACGGTGTAAACTTATCTAACCCCGAATTGAAATGGGAAACGACACTTACGCGTAACTTAGGTATTGACTATGGATTTTGGAACAACCGTATCTCGGGTTCGATTGATGTTTATTGGAATACAACCAAAGACCTTTTGATGCGTACAGAGATTCCATCAAGTACAGGTTACAGCTACCAATTCCGTAACTTTGGACAAACATCGAACAAAGGGATTGAGTTTATGACAAGTGCTGTTTTGGTTGACAAGAAGAAATTCTCTTTGAACTTGAACTTGAATGTATCTTACAACAGCAACCGTATTGATAAGTTGGGTACAGATAACCCTTGGCAAAGTAGTAACTGGGCAGGTAGCACACTTGCTAAGTACGAAGACTTCCGTGTAGAAGAGGGTGGTCGCTTGGGCGAAATCTGGGGCTTCAAAACAAATGGTTTCTTTACAGCTTACGATGCCGAACTTAATCCAAATGGAGAGTTAATCTGGAGTGGTGGTAAATGGAACTTGCGTGAAGGCATTGCCGATAATAGCCAAACTATTACAGGTGGTAACTACTATCCTGGTGGTTTGAAACTAGAGGTAGATGAGAATGGCAATCCAGTGAAACAACGTTTGGGTAATACCGTAGCGCCTGTTACAGGTGGTTTTGGTTTTGACGGACGTGTAGGTAGCTTTGACTTTAACTTGTTCTTTAACTACTCGGTAGGTAACCAATTGATTAATGGTACGAAACTAGCTAGCTCATTCTTTGCAGGCTCTTCAATGGGTTACAACATTAACAATGACTTTACATTGGATAACCGTTACTCATGGATTGACCCAACTACAGGTCTAAACTTAGGTCGCCCTAGCAACTCAGTAATTAATGCGTACGGTGGTATTGACAATTTGGTAGCACGCTTGATTCAAATAAACGAAGGTGCATCTATTTACAACCCATCAGGTGTAACAACTATGCAGTTGACAGACTATGCAGTAGAAGATGCTTCATTCCTTCGTTTGAACAACGTAACAGTGGGATATACGCTTCCTAAAGCAATGGTACAAAAAGCATTTATGCAAAACGTACGTTTCTACCTAACAGGTTACAACCTATTTGTGTTGACTAACTACAGCGGTCCAGACCCAGAGGTGGATACAAGTAGCAAGCGTAATGCAATGACTCCAGGGGTAGACTATGCTGCTTATCCTAAGAGCCGTTCGTATGTTGCAGGTATTAATGTTACATTCTAAAACCTATTCAGCTTAACATTTTATGAAAAAAATATTTAAATCATTGGTTCTAACAGCTGCTGTAGTTAGTTTTTCAGCCTGTTCAGACTTTTTGAATCAGCAATCTTCTTCAGAGCTTACGGATGATATCGTATATGAGTCAACCTATTACACGAGCTTAGCTGTAAACAAAGTGTATGGTGGTTTAACTCAAGATCAAACCTATTCACAATACATCCCCATTGTTTGGGGATTGAATTCAGATTGTGAATTGGTTGATGGTATGGGTTCGAACTCAACAAATACATCAAGTGAACGTGGTAACATGAACTACAATGCCAATCCAGGTTGGGCTAACTTAGCTCGTATTTGGGATGCTATGTATGGGGTGATTGAGAATGCCAACTTAGTAGTAGCTGGTGTATCGAATAGCTCGTTAATTCATGGTAATAATGCCGATGCAAGAACCATGTTGCGTTTTAAAGGAGAAGCTTTGACACTTCGTGCCATGCTTTATTTTGATATGATTCGTTTCTTTGGTGATATCCCTATGAAGATGGAACCATCACAATCAGATCTTTCGAATGCTTACATTCCAAAGAGTAACCGTGATGAGATCATGGATCGTTTGATTGCCGATCTAGAAGAGGCTATTGAATACCTACCTTGGGCCGATGCCGTAGCTAACTATACTACAGAGCACGTAACCAAAGGATATGCACACTCTTTGTTGGCAAATATTGCACTAACTCGTGCGGGTTGGAACATTCGTGAAGCTGCTCTTGAAGGATATGAAACAGCTACTTTCTCGGATGCTACTTATCCTACGCAACGTTGTGATGCAGCTACTCGTACTAAAATGTATGAACTGGCTTTGTCTCACCTAGCTGTGGTAATTAACAACGGTACACACAAAGTAAACCCCTCTTTTGAGAACCAATGGTACCTATTGAACCAACGCAAATTGGATCAAACTTATCGTGAGAATATCTTTGAAATACCCATGGGGCTTAACCGTAGTGGCGAGCTAGGTTACACGGTAGGTGTACGTATTAGCGGTGGAACTGCTTATTATGGTGCTCAAGGTAATTCATCGGGTAAAATGAAACTAACGGCTCCTTATTTCTGGTCATTCGATGCAAGAGATACACGTCGTGATATTACCTGTGCACACTATGAATTGAAAGAAGAGAGCGGTGTGTTGAAAGAGGTAGTACGTGGTAACAATCCATTCGAAATCTATGTAGGTAAATGGGACCCACGTAAAATGAGCGAAGAGTGGCGTCAAGCTGCCCTATCAATCGGCCAAACTAAATTGATGACGGGTATCAATACCGTGAGAATGCGTTACTCGCAAGTATTGTTGATGTATGCAGAGGTAATGAATGAATTGCAAACTGTTGATGCAGTAGGCCCAGCGGGTCTTTCGGCTCGTCAAGCATTGGCTATCGTTCACACGCGTGCTTTTGCTGAGCGTGACAAAGCAGCTGCACAAGCTTATGTAGATGCAATTCCTGGCGATAAAGAGAGCTTCTTTGCAGCGATTGTTGACGAGAATGCTTGGGAACTTGCTGGCGAAGGTGTTCGTAAATTTGACTTGATTCGTTGGAACTTGTTGAGCGCTAAAATTGACCAATTCAAGAATGATTACCAAAATCAGTTGACGAATGAGTATCCTAAAAAGGTATACTTTAACTACAAAGATGAGGCAAAAAGTGTAATCGATATGGCAAGTGTACAATGGTATGCAGAGCCAGATAGCCCAGCCGATTTTGACGATAACAAAACATTCTGGGGTACTTATAGCGATACACAAGTGCTAACCAATTTACCTGCTATTTCGGCTGGTTTGAATAGCACTGTAGTTAACCGTTACCTATTGCCTATTGGTTCTACTACCATTTCGGCTTCTAACGGAACGTTGCAAAACTCTTACGGTTACTCTAACTAATTTTACTTATTTACTAGAAAAGAGATGAAAATATCTACCTATATAAAAGGGCTTGGAGCAGGTTTGCTCCTTGCCTCTCTGTCACTTGCTTCGTGTACCGATGGTAACGATTGGGGTACAGATGCTAGCTACGACCGCTTGTTTAGCGTATCTACTACCTCGTTGGGGGTAACTCCTAGTGCCATTACTGCCGAGTTGAAGTGGACGGGAACTCCAGGTTCTCAATCATACATTATCGAGGTAAGCAAAGACTCTTTGTACGATGCTATTCCTTTTGATGATGGCAATTCAATTGTTTATGGAAACGAAGAGTTGACTCAAATTAAGTCGCCTTATACCATGACTGGTTTGGATAGCGATTCTAAATATTTCCTGCGTATTAAAGCGGTTGCAAGCGACAAGGCTGAATCACACTGGACCTATTTAGAGAACAAATCGTTCAATACAAAGGCGGAGCAAATTATGGAATCGGTTAAAAATGCCGATAGAACTTCTAGCTCTGTTACGCTTCGTTGGGAAGCCGGTGCTGTCGTTACCAACCTTGTATTTATGCACAAAGGGGCAATCATTGAAGATAGAACCTTAAGTGCTGAGGAGAAAGAGGCAGGTAATGCATTCTTTGATGGATTAAGTGCTGATACAGAGTATGCTGCTAATCTATTTAATGGTGATATCCGTCGTGGTTCTGCTACCTTTACTACTTTCCCTGATGCTCCCGAAGCTGATGTGGTTCTTTACTTGAGTGCGTTCCAAGTAATTGACCAAATCTATTTGGACGAACTAGCTGCCGAACACCCTGGTAAGACCATTACTTTGGCTTTGGCTGGCGATTCAGAGTATGTAGTAACAGAGAAATTGACCATTCCTGATGGCATGTCAATCAACTTCTTTGGTTTGCCTGGTGATGAGAAAACGGTTCTTGCTTTCCACAGTACGATTGATATTGCAGGTACGCACGATTTCATTCGTTTCAAAAACCTAGATTTGGATGCACAAGATAAGGGTTACTTAATCAACCAATCTGCTGCTGCGGATGTAAATGAATTGGAGTTTGATGATTGTATTCTTCAAAATATGAAGACTACTTTCTTCCGTCTACAAGGTACGTCGGGTATGAAAACAGTAAACTCATTGGTGTTGAATAACTGTATTGTTAGAAACATTGGTTCGGGTTACTCATTTATTCATGTTGATACGGGATCGGCTGGTAAAGATGGTGTGTTGAAAAACTTAACTTTAAGCAACTCTACATTCTACAATGTATGTGCTACAAATGGTAAGAGTTTTATCTATAGCCGTGCGGTAAATATGGAGAGCATTCGTATCTCAGACTGTACATTGAACAATATTGGTAGTGCTGCTAACTACTTTGTTGATTTCTCAAGTATTTCATTTGGAGCCTCTACCTTTTTGATTAACAATACTATTTTAGGTTCTACAGGTGATGACCTATTTAGAGGTGTTCGCGCAAGTGTTATGCCTGTAACAGATGCTACTTATGCTACAACAGATTGGAAGCAGGCAGCTAGTGCAGTTACTACTTACATCAGCTATGGTAAATCTGCAACTGAGTTGTTTACAAACCCTGCCGAAGGTGAATTCTATATCTTAGATAGTTCATTCGCGGCCAGTGTAGGTGATCCACGTTGGAAGAACTAATTCTTTAGTTATTTTAGTGTAGTTCAGCTATTATAATGGATGGCGCAACTTCATGCTATAGGCATGGCGTTGCGCCATTCTCTTTTTATTGTAAGTTGGAATAATTAATTCCTACTATACCCTTTAGCTCAAGGCTCTTTATTACCTACTATTGGAATACTCTCTCTTAATTTCTTACTATTACCTTAGATTTTATACTTAGAACACTTCTTTAAGGGTTACTTTTGCTTTTAGAAAAAGACTTCTCTCTTCTTAATAAGAAGATATTAGAAAAGCCGAATCATCTGTCTAATGCCTTTAAATTAATGGTATTAGATGAAATAATAGACCCAAAATACCAAAAAACAACCCTCTTTTCTTCTTGAAATAGGTTATTTTTGCTTTCTATAAAGATTTAAGATACCAACAAGTGGCCAAATAGTAATCGCTAGAGGGCCTAAACGATGTAGAAAACCATGAGAAAGATGAAACATCTCAAAAAGCAGCTTATCGCTATTTGTTTCGTAGGTTGTATACTTCCTGTGTGTGGGCAAGGGGTAACTTCTTCCTCGCTGTCAGCTGTGGATGATGAGAAAGCCTCTCAGCAGATAGGCACCACTGCATTGCATTACACGGGTTATGAGATGCAGAATGATATGCCCCTCTTCTATCAAGCTATGAAAGATGAACTCACCTACCCCATGGCATGGGGAAATAGCCCTATTAAGAAGTTCGCTAAATGGCGTAAGGAGGCACGAAAGGTGTTGCTACAAACCATGCAACCAGCTCCTCCTATTGCAGGTGGTTATAACTATGAGCAGCTAGCAACCGAGCAACGTGAAGGTTATCGAGCCGAAAAGATCGTATTCAATGTTTCGGACTATTCACGTGTACCTGCCTATTTGTTAGTGCCTGATGGCGATGGCCCTTTTCCTGCTCTATTGCTGCTTCATGACCATGGCGCTCGTTTTTCGATTGGAAAAGAGAAGATGGTGCGCCCTTTTCAAGTGGATCCATCGGTTATGGCCGATGCCAATGATTGGGTAGAGCGCTGTTACGACAATCAGTTTGTGGGAGATTACCTAGCCAGCCAGGGTTATGTGGTATTGGTGCTCGATGCGCTCTTTTGGGGTGAGCGTGGCCGCATGGAGGGAGTCCGATACGATTCTCAGCAGGCATTGGCTGCCAATATGATGCAGATGGGCATGTCGTGGGGGGCGTTGATTGCTTGGGATGATATACGCAGTGCCGAGTTCTTGGCACAGTTGCCTTGCGTTGACCAAGAGAGAGTCGGTGCCATGGGTTTCTCTATGGGAGCCCATCGAGCTTGGATGAGTGCCGCAGCAACCGATGTAGTGAAAGCTACTGCAGCCGTATGCTGGATGAATACGACTGAGCACCTGATGACGCTGACAAACAATCAAAACAAAGGGGGTTCTGCCTACTCCATGCTTATACCAGGTTTGCGAAACCAACTCGACTATCCCCATGTAGCCTCCATCGCTGCTCCCAAACCGATGTTATTAATCAATGGGAAGAGAGACAAGCTTTTTCCTGTAGCAGGGGTAGATGATTCATTTAAAATCATGCAGGAGGTGTGGGAGAGTCAGCAAGCAGCCGATAACTTGACCACTACTTGGTATGATTTGCCACACTTTTGTAGCAAGGAGATACAAGCCCAAGTCCTAGACTTCTTTAATCAGCATATTAAATAATAAACATAGCTTACTGTATGAAATTAAAACTCTTACTGGCCCTCTGGGCTACCCTCTTGCTTTCGGCTTTTACAACTGCCGAACGCAAGGTTACTATTTTTATGATTGGCGATTCTACAATGGCCGATAAGTCACTTACCGGCAACAATCAAGAGCGTGGTTGGGGACACATGCTTCCAGGCTATTTGGATGAGCAGATTGAGGTAGAGAACCATGCCAAGAATGGACGCAGCTCTAAGAGCTTTATTGACGAAGGCGCTTGGGAAGTGGTTTTGAATCGTATTCAAAAAGGTGATTATCTTTTTATTCAGTTTGGACACAATGATGAGAAGAGCAACGAGAAGCGCCACACAGTTCCTGGAGGTACATTCGATGCGAACTTAACTCGTTTTGTGAACGAAGCAAGAGCCAAAGGGGCTATTCCAGTGCTATTTAACTCGATTGTACGTCGCAACTTCTACAACAATGCCGATGCCGTAGCACAAGATGATAAACCCAATGATGCTTCAGCAAAGAGCGAAAAAGTAGAGGGCGAGTTGTTGATTGATACACACGGAGCTTACCTAGAATCTCCACGTAACGTTGCCCAACAGCTTAATGTACCCTTTGTGGATGCCAATCGTATTACGCACGATTTGGTACAAGGTATGGGACGCGTAGAATCGAAGAAGTTATTTATGTGGATGCCTGCCAATACCTATGCGGCTTACCCCAAAGGAAAGGAAGATAATTCACACCTCAATATTTACGGGGCACGTGTGGTGGCCAAACTGTTGATGGAGGCGGTAGGAAAAGAGGTGCCTGCACTTGCATCGCATATGCAATGTTATGACTATGTAGTGGCTAAAGATGGAAGCGGTGATTTCTTTACTATTCAAGAGGCCATCAACGCAGTGCCCGATTTCCGAAAAGCTGCTCGTACCACTATCTTGGTGCGTAAGGGAGAGTACAAAGAGAAGGTGATTGTACCTGCTAGTAAAATCAATGTGTCGCTTATAGGCGAAGAGGGAGCTACTCTTACCAACGATGACTATGCATCGAAAAAGAACTGCTTGGGCGATGAGATGTCTACTTCGGGCTCCTCTACTTGCTACATCTATGCACCCGACTTTTATGCTGAGAATATTACTTTCCAAAATAGTGCAGGTAGAGTAGGACAAGCGGTGGCCTGTTTTGTAGAGGGTGATAGAGCTTACTTTAAGAATTGTCGTTTCTTAGGAAATCAAGATACGCTTTACACCTATGGCAAAGAGAGTCGCCAATATTATGAGAACTGCTACATAGAGGGAACTGTCGATTTTATATTTGGTTGGTCTACAGTCCTATTTAAAGATTGTACCATTCACAGTTTGGGTAAAGGGTATGTTACAGCTCCCTCTACCGATCAAGGAAAAGCGTATGGGTATGTATTTATCAACTGTAAACTTACAGGAGCCGATGAGGCGGAGAATGTATACCTCTCTCGCCCTTGGCGCCCCTATGCACAAGCGGTCTTTATTCAGTGTGATTTAGGTAAGCACATCGCTCCCGAGGGATGGAACAATTGGGGTAAAAGTAGCAACGAAGAGACGGTACTCTACGCCGAATACAAGAACCGTGGAGAGGGAGCAGCTACCAAGAAGCGTGTAAGTTATGGTCAGCAGCTGAGAAATATTGACCGATATAGTCCCGAACAGGTACTCTTGGGTAGTGATGGTTGGAATCCGGTGCGCAATGGGAATAGTTTGCTAAAAGATATAAAAAGATAGTCGCGAGGTGAGCTAAAGCATCTAAAAAGCGTTGAATAGTAGGGTGAATAGCCTATTATTCAACGCTTTTTCATAATTGTGTAACTAGCTTTTTTAGAATATGCTCTTTTTTGTCTATTTTTGGGGAGAATAATAGCTAGCTTACTACCAAAGATGATAAAAAACCTAATAATGACCTTGCTTCTTCTTGCAGGAGGAGTAGGTATCTATGCACAACCTACTTGTACCATTACGCACTATAGCTCGGAAGATGGATTGTCACAAAACTCCATCATGAGTATGGTGCAAGACCACGATGGCTTTCTGTGGTTCTCTACGTGGAATGGAATTAATAAGTTTGATGGATATGATTTTAAGGTTTACAAGGCACGTCAAGAGAATAGTCTGGGGCTAACCAATAGCCGGGTTGACCTGTTGAAGGTCGATAAATACAACTTTATCTGGTTGCAAACCTATGATAATCGTATCTGTCGGTTAGACCCTCGTACCGAACGTTTTGAGCAGATACCCACCGAAGAGTCTGGTCAGGAGCTTAACTATACCTCTATTGAGACATTAGATAATGGTGTGGTTTGGTTACTGTCGCCTACGGATGGTGCCTTACGTGTAACCACCGATTCGGTAACTAAGCAGTGGAATACAGTAAGTTATGCTACCAAGCGTCATCACAATCTATCGGGTAAGGTGAACGGTGTCTTTCTCGATAACCAGAATCAAGAGTGGTTGCTTACATCGAATGGTTTATTGAAGATTAGCACTCAATTTCCGGAGGGAGTTGCCTACTTTAGCCATGCCAAGTATGCTAGCGAAGAGATGGGGCAAGCCTTTCATACCGTAGCGATGTTGGGCAATGAGCTCTGTTTTGTATCGGATAGAGGAAGAGTGTGGTGCTATTCCATTACTCAAGATACTTTCCGCTTGTGGGAGCTTCCGGTGAAGGCCCGAATCGTCTCTATGAACGAACTAAAAGATGGGCAACTATTAATTACTACAGCCAAGCAGGGATTGCTGCTGTACAACCCTGAAACAGAGAATTACCTTGCTTATAACCAGCAAAATATGGCCAATTTTCCTACTGATGCCATTCGTTCGGTTTACATCGATAGAGAGGAAGAGGTGTGGTTTGAGATGACCGAATGGGGAAAGGTGACCCATTTTAATCCCCAGACCAAGCAACTAAAGCAGGTGAAGATGACGGTAGAGCCGCAAGGTGCCGATCGCTCTTACCCTGCCTTTCATATTCACGAGGATGTAAACAACAACTTATGGGTTCATCCACAAGGAGGTGGCCTCTCTTGGTATGACCGTGAAGCAGGGGTCTTGCGTCCTTTTCATAATGATCCTACCCAACCCGATTGGCGATTCTCCAACAAAGTGCACTCCATGATGTCCGATAAGCAGGGCAACCTCTGGTTCTGTACACACTCCAAGGGACTAGAGAAGGCTACCTTTCACGAGAGTCAATTTCAGTTAAAGAACAACTTGGCACGCAACCTAGATTTGAATACCACCACTGTTCGTGCCCTTTACCAAGATCAAGAGGGTCGAATTTGGTTGGGGAAAAGAGATGGCCGAATCGAAATCTATTCATCCCAATTTAATTACATCGGTTATCTAACTGAAAATGGTACAATTGCGACTTATGGTACTCCCCTTGCTGGTGTACCTTATGGTATTATGGAAGATCGTACGGGTGTGGTATGGATTGCAACCAAAGGAAGAGGAGTTATAAAAGCGGAGAAGCAGCATAGTGCTCATTTCAAAATAACTCGCTATGAGTATAGTGAGGACGATGTGTATAGCTTGAGCCACAACAGTACCTACTGGATGTATGAGGATAAGAATGGCCGTTTGTGGGTAGCTACCTTTGGAGGCGGACTTAACTACATAGAGCCGCTGCCCAATGGCGAGGTGCAATTTATTAGCAACCGCAATCGTTTAAAGGGTTATCCTATTGATAAGTGTTACCGTGCTCGTCACATCAGTGGCGATGAAAAGGGGAATATTTGGGTGGGAACAAGTAATGGTGTCGTGAGTTTTAAAGCCGATTTCCAAACGCCCGAGTCTATCCAATTTAACTACCACAGCCACCTTGCAGGGCAACCCGATGCACTAAGCAGTAACAATGTTTACTCCATTGTTACCACCCAAAAGGGCGACCTTTACTTGGCTACTTTTGGTGGCGGCCTAAATAAATTAATAGGGGTTGATGAGTGGGGAAAAGCTCATTTTAAGAATTATACTACCGATCAAGGTTTGCCATCCGATATATTACTCTCGGTCGAAGAGGATCAAGAGGGCAATCTATGGATCAGTGCCGAGAATGGGTTAAGTAAATTTTACCCTGAAACAGAACAGTTTGAGAACTATACTGAACAAGATCTAGGCAAGAAGATGCGTTTTGAAGAGGCTACCTCACTTTGTACTTCAGACCAACAGATACTGTTTGGTACAACCAATGGGGTACTCTGTTTTAACCCCAGTAATATTCGTTCCTATGAGTACCTTCCTCCAGTGGTCTTTACTGGTTTAAAGGTCTACAACCAAGAGGTTATTCCCAAGGCTACAGGAGCGATTTTACAAAAGTCATTGAATAGTACAGGACATTTAAATCTTTCGCACAAGGAGAATGTCTTTACCATCTCTTTTGCGGCACTCGATCTATTGAATCCAGACAATGTGAAGTATGCCTACTACCTTGAGGGATTTGATACCGAGTGGAACTATGTAAACAAGCAGCGCACGGCTACTTACACCAACCTGCCCAAGGGTGAGTACCTACTCCATGTGAAGTCAACCAATGCAGCTGGTATTTGGGTGAAGAATGAGCGCACGCTAAAGATTACCATTCTACCTTCGTTTTGGGAGACCAATTTAGCCCTAGCTATCTATATTTTTGCCTTCTGCTTGCTCTTCTTTGTGGCGGGTTATATCTTGTCTGTTATCTATCGATTAAAGCACAAAGTATCTATCGAGAAGCAAGTATCCGATATTAAGCTCCGTTTCTTTACCAATATATCGCACGAGCTTCGTACCCCGCTTACCCTCATTGCAGGGCCTGTAGAGATGGTGATGAAGAATAAGAACTTACCTGCCGATGTGCGTGAGCAATTAAAGGTGGTAGAGCGCAATACCGACAGGATGTTGCGATTGGTCAATCAGATCCTTGATTTCCGTAAAATACAGAACAAGAAGATGAAGATGCATGTAGAGCTAATTGATGTAGTACCTTTTGTGCATCGCATGATGGAGAACTATGAGCTATTGGCTCAAGAGCATCGCATTGACTTTGTATTTGAGAGTGAAAAACCCTCTTTGAAGTTGTGGGTAGATACCGATAAGTTAGAGAAAATAGTATTTAATCTACTCTCTAATGCCTTTAAATATACCCCTCATGGTAAGGTTATTCGCCTCTTTATTCGTGAGAATGAGCAGAGTGTAGCCATTGGTGTGGAGGATCAAGGTATCGGCATCTCCGAGAAGAAGCGTGCTTCGCTCTTTGTTCGCTTTGAGAGTTTACTCGATAAAAATCTCTTTTATCAGCAGAGTACAGGTATTGGCCTCTCGTTGGTGAAAGAGCTGGTAGAGTTGCACAAAGCAATCATTAAGGTGGAGAGTAAAGAGGGAGAGGGAAGCTGTTTTACAGTGGAGTTCCAAAAGGGAAGAGAGCATTATGGCTCGGAAACTGAATTTCTGCTTTCGGATGGAGTAGAGTATCAGGTAGACGAAGAGAACCGACTGGTTGCATCGGCATCTGGAGTGGTGATTGGGCTGAATGGGGAGAGTGATGACGAACTTGAGGAGCCAAATGGGGTGGAAGAGCGAAAATGTATGCTCATTGTAGAGGATAACTTGGAGCTTCGTACCTTTTTACGTTCCATATTTGTTGATCAGTACCAAATCATTGAGGCAACGAATGGTGCAGAAGGGTTGAAGAAGGCTACTCAATTCCTGCCCGATATGATTGTAAGTGACGTAATGATGCCCGATATGGATGGGGTCGAGATGACTAAGCAGTTGCGCGAAGGGGTAGCTACTAGCCACATTCCCATTGTACTGCTAACAGCCAAAACGGATATGGATAGCAGGCTCAAGGGTATCGAGGTAGGGGCCGATGATTACATCACCAAGCCTTTTAGCTCTACCTATCTAGCCGTGCGTGTAGAGAACTTAATGGCGCAACGTATGCACTTGCGTGAACTCTATTGTGCCAATTTAATGTCTATTCAGCCTGTTGTGACTCCGGTGGAGGAGGTGGTAGAAGAGAAACCTATCCTCTCTGCTAGCGATCAACGCTTTATGGACAAGCTAACCGAGTTAATGGAGCAACACATGGATAATGGCGACCTTATAGTAGACGACTTAGTAAAAGAGTTGGCCGTGAGTCGTTCGGTCTTCTTCAAGAAATTAAAGACACTCACAGGGTTAGCTCCCATTGAATTTATAAAAGAGATGCGCGTAAAGCGTGCTGCCCAGTTGATTGAAACGGGTGAGTTTAGCATGACACAAATAGCTTATATGGTGGGCATCAATGATCCACGCTACTTTAGCAAGTGTTTCAAACAGCGCTACCAAATGACTCCTACAGAGTACAAAGAACAACTTAAAGTAAAATAGATTTAACACATGAACATCAAGAAACAACTACTCGGATGGGTAGCTGTGTCTGCTTTTTTACTGCCTGTAGCGGTGCAAGCGCAAAATCGCTTGCCCGAATACTTGCAGGCCGAAAAGTATACACAAGAAAAATTAGCGACGAAACTCTTCTCGACAACGGTCGATCCACACTGGTTTCAGCAAGGAACTAACTTTTGGTACAGTTATAAAACGAGTGAAGGTACCTTTTGGTATGTAGTAGAGCCTGCAACTCGCTCAAAAAAGTTACTGTTTAATCGCGAAGAGTTAGCTGCACAGCTCACTGAAATAGTAAGAGACCCCTTTGAAGCACGTCAACTCCCCATTAAGGCCCTCAAAGCGCAAGAGGATGGACGTACCTTTACCTTCGAAGTTGTTTCGAGCAAGGATGCCAAGCCCAAAGAGGGCGAGAAAGAGAAGGGAGAGAAAAAGGGATCCAAAGGAAAGCCCGAAAAAGAGATCTTCTACTTCTCGTACGACTATACTACGCAGCAACTCACACACCTGACCGATAAGGAGAAGGAGCCCAAGCCAGTAGAGTGGGCCTCTATATCGCCCGATAAGAGACAGGTAGTCTATGCCAAAGATTTAAACCTCTACCGCATGAGCTATGAGGATTACCTCAAGGCCAAGAAAGATGAAAAAGATAGCACCATTGTAGAGGTACAGATTACCACCGATGGGCAACCCTACTTTGGTTACGGAATGGGCTACAGTACCCTTAATACCGATACATTGCTTAGTGGGAAGCGTAAGAATGCCTACGTACTCTGGTCGCCCGATTCAAAGCATTTTGTCGCTACGCTATCAGACCGCCGCGCCATGAAAGATTTGTGGGTAATCAATGTGATGGCCTCTCCACGCCCTACTCTCGAAAGCTACAAGTACCAAATGCCAGGCGAAAAGGAGGCTCCTATCAACTACCTTCACCTATTTAATCTAGAGAGTGGCAGCCGCAAAGAGATTCAAACCGCTGCTTACAAAGATCAAACCATTGGCCTTATCCGCCAACCGTTGCTTCAAAAGCAGCGCGATGTGGAGGAGCGCCCCAATCTGTGGCAGGGTGATAACAGTCGCTTTTACGTTACGCGTAGTAGCCGTGACCTCTACCGCATCGATATCTGCTCTTACACATTGGGGCAAGATTCAATTGTTCCAGTTATTGAAGAGCGTATGAATACCTACCAAGAGCTTAGACCCCTACAAGTGGTGGGGCAAGGCAAGGAATTGATTCACTGGAGCGAACGTGACGGGTGGGCACACCTCTATTTATACGATGAAAAGGGCAATTTAAAGAAGCGACTCACTCAGGGCCCTTGGCACGTCGATGAAATTGTGAAGGTGGATGAGAAGGCACGCGTGGTCTACTTCCTCGCCAATGGCAAGAACAGTGACGAGAATCCTTATTACGAGCAGCTCTACCGAGTAAACCTAGATGGAAGTGGCCTGAAACAGGTAACCAAAGGCGATTACTTTCATACGGCGGTAATGGATGATGAGGCTAAATTTGTCGTCAATAACTATTCGCGCGTAGATACGACTCCTACTGCCGACCTCTTAGATACAACAGGGAAAAAGGTGATGACGCTCGAGGTGAGTGACTTCTCACAACTTATAGCAGCAGGTTATAAATTCCCAGAGCCGTTTAAAGTAAAGGCTGCCGATGGGGTGACCGATCTCTATGGGGTGATGTACAAACCTTTTAATTTTGACTCTACACAGGTCTATCCTCTTGTAGACTACGTATACCCTGGACCGCAAGTAGAGGCGGTAAACTACCCCTTCACCCGCATGAATCCGCGTACCGATAGGTTGGCCCAAGCAGGCTTTATTGTGATTACCGTAGGGCAACGAGGAGGACACCCTAGCCGCTCTAAGTGGTACCACAATGCCGGTTATGGTAATATGCGTGACTACCCCTTGGCCGATCATAAATATGCCATTGAGCAGTTGGCTGCTCGTCACTCTTTTATCGACATTGATAAAGTAGGGATTCATGGCCATTCGGGTGGTGGATTTATGTCGACTGCTGCTATGTGTAAATACCCTGATTTCTTTAAGGCAGCAGTATCCTGTGCGGGTAATCACGACAACCGCATCTACAACCGCTGGTGGAGCGAAACCCACCACGGAGTAAAAGAGCAGGTAACGGAGCAAGGCGATACCACCTTTGTCTATAAAATTAGTACCAATCTCGAGATTGCAGCCAACCTTAAGGGACACCTTCTGTTGATTCATGGTGATATTGACAACAATGTACACCCTGGCAATACCATGCGAGTAGTCGATGCCTTAATACGGGCAGGTAAGCGCTTTGATATGCTTATTTTACCGCAGCAGAAGCACGCCTTTGGCGATATGAATGAGTATTTCTACTGGCGCTTGGTAGATTACTTCTCAGAGCACCTGCGCGGTCAGAGCGAGAAGAGCGTTAACATACCCAAGCGGTAGTTCTAAAGGCCTGTAGTTTCATACAGATAGAGAGTCGGCACACCATTCATCACTGAATAGTATGCCGACTCTTCTCTTTCTTATTGGTACCACTTCCTCAATTCCTGCGTATCTATCTACCTATTGAACTCCCTCCTTCGATGCCTGTAGCATACTCTTTCGTTATTTTTTAGTTGGCTTGTCAATCGCTCAATAACATAAAAATCACTTCAGATGTGCTACTTTTTCTTTTTAATCACAGACAGACATTTCCTTTTACTTAGGCATCTTCCCACCCTTATCTTTATCTATAACTTGGTACCTAGTTATTGTTCTCCTTGGTTACAATCTTGTTTACATAGATATATACGGTTCTTTCTGCTCTTTGTTACAGTTACTCGCATATTTTGTAATACAGTTTTACTTTTTAGTGGAAGCTCCTTATTTATTCTATGAAAGGAGCCCCTCTATTCTTCTACTTCTCTGTACCTCTTTTTAAAATCCCGCTGAGATTTCGTGAATTCTCGACGGGATTTCTGTAATTACCGTCGAGATTTATCAAAATCCCGTCGAGAATTAAAGAAGATGATGGATTGTTTGCTAGAATAGTTGGGGTCAAAAGAGAGAATTTCTCCTTTTCTGCTGCTTTTTTTTGCTCTTCTACTGTAAAGCTATGGGTAAGGGTTGTGGTGGGGAGATGGGTTAGTTATCAGAAGAGGCTTATTTATCTTAGAAACTATGGGTAAGCATGTGGTGTGGAGGCTATTTGAGCTTGCCTATAAAAGTGGTTTGTAACCCTAGTAGGAAGAAATAAATATTGTTAGCTAGTAGAGGGCGAGGTGGGGAGATAGTGCTGGCATAGGCTTAAAAAAGAGCTCCTCCCTCCTCTTTCTATATCATAGAAAAAGGAGGGAGGAGCTTTATGGATTAGCTTCTAGGGCCAGTGGCCTAGCAGAAGCTATGTACTTTGATTATTCTGATCCTCGCTGATCTTGCTCTCTCTCTTGTTCGAGCATAGCAGCCATTTGTTGGTCATGCGTTAAATCTTGTTGAAACATGCGTCCAGCACGTAGCAAGTGTCTCCAGATGCTTACCAGCTCTTGTGACTCTTGCAAGATGTTCAGATAAACCATAGAGGTCTTCACATTGATATCTTCCTCTTGTACGCGGTTCATTTGTGTCTTGCGTAGGTTGGAGATCTTACGTTTCAATGCATCGCCCTCTTTAAGTATTGCATCGGCCTTCTCATAGTCGGCTGTAACAAGAACCTCTCTGGCTTGTGTCATCAATTCAATCATCTCGTCGCGT
Organism: Phocaeicola sp.; assembly: GCA_051648565.1. Classification (GTDB taxonomy): domain Bacteria; phylum Bacteroidota; class Bacteroidia; order Bacteroidales; family Bacteroidaceae; genus Phocaeicola. Next base: position 198,307 of record JBOFFJ010000147.1, on the reverse strand, counting down.
AAGGGTAAGAACTCTCTTACTGCACGCTCTGAAAGTGGGTTGAAGTTGTTATCAACGTGCTCTTTACAAGGCTCGCAAATGCGTTTCAAACAGTAGTACATCTGTTCGCAGCTGTTGCTTCCTAGGTGGAACCAAGTATTCTTTTCGATGGCCAAGTTGTTGTCAATGCGACGCATGCCTAGAATCTCTTTACGCTTGGTTTTCTTCAGCATCTTCTTCTCTTCGTCTGTATCGCTCACAGCTCTTTTTAGACTTTTCAAGTCCTCTTCAATAAATCCATCGGTTACCTGTTTGTAGGTATCCATCGTGAAATTCATAGAGTGGATAAGGCTTTCGTTTACGTGTTGACGTAGAAGCGTCCATTTTTCGGCTTTGTCTTTACTTGCCATAAATTGAGCAAATAGGTTGTCTTTGCCTATTTTTTTGTTCTTCTCCTCTTTTTTGTTGTATGCTACGTGGCTACGGAAAAGTAAGAAGAGTGCCAATGCAATCATACCTACCATGGCTACTACACCACCGTAATACATAATTAAGGCTACAATGGCACAGAAAGTAAAGGCTGCACCTGCGGTGATAAACCATCCACCAATTACCGAAAGAACCCCTGTAATGCGGAATACGGCGCTATCACGTCCCCAAGCACGGTCGGCAAGTGAGGTACCCATAGCTACCATGAAGGTAACATAAGTGGTTGATAGTGGCAACTTAAGTGAAGTACCTACGGCAATAAGTAGACCGGCTAGCATTAAATTGATAGAGGCACGGATTAAGTCGAAGGCAGCTCCATTCTCAAGGATGGCTTCGTCTTTGTTGAAACGAGCATCTACCCATTTTCTAGCTCCTTCGGGTACACTGTCTGAGATAGAGTGTGCCAAGTTCATGGTAGAGCGTACTAGGCTACGAGCCAATGCCGATGAACCAAACATCTCATCGCCCTCTTCTTGGCGCGATAAGTTAACCGATGTTTTCACAACGTTTTGTGCTTTCTTTGATTTAACCAATGAAATAACCATGATTACCCCAGCAAAGAATAGGAAGTAGAAAGGAGTTTTGGCAGGACCGTTTAGTGAACCCATTAAGAAGTTCATGGGGTCGCCAGCACCGTTTGCGGCGTAATCTGTATAGGCCGAGAATCCAGCCAAAGGTACTCCGATAAAGTTAACCAGGTCATTACCTGCAAAAGCCATAGCTAGTGCAAAGGTACCGAGTAGTACAATGACTTTGAATACATTTACTTTACACCAGTGTAGCACTTGCATCAAGGCAGTAAAGAAAAGGAAGAGTACAGTAACTAGCATGAAGGTGTTATCTTGCACCCACATCTTTACATCTTTGGTCATGAAAGACGAATCTTTAATACCTTTAATAAGCATAAAGTAGATAATGGCTGTAACAGCTATACCACCAAAGACACCAATCGTGTATTTAAGTTTTCCTTTGTAGTTAAAAGTGAAAAGGAGTCGAGAGAGGTATTGCACCAATGCACCAAAAAAGAAGGCAATGGCTACTGAGAGGAAGATACCCAGAATCACAGAGAGTGCTTTCTCGGAGTTGAGCAAATCGGCAAAGGTAAAGGCACCTGTTGTATCACTGGCTACTTTGATTAAGGCAATGATAAATGTACCACCCAACAGTTCAAACACCATCGAAACGGTGGTAGAGGTAGGCATACCTAATGAGTTAAATACGTCGAGTAGCACCACATCGGTTACCATTACTGCAAGTAAGATGCAGATAAGCTCCTGAAAGTGAAAGTGCTCCGGTCTGAATATACCGTGTCGGGCTATTTCCATCATACCGTTACTCATGGCTGCACCACAAAAAATACCCACTGCTGCAATCGTCATGATTAACTTAAAAGAGGCAGCTTTAGCGCCGATAGCAGAGTTCAGAAAGTTTACTGCATCGTTGCTAACACCGACTACTAAATCGAAGATAGCGAGTAAGAAAAGGAATACGACAATTCCAAAAAAAATAGTTTCCATACTTGTTTTATTATATCTCTAATTTGAGAGTGCAAAAATAGGTAATTTATACTTAGAAACAAACAACATCTATATTACGTTCATGTGACAAGCTATAAAATATAATAAATATGCAAAAACGTTTCGGGAGATTCTTTTTCTGAAATGTAAATAGTTCCCGTTGTTTTTTATACCTTTGTACCCCAAATACTTAATCACACTATAAAAATGTCAGAGGCTAAGAGAATTAAAACCGCATTGGTATCGGTTTATCACAAGGAGGGTTTGGACGAAATTATCACCAAACTACACGAAGAGGGAGTTGCATTCGTATCAACAGGTGGAACACAGGAGTTTATTGAATCATTGGGTTACCCCTGTCAAGCGGTAGAAGATTTGACTTCGTACCCATCTATACTTGGTGGACGTGTAAAAACGTTGCATCCCAAAGTATTTGGAGGTATTCTTTGTCGTCGTAATTTGGAGCAAGATTTGGAACAAATTGCACAGTACGAAATTCCTGAGATTGACTTAGTCATTGTCGATTTGTATCCGTTCGAAGCTACAGTGGCATCGGGTGCTGCCGAGTCGGCTATTATCGAAAAGATTGATATTGGTGGTATTTCACTTATCCGTGCTGCGGCTAAGAACCACGCCGATGTGGTAATTATTGCTAGCCAAGCGCAATATAAACCTTTCCGCGATATGTTGATGGAGCACGGTGCAGTTACTTCGTTCGAAGAGCGTCGTTGGTTTGCCAAAGAGGCATTTGCCGTATCTTCACACTACGACTCGGCTATCTTTACCTACTTTGATGGCGAAGAGGGAAGCGCATTCCGCACGGCATTGGCCGATCCTAAACAACTTCGTTACGGCGAAAACCCACACCAAAAAGGATATTTCTATGGCGATTTGACAAAAATGTTCGATCAAGTTCATGGAAAAGAGATCTCTTACAACAACTTACTCGATATACATGCAGCAGTAGAATTGATTGATGAATTCAGTGAAACTACTTTTGCAATCTTGAAGCACAACAACGCTTGTGGATTGGCTTCTCGTCCTACATTGGTAGAGGCATGGAAAGATGCACTAGCGGGCGATCCTGTTTCGGCTTTTGGTGGTGTGTTGGTAACCAACCGTGCCATTGACAAAGAGACAGCCGAGGAGATGAATAAACTCTTCTTCGAGGTGGTAATTGCACCCGATTACGATGTGGCTGCACTCGAAGTGTTGACACAAAAGAAAAACCGTATTATCTTGGTACGTAAAGATGCTGATATGGGTAAGAAACAGTTCCGTTCTTTATTGAATGGGGTGTTGGTTCAAGAGAGAGACTTGAAAACAGAAACAGCTCAAGATTTGAAGCATGCAACAGATAAAACTCCTACTGCAGCCGAAGTAGAGGATCTGTTATTTGCTAACAAGATTGTAAAAAACAGCAAAAGCAATGCAATTGTATTGGCTAAAAACAAACAATTAATTGCTAGTGGTGTAGGACAAACTTCACGCGTAGATGCATTGAAGCAAGCTATTGAGAAAGCAAAATCGTTCGAATTTGATTTGAATGGCGCTGTAATGGCAAGTGATGCTTTCTTCCCATTCCCTGACTGTGTAGAGATAGCAGATAAAGAGGGAGTAAAAGCAGTTATTCAACCCGGTGGTTCAGTCAAAGATGAGCTGACATTCGAATACTGTAACAACCATGGCGTAGCGATGGTTACTACAGGTGTTCGCCACTTTAAACACTAATAAAAGATATGGGATTTTTCTCTTTAACCAAAGAAATAGCCATCGACTTAGGCACAGCCAATACCATTATTATTAATGGGGGTAAGATTGTAGTCGATGAACCGTCGGTCGTAGCACTCGATCGACGCACTGACAAAATGATTGCAGTGGGTGAGCGAGCCAAGATGATGTACGAAAAAGAGAACCCTAACATTCGCACGGTGCGTCCGTTGCGCGACGGGGTGATTGCCGACTTTAACGCCTGCGAGCAGATGATGCGTGGGTTAATTAAGAAGGTAAATATGGGAAGTCGCCTCTTCTCGCCCTCTTTGCGTATGGTAATCGGTGTTCCTTCGGGAAGTACCGAGGTAGAGCTTCGTGCGGTACGCGACAGCGCTGAGCACGCTGGCGGACGCGATGTCTATCTTATTTTCGAACCCATGGCAGCAGCCATTGGTATCGGTATTGATGTAGAGGCACCCGAAGGCAACATGATTGTCGATATAGGTGGAGGTTCTACTGAAATTGCCGTTATCTCATTGGGGGGGATTGTATCAAACAACTCTATCCGTATAGCAGGCGATGACTTAACAGCCGATATTCAAGAATACATGAGCCGCCAACACAATGTGAAGGTGAGTGAGCGTATGGCAGAGCGTATCAAAATTCACGTAGGAGCAGCTTTGACCGATCTAGGTGATGATGCTCCCGAGGATTATATTGTACGTGGTCCTAACCGTATAACAGCCCTTCCAATGGAGGTGCCTGTGGGTTATCAGGAGATTGCACACTGTTTGGAAAAGAGCATTGCTAAAATTGAGACTGCTATCTTGAGTGCGTTGGAACAAACGCCTCCCGAACTATATGCCGATATCGTAGTAAACGGTATCTACTTAGCGGGTGGTGGTGCTTTGTTACGTGGACTAGACAAGCGTTTGACGGATAAGATTAATATTCCATTCTATGTGGCCGAAGAGCCCTTGTTGAGTGTTGCAAAAGGAACAGGTATTGCCTTGAAGAATGTAGACAAGTTCTCATTCTTGATGCGATAAGATTCGAATATAGATGGGGAGTAGAAAGTTGTAAAGGTTCTTTAGATAGGGATTTCGCCGCTTTCTGTTCTCCATTTTGTTTATATGTATGAGCAGGTCTAGATGAAACATTTATTACAATTTCTACTAAAGTACAACCATTGGATTCTCTTCTTGGTATTAGAGGGGATCAGTCTTTTCTTGTTGTTTCGTTTTAACCAATACCAGGGGAGTGCTTTCTTTACATCCTCTAACTATGTAGCGGGAACTCTATATACTTGGCGGAGCAGTGTTACGCAATATTTCGGGCTACAGTCTATGAATGACCAGTTGGTGGAGCGTAATATGGAGCTAGGGCTAGAGGTAGAGCGGCTACGTAGAACACTCTATAATCTTACAGCCGACTCTAGTGGCATAGAACGACTCAAAGCAGAGGCACTTGGTGAATATGTAACTTGGAAAGCACATGTGATTAATAACAGCATTACACGAACTGATAACTACATTACTATTGACAAAGGAGAGGCTGATGGCATTCGCCAAGAGATGGGCGTCATTTCGGGCAATGGTGTAGTGGGTATTGTCTATCTTACCTCGGCTAACTATGCCTTGGTGCTTCCGGTACTGAATACTAAGAGTAGTATTAGTTGTAAGATTAAAGGAAGTGACTACTTTGGCTTCTTGAAATGGGAAGGAAACTCTTCGCAATATGCCTATTTAAAGGATTTACCTCGCCACTCTCTCTTTGCATTGGGCGATACCATCGTAACTAGTGGACACAGTGCCGTTTTCCCTGCTGGACTTCCCATAGGAACGGTTTATGAGATGGATGATAGTAGCGATGGGCTCTCCTACCTACTTAAAGTGAAGTTGTTTACCGATTTTGGTCGTTTGAATGATGTAAGGATTATTGCAAAGGCTCGTCGAGAAGAGCAGTTATTACTTGAAAACAGCGCAAAATCTTCCCAAAAATAGTATTATGGTTCAATTACTACAAAAAATAAGCTGGTTTGTTGGTTTACTCCTTCTACAGGCATTGATTCTCAACAATGTTCATATTGAGGGGTATGCTACCCCCTATTTCTTTATCTATTTTGTGTTGAAGCAGGAGTCGGGCAGTGGGCGAAATAGCCTTATGCTTTGGGCTTTTTTCTTGGGACTTGGTGTTGATGTTTTTAGTAATACGCCCGGTATTCATACAGCTGCACTGACACTATTAGCCTTCTTACGACCCTACTTGCTTAGAATGGGTGTGCTTAGAGAGGATAATGAAGAGTTTACACCCGGTATCTTTACCATGGGTTTGTGGGGGTATATGCGTTATGCTGCTGTTTCGGCTTTGTTATTTACCGCACTCTTATTGTCATTAGACACTTTCTCATGGGTAAATTGGGAGTGGCTATTTATGCGTATTGGGACAGGAGCATTCAGCACCTTGCTCTGTATTTACTGTGCCGAAGCTATTAAAGGAAGGAAGTAGTGAAAAGAAATTACAATCTAGAGAAACGTCAGTATGTGATAGGTGGATCGGTTATCGTAGTGGTGCTAATCTACCTAATACGTCTTTTTACGCTTCAAATTATGAGCGAAGATTATAAAAAGAATGCCGATAGTAATGCGTTTCTAAAAAGAACTCAACACCCTAGTCGCGGGGTTATATACGACCGTAATGACCAGCTATTGGTCTATAATCAACCTGCATACGATATTACTTTTGTGAAGCGAGAAATAGCCAATTTGGATACCCTCGATTTGTGTAGGACATTAAATATTACACCCGACTACTTTGAACGTAGAATGCGCGAAATTAGAGATCGAAGAATGAATCCGGGCTACTCTTCGTACACCCATCAGGTCTTTATGACTCAACTCTCGGCCGAGGAGTGTGGGGTGTTTCAGGAGAAGCTCTTTAAGTTTCCTGGTTTCTACATTCAGCGACGCACCATTCGTCAATATAGCTACAATACAGCGCCACACATTTTGGGTGATATGGCCGAGGTCTCTAAAGGTGATATAGCCGAGGATGGGTACTATGTGCGAGGCGATTTTGTGGGAAAACAGGGAGTGGAGCGCTCTTACGAGAAGGTATTAAGAGGTGAGAAAGGGGTTGAAATCTTACTGCGCGATGCCCGTGGCCGTATTCAAGGGCGCTACATGGATGGAGCACTTGATCAGACACCCGTACCTGGGAAGAATTTAAAGCTAAGTATCGATGTAGAGTTGCAAATGTTGGGCGAACGGCTGCTCGAAGGAAAAATTGGGAGCATTGTCGCCATTGAGCCCGAAACAGGTGAGGTGCTTTGTATGGTCTCCTCGCCTACTTTCGATCCCCGTCAAATGGTGGGGCGCCAGCGTGGGGCCAATCAGTTAGAACTCTCTAAAGATAGTTGGAAACCGCTCTTGAACCGAGCTATTATGGGGGTTTATCCTCCAGGCTCTACCTTCAAGCTCTCGCAGGGATTGACCTTCTTGCAGGAGGGAATTATTACACCCCAAACCAACTACTCTTGCCACAATGCTTTTATTTATGGTGGTTTGCGTGTAGGATGTCACGCACACGGGTCGCCTCTTCCCTTAGTGCCTGCTATTGCTACTTCGTGTAATGCCTACTTCTGTTGGGGGCTTTACCAAATGATAGGGGCTAAGAAAAAGTATGGATCGGTTCAGAATGCCATGTCTACTTGGCGTGACTATATGGTCTCTATGGGATTTGGTTACCCACTCGGTATCGATTTACCAGGCGAAAAGCGTGGTATGATACCCAATGCCGAATTTTATGACCGCCACTACCGTGGTTCGTGGAATGGGCTAACCATTATCTCTATTTCGATTGGGCAGGGTGAGGTAACGCTTACACCGTTGCAAATGGCCAATTTAGGGGCTACCATTGCCAATAGAGGCTATTACATCACTCCACACGTGGTGAAAGAGGTAGAAGATACCCCTCTTGATACGCTTTATACCAAGCGTAACTATACCATGGTCGATCCTATGCACTATGACGTGGCGGTAGAGGGAATGCGTGCTGCTGTACTAGGAGGTACTTGTAGAAGTGCGGCTATTCCCGATATTGAGGTGTGTGGTAAAACAGGTACAGCCCAGAATAGAGGAAAGGACCACTCGGCATTTATGGGATTTGCCCCGATGGATAATCCTAAGATAGCCATAGCAGTCTATGTGGAGAATGGTGGATTTGGAGCGGTCTATGGGGTTCCTATTGGCTCCCTACTGATGGAGAAATATTTAAAAGGAGAGCTTTCTGAAACGAGTCAACAGAAAGCAAATGATATACAACAACGAAGAATAGATTATGGCACGCACATACGATAGTATTTGGAAATCGGTTGATTGGTTTACCATCTTCATTTATGTAGTATTGGTCACCTTTGGCTGGATAAGCATCTGTGGAGCCAGCTATGATTACGGTGACTTCGATTTTTTTAGTTTCGATACCCGTGCAGGTAAGCAATTGGTATGGATAGGTTGTTCATTGGTGCTGGGGTTTATCATACTCATGCTCGAGGAGAAGCTATACGATTGGTTTGCCTATCTGCTCTATGCGGCTATGATGTTACTGTTATTAGCCACCCCCTTTTTGGCCGAAGATACCAAGGGATCCTACTCGTGGATTAAGTTTGGAAGTATCAGCTTGCAGCCTGCTGAGTTTGCCAAGTTTGCAACGGCCGTAGCGCTGGCCAAGTTTATGAGTGGGTATCAGTTTACGTTGGCCAATAGACGCAATCTCTTTTTGTCGGCAGCTATCATTCTGCTGCCCATGCTGCTTATTATATTGCAGCGCGAAACGGGATCGGCTTTGGTCTATCTGGCCTTTTTCTTGGTACTCTATCGCGAAGGAATGGCAGGAGCCATACTCTTTGCAGGAATTAGTGTAGTCTTCTACTTTGTGGTGGGTATTCGTTTCTTTGATGAGTTCCTCCCCGATGGATTAACCTCTCTAGGCGAATCGCTCGTTTTAGCTACGAGTGTACTACTCTCTGCTATTTTAGTGAATGTGTACTGTGCGCAAAATAGGGTAGCATGGAGAGTGGGAGGTATTGGTAGCGGTATCATGCTAGTAGGATTTCTCTTTTCTCAGTATGTCATTCCTTTTGATGTGGTTTACTTGCAATGGGGTGTTTGTATAGGTATTGTTATCTACCTGATCGTTTTGTCGCTTAAGGAGCGCTTGGCTTCCTATTTCTATATCTCGCTCTTTGCATTGGGTTCTATAGCCTTTCTCTATTCGGCCGATTATGTGTTTGAAAAGATCTTAGAGCCTCATCAGCAAATTCGTATCAAAGTTCTTTTGGGTATGGAGGAAGATTTAGCTGGAGCAGGTTACAATGTAAATCAAAGCAAGATTGCTATTGGATCGGGAGGATTAACTGGAAAAGGATTTTTAAATGGTACACAGACTAAACTAAAGTATGTGCCCGAGCAAGATACCGACTTTATCTTCTGTACTGTTGGCGAAGAGCAGGGCTTTGTAGGTTCGGCCTTGGTGCTTCTCTTCTTTCTAGCTCTCATTCTGCGGCTTATCTATCTAGCCGAACGACAGACTACCCGTTTTGGAAGGGTCTATGGTTACAGTGTAGTCAGTATCTTCTTTTTTCACCTCTTTATCAATGTAGGGATGGTGATTGGGTTAACCCCTGTAATTGGTATTCCACTTCCTTTCTTTAGTTATGGAGGCTCCTCGCTGTGGGGCTTCTCTATTCTTCTTTTCGTATTTCTACGTTTGGATGCTGCTAGAAAGATTAGCTAGGTTGGGGATAAGAACTCTTGAATTAGCACTTGAAAAGATAAATAGAGCTTCTAATTTTAGTTTTTTAATGAGTGTTTAGTAGGAATTGTCGCTATAATCGCATTACTTTGTGATAAATCATTTATTGAATTACAAACCATAAATTAGTTCGTATGAAGAAATTAGTAATGTGTGCAGCTTTTATGGCTGCTTTGGCTACCTACACAACTGCAGGTGCACAAGAGGCAAAAACAAAACCAGCTGCAAAGACAGAACAATGTAGTAAGAAAGAGGGTTGTTGCAAGAGCAAAAAAGGTGACAAGAAGTGCGACAAAAAAACAGATAAGAAATGTGATAGCAAAGCCGGAAAAGAGGGCTGTTGCAAGAGCAAAGCTGAGAAGAAATAGTTCTCAGAAGCTTATTCATTATACAAAACCGAGCTCCCATTCTTTCTTGAATGGAGCTCGGTTTTCTTTTTATGAGTATATTCATTGACGTGTATGCTTTTCCTATTGCTACTAGCTATAAGCTTGTGGAGCAATCTTTATCTTCTCTTCAAGAACAGTTCTCTATTTCAAGAAAAATTCTCAACTTTATGAGCAGATAGAGGCATAATTTGTCTGATACATTCTTGCTTTTTGTGTGGTAATGGGTAGTCGGAACCAGAAGGTTGACCCCTCTCCTACTTCCGAATTTACCCCAATGGTTCCTCCCATTGTTTGAATGATATTGCTACAGATAGAAAGTCCTAGTCCGGTACCCTGTTCAAAGCTATTCAGTTTTACAAATCGCTGAAAAATATCTTGTTGCATCTCTTTGGGTATACCACATCCCGTGTCGGCTACATAGATGTATATTTCGGTATCAATTTCATAACCAATGGTTACGCTTCCCTCTTCTGTAAACTTTAAAGCATTCTCTGTAAGGTGCTTCAATACTTGAGTTATTCGTTCAGGATCAGTATGAACAAAGCACTCTCCTTCCATTACTTTAGCATCTATTTTTACTCGATGGTTATCATTCTCCTGTAAGGAGTAGAGATAGCAGATATTCTCTATCATCTTGTTTAGGTTTACATCTCTCCAGCTATACTCCAAGGTTCCTGCCTCTATTTTTGATAGATCTAAGATATCTTTTACCAGTTTCAGTAGCTGATTACTATTTTCGTTGATGATGGTTCTATAGACTTCCAATTCACTTTTTGATTCACTCTCTAGCATTAGCTCCGAAAACCCTACGATTGCATTGAGTGGAGTGCGTATCTCGTGGCTTACATTGGCTAGGAATGCCGATTTAAGTTTGTCCGAACTCTCTGCTTTATTCTTTGCTTTGGTAAGCTCCTTCTCAATCTCTATTTCTGCGTTGATATCAATATTTACCCCACAAATGGTGATAATGTCATTTTGTGCTTCATACTTTTGTTGGATAAAGTATTGCTTAATCCAACCATATTTTCCCTCCTTAAGTATGCGTATTTTTCGTTCTACTGCTCCTACAACACCTTTCTTAGCTGCTGCTAAGTAGTTGTCTATCCAAATTAAATCGTCTGGATGAATGGTTGTAAGTGAGCTTGTTTGGGTAAATACAATCCCCTCTTCGTCAGCAATACCTATGTTTTTTAGGTATTGAGGAGTAGCCATCTGTTCCTTCTTCAATAGGTTGAAGGAGCAGAATCCTGTATTTGAAACCGATGATGCATGGTTAATGAGGTCATTAAACATTTTGTTTTGTCTCAATAGATAGGTGTATATCTGTATTTTCAAGCAGCAGTAAGAAAATCTTTTCTATTTCTCCATCGGGGGTAAATGTGTAATTGGTTATAAAGCGGTAGTAGTGTATACCCTTGCGGTTTGAGACCATGTAAGAGTCATTGATCTTTTTATACTCATATTTAAGTTCGCCTAAAACAGAAACTCCTTTTCGAATCATCTCTTTAAACTCAGGGTTTATGCAGGGGTCATTAAAAAGATTTAGTTGATTTACGACCTCTTCTTCTCTATTTGCTCCTAGTAATTCAAGGTAGGCACTATTTACCTCGGTAATCACTCCTGTACTGTTGCAAACAGCACATCCTGCGGAGGTGTTATTGAAGAAGTTGTTTAAGTCAGCTGTCGGTTGCTTGATAAGCTGTTTTTCAATTAATTCTTTTTGGAGTTCTACTCTCTTTCTCTTCTCTTTTAGTAGCAAGAGAAATATTAAAATGATAGCTGTAACAAGAATTAGTTGCATGCTAGTCGGATTAGTTTGGTTTTATAATATAGATAAAGGTATGTGCTTCTAACTTGGGTAAAAAAGAAAAGTTAATTGACTCTTTTGGGGCTTAGAAGCAGAGCTCTTTCTGTTTTAAAAGAGAATTGTTAAAGTTTTATGCAATAATAAACAAAAAAGATGAAATAGCTATTCTCTATTAGGACTAATCTTTAAAATTAATAGTGAGTTGTTTCCAGTAAGGCTTTTGTATACCCTTTTCATCGGATGGATTTGAGGTGCTGAGTCCAATTAAGCGGATGGGCTTCTGGCTGTAGTCCACCTCTTTTAGGAGTCGTTTGGCGAGTGGTAGTATCTCTTTTAACTCTTTCAGCTCGTGAGTTTGAGTAGAACTACGTGTTATTTGTGTGAAGTCGTAGAATTTAATCTTCAGGGTGAGTGTATGACCCTTAAATGCTTGCTTCTTGAGTCGCTCTACCAGCTCTGTTGCTACATGATAGAGCTCAATAATGGCCGAACTAGTTTGGGTGATATCCTTCTCAAGTGTATGTTCACATCCCACCGATTTACGGGTATAGCTTACCTCTACAGGGCGCAGATCAATACCCCTTGCAAAGTCATAATAGAGCTGCCCTGACTTTCCAAACTGTCTCTCTAGCATCTCTAGGGAGCAAGCTTTTAGGTCTGCCCCATTGTGGATTCCTAGTTTGTGCATCTTTTGTGCAGTGACTCTTCCCACTCCCCAGAACGATTCGATGGGTAGCCTGCTAATAAACTCTTCGGCTTGGTTGGGATGAATGGTGCAGAGTCCATCGGGCTTGCGATAGTCGGATGCTATCTTGGCTAAGAATTTATTGTAGGATATACCTGCTGAGGCTACTAGTTGTAGCTCTTCCTGAATAGCCTGTTTAATCTCTTTGGCGATGTCAACAGCTAGTTCTATCTCCAGTTTGTTGTGGGTAACATCCAGAAAGGCTTCGTCTAGTGAGAGGGGTTCTATTAAGTCGGTGTATCTTTTAAAAATAGCGTGTATTTGTTTAGATACCTCTTTGTATACCTCCATATTGCCCGCTACAAAAATAAGTTCGGGGCAGAGCTTCTTAGCACGGGTGGATGACATAGCCGAGCGTACTCCAAACTTCCGTGCTTCATAGCTAGCAGCCGATACTACACCGCGTGCTTCACCATGGCCTACAGCTATGGGAATGCCCCGAAGTGCAGGGTTGTTTCGTTGCTCCACTGAGGCAAAGAAAGCATCCATGTCGATGTGGATAATTTTGCGGTTCTGTTTCATCTTTTAGCTAGCTATTGCTGCAAAGATAGGTGGGTCGGTGGATTCTACCAACTGGTAATAAGAGATTTTGAGCTCGTTTTGACTTTTTTCTAACTCATTTATTGAGTTAGTACTGTAGCTCTTTTACAGGCTGTGTAGTTGGCCCTTTTATTTAGATAGATAAAGAGAAAGCGAGCGATGCACTGCGTATTTCACGCTTTGCATTGCTCGCTTTAAAAGAGTAAGTTTATTCGCTAGTTTATTCACTAAAACTTACCAAATAGCTTGCTGTTAAAATCTTATTTAAAGCTTGCTGCTTCGTTTAGAATTCAATATCGGTACCGCTATTAACCAATAGTTGATACTTGATATATCCGCCCGATTTGGCCGAATATTTGGTATAGATAGCAGTTAAATCGCCTTTTGCTCCTGCTGTTGGAAGGGGTTGTAATCCAAAGTTGGCATAACCACTCACACGTACCAAGTAGTTTCCTACGGTAGTAGAGGTAGCTCCTTGGTAGCCAAACCACGCTGTACCGTAGTAACGGTCGTTGTTGTAGTTATAGGCGTAGGTAGGAGTTAATCCCTCCTCGGCAAAGTACTTGTTGGTGTAGACACCCGTAGTCGATCCTCCAGGATAGGTTACCTCTAAGTATTGTGGATAACGATCGCCATCGAGTGTACCTTCGTTGTAGGTCATCCCTTCAAAGCGTACCAAACGACCCAAATCATCATCGGTAAGGGTGTTGTAAGTAGAGCTGTTTACCACCAAGTAGTCACTTGCTGTAAGCTGCCCTCTAGCTCCCAAGAAGATGTGTTGGGCTACTTGCACCTTATCCTCCATGTTGCGGTTGGCATACCCTTTGGTTATATCCTCTTCCGTAGGCATTCCTCCCAAGCTTAACATGTATCGGTAGCTACCGATGGCCATTCCTTTAGCACGTACATAGACTGTTTGTCCCACGTGGTAGTTTACCCAGTTGCTTACCATCAGTTTTAGTTCAATGGCCGACTCGGAAGTTTCATCGTAGATGTATACCGATTTATAGACATTCCCAGCTTGGTCACTCGAGATTATTTTTCCACGTATTACGTAGTTCTCTGTTACCTCATAGGTTCTTGCTAACGAAGCAGCTCCGTTGCCATATTGGTTGTAGAAAAGATCTTTTAGTTCTTTGATGGAGATGATGGTTGCGTCGCTAAAATCACTCTCCTCCCATACTTTAGCTGGTGCTGGATCGTCAAAGTTTTCGTAGCAGCTGCTCATGGCAAAAGCTGCAAGGAGCATCATGGCTATATTTATTACTTTCTTCATAATCATTTTGTTTTTGTCAAGCTACAGGGTTAGAAACGGAAGTATACATTCAAATAGTAAGTAGTACCAAACATGTAGAAATATTTGGCATCGAATGCTTCGTATTTTTGAATGCTTTCGTCGTTATTCTTTAACAAACGAATCTGTTCGTATCCTCCTGTTTTAATGTTTTGGTTATTCAACAGATTTCTTACATCAAGGCTAAAGCCAAGTGTGTAGGCACGGTTGATGTACCAACTTTTTCCCACGCTCGCATTCAGTGTAAAGGCATTGTTAAACTTCTCTTGACTACGAATCGATAAAATCTCCTCGTCGGTCATGCTGGGTGTAATAACCGCATCGGTACGGTAGAGTGGGTTCATTGAGAGGTACATATTGTCGTAGAAGTTACCATCAAGTGATAGGTATACATTCTTACGGCTACGATACGAAAGACCTAGGTTGGCTGCCAATTGTGGAGTGCTCTCTACACGGAAGTTTTTCCAGTAAACTTGTCCCTCGTTAATAACCTCCCCACTGTTGTCTTGCATCTGGATAAAGTTGGGGTTCGAATCATAGGTATATTGTCCCCAGCTTATCGCTCCGTTGAGCGACAAACCTTGGTACAAAGGCACCGAAGCTGCTGCCTCTAGTCCAAAGTGCTTTTTATTGATACCACTCATGGCTAGATTGGAGAAGGTAGCCTCTACATCATCGTAGTACGAGATTACCTTTGATTGATCCTTGAAAGTGGTGTAGTATCCAGTAATACGTGCTTTTACATCGCCCAAACGTAGGTTGTACGATGCATCTACTCCAAACATCTTTTCGGTGCTGATACCCGGTGTAACCGAGTTACGCGTACGTGGTGATACAAAGGCATATTGGAAGGCAGGTGCATCTTGCGAGTAAACCACGTTAGCTTCGAAAGAGTGTGCAGCCGATAGCTTGTATAAGAAGTTAGCTTTTACTTTGTAGGTTAAATAGTTTAGCTTCTCTGAGTCACCTTGTGAGTTATCTAAGAACAACCCTTTTTTCCAAAGTCCGTGACGCCATAGGGTGCTGTGTCCCAATTCGCCACCCAATGTAACTTGTAGTTGTTCGATGGCAAAGTTGTAGTGTGCCCAAGCATTGGCATTGATTAAGTTACCGTAGTAGTTGTAGCCATACTTATCGCCTACACGTGCTGCACGTGCATGTCCATGTTCCAAGTAGTAATCCATATCATTTTGATAAGGAAGCGGGTTAGAACCACCCATATCTCTTTCGGCAAATTTATCTACATCAATCCAGTAGTCACCACCTAGTAGGTCTTTTACTTCGCTGTAGTACGAGGTACGGTTGCGGCGGAAGTTAGCTCCTCCTACAATCTTGCTGTTGTTGCGGAATAGGTGCGAGAAGTTGGCAGCCAAGTTCCAATCCAACTGATCGGTGTGGCGTTCTTCAATCATGTTGATTGAGCGTACTCCTTCCCCGTAGGTAAGGTCTTCTCCTTGGTTACGGTTAATATCGTACAAGTTGGCCCAGTTAATGTGACGAATGTTATCGGTATTATTTCTCCACCCTTCGTACAACCAAGCTCCTGTAGTGGTGCCTTGGTAAAAGCTAGGAAGGTTGCGGTAGTAATCGGGGCGTGGGTCTGGACCTGCATACCAAGTAAGAGCCGAGTAGCCATTCTGGCCGAAACGAAGCGAACTGGCTACGTTTAATTGAGTACGGTCGTCAATGTCGAACGTATAGTTTAACATGGCAATGGGTTCGTGGTTGTTACGCACACGGGTGTTACGGCGTTTTCCATCTTGCCATCCCCAGTTAGGGTTGTAGTAGTTGTTGCCTACTAGATCATACACCTCTTGCGTAGCCGCTTGTTGTGTACCACGTTGCGTAGGAGCCCCCATAAGGGTAAGCGCCAAACGGTGTTGTGGGTTGAACTGTTTTTCGACCGCTGCAAAGTAACCAAATGCGTTGTAGTATACTCCATCCACATAGTCGTTACCCCCTTGGCGAGTCGATAGTGAGAAGGCATAAGCCCATCCGTTGTCTTGCATGCCCGAAGCATAGGTAACCATACCGCGGAAGCGATACATAGAGTTACCATTTACCACACTAGCACGAAGCCCTTTGCGCATTTGCGAGGGACGTGTATTGATGTTGGTTGTCCCTCCTACACCACCTACACCTGCCACACCTACGTGCGATCCCGTTGTAATCTCTTGGTTACGAGTAGCATCGTTCAAGCCACTCCAGAGCGACCAAGGTGTATACCCCGTCATGGCATCGTTAAACTGAATACCATTGAGTGATACATTGGTTTTTTGCGAATCGTACCCACGTACGTTAAAACGCATCTCGCTAAATTTAAAGGAAGCGATGCTGTTAAAAATATCTCTTGAGGCCGATAGCGACGAAGGAAGTGCTTGCGCATCGGCAGCCGTTTCCGTATCGAATTCAGCAAAGATGGCATCATCAACAGTTGCCGACACATATTCGGGTACCATAATAGCTTTTACTTCGCGTATTGTTTTCGCTACCCGTACAGGTAATGTAAGTAGTTCGTAGTCTGTTGCTTTGAATTGAAGCGTATATTCTCCTTCGGCTAAGAAGTCAAATTCGAATCTACCTGTACCATCCGAGTAGGTGGTTGCATTGCCCGGAGTGAGGGTTACCTCTACCCGTTCAATGGCTGCACGCGATCCACGTGCCATAACAGTACCCTTAATTCCTCCTGCTTGTGCCATAACAGCTACTGCTAGGAGGGAGAGTACCAATGTGAGTAATGATTTTATTTTCATAGGTTTGTTTTATTTTATTTTCCAATGTAGATGTATACAGGTAAGTGGTCGCTATAGCCCCCTTGGAAGTTGTTTCCTACGTAAGTACGTAGGGGATATCCCTTAAATTGTCCCTCTTTCTGAATTAAGTAGTGACGCTTAAAGATATTCCCATAAAACTTTGACTTCTCTGCTTTTTGCAGTTCTAGCGTACCTTTTGCACCATTCACCAAGTTCTCTGATACAATAATATTGTCAAAGATGTTCCATGCATCGCCATAGGCCAATGTTCCATGTCCTGCTTTGAGCATTTCGGCAAAGGGGATGTAGTAGTCACCAGGTTGTAACCCTTTTACTTTTGCTTTTGCCCCAAAGCCTTCGGCAATACTCTTATCGGTAGGGTCATCATTAAAGTCGCCCATAGCTACCACTTTCACTCCAGGGCGTACCTGCGCTACCGAGTCGGCTATCGCTCTCATCTGCTTTCCTACTGCCACTCGTCTATCTTCCGATGCCTCTTTCCCTCCGATGCGCGAAGGCCAGTGTGCTACCATAAAGAAGAAATCCTCCCCCTCTATCTTTCCCCAGAGGGTTAATATGTCACGGGTCTTGTAGTCGGGTCTTGAAGGGATAATGGTTGTAACTGCCTTCTCTCCCTCCATCTTAAAGATATCGGGTCGGTACATAAAGGCTACATCTACTCCCCGTCTTTCGGGTGAGTCGAAGTGGCTAATGCGATAGTTGGCTGGTGCTAACTTGGGTGTAGATACAATATCCTCTAGTACAGTACGATTTTCCACCTCGCATACCCCAATAATAGCGGGAAAGTTCTTGTCTATGGCTGCTATGTCGAAGAATACGCGCTCCATATTCTCCAATTTCTTGACATACTTTGCCTCGTTCCATTTCTTAGCCCCTTCGGGGGTAAACTCGTCGTCGAGTATATCGGGGTCATTTACTGTATCAAAGAAGTTCTCGATGTTGTAAAAAACTACCTTGTGTCTCTTTTGTGCATAGCCGTAGCTGGCTATAGCAACAAAGAGGAGTAGGAATACTATTTTTTTCATCTCTTTATCAAATTAGTTAATCCCCCATTGCGAAGGAACCTTTTGTTGTTTTACAGCTGCCGAAACTTGTGGGAAGAAGGTAAAGCCAGTCTTCGCTTCAATATCGGCTACGGTGGTACAGATGGTAGTAGGTGGTGGTAGATTGCCATACGATTTGTGTTCTACCCAGAAGCCAATTGAAATTAACTCACTATCACTACAATCTTGGATGGCTTTGCCTGACGAGCCACTTTTGGTGCGTAGTAACACCTTGTAGTAGTGGGTAGGAAGCGATACTTTGCTACCTACACCATCGGTAGTGCTACCTGCACCCGCTCCAAAATGTGCCCCTGTCACTACATAAAGGGTGTCCGAACATCGATTGTTGCGTACCTGTGTCTCTAACTTCGCCCACATATCTTGATTTAATCGATCCAGTTGTGGGGTAAGATTACTCATGTAGAAGGTTTGTGCATTGAGCTCGTAAGTGGCTAGGCGATCGGCCGATGGCAGCTGGTGTCCGCGGTCGTAATTGCCTTTGTACGATTTGGTAGTACAGTCAGGTTGGTAGCTTTTCGAGATAATGGGATCGAATGCCCATGCATCGGTACGGCTTATTCCCCCTAAGTAGGCATTGTGTAGAGGGTAAGCTACCCATAGAGCTGCCTTGTTTGTTTTATCGAAGCAGATAGAGTAGTTGCGTACCTCTCGGTTATTTAGCGTAGCATAGTGTGTAGCGTATTGGTAGTTGGCATGAATTTTTTCCTGAGGGAGCTCAGGCCAGCTACTGAAAGTAGGTCGATTCTCTTGCGATTCGGCCAGTTGTTTTAGGTCGAAGGTTTGTACCGCTTCTCCCTCAAACTGGAAGTTAATCTTTGCTGTACGCTGTTCACTTCCACTATTTTTTAGGTAGTATACGTAGAGTATGTTTAACTCTCCGCTTATGGTGCCTGTTTTGGTGTTGCTATTGGCAAAGTCTGATCGACTGAAAGCACACCATGCATCTTCCTCTACCACTTCGGCTCTCCATGAGGTACCTTGTGCACCTGTTAAAATGAGTGCAATAGAGCCTTCGGCTGCATTTACAGTGGAAGAGGTTTTCCAATAAGCCTCGTTGGTGATGGTGGGCGAATCGGAGTTGCTTGTACTACAACTGTAGCCTACGAGTAGGATTATTGTGAGTAGAACTAGCTTTAGGGCTAATTGATGTAATCTATATTTTCTCATTTGGAGAAGTTAAAAATATCCTAAGAGAGCAATGTGTAATATGCACTCTCTTAGGATATTGATCATTTTATTTGTAGCTAACCTCGATAGCATCTATGTATAGAGCTCCTACTAGATCATTTGCAATGGTGAAATAGCTATAGTTACCTGCAGTGAAATCGTAAGTATGTGTATAGGTTTTGAAATCATCCGCTTCAGTTATATTAGAATCTGTCATGACAATCTTACTATCTGAAGATCCTGGATTGGTTGTAGTACCTGCATAGAGATTGTAGTTAGGGGCATTTGTTGTGGTTGAGAGAACTCTTAGAACAAGGGTAATGGATTGGATAGTGCCCAATGCTGTTACATTTGTAATTCGTCCTTGGTTGGCTGTATTAGTAGCATTCCCTTGTACTTGAATACCTCCACCGTTAGATGCAGGTGCTACACACATTTTAGCACCACTAAAGTTAATACCATTGCTTGTCCAAGTATACCAAGTACTAGCATCTGCAATCACTTGTGATCCATAACTATTTGTGCCTAATGCTACACTACCATTTGCTCCATCTACCATTTGTTGTGCAGTCATGGTGAAATTAGTCACATCACCGCTTACTTTCGCTGCCACTGTAACCGGTACCACTACGTTTGTACCGTTGCTTAAGCTTACCGTTAAGTCTTGGTTAACTGCTGTTGTTTCGCTGTTTTCTGTTGCTACAATGGTAATGGTATTGCCCACTAGTGTAGCCGAAAGGATACCCGAAAGTTGGCTAATGGTAAGGGTGTTCTCTCCTTGATTAGTCACTGTTACAGCTACTGTTTGCGTACCTCCTGCTGCTGCGAAGTTAACCGAAGTAGGATTCACTGTCAGCGTTGGTACTTCACTTGAACCAGCAAATGCAGCTACATCGGCAGCATCTCTCGGTACCAATTGAAGGGCATTGCTATATATGCTAACCAATCCAGTAATGGTGGCAGTAGTAGCTTGGAAAGGAACATCCAACAATGAAACGGCTCCTTTTTTGCAGAATACCGTTAGGTTGCTGCCATTTACGGTTAGTGTGTGTGAAAGATTTCCTGTACTGTTGGCCCATACGCCTGCAGCAGTTGTAGTAGCATTGGCAATATTAACAGGCATTGCTTGGAAGTCGTTCATTTGGTCAAGAGTAATGGTAATTGCATTGACTGTACCTGTACCTACTTTCTCTACCGTAGCCCATGCATCTGCAGCGGCACCTGTAACTTGGTTCAAACCATTGTATGTTTGTGCTTTGGCTAGACCTTTAGTTAGTGTGATTTTCACCTTATCTCCTCTAGTAACACCTAATTTAGCAGGGTCTACTTGGCTACCATAAAGCGTAATGCCATTCTTACCTGTAGTGGCATTCTCTGTAGCTACTACCAAGTTGTTTGCTGTGTAGTTACCACCCGCTACATCACTTAGTACAATGGCTTCGAAGTATCGGTCGTTGTTCTCATCTACTACTACAGCTGTAGAACCAATCATTCCCAATAGTTCGGGGATGGTGATAACTACTGCGTCACTTGGTTCTGGGTCGGGAGTTACACCTCCTTCAAGATCTACCTCTTGGCCACCGTTACCTACATTAAGTAGGATGTCATCTAATCTGAAAACAGATGATTCTTTAGCTGTGAATTTGATGTATAGCTCACTTACAGCTTGTTTCAAGGTGAATTCTGCTGTTGCATAAATCCAGTAAGGATCTGCTGCATCACCATTGTTTTTGGTATAAGTGATGTTTGTCCACGTTGTTCCGTTTGCGCTTAGAGCTACTTCAAAGTTATCGCTGACAAATGCATTGTCGTAAGAACCACCACCTAAGCTTAGCGAGCGGCTTCCACCAAAGTTCAGTTTTAATTTCGTTTGGTTAGCTGTAAGGGCTATTTTATTTATTACAAATGTAGCTGGTGCTCCTCCAAAGAATATCACATTAGGTCCCGAAGCACCTTCGTAAGCTCCTGTACTTGCTTTTCCTGAGCTGCGTAGTGATGCATTTGTACCGCTGTAGGTTACATTGGCTGCTGCGCTTCCTGCTTTGTTCCAAGCTGTATAATCAGCTACCACTGGCCATGGGCTAGTAATCGATAGATTACCCATTCCTTCACTGTAAAGTGCATCGGTTGGTTCGGGATCGGGAGTTACACCTCCTTCAAGATCTACCTCTTGGCCACCGTTACCTGTAGCAAGTGTTACGTCATCTAGTCTATATACAGATGATTCTTTTGCTGTAAATTTAATATAAAGCTCGCTTACGGCTTCTTTCAAAGTCAAATTAGCTGTTGCATAAATCCAATAGGGGTGTTCTGCATCACCCTCATTCTTTGTATAAGTAATGTTTGTCCAGCTTGTACCGTTGGCACTAAGTGCTACTTCGAAGTTATCTATTGAGAAGGTGTTGTCATAGCCACCATCGCTATTGCTTGAGCGGCTTCCGCCAAAGGTCAACTTCAAGTTTGTTTGGTTGGCTGTAAGTGCTATTTTATTTATTACAAATGTAGCTGGTGCTCCTCCAAAGAAAATTACATTAGGCCCCGAAGCGCTTTCATAGGATCCTGCATTTGAAAGCCCCGATGTACGTAGTGTTGCATTGTTACCGCTGTAGGTAACTTCACTTGCTCCGATACCTGTCTTGCTCCATCCCTCGTAGGTATCAACAAATGGCCATGGGCTAGAGATAGAGGTTGTACCCATTGTCTCGTTGTAAAGTACTTCGCTCTCTACCACTTCACCACTCTTAATGGTTACCGTTTCCGATTTAAGTACGCCTACCTTGTTTGAAATTTGAATCAAGATAGTTGCCTCGTCATTGATCCCTTCTGGGATGCTCACTTCTATTTGTGCCCCACCTTCACCTGCTGTGCGTGAAAGGGTAACCCAGCTTTTGTTGTCTTGTACCGTTGCTATCCAGCTACGATTCGTAGCCACTTCAAAGTGGTTTTGGCTTCCCGCTTGTGGTTGTCCATCGTTACCAAAAAGTAACACCGTAGGCGATACCGTTAGGAAAGGTGCTTCTGTGTCGTCATTGTCATCTACGCAGCTTACAAAGCTTACTGTAAATAGCATCGTCAGAAACAAAAAAATAGAGTTCAAACGTTTCATGAGTTTGGTTTTTTTAGTATAAAAAAGTATTTAATTCCCCTTCTCCAGTAAATAAGGGGGAACAAAGCTATTTCTAGTTTGTAACATAAACAATTACGGTGTTCATTTTGCTTGTTTTTTTCAGGTATATTGGCTTATATTTACGTAGTTTTCGCTATTCGTTTCGTTTTTATTACAAAATGTGTATCCTTTTGTGCTGAAAACTCCTTTTTTGATATTTGTGCTAATTTTGTCATAATCTCGTAGTATTCACTCTTTTTCTTCTTTTATGCACCCTCTGTTCTGCTGCTCTCTATCGGCATTTATTGTTATTGTAACCAATTTTAAATAATTTTGAAACAGGTTTTTGAGCTGATATCTCAAAAACAGCTCTACCTTCGTGCTGTAATTTTAACTAAAAATAAAATCAAAGATGAAATTAACAAAATGGATGAGCAGTGCTTTTGTAGTAGCTGCCGCTTTAAGTAGTTGCTCGAGTGAGAGTGAAAACTTTACACAAGTAGCACCAGGCACAGTCCAACTCACTTCTACACTGAATAATGGCACTTATAGCCGTGTAGCCGATCAATGGGCAGGTACCGAACAGGTAGGTATGTACATGGTAGCTGGCGAAGGATTGGTTGCTGTGAATGGTGTAGAGAACAAATGCTACAACGTGGCAGTAGGTGGAGCTTTGACAGCTACCAATGGCGAAGAGGCAACTTATCCTACTGGTGGTACCAAAGTAGGATTCATCTCTTACTATCCTTACTCGGATGCAACATCAACAGGTATCTATTCAGTAAACTTAAACAGCGAAGGCGATAATGATCTTCTTTACGCAAAGACTGAAATCAATTATGACCAAGCTACAGAGGGTGCTGTAAACTTACAGTATAGCCACCAGTTAACTCGTTTGGTGCTTGATGTAACTTACAACGGCGAAGCGGCTACAGATGTATCGGCTCTTATCGCACGTAGCACTACTGCTGATTTTAATTTGGCAACAGCCACTTTGGGTAACTTGGGTACTCCCGCTTCTTTAGCTATGGAGGCTAGTACTGTAACAGGTCGCGTAGCTAGTTTGATTCTTCCAGGCGAAGAGGCCGATAGCAAAGTAACTTTCTCGATTGATGGTAAAACATTTACGTGGAGTTTGGGTACCATTGCTTTCCAAGCAGGTAAACAGTATCGTTATACAATCAAGCTTACGAGCACGGCAGCTCCCGAGGTGGATGCAAAGCTAAGCTCTACCATCGATGGATGGGAGAATGAAGATGGGGCAGACCAAGATTTGGAGGAAGACCAAACACCTTCATTGGAGGTAACTTATGCACAACCTACTTTTGTGGGTACTCCTTTACAGACAGGTATGGCCATTGCTGATGCTAAATTGGTACTTAACTATACGAGCAACATGGCCGAGGAGGTAGTTGTATTGGTAGCGGTGAATGGCGTAGGTGGCGTACAAGCTGGCGTAGATGGTCTTCAGTCATTGGTAGCTGGAACAGGAACTATTGAGATTCCTGTAACTGGTCAACCTCTAGCCGAAGGTGATGTAACCTTTGTGGTATCTGTAGAGGGTGAAGAGGTAGGAACTGTAACTGTACCTGTAGTGGCTGCTTATGAAGGTGTGTTTACATCGAATGTTAATTTGCCTACTAACGATAATACTACTGATAAATATTATGCACACAAGGTGACTGTAAATGGTGCTACTGAGGAGTTTCCTTGTGTGAAGTTGGGTAGTGGTAGCTCTGTAGGATTATGGACAACCAACGTTCTAGGTGATGCAGCAGTTGGGGCAACTAAACTTAAGCTTTATGCAGCGGGTTGGAATGGTAAGAATTCAACATTGGCTATAACGGTGAATGGTGGTGGAGAGATTATTGGTAATGAAGAACGGTATACTTTGACTTCAAACACAGGTGCTTCAGGTGCTACATTGTACAAGTTAGTTAACTTCTCTGATACCTATTTATTCGAGCTCGAGATAAAAGACTTTACAGCAGCAACTACCTTAACTTTTCAAACAGCAAGTGGTAATGCTGCCATCCTATTCGGCATCAACATCGAATAATTTCCTATATTTTATATTAAACTCACGACTTTGAAAAAAACTTTCTTTAAAGCCCAATACCTATTGGGCTTTTTACTGCTTTTACAAGCATGTACAGCACACGATGAATCGATGCACATAGGTGCCGACTCTATGATTACTTTTGTGGCTACTCAACCCGAGAAGGCCCATTCGCGCGTTACGGGCAACCTTTGGGACGAAGGTGATGCCATTGGACTTTTTATGAAGAAAACGGGAAGTTCATTGACTCCCGAATCCATTTTAGAGGGTGCCGAAAACAAACCCTACATTACACTTACCAGCAGCGGTAGCTTTACTCCCCAAGCAGGAGCTTCTGTTTACTACCCCGAGGGTGAGGCGACGGTCGACTTTATAGCCTACTATCCCTACAGCGAAGAGGCTTCGGCCAGCTATAGCTACCCTGTCGATGTGACCCATCAGCAGTACGGGGCAATG
This sequence comes from Phocaeicola sp., assembly GCA_051648565.1. Classification (GTDB taxonomy): domain Bacteria; phylum Bacteroidota; class Bacteroidia; order Bacteroidales; family Bacteroidaceae; genus Phocaeicola. Next base: position 173,397 of record JBOFFJ010000147.1, on the reverse strand, counting down.
CCCAACCTGCTTTATGCCAACAACCTGCAAGGAGTGGCCGTAGGTACCCGTTCGCCCGAACTACGCTTTTATCACCAACTTTCTCAAATTGAGCTTCAGCTTACAGCTGGAGAGGGCATTACCTCATTGTCTGGCCTCAGTGTAACCCTTCAGGGCACCTATAGCCAAGCTACATTCGATCTAAAGGCGGGAGCTTTGCAAATCAATACAGCGTCGGTAGCCGATGTGACCATCCCCCTCATGGTAGGTGCAGGTGGAACCACAGCCGTGGCTAGTGCCCTTGTATTGCCTGCCGAGCAACTCAACAATGCTTCGCTTCTTTTTGGGTTGAATGGAAAGAGCTACCGTGTAAAACTTAGCAACACTACCGAGTTTAGAGCGGGTAGCAAGCGTACCTACCAAATTTCGTTGAAAGACTCAGAGGCATCGGATGATACAGGCAGTAACGAACCTCGCTGGTTCGAAACTCCTACGTTGACTTTGGGCGATGAGAGCTTACACTATGTAAGCCATGCCATGCCCGAAGATGCTAAGGTGCGTAACTACTCCATGCTTTACGATACCAAGTACAAGGTGGCTTACTGGGTGGCTTATCCTATGCACAGCTACTACTTAGGGAGTGCCAAACGTACCGATGCTTGGGGCGACGATCCTAAAATCCATACCGACCTACAGCCTCGTTTGAAGAGTGGATTTGGTGAGACCAATATTGACCGTGGGCACCAGTTGCCGAGTGCCGATAGAACCAGCAGTAGTGCTGCCAATCGTACCACTTTTTACTACACCAATGTCACTCCCCAAATAGGACAAGGATTGAATCAGTCGGTGTGGAACAACCTAGAGGGACAGGTACGTAGTTGGACCAGTACCTGCGATACACTCTATGTAGTGACGGGTGCCATGATTACTACGGCTACCGATAAGAATATTGTCTACTCTACCGATAATGACAACATGAAGGTGGCTCGTCCTAAATATTACTACAAAGCATTGGCCAAGAAGAAGGGAAATAGTTACTACACCATTGGCTTCCGTTTTGACAACAAACAGTATCCATCGGGTACTAGCTACAATAGTTACCGTGTAACGGTGGCCGAGTTGGAGGCCGAAACAGGATTTACCTTCTTCCCTACACTCTCTGCCGAGGTGAAAAACACCATTGATAGCAGTCAGTGGTAAACGAGAGAGAATAGAGCCCTATTTCTCGATGGAATGGGCTCTTTTAACCGATATGAATTCTATTTAAACAAATTACAAAAGAGATGAAACTTAAAAATTTACTTGGGGCAGCATTGGTGCTTCCCGCTATGATTGGCGCCGGATGTAGCGCTGCCGATGAGAACTTAACTTGTGGATGTGACAACGAGCTAACCTTCCGTGCTACCGTAGCCGAAGGAGCTGCACGTGCCATTGGTACTGCTTGGAGCAAAGGCGATGCAGTAGGTCTTTTTATGGTAAACGGGGGTAGCGGATTAGCTACTGGCAACTTGGTAAACAATGTTGCTAACTACAAGTATGTAACCGTAGAGGGCGATGGTAACTTTGAGGCACAAAGCATCAGCCACCTTGCCTACTACCCTGCCGATGGATCGGCGGTCGATTTTGTAGCTTATTACCCTTACCAAAGCAACCTTTCGGGTTTTAACTATGCGGTAAATGTTACAGATCAAAGCAATCCCGAAGCCATCGATTTGCTTTACTCAAACGATGCCAAAGGGATGAGCCACGACAGCAATGCTTCGATGATGTTTCACCACAAATTAACGCGCATGGTGTTAACCATCAAAGAGATGAATGGTAGCAATTTGGTAGAGGGTGTACAGGTAAGCTTGAATGGCATGCACACACAAGGTACCTTTGCATTGGCCGATGCTACGTTGGCCTTGACAAGCGGTTCAAAAGCCGATGTGGCTGCTAAAATGTATGCACAAACATCGGGTGCTGCACAAGCCGAACTTATCATGTTGCCCGAGGTGGCCGAAGCGGGTGCTTCTCTTACCTTTACACACCCTACTGCTGGTACTTTTGTACACGCATTTCAAGTGGGCGAAGAGTTTAAAACGGGTACGCAAGTTAATATCGAAGTGATTTTGAGCGGATCGGGTAGCGATAACAAAGTAGTGGTACTCTCTAGCAACATCACTCCTTGGGAAGAGGTAGATGGTGGTAAGATTGATGTAGACTTTGGTGGCACAACCGATGAGGCTACCCTAGCGGTTAATCCTAGCGCTGTAAGTTTCGAGGCTGCAGGTGGTACAAAAACAGTTGCCGTAACAGTGACTAACCAAGGTGACAATGCTATTAGCATCAGCTCGCTTTCGGGTATCCTTTCGGCTACTTTGAGTGGAAATACCATTACGGTTACAGCTGCCGAAAATACAACGGCTACTGCCGTAAGCCAATCACTAACGGTATCGTTAACCAACGGTGCAAGTGTGGTAGTGCCTGTTACGGTGGCTGGTAAGGATGAGAGTGGTACAGGTAGTACATTCACTGTTACAGCTGCTCAAATTGCAGCTAGCGCTACAGGTAGTGTATCTCTAGGTGTTAATAAGTATGATTCACAACTTGTTGCTACTCCTAGCACTTGGTATACTTGGGCTACAACTGGTGTTGATTTTACAGGTGTGAGAATTTGTGTAGCTACTGAAGCAAATGGAGGTGGTATTCAAATGCAAGGTAATGCAACTGACGTAGCTAAACAAGGACGCATAGCCAATGCAACGCCATTAACTGGTTTGAAAAAGATGACATTGGTCTTTAAGGTAGTAACAACAAGTGACTATGATCCAGGTTATAACGTGTATGCTGGAACAGCTGCTAATCCATCTGCTACGAAAATTGCATTAGATAATAGCTCAGTAGTAACTGAAGGAGGTTTTAGAGTTTATACACAAACGTATGACTTTAGTGCTGGCAACTATAGCTATTTTACTATTATGAATGATTTGGTAGGTGCTTTGTATTTAGACTCAATGGAAATTGTTTGTAATTAAGTTGATGTAATCTGAGGGGTTGGTAATCGTTTACCTACTCCTCTTGTTAATTGCCCTCTTGCTTTGATTGAGCAGGAGGGCAATTTTTTTCTTATTTGCTCGCTTTCTCTCTCCTACTACAACTTCACAAAAAAATATCCTTCATCCTTCACATTCGTTGTTAATCAGTTGGTTATGGTGAAGGATAGCCTTTTTATCCTTCACCTATCCTTCACCGTTGATTTTTACCCTCTTGCATAAATAGCTTGATACCGCGAGCCTAAGTTCACCAATTTCCCCTCGGTTAGCAATCGGTTGATGTGGCGCAGCGCTTTGCTTCGGGTAAATTGACACAGTTTCTCTACTTGGCTCCGTGTAAGTGTTGGATTGGTTGTGAAATGGTGCGCTATGCGCTGCTCTACCTCTTGATCGGTCAGTAGGGCGGAGTGCTTTTTTTGGGCGGCTCGCTCCAGTTGTAGGGTGGAGAGTCCTCTCTTTAGTTGGTTATCGGCTTTAAAAATGACGCTTTTAAACCTTACATGCTCGGCTCGGGTGTGGGGACTAACCTGCTCACTGGTGCAGTTCAGGCTTAAGCTGAAGGAACCTATGCCGCTTAAATGAACTGTTCTGCCATTGTGCAACCCCTCTTCTATGATGTGTCTAAGCTCTGTAAGGCAAGCTATCACGTCACTATCGGTTAGTGAGCAGCGCTGGTTAATGAGTTGTAGAATCTCTTCATTTTCGAGCGGCGCTTTGTTAATCACTCGTGGATGGTACTGCATCTCTTGCTCAGTAGCATTGGGATTGGGATAAAAATCGAATTGAATAGCCATGATTTTGGGGTTATTGAAAGGTTATTGTTTCTGATTCTTGTGCCTCTTCTTTTTCGTGATCTACCCTTCTATCTTCTTGTGGGGAAGGCCTCTTTTTGGGTTCATAAAAGGTTATCTTTGGTGTTGCACTAGAGTGAGTTAGGTGTTGCACTGGAGTGCAACACTTGATTGACTGCAGTGAGTTACCTGTTGCACTGGAGTCAATCACTTAACTGACTGGAGTGCAACACTAACTTTGTGCGGACAAGTTATTGATTTTGTTTGGTTTGTGCAAGGAAAAGGGGTGAACTCTTTTAAAAAAAACGAAGGAGGCGGTGTACTTGCCTAGAGCTGCTCACTTGGAATTCTTTTTGATTTAAATAGATGGTGGCAGTGGCGAGTAGGCTTTTTTGTGATGCTTAGCCATAGATTTCCTTTTTGTGTTGATGCAATATTCTCTTCAGAACCAACCTTCTTTCACTGTTTTCTTAACTTATTTTTCACATCCCATATCGCTCCACTTTCCAGGAGGCCTGCTTTCAGCCTAATTTGCTGTGATGCAGTGAGATGTGGTGGATGAAACCAAAAAGTAAGAAACTGTGCTGTAGGGAGAATATATAAGCAGATTAGCTCCTTCGAAAAAGTTATATTTTCGGTGAGCAGAGAAGTGCTGAAGTGGCTAAAAAAGCAACCTCGAAAAAGGAGCTTAAAAATAGACTAGAACAGCCAGAGCAATTAGTAAGAAGAACCAGTCAGAACAGCTAGTACAACCAATCAGAGCCACCAGCTAGAAGAACCAGTCAGAAGAAGCAATCAGAACAATAACCCCGAACAATCAGAATGATCAGACCAAAACAGCCAGAACAACAACCCAGAGCAATCAGAATAACCAACCAGACCAGCCAGTACAACCAGTTAGGAACAGCCCCTATCTTCTCCCATCTACGCCCCACATCATCTTATCGCGTAGGGTTTCGAAGAAGGAGTGGTTGGTGCGTTGTACCACCTGTACGCTGTAGGGCGCTTTCCGAATGGTAAGCTTGCTACCTTGACGGCAGGTTTCGCTTCGTCCATCAATGGCAATGAGGAAGTTGTGGCTGCGGCTCTCTACATCGATGGTTATCTCCCACTCATCGTTAATCACTAGCGGACGCACGTTGAGGCTGTGGGGTGCTACAGGGGTGATGGAGATGGTTTTGCTTTGAGGCACCATAATGGGGCCCCCTACACTGAGTGCATAGGCGGTAGAGCCGGTAGGGGTGGCAAATAGGAGTCCATCGGCTTGGTAGGTGTGGAGGTAGGATCCATTGATGGAGGTGTGTATGGCAATCATCGAGGAGCTATCTCGTTTTAATATAGCTATTTCATTGAGTGCATAGGGGTATCCCTTCAACTCTTGACCGTTGCAAAAGAGTTGGAGTACGCTGCGTGAGGCTACCTTGTAGTGGCCGTTGTAGATATCGGCTATCACCTCTTCCATCTCGTCGGGCGAGGTGTCGGCTAGGAAGCCCAATCGGCCCGTATTGATGCCCAGAATGGGTATCTCTCGCTCTCCTACCTTGCTGGCTGCCTTTAGAAAGGTGCCATCGCCACCTAGGCTAATCACCATGTCGGCTTCAAACCTGTTGCCTTCAAAGGGGGCGATGTTGCTCAATTGCAACTGTTGCTGTTCGCTTAGGAAGTGGTGGAACTCTTTGTTAATCGTAACCTCTGCCCCACGCTTGGCCAATAGGGCAAGAAGCTGTTTGGCGTGTGCCGATTTCTTGGTTTGGTAGGTGTTGCCAAATAGTGCAAATTTCATAACGGAGGTGCTCTTTAATTGATTTTATTCTACTTTTCGTAATACTCAGTAATGAGAATATCAGAATTCCTACTAACTTTGCAAGGATAGTTATGCAAAGATAAAAAAAGATTGCAAAGATGACAAAGCTTAGTGTAAACATAAATAAGGTGGCCACCCTGCGCAATGCACGTGGAGGTAAAACACCGAATGTAGTAAATGTAGCCTTAGACTGCGAAAAATTTGGTGCCGAAGGTATTACGGTGCATCCACGCCCCGATGAGCGACACATTACCCAAAAGGATGTGTACGATTTGCGCCCGGTGTTGCGCACAGAATTTAATATTGAAGGGTATCCTAGTCCAGCATTCATGGATTTGGTGTTGAAGGTAAGACCACATCAAGTGACGTTGGTGCCCGATACGCCTGAACAAATTACCTCGAATGCGGGATGGGATACCAAGAGTCACCTAGAGTTTTTGAAGGAGATTGTGGGCAAGTTGAGTGATGCGGGTATCCGTAGCTCTATCTTTGTAGACCCCTCTGTAGAGATGGTGGAGTATGCAGCCAAGACGGGTGCCGACCGAGTGGAACTCTATACCGAGCCCTATGCTACGCTCTACCCTACCAACCCCGAGGCGGCAGTAGCTCCCTTTGTGGAGGCAGCTCAGGTGGCACACAACCTGGGTTTAGGGCTTAATGCAGGACACGATTTGAGCCTGGAGAATTTGGCCTACCTGCGTCAAAACATTCCTTGGCTAGACGAGGTTTCGATTGGCCATGCACTGATTAGTGATGCGCTTTACTTGGGATTGGAGAAAACCATTGAGGAGTATAAAAATTGTCTTCGATAATATACTATGATGAACGTAACTTTACTAGCAGCACAGAGTGCTGTATCGCAAGCTGTGGCAGGGGATAATCCTGTGTTGACACCGCTCACCGTGGAGAGTGAGATGAATTTAATGGATATGGCCATGAAGGGTGGATGGATTATGATTGTCTTGGCACTCTTGTCTATGGTCTGTTTCTACATCTTTTTTGAACGAGTAGTCACTATTCGCAAAGCGGGAAAGGATGATGCCATGTTTATGGAGCGCATTCGTGATTATATCCGTACGGGCGAGGTGAAATCGGCTATTAACTACTGCCGCATCAACGATACTCCTTCGGCTCGTATGATTGAGAAGGGTATCTCGCGCATGGGTCGCCCGGTGGCCGATGTGCAGGCAGCTATCGAAAATACAGGAAATATTGAGGTGGCTAAACTCGAAAATGGTCTTCCTATTATGGCTACCATAGCGGGGGGAGCTCCGATGATTGGTTTCTTGGGAACGGTGATTGGGATGGTTCAAGCCTTCTACGAGATGTCTAACGCAGGAAATAACATTGATATTACGCTTCTTTCGGGGGGTATCTATGCGGCCATGATTACTACGGTAGGTGGCTTGGTAGTGGGTATTGCTGCTATGTTTGCCTACAACTATTTGGTAACGCGGGTTGATAAGGTGGTGAGCCAAATGGAGTCGCGCACCATGGACTTTATGGATTTACTCAACGAACCGGCTCAAAAATAGTAGCGTATGGCACTGAAACGACGAAACAAAATATCGCCCAACTTTAGCATGGCATCGATGACCGATATCATCTTCTTGTTGCTGATATTTTTTATGATTACATCGACCATGGTATCGCCCAATGCTATTAAGGTGTTGCTGCCACAAGGTAAGCAACAAACTTCGGCCAAACCACTTACACGGGTTATTATCGATAAAAACCTCACCTTTTACACCGCCTTTGGGAACGAAGATGAGATGCCGATTGACCTAGAGGAGCTACCCAGCTTCTTGCAAGCGTGTGCCGAGAAAGAGCCCGAAATGTATGTGGCACTCTATGCCGATGAGGTGGTGCCCTACCGCGAAATAGTACGGGTGCTAAATATAGCCAACGAGAATAACTTTAAAATGGTGCTGGCTACTCGCCCACCCGAGAAGAAACGATAACGCATGAAGAGGAACAAAGTAACAGGATGGGTAGGGACACTGCTTCTGCACGCCGCTATTTTACTACTGCTCTGGTGGATTGGGGTAACTCGTCCGCTGCCGCAGGAAGAGGGAGGTGTGCCTGTTATGCTGGGAAATACCGAACTGGCGCAAGGTGAATCGGCACCTTTCAAAATGACGGAGGTAGATATCTTGCAAGAGCCCGAACCAGTGGCTCCTCCCGTGGCCGAGGTAACACCTCCTACGCAGCCAACCGATGCTGCAAAGGGCGAAGAGGTATTGACGCAACAAGAGGAGGAGACGATTGCCATTCCTCCCAAAAAGGAGGAGGCTAAGAAGGAGCAACCCAAGAAAAAAGAGGAGCCTAAAAAGGTAGAACCGAAGAAGGAAGAGCCTAAAAAAACAACTCCCGTGAAAGAGACACCTAAAAAGGTGGAGACAAAACCTGTAGTGGAAAAACCCAAAGAGCCAACCGAGGCCGAGAAGAGAGCGGAAGCTGCGCGAGTGGCCGAGGCTAAGCGAATAGCAGCCGAGAAGGCAGCGGCGGAGCAGGCGGCGAAGAACATTGCAGGGGCCTTTGGAAAAGGGACGCAGATGAGAAGTAGCGGAACAGCTCAAGAAGGGGCGGGAATGCAGGGTAGTACCACTGGAAACTCCACCGAAGGAAAGGCTACGGGAAGTGGCGGATCGGGTGTATGGGACTTAAACGGTCGCTCGATAGGGAGTGGCGGATTGCCGATACCTGCTTACAATGTACAACAGGAGGCCCGGGTGGTGGTAACCATTACGGTAAATCCAGCGGGGCAGGTGGTTGCTACAAGTATCAACAGACTAACCAATACGGTCAATGAAACATTGCGCAAAGCGGCCGAAGATGCGGCACGCAAAGCACGCTTTAACCAAGTGGAGGGGGTGAATAACCAAACGGGTACCATTACCTACTATTTTAAATTGAAATAACGTAACTAATCCATAGAAGAGTATGAAAACAGTTTATCTATTTTTAGCCGAAGGGTTTGAGGAGATTGAAGCAATCTCGCCTATCGATATCTTGCGTAGAGCAGGGGTTGAGGTAAAAACGGTCTCAATTGGTGCTACCAAAGCGGTGTGTGGAGCCAATGGTATCACTGTAACGGCCGATTGCCTGTTTGAGGAGATGGGTGCTGATGCAGCCGATATGTTGGTGTTGCCCGGTGGAATGCCTGGTGCTACAAACCTAGATGCACACGTAGGATTGGGTGAATTGATCTTGAACTACAACGAGGCAGGCAAGCCGCTTGCTGCTATCTGTGCAGCGCCCTTGGTACTTGGCAAGCGTGGCTTGTTGAAAGGGAAGAAGGCAACTTGTTACCCTGGTTTTGAGAATTTCCTCGAAGGGGCTACTTATACGGCTGCCTTGGTGGAAAAAGATGGAACCATCATTACGGGTAAAGGGCCGGGTGCCGCTTTTGCATTCGCTTTTGCCATTGTAGAGGAGCTGTGTGGTCCCGAAATGGTTGCGCAGTTGAAAGCGGGAATGATGATGCCTGCATGAAAAAAGCCATCATTGTTGTAGCAGGAGGAAAAGGGTTACGCATGGGGGGAGAGATTCCTAAACAGTTTTTGCCCGTAGCGGGTTTGCCTGTTTTGATGCGTACCTTGTATCGATTTTATCAATACGACTCCTCCATCGAACTTATATTGGTCCTTCCAGAGAGTCAGCAGGCTTACTGGAAGGAACTTTGTTTAACGTACCAATTTAACTTGCCTTACACCCTGGCCAATGGGGGCGAAACGCGCTTTCATTCGGTGAAAAATGGGTTAGAAAAGGTGGCCGAGGCTCAGCTGGTGGGGGTGCATGATGGGGTTCGCCCGTTTGTCTCTACAGCTGTGGTAACTCGCTGCTTTGAGGAGGCTGCTCTTAAGGGGGCAGTTATTCCGGTTATTGATGTGGTAGAGACGGTTCGCCAGCTCACCCAGGGGGGCAGTGTAACGGTGCCTCGCGATCACTATAAATTGGTGCAAACACCGCAAGTATTTGATGCTGCGCTGTTGCGGAGAGCTTATGCGCAACCTTTCACAGAACTCTTTACGGATGATGCGTCGGTTGTTGAGGCGCTAGGTGCTCCCATCTGCTTGGTGGCGGGCAACCGAGAGAATATTAAGATAACGACTCCTTTCGATCTGCAGCTGGCTGCTCTCTTGGCTCAAGCTGAGTAGCCCCAAGCTTTGCAATTCCTCTTTTTTACACTATGTTTGATTTAACCACTCGCGATATAAAATATTTGCAAGGAGTAGGTCCGCAGCGGGCCGAGACCTTGAGCAGGGAGTTACGTATTCACTCCTTGCATGATTTGTTGTACTACTTTCCTTATAAATATATAGACCGTAGTCGGCTTTATTACATTCACGAGATAGATGGGAATATGCCCTATATTCAGCTAAAGGGGAAAATTCTCAGCTTTGAGACCTTTGGCGAGGGAAGGCAGCGCCGTTTGGTGGGACATTTTAGTGATGGCACAGGGGTGATTGATTTGGTCTGGTTTCAAGGATTGAAGTTTATTACGGGTAAGTACAAGGTGGGCGAAGAGTATATTGTATTTGGTAAGCCTACCGCTTTTAATGGGCGCTTTAATGTGGCTCATCCCGATGTAGACTTAGCGAGCCAATTAACCCTCTCCGAGATGGGGCTGCAGCCCTATTACAATACGACTGAGAAGATGAAACGGGGTTCGCTTAACTCGCATGCGCTTCAGAAATTGATGGTCAATGCCTTTGCATCCATTCAAGGGGAGTTGCCCGAGACGCTTCCTCTTCCGCTCAGGGAGCAGAATCACTTGGTAGGGCTTAATGAGGCACTGCACGATATTCACTTTCCCAAAACGCCCGAGGCGCTACGAAAGGCGCAATATCGGTTGAAGTTTGAGGAGCTTTTCTACATTCAACTCAATATACTTCGCTTTACCAAAGAGCGGAAACAGAAGTTCAGGGGGCTCAACTTTGAGCACGTGGGGGCTATCTTTAATACCTTTTATACCCAAAATCTCCCTTTCCAACTTACCGGTGCACAAAAGCGGGTGGTGAAGGAGATTCGTAACGATATGGGAAGCGGCCGGCAAATGAATCGTTTGCTGCAGGGGGATGTGGGGAGTGGAAAGACTCTAGTGGCATTGCTCTCCATGTTACTCGCATTGGACAATGGCTACCAAGCCTGCATGATGGCTCCTACCGAGATTCTGGCTACGCAGCACTACGAGGGAATTCAGAAGTTGCTGCATGGAATGAATGTGCGGGTGGCTCTCTTAATGGGCTCTGTAAAGGGAAAAAAGAGGGAGAAATTATTGAATGATCTGTTGCTGGGCGATATTGATATCTTAATTGGTACCCATGCGGTGTTAGAAGATAGTGTGAACTTCTCTTCACTGGGCTTGGTGGTGATTGATGAGCAGCACCGTTTTGGTGTGGCACAGCGGGCCAAGTTGTGGGGGAAAAACAGTGCTCCGCCTCATATTTTGGTGATGACGGCTACTCCTATTCCTCGTACGCTAGCTATGACGCTCTATGGCGATCTGGATGTATCAGTCATTGATGAGCTGCCTCCTGGTAGAAAACCTATTCAGACTATTCACCAATTTGATAACCGACGGATTTCGATGTATCAGGCTATTCGCAAACAGTTGCTTGAGGGGCGACAGGTTTACATGGTCTATCCGCTTATTCAGGAGAGTGAGAAGATGGATATCAAGAACCTGGAAGAGGGTTATTTGCATATTAGCGAGGAGTTTGCTGACTGGAAGGTGAGTAAGGTGCATGGCAAGATGAAACCGGCCGAAAAGGAGGAGGAGATGCAGCGATTTGTGCGGGGTGAAGCGCACATTATGGTGGCTACTACGGTAATTGAAGTGGGGGTGAATGTGCCCAATGCTTCGGTGATGGTGATTGAGAATGCCGAACGATTTGGCTTGTCGCAGTTGCACCAGTTGCGTGGCCGGGTAGGTCGGGGTGCCGATCAATCTTATTGTATCTTGGTTACTTCGTACAAGATGACGGAGGATACGCGCAAGCGAATCGAGATTATGGTGGAGACTAACGACGGATTTGAGATAGCCGAGGCCGATTTGAAGTTGCGTGGGCCGGGTGATTTGGAGGGGACTCAGCAGAGTGGTGTGGCTTTTGATTTAAAAATAGCCGATATAGCCAAGGATGGACAGTTGTTGCAGTATGTGCGCGAAATTGCAACGAAGATTGTGGACGAGGATCCGAATGGGGAGAACCCTGAGAATGCTCTTTACTGGCAGCAGCTGCAGGCATTGCGCAAGGAGAATCAGAATTGGTCGGTTATATCGTAAGCTTCTATAGGTCAATTGGCTACGGGTGAGTGGTGTACTTGTTTTGTTAATTAACAGATGGCCTCTTTTTTCTTGGGTAGCAGGCAATTGTTCGAAGATGCTAAAGGAATGGAACTAATTGCCTCTAAAATTACTTTATTTTTGTCATACAATTGTCAAATGGTCTTTTTGTGTTTTAAAACATAAGTAGCTGGAAATCTTCCCTTCTACTTCTCTCTGCGCCATTTCACCCTCTATCTTCCTTTGAATGAACTCTTTCTATCATTAATAAGAGTGAATTAAAATTGCTTTTCTGCTGAACAATTTCTATCTTTGTGGTGACTTCGTATATTTAACAATTCAAGAAGGGAAGGTGAATGAATTTGATTTTCCCTCTTTGAATTCAGTGCTAGCTCTAGCATTGAATAGAAAAAGAAAACAAGAATGATACTAAACTGTTTGAAAGCTGTTGCAGTGGCAGCATTTGCATTTGTGAGCTTAAACCTCTCAGGGCAAGACCTATTAACCCGTCAAGCACCGATTGACAAGAAACTAAAAGTAGTTGATTCATTGGCATTGGTTCGCCAAATTAAGGCAGAGAGAGCCGCTTTTCCTGCTTATGAAATTTATCCTGAATGGAGCAATGACCGTGTACACGCTTATGGTGGGGTTTCGGTACCCGATACCTTTCGAGTAGATTTGAATGGTTTTTACATGCCTACTGATAACCGCAAGGTGACTTCGCACTTTGGTCCTCGTCGTCGCCGTATGCACAACGGTATTGATGTAAAGGTTTACATAGGCGATACCATTCGTGCTGCATTTGATGGAAGAATTCGTATGGTGAAGTATGAGCGCCGTGGGTATGGTCAATATGTGGTGATTCGTCACGACAATGGTTTGGAGACGGTATATGGTCACCTTTCAAAGCAATTGGTGAAAGAGAATGAGTATGTAGAGGCTGGTCAACCCATTGGTTTGGGTGGTAATACAGGCCGTTCTACCGGTTCTCACCTCCATTTTGAGACGCGCCTATTGGGACAAGCCATTAACCCTGCCCTCATCTTTAATTTTGAAAAACAAGATATTGTAGCCGATAACTACTTCTTCCGTAGAGGAAATAATCGTGGTCGTACTACTACTACAGCGGGTAGCTCATCGGCCATGGCCTCTTCAAAGGCTGGGGGTAGTTACCACAAGGTGGTGAGCGGCGATACGTTGGAGCGCATAGCCAAACGCAATGGTACCAGCATTGATGCACTTTGCAAACTGAACCAAATAACTCGAAGAACAACTTTACGCATCGGTCAGGTTTTGCGCTGTTCGTAAGTGGTGCGCTATAATTAGCATAAAATAGTCCAAGGTGGAAAGGTTACGACTTTTTCCACCTTGTTTGTTTATATCTAAACAGAAAAATGTGTAACTTTGTTCCCTATATTTAGCAATGTTTGTAATGAAAGATACCCAAAAAGAGTTTGAGCATATATTATCGTTGTGTCGTGAATTATTTGCCAAAAAACTACACGATTATGGAGCTGCTTGGCGCATTATGCGTCCTCTCTCTATCACCGATCAGCTTTTTATTAAAGCCAATCGTATTCGTAGTATTGAGATTAAAGGGCACTCCATGATTGATGAGGGCATTCGGTCTGAATTTATAGCCATTGTGAACTATAGTATTATCGGGCTTATTCAACTGGAGTTGGGCTATGCCGATCGGGATGATATGAGTGAGGAGCGTGCCATGGAACGGTATGATTACTATGCCAAAGAGGCGTTGACCTTGATGCTAGCCAAGAATCATGATTATGACGAGGCTTGGCGTACCATGCGTATCAGTTCGTATACCGATTTGATTCTGATGAAAATATACCGTACCAAGCAGATTGAGGAGTTAGAGGGAGAGACATTGGTTTCGGAAGGAATTGATGCTAACTACATGGATATGATGAATTATGCTGTGTTTGGTCTAATTAAATTGGAGTTTGGAGAGTAAAAAAGAGTCAATTGCCATTGGGGTTTGGGTAGCCATTTGTCGCACCATTCTTTCGTTGACATTTATCTTTTCGGGATTTGTCAAGGCCAATGATTTATTGGGGAGTCAATACAAAATTCAAGAGTATGTAGCCCTCCTAGGAGAAGGGATGTTTTCCTCTCTCTCCTTTGTTGGTGGCCTTTTGCAGGGAGTCATAGAGTTCACCTTAGGGGTTTACCTATTGTTTGGTATTCGTCGCAGGATAACTACTCTCTCGCTGCTGCTTATTATGCTTTTAATGACTCCTCTTACCTTGTGGCTTGCACTAGATAACCCTATAGCCGATTGTGGTTGCTTTGGTGATGCATTTCATCTCTCTAACTGGGAGACCTTTGCCAAGAATGTTTTTCTGTTGATTGCAGCTTTCTCTCTGGTTAAGTGGTCACACCGAATCACCTCCTTTATTACTTCCCGTTTTGATTGGATGGTTTCGCTATATACCTTCCTTTACATCACAATTTTTGCACTATATGCTTTCCGGGAGCTTCCTCCGATTGATTTTCGCCCTTATCACATAGGGGTGGATATAGCTCAAGCCATGGAGATTCCCGAAGGGGCTAAACCAACGCAGTACGAGACACATTTCTTGTTGGCGAAGGATGGCGTGGAGAGGGAGTTCACACTGGAGAACTATCCCGATAGTAGTTGGAGTTTTGTGGATTCGAAGACGGTGGTAGCCGAGCAGGGTTATGAACCAACTATTCATGATTTTACAATCATTACACAGCAGGATGGTTTTGATATAACCCACGAGGTTTTGCAAGATAGTAGCTACACCTTTTTGTTGGTGATGCACCAAATGGAGTTGGCCGATGATAGCCGTATTGATTTAATCAACGAGGTTTATGACTATAGCTTGGATTATGGCTATCAGTTTTATGCAGTAACAGCTTCGGGCGATGAGGAGATTGTTGCCTGGAAGGAGCGAACAGGGGCCGAATATCCTTTCTGCACCATGGATGATATTACGCTTAAAACGATGATTCGTTCTAATCCGGGATTGATGTTATTGAAAAAAGGGGTCATTATTAATAAATGGAGCGTGGATAACCTGCCCGATGAGTACCAATTGACCGATAGCCTAGAGAATATCTCTTTGGGTGAAATTACTCAACGGAGTTTGGTTGCTAAGTTGGGGCTTATTTTTGCTTGGTTTATCGGTCCGCTCTTATTGATTGCTTTGATTGACCTTGTGTGGGAGCGAATCAAGCGAAGGGGTGAACGACGAAAGATAGAGGCAGCTCACCAAGAAGAGCCCGAAGAGGTAAGCGATAGAGAGAATTCAATCAATATTAAAAAAGAATAGATATACATTTACTAACCCTATAAAATAAAAACAAAATGAGAAAAAACATTGTTGCAGGAAACTGGAAAATGAACAAAAACCTTCAAGAAGGTATTGCATTAGCGAAAGAACTAAACGAAGCGTTGGTAGCTGATAAGCCTAACTGCGATGTGGTAATTTGTACACCTTTTATCCACTTAGCTTCTGTGGCTCCTATCGTTGACGCTACCATTATTGGTGTAGGTGCAGAGAACTGTGCTGATAAAGTATCGGGTGCTTATACAGGTGAAATCTCTGCTGAGATGGTTGCTTCGACTGGTGCTTCTTACGTAATCTTGGGTCACTCTGAGCGTCGTGCTTACTACGGTGAAACAGTAGAGATGTTGGAAGAGAAAACAAAATTGGCTTTGGCTAATGGTTTGACTCCTATCTTCTGTATTGGTGAAGTGTTGGAAGAGCGCGAAGCAAACAAGCAAAATGAAGTAGTAGCTGCTCAGTTGGCTTCTGTATTTGCACTTTCTGCCGAAGATTTTGCTAAAATCGTATTGGCTTATGAGCCTGTTTGGGCTATTGGTACTGGTAAAACAGCTACTGCTGCACAAGCACAAGAAATTCATGCATTTATTCGTTCATTGATCGCTAAAAACTACGATCAAGAGACTGCAGATAACACTTCTATCCTTTACGGTGGTAGCTGTAACCCTGCTAATGCAGCCGAATTGTTTGCTAATCCTGATGTAGATGGTGGTTTGATTGGTGGCGCTGCACTTAGCGTGGCTAACTTCAAAGGCATTATTGACGCTTTTAAATAAGAACATTTTAGTTGGAGGAGTTGTTTGCTGCTAAGGTGGCAAACACTTCTCTGCTTTTAAGTAAAGGAGGAGTCTTACTCTCTGCTATCTGGCCAATTAGGCCCCAACTAACCTTCTATTGAATTTGTGAAAATTCTTTTTTGCGAAAGCTAAAAACTAAGTTGAATATGATAAGATCTTTTTTATTACTTCTTTCTCTGGCAATGTGTGTGTGTGGAGCTTCTGCCCAACAACGCATTGTAAATGAATTGCAACAAAATAGAGCGGGACAAGGCAAAGTGACGGTGAGCCAAGATGCTCGCATTACTGCATTGCTCGGTACCATTTATGAGAAGACTGAGGTGGGTGAT
This sequence comes from Phocaeicola sp., assembly GCA_051648565.1. Classification (GTDB taxonomy): domain Bacteria; phylum Bacteroidota; class Bacteroidia; order Bacteroidales; family Bacteroidaceae; genus Phocaeicola. The sequence goes on along the minus strand of JBOFFJ010000147.1, from coordinate 157,038 downwards.
ACTCGTAGCCTAAAGGTGAGAGGATACCGTTTGCAAGTCTATGCTGGTAACAACTCTCGTACCGCACGCAACGAAGCAAATAGTATGGGAGAAAGAGTGAAAAGTGCCTATCCCGAACTGGCTGTCTATACCTATTTTCAACAACCGCGTTGGTTGTGTAGAGTAGGTGACTACCGCAGTATTGAAGAGGCTGATGCCATGATGCGCAAGTTAAAGGCAACTGGTAAGTTTAAAGAGATTTCTATTGTACGCGAACAAATAAATATTTCCCTAGATTAATATGGATCAATTAATGCACCCTGAGTGGGTTCCCGAGAAGATTGAAAAATTAAAAGAGCACTACGCAGCCATTCTATCCTTATTGGGTGAAGATGTAGAGCGTGAAGGCTTGATTAAGACTCCTGAACGTGTAGCAAAAGCTATGCTTACCTTAACCCGTGGATATGAGCAGAGCCCTCATGCCATACTCGAAGCGGCTAAGTTTAAAGAAGATTATGGACAAATGGTGATTGTGAAAGATATTGATTTCTTTTCACTTTGTGAGCACCACATGCTTCCATTTTATGGTAAGGCTCATGTGGCCTATATTCCTAATGGTTACATTACAGGGTTAAGTAAAATAGCTCGAGTAGTGGATGTTTTTTCACACCGTTTACAGGTGCAAGAGCGTATGACCCTGCAGATTAAGGAGTGTATTCAAGAGACGCTTAATCCATTGGGAGTAATGGTGGTGGTTGAAGCAAAGCATATGTGTATGCAGATGCGTGGTGTAGAGAAGCAAAATGCCATAACAACAACTTCGGACTTTACCGGTGCCTTTAATCAGGCCAAAACACGCGAAGAGTTTATGGATTTAATTCGTCACAATCGTTCATTTTAATCACGAACAATCATAATCCGGTAGCCCTCTCTCCCACTTCGGCTTTTAGCCGTTCTATCGGTTTATGCTTTTAATACAACTCGGTCTCCTGCTTGCTTGGCCAACTCTTTGAGTAGCTCACTCAACTCTTTGTAGTGTGCCATAACCTCTTGGCAGCGTGCGGGGTTTTGGCTTATAGCTGGGTCGCTCAGTGTTTGTATGGTATGGCGCATCTCTTCATCAAGTATGGCTAGTTTAAAATCAATCACTTGGCGGGGTACTAGTTCGTGCAGGCGCTCTTCGTCTGTAATTAGTTTCTGAGACTTTGAGTGGTACTTACTTAATTGGTGGCGATCGCTAATCATATCGGCAGCCAACTTACTCACTTCTGCTTGTGGGTAGCTTAGAAAGTATCTTTCTGCCACAAAGTTGCTCTGTTTCATCTGTTCCTCTGCCTTTGCCAAGATTAATCGGTGTAGTGGATCGTGAAAATGAAGTTCGTCTTGCTTTAAGTTCTCTACAATGTATTCAATCACCGAAAGTGGCTGTTCTGCTCCCTCTTCATCTTCTAGATAAAACATGATTTTCTCTCCATGGCGAATGATGGTTTGCACCAAAGCTTGCTCTTTGGCGTAGAAAAGCATCTTCTCTTTCCCCTCTTGTGGTATAAAAGATTGGTAGTGTTGCTGGGTAACCTGTTGGTTTGGCGTAGGTTCGTCATCAACCCCCATAGGTGGAGGCATGTCGGCCGGATAAGGAGCCACTACTTGCTGCTGTTTTTCTTTGTAGAGTATCTCCTTGCGTGCGTCGTCTCGTCTGACTAAGTGCTTTTTAATCTCGTTTTGAATGATGCGTTCGTCTACCCCCAATAGCATGGCGCACTCTTTGAGGTAGGCATAACGAACAATGTCATTGGGAATTAAGCCAATGCTTTTGGCCATATCTTCAATGAGCATAGCCCGTTTAAGGGGGTCGTTTTGAGCTCCTTGTAAGAGTCGCTTGGCTTTGAATCGAACAAAGTTCTCTTCGTTGGTGTCAAGATACTCTTTTAGGGCAGCCGATCCATGTTTTTTGGCATAGCTATCGGGGTCGTCTCCATCAGGCAATAATAGGAGCTTAATATCTAATCCTTCGGCTAATAAGAGGTCGATCGCTTTGAAACTGGCTGCAATACCCGCTTTGTCTCCATCATACAAGATGGTTACATTCGTTGTAAAGCGGTGAATCAGTTTGATTTGTCCCTGTGTGAGTGCTGTTCCTGAGGAGGCTACTACATTTTCAATTCCACTTTGGTGCATCGCTATGACATCCATATATCCTTCGACCAAGTAGCATTTTTCTTGCTTTATCATAGCTTGCTTGGCAAAGTAGATACCGTATAGCTCATTACTCTTGTGGTAAATTTCGCTCTCGGGTGAGTTGACATATTTGGCCACTTTGGCTTCGTTGCTGAGGGTTCGGCCCCCAAATGCAACGACTTTGCCCATAACGGTATGTACTGGAAAGATAACTCTTCCCCAGAAGCGATCTTGAATGTTTCCATCCTCCTTTTCGTAGCAGAGTCCTGTCTTTACTAAGAACTCTTTTTTATACCCTTTTTGCATCGCTTCTTGCGCCAATGCATAGCGTGCTGAGGTACTAAAGCCTAATTGGAATTTTTTGACAATGTCATCTCTTATTCCTCTTTGGCGAAAGTAGGTCATGGCAATGGCTTTGCCATCGGCATGGTTGTATAGGATGTTTTGGAAGTAGTTTCGGGCAAATTCATTTACCACAAAGAGACTCTCTCTAACGCTCTGATCCTCTTTTTGTTGTTGGGTAAGCTCTCGTTCGGCTACCTCTATGTGATATTTCTTGGCCAACCATCTTAATGCCTCGGGATAGTTCATCTGCTCGTGTTCCATTACAAAGTGCACAGCATTCCCTCCCTTGCCACACGAGAAGCATTTGCACAATCCTTTGGAAGGTGATACGTAAAAAGAGGGCGATTTATCGTCGTGAAATGGACACAAACCGACAAAGTTCACCCCTCGCTTGCGGAGTGAAACAAAATCGGATACTACATCGACTATCTGCGCAGCATCGAGTATGCGGTCTATGGTGGGTTGATCTATCATTCTAGCTGCGAAGATATAAAAAAATGTGGGGCTACTCATTTAAGTAGTCCCGCATTTCTATAAATAATTAGAATCTTACATCGAAAAAATGATCTTAAGTCGATGGGTGGCAAACTATTTGTCCATCTATCAACTTAAGAATGAGTCTGAATCTATTCTCTTTCGGTGTATAGAGTGTTATTTGTTGGATTTGTGTTCGCTACTATCCTTTTATTATTAACTGATTATACCTAACTCTTGTTGCTAATAGATTTAGATATAAGGACGTAGTATACAGCTAAAAAACAGCGGCTTAGAGTTGAAAACTCTAAGCCGCTGTAACTTTATAATAAGAATAGATTATTGAATTTGTATAGGCTTTCTATTTAATATTTGGATTTAGTTTATTCCACTCGCTTATAGCAGGTAGTATACCCATTTCAATTACCTCATCGCGAAGTGCGCAAAGGTGTTTGTAGCTATTAGCTAAAGCTTCTTCCTCTTCAGTAGTTCCTTTTACGGCTTCTGTTTTAACTCCATCTTTGCTGATAGTTGTTTCCCATGCCATCATGATATGGTCATACTTATCGTTCGATACATAGGTACCTGCAGGCCAAGGGAAAGCTTTACCACCCATAGCTGCGCCAATCATTTCGATTGATACATACGAAGGGCTTTGGAAAGAAGAGCGTCCACGAAGGTTGATGATATTGGCACCTCCTTTAGTCACTTTTTGTTGGATTTCTGCCCAAGCCTCTTTGCTTAAGCTTTTGCTACCAATAAGTTCAGTTAAAGGCATACCATCTACTTTGGCAGTTGATGCAAATACAGCCATTTGTTCGCCGTGGCCACCGTATGTACGACAGTTGGTGATTTTATCCATTGGGAGAGCGAAGTGTTTAGCTAATTCGCTGCGAAGGCGTGTGCTATCAAGGGCTGCCAATGTAGATACTTGTGAGGGTTTTAAACCTGCATACAACAAGGTAATAAGACCTGTAATATCGGCAGGGTTAAAGATGACTACCACGTGTTTCACATCGGGACAGTAGCTTTTGATATTTTCGCCCAATTCTTTAGCAATTACTGCATTTCCTTTTAATAGGTCTTCGCGAGTCATACCAGCTTTACGTGCTGCACCACCCGAAGATACAATGTATTTAGCATCTTTAAAGGCCTCTTTAATATCGGTTGTGAAGGTGATGTTTACTCCGTTGAATCCGCAGTGGTACAGCTCTTCGGCTACACCGGTTAGTCCTGCTTCGAAAGGATCGTATAGACAGATATTTGAGGTTAGTCCCATCATAATAGCTGTTTGAGCCATGTTTGAGCCAATCATACCTCCTGCCCCTACTATGGTCAATTTTTCGTTTGTTACAAAGTTCATAGTCGTAAATATTTAGTTTATATATCCAATAACATTTTGGGCTTCTAGTTGTTTAGTGAAGCAGTACAAAGTTATCTCTTTTTAGCACTGCTTGCTTATCACTTCTTTTTATGCTCAATAATTAAAAGTTATGGGTGGGATATGGCTGATTAGTCAGGCAGGTGGATATAAAAAAAGAGAGCTACAAAACTGTAACTCTCTTTTTTTGCAAGTGGTACCACCAGGAATCGAACCAGGGACACAAGGATTTTCAGTCCTTTGCTCTACCAACTGAGCTATGGTACCATTATTTCTCTAATGCGGATGCAAAGATAGTGCTGTTTTTTGGAATAACAAATGTTTTTCGATATTTTCTCATACTTTTTTTACTACCTTTGCACCTACGTTATTATAGACAAGTTATGGAATATAGATTGAATAAGTTTATCAGTGGATCGGGATATTGTTCCCGCCGTGAGGCCGACCGCTTGATAGAGGAAGGAAGGGTAAAAGTAAACGGGCGGAAAGCAGTGATTGGAATGCGTGTGCTTCCAGGGCAAACAGTGCAGGTAAATGGCGAGCTAATTAAGCACGACATAGAACCGGTATATATTGCGTTTAATAAACCTGTGGGGGTAGTGAGTACCACCGATCCTTTAGAAAGAGACAATATTGTCGATTTTATTCGTCACGAGCAACGTATCTTCCCTATTGGGCGTTTGGATAAAGATTCGCAAGGACTTATCTTATTAACCAACGATGGAGATATTGTTAATAAAATTCTACGTTGTGGCAATAACCACAAAAAGGAGTACATCGTACGAGTAGATAAACCGCTTACACCTGAATTTTTGACTAAAATGTCGCAGGGGGTACCTATTTTGGATAGGGTAACACGCGGTTGCGAAATTGAACAAATCAATCCTTTTACCTTTAAGATAGGATTGGTTCAGGGTTTGAATAGACAGATTAGACGCATGTGTGAGTATTTTGACTACGATGTGTTGAAATTGGAGCGTATTCAAGTTTTGAACATTAAGCTAGGTAGCTTGGGACAAGGAAACTGGAGAAGCTTGAATCATGCTGAACTAGAAGATCTATTCGACTTGTTAGAAGATTCCGATAAAACGGATAAAACCTCTAAACAGGGAAGAGTGGTAAGTAACAAGCGAATGAATAGAGAACTAGAAAAATCGGACTTGAAACGTGACTACCGTAAGGCAAATAGCGTGGCACAAAGTATGAAGAAGTCTGGTAAGAAAAGCTATACAGGTAAACCCTATGTGGCAGATGCTGCCGAAGAGGCTCCTGTAAGAAAGAAAGGAAAGCCAAGTGGTGGTTTGCGTGTGGGTAAATCAAGAGTGAAAAGCTCGGGCAAGCCAACTTCGCCAGCTAGTAAAACCAAGAGATAATAGTATAATCTAAAAATGAATGGTGGTTGAGCAATGAATTGACTGCTGTTTAGTTACTAAATTGTCCCCTGTTGCAGTTTGAAAGTGCTGCAACAGGGGATATTCTCATTAGTAGGAGATTAATACTCTTCTTACTCTATACCTACTTGGTGTTTAGCAGGTGTTAATATGAAGCTAAATTCATAATCACCGTAAGGTAGTTGATATTGTTGCAAAGGCCATGCTCCCCAGCTATTTACACATCCCAATCCCATTTGGGCTTTATCAATGCATAGGTTGGTGAAATCGGCTTTCTTCACCTCTTCGGAGTGGCTTTGTCCCTTGTGTTGACCATCATCGAGTGAGTCAATGGTGTAGTTTAGGGCCGAGGCCGAGAAAGGTGCGTCGGCTACAATCTGCCAGCCATTGCCCGATACATTTAACTGTTTCCACCAGCGAATATCTGTTTTAGTTCCATTCTCTTGTGGACGAATGTACGAGAAGAATTGCTCTTCCACTGTTTGGCGGTAGATAGCTAAGTCTGTACTGTGGTTGCGGTCTGAGTAGTTCTCAATAGGGCCACGTCCGTAGTATTCTACTCTATCAAAGCTTTTAGGCATGGCTACTTGCATACCAAAACGGAAAAGGTTAGCTACTTCTGCACCCGCAGTCGTTGTCATTTTTTGCGTTACCTTGATGGCTCCTTTGTTGTTAATAACATAGGTAAGTGCCAATTGAGCCGATACATTTTCCATGGTATAGGCCGCTTCTACTACCACCTGTTCATTTTCTACTCTTTGGTTAAGTGAAGTGAGTTTGATGCCTGGATTCTTCCATGCACGGAATCTGTTTTGCAATCCTGCCCCAAAATCATTGTCTGTTGGAGCACGCCAGAAGTTAGGAGTAAGCGCTGCACCCTCTTCAATCAATGCCAATCCATTCACATCGTGTTTAGACAAATAACCTGTGTGCTTGTTAAATTCAACTTGAAACTCCTCCCCTTTTACCACTAGGTAATTGTAGTCATTCTCTAGAATTTGTGGAACAATGGTTGGTTGGTTCACAGCTTTTACGTTACCCAATTGCATGCTGGCTGCTTTGTATTCACTCACTGCCAATTGATTCTTAGCCACTACATGTCCTGCAGGAAGTAATCCTTCGCGGTTTTTCAGTTGGTAGCTTACATTGAGTAGCCACTCTGCTTCGGGACACATCTCACCTAGTGCAAGCGTTAGCTTACCTTTTTGTTGAGGTGCTACCTTTACATTCTCTACTCGTCCGGTGCGTACTACCTTACCATTGGCAAGCAGTTCCCAGTTAAGCGAGTAGGCAGAAAGATCGCGGAAGAAGTATTCGTTGTACACCTCAATTTCGCCCTTCTTTAGGTCTATAGGTGTAGTCCAGATATCTTGGTAGAAGTATCCTGTTTCGTACATGTGTGGATTGGGTGTACGATCGGGGTTAATAAGTCCGTTGTTACAGAAGGTATTATCCGAGGCATCGTAGCGGTTAAAGTCACCTCCATAGCCATAAATAGCTACTCCCTCTTTGTTTTTCCAACGGATAGATTGGTCTACAAAGTCCCAAACAAAGCCCCCTTGTAGGTTGGGGTATTTGCGGATTAAATCCCAATACTCCTTAATTCCCCCTTGCGAGTTCCCCATGGCATGTGCATATTCGCATTGGATAAAAGGTTTGGTTGCATCGGTACGTTTACCATACTTCTCCATGGTTTCGTATCCAGCATACATCGGGCAGGTTACATCGGTAAAATCATTGCCGTGTGCCTGTTCGTATTGCACAGCGCGGCTTCCATCCTCTGCTTTGATCCAGTTGTAGCACGCTTCAAAGTTAGGGCCAAATCCAGCTTCGTTTCCTAGTGACCAGAAGATGATGCTCGGGTGGTTAAACCCTCTCTGTATGTTGCGTTGGTTGCGTTCCATGTGTGCTTTGGCATAGAGACTGTTTTTAGCCAGTGTGTGCTCTCCATAGCCCATACCGTGCGACTCTACATTGGCTTCTGCTACCACGTATAGACCATATTGATCACACAGCTCATACCACAAGTTATCATCGGGGTAGTGGCAAGTACGTACCGCATTGATGTTGAATTTCTTCATCATCTGAATATCTTGAATCATTCGTTCGCGCGATACTACATATCCACCATCTGGATCAAGTTCGTGGCGATTGGCCCCTTTGAAGAGTACCGCTTGCCCATTTACCAAGATTTGATCTCCTTTTAGTTCAATTTTTCGGAAACCTACCTTGATAGGGATAATCTCGTTGCTTCCTTGCATCGAAGCACGTAGCGTATATAAATAAGGTGATTCAGCACTCCATTTTTCAGGATTCTCTACATTTAGTGTAGCTACTCCCCCCTTTGCAGTAGCTGTGGCTACCTGTTTGCCAGCAGCATCAACCAGTTCTAAATCTACCGTACCACTTCCTTTAAGGTCAAGCTTTACAGCCAATGTTCCATGTTGGTAGTTAGTATCCAAATCGGGAGTAACACGGATGTCTTGTATGCGCTTCTTGCTACGTGCATAGAGGTAACAATCGCGTCCTACACCGCTAAAGCGGAAGAAATCTTGATCCTCTAGGTAGCTACCATCACACCAGCGGAAAGATTGGAAAGCAATAAGGTTGGTTTGTCCAGGTTTAAGGTAGCTGGTTAAGTCGAATTCAGCTTCTAGCTTGCTATCTTCGCTATAACCTACATAGCGTCCGTTTACCCATACATAGATGTTAGAGGTAACCGATCCAAAGTGTGCAATAATCTCTTTGCCACTCCACGAAGCAGGAACTGTAATCTCTTTTCTGTACGAGCCTACATTATTATTCTCAACTGGAATTTCGGGAGGATTGCTTTTAAATTGGTTGCGCCATGCATAGCCTGTATTTACATAGATAGGATCGCCATATCCATTCAGCTCCCACATAGCAGGCACCTGCAAATCGTCCCATCCTTTGTCATTGAAAGAGGTTTTAAAGAAGTCAGTGGGGCGTTGATCTGCATTACGTACCCAGTTAAATTTCCAGGTTCCATTTAGCGACATGTAGTTGGTTGAATTTTCTCTATTGCCTTGTTTAGCTAGATCGCTATTTTCGTAAGCAAAGTAGTTGGTGTGCATCGGTGCACGATTCACCGCATTAACTTGCGGATTTTGCCATTCGTTAGATTGTGCGTAGCTTGTTAAGGCTACTACAGTGAATAGTCCTACCAGTAGTTGTTTCTTCATGCTATTTTTTCTTATTGAATTAAAAGGTTTCTGCAAATGTAGCTAAAAAAAAGAGCAGTTAAGAGATATAAATCGGGCAATAATCGTTATTATTGCGTCAGAAACATTTCAATAAAGCCACTGAACCCATTTTATGAAGCCCATTGACCGAAATAGATCTATTTCCCCCTCCTCTAGTTGGAATAGAAGAAAAGAGAACCTTTACAAGATTGTTTTCGAGAGTGATACTCCTGCCGGAAAAGCTTTTGATATCACACTTATTCTACTCATCTTACTAAGTATTGTAGTGGTGGTGTTGGAGAGTATTGCATCCATGCAGGAGCGTTTGGGATTCTACCTTCAAGTGTGCGAATCGATCTTTACTGTTTTCTTCACGGTAGAGTATCTGTTGCGTATTTACTGTTCGCCCAATCGCAAGAAATACCTTTTTAGCTTCTTCGGAATGATAGACCTTATGGCCACGCTGCCCCTCTATTTGGGTTGGTTCTTCGATCCTATGCGCTACCTCCTAATTGTTCGTACCTTCCGTTTGATTCGCATCTTCCGTGTTTTCCGTCTCTTCGGTTTTTTATCGGAGGGAAATATGTTGCTGCACTCTTTGCGTCAGAGTAGTCGTAAAATATTGGTATTCTTCCTTTTTGTATTGATTCTGGTTATCTCGATTGGAACCATCATGTATATGATCGAAGGGGGAGGTGAAAACAGTGGTTTCGATGATATTCCCACCAGCATCTACTGGGCCATTGTTACCCTTACCACCGTAGGTTATGGCGATATAACCCCCGAAACTCCATTGGGTCGTTTCCTTTCGGCTGTTGTTATGTTGTTGGGATACACCATTATTGCTGTTCCTACGGGTATTGTTTCTGCCTCTATAATGCGGGAGCAAAACATACAGCAAGAAGAGGTGTGTCCACATTGTGGTGCAAAGAAGCACGATGTAGATGCCCGTTATTGTAGAATATGTGGAGGAAGTTTAGCGGATGAAACGGAATCTTCCATTTGATAATTAGGTGGTTTATTCCCCTCGTAGATCCATTTAGGTAGTGTTAGTAGGTTTTATCCTATTCCGTAGGGTATTGAAAGCATCCCTCTACCTCTCTTCCCTCTTCTATCCAGCGCTGGTATCCCTTGTCTAAGTGGTATACCTTATACCCTTTCTCAATCAATAGATGAGCTGCTTTTCGGCTTCGGCTTCCACTACGGCAATATAGAGCCACCGGTCTGCTTTTGCTTATTTTTTCATCGACTAGCAACGAAAAGGAGTTGCATCGGATATCGATGTTAACACTTCCTGCTAGGTATCCCTCTGCATACTCTTCGGGTGTACGTACATCAATCAATTGCACATGATTCTCGTTCAAGAGCTTTTCAAATTGCTCTGTTTGTAGGTTGATGAATTTCTCCTTCCGACCTGTACAGGCCCACATGCCCAACGAAAAGGCACAGATGATGAAGAGTAGGTAGTCAAATTTAATCATAATAACTAGCGTAGTTAAGCCTGTTGATAACTTAAGGAATCGGTTAATAAAGTTCAAAGAGTCGTGATAAACCCTCTTTGCTAGCGAGGCTACCAGTTAGCTGGTATACCCCTTTGGTATAAGAGTTAGCCAGTACCTTTGGGGTGTACTAGCTAACTCTTCTAGTTAGGTATTTCTTACAAGGAGGAGTGCCACTTAGTAGGTAAAGGTGCGGCTCGTCACCCCCTCTTTGTAGGTGTTGAGTTGGAACACAATCTTGTCTCCCTTCTCCAACTTATTGCTGTAGTACCACAAAGGTACCGAAAGATAGCTGGTTTTGTAGAAAGCCTCTATATCATCCTTTCTGTCGTGGTAGAGTGTTAGGTAGAGCGTACGTACGCCCTCCTCTTCGGCTATCTTATTCTCAATAAAGTGAAATCCATGTGCAGTATCCTTCACCTTTACCCGTAGCACCAAGTTGATGTAATCCTGTCTCTTCCAGATGCTTTGAAGTTCTACAGCATCGGTATGAATCTCTCTGAATTCACTCTCGTGTACCGGGATAGGCGATATAGCAGCTTCAATGCCATAGAGCGCCACCGTAGGTTGGTCTGCAGCGTGGTTCAACGCATATCTACTCACTACGCGGTAGGTTGTATCTGGCTTAAGTCCACCCAATGTACCCCTATTCTCGATGTAGAAAGCCTCTTCATCGTCCGTTACCAAGTAGTTTCCTACACCTGTATTATCTGTCTTTAGGTTACTAAATTCTGTGACCAATTCAGGATATAGATACTCCTCGTCGCTACAAGCAGTTAGCAGCAAGCAGGAGGTCATAATCGCTATGTAGAGGCAACGGAATCGATTCATGCTTTTTGTGTCGCTAAATAGTTAATTAAAGGATTAGCATACATCACGAGCATTTTCTCTCTCAAGAAAGGGATATCCTTTTCGGTTAGCTCAATCTTGTTTAATTGTTGCTCTAGGTAGTTTTCGAAGGTTGTCTTCTCCTTCTCTGTATAGTTATCTATAAATTGAGTCGAGTCATTCAATAGGTCAAAAGCCACATAGTTACCAGGGTATATGCGGTAGTTGCTATGGATAAGTTGGTCTATTCTGCTCGAAATGCTCGAAAAGAGTTCCCCCTTAGGTAGGGTTCTATCCATCTGTTGCAGCTCTTCGTTTAGGCAGTGTGCCGTTTGGAAGTGAATCTTTCCTTTGTATCCGTATAGACCGATGTTCATATTAATCAAGTCATCTTCGGGGCTTTTTACAAAATCGGGATTGTCACGTTTCTGTTGCAACTCCGTAGCTTTGAGGTAATCGCAAGGATCGTACTCATACGAAATAGCGAGTGGCACCAAGTTAAGGTGTGTCAATCTATCCACAATATCGCCTTCACCCCCCATGACCATCATCTTCAAGATGCTATCTTGGGTACGGTCACTCGAGTCTTTGGCCCGACCTTGTCGTTGTGCAATCCAAAGGTTCTCTTGTTTCTCATTTACGGCAAAGTGCATGTAGCGAGACATCAAAGCCGAACTCTCTAGCTTTTGGCGTACACTCACCGCACGTTTTACGATAAATGATTTGTTTACACGCACCAATTTCTTGATCCAAGGATAGATTAACAGGTTGTCGCCAATGGCAATCTCTACCGTATTTAATCCCAAATCAATGAGCAAGATGCACAAGAAAGCCGAATCCAAAATAATGTCACGGTGATTTGATATATAAGTATGACTCTTCTCTATCTCTTTCAATGCTGTGTGGTCGAATGTAAGTCCATCGCCATGTTTCTTTACAATGTCCCAAAGTAGTGGGTGGCAGAAGGCCTTTTGCATGTCAAGGTTGGTTTTGCAACCACGCAGTTTATCGGCCAGCACCTCGAAAGGAGCTTGTGGCATAATCTCTTCAATCACTGCACGAAAGGCAGGATCGGCTATCAGCTCTTCAAATACTTGCGGTAACTCTTCGGGTGAGTAAGGACGTATTTCGTCAAATTCAGCAGGTATGTTCATGGTAGGATTCGGTTAAGGGTTGATAAATTTATCTTCTATAATATCGGTCATGACCTCTTTAATATCGAGTCCAGCCGCTGCTATTTGTTGCGGGATGAGGCTTGTTTCCGTCATTCCTGGTGTGGTGTTAATCTCGAGTAGGTTTATTTTTCCCTCCTCGGTAATGATGTAGTCCACCCGTATTAATCCATTGCATCCTAGTATGTCGTAGATGGCCGATGTAATGAGTTGTACTCTTTCGCTCATCTCCTCCTCCATGGGTGCTGGTGTAATCTCCTCTACCTGTCCGTTGTACTTGGCATCGTAGTCAAAGAACTCATTGGTGGTTACAATCTCTGTGATTGGAAAGATTTGCTCTTTGCCCATTGTCTTGTAGCAGCCACAGGTAACCTCTCTTCCTTTGATGAAAGACTCCATCATCACCTCGTCACTTTCGTTAAAGGCTTTTAGGATGGCAGGTTGAATCTCCTCTTTGGTTTTAACTTTGCTTACGCCAAAGCTAGAACCTCCGGTGTTGGGTTTAATAAAACAGGGCAGGCCAATTTTCTCTATCACCTCTTCGTCTGTAATTTCATATCCGAGGCGTAGAATAAGTGATTCGGCTACGCGAATGCCATACCCCTTAAGGTATTGGTTGCAAGTAAACTTATTGGCTGTTAGGGCCGATGCCAATACGTTGCAGCTCGAGTACGGCAATTCAATTAGGTCGAAGTAGCCTTGTAGCAATCCATCTTCGCCCGGTGTACCGTGAATGGTGATGTAGGCAAAGTCGATCATCACCTTCTCTCCCGCTTCGATAAAGCTAAAATCGTTCTTGTCAATGGCTGTTTTGCTTCCATCGGCTAGAACAGCTTCCCATCGTACCCCCTCTAGTTCTACTATGTATACGTTATAGCGCTCTTTATCCATAAAAGAGTAAAGCCCCTGTGCACTGCGCAAGGAGACCACCAACTCACTCGAGTTTCCACCAGCTACAATTGCAATGTTACGTTTCATTGTCATTATTCTTCTCTGTTGCTTATATAATTTCTCCACTTCTCAATCAAGTTCTCCATATCCTGTGGTAGCGGCGAGTCGAAGTACATCTCCTCTCCGGTACGTGGATGTATGAAGCCTAGCGTCATGGCATGTAGTGCTTGACGCGGGCAGGTATCGAAGCAGTTATTCACAAATTGCTTATATTTACTAAAGTGCGTTCCTTTGAGCACCTCATTGCCCCCGTAGCGCTCGTCATTGAAAAGCGTATGACCGATGTGTTTCATGTGTACCCGTATTTGGTGGGTACGACCTGTTTCCAGCATACACTCTACCAGCGTTACATAGCCTATGCGTTCTACTACCTTGTAGTGGGTAACGGCATGTTTTCCCTCCTCTGGATCGGGTAGCACAGCCATCTGCATTCTGTTTTTGGGGTTACGTCCTATGTTGCCCACAATGGTTCCCTCATCCTCCGTAACAGTTCCCCACACCAATGCTTGGTAGCGTCGTTTGGTTGTTTTGTTGAAGAATTGAAGGCATAGATGGGTTTTAGCATCGGCTGTTTTGGCTATTAAGAGTAGCCCCGACGTATCTTTATCTATGCGATGCACCAACCCCACTTGTGGGTCGTTGGGGTTGTAGTTAGGATTCTCTTTTAAGTGCCATGCAATGGCATTTACCAAGGTTCCGTTGTAGTTACCACAACCTGGGTGTACCACTAGGCCAGCCGGTTTGTTGATTACCAGTAAGTCGTCATCCTCATAAACCACCTCTAACGGAATATCTTCCGCTTTGATTTCATTCTCGTAGCGTGGTCTGTCCATCACCACCGTAATGGTATCTACCGGTTTAATTTTGTAGCTACTCTTTACCGGTTTGCCGTTGGCCAGTACAAAACCTGCATCGGCAGCCTGTTGAATACGGTTGCGCGAAGAGTGTACCAATCTTTCGAAAAGGTATTTGTCTACACGCATGGGCGATTGTCCCTTGTCTACTACAAACCGAAAGTGTTCGTGTAGTTCGGCAGGGTTCTCTACAATGGGTTCTGTATCGTCTAGCGTTTCATCTAGTTCGTCCAACCACTCTTCTGTTCTATTTTTATCTTCTATCATTTCAACTTAAAACCAAGATCTATCAATTTCCACCTCCTCGTGTTGTGTAGGGTGGTATACCTCTAATGAATCGCTTACTGTTTCGTACTCACCACTCCCTACACAGAGTGTTAAGATGGCCTCACGCGGTACACTTTCGCCCATCCTTAGCTCCCTATTTTTGTACTTAATGCCATACACCCATCCCTTTTCGCCAGGAATATGTTCAGGCTCAGTAACTTGGAATCCCAGCGCTTTGAGTTTCGCTTCGGCCTGTCTGTAGGAGCTGTTGTCAATTAAATCGGGAATAGCCAGCTCTGGCACCTTGTCTGTACAGATGGTAAGGTAGATAGAACGTCCCTCTTTTACCTTGGCTCCTCCCTCAGGCTTTTGGTCCAAAATGGTTCCCGGTAGGGTTCCTTTTACATAGATGGAGTCTACCACACTAACTTTGAGTGTCTGTCCATCGAGTATGTTATAGGCCTCGCGTAGCGACTTGTTTTTCACATTAGGTACTACAATGGCTTTGCCATGATTGGTGTAACTATCTAGCCAATTGAGTGTGCCCCAAAAGGCGATTACTACTACCGCTATCATTAGCAGCAGATTACCCCAAAAGAATCTATTTTCTCTAAATGAGAAGAACTGTTTGAATGTGACCATATTCTCTTCTTTTAATGCGGTCAAAGGTACAATAAAAAGAATTTCTATCCTAACAATGTGAATGGCTAATAGTGTATAGTTCACTTCTCTTCCCTGTTGAAGTAGTTGCAAAACCACATAAAAACCACTATCTTTGTGTTTTAGGTAAATATTTATACAAAAAACACCCACAACCAAACATGAAGAAAACTTTCTTTGCGAGCATGCTCGACAAAATTGAAGTGGCGGGCAATAAATTGCCCCATCCAGCTACGCTTTTTGCCATCATGGCAGCCTCTATTGTGATTCTATCTGCTTTGGCCGACTATTTTGGCTTGTCGGCTATTCACCCTGTTACACAGGAGGTGATCACTGTTCGCAATCTTTTATCGGCCGATGGTATTCGGTGGATGTACACCCATATCGAACACAACTTTATGATTTTCCCTCCACTGGGATTGGTACTGGTTATTATGATTGGTATTGGTGTAGCCGAAGGGTCGGGACTCTTCACCATGTTGGTGCGCCAATTGGTACTGGTTGCCCCTAAACGCTTCATTACCCCCGCCATCATTATTGCGGGTATTTTGTCGCACTTGGCTTCCGAGGTAGGTTATGTAGTACTCATTCCATTGGGTGCCATGATTTTCCAGTCGGTAGGTAGAAACCCCATGGCCGGTTTTGCTGCCGCCTTTGCCGGTGTAAGTGCTGGTTTTGGCTCTAACTTCTTAATTGGTTCTATCGACCCTATTCTAGCTGGTCTTTCGGAGGCTGCTGCCCACATTATTGATCCTACGTTGCACATCAACCCCATGGTTAACTACTACTTTATGGTTGCTTCGGCCATCATGGTGGTGTTTGTAGGTACTTGGGTGGTTGAGCGTATTATTGAACCCCGCTTGGGTGAATACAAAGGCGAGGTAGAGGCTTTGGCTGTGGAGCAGCCCACTCCGTTGGAACGCAAAGCCCTTCGCTGGACCGGTTGGGGTACCCTGATATTCTTAGCTTTAATGGCTTGGAGCATTATTCCCGAAGATGGTTTGTTGCGTAATCCAGAGACAGGTGCCATTTTGCAATCGCCCTTCTTTAGTGGTATGATTGTGATGTTGCTCCTTATCTTCTTAATACCAGGTCTTATTTATGGTCGTATTACCGGAACGTTGAAAACCGAAAAGCAGGTGATGAATGCCATGGGTAAAGCCATGAGTGGTATGGGAAGCTATGTGGTATTGGTCTTCTTTGCTGCACAGTTTGTCTATTTCTTCCGCGAGAGCAACTTGGGTATTATTCTAGCCATTCGTGGTGCGGAGTGGTTGATTCACATTGGCTTTACCGGCTTCCCTATGTTGGTTTGCTTCGTAATCTTAGTAGCCTTTATTAATATGTTTATGGGAAGTGCTTCGGCCAAGTGGGCTATTTTAGCTCCCGTATTTGTTCCTATGTTGATGTTGGTGGGTTATCACCCCGGTACTACACAGGCTGCTTTCCGTGTAGGCGATTCGGTGACCAATGTAATTACCCCCATGATGAGTTACTTTACGCTATTGGTTATCTATGCACAGAAGTATAATAAGGAGTATGGAGTAGGTACGCTTATTTCGTTAATGCTTCCCTTCTCTGTCACCTTCTTGTTGGCTTGGATTGTGCTGTTGGCCATTTGGTTCTTTATCGGTATGCCATTGGGGCTAGATGGTCCTATTCATCTTTAAAATTGCTGGCTGTTGATAAGTCTGCTAGCTGTTCCGCCTCTTTTGTCTTGGTACAAACGCGGCGGAACCAAAGAGAGAATCAAGATTATAAAAAGAGGTGCTGTAGTAGCACCTCTTTTTTGTTACTAGGAAAGGCACTCGCACGCCGTGTTCAAACCGCCTTCCTGTTTTACGTAACAGAGCTTCTTCGGTTTAACACTCCTCTTTGTGGGGCAACTCCTTTGGTTTTAATCCTGCTATATCTGCTTCTTTTTTGATTGCTGTTTTTTTTGACCTCTTTTTTGCAGCCAGCTCTTTTGCCTCTAATGTTGCTGGTGAGCATTGCTCTTAGAAGCAAAAAAATAGGGTTTGTCTCACCGAAGTGGACAAACCCTATTTTTTAAGCGAATATGCTAAATGCTTATTTCGTTCCATTGTACTCGTCAGAAACAGTCAATTTTTTGCGACCTTTTCCACGACGAGCTGCCAATACGCGGCGACCGTTAGCTGTTGCCATTCTTTCACGGAAACCGTGTTTGTTTTTTCTCTTTCTGTTAGAGGGTTGGTACGTTCTTTTCATTTCAATATATTGTTTTTTATGTTATTATGCACACAGTCTACTCCTATGCCTTAATTAGGAGTTCACACTACTAATCGGGCTGCAAAATTAGCTACTTTTTTCAAATAAACAAAGAGTTAACCTATTTTTTCCCCCTTTACTTTTGTGTTTTTTATTGATTTACATTACTTTTGCACCCATAAGAGGGGAGTAGCCTCTTATTCAGTAGAATATTATAATTCAACATAAAAGAATAAAGTATGATTAATGCTCAAGACATTAAAATGGGTACAGCTATCCGTATGGATGGTAAATTATATTTCTGTATCGATTTCCAACACGTAAAACCAGGTAAAGGAAACACCTTTATGCGTACTAAATTGAAAGATGTAGTGAATGGTTATGTATTGGAACGTCGTTTCAACATCGGTGAAAAATTGGAAGATGTACGTGTAGAGCGTCGTCCCTTCCAGTTCTTGTACAAAGAGGGTGAAGATTACATCTTTATGAACCAAGAGACTTACGACCAAGTGCCCATCGCTCACGCATTGATCAATGGTGTAGATTTCTTGATTGAGGAGATGATTATCGAGGTAGTAACAGACGTATCGACAGATACTATCTTGTTTGCCGATCTTCCTACCAAAGTTCAATTGAAAGTAACTTACACAGAGCCAGGTTTGAAAGGCGATACAGCTACTAACACCTTGAAGCCAGCTACGGTTGAATCGGGTGCTACAGTACGTGTTCCTTTGTTTATCACTGAAGGCGAAATTATCGAAATCGATTCACGCGATGGTTCTTACCAAGGTCGTGTAAAAGCATAATCAGTAGCAACCCTATTGATACCAATAAAAGAGGCGGACTTGTTGCAAGTTCCGCCTCTTTTCTGTTTCTTTGTCTACCGTTGAGGAGCTTTCCTAGCTCATTGGCACTCGCCATCTCTTTTGCAGGCAGTGCTAGAGTAGGAGCGTTCTCTCTTTCAGCTGTATGTAAATAGATAGAGTAGTGTATGAAGTATTCCCTTATTGTACCGGTATACAATCGTCCCGACGAGGTCGATGAACTATTGGCCAGTTTAACCCAACAAACCTTTTCCTCCTTCGAAGTAATTCTGGTCGAAGATGGCTCCTCGCACCCCTGTAACGAGGTAGTAGCCCGCTACACCGATCAACTCACGCTGCATTACTATACTAAACCCAATTCGGGACCCGGTGATAGTCGCAACTATGGAGCAGCCCGTGCCAGTGGCGATTACCTACTCATACTAGATTCCGATTGCATCTTGCCTCCCAACTACCTAGCAGCCATCGAGGCCGAACTGCAGCAAACTCCTGCCGATGCCTTTGGTGGCCCCGATAGAGCCCACCACTCCTTTACCCCCATGCAGAAGGCCATTAACTATGCCATGACCTCCTTCTTTACCACCGGTGGTATTCGCGGCGGGAAGAAGAAGATGGATAAATTCTACCCCCGCAGCTTCAATATGGGCATTCGCCGTGAAGTGTACCAAGCACTCGGTGGATTCTCGCAGATGCGCTTTGGCGAAGATATCGACTTTAGCATTCGGCTCATGAAGAGCGGTGCTACCGTTCGCCTCTTCCCCCAAGCGTGGGTGTGGCACAAACGGCGTACCGACTTAGGTAAATTCTTTAAGCAGGTACACAACTCGGGTATTGCTCGTATCAACCTCTATAAGATGTATCCCGACTCCTTAAAGCTGGTTCATCTACTGCCTGCACTTTTCACCTTGGGCACCCTCTTCTTCTTGGTAGGCACCCTCTTTTGTGGTTATAGCCTCACTCCGTTGCTGCTCTTTGCTCTGTTGGTAGGGGTGGATGCTTCGTTTCAGAATAAAAGTTTGTCGATTGGTCTCAAATCCATTGCAGCCGCCTATATTCAACTACTGGGTTACGGTAGTGGCTTTTTGTGGGCTTGGTGGGAGCGATGCGTCTGCCAAAGAGGAAGCTTTGAGGCTTTTGAGGAGAACTTTTACCAGTAATCATTCCTTTTTTTTTGCTACCAAGCCTGTTGAGCATCCGCTTGCAGGCTCTCTAATCTGTAATAGAGTTATCCGCTTGAAAGTACCGTCCTGTTTCGCATCCGCTTGTAGCCTAAAGCCATTTACTTCTCTTCTTCGTGTAGTGGTAGTTGGTATTTTTCTTCATAATAGTGGTAGATAGGTATCTTTGTTCTTTTAGTCAGTTAGAAGTGATTCTCCATTAAAGTCAACTTTTCTCCCTCATTCTGAAAACCAACATCTCTTAACTGTTGTTATAATTAGAGATAGTTGCAGCTTACTTACTCGTTGCAGCTTACTTTAAAGAGGTATAGCGTATGGACCAAAAACTAGCAATCAATCAGTGGGCCGAAGAGGATCGCCCCCGCGAAAAGATGGTGTTACACGGAGTAGCCTCCTTATCCAATGCCGAGTTACTAGCCATCTTAATTGGTTCGGGTAGTCAGGAGGACTCGGCTGTGGGGCTCATGAAGAAGGTGATGAACCAATATGAGAACAACCTCTGTAAGTTAAGCAAGACTACCGTCGAAGAGCTCTGTGCCTTCAAAGGGATAGGCCCTGCCAAGGCTATCACCATACTAGCTGCCGTAGAGTTGGGTAGGAGGCGCAAGGAGGAGGAGCCCGAAGAGCGACCCGTCATGCGCTGTGCCGAGAATATCTACAGCTATTTTTACCCCTTGCTGTGCGACTTAGCTGTCGAAGAGTGCTGGATTTTGCTACTAAACCAAGCCTCCAAGGTGATTGACCGAGTAAAAGTAGGGGCGGGTGGACTATCGGCTACAGCTGTCGATATTCGCTGCATTCTGCGCGAAGCACTCCTCAAGCGAGCTACCACGTTGGCTCTCTGTCACAACCACCCCTCGGGCAATACCCAACCCAGTCGCGAAGATGACCGACTTACCGAACAGCTTCATCAAGCTGCCAAACTCCTGAATATTCGCCTCATCGATCACCTTATTTTCACCGATGGCAGTTATTATAGTTATGCCGATCAAGGAAGGATTTAATAAGCTTCCCATTTTCTTACTCAGTTTCACGAAACTTTCTTATTTTTGTAGCTATTAATTTAAGAATGAAACCCTATGGATGCAGCAAAACGCTTACAGATAGAAGAGAACATTGTAAAGATGTTGAAAACCGTGTTCGACCCCGAAATTCCGGTCGATATTTATGCCTTGGGCCTTATCTACAAAATAGATCTGCAAGATAGTGGCGATCTGACTATCGACATGACCCTTACAGCACCCAACTGCCCAGCAGCCGATTTCATTATGGAAGATGTGCGTCAAAAGGTAGAATCGGTAGAGGGAGTTACCTCGTCGCAAATCAACCTGGTTTTTGAACCCGAGTGGAGCAAAGATATGATGAGCGAAGAGGCACAACTTGAATTAGGCTTTCTATAATGAAGAACGTCTACTTTCTCTCGGATGCCCATTTGGGGTCGCGTGCCATTGAGCACAACCGTACCCACGAGCGTAGGTTGGTCAACTTTCTGGATAGCATCAAGCACGATGCTGCCGCTGTTTACCTGCTAGGTGATATTTTTGACTTTTGGTATGAGTTTAAGACTGTTGTACCCAAAGGATATACCCGTTTCCTAGGCAAACTCTCTGAGCTGACCGACCTAGGGGTAGAGGTGCACTTTTTTATAGGTAACCACGATATTTGGTGTGGCGACTATCTGGAGAAGGAGTGTGGGGTAGTGGTACACCGCAAACCCCTTACTTGCGAAATTTATGGCAAAGAGTTCCTGCTTGCCCATGGTGATGGATTGGGACACGATAGCCGTGGCTTCAAACTGCTACGTGCCATGTTTCATAGCAAAACCTTGCAAAGACTCTTCTCGATGATACACCCCCGTTGGAGTGTTGAGTTGGGGTTGGAGTGGGCCAAGCAGAGCCGCATGAAGCGGGTAGATGGAAAAGAACCCGAGTACTTGGGCGAAAATCAAGAGCCTATGGTGCTTTATGCCAAAGAGTACCTGAAAAGTCATCCTAGCATTAACTACTTTGTTTTTGGACACCGCCACATCATGCTCGATTTGATGTTGAGCAAATCGGCTCGCATAGCCATTCTAGGCGATTGGATTACGCACTTCTCTTACGCTGTATTTGATGGCGAAAACTTCTTCTTGGAGCAGTTTGTAGAGGGCGAAAGTCAATTGAGTGAATAGAGCTATTTGAGCAAATAATATAATTCCCCCTATCCATATTTTTCGATGGATAGGGGGAATTTTGTTGTTTTGGGCATTCGTTTTATAACTTTTTGGTGAGATTTTTTAGCCTTACTCTGCCTGTTTGTCTTGGTAATACTCCCTTCATTTACAAAAACTTTTTTTATCCTTCATTCTTCACACTCGCTGGTAATCAGTTGGTTGTGGTGAAGGATGCCCCTTTTAAGCTTCACCTATCCTTCACAGCTACACTCGCTTTTAGTCCGTTGGTGATAGTGAAGGAGGAGTCCTTTTACGCTTCATCTATTCTTTACCCTTCCTTGACCGCTGTTTTAGCTTGGAGCTCTTTTAACTCTATGGCTGTTGAACGGGGAATAAGTTAGTGGAAGTGTTTAAGCAGATAGAAGCCTTTAGTGTTTGTAGAGTGGTTAAGTTCTTCTATTTTACAAAATTAAGCAGCTCTTCGGGCGTATCAATCACAGCAAGAGGTGCATACGCCTCTAACTCGGCCCGTGGACGGAAACCCCAAGCTACACCTACTACATCTACCCCCGCATTGTTGGCCGTCTCCATATCTACATTCGAATCGCCTACGTAGAGTGTCTCCTCGATGGTGACCCCTGCTGCAGCCACACTTTCGTGTACAATGGTGGGATGAGGCTTGGGTGCTACCCCTTCGCGCTGTCCCAATACGCTGATAAACTGAATGGTAGGGAAGTAAAGTGCCACCAACTCGCTGGTACCTGCTTGGTGCTTATTTGAGGCTACCGCTAGTTGATACCCTGCCAGTTGTAGTTTTTCGAGCAATGCTATTGTTCCTGCGTAGGGTGCTGTTAAGTCGGCGCTGTGTGCCGTGTAATAGGGTAGAAATTGGGTCATGAGTTGCTCCACCTCTTGCGCTGTTTTCTTATCGGCAGGCAGTGCTCGCTCTAGCAACTTGGCTATGCCATTTCCTACAAAGAAGCGGTATTCCTCTTCGGTGTGAGTGGGGTATCCGTAGTGTGTTAGGGCGTGATTGACTGCTGCGGCTAAATCGCCAATGGTATTGAGTAGGGTACCATCTAGATCGAATATAACTAGTTTTTTCATCGGTCGTATCGGGTTTATATAGCTGTTTGTATGCTATGTTTATATGATGGGTGCAAACTTACATATTTTTCCTCTTCCTTGCCACTCCTCCTCCTCTTTTTCTTGCTACCTATTGTGGGGGGCGTAAGGCCATATTGTTTTCCTCTTTTCTACCCATTGTTGCTTCCTTGCTGGATTGATTCTTTAATTTACGGTGGAAATTAGATAATTTCTGACGTAAATTGTCTAATTTCTGATGTAAATTCTCTAGTTTTCGTCGGGATTTAGAGAATGTGGCGGGAGGGTTGACTGATTTAGTGTAAGAATGTGGCTTGAATAGTTGGTTTTGGCACCCGAATGTGTCGTGTTATTTCTCTATAGTTATTATTTTCCCTACCTTTGTTGTAGAATAAAACAATAGCAATCAGTATGAATCTACTACAACTTATAGAAGCGCGCTACTCGGCTCGCAAGTATGATGCTCGTCCCATTGAGGCCGAAAAGATGGAATACCTTTTAGAGTGTGTACGCCTAGCCCCATCGGCTGTAAACTTTCAGCCTTGGCGCTTTAAGGTGGTAACCGATGCTCCTACATTGGCCGCCTTGTCTAAATGTTACAAACGTGAGTGGTTTCAAACGGCTCCCTGTGTGGTAGTGGCCTGTGCCAACCACGATGAATCATGGCACCGTCGTGCCGATGGAAAGGACCATGCCGATATTGATGTTTCCATTGCTATAGAGCACCTTTGCCTAGCTGCTACGGAGCAGGGATTGGGTAGTTGCTGGGTTTGCAACTTTGATGAGGCGCTTTTGCGTGAGGCAGTGACTATTCCTGAGGGTTGTTCGCCCGTGGCGCTTATTCCGTTGGGGTATGTACTGGATGAGGCAGGTGAGAAGAAACGCAAAGCGTTGGAGGAGATTCTGTTTTAGGATATTTTTCTGTCTTTACTCCTTTCTTGGCCTATTAGCAGAGAGGATTAAAAAAATGTTTATCTTGTGAGGGTTGTAAGCTAATTGAAGCTACAGCCCTTATGAGGTAAACATTTTTTTATGTAAATAATAGTAGAAAATATGACGTTAGATGGTGTAGAGAGATTCATTATTATTCAGAATAAATGGAGTAATTATGAGAGAGCACTTCGGGAGGTAAAAAACCAGAAGAAGGTTTCTCACTGGATTTGGCATATATTCCCGCAAATGAGAGGGCTAGGGTATAGCCAGATGGCAAAGAACTATGGTATTTACTCATTAGATGAGGCTAAAATCTATTACGAGCATCCACTGCTCCGCAAGCGTCTTGAGGAGATTACTCTTGCATTTCTTACTCAAGAAGATAGTGCTGAAAGTGTATTTGGTGGAATAGATGCAAAGAAGGTTGCATCGTGTATGACGCTTTTTGATTTGATTGCTCCCGATGGTTTATTTGGTAAGGTCCTGGAGAAATTTTATGGTGGGAGACGGTGTGGAAAGACGCTTGCTTTAGTAGATGTTAAAGAGCAAGGTGTTGAATAGGATGGCTTTGTACATGTGCATGTAAAAGAGCTTGTTATGTTGGTTTGCGTCTTTGTTTCTTTAGGGCTTGATTACTTTGTTTTTTCTGTTTCGTAATGATAGTCCCTCAATATTCATATGATGAGATGAGTTTATGAATCGGTCGATGATTACATCTTCTAAGATTGTTTCTGCTATATAGGGTCTGCTGAATAAATAAAATATTGATTATCCAGACTCTCTCTTATAAACTATTATTCTTTAATGTTTTTTTTTTGGTCAATATTTGAGAATTTTTTGTAAATTGCGGCCATTTACTTTTTGATTGTTATATCTGGGCTAATTGCTTCGCTTTTTTTGTTTAATGAAGAATTGTTGAATCATTATTTGGCTTATGATGCACTTTGGGGGATTTTAAAAATAAAAATCAAATGAAAAATAATACGAATGTATTTCTTTTAAGTCTAGTTGTTTTATTAGGATTTTTTTCCTGTTCTGAGAATAATCAGAGACAAAAAGTTTCAAATTTAATGCCTAGTGAAGTTATCGAAGAATTGCCTAATTGCTTGCAGAGTATAAATCTTTTTATGGAGAATTCTGGTAGCATGAATGGTTATGTAAAAGGAGTTACAGAATTAGAAGAAACGGTTTATAGCCTTCTTTCGAAAATAGAGAGTTCAGAATGTAGTGACACACTACAACTCTTCTATGTTAATAGTCGACTAATTCCACTTAAATGGAGTGTTAGAGAATTTGTGAATAATTTAGAACCATTGGCTTTTAAGAATGCAGGAGGAGCATTGGGCTCATCAGATATTGCTGATCTCCTTCAACTAGTATTGGCTGAGACAAATGATTCTACTCTATCTATATTTATTTCAGATTGCATATTTTCACCAGGTAAAAATGTTGATGCGAGATCTTACTTAGGTCACCAAGAAATAGCAATTAATAGTGCCTTTGTGAATGCTTGTAAAACGAATTCAGAATTAGGTGTAATTATTTATCACTTGTCTTCTAATTTTACTGGAACTTATTATGACAAGGTTGACCGTAAGGTTGAATTGAGTAACCAAAAGCGACCCTATTATATCTGGTTGATTGGTAATGTTGAGCATCTAAAGAAAATTACAACTACACTTAATAAAGATCCATATAGGGGGGGCGGAGTTTTAAATGAACTGGTTCTTCTACCTCACTATTCAACTAATAAAATACAATTCGATATATTGAATAGCCCAACGATAGGTGAATTTAGGAAGAGCCCTAAGAATAAATTGATGATTCAGAAATCTTCAGTTGCCTCTAAAGGTCCAAGAAAAGGTGATTTTATGTTTACTGTTGGGGTTAATTTTTCTCCACTGATTCTTCCTGATGAGTACCTTCTTGATTCTTTAAATTATAAGATTAGCAATCCTAATTTTAGCGTTAAAGTACTGAAGAGTACAAATCCTCGATATACCCATTTCTTGCAGATTTATCAGAAGCCTTCTATGCGATTTGTTGAAAAAGGAACACTCTCTGTATCTCTCAAGAATTCAATACCTGCTTGGGTTCAAGATGTGAATGACGATATTGGTGAAAAACTTGAACAAAATAAGGCACTTGAGAAAACCTTTGGTTTGAATTATCTAGTAGATGGCTTGTATGGTGCTTATAATCATGACTCTTTTTTTGATTTTGAAATAACAATAAAATAATAATAAAATGGGACTATTGGGAACAATTTATGGCTGGTTAGACTCTCTTTTTGGTGTTGATTTGGCTGATTATCTATTAGGCTTTAATTGTGAAAGCCAAGCTTATGATAATCAAAATTTATTTACTGTAATTGGACTTATCACAGTTGGTATTTCACTTCTAATGATGGTAGCATACTATTACTTAATTAATAGTGCTTCTTTTAACAAAGTCTGGAGTTGGGCTATAATGCTTTTTACCGTATTTACTATCTCTTTATTCGTAGGTTGGGGGTGGACTTACACAGATTGCCTAGATGGTGCTATCCAAAGCTGTCTAATGGAAAATATTAATGACAACCATTTTCTTGGTTTTGGGATAGCAAATGGAATTATAGCTTCGTTTTTTTTCTTTATTTTTTCTTTAGTAGGGAAATGGTGGAGTGTAAATTGTAGTCATTCACCTTTTTAAATTTATAGTATGGGAAAATTATATTTATTTGGAATAGGTGGAACAGGTTCTAGAGTTATTCGATCATTGGTTATGTTATTGTCTGCAGGAGTTAAACTAGAAGTTGACTCTATTGTTCCCGTAATAATAGATCCTGATAGTAGTGCAGGTGATTTAACCAGAACTGTTGACTTGATGAGAAAGTACACTCAAGTGTATAACAAAATGAATAATTCATCGGAGGCCACCAAATTTTTCTCTTCAAATATTGAAGAAATTGTTCCTAATTATCAGTTGAATTTAGCTAATACACAAAACGCAGCATTTAAGAACTATATAAATTATGGAGGATTAAATCAAGCAAACCAAGCACTTGCTAGTATTTTATTTTCGGATGATAATTTAAATGCGAGCATGGAGGTTGGCTTTAAAGGCAATCCTAACATTGGTAGCGTTGTCTTAAATACATTTACTCAATCACCAGAGTTTATGACAATTGCGAATTCTTTTAGTGCAGGTGATTCTATATTTATTATTAGTTCGATATTTGGTGGAACTGGTGCGAGTGGTTTTCCGCTATTATTGAAGAATTTAAGGACATTACCCAATAAAAAGCAGGCTATTCCAAATGCACAATTAATTTCAGGTTCAAAAATAGGTGCAATTTCAGTTTTACCTTATTTTGGTGTAGTTTCTGATTCAAATAGTAGTATTGATGAATCGACTTTCATATCTAAGGCTAAAGCAGCCTTGAGCTATTATGATCGGAACATGGGTAACCTTGATGCCTTATATTATATTGCTGATAATATTAGTGAACATTATGACAATTGTGAAGGGGGAGTAAATCAAAAAAATAAGGCACATTTTATAGAGCTAGTTTCAGCTTTATCTATCGTTGATTATACAAAAACAGTAAAGGATGACGCGTTTCAGCCTTCAACTATTTATAAGGAATTTAGTATTAAGGAGGATAAACAGCGGATTATTTTTTCAGATTTAGAAAGTAATACATATCAACTATTAGCAAAACCACTAACTCAGTTTACTCTTTTTTGTAAGTATATGAATGAGCATTTAGATGAGAATGGTAAACAGCCTTGGCTCAAAGTCGGAGGATTTGATTCAAATTTTTTCTCAAATGTTTTTTATAAGGATTTCCTAGAGTCTATAAGTCGAGAATTTCTGCAGTGGCTAAGAGATATGTCTGTGAACCAGAGAGCTTTTGATCCGATAAATATTGATCAAGACCGAGGAGATTTATTTGCGCTAGTAAGAGGTGTAGAAACAAAGAAACTAATGTGTATTGATTCTAACTATATGTTGTTTGATAATCGTCTTAATCAAGTAACTAAAAAGGGACTACGCAAAGATGTGAGTCAAGAGCATCGTTTAATTGAACTATTTGGCAAGGCTACGCAGCTTCTTGTTGATGAAAAAATAAAACTATAAGGATTATGGCAAAAGTATTAAGACTGAATAATATTGTAGGAAACGATACAATAAACTCTTGGGGTCAAACTGTAGCTTATGGTAAGAGTGCTATTGATTCAATTGTAGATCCTAATGGTGCAACTGCAAAAAAAGAAATTACATCAATTCCAAGTCCCTTTGCTCGAATTGATTTAGTTAAGACTGCTTTTAAGCAAATTAAAAGCGAGAAAGAATTAGATGGTACTACTATCTACCACAAATTAATTTCTGATTGCCTTGATGTTGGTGAAATTTTCTTTAAAATCAAGAAATACAAAGATAAGGTGCAAATAATACCTTGGGATTTGAAAAGCGAATTGGCAGCCTTGACTAATTCTACGAGTGCAGAGCATGTTATCTTGGGCGAAACTCTGCATATGTTTTTAGATCAAGATGCATCTACTTATAATTTTGATCGTTTAAAGCGTATATATCTACTTAATTACATAGGCCCAGGTGCACCTAATTTACTTAATATAATAGGTGCAACTTCTCCTTCAACTCTTTTCTTTACATCTGCGAATAATTTAGATTATGTTTCGGGAAATATTTCATTTGGCAATGGTAGACCCTTCGATGGTGTTTACCAGCCTCTTTATAAACGTGATTTGGAATATGTTAAATTTTGGTTTTCATTTCGACTAGTATGGTCTGCAACGAATACAATTTCCTTCTCGTCAGCCTTCCCTGAAATAGATGATTATCTTAATCTTACATTTAAAGTTCTTGATGAAGATAGTAAGAAAATAATCTGGGCTTTGACACAGCTGGATTATAGTGAGTTAGATGATATTGTTGTTGATACGGCAGCCAATTACGTGGAGATATTGGGAGTTAATTTAAAGGGTAATACTACTAGTATATCTCCTACGAAGAGTCAATTTCTTATTCATCATGATAGTCACTATATTTCCCAAGGAAAAATTCCAATGGTTCTTCCTATAGATAAATTCATGTTAGACTTAGTCTATGTTACAGCTCCGTGGGATCCAACAACTGATGTACCTTTTAAAGACCCTAAAAGTATTTCGGAACGCTTATTACCTAATGATGGTTCTAACTACCCTTATTTGACCATTGGCGATTTTTTGGAGGAATCAATAATTTGTAATGAATATAAGGGCAATTCAGCTGACTTTTTTACAGGAGACTCTGCTCCTGATGACTCTTATAGTTATCTTTTACCCATTAAAAAAGAGTATTTTAATTACTTTGACCTATCAACTCTGAAAAAGAATTTTGCTCTTGAACATAGAAATATTGGAGGTCAGAAAGTTGTAAAAGTTACATTGAAGATCGCTATTAACAATGGGCTTAATCATATTGTTTATACGAAAACCTATTATGAGAATAAAAATGATTTGATGAAGGCGCAAGATGGAAATATAGTGACTAAACGGTTTACTATTGCCATTACCCCTCCTATTATTAATAGTCAAGTTAAACCAGACTATAGAATCGCTTTATTAAACCGTTTGAATGAAGGCATAGATTCTACACCAAATCCATTGCAGGCTTATTTCTACAGCTTGAATGGTAGCAGCAAGAAGATCGATCCGGTTGATATTATTCAGCGAAATGCTGACATTCAAGGGAATGTTTATGTAAAATATAGAATGACTGCTCCGATCTATGTTTTGGATCAGAATTTTGACTATTTGCAAATTGACTTCGAAGGTACGCTTGGAATTGTTGTACCGACCTTTTTAAATACTACTGGTAGTAAAACTTTTGAATTTGCTGTTGATTTTGGAACCTCAAATACACATATTGAATTTAAGCAAAGTGGTGAGTTAAATTCGACTCCTTTTATATTATCAAAAGAATCCTCTTCAATCAAATATCTTAATGAAGGGCTTCTTGATGATGCGGAAGTAAAAGAGATACTCTTTTCTGATTTTCTACCAAGTGAGATTGGAACCAAAGTAGAAGATGAATTTAGATTTCCCATTCGTACGGCTCTTTCTGAGAAGCATAATGTTGACTGGAGTCGAGATTTCTATCCATTAGCACATGCTAATGTGGCATTTCTCTATGAAAAGCAGAAATCTCTTGAATATAATAATCTTAGGACTAATTTGAAATGGTCGAGTGAGAAATATACACCAGAGCGTGTTGCTTGTTATATAGCTAATATTTTAATGCTTATTCGTAACAAAGTGCTAAGTGAAGGTGGAGATTTAGGTAAAACAAAAATAACTTGGTTTTACCCTACAAGTATGTCTGTCCATAAGCAGTTTCAGTTGAGTAAAGTTTGGAATGACCAATATAAAAGATATATAGGAGACGACACCTCTACTAGCCTTAGTTCAATGCCCGAGTCTATTGCACCTTATTATTATAGCAAGCATAGAATGGGAGCGAGTAGTCATGTTGTGACAATTGATATTGGTGGAGGTACAACAGATGTTTTATTGGCTCAAGCTGGTGAAGTGAAAAATATCACCTCGATGCGTTTTGCTGCTAACTCTATATTTGGAGATGCCTTTACAAATAATATAAACTTAAATGGTTTTGTTCGTAAATTTCTGCCAGAGATTGATAGTGTATTACAAAATAATCAATTAAAGCAGGTATCTTCTGTTTTGGATGAGATTCATAAGACTGGTATATCTTATGATGTGAATACATTCTTTTTTTCACTCCAAAACAATCAGGAACTTCGTAAAAAGAAGCTTAATATAGATTATAATATGATGTTGGCTAATAATCCTGAATGTAAGATTATCTTTATTATATTTTATGCCTCACTCATTTATCATATAGCACGAATCATGCAGGTGAATAACATGGTGGTTCCAAGAAATATAGCCTTTAGTGGTACTGGCTCTAAAGTATTACAAATTTTAGTTGATACCTCTGATGACTCACACCGTGCTGTATTGGAAAAGTTGACAAAACTAATATTTGAAGAGGTTTATCAACAGTCCTATAATAGGGATGGCCTAGAAATTTTAATTGATCCAGATCGTCCTAAGGAGGCTACTTGTAAAGGTGGTCTAGTAGCCAATTCACGATTAATAAAAGCTGATGAAATATCTGGTTATAAAATATTCCTATTAGGTACTAAAAATGGAGAGATCGTGACTAATGAATCTGAATATAAGAAAATGACTGATGGACAATTAAAAGGTGTTGCTGATGAAGTCAATGATTTCTTCTCGATGTTGTTTAAACTGAATGAAAAATATTCTTTTCAAGACTATTTTGGCACCGTTTCAACTCAACGATTAAAAGAATTGAAGCCTATAATGCAGCGTGATATAATAAAATATATTCAAGATGGAATTAATCAGAGAGTCAAAGAGCTAGAAGCAGAAGGTCAAGAATTAAAAGTAAGTGAGACACTATTCTTTTATCCCATAATTGGAGTTATGAATGCTATTAGTCAACAATTTAAATAATTCATTATGCATAAATATATACTTTTATTTTTCTCTTTAATACTATTTACGTCATCTAAAGATGTTGCGACTGAAGAAATAAACAATGTTTCTGAGTCAATGCAGTTTGATAATTTATTATTATACTTCATTATTGTACTTTTAGTAATCATGAATTGTTTTCTTTGGTATTTGCTCTCTTTTAAGAAATCAAGCCGTGAGTCTATAAGAGACGAGATTAGTAGGTTAGGTGAGGAGTTTAGTAAAATAAAAACAAAGTTTCAAATCATGTATAATGACTCCAGTAAAACTAATAATCTTAAGGTGAAAATAGATCAATTGGATGTGAGTTTTAATAATCTCAAAGAGGATTATCTTTTACGCGAAAAGGAAAAATGCGATACTTATAGAACAGTGAGTGAAGAAGTCCTCAAGGATATGCTTAAAGGTCATAATTCTATAAAAATGGAGATCCCGAATAATGAATCTAAAGTTGCCCCTCGTTATTCTTCTATTGTATATGCTGAGGCTTCTTTAGACTCTGCAAATTGTTTTACTCGAATAGGTGAAAAAATTCAATCAATGACCAGTGTTTATACCATTACATTTTTCGAGGGAGACTCTTTAGGCAAGCTTGAAGTAGTTGAAGATATGGATGTCTGGAGAAGAATTGCGACGAATATAGATGAAAAATTGAAAGCATGTGATCTGGAAAAGAGGTCTGGCGAGCTAAAAATTGAAACTATAACTCCTGGAGTTGTGGAAAAGCTAGAAGGTGGAAAGTATAAATTAAAGGAAAATGCTAAAGTTGTTTTTTATTCAAATTAAAGATTCATGAACGGACACGATATCATAATAGGTTTAACAGTATTGGTACTGTTAGGATTTCAAATTTATATAACAATTAAAACCTTCGCTAAATTAAAAGCATTGAAGGCTATTTTTAATGGTATTTTCTTTTTTGGCTCTAACAAGAATATTAGTGTGAGAAAGATATATATACCGATAGAAGAAGTTGATGATTTCTCATCTAGTCTATGTCAAGAACTGGATTATTCTGAGAGAAGAAATCATTCTGATATTGAGATCTCTGTATTAATATTTATAGGAGACAAATCATCTGTTTTTTGTACAATCATTGAAACCATAAATACCTATCTGTTACGGAATAAGGGGGCTATAAGTGATTTCTTGTTGATCAAGGATATTGTTGAGCGTAATTGCGACGCAAAGCATGATGAAGTAACAACTCAGATCCCTTTGCCATTATATTTGGGTTTAATGGGTACAATGGCTGGAATTTTAATAGGATTGGGATATATTTCTCTAGGTGGTGGAGGATTTCAATCATTCATATCTAGTCCTGAACAGTCAATTGGGGTTTTAATGGGTGGAGTAGCTATTGCTATGATAGCAAGTTTCTTTGGAATACTTTTTACAACTGCTGGTTCTTGGAAGAGTAAGTCAGTAACTGCTGAAGTAGAAGTTCAGAAAAACCAACTCTATTCTTGGTTACAGTCAGAGTTATTGCCCTCTTTAGCTAGTAATGCTGCGAATAGCTTGCAATTGCTTCAGCAGAATTTGTTGAAATTCAACGATGTCTTTTCTACAAATGTGAATAGGATGGACTCGTCTCTTGCTGGATTAGGAGAGACCTATCAGCAGCAAGCTGATATGCTAGAAATGATGATACAACTTGATGTAAATAAAACTGCTTCAGCTAATGTTAAAGTGTTAAAAGAACTTCAAGTGTGTACAGATAAATTATCTCAATTTAATGATTATATATATCGTTCGACTGAGTATCTAGATAATGTTAGGGCTTTAAATTCAAAATTAGATGATAGCTTTGAAAGAACCCGTTCGATTGAGAAAATGGGGCAATTTTTTGAGGATGAAATTAACGCAATAGCTCATAGAAAAGGTTTGGTTCAAACTACAATTGTCGATATAGATGATGCATTAAGGCAGGCATGTACAGAATTGGGGCATAACGCTAGTGAACAGATTAAGATTCTTTCAACAAGTATGGTGCAGCAGCAGGATATTTTGCTGTCAGCTTTAAGAGAGCAGGAGGAGTCATTTAAAGAGAAAATATCATATGCTGGTGATGTACTCCAAGCATTGTCTCATTTAGGTGAAATTGGTTCAAGTATCACGGGGCTTAAGGATGAGATGAATAAGCAAAATGAATTGTTTACATCTAGCTTAAAGCAAATATTATCTAGAGCACATAAGAGATTTGATGAGACTGAAAGAGTTAAACCGCTTAGTGATGAATCGGTCATTGAATATGATGAAAAGGATAGAAACAGTTCTCATAAAATAGCTCTTTGGGCAATTGCTGCTTTGTTGTTTCTATTAATTGGCGCTATCTCAGGATCGACTTATTTCATTCTTGATAAGTTTGATTCTAAACCTAAAGGGGATGATGTATCTTATGTGATTAATCAGGATTCTAAAGCAGTTGGAGTTGTAGAATAGATATGGAAAAAAAGAGTTATTTTTGGGCTAGCTATGCAGATTTGATGACTAGTTTATTTTTCATCATGTTGATTTTGTTTATTTTAACCGTAGTTATGTTGCAACGAAAGGTTTCTGTAATTACAGATATGGAGGCAGCGACGAGGTCTCAATTAGATAAAGTAAAAGAAATTGAAAATGCTGTAAATCAGATTGATAAAAAGTATTTTGACTATGATGAGAATCATAAAAAACACATTTTGAAGATCGATGTCTCTTTTGATACGGGTGTGTCTGAAATTGGAAACATTCCAGATATAACAAGAGGCGAGCTCCTGACTGCAGGGAATGCAATACGTGACTTTATTCAAGAAGCAAATCATAAATATAATGTAAAGTATTTGTTGATAATTGAGGGGCAGTCATCGAAGGATAATTATATTCGTAATCACGAATTAAGTTATAGTAGAGCTTTGTCTTTAGTCAATTTTTGGAGGAGTAATCAAATCGTGTTTGATGAAAATCAATGTGAGGTTATAATATCAGGTAGTGGTCAATCAGGAGCATTAAGAGCAGTGCCTGATATTCCAGGTAATAAACGCAATCAGCGTTTTCTCATCCACATTATTCCTAAACCAGGGGTCATTG
Organism: Phocaeicola sp.; assembly: GCA_051648565.1. Taxonomy (GTDB): domain Bacteria; phylum Bacteroidota; class Bacteroidia; order Bacteroidales; family Bacteroidaceae; genus Phocaeicola. Next base: position 122,799 of record JBOFFJ010000147.1, on the reverse strand, counting down.
ATAACCTAGCTGAAATTAATAAGGAAAAGGGATTTGAATATGTTAAGGCTTAAGAGTTACTGTCTTTTATTGGTTTTGTTTTCTTTGCTTTTTAACTCTTGTAGTAAGGCTGGAAGACGTGGACGCGAAGTAAATAAAAGTGTATCTACTACTCGTTCTAGTAGACCATTGCTACCTGTAAGTTCTTCTTTAGCATCTTCTGAAGAAGAACTTACAGGTGTTAATGTCTTCAAAAGATATAATTCTGCAGTTTTTATGATTCATACTACAGATGGGGCGAAATCATACCAAGGTTCTGGCTTTTTTATAGCTAAGAATGGAGTTGCAGTAAGTAATTATCATGTTTTTAAAGGTACCACTAAAGGTTATGAGGAAATCATTTTGATTTCGGGTGATAGATATAAAATAGAGAAAGTGATAGATTACAGTGAGAAACTTGATTATATAGTATTTAAAGTTAATGGTACTGGACCTTTTAATTATATTCCAATTGAAAGAATAATCCCTCAAATTGGAGAAAAAGTTTATACTATTGGTAGTCCATTAGGGCTAGAAAATACATTCTCATCTGGAGAAGTTAGTCAGATTAGAGATGAAATGACAATTCAGATTAGTGCTCCGATTGACCATGGAAGCAGTGGCGGTGCTTTAATTAATAGTAGAGGAAAAGCAATCGGTATAACTACTGGTGGGCATGATAATTCTGGAGCAAATTTGAATTTCGCAATGTCTGTAAAAGTATTACCGTAAAGTATCCTATACATACTATTTTAAGTAAGCCCCCGATAAAGTACAGGTTTGCTGCATAAAATAGCTCATTCAAAGTATTCTCTATTTTAAGAGTGGTTTGAATGTAAGCCCACGGTCAACTCCGTATTGCTTGATACAAAAAATCCTTGAGATGCATTTTGCTTCATCTCAAGGATTTCCATGATTTAATGGATGTGATAGATTTGAATGATTTCTTGGATTCAATGGATTTCCATGATTTCAGAGTATTCCTGCTTTTTGTAAGTTATCAGGCAGTAGCTCAGCTATATCTTTTGTATAGTCCTGATCATAATCATGTACATGATCTAAGAAGTAAATCATCCATGTACGGAAATCTACACCAGCGGCTTTGCAGCAGCCCATTAGACTATACATAATAGCTGTGCTCTCTGCGCTGTCATCACTTTGGCAGAACAGATAATTCTTTCTCCCTATGGCTACAGGCTTTACTGCATTCTCAATTCCATTATTATCTATAGCGTATCTGCTATCTAAATGGTAGCGAGATAATTTGTTAAATCGCTTATAGGTGTAGTAAATAGCTTTCTCGATAGGGCTACCTTTTAGCACTTTTGGGTATTCTGCTACGAGCCATTTTTCGAATCGGACCATTATTGGATAGTAAGCCCCCGATAAACTACCCGTTGTAGCCTGTTTTTTGTTTCCTTTACTTTGTGCTCAAAACAATAAGTTATGAGACACAGAATGAATAAAGATGAATTTTTGTCGATTTTGGATCGTCAGCGTCAAAGTGGTTTGAGTATAAAAGACTTTTGTGAAAATGAGGCATACCCTGCCTCTTGCTTCTATTACTGGAAGTCTAAATAATCTTTTTTTAACCTCTTCAACAAAAGGATTAAAAAAAATGTTTACCTTGTGGGGGTTGTAAGCTAAGCGAAGCGACAACTCTCACAAGGTATTCATTTTTAATGCTTTATTTATGGAGAATATAGAGGTTGGATTTTTGTTGATGGTAGTCGGAATGGCTACCGTATTTACCATCTTATTGGTGGTTATTTTGATGGGAAAGTATCTTATTCTGGGAGTCAACAAATGGGCCCCGCCCGAGCTGTTGAAACCCAAAGTCACGCCGTTGGCTGCTGCACCCGATGGGGTAACCCTGCAGGTTATTCAGGAGGCGGTAAAACGGGTAACGGCAGGCAGTGGCCAAGTGGTAAGAATAGAGAAACTATAACCTAGAAACAGAAAACAAATATGGAACAAAGAGAGATAAAATTTAGTTTAGTATTTCGCGATATGTGGCAAAGTGCGGGTAAGTATGTGCCACGAGTAGATCAACTAGTAGCGGTGGCACCTGCCATTATTAAGATGGGCTGCTTTGACCGGGTAGAGACCAACGGGGGAGGATTTGAACAGGTAAACCTTCTTTTTGGTGAGAATCCCAACAAAGCGGTGCGCGACTGGACAGCCCCTTTTCAGGCAGCTGGTATTCAGACACACATGCTCGATAGAGCGCTCAACGGACTACGCATGAGTCCTGTACCGGCCGATGTGCGCCAACTCTTCTACAAAGTCAAGAAGGCACAGGGTACCGATATTACCCGTACCTTCTGTGGCCTTAATGATGTACGTAACATTATTCCCTCCATACAATATGCCAAACAAGCGGGCATGATTTCGCAATGTGCCCTCTGCATAACCCATTCGCCCATCCATACGGTAGCCTACTACGTAGCTATGGCCAAAGAGCTGATTGAAGCGGGGGCCGATGAAATCTGTATCAAAGATATGGCAGGGGTGGGGCGTCCTGTATTCTTGGGAAAAGTAGTGGCTGGCATCAAAGAGATTCGAGAGATTCCTGTGCAATATCACTCACATGCAGGCCCAGGCTTTAATATGGCCTCTATTCTGGAGGTGTGTAAGGCAGGATGCGATTACATTGATGTAGGTATGGAGCCACTATCGTGGGGAACGGGCCATGCCGACTTAATCAGTGTGCAGGCCATGCTGAAAGATGCAGGGTTTAAGGTACCCGAGATCAATATGGAGGCTTACATGGAGGTGCGCTCTATGGTGCAAGCCTTTATGGACGATTTCTTGGGACTCTACATCAGCCCCAAAAATAGGCTGATGAACTCTTTGTTGATTGGTCCAGGACTGCCAGGTGGCATGATGGGGAGCTTGATGGCCGACTTGGCAAGTAACTTAGATTCGATCAATAAGTTTAAAGAGAAGAAGGGATTGCCGCTCATGACGCAAGATGAGTTGTTGATAAAGCTCTTTGACGAGGTGGCTTATGTATGGCCACGGGTGGGTTATCCACCACTAGTAACTCCTTTTAGTCAGTATGTTAAGAATCTATCGATGATGAACGTTATGGCCATGGAACGTGGCAAAGAGCGTTGGGGCATGATAGCCGATGATATTTGGGACATGTTACTGGGTAAAGCGGGCAAACTGCCGGGTGCTTTGGCGCCTGAAATTATAGCGAAGGCTAAGCAAGAGGGGCGTACCTTTTTTACGGGCAATCCGCAAGATAATTACCCCAATCAGTTGGAGAAATACCGCCAGTTAATGGAAGAGAAACAGTGGTCTGTAGGGGCTGACGAGGAGGAACTCTTTGAGTATGCCATGCATCCTGCGCAATACGAAGCCTATAAGAGTGGCAAGGCGAAGGAGGATTTCTTGGCCGATGTAGCCAAACTTAGGCAGGCGGCAGCTGGTGTGAATCAACCTTCGGCTGGGCCGCTAGTTCAACCACAAACCATGAAGATTGAGGTGAATGGTGAGGCTTATCGGGTGACGGTAAGTTATGGTGAAGGCGATGTGGACGCGGGTAGTCAACCATCGGGAGGAGCTTCGGTAGTAGGTGATGATGGTCGAGGGGTTGCAACTGCAGCAACTGGTGCTGGCAAAGAGGTGCTTTCGCCCTTAGAAGGTAAGTTCTTCTTGACCAAAGATACGCAAGAGACTCCCCTGAAGGTGGGAAGTGTGGTGAAGCCGGGTGATGTGTTGTGCTATGTAGAGGCGATGAAGACCTACAATGCGGTGCGGGCCCAATTTGGTGGAACGGTCACGGCTATCTTGGCAGCCAGTGGAGAGAGTGTTTCGGAAGATGATGTAGTAATGAAGATAGGATGATGGAAGATATACTAGGCAAATTATATGAGATGACGGCCTTCAGTAACATTGGGGCCGATCCGCAATTTTTGGTGATGTACCTGATTGCTTTTGTGCTACTCTATTTGGGAATTAAGAAGCGTTACGAGCCATTACTGCTTATTCCCATTGCCTTTGGGGTGCTCATAGCTAACTTCCCAGGTGGAGGTATGGGGGTGATTCAGGCCGATGAGGCTGGCATGATTCTGGTCAATGGGGTGATGAAGAGTGTGTGGGAGATGCCGCTACACGAGATAGCACACGAGCTGGGCATTATGAACTTTATCTACTACATGTTGATTAAGACCGGTTTCTTGCCACCCATTATATTTATGGGGGTAGGGGCGCTGACTGACTTTGGTCCGATGCTGCGCAACCTTCGTCTCTCTATTTTTGGGGCGGCGGCACAGCTGGGTATCTTTACGGTGCTCTTGGTGGCTATTTTGGTGGGCTTTACACCGCAAGAGGCGGGGTCTTTGGGTATAATAGGTGGAGCGGATGGTCCTACGGCTATCTTTACTACGATTAAGTTGGCTCCGCATTTGTTGGGCCCTATTGCCATTGCGGCTTACTCTTACATGGCGTTGGTACCGGTTATTATTCCGCTGGTGGTGAAGCTGTGGTGTAGTAAGAAGGAGTTGAGCATTAACATGAAGGAGCAGGAGAGGCTTTATCCCTCTACGGTTCAAATTAAGAACCTAAAGGTGGTTAAAATCTTGTTTCCTATTTTGGTTACAACCGTGGTGGCACTCTTTGTGCCTAGTTCGGTGCCGCTCATTGGGATGTTGATGTTTGGGAACTTGTTGAAGGAGGTGGGTAGCGACACGCTTCGCCTTTCGGATGCTGCTTCGAATAGCATCATGAATGCAGCGACTATCTTTTTGGGCTTGTCGGTGGGGGCAACTATGACGGCTCAAGCTTTTTTGAATTATACTACGATTGGTATAATTGTAGGGGGATTCTTGGCTTTTGCTCTCTCTATTACGGGGGGAATCTTCTTTGTGAAGTTGGTCAATCTCTTTAGTAAGAAGAAAATTAATCCGTTGATTGGTGCTACGGGGTTAAGTGCGGTGCCTATGGCCAGTCGGGTAGCCAACGAAATTGCTTTGCAGTATGATTCGAAAAACCATGTTTTGCAGTACTGTATGGCTAGTAATATTTCGGGGGTGATTGGTTCGGCTGTAGCAGCTGGGGTGCTGATCTCTTTCTTGAGTTAGAGTGTCACTGCAGTGAACTTACGGTGAAGGATAGGTGAAGCTTGGATATCCCTATCCTTCACCGTAAGTTGTTGATTTATAGATGGTGTGAAGGGTGAAGGATAAAAAAAGTTTTTCTTTCTGTAGGGGATGGTTGATGTTTCCTTAGAATCTTTACGCTGGAGAATAGTAAATCGAACTGGATAGAATGGCTGCAAAAAAAGTTTGGGCGAGAAGTAACTGCTTCTCGCCCAAATTAGCTTATATAGGTAGCTTGAACTTATTTCTCGATGCGGAACCAATCTACATCACTCCATCCACCATCGTTAGTAACAATGGCTGGACGGGTACAGAATAGTCCGACTTTGGCTCCAATCCATTTACCTTCGCGGGCTTGGAAGGTTTCGCCTAGTTTTTGGAACCTCTTGCCATCGGTGCTGTAGCTAAATTCGCATGTTACCACTAAGTCATGCCCACCTTCGCTTGCTTTGATTTTCTCACCAGTAGTTACAAATTTTACGCGTAGGTAGACGGTGCCATCGGTGAGGGGGGTAGTGGCTTTCACCTCTTCCACACCACCGCGGTCGGCTTTCTTGCAGGCTAGCTGGGAAAGTACCAAACCATTCTCTGTATTCTCGATAATTAAACCTGCATAGTCCATGCCCATTACCACTAAACCGGTGCGCTCTCCTTTGTACTTGGCAATGGGGCTGAAGGTTAGTTTGGTGGTAGCGGTAAAGTTAGGAGCGGGTGTCTTTTGCAACAGTAGGTTGGGTACATCCCACAAGCTCTTGTAGTTCTCGGGTACGGGGTGCGAGTACAAACGGATAAATCCATCGGTAGGGTTGCAGAAAGACCACATCTCGTTGATGTTGGCATGCCATTGCCACTGCAAGCCGAGTTGGTTGCTGTTAAACTCATCACTCTCTACAGGGGTGCAGATAGGATGTGTTTTACCTACGTTGGGTTTCTTGTAGCTGGCTACAGGATCTCCACAGCCATCGCCATCTTTATCGACACCAATTACGGGCCAATCATTGACCCAAGTCATGGGTTGTAGCATGGTAAGGCGACCGTGTGCACCTACATCTTGAAAATGCACAAACCAATCTTCACCAGTTTGGGTAGTTACCCAAGCGCCTTGGTGAGGGCCATTGATGTTGCTCTTGCCTTGTGCCATTACGGTTTTCCACTCGTAAGGGCCATAGATCTCTTTTGAGCGAAGTACCACTTGCCATCCGGTGGGTACGCCACCTGCTGGAAGGAAGATGTAGTAGTAGCCGTTGTGCTTGTAGAACTTAGGTCCTTCGCAGGTTTCGTGTGCTTCGTGACCATCAAAGATGATGCGTGAAGGAGTAATGGCTTTGGTGGCATCGGCATTTAGTTCGCAGAGGGTAATAACGCTCTTTAGTCCGGCGCGGCTCCCTGCGTAGGCGTGTACCATGTATACGCGGCCATCGTCGTCCCATAGGGGAGAGGTGTCAATAATCCCTTTGCCTGCTTTTACTAACACGGGTTCGCTCCAAGTTCCTGCTGGATCGGTTGTTTTGACCATAAAAGCTCCTTGGTCGGGGTCGCCCCAGAAGATGTAGAATTCGCCGTTGTGGTGGCGAATGCAGGGTGCCCATACGCGATTGCCGTGTTGAGGCTGCATATTGTCTACTGGAGGGAGTGCATGAGGTATGGCTGCTCCAATTAATGTCCAGTTCACTAAATCTTTTGAGTGAAGTACTTGCAGACCGGGTAGGCAGTTAAAGCTAGAGGCGGTCATGTAGAAATCATCGCCTACGCGGCATACATCGGGATCGGAGTAATCGGCGTATAGGATGGGGTTTTTATAGGTTCCGTTGCCTTGATCGGCTACCCATACTTTCGATACATAGTTCTGTGCAGGGGCTGCCAAGAAGGAGGCGCCTAACAGGCAGAGGGTAAGTAGTTTTTTCATGGTGTTTTCTGTTATTCTGTTTTTTCTGGTTTACTAAATGTAGGTAGGCTAGGTTTTCTTTTTCTCTATTTTGATAATAAGGGGAGTAACCTACCTTTGGCTGCTCTTCGGTGTAAGAGGTACTCGCTCTTATTTATTTTCTTTGATTTGCACATTGCACGGATGCGCTAGGTTCTCTTTCCACTCGCGTAGGTAGGCAAACCATGCTTCGGGTGTGCCAAAGCCAAATTTCTCTTTCTTTGAGGTAAAGGTGGTGTAGTAACGGAAGCTGGTGGCTCCTTTGGCTTGGATGGTATAAAGGTAGCTTTCTGCATCTTTTACCTCGTTTACTACAAGTGATCGAGGGATGTAGGTGCCAATGCCAACGCTCTCTTTGGCAAAACGGATGGAGTCATTAACGGGCCAATCGGTTCCCCAGCTACCTACTAATCCTTGGTGGTCGCTTATCATGCTAGCCTCTTCTTTGAGTATTTGCGCGCCGGTAGCAAAGGTCTCTTTACCAAGTGGCTGGTCAAAGAGTACATCCATCTGAATGTCGCGGTGGCCTGCATAGAGTATGTGGCGATTAATCATGTTTAATTCGCTCCCTTGGTACTCCCAACCGGTTACGGCTGCATCGACGATGGCGCGAACGGGTCCCGAGGCTACAACGCGTTCGGTGCGCTCTACTACGGGTTTAATGTGGGTGGTAGTGGTTCCATCCCAACCTCTGAGTGACCCTACTCCACAGCTGTTGAATACGCGCAATACATCGTCGCCATATCCTTTTTTGCGGTGTTCGTCATTGGGGTAGAATTTGGTCTCTTCTATCTCTAATCCTTTGTTGAACTTGCCATAAGGGTCTACGGTCTGTTTCTCGTTGAAGTAGATGCGGTAGGCTACCAGTTCGCTCTCAAAAGCGGGACCGTGGTGGTGGGTGAAGTTATATACGTTTTCGCTACCTAGGGCCGACATACTGGTGATGTGTGCCAATTTGGCCTTTCCGCTGTAGGCCATCATCTGTGCATAGGTGCGTGAGGGGTAGTTTTTCTCCTCTTTTTGATCGGTGAAAACGATGCGGAAGGTTTTCTTGCTTTGGGCTGCTATATCGGTTACAAAGGCTAGTTCGTCAGCACGTGCATCGCCATCTAAATCGTCAAGTTGCGAGGGAATCTCTACATCGTTCTCCCATACGGTGGCCGACTTGATGCGAAAGTTCTTTTTGAGTGAGTGTAGGTTGATAACTACGGGTTCGTCTGTTTTGGCTTTGTTCCAGCTGTTACTAACGGTTACAGTAATCGTTTTGTTAGCATTTTGGGCAGTTGCTGCTGTAGTGATGGTGGCACTGGTAAGCAGTGCAAGAAGGAGGTGCTTGTTCATATTAGAAGTTTTTTAAAATAAAAAAGTCACCTCGTTGGTGCGCACCTAGAAGTGAATCTGTGTGCGCGCACCAACGAGGTGACAAATATAGTTTTAAAAATTGAGTTTAAGACCTTTTGCGTCTACCGACTCGTATGTTTTACCGTCAATGTTTACGTTTGAAACGTTTTTCATTGTTAGGTTGTTCTTGTTGCCAATCACCTCTACTTTTACATTTTTCATCGTTACATCGTCCGATTCGCTCAATACTACACCATCTTTTACATTGACCATGTGCATATCTTCCATGTTGATGTTTTTGATGCGCATCTCTGGAATACCATTGAATAGAACTGCTCTGCTAGCACCGTTTACAGTTACGTTTTTGATGTAGATATCTTTGAAGCAAGGAGTCTCTTCGGTTACTGCAGGTATAGCAGCTTCTGTTTTCTCATCATCTTCGTTAGGATCTTCACCACGTCCTTTACCGCCGTAGTATAGGTTGAAGATAAGTGCTTCGTTAGGGATGTTGATCATGTTGATGTTGTTGATGTAGATGTTTTCTACTACACCACCGCGTCCACGAGTACTTTTGAAACGCAAACCTACGTCAGTACCTAGGAATGTACAGTTGTCAACATATACGTTTTTCACACCGCCACTCATTTCGCTACCTACTACGAAACCACCGTGTCCGTGAGTTACTTTGCTGTTTAGAACGATTACGTTTTGGCAAGGTTCGCCACGCTCACGTCCATCTTTGTCTTTACCTGATTTGATGCAGATACCGTCGTCACCTGCGTCGAATAGACAGTCTACTACCAATGCACGGTTACAAGACTCTAAATCGAGTGCATCGCCGTTTTGTGAGTACCATGGGTTGATAACCATTACCTTGTTCAAGGTGATATCGTTACATGAAAGTGGGTGAAGACACCAGCTAGGAGAGTTTTTGAAGATAACGCCTTCTAGCAATACTTTGTTACATTTTACGAAGCTCAATAGTACTGGACGCAACCATGAACGGATGTGGTTCCACTCCTCTTCGGTTTCGATACCTTCGGGTACGTTGAAGTTTTTACAAGCTTTCATGCCATCAAGTGCACCTTGGTTAGGGAACCAGTTTTGACCCGACTCATCTAGGATACCTCCTGACTCAACCAACTTTTTCCATTGGTTACCTGTCATCTTGCCTTTCTTTACAAATCTCCAAGAGTCACCGTTACCATCGAATGTACCGTGACCTGTAATGGCTACGTTTTCGGCGTTGTTAGCTGTAAGTGGAGCCATACAACGTTTGGTGTTCAAACCTTCGAATGAAGTTTCGATGATAGGATAAAGATTGTGATCGGCCGAGAATTGAATCAATGAGTTCTTTTCAGTGTAAAGGTTTACATTGCTAAGCAATTCAATAGGACCTGTCATCCAGAAACCTGAAGGGATAATTACTTTACCACCCCCTTTTTCGTTTACATGCTTAATGGCATTGTTGATGGCTTCTGTATTTAATGTTTGTCCATCGGCTACGGCACCAAACTCTACAATGCTAACTGAGTAGTTAGGGAAAGTAGGTTGTGCTACTTTGTCCATTTTAAAGGGCAAGTTGGCGTAGATTGAAGGATCAATAATTTCTTGTTGTGTTGCTGAAGGGCATCCGTTGCATCCTGTAAGGAGTGCCAATAGAGATACCGCTGGAAGCAAAAATAGCTTTTTGATTGAAATCATGGTATTAATGATATAATTAAAATTGTGAATATACAGATGTCTTTGCTGATTTGTGAGGTTTAGCTTTTTTGTTTTTATAAAGGGGCTAGTTTATTACACTTTCGTAAATGACCCTCACGGGCTATCTACGAAAGTATTGTAATAACTTCATGTTAACCTAATTCTAACCTTAAATAAATATTATGAAAAACCTCTTAATCGGTTACAAAACTATTTCTTTATGGGCTAATTGTTGTGTACAATTTGAGCCATTGCGTAGAAATATTGTTGAAATGGTGTGCTCGCAAACAATCCACCTCTATTTTCTGTTCTAAAAAGAGGCAAGATTCTTATTTGTGTGAAAAATTGCATATATGTTCGTATTTTGTTCGTATCTTTGTCCGCTTAAAACTAAACATATAATAATAAGGTATGAGTTACAATTTGTTGAAAGGAAAGAGAGGTATTATATTTGGTGCATTGAATGAGCACTCTATTGCTTGGAAAGTAGCTGAAAGAGCTGTTGAAGAGGGAGCTATCATTACACTATCTAATACTCCAGTAGCCGTTCGCATGGGCGAGGTTTCGGCTTTGTCGGAAAAATTAAATTGTGAAGTTATTCCTGCCGATGCAACTAGTGTAGAGGATTTGGAAAATGTATTCAAACGCTCAATGGAAGTATTGGGTGGTAAAATTGACTTCGTATTACACTCTATTGGTATGTCGCCTAATGTACGTAAAAAACGTACGTATGACGATTTAGATTATGGATTGCTTGATAAAACGCTTGACGTATCTGCTGTTTCATTCCACAAAATGATTCAAGCGGCAAAGAAATTGGATGCCATCTCTGAATGTGGTTCTATCTTGGCTTTGAGTTATGTGGCAGCACAACGTACATTCTACGGTTACAGTGATATGGCTGATGCAAAAGCATTGTTAGAATCGATAGCTCGTAGCTTTGGCTACATCTATGGCCGCGAAAGCAAAGTACGTATTAATACCATCTCTCAATCGCCTACCATGACAACTGCAGGTTCGGGTGTGAAGGGAATGGATAAGTTATTTGACTTCTCTGAACGTATGTCGCCACTTGGCAATGCTACGGCCGAAGAGTGTGCAGACTACTGTCTAGTAATGTTTTCTGACTTGACTCGTAAAGTAACGATGCAAAACTTGATGCACGATGGAGGTTTCTCTAGCGTAGGTATGAGTTTGCGTGCTATGGAAACTTACGAAAAGGGACTAGAAGAGTATATGGACGAAGAGGGTAAAATCATTTACGGATAAGACGTGTACGTAAGAATTATACTTCTACTTATAAGCATGACTGCTCTTTTCTCTTGCCTGCCAGGTGGGGGAAAGAGGGGTCATGCCCATAATCAAAGTATAATCATTCATCGCTATGACCGGTTACAGTTTGAATACATAACAGCGAATAGCTTTACAGCTCTTCAACGCATGAACACTGAATTTCCTCGAACCACTAAGCTGATGATCGAGGATGTTTTGGCTATAGGCGCAGTGAATAGTGACAAGATTAATGAGCGTATGTATGAGTACTTTCAAGATACTACGCTTTTGAAACTGTTGGTCGATGCTGAGGATAAGTTTAAAGATTTAGACTGGCTAGAGGATAAACTAAATAGGGCGGTGACTCACATGCGAAAAGAGTTACCCGAATTGCAGATTCCTCGTTTTTATGCGCAGTTCTCGGCACTTAATCAATCGGTCGTAGTGGCCGATACCATGGTGGGTTTTAGTGTAGATAAGTATATGGGGAGTGAGTATCCCTTGTACAAACGTTTTTACTACGAACACCAACGTCGTACCATGAAACCCGATAGGATAGCTCCAGATTGTCTTACTTTTTACTTAATGAGTGAGTATCCAGCTTTGTGGGTTCCTAGAATTACCTTGTTGGATGTAATGATACAGTATGGAAAGATAAATTGGGTAGTCTCTAAATTGTTAGATTACGAATCTCTGGAGGAGGTTTTAAATTACAACGAAAAGGAGTTGGAGTGGTGTAAAAATAATAAGCATACTCTGTGGCAGACCATGGTAAATGAGAAGCATCTAAGCGCAACAGATACGCGAATTATTCATGGCTATACACACAGAGAACCTCTCTATCCTATTCTGAAAGATGAGGCACCCATGACGGTGGGTGTATGGATGGGAATGCTCATTGTAGATGCTTACATGAAAAAAAACAAGAAGGTATCTTACACAGAACTGCTCCAAATGACCAATCATAGAGCGATGCTGGAAGGCCTAAATTTTAATCCCTAACAACACTTTCTATCATGGAAGCTGCACTCTATTTGTTGCCCGTTACACTGGGTGACACACCTATTGAACAAGTATTACCTACTCATAACAAAGAGATCATCTTAGGTATCAAACATTTTATTGTAGAGGATATTCGCTCGGCACGTCGTTTCTTAAAACGGGTGGAGCGTACTATTAATATCGATGAGCTCACTTTTTATCCCTTAAACAAGCACACCTCTCCCGAGGAGTTGTCGGGCTATTTGCAACCTCTGCAAGGTGGTTTGCCAGTGGGTGTACTATCTGAGGCTGGTTGTCCTGCAGTAGCCGATCCGGGTGCTGATGTGGTAGCTATTGCACAGCGATTGCGCCTTAAAGTGGTTCCATTGGTAGGTCCTTCTTCTATTATTATGTCTGTAATGGCTTCGGGCTTTAATGGACAAAGCTTTGCTTTTCATGGTTACCTGCCTGTTGACTCTACTGAGCGTATCAAGCGTATCAAGGTATTGGAGCAACGTGTATACAACGAAGACCAAACGCAGCTCTTTATTGAGACGCCTTATCGTAATAATAAGATGGTAGAGGATATTGTGAAGAGTTGTCGTCCACAAACGCGCCTTTGCATTGCTTCGAACATTACGTGTGAGGGAGAATATATCCAAACAAAGAGTATCAAAGAGTGGCAGGGAAAGCTGCCAGATCTCTCTAAAATTCCTTCTATTTTCTTGATTTATAAGTAGTCCTGCTTTTCTGCTGTTCTTCTGAAGAGAATAACGATTGCCTCCTTTTGCTAAAGGGGGCTTTTTGTTTATGTGGCTTATCCAAAAAGCTTCCACATTTCGGCAGTGGTTTTTAAATGCTCTGCCTCTTCTACAAGGGTAGGGTTATAGCTGTGTGGATGGGCTACTATCTCTTTGGGTTCTACAAAATGACCTGACTCAAAATGAATATCATTAGAGCTTTTTAGGGGTAGTATGTAGAGTAAAACGATACTCTCTCTACTCTCTGTCTGGCTAATGTACTTAAGACTAAACCGGGGAAGGGTATCCTGAGGAAGCGCTTCTGGGTACTTCTCACACAATTTTTCGGCACAGCTATTAATCTCTTTCATGCGTACAGATAGAAATTCGTTAATAGGGAGGTCTAATAGGGGTTGCTCTGCTAGCGAGTTGGTGGGTGTTAGGTATACTTTGCCATCAAAAATGGGTGCTATGCGTACAATAACTTGCTTCTTTGTATTTTCACCCAGTGTAATCACTGTTAAGAAATTGAATAGGATACTTAGTATGATGATGGCTATAGGCATTAGTTGGAAGAGTGTATAGAAGTCGTTGGTGAAATCTGTGGGATAGAAGAGTTCGTAGAGTGAGCTGAATAGAAAATGCAAGCCACAAGCCGTAATAATGCTTACACAGGCCCAACGGTTTAATACACTGTCTTTGGGGTAGAGTGTCTGACTAATGGCTTTGTAAGCTCTGGGAAAGAAAAGAAAAAGAGCCGAAAAGCAGCATACCAATAACTCGAGTGTGATGGGAATAGAGTTGTCGGGCAACAACCACTCCATTCGGGTAAGTTTGATTAATGCACAAACAGCCAAAGAGAGGGTGCTGATAAAGAGTATCAATTGGCTGGTTCGTACTTGGTGTGTGTAGGAGTGGTAGCTGAAAAACCCTAAGGTGATAAAACTACATATATAGAGGACATAGGATTCGGGTAGAAAGATGCAACCAATCATGCAAATTAAAATAGGGAGTAGTCCTAATGCCATAACTACCTCCTTATATCTTACCATTTTTACCATATTTTATCTTATTGAACGGTGAGTTTCTATCAATAATATAACAAACTGATTAAGTAGTTGTTTCACTCTTTTTGGTTAAATAAACTTTTCGGCATGGTAAGAGGAGCGTACCAAGGGGGCACTCTCTACTTGCTTAAACCCTTTTTGAAGGGCTATCTCTCGGTAGCGTTCAAACTGATGGGGGGTGATATATTCAACTACTGGAGTGTGTTTGTGTGTAGGTTGTAAATATTGTCCAATGGTGATGATTTGGCATCCTTGTGCCAGTAAATCATCCATCAACTCTTCAACCTCCTCTGTGCGCTCTCCCAGTCCTACCATAATGCCCGATTTGGCAACAATGCCACTTGCTGCTATTTGAGCAACTACAGCTAGGCTGGTATCGTACTGAGCTGCACTGCGAATGAGTGGAGTGATGCGTCGCACGGTCTCCATGTTGTGCGATATAATATCGGGGCATTCGGTTATAATCGCTGCTATCAGCGCTGTTTTTCCTTGAAAGTCGGGAATGAGTACTTCGCAACTGGTAGTAGGGTTCAGTTCCTTGAGGGTTCGAATAGTGAGTGCCCAATGGGAGGCACCTAAATCGGGCAAATCATCTCTATCTACCGAGGTAATAACGGCATGCGAAAGTTGCATCTGTTGGATGGAGTGTGCTATGCGGGTGGGTTCATTGGCATCGAGTGGTAGCGGCTTGCCAGTTTGTGTGTTGCAGAACTTGCAGGAGCGGGTACAAATCTCTCCACCTATCATGAAGGTGGCGGTTCCTCTTCCCCAACATTCGCTTAAGTTAGGGCAGCGTCCGCTGCTACAGATGGTGTGTAGCTGATGTGATTCAACAATTTGTTTGGTTTGTGTGTAGCGTGCATTCGAGGCTATGGGTACTTTTAGCCAGTCGGGTTTTTTGAGTCGTGTCATCTCTCTTAGTAACTTTAAGGTGTAGTAGATAGTACTGCAGAGTTGAAAAGATAGATTTCAGCCTCTGTGGGGGCAGTCTGTTTTTAAAACCTCCTTATCTAACAAATAATCACTGATTGCTGTAGTTATTTGTTAGATAAGGAGATTAGGGCTTGTGGGGCTTCTCTATTTTAAATGTGCATTGAAATAGTTAACCACACGTGTAAGTAGGTGATAGGTGGTGTTTCCACCATATATTCCATGGTTGCGATTGGTATAGATGTGCATGTCGAACTGCTTATCGGCCTCTACCAGTGCTTCGCTATACTCCATTACATTGCGTAGGTGTACATTGTCATCGGCAGTACCGTGAATAAGCAGTAGGTTTCCTTGTAACTGGTTGGCACGATTCATGGCCGAGGTGGCTTCGTATCCCTCCATATTCTCTTTGGGGGTACGCATAAAACGCTCGGTATAAACGGTATCGTAAAAGCGCCAGTCGGTAGGGGCGGCTACGGCTACACCCGCCTTGAAGGCAGCCGATCCTTCGCTCATAGACATGATGGTGTTGTATCCACCATAGCTCCACCCCCAAATTCCAATGCGGCTGCCATCAATGTAAGGTAGGGTAGCGAGGTAGTTGGCTGTATAGACTTGGTCTTTGCTCTCTTTAATTCCTAGCTGTAGGTAGGTACATTTTTCAAACTCGGCACCGCGCCCACCTGTGCCACGTCCATCTACACAAACGGTTACATAGCCTAGATCGGCTAGGTAAGATTCAAACATTCCTCCATCTCTGCGTGCTCCAATGCCCCAATGGTCAATTACTTGCTGAGAACCGGGTCCGCTGTATTGGTGCATAATAACGGGGTATCTTTTTCCAGCAGTGAAGTTGGCAGGTTTCATCATCCATCCATTTAGTTCTACTCCTTCGGGGGTAGTAAAGGTGAAGAACTCTTTAGTGGCCAACTGCTTTGTGGCTAGCTTCTTTTTCAATGATTGGTTATCAACAAGTGTTGTTAATAACTTTCCATTGTTGTCATTTAGCGTGATAACGGGAGGAGTTTCGATGTTAGAGAAGGTGTTCATGTAGTGTTTCATGTTGCTACTGAAAAGCGCTCTATTACTTCCTTCGGCCGTAGATATTTTTGTTTTTTTTCCTTTGCTATCTATTTTGTAGATGGCGCTGCGTAATGGGCTACCTTCGTTGCTCTCGTAGTAGAAGGTATTGGCTGCTTGATCCCACCCTAAATAGTTTTTGACTTCATAAGCTCCTTGGGTAATTTGTTTCACCAAGTTGCCACCGTTGGTATAGAGGTAGAGGTGGTTGTATCCATCCTTTTCGCTCATGGTCACGAAGTGGTTATCGTAGAATTTGATATTCGCATAAGCCTCTTCTTTGATATATTGGGGGGCTTCGTCGCGAACAATTAGTTTACATAGTGTGCTACGTGGGTTTGCTAGGTATAAATCGTATCGATTTTGATGACGATTGAGTGTAGCTATGGCCAGTGCTTCGGGGTCTTTGGTAAACTGTATGCGTGGTATGTAGCCATCTTTATCGAGGGGTAAGTCCACTTTTCGGGTTACCTTGCTTTTAATATCGAAGGTGTGAACCGATACTTCCGAGTTGTTTACCCCTGCCATGGGGTATTTGTAGCGGTATTCGCCTGGGTAAGTGGCATACTCATTGAGTGAGGGAGTTCTGCCTTTGTAAAGTGAGAAGGCAAACGAAGGTAGCTTGCTTTCGTCAAAACGGATATAGGCTATCATTTCGCTATCTGCACTGAAATCGAACGCGCGATTAAAGGCAAACTCCTCTTCGTATACCCAATCAGGAATACCGTTTAATACCTCGTTAAACTTACCATCGGTGGTTACTTGTGATTCACTATTGCCAAAAAGTAGTTTGACTAAGTGAATATTATTGTCGCGCACAAAGGCTATTTGGTTGTTGTCGGGCGAGAAGAGTGGCACTTGTTGTGGACCATTGTCCGAGAGTGTTTCTAGCGTACGGTTGCGTACATTGTAGATGTAGTGCACAGCCGTAAAGGAGTGGCGATAGATTGGCTTGGTCTCTGTTTGAATCAAGATTAGTGATTCATTGGGAGAGAGGGTATAGTTATCAAATCGCTGTAGGCTTACATTGCGCGCCGTGGTAACATCGAATAGGGTGGCTACCTCTTGACCTGTTTTAAAGGAGTATTTTACAATTCGTTTTCCATCTGGGCTCATTTGTGTGTAGTGTTCGCCATCAAGCATTGGTTTTACACCGCGTATACCCTCTGCGCGATAGGCTGATTGAGCTACCTCTTTCAAATTTACTTTTTGTGCAGCTACACTTAGTACGCTTGCTAGGAACAGAAGTAAAAGTGTTGTCTTCTTCATAAATAGTGAGTGATTTTATAATTACTTGCTACAAATATACATTATAATTCCGATTTATGTATGCAGTTGGCATAAACTACCTGTAGGAATGGTTGTTTCATCATTCGAGAGGGGGTAAAATAGAGAATAAAGAGTCTAAAAAGGTGAATCACTATTGCTTAAAGGGATCAATCGTTTAGCAAACTATAGAAACGTTTTTATTTTCTATGGCATATTAGTCGAAATATTTTAGTTACATTTGTGTCGCTAAATAAATGTTATGAATACTACTTCTCGCTACCGCGATCTGTCCACTTTTTTGTTGGATTATTTTCCTTTTAAGGTACAGAAAATATCAATTAATGCTGGATTTACCTGCCCCAATCGTGATGGATCGGTGGGTGTAGGAGGTTGCACTTATTGTAATAATCAAACCTTTAATCCCTCTTATTGTCATACGGAGAAGTCTGTAAGTGATCAGCTGATAGAGGGTAAACTCTTTTTTGCCCGAAAGTACCCTGAGATGAAGTACCTAGCCTACTTTCAGGCCTATACCAATACCTATGGTGAGTTGCAATCGTTAAAGAAAAAGTACGAAGAGGCACTACAGTTACCTAATGTGGTAGGATTGGTTATTGGTACGCGTCCAGATTGTATGCCCGATGAGCTACTTGATTATTTGGAAGAGTTGAATAAACGTACCTTCCTATTGGTAGAGTACGGTATTGAGAGTACTAACGATGAAACGCTTAAAAGCATAAACCGTGGTCATACGTTCGAGGTAACAAAGGAGGCCATTCTGCGTACGGCTGCCAGAGGTATAAAAGTGGGTGGTCATATTATTTTGGGCTTACCTGGCGAAAGCCGAGAAGAGTTGATGGAGCAGGCTCAACTGCTCTCTTCATTACCGCTTACTACTTTAAAAATGCATCAACTGCAATTAATTAAAGGTACACGTATGGCACAGCAGTTTGCACAAGATCCCTCTACCTTTTCGCTCTTTACGGCCGATGAGTATATTGATCTTGTTATTGATTACATAGAACATCTACGCCCCGATATCGTTTTAGAGCGGTTTATCTCTCAGTCGCCTAAAGAGCTATTGATAGCGCCTGATTGGGGATTAAAGAATTTTGAATTTACTGATAAGGTGAAAAGACGCTTGATTGAACGAGATGCCTGGCAGGGCAAACATTATAAACAATAACCGAAAATAGATAGATAACATGGAATTAAAAGGAAAAGTACACTATGTAGGTGTGAACGACCGCGAGAAAGCGTTGTTCGAGAACCTTTGGCCCCTTCCTTATGGAGTATCTTACAACTCCTACTTAATCAATGATGAGACAGTTGCTTTGATCGATACAGTCGATATTACATTCTTTGAACTCTTTTTGAAAAAGATTCGCAAAGTAATAGGTAGCCGACCTATAGACTATTTGATTATAAACCACATGGAGCCCGATCACTCTGGTTCAATAAGTTTACTGAAAAAGTATTACCCCGATATGGTGGTGGTAGGTAACAAGAAGACATTCGAAATGTTGGAAGGCTTCTATGGTGTCGTAGGTGAACGTTATGTAGTAGGTGAAGGCGACTTCTTAGCTTTGGGTCACCACAAACTCCGTTTCTCTTTAATTCCAATGGTGCATTGGCCCGAAACCATGGTATCGTACGATGAAACAGACCATATTCTCTTTTCGGGCGATGCTTTTGGCTGTTTTGGTGCCCTCAATGGAGCGGTAATCGATAGCCAAATGAATACAGATATTTATTGGAATGAGATGGTTCGCTACTACTCCAATATTGTGGGTAAATACAGTGGCCCCGTTCAAAAAGCACTCCAGAAGCTAGGTGGATTAGAGATAAAAATGATCTGTTCTACACACGGCCCTATTTGGACGGAAGAGATACCTCGTGTAGTGGGCATGTATGACAAGATGAGCCGATACGAAGCCGAAGAGGGGGTTGTTGTGGCTTATGGAACCATGTATGGTAATACCACCGAGATGGCCGAAGTGATTGCCGAGGAGTTGAGTTTGCAGGGCATTCGCAACATTGTACTCTGCAATGTATCACATGAACACCACTCTGAAATATTGGCTAATGTCTTTAAGTACAAAGGGCTGATTGTGGGGTGTCCTACTTACAATGCACAGATGTATCCAGAGATGGAGGCGATGCTAAGCAAAATAGCTTCACGTGAGATTAAGGGGCGTTACCTGGGGTATTTTGGCTCTTTTGCATGGGCTAGTGCAGCCGTTAAGCGTATTGAAGAGTTCAACGAACGATTGAAGTTTGAATTGGTTGGCAATCCGGTTAACATGAAACATACCTTGCGTGAGTGTGAGGAGGCACAGTGTCGTGAACTGGCTATCGCTATGGCAAATAGATTAAAAGCTGATCGGAAGTAGTTACTTTGGCTGCCAATAGCCCAAAGTAACCTGTTGCTGTAAGAGCCTACACTGCTAGTGAAGGATAAAATGCTACTCTAAAACTTACAGTAGTAATCACAAATAAAGAAATGCCGTGTGAAAGTTGAATAACTTTTACACGGCATTTTACGCTTTCTAGGGTTAAGTATCTTCTTGATTCAACTCCTCTGTTTAATCTGAAGAATTATCTAAGCTATTCCTAACTATTCGCTCTTGATAACTGCCATCATTCCCTCTACTTGTGCCAAAGCAAACATCCGTCCGTGGAAGGAGTAGCCAGCATTGTATCCTTTCTCTTTGTCGTCAAGCATCAATTTGCCATGATCAACCCGCATGGGGATGTGTGGACATTCACGTTCAAAAATGCGGATGAGCTGAATCAGTTCACCACCTCCAGTTAGGTGTGATGCTTCCATAAAGTCTCCATTTGGGAGGGTCTGGGTGCTACGCAGGTGAGCAAAGTGGGTGCGGTGGGCAAAGAGCCTAGCCATTTCAGGAAGGTTGTTCTGCGTACCTGCACTGAGTGATCCAGCACAGAAGGTAACTCCATTGTGTGGGTTGTCTACCGCATGTAGAATCCATTCAATATCCTCTTTCCCTGTCACAATACGAGGCAATCCTAGTAGTGCAAAGGGAGGATCATCAGGATGAATGCACATATTGATGTTATACCTTTCACAAATTGGCATAATAGCCTCTAAGAAGTAGCGCAGATGCTCTTGCAGTTGTTTCCGATCAATACCTTCGTAAAGCGCTAATAACTTGCGGAAGCTATCTACAGGAGTAGTGTCTCCCTCCTTGATATTTCCGTTAATAAAACCTTGTGTCTTTACAATGATGGTATCAATGAGTTGTTCTTTTTCGGCCTCAGTTATTACGTTGGCTAATGCGGCTACTTCTACCAACTCTTGGGGCGAGTAATCTTTTTCAGCCCCTTTTCGTTCTAGAATGTGGCAGTCAAAGTAGGCAAACTTAATTTTATCGAAGTAAAGCGTGCTTGTACCATCGGGTAGGGGATGTTCCAATTCGGTACGTACCCAATCTATCACAGGCATAAAGTTGTAGCATACGGTACGAATACCTGCTTTTCCTAGGTTGGTTAAACTTAGTTTGTAGTTTTCAATGAGTTGGTCACGCTCTGCTCCGCCATATTTAATAGCTTCGGATACGGGCAGGCTCTCTACAACTGACCAACGTAAGCCTGCTGCCTCTATCATCTCTTTGCGTAGGAGTATATCCTCCAAACTCCAAACTTCGCCGTTCGCTTTTTGGTGAAGTGCTGTAACAATCCCCTCAACCCCTATCTGCTTTAGCATTGATAGGGTTATGTTGTCATTGGGACCAAACCATCTCCATGTTTTTTCCATATCTCTTTTCTATTTAGGGTTCTTTATCTCTTTATGGTTAACCTTCTGCTTATTGCAAAGATTGGTGAATAGCTTGCTGTTGATGCTGTTGCATATACTCTTTTGGCGGACAGCCATACATCTCTTTAAACGAATTGGAGAAGTGTGAAGGGTTGCTATACCCCACTGCATAAGCTACTTCGGCTATGGTTAATTTCTTCTCGGCAAGTAATCTGGCTGCCTCTTGCAGGCGAATACTTTTGATGAAATCTCGAGCCGATAGGTGAGTCAATTCTTTCATTTTACGATGCATGTGTACTCGACTCATACCAATTTCTGTTGCCAACATTTCAACATTTAGTTCAGGATTGTCTATGTATTTGTTTACTACCTTCATAATCTTCTCCATCAGTTGTTCATTGGCCGATGTGAGTTGAATGTTGTTGACCTTCTCTTTCTGCTCCTGTGCTCCACTAAATTTACTCTTAAGTAGTTGCCTATTGGTTATTAGATTCTCGATTGTACTTCGTAGCAAATCAGTTTGAAAGGGCTTGCTTAAGTAGGCATCTGCTCCCATGTCCATTCCCTCTATCTTGGCTTCGGGAGTCGACTTGGCAGTAAGTAAAATAATGGGTAGATGGTTAATCTGTATATTCTGTTTAATCTTTTTACAGAGTGTAATTCCATCCATCTCTGGCATCATGACATCACTAATAACGAGGTGAGGTGGGTTAGCTATAATTTTGTCGTATCCCTCTTTTCCATTTGCAGCCGTTGAGATGTAATACTCCTCTTTCAACTCCTCTTCTAGGTAGTTTCGTATCTCCTCTTCATCCTCTACAATTAAAAGATGTAGGCGTTTTTTGGCTTTTCCCCTTCTCTTCTCTTGATTTTTATCTTCATCAATAATCGGTATACCCCCTTTTTTTACCGTGTTTATGGCTGTGTATATCTTATTAGAATCGCCCCCTATTAGCTCGGTACTTCTCAGGTGGTTGCATCCTTTGGGAATTCGTATAATAAATCGACTTCCTGCCTCATCGACTACATTCTCGGCCACTAAAGTTCCGTGATGCAATTGCACCAATGAGCGGCTTAAGTGTAAGCCAATACCTGTTCCAAAACTTGATTGAGTCACTCCATTCTCTATTTGATAGAAACGTTCAAATATCTGCTCTATCTGCTCTTTATCTATCCCTATTCCACTATCCGTAATAGTAATTTCTAGGTACTCTTTTAGTGGTTCTGGGTGGCTACTATTCTCTCCTGTAGTTAGATTAACCCTTATATGGCCCCCATTGGGTGTATATTTAAAAGCATTGGATAGAATATTCATGAGCACCTTATCAAAATTGTTTGCATCTATCCAAGCTTGCAAGGTTGCTACTTTGTGGTCGAAGGTAAAGTTTATCTCTTTCTTCTTAGCCATGTATTCAAACGTAACCATTAAATCATTGATAAAGGCTACCATCTCAGTTTCGCTGAATCTCATCTGCATTTGTCCTTTATCAATCTTACGGATGTCCATCAATTGATTAATAAGGCGCAATATCCGTTTGGCATTCCGATAAATCATTTGGTAACTTTTCTCTAGCTCTTTATCTGCTACCTCGGCCAGTAACTTCTCTAATGGGTTGATAATAAGAGTCATCGGAGTGCGTATTTCATGCGAAATATTGATAAAGAATTGGAGTTTGGTCTCGTTTAATTGTTCGGCATGTTCACGTATGAGTAGCTCTTTCTTGTGTCTATACCCAATGCGGAAGTAGTTAATCACTACCAGAACAAGTAGCATGCCAAGTAGTATATAGATCGCATAGGCCCACCAGGTTTCATACCACGGTGGAGTAATGAGAATAGTAATCTCTTTGGTATTCGAATACTCTCCTCGTATAATAGCACGAGCTTGGAAAGTATATCTACCCGGTTGCATATTGTTATAGGTCACTCTATTTAAACCCGATTCTGTGGAGAGCCACTCCTTACTTAATTCAAGGATGCGGTATTGATAAACAGTACGGGCAGAGTTATTGTATTGTAGGGTGGAGAATCCGATGCTAAAGGTGTTGTCTCTGTAGCTCAGTTTGTATTCGTTGGCATCAAGTACCGAACTCTCTATAATGGGTTGGCCATCTGATAGGGTGGATTGATTGATGGGTTGATTAAATAGGTTGAATTCTGTAATCTGAAGATGATAGGTGGGAGTAGTGCTCCTCTTTTCTTGGGGAGTAAAGTAGGTTACACCGTTCGTCCCTCCTAAATAGATGGTTCCGTTGCTATCAGTAAAGAAGGCGCCGTGTGTGAATTCATTTCCCTGCAATCCATCACCTACGTAATAGTTGATGAATTTGCGCTCTTCGGTATCGAATTGACTAACTCCCATGTAGGTGCTAACCCAAATGTGGTGGAATTTATCTTGGCTAATACTACAAATTATATTGTTAGGTAGTCCATTTTGGGTTGTATAGTGCTTGATCTTTCTCTCTCTTCGGTCTATGTAATAGAGTCCGTTTGAGGTTCCTGCCCATATATTTCCTTCTTTATCTTCTAGCAGTGAGTAACCAATGCTTCCTGTAATAGGAGTGTATCCCTCTTGCATGGTTAGAAACTCTTTTTTCTCGGGGTTGTAGCAACTAATGCCATTGTAGTGAGCCAACCAAATCAACCCATTTTGATCACAAAGTATAGCATTGATCCAATCGTTAAATAGACCTTGCTCGTTGCCATCTTCTTGTTCGCTGGTTGAGAATCCAATTGGGGTAATCTCTTTTGACTCTATGTGGTAGCTATAGAGGCCAGCTCCCACCGTAGCAATGTATATATTGCCCTTTCTATCTTCTTTTATATCATATATTTTCTGGTTAGCAAATGGTTCTAGATAGCTGCATTGTCCCGTTTTTCGGTTTAATAGTGCCAGCCCTGCTCCGTATGTCCCTATCCAAAAGTTACCCTTTGAATCTTCAAACATAGATAGTATGGTACCAGTTATAGCATCCGTTCCTATTTGTGGAGTGAAGTGATTTAGCCGATTTCCTTGCTCATCCACTTCATAGATACCTTCGTTGTCTGCACTTATCCATAGACTCTTGTTGCTGTCTTTGTGTATCGCCATGATACACCCTTTCCCAATGGGGTTGTGATAGATTGATTTATGTCCATAGTATTGGAAAAAGTTATCTTGGCGGGGTATGAATACCACTCCCTTCTGAAATAAGCCTAGCCAAAGGTTCTGGTCTTTGTCTTGCAGAATGTGGTGTATTTTACCATCCGATAGATCAAAAGGAGCTGTGTGGATAGCGTAATCTTCCAGCCTCTCTCTCTTTCTGTTGTATATCTTAATACCTTGTCCATCTGTTCCAACCCATAAGTTACCTCGTACCAGCGCTAACTGTTTTACATTTAAAGAGTGTCCCCCACTATAGGGAATGGGTTTAAATTGGGTTGTCGTTGCCGCTAGTTGATTCACTCCATTGGCCAAGGTGCCCACATAAATAGCTCCCGATGCATCTTCGGTTATAGCCGTTACCTGATTACTTGTGAGTGCTGGATAGGAGTATCTTTGTGGCCTCTTTTGTCCCGGTAAGTAACAAATAAGTCCCATATTCTCTGTACCTATCCATAGCCTCTGCTTGCTATCCTGGTAGATTGTGCTAATGTAGTGGTCTGGAAGTATGGTGTTCATCTGCTCGTTACTAAAAGCCCTCTCTCCTTGTGGTGACAGAGTGAAAATTCCATGTCCTGCTGTGGATATCCAGATCTCTTTGTTGGCGAGTTCAATTAGTTCTACTACGTGTGGTGATACAACTCTTCCCTCTTTATACATTGGAATCTCTACAAATGAATCGGTTGAACGATTGTATTGCATCAATCCATTTACACATCCTACCCAGAACCGATATTGACTATCCTCAAAGAGTGTTCGTACATAGTTGTTTTTTAAGCTGCTGCTCTCTCCTTCTATCTGCTTGTAGGTGGTAAAGTGAATACCATCAAATTTATTAAGGCCATATTCGGTTGCTATCCAAATAAACCCCTTGTGGTCTTGGTAAGTCTTATTGATTAAACTGCTTGAGAGTTCGTTTTCGGTTGTATAGATTTGTCCTGTTTGTGCTCTCCCGGTGGATACAAAGAGAGAGAAGAGTGATGCTAGTAGTATAATAAGATATGTTTTCATTCTAGAAGTTATAAAAGGTAAAACAAATATAGTATAAAGAAATTGTTCTATTCTCTTATTTTACTTGAAATATAGAAGAGCGAGATCATTTTCGTGAGGCTCATTCATTAAAGTGCTTCTGATGTAACTGTAGACCCTATTTATGTAACCTATAGAAAAGTGATGTTTCTCTATTCTATTCTATACGTTACAATATAGGGGATTTTATAGGCAAGGATATACTATATTTGCAACAGTTTAAAACAATAAATTAGGACCTTTAAAACACCGAAAGCCTATGACGAGTTAACTTCCTTATTACCTTAAAACTGGAATATAATACTTTAAATCAAATCAAATCTATTTCATCATGAAATGCACAATTCATCATTTTAAGTCCATCGGACTTTTATTCTTATTTTGCTTGCTTCCCATGTGGCTCTATTCGCAAGCAGTAACTCTTACGGGAGTGGTAAAGGATATAGCTGGAGAGCCTATTATAGGTGCCAGTGTTTTAGAAAAGGGTACTTCGAATGGTACCATAACCGACCTAGATGGAAATTTTACACTGAAAAGCTCTACTAAAAATAGTTTAGTGGTCTCTTTTATCGGTTACAAATCACAAGAGGTAGCTCCCAATGGTCGTACCTTACTAACGGTTGTATTAAAAGAGGATACTGAAGTATTGGACGAGGTGGTGGTAGTAGGTTATGGCCAAATGAAACGCTCCGATTTAACCGGATCAGTGGTCTCGGTTAGCGATGCGGCCATCAAAAAATCGGTTCCTACTTCGATTGACCAAGTATTACAAGGTAGAGCGGCAGGGGTACAAATACAAGCAAACTCTGGTACACCAGGTGCTAGCTCGGCCATCCGTATTCGGGGTATTAACTCACTGAATGCAACCAACCAGCCTATCTTTGTAATTGACGGGGTGGTGATTGACTCTGCCACCGATGACGAAACCAGCAATCCACTTTCAAATATCAACCCTTCTGATATTGTCTCAATGGATATCTTAAAGGATGCATCGGCTACTGCCATCTATGGAGCACGTGCATCGAATGGGGTAATTATCATCAATACCCGCCGTGGACAGACTGGCGAAGCAATTATCTCATATGATGGCTATGTGGGTTGGCAAAATATGCCCAAACATCTTGATATGCTAAACCTTCAAGAGTATGCGCAGCACCACAATGATCGTGCCGACTTGGGTATTGTTAATCATAGTAGTGCTTTTGTACGTCCCGATATGTTGGGAGAAGGAACTGATTGGCAAAAGGAGCTTTACCAGAATGCCTTAATGACTAGCCACAACCTTTCGGTAACAGGTGGTAGCGAGCGAGTTACTTATGCCATTGGTGCAGGTTACTTAGATCAGACTGGTATTGCTCTGGGTTCTGGTTTTAAGCGCTTATCCTTGCGTGGGAATATTGATGCACAAGCCAAGAAATGGTTGAAGGTAGGGTTGAATTTCTCTTTGGCCGATACCAAACAGCAAGTGGGTTGCGACAATGATATTATTATGAATGCATTGCGACAACAACCTACGGTAGCTGTTACAGGTCCTGATGGCTCATTTGATGGTCCTGACGATGTATGGATGCCTACCAATCCCGTAGGGATGGCTTCTATCCGTCAAAATGAGAACAAGAAGTACAACTTCCGCTTCAATACCTATTTAGAGGCAACCTTACTAAAAGGGTTGACCTTTAAAACAGAGTTGTCTGCCGATTATAATTTTGCAAGTTATTACTATTTCGAGCCCTCTTATAAATTTGGTATTTTAGAGAACAATACGCGTACTTCGCGTCGTTCTAAAAATGATAGTAAGTTCTGGTCTTGGAGAAATATATTGACTTACAACAATACTTTTGCAGAGGTGCATAACTTGAACTTTATGTTGGGACAAGAGATCTCTCAGTCGAAGTGGGAGAATTTAGGAGGATCGGCTACTGGCTTCTTATCCAACTCTACAACCGATTTGAGCGCAGGTGATGCGAGTGCCTCTGCAGCAACAGGTAGTACAGGTGCCAGCTCTATCTCCTCTTTCTTTGGACGTGCCTTCTATTCGTATGATGACCGTTACCTTTTAACAGCCACGATGCGTCGTGATGGCTCTTCCCGTTTTGCTAGAGGTAATCGTTGGGGCTGGTTCCCTTCGGCAGCTTTGGCTTGGAAGGTTTCTAACGAAGATTTCTTGAAGGAGAATGAGGTACTCAACAACCTTAAACTTCGTTTGGGATGGGGAGCTACTGGTAATCAGAATGTAGCCAACTGGGCCTACATGGCGCTACTCTCTGCCAAAACGACTCCATGGGGTACAGGTGTTTTAACAGGTAATACGGCAAACCCTAATTTGAAATGGGAGACTACTTACTCTACCAATATTGGGTTGGATTTCAATCTATTTGAGAATAGAATAGAGTTTATTGCCGATGTTTACTACAAAAAAACAACCGACCTTTTGCTTCAATTACCTTTGCCCTCTTACCTTGGTTCATCAGGTCATGGTGCAGCATCTAACCCTTGGTCTAATGTGGGTTCATTGGAGAATAAGGGGATTGAATTAACGTTGAATACGGTCAATATTGACAATGGTAAGTTCCAATGGCGTTCTAACTTTGTTTACTCCATGAACCGTAACAAAGTATTAACACTAGATACCGACAACTCTTCGATTGAAAAATCTTTCCGAGTAGGATCTGAAACAAACATCGTAACTAAAACAGCACAGGGTCAACCTATTGGCCAATTCTGGGGATACAAGGTAATAGGACGTTTTGATACCGCCGAAGATTTCTATTACAAGAATAGTGCTGGCGAAGTGAAGCCCGTTGCCCTTCCTACTGGAGTCTCTATAGGCGAGAATGGCGTTTGGATTGGTGACTATATCTTTGCCGATTTAAATGAGGATGGTGTTATTGATAACAAAGATTGTACCTATATTGGTAATCCAGAACCAAAATTCACCTTTGGTATTGGTAATACTTTCTCTTGGAAAGGGTTTGACCTAACCATCTTCTTATCGGGATCTTATGGCAATGATGTGATGAACTACAACAACCGTTTCATTGGAGACGCTCGTTCGAATACCAATATATTGAAATCCTCCCTGAACTATGCACGCATCGAGAAGATTGACCCTAATGGTCCAGACGATTTCCGCAACCTACGTGTCTTTGGTGGCGATGCCATGATGCCTCGTATGGCTGCCTCTACTTCGAATGCCAATACCCGTGTGAGCGATCGTTACATTGAGGATGGATCGTATCTTCGTATTCAAAATATCTCGTTGGGATATACCTTCCCTCGCAAATGGGTGAATCGTTTGGCCATTCAAAACCTAAAAGTATACGCTAATTTACAAAATGTATATACTTGGACCAACTACTCGGGTTATGATCCTGAAGTAGGATACATGTATGGCGATGCACTTATGAGCGGTCTAGATTATGGACGTTACCCTTCGCCACGCATCTACACCTTTGGATTGAATGTGGCTTTCTAACTTTAAAAATCAGCAACAATGAAAAGAAAACTATTTATAGTAACACTTCTAGCCAGTACGCTAGGATGGACAGCGTGCGACGACTTTCTCGATCAAACCAACAATACCAACCCCAATCAAGAGACCTTCTTTGATAGTGTAGAGGCACTTGAAGCAGCTACTGCACCCCTTTATAATTATGTGTGGTACACCTTTAATGAGAAGTTCTATTATGGTATGGGCGATGGACGTGCCAATAACATTACCGCTCGTTGGTCCGATTATATCTACCCCTATACCAATTTAAATGAGACAGCCCTTAGTATTGGGTTGGAAGATGCTTGGGGCTCGTTCTACTCTGTAATTGCCCAATCTAACAATACCATCAATAATATTTTGGATTATGCCACCCCTTCCATTCCCGAGTCGGCCCGTAATAGCTCTATTGCCGAAGCTCGTTTCATGCGTGGTGTAGCTTATTGGTATTTGGCTTCGCTTTGGGGAAAAGCCATTATCTATCAAAATACGGCCGATTTGGTCAATAATTCGGCAGTACCTCCACACCGTGCTACCGACGTGATTGAGTTTGCCATTCGTGATTTGGAGTTTGCTGCTAAGTATCTTCCACAAAGCTCTTCTACCAAAGGGCGCATCAATCGATACAGTGCCTTTGGAATGTTATCGCGCATCTATCTGTCGATGGCTGGACTTACCGAAGAGGGGGTTTATGATGGAACCAATATCGCTACCAATCCCAATCGCGGTTATAGAAATAGCTATTACCTAGATTTGGCTAAGAAGGCAGCACTTAAGGTGGTGAATGAATCTTCTCTTACCTTGATGGATAACTACGGTGATCTATTTACTTACGAGAGCAACAACTGCAAAGAGTCACTTTTTCAACTTCAATGGTTAATTGGATCGACCGATGCCATTGGGTGGGGATGTAACCAACCTATTCAAGCCTTCTTTGGCTGGTCTACCATGGTAGCCGATGGAACCAACTGGGGAAATGCTACTCATGCCTCTTACGATTTAATCCGCACTTACGATAAGCAAGATCGCCTTCGCCGCCACGCTACCATTGCTACTTATGGTGCCCACTATCCAGAGTTGTATAAAAAGGGAGGTGGATACACTTATGGTATCACAGAAGATGGTTACAAGGAGCAGTGCAATATTAAGAAGTATGTAATTGGAACCATTGACGATAATGGAGTAAGTTACAAGCAGAGTAGTGGATTGAATACGCACATGTTGCGTTTGGCCGAAGTTTACTTAAACTTAGCCGAGGCTGTTTTGGCCAATGATGCCTCTACCAGTGATGCAGTAGCCTTATCAGCCATTAACAAAGTACGTGAACGTGCAGGTATGCCTCTGTTGAAAAGTATTACTTACGATGCGTTGCATTACGAGCGTCGCATTGAATTGGCTATGGAGGGACAATATTGGTTTGACTTGGTTCGCCGCGGATACTACCAACAGCAAGAGGTGGTGAACTACATGAATAACCAAGAGCGTAATGCTAGCTACGAATTCGATACCAACGAAGATTGCGAATATGCTAAGACCAAAGATGGGGTAGGCGTTTCGGTAGCTACGGTAGGCAGCTTACTCTTACCAGTATCGGATGTAGACAAAGGCAAAAATCCCCACCTTGATGGTGAGCCTGTAGCCTACTCATTTACAGAAGATAAAATAAGTGATCTTTATTAATCGGTTTAAAGAAGAAAAACATGAAAAACTTGAAAAATATATACTTGTGGGGCATCTCTCTACTAATGGTTTGCTTGGTAAGCTGTAAGGAGGAGAGTGATCAAGATAGTACTCCCATTCAAATTAATCAAATCTATTTAGAGGATTATAAATCGGAAGTACCCGATCGAGCAGTAGACTTTGTACGGTTGGGCCAATTAATCCGCATTGAAGGAAGTGGATTATTAGGGATGAAAAAGGTCTACATCAATGGGTATGACACCTATTTCAATGTGGCTTATGTGGCCGATCACTCCATGTTGCTTACGGTGAATAGTAAAACACCAGTGGTCGAAGCTAGTGATGATGTGCGTAATACCATTCGCTTTGTCAAGTCGGGAGCTGAGGTTACCTATCCATTTACCGTTCGTTCGGCTGCACCCTATGTTACTCATTTGTCAAATACCCTTCCACAGCCTGGTGAGCGAGTAACCGTTTATGGCGATAATCTACAAGAGACCACCAAGGTTACTCTTCCTGGTGGGACGGTTATTACCGATATAGAGTCGGGTTACGAAGGAGAGTGGTATGCCTTTACCATGCCCAGTGGTGTAACAGGTAGTGGGTCAATCTTATCGGAAGGAGCCAATGGGATGGCAGCTACTCCCGAGTACTTCAATTTTACAGAGTGTATGATTCTTAACTTTGATGGAGTAGGTGTATCAGGTGCTTGGGGATGGAGTGAAACAGGTTCCATGATTGGAGCAACCGATTCTGACTCACAAAAGAGAGAGATGGTGCAAGATCCCTTGAATTCGGGTCGTGGAGAGTGTGTACAACTTATTCCCGATCGCTTGTTAACGAATGCAGCCGGAGGTATTGTAGCTGGAAAATCGCGTGCTACTGAGTGTTGGACCTCTGGAACGGGTGAGCCTACGGATAATTGGGAACGTATGTATAGTTATATTCCTGCCGAAACTCCCTTGACCGAGGTGGCTTTTCAGTTTGATATCTATGTGCCCGAGTTTTGGGGAGTAACCGGTCAGATTCAGGTGGCCCTTTATAACAACTTTAACTTCTCGGGGGTAAGCTCCGACGAGAAGAGTGGCCGAACAGCTTTCTACATTCCTTATGTAGAGGAGGGCGAAATAGTTCCTTTCCGCAACAGTGGATGGCAAACCGTTACCATTCCTTTTAGCGAATTTGGTTATTATGCCAAGTTGCTAGAAGACAAAGAGGCTACACCTCCTACTTTCCAAATGGTGGTTGAAGACCGATTGGCAGCTACTTACCAAAACTTTGGTATGGGTATTACCAACACAGACTTTACCTACAAGGGGGTAAGCGTAACCGCCACCACCATGAATCAAAAAATCTATCTAGACAACTGGCGCGTGGTACCTTGTGCCAGCATCGAAGTATCCGATTTTGAAGATTAAGGGATTATCTATACAGTACTATATAACCATTTAAAGAATCAATTATGAGACGATATAAATTTTTACTTCCTCTATCAGCAGCAGCTCTTTTGCTGCTACCAGGGTGTTATGAGGAGAAAATGGAGTGGGGAAAACCAGATGGACACGGTGATGTAAGCCTTTCCGAAATACCCCTCACATTGATGGAGAAGATAGCTAATTATAAAACCATAAAAGAGTATGCGCAGCAGTATACTCCCGAGATGATTGTAGGGGCAGGTATTGGGGCCGATCTCTATATCTCGGATGAACAGTTTAAGCAGGTAGCCGATGAGAATTACCAGATGTTTACTACCGGAAATGCCATGAAGCACTCCTCGGTGGTCAATAACCGTGGTGAGTTGGTATTTACTACCATCGATGCCTTTTTCGAGGCTATTCCAGCCAATATGCCTGTTTACGGTCACACCTTTGTGTGGCATACACAGCAAAGAGCCTCTTACCTAAATGGTATCATTGCCCCTGATGTGATTATTGTTCCCGACGAAACAGATGTGTGCGAGAATATTATTCGTAACTCCGATTTTGAAGAGGGTACCATTACTCCTTGGAACTCTTGGGGAAATGGCTCTTCCAGATCCATCTCTGCACAAGGTGATGGTTTTGAGAGTGACTACGCACTCCTATTAACCAATCCTGATAATGCTAATTCATATAGTGCTCAGGCAGTTTACGATCTTTCCACCACTCTAGAAGCAGGGGTAACTTATGTGTTTCAATTCATGGCTCGTTCAAGTGTAGCAGGAGGTCAGTTGCAAGTTCAAGTACAAAATAGCACGAGTTACGGTAGTCAAGAGGGGTATCATACGTTTGATGTAGGCACTTCGTGGGTGTTGTGCCAATCAGAGTTTACCGCTACGTACGATGATGCCGACCGTGTGATTATTAACTTCGGGGCAGTTGCTTCCAATTACCACATCGATAATTTTAAGTTTGGTAAGAAGATAGAGGCACCTACTTTGGTTAATATCGTGGACAATTCTAGCTTTGAGGATGGAACAACCAACCCTTGGAGCTCTTGGGGAAATAGCTCTTCGAGAGCCATCTCTGCCCAAGGCGATGGTTTTGAAAGTGATTACGCCATGGTGCTAACCAATCCTACCGATGCTGATAATTGGAGTGCTCAGGCAGCTTATGGTCTTCTTACTCCATTGGAGGAGGGTGCCACCTATCAATTTCAATTCATGGCTCGTTCTACTACTCCTGGGGGTAAGTTGCAAGTTCAAGTACAAAATAGTGATACTTACGGTAGCCAACAGGGCTATAGTACGTTTGATGTAGGTACTTCGTGGATGCTTTACGAGTCGGAGTTTACCGCCAGCTTTGACGATATTAACCGCTTGTTGATAAACTTTGGTGCGGTAGCTTCCGATTACTACATTGATAACTTTAAGTTTGGTAAGAAGAGTGAACAGCCAGCTGCTCGTAGCATCGCTTCTCGTTCAATGACCGTCATTGAGAAGACACCCGAAGAGAAGCGTCAAATCATTACCGATGCTATGGAGAACTGGATCAGTAGTATGATGGAGCACTGCCGTGGCCGTGTAAAAATGTGGGATGTAATGAATGAGGTAGTGGCCGATAATGGCAAGCTACGTGGGGTAGAAGAGGTACCTGCCGAGGTGGGCGATCAGGAGTTCTATTGGGGACAATACATGGGAAAAGAGTATGGAGTAAAAGCCTTCCAATTTGCTCGTCAATATGGTAATGTAGGCGATCAACTCTTTATCAATGACTACAACCTTGAGAGCAATCCCAATAAGTTGGCCGTAATGATTGACTATGTAAACTACATCGATCAAACCAATGGTGCTCCTATTGTAGATGGTTTGGGAACCCAAATGCACGTTACCACCTCTATTACGCGTGAGCAGGTGGATGCTATGTTCAAGACCATGGCTGCAACAGGCAAGTTGGTTCGTATTACAGAGCTCGATGTGCAAGTAGGTACGCTTACTCCATCAACCGATCAGTTGGCTAAGCAAGCCGAAACCTACCAAATGATTATTGAGTCGTACAAAGAGCATGTACCCACTGCGCAACGATCGGGGGTTACTATCTGGTCTTTGACCGATCATCCTGACGAACACGAATATTGGTTGCCTGGCGATTCTCCTAACCTATTCGATAAGAACTTTGGTCGTAAGCATGCTTACAAAGGAGTGTGCGATGCACTTGCTGGATTTGATATCAGCACCGAATTCACAGGTGAAGATTGGGAGAATAAATAGTTCAATCAAAAGATTATTTTAGTGCAATTAGCATGGTGAGTTTATTGAAAGAGGGCATTGGTAATAATGCCCTCTTCATTAACGAGATGTTAACTAAATCACGCTTAAACAGCTCAAGAGCTATGAAATGTAACGGGAGAAACCTTTTATGTTACCTGTAGAAAGATGTTGTATGCATAGCGTATACTATAGGTTACATTTAATAGAAGCTCTTTTAGCGTGATAGGATATCTTTGTTTCAGCCAATTTAATCGTATGTTAGTGCATTTATTTATGATTATTACGTTAACCCATTTGCTCTCCCTTAGTGCTAAATGATAGCCCACTATATCTTATGAAACAAACACTACTCATTTTACTCCTTACCATTGCTTCTATAGCCTATGCAGAGCCTGCCACCGCTTACCTAAAGAGACAAGGAACGGCTACTCAACTCTATGTAAACAATCACCCCTTCCTTGTATTAGGTGGAGAGTTAGGAAATTCATCGGCCGCTTGTGTAGAAGATATTGAACGTATCTTTCCTAAACTGCAACGCATGGGGCTTAATACCGTATTGGTACCTGCTTACTGGGATTTAACAGAGCCTGTAGAGGGAGAGTTCGATTTTACACTCACCGATAAGGTGGTTCAACAAGCGCGTGTAAATAACTTAAAAGTGATATTTCTTTGGTTTGGTGCTTGGAAGAACTCTATGAGCTGTTACGCTCCCCTTTGGTTCAAAGCAGATTATACCAAATATCCCCGTGCTTACACCCGTGCTGGAAAGCCATTAGAGATAGCCAGTGCCTTCTCCGAAAATGTATTTCAAGCAGACAGCCGTGCTTTTTCTCAATGGATGACCCATTTGGCTTCCATTGATAAAGAGGAGGGAACTGTCATTATGGTACAAATAGAGAATGAAATAGGTATGCTAGAAGATGCCCGTGACCATTCGCCCCAAGCCAATAAGGAGTTTGCTAAAGAGGTGCCAGCTGCGCTAGTAAACCATTTGGTAAAGCATAAAAAGGAACTTCATCCTGTAATGGAGCAAAAATGGGGCCGACAAGGATTTAAAACCAAAGGTGATTGGGAAGAGTTATTTGGTGCCGATATCTATACCGACGAGCTTTTTATGGCTTGGCACTATGCCTCCTATGTAGAGCGGATGGCAAAGATAGCTAGAGAGATTTACCCCATGCCTCTGTTTGTTAATGCAGCTATGAATAGCCGTGACCGTAAACCTGGTCAATATCCATCGGCAGGTCCGTTGGCGCACCTCATTGATGTGTGGCAGGCTGCTGCTCCCACGATTGACTTTTTAGCTCCCGATCTTTACGACAAAGGATTTGCCGATTGGGCAGCACAATACCATCTGCACAACAATCCTCTCTTTATTCCGGAGAATCGCATAGGCGACAACAATGGTGTGCAGGCCTTCTATATCTTTGGCGAACACGATGCGATTGGTTTTAGCCCTTTCTCGATTGAAGATGGAAAAGAGGATGATTCCGCTCCCTTGGTGCAGGCCTATGCCAAACTGCAGGAGTTAATGCCTCTACTCACCAAGTACCAAGGTAAAGGGGTGATGAATGGATTGCTATTTAATGATGCGTGCAAGGAGCGAATCTTGCTGCGGGATGGTCTGAAAATGAGTTGTCGCCATTTCTTTACACTTCCTTGGGATGCACGTGCTACGAATGGTTCTCCTTGGCCTGAAGCAGGAGGAATTGTTCTGCAGATAGCCAAGCACGAATACCTTGTGGCCGGTAGTGGCATTGTGATAGAGTTTACTCGCGAAAGTGAAAATAAGGTAGAGAAGGCTTTGGGCGAAGATGGATTTCTCCATACAGGAGCTACAACTACTGCGGTAGAGAGCTGGAAAGGTGGCTCACGTATGGGAATAGGAAGTGTAGATGAGGTGCGCATTGATCAATCAGGAGCGATGCACTACCTGCGTCGACTCAATGGCGACCAAGATCACCAAGGCCGACACGTCCGTATTGGGGTAGACCAATTTCAGATTCTTCACGTGAAATTATACGAATACAAATAAAAACCTAAATAGAATTACGATGAACTTACAGAGTCAAAAAGTATCTATGACCGAGAAACTCGGTTACAGTATGGGAGATTTCTCTGCGAACTTGGTGTTCCAGATGATGATGATCTACCAAACCAAGTTTTACACCGATGTATTCGGATTAGAGGGGGCCATTGCTGGTAGTGTGATGCTGATAGCACGCATCTTCGATGCCTTTGTCGATCCAGCCGTGGGGCTTTTGTCCGACCGCACACAAACCAAGTGGGGCAAGTTCCGTCCTTGGGTAGTATGGACCGCTCTCCCCTTTATGGTCTTTTACGTTTTGGCTTTCTACAATCCAGGAATCGAAGAGAAGAGCATGGTAGCCCTTTATGCCACCCTCTCTTACACCCTTTTAATGGCGCTTTACTCCTTCAATAATACCCCTTACTCATCCCTAGGAGGGGTAATGACGAGCGATATTAAGGAGCGTACCAGCATCACTTCGGTGCGGTTCGTATTGGCCACCATTGCTCAATTTATTGTGCAGGGGTTAACGCTCCCATTGGTAAGCAAGTTTGCCACCGATGGCGATGTAGGGAGTGGTTGGGTAAAAACCATTGGACTATTTGCCGTTATTGGTTTTGTTTTCTTGTTAATTGCTGGTTTCTCCGCCAAGGAGCGTATTACGCCCCCTGCCAATCAGAAGAGCGATACCAAGCAAGATATGAAAGATGTTTTCGCCAGTCTTCCTTGGAAGGCGATGTTTATCTTAACCCTCTTCCTCTTTACCACCTTAGCTATGTGGGGAAGTGCCATGAACTACTACTTTGAGAACTATGTAGATGCAGGTGCCCTCTTTGCCTTCTTGGATAAGATAGGATTGGTTTCTGCCGAATCTAACGGAGGGGTGTGGCACGCTATACTCGACTCGTTTGGTCTTTTGGTAAGCTCTCAAGACAAAGCGTACGAAGTGGGTTTTGGGGTGTTCAATATGTTGGGGGCTTTGGTACAGTTCTTTGGGGTAATCTTCCTCTCTACCTTCCTGGCCAGCCGCTTTGGAAAGAAGAAGACATTCATTGTCTGCCTCGCTTTAACGGCTATTTTTACGGCGCTCTTCTACTTCCCGGGTAAGGCCGATGTAGAGACCATGTTCTGGTTAAACTTCTTTAAGAGTCTAGCTTATGCACCTACAGTACCGTTGCTTTGGGCCATGATAGCCGATGTGGCCGACCACATGGAGTTTGTTAGTTTCCGCCGTGCTACCGGTTTTGTCTTTGCAGGAGTGGTTTTTGCCCTCAAAGCGGGTCTCGGTATGGGAGGTGCCCTGTTGGGTTTCCTACTTTCAGGCTTCGGTTATGTATCGGGAGCGGGTGTACAACAAACCGATGAGGCTATTTCGGGTATTGTACTCTCTTCGAGTTGGGTACCTGCCATTGGCTTCTTTATTGGGGTCATTGCACTCTGGTTCTACCCCATTACCAAAGAGTTTAATAAGAATATGC
Source organism: Phocaeicola sp. (assembly GCA_051648565.1). Taxonomy (GTDB): domain Bacteria; phylum Bacteroidota; class Bacteroidia; order Bacteroidales; family Bacteroidaceae; genus Phocaeicola. The sequence goes on along the minus strand of JBOFFJ010000147.1, from coordinate 85,048 downwards.
AGCAGGAGCTTGCTCAGCGTAGAGCCGGTTCTGCACAGAAATAATTTTAATAATAAACCTACATAGTAAATAGATTAGAATCCATGAAAAGCATTAAACACATCACCTTTGCACTGTTAGCTACAGCCGCCCTAGCTGGTTGTGGCAGTCAACCCCAAACCACCCCCGAAGCTCTCTTGAAAGAGGCCTTTCAAGAGAAGTTCTTAGTGGGTACAGCCCTTAATGTGAATCACCTAGCTGGTAGCGATGATAGAGCAGCCCAACTTACCCAAAAGCAGTTCAACTCTGTTGTGGCCGAAAACTGCATGAAGAGCGAAGAGCTTCAGCCCGAAGAGGGGAAATTTATGTTCGAGGCTGCCGACCAATTTGTCAACTTTGGCGTCGAAAATAAGATGTTTGTAGTGGGACACTGTTTGGTGTGGCACTCGCAAGCTCCCAAGTGGTTCTTTGTGGACCAAGAGGGCAAAGAGGTATCGCGCGAGGTATTGATAGAGCGTATGCGTACCCACATCTTTACCGTAGTAGAACATTTTAAAGGACGGGTACAAGGTTGGGATGTAGTAAACGAAGCATTAAACGACGATGGTACGTTGCGCAACAGCAAGTTCCTCCAAATCATTGGCGAGGAGTATATTGAATTAGCTTTCCGTTTTGCCCAAGAGGCCGATCCTAATGTAGCACTTTACTACAATGACTACTCCATGTTTAAACCCGAGAAGGTGGCAGGAGCCATTAAGATTGTGCAGAATTTGCAAGCCAAAGGCATTCGCATTGATGCCGTAGGTATGCAGTGCCACTACATGCTAGAGGGACCTGCAGCGAGCGAAGTGGAGCAAAGCATTGTAGCACTTGCCCAAACTGGTTGCCAAGTGATGATTACGGAGCTAGATGTAAGTGTACTTCCTTTCCCTAGAGACTTTAGAGGGGGAGCCAATATCTCCGATATGGCCCAGTACGAAGAGAGTTTAAACCCCTATACAAAAGGTGTTCCTAGCGATGTAGAGGCAGCTTGGGAGGCTCTCTATACAGACTACTTCAAGGTGTTCTTAAAACATAGTGACAAGATTCACCGCGTTACCTTCTGGGGGGTAGGCGATGGCGATTCGTGGAAAAATGATTGGCCCATTAAGGGACGTACCGATTACCCACTCTTCTTTGATCGCGACTACAAGGCCAAACCCATTGTAGCCAAAGTTGCAACACTAGTAGTGGAGTAAAAATTCGATGGAATGGGCCTTTTTTGCAAAAAAGCGCTCTCCAACTCCCCGCTACTACAAGTTAGAGAAAAAACATCCTTCATCCTTCACACTCGCTGATTGATAGTGAGTTAGGGTGAAGGATAGCACTTTTCTCCTTCACCTATCCTTCACCACGAAAAAAGGGTTGATAGCACCTCAGAAACAAACGATTGACAAACAAACAATTGACAAACGAAAAGATTGATAAATTAAAAAAGAACTACCATGAAAACTAAAATGAGATACCTTGTACCTGGCGCCTATATGGCCGATCCATCTGTACACATCTTTAACGACCGCCTCTACATCTACCCTTCGCACGATTGGGAGAGTGGCATACCCGAGAATGATAACGGTGACCACTTTAATATGAAAGATTACCACGTATTCTCGACCACCGATGTGATGGAGGGCGAAATTGTAGACCACGGTTGTGTACTCAAAGTGGAAGATATAGCTTGGGCAGGCAGACAGTTGTGGGATTGTGATGTGGCACACAAAGATGGAAAGTACTACATGTACTTCCCTTTGAAAGACCAAAACGATATTTTCCGCGTAGGAGTGGCCATTGCCGATTCGCCCGAAGGACCTTTTATACCACAACCTGCCCCGATGAATGGCAGCTACAGCATTGACCAATGTATATTTGAAGAGGAGGGAAAGCACTACATGTACTTTGGTGGAATTTGGGGAGGGCAATTGCAGCGCTACCGCAACAACAAAGCGTTGGAGAGTGCCTATCTTCCTACGGGTAGCGAGGCTGCCTTGTTGCCCAAAATGGCTCGTTTGAGCGATGATATGTTGCAGTTTGCCGAAGAGCCACGCGATATTGAAATACTAGATGCCGATGGAAAGTTATTAACAGCCGATAATCCCTACCGCTTTTTCGAAGCGTCGTGGGTGCATAAATACAACGGTAAGTACTACTTCTCTTATTCAACGGGCGATTCGCACTACCTCTGCTATGCCATAGGCGATAATCCTTACGGCCCCTTTACCTACCAAGGAGTGATTTTGACCCCTGTAGTGGGTTGGACTACCCACCACAGCATTGCGCAGTACAAAGGAAAGTGGTACCTGTTTCACCACGACTGTGTACCATCGGGAGGACAAACTTGGTTGCGCAGCCTCAAGGTGTGTGAACTTACTTACGATGCACAAGGAAAGATAGAGACCATCGAAGGGAGTGCTGCTCAATAAGCCAATGAGAAAAAAATGGATGTCACTTAGCAGTAGGGTAGTAGCTACCCTATTGCTTGCTTCGACTGCCCTTCTTTCGCTGCAGGCCGAAGATGGAAGCCGCCTCTGGATGCCTAGAACAGCAACTGGCAGTGGGGTGGTAACTGTAACGAAACAAACAACTACATCGACCCTTGCGGCCGATGAATTGCGCAACTACTGGAAGGGAGCCCCCGTTACACTGACTCGCAAGAGAGAGGCGGGGGTAGAGAGTGAGGGCTTTTTAATCCGTTCTACCGCTGCAGGCGTTCAAGTTGTTTCGCCTACCGATGTGGGATTGCTCTATGGAGCCTATCACCTGCTCCGTTTGCAAGAGCAAGGGCAATGGTCGGCAGCTGCTACTACCGAACGCCCTATTGTAGAGAATCCGCAGTTCGACTTGCGCCTCTTAAACCATTGGGACAACCTGAATGGAACGGTCGAAAGAGGGTATGCCGGTCACTCGCTTTGGCAGTGGGAAGAGCTTCCTCATACCCTTTCGCCTCGCTACGAAGCCTATGCACGTGCCAATGCCTCGATAGGAATCAATGGTACGGTACTGAACAATGTCAACGCTTCGCCACTCATTTTGGGTAGCGACTACCTACTCAAAGTAAAAGCATTGGCCGATCTGTTTCGTCCTTACGGTATTAAAACCTATCTCTCCATCAACTTTGCTTCGCCCATCCATGTAGGTGGATTGTCTACGGCCGATCCGTTGGACAAAGAGGTTATTCAGTGGTGGAAAGAGAAGGCGAAAGAGCTCTACCGCTTAATTCCCGATTTTGGGGGATTCTTGGTGAAAGCCAACTCCGAGGGAGAGCCTGGTCCGTGCGACTTTGGAAGAACCCACGCAGAGGGTGCCAATATGTTGGCCGATGCATTGGCTCCCTACAAAGGGGTGGTGATGTGGCGTGCCTTTGTATACGAGCCACACGAACCCGATCGTGCCAAGCAGGCTTACCAAGAGTTTAAACCACTCGATGGTGAGTTTCGCAAGAATGTAACCATTCAAGTAAAGAATGGACCGGTCGATTTTCAGCCCCGCGAGCCCTATAGCCCCCTCTTTACCGCCATGGAAACCACTCCTACCATGGTCGAGTTTCAGATTACGCAGGAGTATTTGGGCTTCTCCAACCACTTGGCTTACCTAGCCCCCATGTGGAAAGAGTTCTTTGAACTGGTAACACCCAACTCGATGAATGCGGTAGCAGGGGTAGCCAATATTGGTACCGATACCAATTGGTGTGGACACCATTTGGCACAATCCAACTGGTACGCCTTTGGCCGATTGGCGTGGAATCCTAACCTGACCTCGGAGGCGATTGCCCAAGAGTGGTTGGCCCAAACCTTTAGTCCCGATGCCAATTTGGTAAATCCTCTTACAGAGATGATGGTGGATAGCCACGAAGCGGTGGTCAACTACATGATGCCGCTAGGACTTCACCACATCTTTGCTTGGAACCACCATTACGGCCCCGAACCCTGGTGTGCTATACCTGGTGCGCGTGCCGACTGGATGCCCTCGTACTACCACAATGCCACGAAAGAGGCCATCGGCTTCAATCGCAACAGCAGCGGTAGCCATGCTACGGCTCAATATCCAGCCCATTTGGCTCAGCAGTACGACAATCTAGCTACCTGTCCCGAAATCTACCTGCTTTGGTTCCACCACGTATCGTGGAAACACACCATGAAGAGTGGTCGTACTCTTTGGGAGGAGATGTGCTACAAGTACGATAGCGGAGTTCAAGCCACTCGTAGGTTCCAACAGTTGTGGGACGCTGCCCAACCCTATGTAGACCAAGAACGTTTTCTCGATACCCAACGCCGCCTGCAAGTGCAAGCGCGTGATGCTGTGTGGTGGAAAGATGCCTGCCTGCTCTACTTCCAAACTTTCTCGGGTATGCCCATTCCTTACGAATTGGAGCGACCCATCCATCAATTGGAAGATATGAAGCAGTTTCGTATTGATATTACCAACTACGAATCGCCTGCTGTAGGCTTTAGCCGGTAAGTAGTTGGTACGGTAGCACTAACTTTGTCGGCATTCAGTACATAGTTACTGAGCTCTCCCGACAAAGTTATCGATTCACCCGGGTGAGTCGAGCGACTCACTCCAGTGGTACGCTCGACTCACTCTAGTGAATCAATCGACTCACTGGAGTGAATCGAAAACTTACTCCAGTGAATCAATAAAAAACCTCTTTGTAAAGAAAGAGAAACTGTAGTGACTTTATGGCAACTCTTTGAGTTACTACGTTACTCGTTTCTGTTGCAGTGTAAAGCGATTCAAAACTCCTTTTTGTTAGATTTCTACATTTTATTTAATTACTTTTGTGCAAACTTTTGACCTCTCCTCCTAGAAGAGGTCCGCTTAGATGTAATAATGAACCCTTATGAAACACCTTTTGTACCCTATCTTATACATGGCTCTCTTAGCCATTCTCTCCCTACCCAGCTCCTTGCTGGCCGCCCCCACTTTTGTGACTCACCACCCTGCTCAAGCTTTTGTCTGGATAGAGCAGGAGAGCGCCCTCCCTATTTTGGTCGATGCCAAGGAGGACAAAGGGATTCTTCGTGCCATTGCTCACCTACAAGCCGATGCCCAAGAGGTGGCAGGGGTAATACCCCCTTTGGTGAATACGATAACCGCCAAGCGTCTGGTAATAATTGGCTCTCTCCAGGGCAGCCACTTTATTCAAGAATTGGTTAAAGCGGGCAAAATAGATGGATTGCAGTTGGAAGGAAAACGCGAAAAGTTTTTGATTCAAACCATTCAGAACCCTTTCGAAGGGGTAGAAGAGGCATTGGTCATTGCCGGTAGTGACAAACGAGGTACTATTTATGGCATTTACGAACTTTCTACCCAAATGGGTGTTTCGCCGTGGTACTTCTGGGCCGATGTACCGGTAGAGAAACAGTCGCTTGTGGCCATTAGGCGGGGTACCTATACCGATGGCGAACCCGCTGTAAAGTATCGCGGCATCTTTCTGAATGACGAATGGCCCAGTTTGGGTGGCTGGGCTACGGCTACCTTTGGCGGATTTAATAGTCGCTTTTACGAGAAGGTATTCGAACTAATTCTTCGATTAAAAGGGAACTTTTTGTGGCCAGCCATGTGGGCCAGCGCCTTTTACGACGACGATCCGCTTAACGGTCCTTTAGCTGACGAAATGGGGATTGTGATGAGCACTTCGCACCACGAGCCGATGGGCTTGGCACAGCAAGATTGGAAAAGGAGGGGGAAGGGGGAGTGGAACTATCAAACCAATCCAACAGAGTTACGCAACTTTTGGCAAGCAGGCATGGAGCGCTGCAAGGATTGGGAATCGGTGATTACCCTAGCCATGCGTGGCGATGGCGATGAGGCGATGAGTGACGATACCAATACCCAACTGTTGCAAAAGATAGTAAAAGATCAGCGCCGTATTATTGAAAAGGTGACTGGCAAAAAGGCAGCAGAGACTCCCCAAGTATGGGCGCTCTACAAAGAGGTGCAAGATTACTACGACCAAGGAATGCGGGTGCCCGATGATGTGACACTGTTGCTTTGTGATGATAACTGGGGCAATGTGCGCCGACTTCCCAACTTGAACGACAAACCACGCAAAGGGGGGTATGGTATGTACTACCACTTTGACTATGTAGGGGCACCTCGCAACTCGAAGTGGTTAAACATTACCCAAATAGAGCGTACTTGGGAGCAGATGAATCTCACCTACGAACACGGTGTGCGTGAACTTTGGGTGGTCAATGTGGGCGATCTTAAACCGATGGAGTACCCCATTACCTTCTTTTTGGATATGGCTTGGAATCCCCAGCGATTTACGCCTAGTAACCTTTTTGAACACACCGAAGCCTTTTGTGCCCAACAGTTTGGGACTCCTTACGCTACCGAAGCGGCTCGCCTGCTTACTCTCTATACCAAATACAACCGCCGCATTACGCCCGAGTTACTCACTGCAACCACCTACAGTTTGGAGAACTACCACGAGTTTCAACGGGTAAAAGAGGCGTATACCACCTTGAGTTTGGATGCCCTTAAACTCTATTATCTGCTACCTGCCAACCGTCGCGATGCGTACGATCAGTTGATTCTTTACCCCATCCAAGCGTGTGCCAATCTCTACGAAATGTACTATGCGGTAGCGATGAATCGGGAGCTTGCTGCCCAAAATAGTTCCGAAGCCAATGTGTGGGCCGATAAAGTGGTGCACTGTTTTGAGCGCGATTCACTACTCACTTACCACTATAATCAGGTAATGAGTGGGGGTAAATGGAACCACATGATGGATCAGACCCACATTGGTTACACCTCGTGGAACCACCCTGCCCATAACATCATGCCGGCTGTGGTGCGTCTTCCCGAAGTAGCTGCTACTTCGCCACTCTTTCAAGAGGCCGATGGCTACCTATCGATGGAGGCACCAAACTACAGCCGTGCTACGAATGGAGCAGCACAATTTGTGGTAATCCCCAATCTAGGAGCTACCCTATCGGGGGTAACTACTTTGCCTTGTACTGTTCAACCCGATGAATCGATGGCATTGGCCTACGATTTTGTGAGTGACTATGCGGGCACAGCTAGGGTGCAGTTGCGCTTTTCGGCCACCCTCAACTTTAATGACTACAAGGGAATGCGTTATGCGGTACGCATCGATGATGGTCCCGAAGAGGTGGTGAACATCAATGGTGGCTACCGCGGTGAGTTGGGTAAGTGGCAAGCCGACCATGTTATTACCACTCAAACCACCCACTTAGTGGAAAAAGCGAAACAGCACACCCTCCACATTCGTCTGCTCGATGCAGGAATGGTGTTTCAGAAAGTGATGATAGACTTGGGTGGATTGAAACCCGCTTACTTAGGTGCACCCGAGAGTGCGCGGGTGAAGTAATCTAATCTTTTAAAACAGATTAAACAGTACGTAAATGAAAACTAAATCAATACTATTACTCGCTACCTTGCTCCTCTCTAACCTATCGGCAGTGGCAAAGGTGAAGCTACCTACCCTCTTTTCGGAGGGGATGGTGCTGCAACGTGAACAACCCATTAAAATTTGGGGGAGTGCCGATGCAGGCGAAGCAATTACGGTAACCCTGGGAAAGAAAAAACAACGTACCGTGGCCGACGCCGATGGCAATTGGTGGGTAGAGTTGCCCGCCATGAAGGCAGGTGGCCCGTGGAAGTTGCAAGTAAACGAGCTGCAGGTAGAAGATATCTTGATAGGCGATCTTTGGCTCTGCTCGGGACAGTCTAACATGGAGCTTACGGTAGATCGAGTAACCGATCTTTTTGCCCAAGAGATAGCAACGGACGAAAATAGCTTGATTCGTTACGTGAAAACCCCTTATGGCAATGAGGTAGATGGCCCCAAAACCGATATTCGATCCATGGAGTGGAAGCGACTCACCGTGGCCGATGCTCCTAGCTTTTCGGCCCTTCCTTACTTCTTTGCCAAAGAGTTAATTCAACATACCCAAGTGCCCATTGGTATTATCAACAGCAGTTGGGGAGGAAGCTCGGTCGAGGCGTGGATGAGTGAGAAGGCGTTGCAAGCCTTCCCCCGTCAGCTCAGTGAGCGCGATTTGCTCGCTTCGCCAGCCTACCGCGAACTCTGCAACCAAGCAGGTGGCTTGATGAATAAGATGTGGGATGCTACGCTATACCGTACCGATAAGGGCATTCAAGCGGGAGCGCACTGGTCTGCGCCCCAACTCGATGAGTCGGATTGGAGCCAAGTGGATGTTTTTTCGGATGCTTGGGGCAAGAAGAATGGGTATGCAGTCAATGGCTCGCACTGGTTTAGACAAACCCTCTCTCTGACCCATGCACAGGCAGCAGAGGATGCGGTGCTTCGGTTGGGGTGCCTAGTCGATGCCGATTCGGTTTTTGTCAATGGTACCTTTGTGGGAAATACCTTCTACCAATATCCTCCACGCATCTACAAGGTGCCTGCCTCGCTGTTGAAAGCGGGAGAGAATCAGGTAACTATCCGTTTAATAAGTTATTCGGGCAATCCCAGTTTTGTAGCCGATAAACCTTACTGCTTGGCTTGGGAGCAAGATACCTTGTCGCTCTCTAGGGTGTGGAACTACCAATTGGGATGCGAAATGCCCGCTCGCCAGGGAGGGGTCTCTTTCCAAAATGTACCTACCGGTATGTATAACTGCATGATTGCCCCCCTTCGCAACCTTGCCTTTAAGGGGGTGTTGTGGTACCAAGGGGAGACTAATACGGGTCGCCCCAATGAATACGAAGCGTTGCTCACTAGCTTGATAGCCGACTGGCGTTTGAAGTTGGACGATGAGGAGCTCCCTTTCTTCGTGGTGCAGTTGGCCAACTTTATGCAGCACCATACATGGCCCGTAGAGAGTGGGTGGGCTCGTTTGCGCGAGGCACAACGCCAAGTGGCTTTGAAGGATCTAAACACGCACTTAGGGGTAGCCATTGATTTAGGTGAGTGGAACGACATTCACCCGCTCGATAAGAAAGAGTTGGCAAGACGACTTTCGCTGTTGGTGCGTAAAGCGGTGTATGGCGAGCAGGAGCTGGTCTATAGCGGTCCTATCTGTAACGAAATTGCGCTTGATGGCGGTAAATTACTTCTCTCTTTTGAAGCAGGAACGGATGCTTTGTCTACCAAAGAGCAGCTGCAAGGTTTTGCCATAGCGGGTGCCGATGGTCGCTACCGGTGGGCAGAGGCGGCCGTAGTATCTGGCAATCGGGTAGCCGTTTGGCACCCCGAAGTAGCCTCGCCCTGTAGCGTGCGCTACGCCTGGGACGACAATCCCGCTACGGCCAACTTGATGAACGAAGCTGGACTACCTGCTTCGCCGTTTGAGATGTGCGTGGGGAGGTAAGCTCTAGATTATCTAATCGCTTTATGAACCGTTTTGATTGGCTCATAAAGCCCGAGTCTGTAAGCTTTATTTTAAATTTATGCTGGGTCGATAGTAAGCAAGTAACTGCTTACTATCGACCCAGCCTCTTTTATACCCCCTTTGATGACTATTTAGAAGCTACTTAATGCTCAATTATGAGCTACTCCACCCCTTCAGAGTGGCTACTTTTGCCTTACCATTATTAAACAGTAAAAAACTAATTTTCTATGAGAAAGGCAAAACTTGGCTTGGGGCTACTAGCCAGCCTCTTACTACTAGGTAGTAGTTGTTCGGGAGTTTCCAAAAATGATACCATCTATCCTGGTGAGTTGTGGTTGGACAATCAAGGTGAACATATCAATGCACACGGTGGAGGAATTCTCTACAGTGAAGGTACCTATTACTGGTATGGCGAACACAAGTGCGATACGACTACCCGAGCCATGGTGGGGGTAACCTGTTACTCCTCTACCGATCTTGTAAACTGGAAGAACGAAGGCATAGCGCTTCCTGTCTCTCCAGACGAGGCGCACGATATAGCTGCTGGATGTGTGTTAGAGCGCCCTAAAGTGATTTACAACGCCAAGAATAATCAATATGTGATGTGGTTTCACCTAGAGTTGCGCGGGCAAGGGTATGCTTCGGCGCGTGCAGGTGTAGCGGTTAGTAGTACCCCTACAGGTCCTTTTGAGTTTGTTCGTTCGGGCCGAGTAAACCCTGGTATTCTACCTTTCAATATGAGTGAGCAGGAGTTGGCTGTGCTCGATACGTTGCACCAAGAGAACTACACCAAGTGGTGGACTCCTACTTGGTACGATGCGATTAATAAGGGGCTTTTTGTGAAACGTGATTTGACAGGTGGCCAAATGTCGCGCGATATGACCCTCTTTGTAGACGATGACCAGGTAGCTTACCACATCTACTCTTCGGAAGATAACCTAACCCTGCACATAGCTGAATTGAGTGCCGATTACCTATCGCATACGGGCAAGTATGTTCGCTTTGCTCCAGCTGGACACAACGAGGCTCCCGCTATCTTTAAGAAGGATGGAACCTACTGGATGGTTGCTTCGGGTTGTACCGGTTGGGATCCCAATGAAGCACGTATGTTTTCGGCCGAATCAATTTATGGTCCTTGGCGAGTACATACTAGCCCCTGTGTAGGTCCTAATGCTGCATTAACCTTTGGTGGACAAAGTACCTATATTCAACAGGTAGAGGGAAAGAGGGATGCATTCGTCTTTATGGCCGATATGTGGCGTCCTAAAAAGCCAAGTGATGGAAGATACATTTGGTTGCCTATCACTTTCAAGGAGGGTGTGCCGGTTATTGAGTGGCAAGCTAGCTGGAAGCCTACTGATTTGTAGGCTATTCTGCTTCTTGATTGAATTAATGGCGATTAATAGGGTGATAAATGGAGGTATGATGAAAATAGAGTTCATTTATGGTGAATAAAGATTCTTCTTTTTAATCGCCCTCATTTACTTTTGCTAACACAATTTCCGAGTAATATACAAATAGCCTTTTATAGTAAATCACTAGTGTCCCATTAAAATTGGGACGTTATTAAAAATCAAATAAACTTGGCTCATTAGATCCAAATCGTTCTTTGTAATTTTGAAATTTAGTTTTGCCAAAGAGGTCTCGAAGATGTGTTTTATCGGTCAACGAGATGCTTAATATTTGAAGAACTTCGTATGTACTTCTATCCAGTTGCATGTCGTGCTGAACAATTGCCACCAGAGAGTAAGTACATATTGCAGCGTAGATTTGTATCCTGACGGCATTCTCTGTAGTCCCCCAAAACTTTTTGATTTTGAGGTGCTGCTTAAGCCATTTAAAGAACAGCTCTACTTGCCAGGGGTTCTCATAAAGTTCGGCAACTTGAAGAGCTGAAATATGGGTTGCATTGGTTAAGAAAACGAACTCACGTTTTTGTTCTTCATCCCAGTATCTGATCAACCGAAGTGGCTCAGAATAGTATTGCTTTGGATAAAATCCTGTCAATTCAATGGGCATATCCGAGAGTACGTTTTTAGGCAATCTTCGCTTCCATTTGATAGTTTTGTATTGAAGATTCTTCTTAGCTCTGAGAACGAAGTATGCACCTATCTGATGAATCCTATACAGCATCTTAAAGTTGTTATAAGCACGGTCAAAGATGTAGTAGGAGCCAGATTCATAGGGTATTTCACTCATTGCCTTTGAATTATGTACGGAAGCTTCGGTGATATGAAAGAATGCAGGTATCTGTGTTTCTACATCATACAATGTATATACTTTGATACCGCCTTTCTTCTTGCGAAACTTTGCCCACCAGAATATGGATAGGCATAAATCAATGGTTGTAGAATCAAAGGCATACACATTTCCACCGAGTTTGAAGATGTTGGTAACACGCTTCTGTCTTGCTTTGTTTACCAAGTAGTAGGCATACTCCTCAAAGATGTGATAATCCTTGTCTTGATTGGCTCGCGCCAAGGATGATCTTGAAATATTCCGACCCATTCCTAAGTGATAACATTTAGAATGATGAGCATCAAGAGCGACAATTAAGTCTCGCAGACTTTCACGATTAGAGAGTTGCCCAAACATCAAAGATAGCAACTGGTTCCAGCAAGTGAAATGCTTTACGTACTTGTCACCATCATGCTTGCGAACGATGTAGTTGAAGCTGTTTCTATCTAAGAATGCTATCAGTTGAGAGAATACGAATTTATCCTTATGCATATGCCGACCTTTTTTAGGTCGCAAAGATGAGAATTGAAATCCGTTTAATTCAAAAAACGCTATAACTAACTAACTTTCAAACATTTCAAAGAGCAGTTTTAGATTTTAATGGGACAGTAATGATAGCTAATATAAAAAAAAATGAAGAACCGAATTATTCAAACTCTACTTTGTTTGATGCTACCCATCGTAACTATGGCTAGCTTACCTACTGAACAGATCCATGAGAAAGATTATGTAGCCTATCTTTTCTCTTATTTCAAAGGAAATCATATTGACGATGAGGCTGTCTGTTATGCCGTTAGTATGGATGGCTATTCATACTGGGCATTAAACAATGACCAACCTGTGATTGACTCGAAAGTGATTAGCTCTACAGGGGGCGTACGCGATCCACATATTTTACGTAGCCAAGATGGTAAAACTTTTTACATGGTATTGACCGATATGGTATCGGACAATGGCTGGGACTCTAACCGTGCCTTGATACTTCTTAGTTCTACCGATTTGGTTAATTGGAATCACTCGGTTATTAATATGCAGAAGAAGTACAAAGGACAAGAGAAACTACGCCGTGTATGGGCACCTCAAACGGTGTTTGATCCACAAGTGGGTAAGAATATGGTCTATTGGTCTATGCAGTATGTAGGTGGTCCCGATATTATCTATTATGCATATGCTAACGAAGATTTTACTGACCTAGAGGGCGAACCTAAAGTGTTGTTTATCCCTGAAAATAAAACCTCATGCATTGATGGCGATGTATTTACCGATCCAGTTTCGAAGAAGAGTTACTTCTACTGGGGGAACGGGTACATGGCTGGTGCTGAATTGAACAAAGATATGGTTTCGTTGAAGAAGAAAACCATTACAGTGATGACTCCACAAGGGGGAACCTTGCAAGATTATGCCTACCGCGAAGGGGCTTACGTATTTTACCGCAACGGATTGTACTACTTTTTGTGGTCGGTTGATGACACAGGTTCACCTAACTACCACGTAGCTTACGGCACCTCTAAATCGCCATTGGGCCCCATTGAGGTGGCCAAAGATCCTGTTATCTTGATTCAAGATGCAGCCAAAGAGATTTACGGACCAGCACATAACTCAGTATTGCAGATACCAGGAACAGATGAATGGTACATTGTATACCACCGCATCAACAAAAACTTCTTGAATGATGGTCCGGGTACACACCGCGAGGTATGTATAGACCGCATGGAGTTTAATGCAGACGGAACGATTAAGAAAGTAGTTCCTACGCTCTAGTACACTCCTTCGTGGAATAGCTTTACCAATCTTAGTGCTCATTGGCACTATCAGATCTCATTTAACAAAGCCTTATCATCCTCTAATCTTAATATAGAAATATGAAGAAGAGTATTTTAACTACAGCAATGGCGCTGTTGGCTGGTGCAGTTTCTGTACAAGCTCAGACGGAGAGTTTAACTCATACGTCCGATTCGGTTTACCTTTTTTCGTATGCTACAGAAGATGATCAAGGAAGAAGTGGGTTGAAATTTGCCTGGAGTCGTGACCAACAAAAGTGGTTCGATGTAGCCGATGGATATGGTTATGTAAAGTGTGACTATGGTCGTTGGGGCTCACAAAAGCGAATGATTAAGCCTGAGCTAGTTAAAGGGAAAGATGGAATGTGGCACTGCATTTGGCAGTTAAATGAGAGTGGACAGGAGTATGGGCATGCTGCTTCGCCCGATTTGTTGCAATGGAAGCGACAATCTTACTTTGAGGCAGCACCCACAGACCCTATTGTGGTCAAATTAAGGAAAGCGCAGGCTATAGAGGCCTTCCAACCAGCTACTCCATTGGAGGTAGTTGTAGCAGGAGTAACACAAGCAGGCTATATACAGAAACGCCCATTGGCCGAAGTAGAGCAGTTGGTACGCTATGCAGACCATCGTGCCTATCGTCAGCAACAAATTGATGAGCGTACGGAGCAAGACCCGGTTCGTTTTGCAGGATTAAAGCCTGTGAAGGCAACTATTAAGGTAAAGGATGAGGTAACCACTCCAGTGAGTGAGCATTTGATAGGTATTTTCTTTGAAGATATAAATTATGCAGCCGATGGGGGACTCTATGCTGAGTTGGTGCAAAACCGCGACTTTGAGTATGCGAACGAAGAGAGACGACACATTAAAGAGTGGAATAGTACCTATGTATGGAGCTTGCAGGATGGAAAAGGAGTGTGGCACATTGAAACTGCCCTTCCTATTCACCCTAATAATCCCCACTATGCGGTGATGAATGTAGAAGAGGTAGGTATCTCTTTGGTAAATGAGGGATTTGATGGAATAACAATTAAAAAAGGAGAGAAATATATTTTCTCTATGTTTTCGAAGGTGATGGGAGATCACAAAGGTGGAAAGATTAAAGTTAGGTTAGTTACTAAAGAGGGAAAAGAGATTGCCCAAGGAAATATGAATACATCTTCCAACCAGTGGAAGAGACAAACCGTGACTTTGACGGCAACAGCCGATGCAGCCGATGCTGTATTAGCTGTATGCCCTCAAGCGGTAGGAGAGTATGCGTTTGATATGATTTCGCTATTCCCACAAAAGACATTTAAGGGGAGAACGAATGGACTTCGCCCCGATTTAGCAGAGGCATTGCAGCAGATGAATCCTCGCTTTGTACGTTTTCCCGGTGGATGCGTGGCACATGGCGATGGTATTGATAACATCTACGATTGGAAAGGATCTATCGAGAAATTAGAAGAGCGTAAACCGCTTCGCAATATGTGGGGTTACCACCAAACACGTGGATTGGGCTACCATGAATATTTCTTGTTTTGTGAGGACTTGGGGGCAGAAGCTGTTCCTGTGGTGGCAGCGGGTGTACCATGCCAAAACTCAGGTACTTGTAGCTACCATTCGCACAATGAGTTAACCTGTGGTGGACAACAGGGGGGGATACCGATGGAGGATATGCCTCAGTACATTCAAGATGTATTGGACTTGATTGAATATGCCAACGGTGATGCCAAGAAAACGGTTTGGGGCAAGAAGCGTGCCGAGGCTGGACATCCAGCACCCTTTAACTTGAAGTATGTAGGGATTGGTAACGAAGATTTGATAACCGATATTTTCGAAGAGCGTTTTAAAATGATCTTTGATGCGGTTAAAGAGAGGTATCCCGAAATTGTAGTGATTGGAACAGTAGGCCCTTTCTACGAAGGAACCGATTACGAAGAGGGATGGGAATTGGCTACTAAACTTCAAGTCCCAATGGTAGATGAACACTACTACAACACTCCAGGTTGGTTTATTAACAACCAGGACTTTTATGATAAATACGACCGTAACAAGTCGAAAGTATATTTGGGCGAATATGCAGCACACTTGCCAGGACGCCCCAACAACATAGAGACAGCACTAGCCGAGGCGCTTTACTTGACTGCTATTGAGCGGAATGCAGATGTGGTGACCATGACATCATACGCACCGTTATTGGCCAAAGAGGGACATACGCAGTGGAATCCTGATTTGATCTATTTCAATAATAGCGAGGTGAAACCAACGGTAGGTTACTACACGCAGGTTATGTATGGACAAAATGCAGGTACTGAGTATCTTCCTTCGCAAGTAACATTGGACAATGACCAAGCTGCGGTGAAGAAGCGTGTAGCCGTATCGGTGGTGAAAGATGCCCATACGGGCGATTGCATTGTGAAGTTGGTAAACATGCTTCCTGTAGCAGTAGAGGCCGATATTGAGTTGCCCACCATGAAGGGGTTAAGCAAAGAGGCTAAAACAACCCTGTTGAGTGGCGACCCTAAAGATAAAACAGCACGCCCGGTGGGGGGTATATTGCAGGTCGATAAGCAGTTTGCTTACGAGCTACCTGCTTACTCTTTTACCGTGATTCGGATCAAAAAAGAGGTGATGAAGAAGAGAAAATAGAGGCTGTAATAGATTGTGGATAGTCCAACTTAATGGTTGGGTTATTCGCCATTTGTAGGTTTCTACAAGCGAATAAAATAATTGATTAAATAAATAAATAACTAGGATGAAAAAACTACTAACTCTATTGCTAGCTGTTGTTCTGTTAGCATCGTGTACTACCAACGTGCGTAAGCCGGGTACATTCGAGATTGGGCAGAATGCGTTTATGCTCAATGGTAAACCGATGGTGATTAAAGCGGCCGAGATTCACTACCCACGTATTCCACGTGAGTATTGGGAACACCGTATTGAGATGTGTAAAGCACTTGGTATGAATACCATCTGTCTCTATGTATTTTGGAACCTACACGAAGAGACTCCAGGTAACTTTGACTTTACGGGAAACAAAGATTTGGCAGCTTTCTGCGAATTGGCTCAGAAACACGATATGTGGGTAATAGTACGCCCTGGTCCCTATGTATGTGCAGAGTGGGAGATGGGTGGACTTCCTTGGTGGTTGTTGAAAGATGATAGTGTAGCGCTACGTAGCCAACACCCTTACTACATGGAGCGTGTAGGTATATTTATGCACGAGGTTGGCAAACAACTAGTTGACCACCAAATTACGCGTGGAGGTAATGTTATCATGGTACAGGTAGAGAACGAATTTGGTTCGTACGGTACCGATAAACCTTACATTACAGCCATTCGTGATACAGTGCGTGCAGCTGGATTTACCGAAGTGCCTTTGTTCCAATGTGACTGGAGTTTGAACTTCTTGAACAACGGTTTGGATGACTTGGTTTGGACGGTTAACTTTGGTACAGGTGCCGATATTGACAAGCAATTTGCTAAGTTGAAAGAGGTACGTCCTGATTCACCTTTGATGTGTAGTGAGTTCTGGAGCGGTTGGTTTGACCACTGGGGCCGTCAACACGAAACACGTGAAGGAAAAGTAATGGTGGATGGTTTGCGCGAAATGTTGGAGAAAAACATCTCGTTCAGTCTCTACATGGCACACGGTGGAACTACCTTTGGCTGGTGGGGCGGTGCCAATAACCCTGCTTACTCGGCTATGTGTAGCTCTTACGACTACGATGCGCCTATTAGCGAAGCGGGTTGGGTAACCGATAAGTTCCACGAACTACGCAACATGATGAAAGATCATTTGGATGAGGGACAAAAATTGGCTCCTATTCCTGCAGCGATACCTGTCATGGAGATTCCAGCGATTAAATTTAATCAAATTGCTCGTGTGATGGAGAATCTTCCTGCAGCCAAAGAGATTGTAGATATTCAGCCTATGGAGAAGTTTGATCAAGGTTGGGGAAGCATTTTATACCGCAAAACATTGGAGAAGGCAGTAGCTGCTGGAACCATCTTGAAAATTACCGAACAACATGACTGGACGCAAATATTTGCCAATGGTACATTGATTGGTACACTAGACCGTCGCAAAGGGGCTCACGAATTGGTGCTTCCTGCGTTGGCTGCTGGTACACAACTTGACCTCTATGTGGAGGCTTTGGGTCGTGTAAACTTCGATAAATCGATTCATGACCGCAAAGGGATTACCGAGAAGGTAGAGTTGATTGCTGGTAAGAAGATTGAGAACTTGAAGAACTGGAGCGTTTATAACTTGCCACTCAACTACGAGTTTGTATCAAACAAAAACTTCCAAAGCATGGAAGCGGTAGGTGGGGCATCAACCGATGCAGCCGTTCCTGCTTACTACCGTGCTACCTTTACATTGGATAAAGTGGCCGATACCTTCTTGAACATGGAGTCATGGGGCAAAGGTATGGTTTGGGTGAATGGTATTGCTTTGGGTCGTTTCTGGGAGATTGGTCCTCAACAAACGTTGTTTATGCCTGGTTGCTGGTTGAAAAAAGGAGAGAACGAGATTATTGTATTGGATGTTAAAGGTCCAGCCGAGGCATCAATTGCAGGTATTACGACTCCTATTTTGGACATGCTTCGCGAATCGGTACCTAAAACACACCGCGCAAAGGGTGAAGCCTTGAAGTTGGCAGCCGAGAAGGTGGTTGCTACCGGTACCTTTGCAGCAGGTAATGGCTGGCAAGATGTTCAAACGCCTGCTACCAAAGGTCGCTTCTTCTGTTTGGAAGGATTGTCATCCTACGATGGTACCAATGTAGCTTCTATTGCAGAGTTCGATGTATTGGGTGCAGATGGCAAACCCATCTCTCGCCAAGATTGGAAGATTCGTTACGCCGATAGCGAAGAGACGCGCAGCGGTAACCGTACAGCCGATAAGATTTTTGACTTGCAAGAGAGTACCTTCTGGCAAACCATTGATAATACAGCTTATCCTCACCAAGTGGTAATTGATATGGGCAAGGAGTATCAAGTAACAGGTTTCCGTATGTTGCCTCGTGCAGAGCAAGGCGCACCTGGCTTGATTAAAGAGTACAGAGTTTTTGTAAAAAGTAGCGAATTCGCTTACTAACTAGTTTTATATACACCTTTATACAGTAGGCGTGGCAGAGAGGCAACTCTTTGCCACGCTTTTTATTTTAGAGTAATGGTCTGGGCACGAGTAGTTCACTTGGGCAAGGAAGGTTGGAGGGTGAAAAGCTGCTCTTCATCTAATGACCAATGGTATGGGTAAGAGTGGCTTTTTAGAGAGGGAGATGGCTCTTTTGTAGCTCTACTACCCCTCTTTGACCAGTTACTATTTCATCCTTGCCGAATAATTCGCTTCTTTCTTGCTCTTTATTGGTTACTTTTGTCCTACATCTTGAACAAAACATAACTTACCATGAAGGCACTACTTCTATTATTGTTTATACTCCTATTCCCCCCCTTGCAAGCACAACACTTGGTTGAGGTGGGTAGTGGCTATAGCGGTACCTCGGTTAATACTACCATCTTCCGCAACAACTCTATTGTGACCCACAAGGGGGTGCAATACACCGCTTACTATGACTCCGATGGATACATGATAGTAGCCAAAAGAGCCCTTGGAAAGGGAGACTGGCAACGAAATCGTTCGCCCTATAAAGGCAATATTCGCGATGCGCACAACGTGATTAGCCTCATGGTAGATGGAGCTGGATACCTGCACGTATCGTTCGATCATCACGGCCATCCGCTTCGTTACTGTCGTAGCATAGCACCTGGTTCTACCACCTTGGGGCAGCTGGAACCCATGTTGGGCACTGATGAGCAAGATGTAACTTACCCCGAATTCTATACCCTTACAAGTGGAAACTTACTCTTTGCTTACCGTTCGGGAGCTTCGGGGCGTGGCAACTTGGTGCTCAATAAGTACGATGTAAAGCAACAAAAGTGGGAACGGGTGCAAAGTGTCTTGATAGATGGCGAAAACAAGCGCAATGCCTACTGGCAGCTCTATGTAGATGATAAAGGAACCATTCACCTATCCTGGGTGTGGCGTGAAACTTGGATGGTAGAGACCAACCACGACCTTTGTTATGCACGCTCTACCGACGATGGCAAGAGTTGGTACCGAACCGATGGAACTCCCTACCAACTGCCCATTACGCTGGAGAATGCCGAGTACGCTTGGCGCATCCCCGAGAATAGTGAATTGATTAACCAAACCAGTATGAGTGCCGATGCACAAGGCAATCCCTACATTGCTACCTACTGGCGCGATGCCGATAGTGATGTGCCTCAATACCGCCTGGTGTGGCACAATGAAAAGGGTTGGCAGAGTAGTCAGGTCACGCAGCGCACCACTCCTTTTAGTTTGAAAGGAGGAGGTACCAAGATGATTCCTATTGCTCGCCCTCGGATGGTGGCTTATAAGAATAAGGCATTCTATATATTTCGGGATGAAGAGCGTGGCAGCAAAGTCTCAATGGCCTATACTGCCAACTTAGAGGGAGGCGACTGGAAGGTAGTCGATTTGACCGATTTTCCGGTACACGCTTGGGAGCCTAGCCTAGACTCGGAGCTCTGGAAGAAGAAGCAACAACTGCATCTCTTTGTACAGCAAACGCACCAAGGTGATGGCGAACGTACTGTCGATACCAACCCCACACCAGTCTATGTGTTGGAGTTAAATCCATTGAAGCAGTTTAAAAAGTAAGCATGCTAACTTCAAAGAAAAAGAGGGGAGCTAGTGGGTTATGCGTAAAAGCCCATCGAAAAGTCTATCGAAAAGTCCATTCAAAAGTCTGTCCAAAGGAATTATCCAAAAGAGTAGCCAAAGGAATTAGCGAAAGAAGTTATCCCCAATAAATAGCAGTTAATAAATAAACCGATAATATAATAACAGAACCATGAAGAAACATTGCAAGAGTTTACTCTTACTAGCTATCATGCTGGTCGTAGGGGGTGGCGTATGGGCCAAACCTACCGAAGCAGAGCAGGTGAGAGCCATTATTGAGAAAGTGAATAACTACTGGCAGCAGCATAACACCACGCCAGTTAACTCCTTTTGGGAGCATGCGGCTTACCACACGGGTAATATGGAGGCCTACTTCCTAACCGGTAAGGAGGAGTACAGAGCCTATTCGGAGGCATGGGCCAAACACAACGAGTGGAAAGGGGCAAAGAATAACAACAAAGCCGAATGGAAATATTCGTATGGTGAGAGCGATGCTTATGTACTCTTTGGCGACTTCCAAATCTGTTTCCAGACCTATATTGATCTCTACAATGTCGATCCAGCCAACTACAAAATAGCGCGTGCACGCGAGGTGATGGAGTACCAAATGAGTACCCCTCAAAATGATTACTGGTGGTGGAGTGATGGGCTTTACATGGTGATGCCGGTAATGACAAAGCTATACAACATTACCCGCAATCCCCTCTACCTAGAGAAGCTGTATGAATATGTAAAGTATGCCGATAGCATTATGTATGATGAGGAGGAGGGTATCTATTACCGCGATGCCAAATATGTATACCCCCAGCACAAAAGCGCCAATGGCAAGAAAGATTTCTGGGCACGTGGCGATGGTTGGGTATTGGCAGGTTTGGCCAAGGTGCTGAAAGATCTTCCACAAGAGTACAAGCACCGCGATTTCTTTGTGCAAAAGTATGTGCGCATGGCCAAATCCATTGCTGCTATTCAGCAACCTCAAGGCTATTGGACACGTAGCATGATGGACCCTGAACATGCACCTGGACCCGAAACCAGTGGAACGGCTTTCTTTATGTATGGTATGATGTGGGGGGTAAACAATGGCTACTTGAGTGAGGCCGAGTTTATGCCTACTATTCAAAAGGCGTGGAACTACCTGCAAAAAACAGCGCTTCAAAAAGATGGCAAGGTGGGCTATGTGCAGCCTATTGGTGAGAAGGCTATCCCTGGTCAGATAGTCGATGCCAACTCTACGGCCAATTTTGGTGTAGGTGCCTATCTATTGGCAGCCTGTGAGTATGTTCGCTATTTGGAGGCTCCTAAAAATAAAGACCGTGCCTATTGGGTGGATCTGTTGTACCAACTCTCTGCACCCGTATTGAGCAACATGGCGCAAGGTAAGTTGCAAGAGAATATGTTGGTCGAAACAAGCCCTAGCTGGGACAACCGCGATATCCGTGTTACCTACATGGAGGCCTTCGGTCGCCTCATGGCGGGTGTGGCTCCTTGGTTATCACTACCCGATGACAATACGGCCGAAGGGGTAAAACGCAAGCAGGTGCGTGAGTGGGCTTTGCAGAGTTATGTGCATGCAGTCGATCCCCAAAGTCCAGACTACCTGTTGTGGCGCAAAGAGGGGCAACCTTTGGTGGATGCCGCTTATGTAGCCGAGAGTTTCTTGCGTGCCTACGACCAATTGTGGATGCCGCTTGACGATACCACCAAGAAGCGCTACATCGAAGAGTTTACGCAGATGCGTCGCATTGACCCTCCTTACACCAACTGGGTGCTCTTCTCTTCCATTATTGAGGCCTTTCTAGCCAAAGCAGGCGCACCTTACGATGCCTACCGCATTAACTCGGCTATTCGCAAAGTAGAGGAGTGGTACGCTGGTGATGGTTGGTATGCCGATGGTCCTGAGTTCTCATTCGATTACTACAGCAGCTACGTTTTTCACCCCATGTATCTAGAGACCTTGCAGGCCATGAAAGATGCCAAGGCCTATACCCGCATTCACTACGGCAAGTATTACGAGCGTGCCTTGAAGCGTGCTCAAAAGTATAGCATTGTACTAGAGCGTTTCATCTCGCCCGAAGGTACTTTCCCCGTTGTAGGCCGTTCTATGACCTACCGCACTGCCGCTATGCAACCGCTAGCTATGATGGCTTGGCAGCAAACGCTACCTGCTACCCTTAGCAACGGGCAGGTGCGTGGTGCCCTAACAGCGGTACTTCACCGCATGTACGATGGTCGTGAGAATTTCAATGAGAAAGGGTTCTTAACCATCGGATTCGCCGGTCACCAACCCGAGATGGCCGATTGGTACACCAACAACGGTAGTCTTTACATGACTTCACTCTCTTTCTTGCCACTTGGCCTACCTGCATCGCACAGCTTCTGGACCGATGCAGAGCGTCCTTGGACCAATAAGAGAGCGTGGGGTGGCGATGCCTTTCCCAAAGATCACCACTGGAAAGATGAGATTGTAACACGCGATCTATTTTAAGAAATATGCCATCACTTCTCCTCTGCAGAGAGGGATGAGTGAGCTATCATTCACACACGTTTTTTAATTTCGGTAATGCCCCGTTCAAGTGAGTTTAACTCACTTGAACGGGGTTCTTTTTTTTGATTCCTCTTTCGCATAGTTATGGATGCCTTGCATGCCTCTTTTAGAATAAACGTGTGTGGATGATTTCTTGCACCTCTCTTCCTTTAAAAGAAGGTGTGCTTTATCCTATTCTTCTTAAGCACTTTGTCTATTCTTTAATTTACGTCGTAAACTAGAGAATTTCTGACGTAAATTATCTAATTTTCATCGTAAATTAGATAATTTCTGTCGAAAATTAGGAAATAGATGCTTTTATTTCTATTTTTAGGTACTGATAAAGGGGTGAATAGAACCTATAATTGTGAAAAATATGGCAAAGTACATCAAACAAGAGATGAATGACCTGAGGGGTAGTGGAGAGAATAAGGTCTTTTACCGTTTAGAACGTGCTGGTAACTTTACCAGTAGTGAGTTTATAAAGCGTATCAGCGCACCTGGAACAGGGGTTACCGAGGGTACTGTTATGCAGGTATTAAGCCATGTAGCAACTGAGCTGGCAGCGCTTCTGGCCGAGGGTTATTCGGTAGCGCTAGATGGTATTGGTACCTTTAGCGCTACGGTAGGGGTAGTGCCATGCAAGGAGCTAGATGGCTTGGAGGAGAAGGCAACGCAACTCAACGCACGTAGCCTACAGTTAGACGGGGTAAACTATCGGGCAGCTCGCAGCTTGTTGGCAGATGCCAATAGGGTGTGTAAACTTGAGCGGGGAGAGGTATGCCGCTTGCAACCATCGCCTTATAGTCGCGAGGAGCGTTTGCAACTGGCTGTTAACTACCTGCAGCAACACCCATTTATGCGTATAGCCGACTATATGGAGCTTACTAAACAATCGCGTTTTGTAGCAACCAAGGAGTTAATGGCTTTTCGCGAGCAGGAGGGAGCACCCCTTACTACTACGGGTAGAGGAGGTAGTAAACTTTATGTATTGAAGAGGTAAGATGAGGCGTTGCAATTGGAATTGGCTTAAGCAGCTTCCGCTCTTGTTGTTGTTGGCTTTTGTAGTAGCCTGTCGTTACCTCCCTACTTGGGCCGATTGGTATATGTATACTATCTATCCTACACTTTCGGCCGGATTATCGGGAGTGGCAGCTTTGGTTACCTATTCGTTGGAAGAGTGGTTGATCATAGGTGTGGTTGTGGCCGCTATTCTCTATCCGCTACTTACCTGCTTTACGGTACGGTTTAAACAGCGAGGAGTTATTATCGCTCGTAACTATCTGTTGGGTGGTGCGTGGTTATATCTCTGGTTCTACCTGGGCTGGGGCATTAGTTACTACCGTACCTCTATTTATGAACGGTTAGAGGTAGAGCCTTCGGAGTATAGCGAGAAGCGTTTTACTACCTTCTTGCAGCGTTATGTAAAGGAGTTAAATCAGGCCTATACCAATCAGTTTGATTTTGATTCTGAGGAGTTGGAGATGGAGGTGAAGGCTTTTTATAGCGGGGTAAAAGAGCCTTATGGATTGAGTGAACCAAAAAGTTATCAACATCCTAAGCGTCTGCTATTCAATGAACTATACTCTAGCGTGGGTGTTTTGGGGTATATGGGTCCCTTCTTTATTGAAACGCAGCTCAACGAAGAGCTATTAGCGGTGCAGTATCCCTTCTCGTATGCCCATGAGTATGCCCATTTGTTAGGGATTAGTAACGAGGCTGAGGCCAATTACTGGGCTTTTCAAGTCTGTAAAGCCTCTATCTATCCCGATGTACGCTATAGTGCCTACTTTGGTTTGCTTCCCTATGTATTGAGCAATGCAGCTGCTTTGTTACCCGACCACCAGTTCAAGGGGCTTGTGGGCTCTATTCGGTCCGAGGTACTGGAGGAGGCACGTGCTAAGAGTGCCTATTGGGGAGAGCGATACAGTCCATTCATAGGCGAGGTACAATCGTGGCTTTACAACCAGTTTTTGAAAGGAAATAAGATTGCATCGGGTAGGAAGAATTATGCTGAGGTGGTAGGGCTGCTGATTGACTTAGAGGGATATGATGTGCGTTAGCTTCTTTTGAGCGAAAGATGATACCGAAAATGGGGAAGAGAATCTTTTTTCCTACTTTTTCTTGTTTTCTTTAGAGATAGTTCGTAATTTTGCGAACACAAAACAATAGGTATGGTAAAGAAGTACACACAACAAGAGGAACAGTTAGCTCGATTTGCAAAAGCAATGGGGCATCCGGCTCGTGTGGCGATATTAAATTTTTTAGCATCGCAAGAGTCTTGTTTCTTTGGCGATATACACGAAGTATTGCCAATTGCTAAAGCTACCGTTTCGCAACACCTTTCGGAGTTGAAAGATGCTGGACTTATTCAGGGCGATATTCAACCTCCTAAAGTGAAATATTGCATAAATAAAGAGAATTGGGCGTTCGCAAAACAGTTGATGGACCAATTCATGTCTATCTGCAAATCGAATGGGAGTTGCTGCGAATAGAGGATTTATCTATTTTTTTGCTGTAGTTGTTCGTGTTTTTACGAATTACAAACTTAATATTAATATAAAATGGAAATTAAAGTATTGGGAACAGGTTGTGCTGGGTGCAAGGCGCTTTATGAAACAACAAAACAGGCAGTTACCGAACTGGGCATAGATGCTACTGTGGTAAAAGAAGAGGATTTGATGAAAATTATGTCTTACAACGTATTAAGATTACCAGGTTTGGTGGTGGATGAGAAAGTCTTGTCGTCTGGTAAAAAGCTATCCATATCGGAAGTAAAGGAGCTATTAACTAAATAACGCAGAGGCTATGAAATCTATTTTCTTACTGATTGGCTTAGCCATTTTCTTACTTTCTTGTGGTGGCAATAGCTCGAAAAAAGAACGAGAAACCAACGCACAGCAATCAGACATTACCGAAGTACTCTATTTTCATGGCAAACAACGCTGCATTACTTGCAATGCCATTGAAAAACTAACCAAAGAGGTGATAGATAGCTTGGCAAATGAAAAGGTGGTAATGAAGATTATAGATATATCTCAAAAGGAAAACGAAGCTACTGCCGACAAATACGAAGTCACTTGGTCGTCGTTGATACTTGACAGGGGTGGTAAGGTTGAAAATCTTGCAGATATGGGATTTAGCTATGCCAAAGGGCAACCCGACGTGTTCAAAGCTAAATTGGTTGAAGCAATCAGTAACATCACAAAGTAATGGAGTGGCTACAACAACTCTTGGATAGTAGTACAATTCCTCTTTTTACGGCATTTCTACTTGGACTACTCACGGCTATTAGCCCTTGTCCGCTCGCAACCAACATCACCGCAATAGGATTTATCAGCAAAGATATAGAGAGTACTCACCGCATCTTTTGGAACGGAATACTTTATACTGCTGGTCGTATTATCACCTATGCAGGAATAGGATTTATTCTTATTCCTATTTTAAGGGAGGGTGCAAGTATATATGCCATTCAAAAAGTGATTGGTAAGTATGGCGAAATGGTGATTGCTCCAGCTCTTATCCTTATCGGTCTGTTTATGCTCTTTGGCAATAGGCTAAACCTACCTAAATTAGGGTTTAATGGTGGCGCTGAAAAGCTTGGAGGGCGTGGCAGTGTTGGTGCATTGCTTTTGGGTGTACTCTTTTCGTTGGCTTTCTGTCCCTCAAGTGGTATATTCTATTTTGGCATGTTAATGCCAATGGCAGCAGCCCCAACAGGCGGCTATCTCTTGCCGTTTGCTTTTGCAATCGCAACGGGGCTTCCGGTTATTATTGTGGCATGGATCTTAGCATACAGTGTGGCGGGAATTGGAAAGTTTTACCACCGTATGCAGAGTTTTCAAAAATGGATGAATTTAATTATTGCCCTACTCTTTATTGCAATGGGGGGGTATTATGCAGTAATGTTATGGCTATAAAAGTATTGATACTCTGTACCGGCAATAGTTGCCGCAGTCAAATGGCACACGGTTTTTTGCAATCGTTTGACGAAAAACTAATAGTACGCTCGGCAGGAACACAAGCTACCGGAGCACTTAATGAGGGAGCTGTCGGGGCAATGGCAGAAGTAGGGATTGACATATCAAAACATACCTCCGATTCTGTGGAGAGTTATCTTGCCGAAGAGTGGGACTATGTGATAACCGTTTGTGGTGGAGCTAACGAGAGTTGCCCTACATTTTCGGGCAAGGTGAAACATCGTTTGCATATCGGGTTCGATGACCCATCGCATGCTACTGGAACACCCGAATTTATCGAGAGTGAGTTTCGTCGTGTAAGGGATGAGATAAAAAAAAGGTTTTCGAAATTCTATATTGAACAGATAAAAGGCTTGCAAGTGGCTAAATGTTCGTATGGAGGTAAATGTTCGTGAGTATGATACAGCAGTTTGCAGACTGGTTAGTCTATGGCGTATTTAGCTTGGATGCCACTTCACGTTTGGGAGCATCAGTAAACTTTTTTTTCTATGATACCATAAAGATTCTTCTGTTACTATTTGTAATCAGTGCTATTATGGGTGTAGTAAATGCTTATTTGCCTATTGATCGCTTACGGAAAGTCCTTACTACACGCAAATTATACGGGTCTCAATACCTCTTTGCGGCTCTGTTTGGAGCCATAACCCCTTTCTGTTCCTGCTCGTCAATTCCGCTTTTTATCGGGTTTGTTAAGGGGGGTATTCCGTTGGGGGTTACATTGGCCTTTCTGATTACTTCACCACTTGTGAACGAAGTTGCCATCGCCATGTTTCTCGGAACATTCGGCGTGAAAGCCACACTGGTCTATGCTATTAGTGGTATTCTTCTTGGGGTAATGGGGGGTTGGGTATTGGAGCAATTCCGACTCGAAAAGTACCTTAGCCCTTGGGTGCAGCAGATACAAGCCCAATCGGAAGCCGAAAGTGAGGAGTGGGAAATGCAACATGTATCGTTCATTAAGCGTATTCCTACTATACTAAAAGATGCTTGGGATATTGTTCGTGGGGTGTTACTCTATGTCATAATTGGTATCGCTGTTGGTGCGGCAATGCACGGATACATTCCCGAAGGTTTTTTTGAGACTTACCTTGCCGCAGATAAATGGTACAGTGTGCCATTAGCGGTAATTCTTGCCGTTCCTATGTATGCAGGGGCAGCAGGTATTGTTCCCGTGATTCAAGTATTTGTTGCCAAAGGTGTTCCGCTGGGTACTGCAATCGCCTTTATGATGGCTGTGGTGGGGCTCTCTATCCCTGAAGCAACGATGCTCAAAAAGGTGATGACGTGGAGGTTGATAGGTCTCTTTTTTGGCGTAGTAACGCTATTCATCATTCTATCTGGGTATCTATTCAACTGGATGCTATAAAGAATGTTTCCTATATTTAATGAGTAGAGCGTAACAAATAAACTTAATAGGTATTTGTTACGCTCTTCTCTTTTTGAGGCTCTATTTATGTTATGCGGCTACTCCTCCATCTTGAAGCTTTTCAGAATGGCTTGTGCCACTTTATCCTCTCCTTTGGTGTAGAGAATAGAGACAAAAAAGAGATTGCCCGCCGCTTTGGTCATGAGGTAGCTGTAGTAGCACGACTCCTCTTCGCAAATGCCTGTCATGGATGCACCATAGAATTGAGGAAGTTCAAAACTCTCTACCTTTCCCTGTTGTTCTACGCCATCCTCTTGGGCCAGTGCTTTGAGTTCGGCTCCAATCTCCTCTTTGGTCATCCCTTCGGAGTCTAAGTATTGGATGGTAATGTAGAACTTTTTATCATTAACAACAAAAGATTCTTCGGTATCCTCCTCTACTAAAATGCCTCTGGGTGCTTGAAAGGTAATGCCATAGGCTGTCCAAGAGAGGGGAGAGAGTGATTGAGCTACTGAAGAGAGGCAGGTCAAGCACAACAGTAAGAGTGACAAACTTAATTTCTTCATCATTTAGACTTTTATTTTAGGTGAAATAATCCATTTGAATGAGGGGCTGAAAAGTTATCAACACCCTAACAGATAGATTATGAATAATATAGCGTTCTACCTGGTAAGGTGTTGTACCGATGGGTGGCAAGGCACTTTACCAAGGTAGAAACAGCGGCTAAATTAAGTAAAAAAGATGATTACTAAATTGAGTCGGCACAACTATTTTTTCTGTGCATTCGAATCCTTCTCACGTATCTCTACGCGGCGAATCTTTCCACTAATGGTTTTGGGTAACTCCTTTACAAACTCAATCACGCGTGGGTATTTATAGGCAGCTGTAATGTTCTTTACATGCTCTTCTAGCTCTGTTACCAGGGCTGGACCTGCTTTCTCTTCGTACTCCTTGCTTAAGATAATGGTTGCTTTTACCACCTGTCCGCGTACCTCATCGGGCACACCCGTGATTACACACTCTACTACAGCAGGGTGAGTCATCAAGGCACTCTCTACTTCGAAGGGGCCAATGCGGTAGCCTGAACTCTTAATAACATCGTCGGTTCGGCCTACAAACCAGTAGTAGCCATCTTCGTCGCGCCAAGCAATATCGCCTGTGTGGTAGATTCCATCGTGCCATACTCGTTTGGTTAACTCTGCATCGCGGTAGTACTCTTGAAAGAGGCCTACAGGTTTATTGGGATGAGTACGTACTACAATCTCGCCCTGCTCTCCCTCTTCGGCGCTGCGGCCATCGGGAGTTAATAGGTCAATGTCATATTGTGGATTGGGTAGTCCCATGCTTCCTGGACGGGGTTTTACCCACGGGAAGGTACCTAGTATAAGGGTAGTCTCTGTCTGTCCAAATCCCTCCATAAGGCTGATACCTGTAATATCTTGAAAGGTTTGGTGTACCGAGTGGTTGAGTGCTTCGCCCGCGGTGGTGCAATACTCCAAGGAAGAGAGGTCGTATTGACGCATATCTTCGCGTATAAGGAAGCGGAAGATGGTGGGAGGGGCGCAGAGTGAAGTGATGTGGTGGTCCTGAATCTTCTGAAGAATATCGGTGGGGGTAAACTTTTCGTGATCGTATACAAATACATTGGCACCGGCTATCATCTGTCCATACATCTTTCCCCATACCGCTTTGGCCCAACCGGTATCGGCTATGGTTAGGTGTAGGCTGTGGTGGCTCACGTTGTGCCAGTAAGAGGCAGTAACGATGTGGCCTAGTGGGTAGGTAAAATCATGCGATACCATTTTGGGATTGCCCGTTGTACCCGAGGTAAAATACATGAGCGAAGAGTCGCTGTTGGCAATGGGGTAGGTGGGTTTTACGAAGGGAGCTGCTTGCTCAATGCCTTGGTGGAAATCATGGAAGGGGGCAGTGGTATCAGGACCTATGCTGATAAGCTCTTTCACTGAAGGTGATTGAGGCATGGCTGCTATAATCTGCTCTTGGATGACTGCTTCGCCTGCTGTTACAATGACTTTGATATCGGCTGCTTGGCAACGGTATACAATATCTTTTTTGGTCAGTAGGTGGGTGGCAGGTATGGCAACGGCACCTAGTTTGTGTAGGGCTATTATGCAGTGCCAAAACTCGTAGCGACGCTTTAAAATAAGCATCACTTTGTCTCCCTTGGTAATGCCTAGTGATTGGAAGTAGCTGGCGGTTTTATCGCTTTCTCGTTTTAAATCGGCATAGGTAAACTGAATGCAGGCTCCTTTGTCATTGGTCCAAAGAAGTGCTTTCTTATCGGGGTGGGTAGTGGCCCACTCATCAATTACATCGTATCCAAAGTTAAAGTGCTCGGGAATAGTAATCTCTAGGTTGGCTTTAAAATCTTCTTGTGAAGTGAAGTTTACTTGTTTAAGAAATTTCTCTATCATATATGTGTATGTTTGCTTATCTTTTAAATAATAACGGTTAGGAATTGCACTCTTTTGCCTTCGAGTGCTTTCATGCCATGCTGTAAGTTAGAGTCGAAATAGATGGAGTCTCCTTGGTGTAAGAAGAGCTCTCTTTCACCGATGTTTATCTGTAATTTACCCTCGGTAACATGAATAAACTCTTCTCCAGGGTGGCTGTTGTAGGTAAGTGGAGTAGCTTCGGGTTTGGGCTCTACCGTTACCATGAAGGGAGCTGCTTGGTGGTTTTGGAAACCAGAAGCTAAGGATTGGTATTGATAAGATTTGGTTCGTTCAACCGAGATGCCGTGATCTTTACGGGTGATGAAGTAGCTATTCATTTTGGGCTCTTCGCCAAACATCAACACTTCGAGGGCGATGTTGTAGCTACGGGCAATGATTTGTAGTGTACTTATAGAGAGGTCTGTTGTGCCACTCTCGAGGGCTAGGTATCTCTCTTCCGAAAGTTGGCAGCGAGTAGCTACCTCTTGTACCGTTAGGTTAAGCGATTCGCGTAGACCTTGTAGGCGCTGGGCTATTTGTTGAATGTGATTATCCATATCTAGTATATTAGTATGATTAAGTTAGTGATTTTACTTTAAGGAAGACCAAAGATAAGGAAGAATTTGTATAAGAAGATGCTTTTTGGTGAAAGTTTCAAAAATAACAATGCCTCTCTCTTAAAGAGTGCACAGTTGGATTAGGAATGAGCAAATAGAGGGTTGTGGATGTTACGAATAGGTGTATGGTTGTAACTGCAACTATTAGTAACCCGTTGTTTTCTTAGGGAGCTTGAGTTGGAGAATGGAGAGGTGGGGATAGAACTGGATAAATTGTAAGGAGCTTTTGGCTCTATTGCAGTGATGGAGTAAAGATAGAAAGTTGGCAAATAGAGGAGAAATAAGCCTCTCTATGTTGACCTACATCAATAAAAGAGGGGTGAAATAGTAATAATATGCTGAAAAACATTGTTTGTAATAATAAAGTCCTTATATTTGTGCTGTAAAACATAAGAATAGAGATTGTTTATATAAGGTATTAGTTATAAAAGATGTGTTTTATCATGGTATTAGATTGTGGCAAAGTGAATCGAGAGGATTAGCTAAGCAAATGTTTTTAAGGTATTAATTTAAAAGGATAACAATTATGAAAAAAGTAATGAGCATTTTCCACAAGATTGGAAAAGCAAACCCAATGATTTGGGGTTACGTAATGCTTAACGAAAGCAAGTAAAAAAACCGCGGCTTAGTCCGCAAAGAAATTAACAAAGAGGGATGGCCATTTTGCCATCCCTCTTTTGTGTTAGATAAACTAGTATAGGAATGATTATCCGTTTAAGTTTCCTGTATTGACAACGGGTTGTGCTGGTTCGTCTGCACAGAGTACCACGAGTAGGTTACTCACCATGGCGGCCTTTTTGTCCTGGTCCAACTCTACTACTCCTTCGCTCGATAGTTTGTTGAGGGCCATTTTTACCATCGATACAGCCCCTTCTACTATCTTTTCGCGTGCCGAAAGGATGGCGCTTGCTTGCTGGCGGCGCAACATAACAGCTGCAATCTCGGGTGCATAGGCCAAGTAGTTGATGCGTGCTTCTACAATCTCAAGTCCTGCCATGGCCAATCTTTCATTGAGTCGCTTCTCCAGTTGAATGTTAATTTCATCGCCACCACTGCGTAGCGTAAGCTCTTCTGGGGTAGATTCGGTTTGGTCGTAGGCATACTCGCCTGCTACTTGGCGCAGGGCGGCATCACTCTGTACACGTACAAACGATTCAAAGGCACTCATGCGGCCTGCTACAGTTACACCGGCTGCTCCTGTTCCATTCTTATCGGCCATGGTTTGTGAATCAATTTCGAACATTGCCTTGTAGGTATCTTTTAGTTTCCAGACTAATACGAGCCCAATAAGGATGGGATTCCCCGTTTTGTCGTTTACTTTAATAGGTGCTACATCGAGGTTGCGTGCACGCATCGAGAGTTGCATTTTACTCATAAAGGGGTTGACCCAGTAGTAACCAGTCTTAGTGAAAGTACCCTTGTAGGTGCCAAAGAAGACCATCACCCGCGATTCGTTGGGCTGTAGGGTAAAGAAGCCGCAGAGGGTAATAATAAAGGTGAAGAATAAGAGTACTAGTAGCGGTACAGAGAGGTAGACGATATCGAGTAAGAAATAGATAACGGCTACAGCAGCTAGTGGGATGCAGCATAGTACAACAAAAAGCATAAAAAAACCATTTAAAATCATGCCATTGTAGGCAAATTCTTTTGTTTCCATATTAATTAATTTAATAGTGTTATTTTATAATACAAAGATATAAAACAGAGTAGGTTAATAAAGTCTTTTTGAGAGAATTAAGAGAGATAACCCTAACAATTCCTTTTTAGACTCATTCTTTCGCTCTTTCATCTCTTTTATCTACCTTTGTCTTTCAATTTAGTGTGACGCAGCATGATGCAGATAGATACCCAGAACAAAGAGTTTCAAGATGCCTTGAACTTGATTCAATATACCCGGCAATCCGTTTTCTTGACGGGTAAGGCGGGTACGGGTAAATCTACCTTCTTGAAATACTTGTGCCAGGTAACGAAGAAGAAGCATATTGTGTTGGCTCCTACGGGTATTGCTGCTATCAATGCAGGGGGAAGTACGTTGCACAGTTTTTTTAAGCTTCCGTTTCACCCCTTGCTTCCAGACGATCCTCGTTTTAATGTACGTGGCAACCGCCTACATGACTTTTTGCGCTACACTTCGTCGCATCGCAAATTGATTCAGGAGGTAGAGCTGGTTATTATCGACGAAATATCGATGGTTCGGGCCGATATCATTGACTTTATTGATAAGGTGTTGCGAGTCTATTCGCACAACATGCGCGAGCCTTTCGGAGGAAAGCAGCTTCTTTTTGTGGGCGATATGTTTCAACTAGAACCTGTAGTAAAGAGTGATGAACGCGAAATATTGACTCGCTTTTATCCAACCTATTACTTTTTTGCCGCTCGTGTTTTTACCCAAATGCAACTGGTATCGATTGAATTATCAAAAGTCTATAGACAGACCGATCCAGCTTTTGTGAGTGTGTTGAATCATATTCGTACCAATACGGCCAATGCTACTCACCTGCAACTGCTCAATACGCGCTATCAAACGCAGGTTTCGACTGCTGATAGCGATCTCTATATTACGCTGGCTACCCGCAGAGATACGGTGGACTTTATCAACGAGAAGCGCCTAGCCGAACTTCCTGGTGAATCGATTCTGTTGAAAGGAGAGATTAAAGGTGAATTTTCTACGAATTCACTTCCCACTCAAATGGAGCTGGAACTAAAGCCAGGTGCACAGATTATCTTTATCAAGAATGATCAGAACAAGCGCTGGGTGAATGGAACCATTGGCACCATCTCCAGCATGGGCGAAGAGGGGGAGTTGTACATTGTTACCGAAGAGGGGAAAGAGGTCTATGTAGAGCGAGAGACGTGGCGCAACATTCGTTATAGTTACAACGAGGAGGAGAAACGTATAGAGGAGGAGGAGTTGGGACTTTTTATTCAATATCCTATTCGGTTGGCTTGGGCCATTACCGTTCATAAAAGCCAAGGGCTCACCTTTAGCCGCGTGGTGATTGATTTTACAGGGGGTGTTTTTGCTGGCGGACAGGCGTATGTAGCCTTAAGCCGATGTACCTCACTCGATGGTATTCAGCTGAAGCGTGAAGTAACTCGTGCCGATGTATTTGTACGCCCCGAGATTGTGCAATTCTCGCACCAATTTAACAACCAACAAGCCATAGAGAAGGCGTTGAAACAGGCACAAGCCGATTTACAATATCTAGCTGCCGTGAAAGCATTCGATAAGGGAGACTTTGAGGAGTTTATGAATCAATTCTTTTTAGCTATTCACAGTCGCTATGATATTGAAAAGCCCATTAACCAGCGTTTTATACGCAAGAAACTAGGGGTTATTAACCGACTCAATAAGGAGAATAGAGAGTTGAAAGAGCAGATGCAGTTACAGAGTGAGAGCCTAAAGAAATATGCTAGTGAGTATTACGAAATGGGGAATGCCTGTATTACACAGGCGCACGATGCACGTGCTGCATTGGCTAATTACAACAAGGCCCTTGATCTCTATCCAACTTATACCGATGCTTGGGTGCGTAAAGGCATTACACTGTTCAACGAAAAAGAGTTCTACGATGCCGAAGTTTGTTTAAATAAGGCGGTTCAGATAAACCCAAACCTCTTTAAAACTGTTTATAACAGAGGACGCGTACGGTTGGCATTGAATAACTTAGAGGGTGCGCTTAATGATTTAGACCGCGCTACCTCTTTGAAGCCAGAGCATGCCCAGAGTCATGAAGTTATGGGGGATGTATTGATGCGTTTGGGTAAAGAGGAGGAGGCTGCCTTGCAATGGGCCTTAGCCGATAGATTGCGTAAGAAGAAAAATAAAAAATAGAGTGGTATGCTACTGAAACTTTACGAAAAAAATAACAACCCGAAGGATCTGGATAAAATTGTTCAGCTACTTGAGGAGGGTGGGGTGATTATTTACCCTACGGATACCATGTATGCCATGGGATGTCATGCACTGAAAGAGCGCCCTATTGAGCGTATCTGCAGGTTTAAAGGAATTGATCCTCGTAAGAATAATTTATCGATTATCTGTTCTGATTTGAGCAATATTAGTGAGTATGCTAAAGTGGACAATGCTACCTTTAAGTTGATGAAACGTAACTTGCCTGGAGCATTTACTTTCATTTTAAATACGGGGAGTAAACTTCCTAAGATTTTTAAGAATCGAAAAGAAGTAGGTATCCGGGTGCCTGATAATGGGATTATACTCGAAATCTGTAAAAGATTGAATGCCCCTATTTTAACTACAACGATTCCTTTGGGTGAGGATGAAGATTTAGAATACCAAACGGTTCCTGAATTGATTGAGGAGAAGTTTGGGTATGAGGTCGATTTAGTCATTGATGGGGGTGTTGGTGGTATCAAGCCCTCTACGGTGGTAGATTGTACAAATGGAGAGGCCGAAATTATACGCCAAGGAAAGGGCGTCTTGGACTTATCGTAATTAGGCTTTTGCTTATTGAAGATGGGGGCAAGAAGAATTGGAGTGACGAAGAAAACCAAACATTATATTACTAATTAAATTTTTTATAACTATGTTGTCAGTATTAACAGGACAAGAGGTCGGAGGCGTACAGCTATCTGATATTTTAGACAAACTTATTACAGCAAGCTTATCAATGGGTGAAAAGCTATTGGGTGCAATCATTGTGTTTATCATTGGTAAGATTATTATCAATTGGATCAATCGTTTTGTGCGTATGGTGCTAGAGAAACGAAAAGTAGAGCCTAGTATCCAATCATTTGTTAAGAGCTTGGTGAATATCTTATTATTGCTCATGCTTATGTTAGCTATTATTGGCAAGCTAGGTATTGAATTAACAGGTTTTGCAGCACTTCTTGCATCTGCCGGTGTGGCTGTGGGTATGGCTCTTTCGGGCAATTTGCAGAACTTTGCCGGTGGCTTGATGATTTTACTTTTCCATCCTTATAAGGTGGGCGACTTCATTGAGGGTGTTGGCGGTATCTTGGGAACGGTAAAGGAGATTCAAATCTTCCATACCATTCTAATTACTGTGGATAATAAGATGATTTTTGTACCTAATGGTGCCATGAGTAGTGGTACTATCATTAACTTCAGCAGAATGGATACGCGCCGTTTGGAGTGGAATGTTGGGGTAGAGTATGGCGCCGACTATAAGAAGGTGGAAAAAGTTATCCGTGAGTTAATAGCCGAAGATAAGCGTATTCTTCCTGAACCTGCACCTTTTGTAGAGTTGGGAGCATTGGCTAATAGCAGTGTCGATATTAAGATTCGTGTGTGGGTGAAGAGCGAAGATTATTGGGATGTATCTTTCCAAATGAATCAAGCTATCTATACACGCTTTAATGAGGTAGGAATTGGATTCCCTTTCCCACAACTTACTGTACACCAAGCACAGCCTAAGCAAGCTTAGTCAATTAAAAAGTTATTAACCGGTTAATTGGTTGATAATTAAAGTAAAATGGTTGTCTCTTCGGGGTTGTTAATACATCCTTAAAGAGGCAACTTTTTTAGTTTCATGCTCTGTTTGGTCTTGGCTTAGAAGGCAATGAAGTAGCTTGCTGCCATTCGGTAGCAGATGGAGGCCTGTATGGCTCCTGTTCCAGTTGCGGCAATCGGTCACTCTACTCCATTCGTTAGCACACGGAGTGTACTACGAAGCTCCCCCTCTTTATTTTAAACTTCTATAGAAGAGTAAATAAAGAGGGGGAGCTTATGTAGGGAGAGATCCTATAGGAGTAGGATACTCTCTTTGGCTGATTATTTTATGGCTTATCGTGCAGCAAAGAAAAGAGAGCCTGTAGCTGCCATTCTAGCATCGGCTACACCGTGTGCATCGGGCATTACAGTCATTGAGGTTCCATCGCCCATGTAAAGAGTAGCTGATCCATTGTCGTTAAGTGTGACAAGTTCGCAAACTTCGCCTTCGCTTGCAGCGCTCCATGTTTTTGTCTCTTCGTTGTAAGTTAATTCTACATCGCTTTGACCCTCTTTGGCAATGGTGTAACCTGCTTGGTTAGTTGTAACCAAGTATCTTCCGTTTTCGCCTTCTACCTCTTTGGTCTCGCCAATAGAAGCTACAGGGTTAGAACCGCTCCAGAATTCAATTGAGTTGATGACCAACATATCGGCAACAGCTGCAATAGGGTAAACAGGAACAATGTTGAATGCGATGAAGACAAGTTCGTTTACAAATTTATTGCCTAGCGTGTTGTTCCAATCTTTGATGTTGTTCCATAGGGCAAATGAGCCAATACATGACGAGAATAGTAACGTTCCGCTTAAGCAAAGGCAAGCAGCCATCATTTTTGTCTGTTTCATAATAAGTTTTTTTTAATGAATGTTTCGTACCTAATTCTTTCGATGCGAAACTGTTGTAAATATTTATAGTGCAAATATAGCGCTCATGCTCCATTTTTATTCTATTACAGTTAGATATTTTTCCTCTAGTATAGGAAATTTATCTATTCAAATAACTTTTTATTTAAAGTTGCTCCTTTTTGAGGATAAACTCTATCTTTGTGCTTTCTTAAATGAGGAATTAATTAAAATACGATAAAATGAAAGAGAGAAGATTG
This sequence comes from Phocaeicola sp., assembly GCA_051648565.1. Taxonomy (GTDB): domain Bacteria; phylum Bacteroidota; class Bacteroidia; order Bacteroidales; family Bacteroidaceae; genus Phocaeicola. The sequence continues at coordinate 47,460 of JBOFFJ010000147.1, read as the reverse complement.
AATGACTCCGCTGTAGTGCGTTGGGGAGCATTGGCTATTGTAGCTTTTACTATGATGGCTGCCTATTTTGTAAATGATGTAGTAGCACCTTTGAAGATGATGCTCGAGAGTGAGCTAGGTTGGTCAAGTGCCGATTTTGGTACTTTGATGGGGGCTTATAGCTTTTTGAATGTTTTTCTACTCATGTTGCTTTGGGGTGGTTTTATATTGGATCGCTTTGGGGTACGCTTTACAGGTAAGTTGTCTGCTATCTTGATGGTATTGGGTACGGTTATTCAATATTATGGTATGAATATGGTGACCGACCATTCGTCACTCTTTTTAGGTTTCCCTGCTAGTGTGCTAACTGCTTCGGCGGGTTATGCCCTATTTGGAGTAGGTGCCGAGGTGGCTGGTATTACCGTTACAAAGGTTATTGCCAAGTGGTTTAAAGGAAAAGAGATGGCTACAGCCATGGGGGTACAAGTAGCTTTGGCACGTATTGGTTCGCAAGCGGCTTATGCAGTGGCTATACCCATTGCTAAGAGCATGGGGCTTATTATGCCAGTCTTGATTGGTTTGTGCTTACTGCTAGTAGGTATGGTTGCTTTCTTCCTCTTCTCAATACTTGATAAGAAGCTTGATAAACAGCTAGAGGAAACGGTTGCAGAGAGTGAGCAAGAGGAGAAATTCTCGGTGAAAGATGTAAAGGCTATTTTAGTGAGTCCAGGTTTCTGGTTAATCGCTTTGTTGTGTGTATTGTTCTATTCATGTGTTTTCCCTTTCCAGAAGTTTGCTTCAGAGTTGATGATTCACAAGTATGGCATTGATGAGAACTTCGCAGGCACTATTGCTGGTCTTCCTGCCTTGGGTGCTTTAATCTTGACTCCTGTATTTGGTGGGTTGATTGATAAGCGTGGTAAATCGGCCTCTATTATGATGCTAGGAGCTGCATTGCTTATTGTTGTACACTTTGTTTATGCACTTCCCTTTGTTACAGCTGCTGCTGTAGCAGTTGTCTTGATGATTGTTTTGGGGATTGCCTTTTCGTTGGTTCCATCGGCCATGTGGCCTGCTGTTGCTAAGATTTTCCCTTCGCACCAATTGGGTACTGCTTATGCATTAATCTTTTTGGTTCAGAATGTAGGACTTTGGGGTGTACCTGTATTGATTGGCTCTGTTCTTGATAATTACTGCAAACTCGAGGGTGGTGGTTATGATTATACCTTGCCTATGTTGCTCTTTACTTCGATAGCTGTTTTATCGTTAGTTGTTTCAGTTTTATTGAAGCGTGCCGATAAAAAGTATGGCTACCAATTGGAAGAGGCTAATATACAGAACTAATTATTGCCTACTGACAGCTCTTGATAGGATTTAAACCATTGGTTTGCGATAGATTAATGGTTGTTTTCCTTACTTAAATACCAATGATTGTTGGTCGACTTTAAACCCTTGGTTTTGCTTGTATGTAGCAAATCAAGGGTTTCTGCTTACTATTTGGGTTGTTTTTCTCTCGCTCTATTTGGGGGCAGGCGTGAGAATAGGTGGAGCATTTACCAAAGTGGAGGAAAGAAGGCTTCTTCAATGTGCTCTAGCTGAAATGGAGCCGATTGTCCAATGATGGTAATGATATCAAATTGTACAGGTAAATCAATCTGGAATTTGCGTAAGTAGGCATCTGTTGAGGCTACGATGCGCTTGATTTTTTGGTTGGTAACTGCCTCTTCGGCTCTACCAAAGAGTAGGTTCTGACGTGTTTTTACTTCAACGACAATAAGTGTTCCTTGGAATTGTGCTACAATATCTAGTTCTTTCTTGCCACAGCGCCAATTGCGGTGTAGTAGTTTGTATCCTTTTTTGAGGAGGTAGTTAGCTGCCCACTCTTCTCCCTCTCTTCCTAGCTCGTTGTGTAGTGCCATTGCAATCTATTTTCAACAAAAATAGTAAATAAATCTTTTGTGTTTCAGGAAGTAACACTAATTTTGCAGCTAATATGAGAGGTAGTGCAAAGAAGAGAAATAAAGTAGCAGCTTCCGAGCCCAAACGGGAGCAACGGATGAGCTGTTTGATGAGTGATGAGGAGAAGCAAATTGTAGATCGTTATTTGGAGAAGTATAAAATAACAAACAAGGGGCGTTGGATGCGTGAAACCATGCTGGCCTTTATTTGTAAGCAGATGGAGCAAGATTATCCTACGCTTTTTAATGAACATGATATGAGAAGATAGTATATGGCAGACGATATACACTATATGAAACAGGCCTTGATAGAGGCACAGAGAGCAGCCGAACGTGACGAGGTGCCAGTAGGGGCAGTCATTGTTTGTAAGGATCGTATTATAGGCCGCGGTCACAACTTGACCGAAGCGCTAAATGATGTCACTGCACATGCCGAGATGCAAGCTATTACAGCTGCCGCCGGTACGTTGGGTGGGAAATACTTAACAGATTGTACGCTCTATGTAACTGTAGAGCCTTGTGTGATGTGTGCCGGGGCCATAGCATGGTCTCAGCTTGGTCGACTGGTTTTTGGTGCGGAGGATGCTAAACGGGGGTATCAGCGTTATGCTGCCGATGCTTTGCATCCTAAAACAGTTGTAGTAAAAGGTCTCTTAGCTCAAGAGTGTGGTGATTTAATGAAAATGTTCTTTAAACGCAAGCGATAACAGAATCTATTTTACCTCCTCAAAATCAACATATTCACCCTCTTCTTGGGTGAATATTTTCTTTTTATTCCCATCCTTTGATGAGGTCTCACTTGACCTCTCTTCTTGTTTTGTTGAGTTATAGCTCTGTTGTTGTTCGCTGCTCTTTCTGCCAAAGCCAAATAGTGCTTTAACTACGCGGCTAAGAATGGTAATACCCATTATGAGTATCAGGAGAAAGAAGACAACGATAAATCCTAAAAATCCAAGCATAATATTTCGTTTTGGAAATAGTAAAGCAACAAGTGTGCCAAATAGGGGTGTTTAACCCTTTCTTCTTGTTAAAAGAGATAGAAAAATATACCAAATGATAACAGCTGCCAATCCTGCAATTTGCAATACAAGTAGCAATGGAACTGAAACAATCAGAAAGAGGTAGCTAACTTTGTTCTCCTTCCACCCAAGGCTTTTGAACTTAAGTGAGAACATGGGTATCTCTGCTACTAATAAATAGGACATGAGTAGTACCAGTACCAATAGGTAGAGCGCATTAAAGTGGGCGGAAATCAAAAAGGAGTGTGCACCTACAATAAGCGATCCCCAAAAGAGTGCGTTGGCAGGAGTGGGCATCCCAATGAAAGAGGTAGTTTGGCGCGTGTCTATATTGAACTTGGCCAACCGAAGCCCTGAGAATACAGCGATAATAAAGGCTGTGTAGGGAATGAATTCGGCTATTGGTGCTAAAAAGCTTGGGTAATAGACCTCTTTAAAAAGGCTAAAGACCATTGCTGCCGGCGCTAAACCAAAGGTGATGTCATCGGCCAAAGAGTCTAATTCTTTTCCCATCGGCCCCGATACATGAAAGAGTCGGGCTAGCATGCCATCGAAGAAATCGAAGATTGCTCCTAAGATGATACATAGGATGGCAGCTTTGTAGGAACCTTGAAAGGCCAAGTAAGTAGCGATGCAACCCGAAAATAGGTTGCAGCAAGTTACGAAATTGGGAATGTGTCGAACTAATTGTAGTCCCATAAGTCTCTATTTTAGCTTCGCAAGAATCGTTTGATTACCTGTAGTACATTGATCCATCTCTACACATACTTCGCTACCAAGTGGCAAGTATACGTCAACGCGCGATCCAAATTTAATGAATCCCATGTGCTCGTCAATGTAGCACTCTTCGCCTACTTCGGCATAAGTTACAATGCGTCTTGCTACTGCTCCTGCAATTTGACGAGCCATTACGCTATGTCCTTCGGGTGTTTCGATAACCACCATTGAGCGTTCGTTCTCGGTGCTGGCTTTGGGTAACCAAGCCTTCATGAACTGTCCGTTGTGGTGATCTACATGTTTTACTACTCCATCTACAGGGTACCAGTTAGCATGCACGTTGGCTACGTTCATAAAGATGGAGATCATTAGGCGGCGATCGTGAAAATATTCGTGCTCGTCTACCTCTTCAATAACCACAATGCGTCCATCGGCTGGCGCAACTACTATTTTCTCAGAATCTTGTTCAAATAAGCGTATAGGACAGCGAAAGAAGTTTACCATTACTAAGTAGATGGCAGTAGATAATGTTGCTAAAATATAGAAGAATATCTTTGATTCAAATGCCCAAAAGACAAGCGAATTTATTCCAAGGAAAATCAATGCGCCAACAATTAATATGTTAGTGCCTTCTCTGTGCAATCTTATTTTTCTTAACTTCTGTAATTTTTGTAGTCTACTCATGGTTTTAATTAAAGCATATTATCTGGCAAAGGTAGTTTAAAAGCAAGGATTTTGCAAATAAATAGTTGGCTATACCCTTAATAATCTCAAAAAAGGGAATGTTTAGAACTTATTGTTATCTTTAATTGCGCACTATTGGCAAACAAGGTATCTTTGAACTCTTTTACCCGTAAAGGGTTTGTACCCCAATTAGTAGAATCAAAGATATAGAACGATGATGCAAGATTTTGTCCATTTACATGTTCATACTCAATACTCCATCTTAGATGGGCAGGCAGCAATCGCCAAGTTGGTTGATAAGGCCATATCCGATGGCATGAAAGGGATTGCCGTGACCGACCATGGGAATATGTTTGGTATAAAGGAGTTCTTTAATTATGTAAGTAAGAAGAATGGGCCTGTAAATAAGGAGATTAAAGCTCTCAAAAAGAGATTGAAAGAGTTGGAATCTGGGAAAATAGTATCAGATCATTTAGCGGATGAGGTAGCTAGCTGTAAAGAGCAGCTAACTGCTACGGAGCGAAAACTCTTTAAGCCTATCTTTGGTTGTGAAATGTATGTGGCACGCCGTACCATGACGCACAAAGAGGGTAAACCCGATCAGGGGGGGTATCACCTTATTGTACTAGCTAAAAACAAAAAGGGGTACCACAACCTAATTAAGCTTGTTTCAAAGGCTTGGGTTGATGGATTTTATATGCGTCCTCGTACCGATAGAGCCACGTTAGAGAAGTATAGTGAAGGATTAATCGTCTCTTCTGCTTGTGTGGGTGGTGAAATACCTCGTCATATCTTGAATGGACAATTGGAGCAAGCCGAAGAGGCTGTGCAATGGTTTAAACGTGTATTTGGTGATAACTTTTACTTAGAATTGCAACGACACAAAGCAACGGTACCTCGTGCCAATTACGAAGCGTATGAATTGCAGCAGCAGGTAAATCCTAAATTGATTGAATTTGCGGCTAAGTATAACGTTAAGTTGGTTTGTACCAATGATGTACACTTTGTAGATGAGGTGAATGCCGAAGCACACGACCGATTGATCTGTTTAAGTACCGGGCGCGATTTAGATGACCCCAAGCGGATGCTTTATTCAAAGCAAGAGTGGATGAAGACCAAAGCAGAGATGAATCAAATCTTTGCCGATGTGCCCGAAGCGCTTGCCAATACGGCTGCCATTTGTGACCAAGTGGAGTTTTATAGCATCGATAATCCACCTATCATGCCTACCTTCGATATACCTATTGAGTTTGGAACTGAAGAGGGGTATCGTCAGAAATATAGTCAGAAGCATCTATTTGATGAATTTACCCAAGATGAGAATGGCAATGTAGTACTGACGGAAGAGCAGGGCGAAGATAAAATTAAGGCGCTGGGAGGATACGAAAAACTCTATCGTATCAAGTTAGAGGCCGATTATTTGGGCAAATTGGCTTTTGAAGGGGCACACAAGTATTATGGTGAGGTATTGAGTGAGGAGGTGATGGAGCGTATCAACTTTGAGCTTTATATTATGAAAACCATGGGTTTTCCCGGGTACTTCTTGATTGTACAGGACTTTATTAAAGCAGCTCGTCAGGATTTGGGTGTATCGGTAGGACCTGGTCGTGGTTCGGCTGCTGGTTCGGCCGTAGCTTACTGTTTGGAGATTACCCGCATTGACCCCATTAAATACGATTTGCTATTTGAACGTTTTCTTAATCCAGACCGTATTTCACTCCCCGATATTGATGTCGATTTTGATGATGATGGACGTGGTAGTGTATTGAACTGGGTAACTGATAAATATGGTTATGACAAGGTAGCGCACATCATTACGTATGGTACTATGGCTACTAAATTGGCTATTAAAGATGTGGCACGGGTGCAGAAACTTCCTTTGTCAGAGTCGGATAGACTTTGTAAGCTGGTACCTGATAAGATACCCGATAAGAAGCTAAATCTTTCGAATGCTATCGCTTATGTGCCCGAGTTGCAGGCTGCCGAAGTGTCGGCCGATCAAACCTTGCGTGATACGATAAAGTATGCACGTATGCTAGAGGGGAATGTGCGCAATACGGGTGTGCACGCTTGTGGTGTTATTATTTGTCGGGATGATATTACCGACTGGGTACCTATTAGCACGGCAGATGATAAGGAGACGGGCGAGAAGATGCTGGTTACACAGTTCGAGGGATCGGTTATTGAAGATACTGGCCTTATTAAGATGGACTTCTTGGGGCTTAAAACCCTATCTATCATTAAAGAGGCTGTTGAGAATGTACGCCGAAGTAAGGGGATTTTGATTGATATTGACGAAATTGATATTGAAGATCCTGCTACGTATGCTCTCTATAGTGAAGGTAGAACGGTGGGTACTTTCCAGTTTGAGTCTGCGGGAATGCAGAAGTATCTGCGCGAATTGGTTCCTACTACTTTTGAGGATTTGATTGCCATGAATGCCCTTTACCGACCTGGTCCCATGGATTACATCCCCGACTTTGTTGATCGTAAGCATGGACGTAAGCCCATTGAGTACGATATACCAGTCATGGAGAAGTACCTCAAAGATACTTATGGTATTACCGTTTACCAAGAACAGGTGATGTTACTCTCGCGTTTGTTAGGCAACTTTACGCGGGGTGAATCGGATGCTTTGCGTAAAGCAATGGGTAAGAAGTTGCGTGATAAACTAGACCAAATGAAGCCTAAGTTTATTGCCGGTGGACAGAAGAATGGACACAACCCCAAGGCACTTGAGAAGATTTGGACCGACTGGGAGAAGTTTGCTTCCTATGCTTTTAATAAATCGCACGCTACCTGTTATTCGTGGGTAGCTTACCAAACGGCTTACCTAAAAGCAAACTATCCATCGGAGTACATGGCAGCAGCTATGAGCCGTAATATCTCGAATATTACGGAAATTACCAAGCTGATGGATGAGAGTAAGGCTACAGGAATCAATACCTTGGGGCCTGATGTAAACGAGAGTCACCTGAAATTTGCAGTCAATCGCAAAGGGGATATTCGTTTTGGCATGGGTGCTATTAAAGGAGTGGGCGAGAATGCTGTGTTTGCTATCCTAGAGGAGCGAGACCGTAATGGGGTATTTAGCTCTATCTTTGACTTTGTGCAGCGTGTAAATTTATCGGCTTGTAACCGGAAGAATATCGAGAATCTAGCTTTGGCTGGAGCATTTGATGGATTTGCTGAGATTAAGCGCGAAGACTTCTTTGTCAAGAATACCAAGGGAGAAACCTTTGTAGAGGTACTGGTTCGTTATGGTAATAAGTATCAATTGGATCAAGCTGCCGCAGCCAATTCACTTTTTGGAGGCGACAATGTGATTGAAATAGCTACCCCCGAGATTGTCTCAGCCCCTATTTGGGGTGATTTGGAGAAGCTCAACAAAGAGCGTGAGTTAGTAGGGATTTATCTTTCGGCTCATCCTTTGGACGAGTATGCCATTATTTTGGAGAATGTGTGTACTACACGCATGGCCGAGCTATCGGACTTGACACCGTTGCAGAATCGCGATCTTACGTTGGGTGGAATTGTCACTGCCATCCGAGAGGGGTATACAAAGAATGGAAAACCGTATGGCATTGCGAAGTTGGAGGATTATTCAGGATCGGCCGAATTTGCACTTTTTGGAAACGATTGGTTGGAAAAGAAGAACTTTTTTGCCGAAGGAATGTTTTTGTTCATAAAGGCTAAGTGTCAGCCTAAGCAGTGGAGACAAGATGAGCTCGAGGTTAAACTGGGTACCATTGAGCTACTGCCCGAGGTGAAAGATAAGTTGGTAGAGAAGGTTACCATTACGCTCTCTCTCTCTGCACTAGACCAGCAGATGATAACCGAATTGATGACACTCTGTAAAGAGCATCCAGGAGGAGCTGAGCTCTATGTTAATGTGCTAGATGATGATGGTCAGATGTATGTAAACCTACTCTCTCGTACCTTAAAAGTTTCGGTTCAAAAAGAGATGATGTGGTATTTAAAAGGGAATCCCAACTTGACCTATAAAATTAATTAGTATATTTGCGATATAAGTTTAATCAAAAAAAAAAGAGAAATATGGCTTTAGAAATTACAGATAGCAACTTTGAAGCGTTGTTGGCAGAAGGAAAACCATTGGTAGTTGACTTTTGGGCACCTTGGTGTGGTCCTTGCAAGAAAATTGGACCCGATGTAGAGGCTCTAGCAGCTCAATACGAAGGGGTAGTAACCATTGGTAAATGTGATGTAGATGAGAATGATGAGTTGCCAGGTAAATTTGGTATACGTAACATTCCTACTATCTTATTTATTAAAGGTGGTGAGGTGGTTGATAAGCAAGTAGGTGCTGCCACAAAATCACAAATTGAAGAGAAAGTAAAAGCCTTATTGGGTTAATTACTTTTCAAAATGAACACTGCAAACTACTTCTAGTGGTAGCTTATGCAGTTAAAGATAAATTTTACCCTTAAAGAATAGATAAAATGGGATTAGAAGAAGATTTCTTGTTAGAAGATGAGGATGATGCAAAAACAGTCGAGTTTATCCAGAACTACTTGCCTCAAGAGTTGAAGGATAAATTTACAGAAGATGATTTGTATTATATCCTCGATTTGATTGTAGAGTACTATGTAAATAGTGGCTGTTTAGATGCCGATCCCGACGAAGAGGGGTATGTATCTATTGATCAAGATGCAATCGTAGAGTTCATCATGACAGAATCAAAGAAAGACGAAATGGGTCCTTATGAAGCCGAAGATGTATTCTTCGTGGTGCAAGGCGAAATGGAGTATGGCAATGAGTTGGGTCAAGTAGAGTAATTGGCTTCACTTCATAGTACAGAACTTAAAAAAGGTGCTACTTCAGTTATGAAGTAGCACCTTTTTTAAGTTCTGTTTAAATCTTCTGTAAGTTTTAGAGGTGGTATCTATCCTTTTCCAAACAACTAAAACTTACGATTATTCACCTTCATCCCTTTTGCCTGATTACTGACTCTTTTCGCATTAAAAGGTCTGTTGGCTGCGATTTTGGATGGGTGTTAACTCATTGAGAAGTCTGTTCTGGTGCTATTGTACTACCTTTTGTACCTCTGTGAAGAAATAGATAGCCAGTGCTATAAGTGCCACACCGAGGAGTGCATAAATAATACGAGCTCCACCTCTGCCCACCCTTGAGGTGATAAACTGCATGTTTTGTGCAGTAAAGAACCACTCCCAGTTAAGTAGTGAGGCCAATAGGGATACTCCCCCCATGGTTGCAAAAATAGCTTGTAGTAGGTAGTGCATTTTCATAGACTCTCTCTCAATCTTGTTCCATTAAGGTTGTTACGCCTCTTCCATCTGAATGGTACGTGTACCATCCTCTGCCTCTTCGATAGTTACCTTGATAGCATCGCCAGGTAGCACCTCTTCAATCAATTCGGGCCACTCTATAAAGCAGATGGCACCGCTGTAGAAGTAATCTTCGTATCCCATGTCGTATACCTCTTCTATCTTTTTAATGCGGTAGAAGTCGAAGTGGTAGATTAACTCTCCATTTTCCTCCGATCGGTATTCATTAACAATGGCAAAGGTAGGCGAGTTGATAACATCTGTTACACCTAGCTCTTCACACACTGCCTTGACAAAGGTAGTCTTGCCTGCGCCCATCTTTCCATACAGTGCAAAGACTGTATTATCACCCATTGCTGCTACAAACTGTTTGGCAGCCTCTTGGATCTGTTCCAATGAATGAATTTTTATTTCCATGTGGTTCTATTTTAAGCCTTTAAATTAAATTGTTTTAAGCCCCTATAAGCGGCTCTTTCGACAAAGATAGAGGGTTTTTATTACTTTACAAAGTGCATAAACAAGAATCGTAAAAAAGATAATGGCGGCTCCCGAAGGTACCTGCAATTGGTAGGAGAGAAAGAGTCCACCTAGGCACCCTATGTACCCAAAGCCGATGGAGAGAAGAATCATTTTCTTAAAACTATGGGTAAAAAGATTGGCGCTCATCTGAGGCAGCGTTAAGAGTGAAAGTGCCAGTACTATTCCCACCATGCGTAGGCAGGCCACGATGGTTAAGGCGATAAATCCCATTAGTATGTATTCAAACAGCACTACGGGTAGCCGTTGTGATAAGGCAAAGTCACGGTCAAATGCAATGGCTATGATGGGATGGATAAAGAGGGCAAAAAAGAGAGCAAGTAGCACCGATAGTGTGGCTAGTAGTAAGATATCGGTGGTAGTGATAGTTAGAATATTTCCAAAGAGGAAGGCGGATAAATCGGGTGTAAAGCCAGGGGCTAAAAAAGCAAAAATGATACCCACAGCCATACCAAGTGTCCAGAATACAGCTATGGCCGAATCTTCGCGCATCTCTTTTCGCCTACTCAACCAACTCACGCCAAAGGCTGATAGTACGGAGAAGATGGCAGCTGATAGTAGGGGTGAAATACCTGTGTAGAGCCCAATGCCTATTCCGCCAAACGAAGCATGTGTAATTCCTCCACTTATGAAGACCAATCTTCGGGTAACGATATAGGTGCCTATAATGCCACAAGCAATGCTAGCGAAGAGGCTGCCCCAAAGTGCATTTTGAAAGAAGGTATAGTGTAATAATTCGATAAATTCCATAGCTAATAGCATTATTTAAATAGAATAGCGAAGATAGTTTATTTCTTGAAAAGAATGGTTCAACTGCAGTTTTAAATTTGCTAGCAGGTTGATTGATAGTAAAGTGTCACAAGCGTTGCCACCCCCTTTTTTGAGCTGGTTTAGATAGGAAAAGGTTCTTGTGGCTTTTTTGTTCTAGGAATACATTTTATTTAACACTAGGGGCGTGCAGTAAAAGAGATTTCTTTGCATTTACTAATTAAACAAAGAGACTAAATCTCAACTTAACTATATGAAAACTTCTTATGAGGTTTTTAAGAACTATTCTAATTTTACTTTAAGTGTTTGTTTTAGGAAATTTTTCCTATGTGTGAATGAATAAAAAGGCGGCCTGTGAAGGTCGCCTTTTTAGCTTTTATTGTTTGGCTACTTTTTGCTCTCGTAGCTCTTCTTGCTTTCGTTAGAAGCTGTATCGTACATCCATGCCTAGTTGGAAAGGTTTGGAGCGTTGTTCAAAGCCACGATTCATGCTCTCAAAATAGAAGGTAGTGTAGTTATTATCCAGTAGGTTCTTTCCCCATAGGTCTAGTTGCAACTGTTTGCTTTTGAGCGAAGCTCTGGCATTGAGTCCCCCTGCAAAGTTTTGGTGTACATCGTTCTTCTCTGTCCAGTATATTCTACCTGCACCTGCATAGTTCATACCTAGCGTAAGCGTTTGAAAAGCTGCTTTGGGGAACATAAATGTGTAGTCTCCCCCTATGCTAAAGGTGTGCTTGGGTACAAAAGGTACATAGTTTCCGCTGTAATCAATCGCTTCATCATCGGCTGCCGTACCACCATCATAGGCTTTAAAGGTAGCGTGTGTATAACCGTAGTTGGCCACCAAATTGAGTTGGTGCGTAATGGCTGCTTGCAAGCTTGCTTCAAAGCCCATGCTTTCGCTTCTTCCTGCATTGACCATCATACGTCCCAAGCCACTTTCGGCAAATTTGGCTATCTGTTGGTCGTGCGTATCCATATAGAAGAGGGCTACATCTGCTTTCAGCTTTCGGTCAAATAGGTTGAGGTGTGCACCCACTTCGTAGTTCCAACTTTGTTCGGGTTTGTAGGTAACCGATGTGATGTCAATCGGTTCGCCATAGCCTGGCATATTGGCACTGATAATGGGTTCTAGCATCTCTCTGTAGTCGCCCGATGCATCGAGAATGGCACCTACCATCTTTTGTTGCATGTCGAGTTGAATGAGGTCGGAGAACATCTGTACGTTGTACCCTCCCGATCGGTACCCTTTGGCTACACTGGCGTAGATGTTGCTAGTGGGGGTGATGTCGTATTTTAGTGCAAGCTTGGGTAGTAACTGCCAATAGTCGTTTTTCTCTTTTCCGGTTAATAGAGGCGATGCTACTAACTCTTTAAAAGGTAGTTCCATGGGTCCCATTTTAACTGTAAAGTCGAAATCAATGTTGCTACTTGATGTATAGTTCATCGAGAGTCTTTCGTACTCTAAGCGGGCACCAACCGTAAGGGATAGTCCTTTAGTAAGTAGGTTGTGAAAGGTAGATTGGTGAAAAATAGCTCCACTCGCTACGGGTGTGTCAAATTGGCCTGCTACGGGTAATTGGTTGTTGTGTACCGTCATCTCCATTTTAGGTGCACGTGGATTACTCTCTGCAATGGCTGCAAAGATTCCATTTACATTACCTTCAATGACCCCTTTAACTCCCTCTTGCATAAAGGTTACAGGAGCTTGGGTGTCTAGCCATTGATAGAAGCCACTGGCGCCCGTAACCCAGCTCCAACGCTTGTTGTTTTTGCTCTTAAAGGTTACCTCTTGGCTCAAGGTACTTAGTTTTTGTTTCTGCTCCAGTGTATAGATATCTGCTGGTAGAAAATCTTGATCCAAGTACATTCTATCTTTCAGGTTTTGATACCCTGTAACCGAGCTCACAATGTAATTTTGGGCTTGGTATTCTACCAACACTCCACCGTTAAACATCCCTCGGCGGTAACTACTTTCGCGGTTGTAGTTAATAGCTCCTTCGTAGGGCTTATATTCTTCGTTTTTCTCTTCGTATCCAGCTACTGAGCCGGTGTAAAAGTAGGGATATCCCCCTTCGTCGCTGTAATCATAGCCTACGGTGAAATCTATTTTTAGGTTGGTTGTAGGTAGCCAGATACCTCGTATGCGTCCGCCACCCGATTCCATTTGGTCTACTTTCTTTCCAGTGTACTTGTTGGTAAAGAATCCATCACCTCCCTCGTAGTATCCTCCTGCCGAGAAGGCAAACTTCTCGCTACTTCGGTGGTAGTGGGTGAGTGAGGCACTGCGTTGATTGTTGCCAGTAGCGTAACTTAACCGTACATCAGTACCTTGGTATGAAAAAGGTGAGCGGGTATGAACTTTTATCAATCCTCCCATGGTGTTGCGCCCGTACAGTGTAGCTTGTGGTCCACGAAGGATATCAATCCGTTCAATATCGTAGAAGTTAAAATCGAAGGCCGATTTATCTACATAAGGTACATTGTCTACATACATACCTACGGCAGGGGTGTTCATGCGTGATCCAATACCGCGAATGTAGATGGCCGATGTGAGTCTTGAACCATAATCGGGCATAAAGAAGTTGGGCACAAGTGCACTGATATTTTTCAGTGAATTGATTTGATTGGCTTGCATCTGTTTTTGTGAGATAAGTGACACCGCATTGGGCGATTGTCTCAACTTGCCTGTCTCTCTAGGCGAGGCTATCACAGTTATCTCTTCTAAATCTACCACCTTGGCTGTATCTTTGGGTAGGGTAGAGTCATTCTCACTCCAAACAGCTGTCGTTGCTAGGCAGGCCATGGCCATCAGTACAATTCTCTTCATATCTCTTTAGTCTTGTTTTTCTGCCTGCAAAGTAATAGGTAATTAAGCAGTTATGCAATCCTAATAAATGAGGATTTTTGGATTGTTTAGACTTGATCGGCCTCTATATATCCATTCATAATGGCATAAATGGTTAGTCCAGAGAGTGACTTAATACCTAATTTCTCTGTAATATTCTTCCGGTGGGTTATGACCGTAGTTATGCTGATGTTGAGTCTGTCGGCTATCTCTTTGTTTATTAACCCTTTGGTTAGTAGTATTAATACCTCCGATTCGCGTGCCGAAAGATCGGGAGCTGTTCTTGTTGCATCTGTTGCATCCGAAGCCATTGGGTGGCCAACTCCTTTTCCTGCTGCTTTACTTGCGTGGCTGTGAGAATGGTGGGGGTGTCCCTTTTGGTGCAGCGAGAGGATGGATTTGACCAACAGTTGTTCTTCTTGGTAACAATTAAGGGTGGGTACACCCGATAGTTGAGGTTGGTTTTCGCCCCCTACCAATACAATGGTTTTGGGTTTGCGAGGAAGAAAGAAAGCGGTGTGTTCAAAATAGATTTGTGCCGAGGTGAAATAGTGCGCATACATATCGGGGGTATCGGCAATGAATGCATCGAAGGTAGCAAAGCAACGAATGATAGCTGTAGGAATGAGCTCTTCTAGTAGCGATTGCAGCCCCAAACAGGTCAGTCGGTTGGGTTCTATCAGGGCTATCTCGGGCGAATGGTGGTGCATGTAGCTTTTTTTAAAGGTGAACAATCGGTATGATTAAAGCTCTCTCTGCGTGAGAGGAATAGAAAAGGAAATTCTATGGTGTGTGGATAGTGCTTTTTAGGTGCGCTATCCACACCCTCTATAGTAGGTTCTTCATGCTACCAACTCGTAGTTTCCATAGCTCCCAGTCAGGCATGAGGATAGTGATAACTGTTTATTTTTCGGCTGGAGTTTCTATCTCTGAATCACCCTTTAAGAAGCTGCTTACTGCCTCGGCACAGCGCTCTCCATCGATGGCTGCCGATACGATACCTCCCGCATAACCAGCTCCTTCGCCACAAGGGAACAACCCTTTGATAGTGGTGTGTTGCAAGGTCTTAGGATCGCGTACAATGCGTACTGGCGATGAAGTGCGTGTCTCTACAGCTATCAAGATGGCTTCGTTGGTGAGGAAGCCGCGGCAAGTTTTGCCAAACTGCTCCAAGCCTTTGGCTAGGCGAGTCGAGATGAAAGCGGGCATCCAGAAGTGTAGCGGCGAAGAGACTAGACCCGGGCTGTACGAAGTGGTGGGCAAGTCGTAGCTTAGTTTGCGGCGGGTAAAGTCCATCATGCGTTGTGCTGGAGCTGTCTGGCGGCGGTTACCTTGTTGCCAACAGATGGCTTCGAGGGCCTCTTGAAATTGCATCATGGCGAGTGGATGGTTGGGATCGAATGTTTCGGCTAATGGATCTGTTGGGCAGATTTCGGCTGCGTGTTGCACAGTCTCTTTCATTGAGTCGTCATTCAAATCCTCGGGGCGAAGCTCTACTACCATGCCCGCGTTACTCCATTTTGAGCCGCGGTTGCTGGGGCTCATGCCATTCACTACCAATTGATGCGATCCGCTGGCCGCTGGTACAACAAATCCACCTGGACACATACAGAAACTGTATACTCCTCTGCCATCGGCTTGGGTTACAAAGTTATACTCTGCTGCAGGTAGGTATTTGCCTCGGCCTGCTTCGCGCTTGTATTGTAGTTGGTCAATGAGGTGCGAAGGGTGTTCCAAACGTACTCCTACGGCAATCCCTTTGGGTTCTAAGGCTACTTGGTTGTTGTGTAACCAGCGGTATACATCTCTGGCCGAGTGTCCGGTAGCTAGTACTACGGGCCCTTTGAATCGTACTCCGTCGGCTGTTTCAATTCCTTTTACCTCTTCGTTCTCAATAATGAGTGCATCCATGCGTGTTTCAAAGTGCACTTCACCGCCGCAGTTCAGGATGGTGTTTCGCATGTTTTCAATGACACGAGGCAGTTTGTCGGTACCAATGTGTGGGTGTGCATCGGCTAGAATGTCGGTGCTTGCTCCATGTTGGCAGAATATGTTTAGGATTTTATCTACATTTCCACGTTTTTTGCTGCGGGTGTATAGTTTCCCATCCGAGTAGGCTCCTGCACCTCCCTCGCCAAAGCTGTAGTTACTCTCGGCATCTACCTTGTGTTCGCGGCTAATGTTGGCGATGTCCACTTTGCGGTCGCGTACATTCTTTCCACGCTCCACTACAACGGGGCGAAGTCCACACTCAATGAGTCGGAGGGCAGCAAAGAGTCCTCCAGGTCCTGCACCTACTACTATTACTTGCGGTTTTCCCTCTACATTGGGGTAAACAGTCTCTACGTAGCCGCTATCTTGTGGCATCTCATTGATGTAGAGACGTACTTTTAGGTTTACATAGATGGTGCGTTGGCGTGCGTCAATGCTTCGCTTTAAGATGCGTACCGCCTTTACGGTGCGGATATCGAGTTCTAACTCGTGACCGATGGTCTCAAGTAGTTTTTCGTCACTAATGGCCCATTCGGGTAGTACACGCAGTTGGTGTTCTTGTATCATATTGGGGGGACAGTTTGTAAGTGTGTCTCACTGTTGGTAAGGGTGTAAGAGTGGTTTCTGGGGTGGGTTATCCAAAGAGAATGCGGAAAGCCTCTTCTACTTTTCGCACGGCTACCACCTCTATTTTTATCTTCTCTAGGTTTAATCCCTGCAGGTTGTGCTTGGGGATTAATATCTGTTTAAAGCCTAGCTTTTCGGCTTCGGCTATGCGCTGCTCAATACGGTTTACGGGGCGTATTTCGCCACTTAGTCCAATCTCGCCTGCCATACAGATGCCCGATTCTATTTCGGTATCCATATTGCTCGATAGGATGGCGCTAATTACGGCTAGGTCAATCGCAGGGTCGCTCACCTTTAATCCACCCGCAATGTTTAGGAATACATCTTTCTGGGCCAATTTAAAGCCTACCCGTTTTTCGAGTACCGCCAGTAGCATATTCATGCGGCGTAGGTCGAAACCGGTGGCCGAGCGTTGTGGCATGCCATACGCTGCGGTGCTCACCAAGGCTTGTGTCTCAATTAAGAAGGGGCGTACCCCCTCGACTGCACAGGCTATGGCTACTCCACTCATTTGAGCGGTATCTTGGCTTAGTAGCATTTCGGATGGGTTGCTCACTTGGCGCAATCCATCTTGGCGCATCTCGTAGATGCCTAGCTCGGCTGTACTACCAAAGCGGTTCTTGATGCTTCGTAGGATGCGGTATATGTGGTGTTGGTCACCTTCAAATTGCAAGACGGTATCGACTATGTGTTCCAGTACCTTAGGACCTGCAATGCTTCCCTCTTTGTTGATGTGGCCAATGAGGATAACCGGTGTGTGGCTCTCTTTGGCAAATTTCAAAATAGATGCCGAGCATTCGCGTACTTGTACCAAGCTGCCAGGTGACGAATCGATGGTTTCGGTCGATAGGGTTTGGATGGAGTCAATGATGACCAAATCGGGTTGGCTGTTTTTAATGTGTACGTAAATCTGCTCCAGTGATGTTTCGCAAACAATGAGGCAGTTGGATGGGGTGTGTTCAATGCGGTCGGCCCGTAGCTTGAGTTGTCGTGCACTCTCTTCGCCCGATACGTAGAGCACCTTTTTGTTGCCCAGTCTAAGTACGGTTTGCAAAATAAGGGTCGATTTACCAATTCCTGGTTCACCTCCTAGTAGTACCAACGAGCCCAATACCAGTCCACCTCCTAGCACCCGGTTAAGCTCCTCGTCTTGCATGTCGATGCGTGTCTCTTCGCCTCCCACAATATCGTGTACCAATTGTGGTTTGTTTGGTGTTTTGGCTTGCATACCCGATGAGACTCTTTTCGAAGCACTCTCTTTGCGTACCACCTCCTCTACATAGCTGTTCCATTCGCCACACGAAGGACATTTACCTACCCATTTGGGCGACTCTTGTCCGCAGTGTGTACATACATATACTGTTTTCTCTTTTGCCATATTGCTCTTTGATTTAGCTCCTTTTAAAATTGGTGATTGCTTAGGGCTAGTCAATGTGCAAAATTACAACAAAGTAACTGCCCCTCCTACTACAATTTTTCTTTTTTTTCTGCTGAGGGCTTCATTTGAGTCATAGAGGGTATCCATTTGCGTCAAAACCCCTAAAAATAACCAATTTTAGTTACCTGCTTTTTGGTTTCAGTTGGTGTAATTCTTTCTGAATCAGTATCTACGGCTGAAAGTAAAGAATGGTGACAACTGATTCTCTTTTTTTGCCTCTACTAAATGAGTGTGTACTCAAGTAGGGGGGGAACTTGTAGTATCAACCAAAGGGATTCACTAACTTGTCTCCACAAAGTTAGTGTTGCACTGCAGTGAGTTAAGTGATTGACTCCAGTGCAACAGGTAACTGACTCCAGTGAATCAAGTGTTGCACTCCAGTGCAACACTTGATTCACTAGAGTGCAACACTAAAAATGCTCTATTGCAACACTAAAAGTCTCCATCTATTATGAAAAGAAGAGGCGTAAGAGTTGGGAAAAATGAAAAATGTTTTTTTTGAGTTGAAATTTAAATAAAAGAGGTATTTTTGTGACATCGTTACCTGTTGTTAAAAAAATAAAATGTGATGCTACCCTATCGATACCTGTTAATACCTCTGTTATCTCTTCTGATAACTTATGTTGGCTATGGTGCTACCCCCTCTTCCATAACCGATGTAAAGCATTTAACCTACTCCGAAGGGTTAAGTAGCCACAGGGTATTTACAATTATTGAAGATGCGAATCAGGCTGTTTGGATTAGTACCAAATCGGGAGTCGATAGATACAATGGTCGTGAAATAAAGAACTACACACTCACGGGCGATTTCTATTATGGAGATATGGCTGGCCGCATGATTCAGCTCTATCAAGATGCTGATGGAGAGATATGGGCATATGATAATACCGGACGCATTTACTGCTATTCTAAAGTTTATGATCGTTTTGAACTTACTTTTAAAATAAGTAACTGTGTAAGCGGAAATATAATGCTCAATAAGTACTTCCGAAGCAGAAGTGGAAAAGAGATATTTGGTCTTACAGAGGGGCTTTGCGTTGTTAATAATCAAGAACTTGAGCTCTTTGTAAGGGATATTGATGTAAATGATGTAGTCGAAATAGGTGAAACTCTTTTTGTGGGTACAACGTGCGGGCTTAGCGTGGTGAATCCAGCTACTGCTGCTTGGCCAGTTTTGTTATTAGAGGATAAGAGTATCCAAACCTTATACCACGATATGGAGAAAAACAGCCTCTTCATTGGTACCTTTAATGATGGCTTATGGGTGATGGACTTAGCTACTTATCAGGTTTCTCAAATAGGTTTGAAGGGTGGTGTTTTTACCAATCCCATTCGTTCTATTGTTTCCTTAGACTCTGCTACCTTGGCCATTGGTATTGATGGTAGTGGTGTTTATACCTTTGACTATGGTTCTAAATCGAGTCACTTACTAATTAATTGCGAAGATTGTAATCCGCACTACCTTCATGGAAATGGTATTTACACCATGGCCCTAGATGGGCAAGCCAATCTTTGGGTAGGTAGTTATACCGGAGGTGCTTCATTGGTTTCTCTTACAGAATCTCCATCAAAGCTCATTGTGCACGAAAAAGGCACCTATAATACATTGGCTAATAATAATGTGAATGGAGTAGTTGAGAATGTAAATGGAGATATATGGTATGCTACAGATCGTGGAGCAAGTATTTTTCAAACAGCTTGTGGTACGTGGAGACACTCCTTAGAGGGAAGTGTAGGCGTTGCATTGTGCCCAACTGGAGATGGTAATATGCTATTGGGTACGTATGGTGATGGCATCTATTTTCTAGATCAAAATGGCAAGGTAATAAAGAGACTCAATAAACAGTTGGGCTCACTGACCTCTAACACTATTTTCTCTATAAAGAGAGATGAGAAAGGTAGCTTTTGGGTAGGTGCACTGGATGGAGAGTTGATGAATCTTGATGCTACAGGACAATTAATAGCAAGTTATCCCATCAGTCTTGTTCTTTCTATCACTGTAATAGATGCTGATAGGATTGCTGCAGCTACGGTAAATGGATTTTATATTGTCGATAGTAAGCATCAAACAGTAGAGCATTACGCCTCGGCACAAGAGCAAATTAGCCACAATGTAAGTGCCTATATTGTACCCATGTTATTTAATAACGATGGCACTGTATGGCTTGGCACAGAAGGAGGTGGATTGAACCTATACAATTTAACTAGCCGTGAAATAGTGCATAGCTACAAGGTGAGTGATGGATTGCCATCTAATGATGTGTATAGCTTGCAGCGCGATTCATTGGGACGTATATGGGTTAGCACTGGAAGTGGAATAGCGGTAATAGAAGATTCGATTGTCTCCTCCTTAAATTATCTTGCAGGTGTTGAGAAGGAGTATAATAAATCGGCTAGCATTGTGCTTAGTGACGGGGGGCTACTCTTTGGAGGGACTACTGGAGCGGTGAAGTTTTTGCCTTCCGAAATTAACCGAGTAGCGTATAAAGCCCCTTTGCGCATTACAGGTTTTGTGATTGATGGAATTAGCGAAGAGAAGAGGGAGCGATTGATGCCTTATATATACCATGGGTTACAAGCGGCTACTATTCAATTGCCCCATAACCAGAACTACCTAACCATCCATTTTGAGTCTATCAACTTACGTTACCAAGAAGATATAGCCTATCGCTACATACTAGAGGGGTATGATAATGATTGGAGTGAGCATCTTGCTTCGGGAGTGGCTACTTATAAAAACGTTACTCCCGGCAGCTACCTTTTACGTCTGTGTAGTGTGCGTAAATGTGATGGAAAAGTAATCGATCAGCAGACTATTAAAATAGTAATTTCATTGCCTTGGTGGCGATCGTGGTGGGCTTTTTTAATCTATGCATTACTCATAGCATTGGTAGTTTACTTTATGGTTCGTTACAAATGGTATCAGCTCCAAAAACGACATGACGAAGATAAGATTCGCTTTTTTATCAATACGGCTCACGACATACGTACCCCTGTAACATTGGCCATGGCTCCTTTAGAGGATATCGAAAAGTCAGAACAGCTCTCATCGCATGGCTCTTACCTGCTCCATGTAGCACGCCAAAATATACGCAAACTTAACTCAATCACTTCGCAGCTTTTAGAGTTTGAGAAAATTGATGCAGGTAAGCATCTGTTAAATCTAGAGGTAATTGACTTGTGCGATATCTTGCGCGAAGAGGTAAGCTGTTTTCAGAATGTATGCCAGAAAAAGCATCTAGAACTGCTTCTTGAACTGCCCGATACTCCCATCTGTATGCTTGGTGATACACACTTGGTAGAGATGGTTTTTGACAATTTACTATCGAATGCTTGTAAATATACCCCTTCTGGTGGTTCAGTAAAGGTGGTAGTGGTTGCTACAAAGAGTAAAATAAGGGTTCAAATTATGGATACGGGTATTGGTATTCCTACCGAAGAGCGAAAGCATATCTTTTCTGATATTTATCGAGCAAAGAATGCCCGAGAGTCTCAAGAAACGGGTACCGGCTTTGGGTTATTACAGGTAAAGCGCATTGTAAAGATGTTGCGAGGGGGTATTGATTTTAGCTCTGTAGAGGGAGAAGGTAGCCTCTTTACTGTCTCTTTTGAGCGGGTTTATAGCGAAGCAATTGCCCACTCAACAAAGAGAACTGTGCGTAACTCGCTCGACGAAATCTTACCAGCTACTGTGCAACAAAGAGAGGTGCAAACTACCGATAAAGAGATTACGCTCTTACTTGTGGAAGATAATGATGACTTGCGCCACTATTTGGTTAAAACTTTTTTGCCAGATTACAACGTGATTGAGCGCTCTACGGCCGATGATGCCCTCTCTTATTTATCAACAGAGTACCCCGACTTGATTATATCGGATGTGATGATGCCAGGAATGCAAGGGGATGATTTCTGTAGGGTAGTAAAGAATAATCCCGAAACATCGGGTATTCCTGTGATACTACTTACAGCAAAAACCAACCACGAATCGGTTGTAAATGGCTTGCAGAAAGGGGCCGATGACTATGTAGCCAAGCCCTTTAGTACAGAGATATTAAAACTTAAAGTGAGGGGACTGATTGAAAATCGAAACAGACTCCGCACCTATTTGCTCAAACAAGCGGTGAATCAGGTAGTGCTTGATAAGAGTGGTGAGCTACTAACAGCATCAATCGAAGAGAGTGAAGAGCCCAACCTCTCTGCGAGTGATCGTGAATTTATGGAGAAGGTAACTAACTTGATAATCTCTAACTTGGCTGATACTGAATTTACAATTGATACGCTTTGTAGAGAGATGGCTATGAGCCGTACCCTATTTTATAGTCGCCTAAAATCGCTTACAGGAAAAGCTCCACAGGAGTTTATCCGTATACTTAGACTGGAGCGAGCAAGTGATTTGCTGCAACAAGGGGTATCGGTCACTGAAGTTGCAGAGGCAACTGGATTTATCAATGTGAAGTACTTTAGTACCATCTTTAAGAAACAGTTTGGTATTCCACCTAGTAAATTTGCAGAAGAGAGAGTTGCCCATCTGTCTGCAAAATAGCTTTGTTCTCATTTAATCAACTTCCAAAATAAGCTATGTATAGCTTTCTTTTTATCTCTTTATCAATGTTTTAGATTGAAATGTTAGTATTCAAACCCTAAATGTTGGTATTCAAACCATCTATAACTGGTTCACACATTAATTTTGCCTTATCTCCTGTCAATCTTCAATGGGCAGGTTGACTTATTTATGTTTAACTTTAAATCAATAAACTAAGTGATGAGCAAATTAACAACCGCTTTTTTTACCATTCTCTGTGGAATATTCTCTAGCTGTTCTTCCAACTCAGAGAGCCCTGACTACTCCATGCCTCCATTAAATCCTGGTGAGGTACTTCTCTTTCAGGACGATTTTGATACGTTCGATTCTTCTGTATGGAAGAAAGAGATTCATGAACCCGGATGGACTAACCAAGAATTACAATCGTATGATGCTGCACATGTTACTGTAGGCAAGGATGGGGGTAGAACAGTCCTTATGCTTACCGCCGAACGTAAAGGTGGAAAAATCATGTCGGGTAGGGTAAACTCAAAAGGGAAGAAAAGTTTCAAGTATGGAAAAATTGAAGCCAATATAAAACTGCCTGTAACAGCCAATGGGTTGTGGCCAGCTTTCTGGATGATGGGCGATAATAACAAAGAGTGGCCTGCTTGTGGTGAGATAGATATCATGGAGATGGGTGACGCTGATGGTATTAAAAATGGCAACTCATTAAAGCGTGTCAATACGGCTCTTCATTTTGGCCCTAATGTGAGCGGTCATGATCAAAACTACTTTGCAGGCAATGCGAAGGTTAATCTACAAGATGGTAATTACCACCTCTACACGATGGTATGGAGTGAAGAGACAATCCAAGTCTCTATAGATGGTACACTATTTAACACCTTTACTATAAAGGATAACCCCTACTTTCACGATAACTTCTTTATTCTATTTAATCTAGCCGTAGGTGGTTCATTTACAGGAATAACTGAGATGTCTAAAATTACCGCTCTAAAAGAGGGGGAGAAGGCATGCATGTACATTGATTGGGTAAGAATTGTTGACCTTAAATAACGAATACTAAATGAAAGAAAGAATGAATTTTAGAACCGTTTTGTGTGGCACATTGCTTTTTGCAACAGTTACAGTAGTAGCTCCTATATGGGAGTTTTCTCCTTCCATTACCGCACAAAATAGCTCTTCACGAATCAAAGTGAGAGGCGTAGTAGAAGATGCAGAGGGGCCTGTAATAGGTGCTTCAGTCCTCGAAAAGGGAACTGCCAACGGTATTATTACCGATTTTAGTGGTGAGTTTGTACTTAATGTAGAGCCAGGGGCTACATTGCTTATTAGCTATGTAGGGTGTAAACCGGTTGAAGTAAAGGCAACGCCCAATCCGATGCATGTGTTGCTAGAACAAGATAGCAAAATGTTAAGCGAGGTGGTGGTTACTGCATTGGGTATCAAACGTGAACGCAAAGCGTTGGGATATGGCTTGGAAGAGGTAAAAGGCGAAGCTTTTGAGAAGGCTAAAGAGACCAATGTAATTAACTCAATGGCTGGACGTGTAGCGGGATTGGTGGTTAGTCAAACTGCCGGTGGAGCATCGGGCTCAACTCGTGTAATGCTTCGCGGAAGTACTGAGATGACAGGCAATAACCAACCTCTTTATGTGATTGATGGAGTGCCTCTTGATAATACAAACTTTGGTAGTGCAGGATCTTCGGGTGGATATGATTTAGGCGATGGTATATCGAGCATTAATCCAGATGATATAGAGAGTATGTCGGTGCTAAAGGGACCAGCTGCTTCGGCACTCTATGGTAGCCGAGCCAGTCACGGGGTTATCTTAATTACAACGAAGAAAGCAAAAGGAGATCGTTACTCGGTTGAGTTTAATGGAACTGTAACGGTGGACAATCAGCTTTCAAAATGGAACAATGTACAGCAAACTTATGGTATGGGAAGCAATGGTACTTACAGTATTGATGCTGTATCAAATACCAATAAGAGTTGGGGTCCCAAGGCCGATGGAAGCAATAAATTGAACTATTTTGATGGGGTAGAACGTCCTTATCAAATAATACCGAATAATATGTCGGGATTCTTTCGCACGGGGCTTACTAC
Organism: Phocaeicola sp.; assembly: GCA_051648565.1. GTDB lineage: Bacteria > Bacteroidota > Bacteroidia > Bacteroidales > Bacteroidaceae > Phocaeicola. The sequence goes on along the minus strand of JBOFFJ010000147.1, from coordinate 22,935 downwards.
AAACAATAGTGTAACGCTCTCTTCGAATGCAGGAAGTACCGGTTTGCGTTTTACATTTACTGATATGCGCAACAAGGATATTGTTCCTAATACCGATATGAGTCGCGATGTCTTTAATTTAAGAGCTAACACCACCTTAAATAAGGTGGACCTTGATTTTACTGCCAATTATACACACGAGAGTGTACACAACCGCCCTGCCTTGGGAGATAGCAAGTCGAACATTGGTAAGAACTTAATGACGCTAGCTACTACTTACGATCAATCGTGGTTGCGTAGTTATCAGGATGCAAATGGCGAATATGCCAACTGGAATGGAATGGACCCATACAATGTGAATCCTTATTGGGATGTGTATAAGAATTCGAATGAATCGACTAAGGATCTGCTCCGCCTTCATGGATCGGCTCTTTGGAACATCACTTCTCACTTAAAGGTTAAAGCTACTGCAGGTACTGAAATGAATTGGTTCAATTTTCAGGATTTTAAAGCGCCTACTACGCCAGGGTATGAAGCGGGTTATCTTCAAAACAATCAGTTTCAGAATCAGATGTATAACTTTGAGTTATTAGCTATTTACAATAACCGCTGGGGTGATTTTGACTTTACGGGAACCTTTGGTGGTAACCTTTATAAGGTCGATAATAAAACAACTATTATTACAGCGCAAGATATGCAGATGCGTGATGTGGTGGCTTTGTTAAGTTTTAATGAAACCAGCTTGCAGCAAAATAGCTATCGCAAGCAGATAAACTCTCTGTTTGGTGCTGTTAATTTGGGTTGGAAAAACCTTCTTTATGTAGATGCTACCATCCGTGGAGATAAATCGTCTACACTTCCATTTGGAAATAATACCTATGTATACCCTTCGGTGTCGGGTAGTTTTGTCTTCTCTGAATTAATTGACAACTCAACCGTTCTTCCTTATGGTAAGGTTAGAATGTCATGGGCTCAGGTAGGTTCGGATACCGATCCTTATCAATTGGGCCTTGTGTACACCAAGTCTAAGTTTACCTATCCTGGCTACACCATTGGGTATATAGATAATCAAACCATTCCTAATACAGACTTAAAACCTACTAAGACCAATTCATTTGAGATGGGTTTTGAGACAAAGTTCTTTAACAGCAGAATGGGGCTTGATGTTACCTACTACAACCAGGTATCTAGGAATCAAATTATGGGAATGGCTTCAAGTGTGGCAACGGGCTATCCTTATCGTCTTATTAATGCGGGTGAGATTCAGAACAGAGGTATTGAAATCTCACTGAATACACGCCCTGTACAGGTGGGAGATTTCTCGTGGGACTTGAATCTTAACTTCTCTAAGAATAATAACAAGGTAAGAGAGCTCGTTGATGATATGGATATGTTTGAACTAGAAAAGGCTTCTTGGCTTGATGTGCAAATAGCTGCCAAGGTGGGTGAGAACTTTGGATCAATTGTTGGTCCCGACTTTCAGCGCAATGAGCATGGTGATGTGTTAATTGATGCTACTACAGGACTACCTATGTACGATAAGAGCAATCAAGTGCTTGGTAATGCATCTTGGGATTGGACAGGAGGTCTTAACACCACCTTGCGCTACAAGAGCTTTGGATTGAGTGCTCTTTTCGATGTGAAAGTTGGAGCCGATTTGTATTCGATGTCTGCACGTGCTTCTCATGAGTCGGGTAAAAGTTTAGCTACCCTTGAGGGGCGTGAGGATTGGTATCGCTCGGAAGAGCAGCGTCAAGCAGCAGGTATTCCAAAAGGTTCTGCTTCATGGGATCCAACAGGTGGCTATGTGGCACCGGGTGTGATTGACAATGGAGATGGTACCTATCGTCCCAATGATATCTTTGTTAACCCTGAAGAGTATTGGATGAGTGTTTGTCGGAATGCACCATCGATGTTTATTTACGATAACTCTTATGTGAAGTGTCGTGAAATTACGCTTACTTACCAATTCCCTAACAAGTGGCTTGGTAAAATAGCGCAAGAGATGTCGCTTTCCTTAGTAGCACGTAATCCATTTATAGTTTGGAAGAATATTCCTGATATTGATCCAGACTCAAATTACAACAATACAACAGGTATGGGACTTGAATATGGTTCTCTTCCTTCGCGTAGAAGTTATGGTTTCAATCTCTATGTTAAATTCTAATCGAATGATCAACTCATGAAAACAGTACTAAGAATATATCTATTCTCTTTTTTGGCAATATTGGGTGTGACAATGACTTCGTGTAGTGATAGCTATATGAATGAGTTGAATACCGACCCATCAAAAGCAAACGGTATGGACCCCAATGCTCAGTTAACAACGGCTTTGTTGCAAACGTATGGTGACTTAGGTATGGTCGAAATTTACCGTAACTACCACTATGCATTTACGCAGCAGTTAATGGGCTCGTGGAATACCACCAACTTTGGTGGTCGCCATACCATTGATAACAACGAAATGTGCCGTATGTGGAACTCTTATTACCCAATGGCCATTAAGAATTTAACAGATGGTATCTACCGAAGCAACGAGAATGCATCGCTTGTAAACATTAATGCAGCTCTACGTATTTACCGTGTCTACATGATGTCATTAATTACAGATATCTATGGTGATGCTCCTTGTAGTGAAGCGGGACTTGGATTCTTAGAACAGAAGTTTAATCCTCGTTACGATACGCAGGAAGAGATCTATTTAGGGTTCTTTACAGAGCTGAGAGATGCTTCGGAGGCTTTTGACTTGACAGCCGATAAGATTACCGGTGATGTGATGTATAAGGGTGATATCTCAAAATGGAAAAAATTAGCTAACTCACTTCGTCTTAGATATGCTATGCGTATTTCGGATGTAGCACCAGAGAAAGCCAAAGAGGAGTTTGAAGATGCACTTACAGCCGATGGAGGTTTGCTAGCTACAGCTTCGGACGATGCATTGGTTAAACACATGGAGATTTCGTTTAGTTTTGGACAGGAGTCTTATTCAGATTACCGTGGGAATGCATTGTCGCAACTACTATTTGGTAATGACCCCTCTAATAACCCAAGTTATTTGTGTGCCACCTTTTTCAATCAAATGTATGATTCGAACGATCCACGTACATTCCTTTTTGCTCGCTTTTATTACGATGGCTTGATGAGCTCTACCAGTACCAATAACCGTATTGACCTTACGGAGGAGATACTTGCGGAGAAGATTACCATGAATCCTCGTGATCCAGGAGCTTTCTCTTGGGAACCTTGGCCTGTTGGTTACGAGAGTGATATTATGAAAGAGATAGCGAAGACCAATCCTTCTGTAGAGACTAGTATGGCTCGCGAAACAGAGCCTAAATTGGCTAATAATTTCCTTAAGAGCGATAACCCTGGAGTGGTAATGACACACGCCGAAGTTAATTTTCTTTTGGCTGAGGCTCTCTTAAATGGTTGGAATGTAGCTGGGACTGTTGAGGATCTATATGCCAAAGGAGTACGTGCCTCAATGAGTCTATTGGCCGATCATTATGGTTGCGAAAGAGTATCGGACGAAGCATGTAACCAATTTATCTCAAAAAATGGAATAGGTTATACCAACGAACAGAAAAAGAGAGCAATCAATACGCAAGCGTGGATATTGCACTTTACCAATCCATCGGAGAGTTGGGCCAATGTACGCCGCTCGGGTTATCCAGCTTTAAAATCGCCAGCCGATTATGGTTTTGCTCAGTTTCTTACAGGGGGTATTGAGATTCCACTCCGACTCTGTTATCCAGTGCTCGAAGCCTCTTATAATAAGGTAAACTACGAGGAGGCACTTGACCGAATGGGAGGTAAAAATAGTTGGAATACTCCTCTTTGGTGGGATGTTAATAGTAGTATCGTAAATAATTAAAATAGACAAGATGAAACTGATATATAAAATCATACTAGCATTACTCCCTATGAGTATTATGCTTGCATCGTGCAGTAATGATAATCCTTTTTCGGTAGCAGGCCCCGATGACGAGCCACATATTCTTGCACCTACTTTTCCTGATCGAAACAATGGGGAGTTGCCTACGGTAGCTACCATTGATCGCGATGGTAACTTCTCAATGGAACTAGTGGTTACTCCTGCCGATCATGTTGAGGTGGTATGGTACTTGGATGGCAAGGAGTGTGCTACAGGTAAAAAAATAGATGTGTCGTTGCTGGCAGGGGTGTATGAAATGAAAGTAGTGGTAACAACTACGCAAGGAAAATCGACTTCGCGTGAGGGGATTGTACGTGTTAATCCACTGCAAGAAGATCCTTGGGGGGCAGAGCTTGGCTTTGAACGTATTATAGCACCTGGTAATTGGGCCCTATTGTATGGAGGAAATTTAACTACTGTAGAGAGTATGAGAATAGGTGAAGAGTTGGTTACCGAAATGGAGGTGGTTACGGAAGGTGACCAAACTTATCTCTCTTACCTTGTGCCAGTTGGCATAAGTGAAGGCCAACAGAGAGTCGTCTTAATCGATGCAGAGGGAGTGGAGTATGGAGCTGATAAAGTTACCATCAGTTCATCGGCTCTTATTACATCGGGTGCAGACCGAATTACAGCCAATACAGCCTGGAGTATGACGGGTATTAATTTAGATAAAGTGGTCTCTCTTAAAATTGGAGATCTCTTACTTGAAACCTTCTCTGATAAAACAGCCACTTCTATTCAATTAATGGCTCCTTCGTTAGAGGATGGGTCATATATGCTCACTGGTTTGATGCAAGATGGAAAGCAGGTTACATTCTTTGCGAATAAGACAATTTATACGGAGGCCGAGGTGGTAGTTTCCTCTAGTCAAGTATTGTGGTCAGGTCACCATTATGTATCGTGGGATTTACCAGACGATAGTCCTAATAAGACCTTCAATCTGATAAAAAAAGAGGAGTTCGCTGCTATTACAGCAGGCGCAGTAATGTCTATACATTATTCGATTGAATGGGCTGCCGAGTATCATCAAATTCGTACTACATCGGGCCATTGGGCAGATTTACCTGGTACAGCTGCTCAGGATGTATCTGCCGATGGGGTTATAGAAATAGTATTAACACAACAGATACTTGATATGATTCAATCACAAGAGGGATTCCTTTGTGTAGGACATGGATATTTTGTAGATCTTATAACTCTAAAATAATTAAACGACAATGAAACTATATCGAAAGATAGCATTAGGAGTTGTTGCAAGTCTCGCCTGTTTGGGCGAGGCTACTGCAGCAGCTATTCCGCAAGATAAAGCACTCGAGGCTTCAGTAGAAAAGAGATTAAAGAAGATGACTCTGGAAGAGAAAATTGGGCAGATGACCGAACTCTCAATTGATGTGTTGGGAGATTGGAAAGATGGGGAGTTTTTTCTAGATAAAGAGAAGCTTCGCAATGCCATAGCAACCTACAAGGTGGGCTCTATACTTAATGCCCCTGGCCCTGTTGCACAGTCTAGAGAGAAGTGGCAAGAGTTAATTGGTTTAATTCAAGAGCTCTCCATGAAAGAGATTGGTATTCCTTGTATCTATGGACTCGATCAGAATCACGGTACTACTTATACGCTAGAGGGAACCTTGTTTCCACAGAATATAAACTTAGGGGCTTCGTTTAATACGCAGTTGGTATACGATGCGGCTAAAGTAACGGCTTATGAAACTCGTGCTGCCAATTGTCCTTGGACCTATTCGCCTACTGTAGATATGGCGCGTGATCCGCGTTGGTCTAGGGTTTGGGAGAGTTATGGTGAAGATTGCTTGGTTAATGCGGTAATGGGAAGTCAGGCTGTTCTTGGTTTTCAAGGGGAGAATCCTAACCGTATTCCTGCCGATAGAATAGGTACTTCGGTAAAACATTATATGGGGTATAGCCAAGCTCGTACGGGTAAAGATAGAACCCCTGCCTATATTTCGGAGGCAGAACTACGTGAAAAGTGTTTTGCTCCTTTTAAGGCTTGTGTAGAAGCGGGAGCACTTACTGTAATGGTGAATAGTGGGAGTATTAATGGGGTGCCTGTGCATGCTAGTTACGAACTTCTTACTAAATGGTTGAAAGAGGATCTTCAATGGGATGGTATGTTGATTACCGACTGGGCAGATATCAATAACCTTTATACCCGTGAGCATGTAGCTGCAACTAAAAAGGAGGCTATCAAAATAGCGATTAATGCAGGTATTGATATGGCTATGGAGCCGTATGAATTAGATTTCTGTACGCTTCTTAAGGAGTTGGTGCAAGAGGGTGAAGTAGCTATGAGCCGTATTGACGATGCAGCACGCCGCGTACTTAGACTAAAGTATCGTTTGGGCTTATTTGATAAACCTAATACATTGGTGAAAGAGTATCCAGAGTTTGCCAGTCAAGAGTCGGCTATACTAGCTATTCGTGCTGCCGAAGAGTCGCAAGTGCTACTTAAAAATAACAACCAGATACTTCCTCTAAAGAAGGGGGCAAAGATTTTGGTTACGGGCCCTAATGCTAACTCAATGCGTTGCCTCAATGGCGGATGGAGCTATTCGTGGCAGGGGCATCTTACCGATAGATTTGCTAGCGAGTATAATACTATTTATGAAGCTATCACCCATAAATTTGGTAAAGAGTATGTGACACTTGAACAGGGTGTAACTTATGTGGCTGAGGGAAATTATTACGAAGAGAATAGTCCTGAGATTGAGAAGGCTGTAAATGAGGCTCAACAGGTAGATGTTATTATTGCTTGTATAGGAGAGAACTCTTACTGTGAAACACCTGGTAATTTATCTGACTTGGCTATCTCAACGAATCAGCGTGATTTGGTGAAAGCACTTGCAGCGACTGGAAAACCTATTGTTTTGATTCTTAATGGAGGTCGTCCTCGTATTATTAATGATATAGAGCCTTTGGCTGATGCGGTTATCAATGTTCTTCTGCCAGGTAATTATGGGGGAGATGCTTTGGCCAATATTTTGGCTGGCGATGCCAATCCTTCGGCTAAGATGCCTTACACGTATCCACGTAATCAAGCTGAGCTTACTACTTATGACTATCGTGTGAGTGAGGAGATGGATAAAATGGAGGGTGTGTATGATTACGATGCTGTAATTTCGGTTCAATGGCCTTTTGGTTATGGACAGAGTTATACCACTTTTAATTATGAGAATCTAAGCTGTTCAACAGTGGGCTTCCGTGCTATGGATGAACTGTTATTCTCTGTAGATGTAACGAACTCTGGTACATTGGCTGGTAAAGAGGTTGTTATGTTGTTTAGTCGTGACTTGGTAGCCTCTTTAACTCCCGAGAATCGTAGACTCAGAGCATTTACGAAGATAGAGCTTGCTCCTGGTGAGACACAAAAAGTGGTAATACCTTTAAAAGCGAGTGATTTGGCTTTTGTTGGTGCTGATGGCAAATGGATTATTGAAAAGGGAACATTCCAAATACAGATTGGAAATCAGATGATTGAGGTGCACTGCGAGGATACTTATAAGTGGCAAACACCTAATAAATAGGTTTGGTAAGGTAGAATATTTGTAGACAGGTAAATGATGAGGGAAGTGTCACTTTGGTGATGCTTCCTCTTGTTTTAATAGGTAGTACCATGGTTGCACTCTGATTCATTGGGTTGGTAACGTCCCAATCCCATAACTGTTGCAGATGAGCCTAGGTGAGCCGTGGGTTTAGATGATCTGCTATGAGTCGTGAGCTCCTAATTGATTTAGTATCTAGGCAAAAAATAGAGAGAGGTTAGTTACAAGTAACTAACCTCTCTCTATTTTTGTCGGGGTAGCGGGATTCGAACCCACGACCCCCTGCTCCCAAAGCAGGTGCGCTAACCGGACTGCGCTACACCCCGAACTGATGTTTGTTTTTGACTTCGTTTCTGAATTCGTGTGCAAAGGTAACGCTTTTTTTTGTATCTGCAAGCATGTCGATGTTTTTTTTCGAAAAAAGTGCAATAAAGTTGATTTTTGAGTGCATTTACTCTTCTTTTTCCTTTCTACTGGCTATTATACGAGAGGAAAACCTTTTTCTGCTGCTTTGTTTCTTATCTTATAACAACTCCTCCCAATTCTCTCAAAGAGAATTGGGAGGAGTTGTTATGCTTGCAGTTAATTCTTTACCTGCTGATACTAGCTTATGGCAGTAATTAATCTTTGTCTATCTTTACAATACCTCCTGTGTTGGGATTAAAGATAACGCGCGTATTGGTTTTCTTGTTGAAAAGGTTGTCCATTAAAACCTCGGTTGTACCAAATTGTGTAATGGGTAGCTCGGTCTCAATATAGCTCTTAGTACTACTTCTAACTGTTACTTTTCCTTTTCCAGGAATGTTGTAAATAATGCCTTCGGGTCTCTTTTTCTCTTTTTTCGACTCTCCTTCAGGGTCTACTGGGAGTGGCTCTACATTGGTTAATGAGAGGTAGATGGGAGCGCCAGCTAAATTATTGGCATCTAGTAAGCCTAGTTTGCTAGAGAAGCGAAAGGCTATTGCCTCTTTCAGCTCTTCTGTAATGGGTACCTTCACAACAATGGTCTCTTCTTGGTGCAAAGTAGTGCCTGAGAACATCTGTGTCATGGCTTGCTCTTGCAGTTCTAGATTGTCAAGCATTAGTTTGAGGGCTGCTCCATCACTCGGCATGTAGTCTGCTTGGCCGCGGGTAAGACTGTTCTTACTTTCGCGTATGCTGTAAATCTCTTTGGCAACAAGCTCTGCCATTTTAGCTGTAGAGGCTGCGCTTAGAATCTCTTCCGTCATAAAACTACGTGGGTCTACTTGGGACTTTCCAGCTAACTTTGTATCGGTTACTGCTGGGTTTGCCTTTGGTAGAGTTGTATTGATGGCTTGAATAACACCTTCGGGCGTAAGTTCCATTTGCGAAGTGGTTGTCTTCTCTTTTAGTTTCACTCGGTAGGCATTTTCAATATCTGTTACACCTGCCGAAACTACGGTGATGCGTTTCATTTCCCATCGCTCCTCGGGCATAGCCGATATATTGGTAAGGCGTAGGTAGCGGTTGGCATATTGACAAAATTCGCCGGGGGTGTAAGTTACCTTATCTACTAGGATTTCGAGTTGTAACTCTGATTTCGGTAGGTAGTATACGATACCCTCACTCATGGTGGCAGGGTTGTATTTATTTACATCTTGTGCTACTCCACTGAGTGGAGTGAGTAGGGCAAGTGCTATAATTCCTTCTTTTATTTTCATACTGAGTTGTGCTAGAGTGTGTAAATATAGGTAAAGGGTTTGAATCTTCGGGGTGTTTAACCTAATTTAGTCCAAGCTTGGGGCAATGCCTCTATGATGTCGCTGGCTGTCATGGCTATCTCTCCTTTAGTTGTTGCAGCTATGTCACCTGCCAATCCGTGTACATAGAGGGCTAGTTTACAGCATTTTTCTGGGGTATACCCTTGTGCCAATAATGAAAGCAATATACCTGTAAGTGTATCTCCACTACCCGCTGTAGCCATTCCTGGATTTCCTGTGGGATTGATATAAAATTGACCCTCTGGAGTAACAAGCGTACTCCAAGCTCCTTTAATAACGATGTAAAGTTGAAATTGAGTAGCTAGTTCACGGGTTTTGCTTAGGCGTTCGTAGCTATTGGCTGTTCTGCCTATAAGTCGTTCTAACTCTTTGAGGTGTGGAGTTAAAATGGTATGTCTGGGTAGATCGCTTAACCACTTACGGTGTCTAGCTAAAATATTAATGGCATCTGCATCGAGTACTAGCGGTAGTGAACACTCCATAATCTGTTCGTGTAGGGCTAATGGTGTATCTCCCTCTTCTCCAATGCCTGGTCCAATGGCTACTGCTTGATAAGAGTCAAGTCTGACAGGCTCTGCAAAGTAGTGTTCGTGAATGTCGGTATGGGCAATGGCTTCGGGTAGTGCTGACTGGATGAGGCTTTGGTTATAAATGGGTGTATGGATAGTAAGTAGGCCTATTCCAGCACGCAAGGAGGCTCGTCCCGATAGGATAGCAGCACCAGCCATGCCATACGATCCAGCAATTAATAAGCCATGTCCAAACATGCCTTTGTGTGCAAATCGCTTTCTGGGTCGTAACATTGCTTTGATTTCGTTCTCTTCTACTATCTCAAAGAGTGTTTCCGTCTCTTCTATAAAGGAAGTTGATAGCCCAACATCTACTACTTTCCACTCTCCTACATAAGATTCATTCTCTGGAAAGAAGAAAGAGAGTTTAGGAAGTTGAATAGAGAGTGTTAAGGTAGCATTGATAATGTGATCCGCTTTGTTGCCACTATTGTCTTCGCTCATTAGTCCCGAAGGTATATCAATGGAAACAACGGGGGCATTGGCGGCATTGATATACCTTACCACCGCTGCAAATCCACCACTTAATGGTTTGTTGAGCCCTGTTCCAAAAAGTCCATCAATAACTAGATGTTTCTCCGTTAAAGTAGGAGGGTTGAACTCTGTTCCTGGACAGATTTCTGTAACGTCAATTCTCTGATATTCATCTAAGCGCTCTAGATTAATTTGGCACTCTTTTGATAGCTGGCCTTGGGTGTTGAATAAAAAGAGCTGAACGGCGTAGTTTCTCTCTTCCAAGAGTCGGGCTACAGCAAGCGCATCTCCTCCATTATTTCCAGGGCCTGCAAAAATAACAACTTGATAGGAATTGTCCCATCTATCGGCTATAGAATCTGTTAAAGCGTGGGCGGCACGCTCCATAAGGTCAATTGAACGAATAGGTTCGCTATCAATTGTATATTGGTCGAGTTCTCTAAGTCTATGGCTTGAAAGAATTTTCATAGGTGTTTACTTTGTTTACAGTAGGCAAAGATAACACTATTTATTACAAAGAGGTAGGGGCAAAAGTTCTATACTTGAAATTATTTCTGTATTTTTGCAGCAATTTTAATAAATAAACGGTATATGAATCCCATTCAGATAAGAGACAAGCATTTTACTCCCTTTATCTCGGAAGAAAAAATACAAGAAGAGGTTGCACGCGTTGCTAGTGAAATTAATCGCGATTTAGCAGGCGAAGAACCATTGTTGGTTAGTGTGTTGAACGGTGCGTTTATGTTTACGGCCGATTTGATGCGCAACATTACAGTGCCCCACGAAGTGTCATTTGTGAAAGTGGCTTCGTACGAAGGAACAGAATCTACTGGAACTATTAAAGAGATGATTGGTCTGAATGAAAACATTGAAGGGCGTAGCATTATCATTGTAGAAGATATTGTAGATACAGGCTTCACAATGAACTACCTCGTGAATGCTTTGAAGGCAAGAAATCCGAAAGAGATTCGGATTGCAACCCTTTTATTCAAACCCGAAAAGTTAAAGGTGGAGTTGAATATTGACTATGTAGCGATGAGCATTCCGAACGATTTCATTGTAGGTTATGGCTTGGATTACGATGGTCAAGGACGTAACTACCGTGATATTTATGTAGTAGCAGACTAATTTTTAGAACGAAATAAATAGGAAAAACAGATGTTGAACATTGTAATCTTTGGAGCTCCAGGTTCTGGTAAAGGAACGCAAAGCGAGCGTATTGTAGAAAAATTTGGTATCAACCACATCTCAACTGGCGATGTACTTCGTGCAGAGATCAAAAACGGTACAGAACTAGGTAAAACAGCGCAAGGCTTTATTAGCCAAGGTCAGTTGGTACCCGATGCTTTGATTATCGATATCTTGGCAAGTGTATTGGATAGCTTTACTGAAAGCAAAGGGGTAATCTTTGATGGTTTCCCACGTACGATTGCTCAAGCTGAGGCTTTGAAAGTGATGTTGCAAGAGCGTGGTCAAGAGGTATCTGTAATGCTTGATCTTGAGGTGCCCGAAGAGGAGTTGATGACTCGTCTTATCAAAAGAGGTGAAATCTCAGGTCGTGCAGATGACAATGAAGAGACAATCAAAAAGAGACTTTCTGTATACCATTCACAAACATCTCCATTGATTGAATGGTACAAAACAGAGGAAAAATACCAGCACATTAACGGTTTGGGTACTATGGAAGGTATCTTTGCCGAGATTGCTGCTGCGGTAGAAAAACTGTAACAAGCATACTATAAACGCAGAGAGTAGGGTGTAAAAGCTACTGCTCTCGGCGTTTTATTTTTTAGATTAATAGGAAGAAGAAAGAATTATGGCTGAATCGAATTTTGTTGATTATGTAAAAATCTATTGCCGCTCTGGGAAGGGAGGTAGAGGTTCAACGCACATGCGTCGTGAGAAATATATACCCAATGGCGGTCCCGATGGTGGCGATGGTGGTAGAGGAGGCCATGTTATTCTGCGAGGAAATCGCAACTACTGGACCCTTATCCACCTAAAATATGAACGCCACGTATTTGCTACGCATGGTGGAAATGGATCAAAAAGTAAAAGCTTTGGTAAAGACGGAGTCGATAAGGTGATTGAAGTGCCTTGTGGAACGGTTGTTTACGATGCTGAAACAGGTGAATATCTTTGCGATATTACCGATCACGGACAAGAGGTAGTACTTTTGAAAGGTGGTCGTGGAGGTCTAGGTAACTGGCACTTCCGCACAGCAACTCGCCAAGCACCCCGCTTTGCCCAACCAGGTGAGCCCATGCAAGAGCTTACTGTTATTTTGGAATTGAAGTTACTAGCCGATGTAGGTTTGGTAGGTTTCCCCAATGCTGGAAAATCAACCCTTCTTTCTACTGTATCGGCAGCCCGTCCTAAAATAGCCAACTATCCCTTTACTACGCTTGAGCCTAACTTGGGTATCGTATCGTATCGCGATGGTAAATCATTCGTAATGGCCGATATTCCGGGTATTATTGAAGGGGCTAGTGAGGGTAGAGGACTTGGACTTCGCTTCTTGCGCCACATTGAGCGTAACTCTTTGTTGCTATTTATGGTACCAGGCGACGCTGATGATATTCGCAAGGAGTATGATATTTTGTTGAATGAGTTGGCTACGTTTAATCCCGAAATGCTCGATAAACAACGCATACTTGCTATCACCAAGAGTGATATGTTGGACGAAGAGCTAATCGAGATGTTAACTCCTTCACTCCCCGATAACTTACCAACCATCTTTATTTCGTCTATAACTGGTGTGGGAATTCAGCAGTTGAAAGATATTCTTTGGACCGAATTGAGCAAAGAGAGCAACCGTATTGAGGTGCGTTCTGAAACCATTGTTCACCGTGCTAAAGATGTAATTCGTTTGAAGGATGAGCTAAAAGCGATGGGTGAAGACCAAGATTTTGAGTTTGAATACGAGGAAGACGAAGACGACTTTGAGTACGAGTACGAAGAGGAGTGGGACGACGAGGAACAATCGTGAGCCGATTAACGAAAGATAATCAAATGTTGGAGTATGATTTATTGCAATCATACTCCAACATTTCTTGCTTTACTACCACCCGTCATGGAGGATGTAGCAGTGGAGCCTATGCCTCTTTTAATTGTACTGATTATTGTGGCGATCATGAAGAGGATGTTCTTCAGAATCAGCAGCTTTTGCTAGATAGACTATCGCTACCATCGGTAGAGTTACTTCTTCCTAGGCAGACGCATGGCAGTGAGGTTAGAGTGATTGACCAGAGTTATGCACTACTTTCACCCGATGCCAAGAAAAAACTACTCTATGGTGTTGATGCCTTGGTTACTGATGTAGCCTATCATTGCATTGCAGTATCTACGGCCGACTGTGTACCCATCTTATTGTATGATCCGATGCACCAAGCTATTGGTGTGGTGCATGCTGGATGGCGAGGTACAGTAGCACAACTGCTTACCAAAACACTTGCTGTGATGAAAACGACTTATGGTACAACTCCCCATCTAGTGAGGGCCTGCATTGGTCCTAGTATTGGAGTAGACTCCTTTGAGGTAGGTGAGGAGGTATACCATGCATTTGAGCAGGCTCAATTCCCTATGGAGCAAATAGCTAAGTGGAATGATGGAACAGGTAAATGGCACATCGATTTGTGGGAGGCTAACAGCTGGTTGCTCACGCAGTCTGGAGTAGAGTTGAACCACATTGAGGTGGCAGGAATCTGTACGGTTCAGCAGGTAGAGCATTTCTTCTCTGCCCGTAAATTAGGTATCGCTTCAGGTCGTATCCTTTCGGGTATGGTACTTCATAATAAAAGCAAAGAGTAAAATCACAATGATACAAATAGAAACTTCGGAAGAGATCAAGAAGGCTTGTCCTGCATTTGTGGGGGTAGCTCTTATGGCTAAGGTCGAAAATAGCTCTTATAATGCAAAACTATGGGAGCAGATAGAATCGTTTACAGCGTATTACCAGCGCAATTATACAGTCGATTCTATCAAAGAAATTGTCACTATCCAAGCAACAAGAGAAGCTTATAAGGCGTGTGGAAAGGATCCTAGTCGATACCGACCATCGGGCGAAGCACTCTGTAGACGTATTTTAAGAGGGATTCCGCTTTACCAGGTAGATACACTGGTCGATTTAATTAATCTTGTCTCTATTCGATATGGTTACTCCATTGGCGGATTTGATGCTGATAAGATTGCTGGTGGATTGCTTGTGCTGGGAATTGGAAGAGAGGGTGAACCCTACGAAGGAATTGGTCGAGGTGCACTTAATATAGCAGGCATGCCAGTTTATCGTGATGCATTGGGAGGAATCGGAACCCCTACGAGTGACCATGAACGGACCAAATTAGGAGTGGAAACAACTCAACTTTTGACCATCATTAATGGTTATAGTGGTAGGGAAGGATTGGAAGAGACAGTTGCTTATTTAAAAGAGTTACTCATTGAGTTTGCAGGAGCTACCGAGGTTGAGATAGCCTATTTTGAGTAATTCTATGATGGTGAAGAAGCAATTCATTTTAGTGGCATTACTGTTTAGTTTTGTTCACTCAGTTTCTGGCAATGAGCCTGCAAAACTTTTTACAGCTTGAGAGAAGAGTCACCTTCGGGTACGTACTGCTGGTTTATTTGCACAGCGTACAACTTTTGCAATAGAGTTAGATAGTTTGATGCAGGAAGCTTTTAGCCCTCCACTTGTGGGTGCAAAGGTCATTTCAAGTTATGGTACAAAACAGCGACCAGGCCATAGTGGTATTGATTTAAAGGCAATGGTAAATGATTCCATCCGAAGCATTTTTACTGGAGTGGTACGCCTTTCGAAGAGTTATTATGATTATGGTAACCTAATTGTGATTCGTCACATCAGTGGATTGGAAACTGTTTACAGTCATAATGCGATAAATTTAGTGAAAGCGGGTGATGTGGTTAAGGCAGGTCAGGTCATTGGTCTAGTGGGAAGAACAGGGCGTGCTACTACCAACCACTTACACTTAGAATTTAGAATTGATGGGCGTCATTTAAACCCTGCATGGGTGCTTAACGTTAAAGAAGAATCACTCCGTGAGGGTCGATTGGTTTGTACCCAAACGCCCGATGGAATAGTAATTAAAAAAGAACTAACAAAAAAAGAAGAGTAATATGGATATAGAAAAAATAATGACAGAGGGTGTTGTATTTAAAGGTGCAAAGGGTCCAGCTGCAAAGCAAGAAGAGAAGGTAAAGACAAAAGCGAAAAAGAAAACCTATATTACAGGTCAGCATGGATCTGGGTCGGCTAAAATGAAAGCGGAGTACAGACGTAAGCGTGCTACCCGTCATAGAGGTAAATAAGTATACCCAATAAAAGTTGTAGGTTAGAGATTTGATCTCTTTTCTACAACTTCTTTTTTTGACTTTAAGCGTTACATCTATTTTATCTTTTTGCCTCCTTATTCTAAGCGAACTAAAGTGCTGTTTTGTTGAGTTACTTACAATTTTTAGCTTTGCATAAGGTAACTATAGCATAGATAACTGGTAGGCTAATTAATGGAGGATGGTTAATTTTTGCTAATTAAATAAGTGTAAGTTAAAGTTGAGTGGTTTCTTCTAGAGTGTGCCTTTAATAGGCTTTAAAAATAGTATTCTAAATCTAATGAAATGCGTAAATTTTATTCTAAACTATTGATTGTGGCTTTTGCCCTTCTAACTGTAGTGTGTAGCTGTACAACCTCTACACCAACCTATTCTGTACTTTCTTTTAATATTCGGTACGACAATCCAGACGATAGCTTGAATGGATGGGCCTATCGAAAAAGTCATGTCGCTCGTTTTGTCAATGAGTATGCTCCCGATGTAGTAGGTACCCAAGAGGTGCTTCATAACCAACTACTCAATTTAAAAGAGGCGCTACCTATGTATACTTCTGTTGGAGTAGGACGCATGGATGGGAAAGAGGCTGGTGAGTATGCAGCTATTCTTTACAAGCATGCCCGTTTTGATTTGGTTAAAAGTGGAACCATTGGCTTAAGTGAGCAGCCCGATAGTATTGGGTTAATAGGATGGGATGCTGCTTGTGAACGCATTGTAACTTGGGCAATGTTACGTGATAAAAAGTTTGGTAATGAGTTAGCTGTTTTTAATACCCACTTTGATCACTATGGGGCAATTGCTCAAAAAGAGAGTGCTAAGCTATTGCTTCAAAAGATGGAAGAGCTCGCTGCAGGAGTTCCTATCATATTGACTGGTGACTTTAATGTGACAATTGATTCAGAGGCTCTACAACTATTTGATGCAAGTGGTTTGAAAAATGCATACAAGTATGCAGAGAAGCTTGAAGGTCCTGCTTGGAGTTTTCATAACTTTGGTAGAATAGCTGTTGAAGAGCGTAGCTTGATTGATTTTGTATTTGTAAATAATCACTTTCATGTTGAAAGTTGCACCATGGTTGAAGAGCAGCCTGAGGGTACTTTCTTGTCCGATCATTTACCTATTTGGGCAAAAGTGAGTCTTGTTAAATAGTAGTAACATGCCATGTAGCAATAGCTACTCTACAGACTGTTTAGTAGGTATTGTTACATGGATTGTTCGTAGTGTAAGGCTCTCCTCAATCTCATATTCGCCTTGAAAAAGCCGAATCAATGTATGGTTAATAGAGTGTTGCAGTATTCTTTCCTCTTTGGCTGCTTCCATCAGTGGTGCTGTTTGGATAGTTATTTTTATCAAATTGGGGTTAACTTCTTTTATACTACCTATAATAGGCCATAATTGGTATTTTATCCCCTCTTCTAGGAGTGATGTTATTACTCTAGTTAGCTGGTCATAATCAGTTTCGACTATTATTTTCTCTCTATCTGTTGTAAAGTGGCATCTGGTTGTTTCTCCCCATTTTTCTTCTACAAGTTGGAGCGCATTTTTCCAAAGCGCTACCATATCATACGCTTCTACCTTTAGTCGCGTCATTCCAGATTCTAGTCTCGATAGGTGGAGTATATTGAATATTAAGTCAGATAGCTCTGTTGCATCCTCTTTTATTACCTCATTTATTTTTATCCTCTCTTCTGCCGTGACCTCTTGCTCCTGAGTAAGTAGTTCCGAGAAACCCACAATGGTATTTAGTGGAATACGTATCTGGTGGGTGATGTTGTGTAAGAACGCTTCTTTGCTCTTGTTTTTAATCTTTGCCTTTTGGAGTAGTTCTATAGTTTTCTTTTTGACTCTCTTTAATCGGAGGTTTACATGAACGGTTTTTATCAGGACGAATAGCAGCACAAGGCTAATAAGGGTGGTAATGGCTATTTCAAGCCTATTTTGTTTGAAATCTAGATTACTCTTCTCGATAAGATCTTTATTAATGAGGTAATTGGAGTAATATACCTCTTCGTGCATCCGTTGTATCTTTTGATTGATTGAGTCAATCATTAAGGCGGATTGGCGGTAGTTCTCTGCAGCTAATTGGTATTTTTTAGCTCCTTTTAATACGTCTCCTTTTAAGTTGTAGAGCGATGTTTCGAAGAGTGGCATGGTTCCATCTAGCTGTGCAAATGCTTGGTCAAACATAGCTAGAGATTGTTCTAGCTCATTGTTGAAGTGATGATAGAGGGCCCAGTGTAGGTAGTAAGAGACTCTTAAGCTAGGATGTGTATTGGGTGTATAATAGTTATCGCTCTGTTGTAGGTGGTGGTAGAGTTTTTCAACCTCTGGTATGGCTGCATAGAGTCTGCAGAAGGCTAACTCTTTTTGTAGAAGCATGTGTGGATTTAGATTGGTTCTCTTTCTGTCGGCATAGTGCTCACGATAGAGTTGTAGAGAGGTTTCTACTTCATGAATGGCTGCTGCATACTCTCTCATGTCGTAGTATATGGTATATTTTCTCCAATGTATCTCCGATCGTTTGTATTTGTTTAGCTCTTTATCTTCTAATATTTCGGCATAGAGCTCTAGTGCCTCTTTGTTTCTTTTGGCATTGCCTAGTGCTTCTGCTTTCATTAAGTTTGCATAGTACAACCCGCTTGTGTAATTGAGTTTGATTGCTTTGGCCCTCATCTGCTCTGCTTCCAATAGAGCTGCCTCTGTTTCGCCACGCTTGCTTTTGTAATCGCCCATAACTCTCCACATCGAGAAGTAGCTAGTATAATCCTTATACGCTTCTGCTGTTTTGCCCAACTGTTCAAAGCTTAATCGCATCTGTAGTGTATCCGATTGGTAGGCATAATAGTTGCAGCGTAAGAATAGAGCCGCTAGTTCACCATTGTGGAAACGAACTCTTCTTGACTCTTTGACTAGTGTATCTATTAGTTCGATGGCCCATTTATCGCCCAGTTTGTTGGCTAGCTCCTCTTTTAGTTTAAGGATACGAAGTGTATCTTGTGGCATAGCTTGGTAAGAGGCTAATAGGCTATCTCTTTCTGCTAGATGGTTTGTGGTGCTCTGTGCTAGTATAGTACTTTGGCAGACTATTAGTAGCATAAGAAGTAGTGATAAGAGTCTTTTCATACGATCTTTTTCTCATTCGAGGTGAGTAAATGATGATAGAGTTACCTTGCCCTTGCCTTGTCGTGCGTAGTGTAAATAGATAGATAACGATTTGATTTAGCAGAGGTCTATGTTGTGTTTTAAAAGAGTATGCCCGAATTGACACTGGTGGGATGTAAATTCGGGCATATGCTCAATGTTGTTTGATAGTTTGTCGCTTAGTGGAGCTGGAGGGAGTCGAACCCTCGTCCAAACAAGGAAGCCATACGCTTTCTACATGCTTATCTTTGCTTAGGTTTTCGTGTATAAGCAAGACCAAAGCCACCCACTTATACCTTATCCTCTAAATTGTCACCAAAGGGGCAAGGAGACCCTTAAGCTATTCCCGATTTTGCTGCACCACTGAATCAAACGCCTCGGAACAAGAGCTTTTGAGTGATGTCTCGTCTCTACCACTGTGGCAAAGATAAAGCTAATCTACTATGATTCGATTAAGCTGCAAGAGCGTAATTGTTATTGCCAGATAAAATTTTGACAACCGAGATTAAAGTGCCAATCATCAACGCACTGCATGCTTACATACCACTCCGTCTCGCTGTCAAATCCAGTCAACCCCGTGGTTATTAAGTCTTAAACTATCAGTGAAATAGAATAAACTATTCCGCTGCAAATATAGTGATAAATTTTAATTGAACTCTATGTTTTGATTGTTTTCTAGTTTAATTTCTATATTTGTGCTCTTCTTTTTTGTAGATTTCTGTCGAAAGGGGGAACTGACAGGCTAGTTTCAATAATCGTTCTCCGCATTTCTTCTTTTTGTGACTGATGTAGTTGCTGTTGTTCTTCTTTCTCTTTGCTACTACTTTTATCCTACGACTTGATAGGATGTGTAAAGCAAAATCGAGCACCTGTAACGTAATGGGGGTCAATCCAGATGGTTCCTCCTAAGTTATTTATAATTAGTTTGCAAATAGATAGCCCTAGGCCTGTACCTTGTTTATCCTTGTGTACTTTTTTAAATCGGGTAAATAGTTTGCTTTGCTGTTCGACTGGAATACCACAGCCTGTATCACTCACTGAAAACTGTATCGATTCCTTATTCTTCTTTTCCAAACGCAACGTAATAATTCCCTCTTTGGTAAACTTGATTGCATTGGTCATTAAATTAATAATGACTTGTTGTAACCTATCAACATCTGTATGGATATAAAGCTCCTTTAGATTTGTCTCGAATAGTATCTCCGTGCTGCTCTGCTTGATGGTAGATAGGGTTTGTACTACATTTCTAGAGAGCTCTATCAAGTTGCATCTTTCGAGTTTGAACTCCATTTGCAAGGCATCTAAGCAGGAGATATCAATGACGTCATTAATTAGTCGCAGCAACAAATCGGAATTTTGTTTGATAACGCTGTTGCACTGCAGGCGGGTCTCTTCATCGGTTTCTGACATTGATAATAGATCCGAAAATCCAATTAGGGCATTGAGTGGCGTTCTTATCTCATGGCTCATGTTAGAGAGAAAGATGCTCTTATTCTGAATGGATAGTTCGATTTGTTCTTTGGCTGCTTGTAGTGCTTTTCGAGAGGAGATAAGTTGCTTGTTTTGTCTATCTATAAGAATAGCAGCCAAAAGAGCAATCAGAATCGTTGATGCAATAGCTATTAAAATCATCTTCTGGTACCCTTGATTGGCTAAGTTTCGCTCCAATTGTACGGTATCTATAGAGTAGGTTTGTCGTAAATCTTCTACCTGTCTGGAGTTGATATCTTTGTAGACTTCCACCAGGTTATCATTAACTGTGGCATAAGCTTCTGCCGCAGTTTTATAGTCTCTACTTTTCATCAAACTATCTGCCACTTCCCAGCCTATGGTATCTTTGGGGGAGCTACTGATGGAATCACCTCTTACTTGGAAAAGAAGAGACAATGAAAAGAATATATAGAATAGTGTCCTCTTTGTGCTCATTCTGAATTGTTTAAGTCTATATGCTAACCGTGCAAAGTTATGTAAAAATAAAACAACTTATGCAACTATTCTAAAAGAAAAAGGGGATTACCTCCTTTTTTCTTTTAGAATGGGCTTCTATATTTCTAACCAATGAATGATTCTAAAGCCTCACGCTCCTTAAACGCCTCTTCGTTCTCCAATAATTAGAAAGAGCTCATCTTTCAGTTCATTAGGTAGTTCAATGCCACGTAGTTGCAGGCTTCGACTCCATCCTGCTACCTCTTCGTTGTGACAAGTGTATAGAATGTCACGAAACTCTTCAATTTCGGCATCGCTGTATCCATCTGCCGCTTGTCCTATGAAGCGATCCAGCTCTTCGTCATCATAATACTCTATCTGTTTGCTTACAGCAGCTAGTAGGCTATCTTTTTCGCAAGTTTGGTGTTCGCCACAGCACTCTTCGTCTACTTCGACTACCGCAGGTATTTCACTAATCTCTCCTTTGGCTAATTTTTGTTGCAGTTGCTTGTGGTGAAAGTAACCATAAATCATGGCTATTGTGGTAATGCAGAGCAATACAATTACTAATATACTCATAAATGTCTGTTAATTTCTTTGGATAGTACAAATGGTAGAGCTGTTATATTCTATTTACAATTGGGTAATTGTAAATCCAGCTTTGGTTAAGTCTTCCCAGTAGTTAGGGTACGATTTAGTTACTACATGGGGCTCGTTAATAATAAGATGTGGAACTATTAGGCTAGCAGGTGCAAAAGCCATGGCCATGCGGTGATCTTCGTAGGTATCAATTGCACAATGGGTTGCTACTGGGCAGCGTTCGCCTTCCCACGATAAGATAGATCCTTCACTCTCGGTAATGAGGTAACCTAGCTTCTTCATCTCGGCTATTAGTGCCGCCATTCGGTCAGTCTCTTTTATTTTCAAGCTTTGCAGCCCAGAGAAGTGAAAGTGAATATTAAGTAAGGCACAAGTGACTACGAATGTTTGTGCTAAGTCGGGTTGGTTAATGAAGTTCACCTCAAATCGTTCGACGGCTTTCCCCTTTTTTGTTAGGGTAATGCCACTGTTCTTTTCCTCTTTGGGGGCCACTCCTTGCTCTTTTCTATTTTCAGGAGTGTGATAGGTCGTTTCGACTCCTAATGCTTGAAAGAGTTGAGCTACTTGACTATCGCCTTGGTAGCTTTGTGCAAAGAGGGCAGGTAATTCAATGGTCGATTTTTGCGGTGCAAGTGCCACCATTTGGTACCAATAAGAGGCTGCACTCCAATCACTCTCTACAAAGTAGGGAACGGATTGATAGGGTTGAGGTGATACAAATAGGGTGTTACTATCTATCCACTCACTTTTTGCTCCAAAGTCGCGCATGAGTTGCAGGGTAAGGTCTATGTAGGGACGTGATATCACGTTGCCTTCCAGTGTGATGGTTAACCCTTCAGGGAGTACGGGGCCTATCATTAAGAGGGCCGAAATATATTGAGAACTCACATGGCCAGGTAGGCAGATGCTTCCTTTATTCCAGGTACCACCGGTTATATGGAGTGGAGGGTAACCCTCTTTCTCTACGTAGGCTATGGTGGCTCCCAACTCACGGAGTGCATTGACTAATAGCTCGATGGGACGGTTCTGCATCCGTTCTGTTCCTGTTAGGATGCGGCTACCGGGGGTAACGGTAAGGTAGGCTGTAAGAAAGCGCATGGCTGTTCCTGCTGCCATAATATCAATTGTATCGCCTACAGCAGCTTGCAGTGCACGTACCATCACTGCTGTATCGTCACAATCCGATAAGTTTTGTGGGGTATATTTCCCTTTTGCTAGTGCATTAATAATCAATGCACGGTTGCTAATACTTTTAGAAGCAGGCAACTGGATGGTTGCATGTATGGCAGTGGGTGCCGTTAGTTGAATTTGTTTCATAGCCATTTGTCAATCGAACGTATAGGGTGCAAAGGTACACATTCTTGTGGAAAAGTGCTTTAGAAACAGGGGCGAAATGAGTCGTACCTTCTTTTTGATTTACACTAGTTCTCCCATACCGTTATGGCACGTTCCAACTCTTGGCGTTTTATGGGTTTGGTAATAAAACTATTCTTAAAACCTTTTTTTATTGCTATTGGCTTTATCTTCTCTCTTTTGTCTTAGTACAGATTTACTTTACACCGTTTTAACACTTTAGTAAAAATGGTATCAAAGAAAATTTCTCGTAAAGTCTATACAGAAGACTTTAAATTGTCTGTAATAAAAGATTACTATTTGAATAATCATAGTCTTCG
>JBOFFJ010000146.1:0-1046 GCA_051648565.1 Phocaeicola sp. | reverse complement strand
TGAAGAAGAGGTATACACTTGTCATACCCTTCTATTATCGCTGAATATGAAAAGAGATTACAGATTGATGGGAGGTGATTAGAGTCGCTGTAGATGGAAGGTCATAACCGAAGGGAAGTAGGCATCTTAGTTTGTTTGATTATCAGAGGGGAAGTAGGAGGGGATGGAAGCAGGATTAAGAGGAGTATTTATTAGGTAACGTTCTTTTGTTCTTACACAAGTATTAGCTGTAAAAAACACGAATATCTTACAGAAAATGTGAAATAAATCACTTTTATTTTCGCTGATCAAAAGGAGGCTTCATGCGGGGTCATAGGTGCCACTGTTGATGCGGGGTGATGCGAAGGACTTTTAATCTTGTATGCGCGAAATTTTAGAGCCCCCTTAATCATTAATTTACCAGGCATACCTCATTATTACAGATCCTAGCGACCTACTGCATGGCTGGCTCCGCCTCTCTAAAACCTAAAAGGGGGAAGACCCTTCACAACTCGGCAACATACGCTGTCCAGAATAACCCATGAATACCCATGCACAACGGGATGCGATCAGTGTGGCTGTAAGTATTGATGTGTATACTTATGCGGATGAATGTGCGGGACCTGATGTGAATACGTATGCATCGACAGTGAATGGTTGAGGGTATGATTGAGGATGTATAATTGAGGGATGTCTATTGAGGTTAACAGACCGTTATATTATTGAGAAGTAATGAAGGTGCATGAGGTTCCATCCTCTCTACATCCTCTGTTTATGTGCTACTTCTCTGTTACATTAACACTATGATTGAGGGTGATCTACATACAACTACCCCTCTATCTTAACAAATGGTGACAACCATTAACTGGTCAACCACACGCTATGAGGAATAGTGTTAGTATTATCCATGAGTTGTTACATTCTTTGATCTCTTTTCTCTTACAGCGTAATAGGAATAATACATGAGTATAACACTGCGCCGTGACTACTGTTACATGTGTTAAATATGACGGCGGTATTGACAAACCCTAATGATCAATGATAGTCAAAGACTTACTCCTTATAGC
>JBOFFJ010000145.1:0-58706 GCA_051648565.1 Phocaeicola sp. | reverse complement strand
AATTCGCAACTCTATTCATTACTCTTCTAACATCATGTCAACTTTTATCAAGTGACTTTCTCTCTTGAAAGCGGATGCAAAAGTAGAGGTTTTACCCATTCCCTCCAAATAAAACAACCAACTATTTTCAAAAAAGATTGACACAGTCTTGTAATATACTGATAATGTTACGTTAATGAAGTAAATAAAGTTTCAATCTATTTCGGATTGATTTCAAGAGGATATGAGATACACCTTATTATATAGTATAGGGTAAAATAGCAATTGAATTAGACCTTGGATCTAGCACTAAAAGCACAACATAGAGAAGAAAAACTCGGGTTATCCTGGAATAAGATGATTTGCAGTATTCATTTTACCAGCTCCACCTACCATTATCCAACAGAGGATGTCAGAAAAAATAAAAAAAAATATGAGCTTGCAGTATCAGTCTACCGCATCTATCTACCATCATTCACCAAAGAACCCAAAAGAAAACTAGAGTAAAATGATTTTGCACCATTTATGTTACCAAAGAATGGCGAACCAAACAGCTAGATCAGCACAACAATCCATTTTTATTACTCTTTGAAATACGATTTAAACATCACATTTAAATGATAATAAAAAAACTGTCAACTGATAACTTTTAAATCAAATTAGCTTTTTACTTATAACTAGAAACTAAGAGTTAGAATGATGTGTCTGTTGCTCCTGCATAGACATGAGATTCTTCTTCTTATTTATAAATTGGTTTTCAAGGTGGATTCGCATAGCTGATCTGAAGAGATTTACATCTCCTTTCTCCAAGAAGTGAACCAGAGTTCTGTGGGTCATCATTTCATGACTTCTCCAATTAGTAGCTCTAGGGGTATAAAGAGCAAAAAGTTTGCTTAGTAAGTGCTGAAAATACTGCAGACTCTTGTTACCTGACATACCATACAAAATAGTATGAAACTGAATATCCAGTGATTTCAGTATTGCAGAATCTTCACACCCCTCTTCTTGCTCTACAATTCCCATGAGTGCCTTCATTTTTTCATCTGTGCGACCTTCCATAATAAAATCAACCATACCGATCTCAAGCATTAAGCGTAACTCGTATAAATCCTCGATTGATTGCGGATCTAAAAGCCCTGACATCACAATGTATTTTAAGATACCAAAAACCTTTGGCGAAATAAGCACGGTCCCTTTTTTACGTTTCGTTTCTAAAAAACCGAGTGAACGAAGTCCACTATATGCCTCACGTATAACCACACGGCTTACCCCCAAAGCTTCTGCCATTTCGTTCTCTTTAGGAAGCACAGTATTTAGCTCATAATTGTGATCTGCTATATATTGCAGGATTCTATCTTGTGTGTTTTCAACCAAGGACCCTCCTTTGTGTATTTCTTTCATTCTCTCTTAAATTAAATGTATATAATATGCGAATTTAGAAAAAAAAAATGATTTCCATATTAATTCACAAAAATAGTCACTGTTTTAAAAAGATATCAAATCCGCAAAAACTTAATCTCTAATACCTAATCTAAGCAAAGGTATCTCAACTTAAAATTCTATTTAGTACAATCTTGATAGAATACAAATCGAATCATTGTCACCTATATATCAAAGAACCCTATCAATCACTCATAAATGAGTTTGATAGGGTTCTTTGATTATTCTCACCCAATGGGTTAAAGATAGAACGTATTACTCTTTAACGATGATGCGGAAACCAACATTAAAAGGTGCTTGCCACCCCTTGAAGTACTTCTCGGTAGCTGCTGTCGAATTTCTTGCACGATCTTTCCAAGATCCTCCTTTCACAATCTTATCTCCCTTGAATTTACCAAGTTCAGTCGCTGAGAGTGTCCATTCTGCCACATTACCGTGCAAATCGTATAATCCCCACGGATTCTCCTTATACTGTCCACCTTTAACACTAACAACATTCTTATCATTCGATTCTCTATCTCTCAATGCATAATCCCAAAAGCGACGCGTTGTTACATCCGAATCGGGTATTGGGAACGTAGGGTCTAATCCCCAAACTGCCAAATCTTTGATCATAAAATCGGCCATATTATCATACTCAGAGTAGTCTGTTCCTACATTGCCAAACCAGAAATCAGTTGTACTACCCGCACGTGCTGCCCACTCCCACTGTTGAGCAGTTGGCAAGGTTATTTTCATTCCAGTTTGCTTAGACAACTCCTCACAGTAGGCCATTGCCTCATTCCATGTCACACGAACAACAGGCTGCTCAGGCTTATTAGCAGGCAATCCAGGTGTAGTATGATCCTTCCATTGCTGATCAAAATAGCGGCTATCATGCCCAGGAACCAGCGCACAATATTGTTGATTTGTCACCTCTAATTGACCCATCCAGAAACCCTCTTTTATATGTGCATGCTCCACTTTTCCATTTTGGTCTTTTGCAAACTTTCCAGTAGGAATCCAAACAAGTTTCATCTCGACACCAGGAGCTACTTCAATAACTTTGGCTGGATTTGCCTTCTCGCTAATCTGTTTCTCTTTTGCTTTATTTGCATCAAATCCCCAATTAGTTAAAGCATCAGGCACTGCTTTAGTTGATTTTGCAGGTTGAAGCTTTACTGCTTTTATAGCATTACCCTCAGTAGCTGCTTTATCATCCAAATACTTTGCGTAGTTTACAAGTTCAGCTTTCCAATCATTTGATACATTGGCATACCTCTGCATCAACTGCATACGGCGTGGATATTGATCATAGGTTGCTTTGTAACGACCTGAGATCTCAAAATCACCAAAATAAGGAGCATTGAAATCAATCCAGTGGTATAACTTATTCATCTCCTCTTTCGTTAGCTCAACCCCGTGGTGCCCTTTTTCAAGTAACTGTATGAGTTCACTATTTGAACCGTGGTATTCATAGGGACGAAGTACATATAGCTCAGCTTCAGGCCCTTGTCTGTGAACATAGGGATGAATATTGAAGTAGCTATTATAAGCATAGCGATGTGTTACATAATTTCCCCAACGCTTGTATTCTGTTTTATGCTTACGACTCAAATCCATTGTACCATTCTCTCCATCGTGGCAACTTGTACAGTTTCGATCTAAGATGGGTTGAATTTCCAATTCATACGAGAATGGGCGCACTCCACCCTCTGGCGCTTGGATTATGCTAGGCTTCTTTGCTGACGCAATCACCTTTCTAGGAATAGGCACTTTGTTTTGGTCTTCGTGACATCCAATACATGAAAGAATCTCACCAGGCATAGCAGTAAACCAACTACGCATCCACTGGATTGCATTTCCTTCCGCATCAAGTGGTTGCAAAGAGATGGGCGAATTGGCAGGTACTTTAAAGATAACCGATCCATCTTCCTCTACATCTACGGTACCCAATTCACGTTTCAAATCCCATCCACTTTGTACACCTAGTGCATCAAAGTCAGAAGGCGATTTCATATAGGCATATTCATAGGTAAATACACGTAATTTCTTAACAACTCCTTTGGGCACACCACGCAAGCCTTCACCCTCATAAATATCTTGTATAAAGACAGTCGACTCCTTCTCACCCAACTTTACACGATCAGGAATTGCTGGAGGCGTAGGACGTTTAATTGCAGGCATTGGAGTAAGGAATCCCGACCCCTCTTCTTCTGCAATAAGCGTTAAGTTATCGTGTATATCAACTAAGTAAATTCCCCACAGCCCACGTGGATGTAGCTTGGCAGTTGTTACAAAATATTTATCATTAAGCGGAAAAGGTTTAGAGAATTGAGGCCAAACACCATCTACCAATCTATCTTTCACCTCTGCTACTACCGGTCTGCCTTTGTATGGAAGTTCTTGCACTACACCCGATACCTCTTTGCGTCCTTTGTTGGGATCAATAATCACCAATCTACCCGACCGTTGAATTCCATGGTGTCCCGATACAGTCCCCACAAAGGTACTTGAAGTACCTGGTAATTGTTGCATATCAAAAACCGATGTAGGCCAGTATGAACCACTACCATAAAGTGCACGTGCATCGGTTCCATCAGGATTTGAGTGCATCACAATGCGGGTAAAGTAGTGTGTTAAATCGGTATACTCATACCGTGTATACATGATACGCCCATTATGTAAAACAGTTGGCGACCAGTTACCATCTTGATCAAAGGTAAGTTTGCGCATGGAGTTATCTTTGGGATCGAATATAGCAAGGTTCATAATGATACGTTCACCATGTTCACATGGAATACCATTATATCCAATATTGTTTGTGAATATAATTCGTCCATCAGGAAGATAACAAGGATCTCCATACTCAATGTCAGGCGAATTTACAAAGGGGGCTGTAATGTGTTTAAGTTCCCCACTATTCGTATTAACTTCAAAAATATGCCAGTTGGGATAGGCCTGTCCATAGAATGGATCTAGCACAATGGGAGTTCCACCTGAAAAAATAATTCGATCGGCATCCCAGTGTAGCTGCATATCTGATATTCCCTCTCCTCGTTGAGATTTATAAATCGTACGTTCTGCTACTTTCTGATCACGCAACTTGCTAAGCTCAACGATTTGTGCATCATAACCTGCGGCAGGCACATCAATCACGCCCACATAGTTGGCCATTGGCATACACATTTTATTAAGTGTTCCTGTTCTTGCTTCTGCTCCTAAGCCAAATCGGCTTGTAAATATTTTATCCATATCCAAAATAGGATTTGACAATAATAGAGAGCGGTGGCGCTTAAGCAGTTCATCTACTTTGGAGAAGGTTTCCTCACTCTTATCTCCCGACTCAAGACTTTTAAGAAGGATAGGTAAATTTAATTTAATGTATGCTAGATTTGCATCCGCTTCGGCTTTGTTAAAGCCTTTTAATCTACTCATATCTGCAATGGCACTCTCTACTGCCTCTACTTTCACCCATTTCAGACGTTCAAGTTTGTCCTGCACATTGGCAAAGCTGCTCTGCCCCAAGGTCAAAAAGGCAAATAGAACAGCAACTGATCTAAATTTGATTTTCATTTTTATGTAATTAAGGATCTTGCACAAAGATAATATAAAAAAGATATTTATACTCTAATATGTCATATATAATAAATAAATATTAAGCATAGTTTAAAGCTTCTGCAGCAACCGATGGCAATCACTATACCCTGGCAGCAGTTAAGTTATTTGCCATATGCATAAGTCTATTCGTTTATAGAGTTATCGAAAATAATTCACTAAACAGAAGTTAATTCCACAAAAATCAGAATTGAATTTCTATTTTTGCAAACCATATCATTAGCAAAAACGTGTAGTTAATGAGAATACTAATGAACTCATTAATCGATATAGTTCCAAAAACACCGTTTTAGCAAGATTAAGGAGAAGCAGATTAAATGGGGTTAAAAACAAACTTAATAATCGACCTCAAAAAAGCGTTAGATAGCTCACATCAAATAAAAAACTTTAAATAAATCAGAATTCGGTTGCATTTGCAAGTTGAATTCAGCTAACTAAAAATAGTATGAAATTCAGAATTATCTATTTGTATTTTATCTTTCTATGCCTTTTTGGCCATTTAGAGAGAGCTGCCTCACAAGTCATAAACGAGCCAAATCAATTTGCTCCTGATGGAGTACCTTTTGTTATAGCAAAAGAGCCCTGGCATGCACACCTACACGGTAATCATCGTGCTGTGGTTAAAGTTCAAGGTGCGTCAGATGCAGTAAAAGTAAACCTACCTTGGCGACGTGCCGATTTAGTTCCCGAAGCAAAAAAAGTAGTTGTTGTAGACGCTACAACTGGTCATGAAATAGAGAATGTATATGTAAAAGAGATAACCTCAGAGCGCGGCGAAATTATCTTTGAGCCCATTAAAGGGATAACCGATTATTATCTCTATTATTTGCCCTATACATTCCGTAAAGGATGGGATGATGCACGTTATGGAGAACCATGGAATGATTATTTACCAGCTGTATATACTACCGATTCAAGATGGCTTACAAAAGTAAAGCGCAGTAAGAATATAAAAAAAGCTACGCTTGTTCGTTTTGAAAGTCGTTCCGATTTTGATCACCTTGCACCAATGGGCCTTATAGCAACACAAAAAGAGACCGAATTACTTAGAAAACAGAATCCTCAAAACCCAGTAATTTTTCTTGAAGATAGACTCTATCCCATTAGTCAAACCCAAAGACTACCTGCTCGATGGGCAAAACAAGCAGTTCATACTAATTTCTTTGGCGAGGCTATGCGCAATGAATATTACGTCTGGCAATTGGGATTGTGGGCTGCTTATAAAGAGCTCAAAAATGTACGTCTCTCTTTTTCCGATTTAACGAATGGAACCTCCCTATTACCCAAAGAAACAATTACTTGCTTTAACCAAGAGGGTATAAACTGGGATGGAAAAGCAATAACATTTCAAGTCGATATTCCCCAAGAGAAAATACAAGCGATGTGGTGCGGGGTTCAAATTCCTTTAGATGCCAAACCTGGACTCTATAAAGGGCGTGTAACAGTTCATGCAGATGGAGTAAAGGATCAAACGGTTGATCTATCTATACAAGTATCAAGTAGTGTATTAGCCGATTGTGGCGATAGTGATTTGTGGCGACACTCTCGATTAAGATGGTTAAACTCGACGATTGGCATAGATTCTATTCCTGTTGCCCCTTATAAGCCATTAACTTTGACCAAGAATATTATTCATGCCACAGGTAAAGAGGTAAAGATTGCTCCTAATGGTCTACTAGAATCTGTACAATACGAGAATCGGGAACTATTTACTCTTCCTATGGCCTTTGTTATTGATTTTGGCAATAAGGAGCTCCTATTAAATGCTTCCAATCTTGAAATGCAAGTGGTAGCTGATGGATTGATTGAATGGCAAGCTACTACTGTTCAAGAAGGAGTCTCTTTTACAGTAAAAGCAGCTATGGAGTACGATGGTTATATTCGATATAACCTATTACTCTCTGCAGATGCACCTATTGAAGTAAAAGATATTAAACTAATTAGCTCGTATGAGAGCTATGCCTCCAAATACTTCATGGGCCTAGACTATAAAGGTGGTTTAACTCCATCAAAAATATCTTGGAATTGGGAAGGCCCTTACGATAGTTATTGGATCGGAAATGAGCATATTGGAGCGCATGTGGAATATAGAGGAGGAAGCTATCATGGCCCATTAATTAATGACTACAAACCTGATCCTACTCCCATCTGGTCCAACCATAAGAGAGGTACAGTTTCATTATCAACAAGCAATGGTAAAGCCACGGTAATTGCATCAACCGGAAAAAAATGGATAGAGCCTAAACCCCTCAATTTTGAATTTTCCATCCTATTAACCCCAGTGCGCAAACTCAATACCCCGAAACATTTCTCGGAGAGGTATTACCATTCCGAACCCTCTAATTTTAATTCTGCCGCAAACGAGCTGGCCAATGTTACTAATATTCACCATGCACGTTCGCTTAACCCTGTCATAAATTACCCCTTTATTGTACGCGACTCCTTGGTCTCTTTTATTAATGAGCAGCACGAGCATGGTCGAAAAGTAAAACTATACTATACGGTGCGTGAGTTAACCAACTATGTAAAAGAGATACATGCACTTCATAGTTTGAATCATGAAATCTTTGTTTCTGGACGTGGTTATGGTATACCTTGGTTCCAAGAGCATCTCATTGCTGATTACAAAGCGGCTTGGTATACAGAACTTCCAGGCGAAACATCCGATGCAGCTTTGGTACTAAATAGTTTTTCACGTTGGATTAATTATTACTTAGAAGGTTTAAAGTGGATGATTGTTAACTACCAGATTGATGGTATTTATATGGATGATGTCTCATTTGATAGAGAGGTAATGAAGCGTATTCGTAAGATTTTTGCCGAGTATCGACCAGCCTCTTTAGTCGATCTCCACTCCAATACCGATTACTCCAAGGGCCCTATGAATCAATACACCGACTTCTTTCCCTATCTTGATCGTTTGTGGTTTGGTGAGCATTTCCGATACAACGAAATGAGCCCCGATGAGTGGTTTGTTACTTTCTCGGGTATACCTTTTGGGCTAATGAGCGAGATGCTTCAAGATGGTGGCAACCCCTATTTAGGTATGGTATATGGTGCAACTTCTCGCCACTCCTATCAATCCAATGGAAAATATTACAACCCTTTCCCCATCTGGAAGCTATGGAAAGAGTTTGGAATAGAAGATGCCCAAATGATTGGTTATTGGAGTGATGAATGCCCCATTGCAACCCATTCAGAAGAGGTTAAAGCAACCATCTATAAAAAGGAGAAGCAACTGTTAATAGCTGTAGGTAATTTCTCTGAACAAGCAATTTCCTCTAAACTTACATACGATTGGAAAGCATTGGGCATTGATCCAGCCAAAGCTAGACTAACAGCCCCTGCTATAGATGGCTTCCAATCAGCGGCAAGTTATTTACTCGATGAGCCTATCGAAATAAATGGCAAAGAGGGGAAGTTGCTTATTTTATCTGAATAGTCTTTATCGACTAGGGTGGGAATCTATATCAAACGAAAAAGAACCCTCCCCAAATTTGATTGTTTATACATAACAACAGAAGCAGGCAATTCCAAAATAGCCCCAAATTTTCTCTCTAGATAAATCAAGTAAAGAGAAAATTTAGGGCTATTTCTAATTCCACATCAATAACCAATTCACAACCAAGAGAGCTATTTTATTCTTACATTTGGCCAACTTCCCCATTCAAATGATTAACTTTGTAGCTCATTATAAAGCAACCTAACTAACAATCCATCTATTTCTAAGTGCAAATATTAGAATAGAATGCCTTAAAACTAAACATGAAACAGCTCCTTTTATCTCTCTTAATCCTCACTTGTGCCCTTCAATCTTTTTATGCACAATCAACAATCGAGCCCAGAGAAGAGAATTCCACACGAATTATGCTCTACAATGTACGAAACGGTATCGGCATGGACCAAGTACGTGATTACGATCGATTGGCCGAAGTTATCAACCGAGTAAGTCCCGACGTAGTTGCTATGCAAGAGTTAGATAGTGCAGCACTCCGCACAGACACTCACTATGTGCTAGAAGAGTTTAGCAAGCGTACCCAAATGTTCCCCACTTACGGAGCTGCCATTGAATTTGATGGTGGCAAATATGGAGTAGGTATCCTTTCAAAAGAGAAACCCCTAAAACATTATACGGTTACACTACCAGGTAGAGAAGAGGCACGCATACTACTTATTGCCGAGTTTGAAACCTATCTACTTGCTTGTACACACTTTTCACTAACGGAAGAGGATCAACAACTCTCCATCCCTATTCTGGTAAAAGCACTAGCCAATAGTAGCAAACCCGTATTCTTTGCAGGTGACATGAATTCAGTTCCTGATTCACCCATCCAAAAGGAGATCAACAAACACTTTACCACCCTAAACAACACTAAAGAGCCTACCTATCCGGCCGATAGCGCCTCAGTCTGCATAGACTATATCTATGCATTCAATCAAGGTGACAACTACACGTTGCTAAAGCGCCATGTAATACCAAGTGTTGCATCAGACCATCTACCACTCTTTGTAGATATCCGATTCAAGGCTAAGTCAACCCATATTATGCGCACGAAACCCTATTTACAAAACCCAATAGGCAATGGAATGACCATTTCATGGTTTACAAATGTGCCTGTACATAGCTGGATAGAGTATGGCACAACTCCAGAATTGGGTAGTCGTAAAGAGCTTCTTGTAGATGGGCAAGTTATCTGCAACAATAAACACCACAAGATACGCTTAACCGACTTAAAACCTGGAGAAACCTACTACTATCGTGTAGCTTCGCGCGAAATAACGCTTTACCAAGCCTATAAAAAAGAGTTTGGTAAAACAAGTTATTCTGAGACCTACTCCTTCACCCTACCATCGGAACAGCAAACAGATTTCAAAGCACTCATATTTAATGACCTACACAAGAATAATTCCGTGTTAGAAATGCTCATGGAGCAGGTTAAAGATAAAAACTATGACTTTGTACTCTTCAATGGTGACTGCATTGATGATCCTAAAAATGAGGATGAAGCACTGCACTTCTTAACCGCCATGAATGAACGGGTAGGTGCCGAAAATACACCTGTATTCTACATTCGTGGAAACCATGAAATACGCAATGCCTACTCCATTGAGTTGCGTGATCTCTTTGACTATGTAGATGATAAAACCTACAATGCCTTTAGTTGGGGAGATACCCGATTCGTGGTACTTGACTGCGGCGAAGACAAGCCCGATTCGACTTGGGTATATTACCACCTAAACAACTTTAGCCAGCTGCGCCAAGATCAAGTAACCTTCCTAAAAAATGAGGTTGCAAGCAAACCTTTCAAAAAGGCAAAGAAACGGGTTTTGGTACATCACATCCCTCTCTATGGAACGGAAGTAGACCGCTATTTACCCTGCTTGGATTTGTGGGGCGACATTTTAGCCAAAGCACCCTTCCATATTGGCATCCATGCACATACCCATAAATTTGAATATCTCCCTAAAGGGAGTTCAAACAACCATTTCCCCTCAATTATAGGAGGTGGAAATAGAGTATCGAATGCCACAGTTATGGTACTAGAGAAAACGGGAAATAAGCTTATGATAACAGCGCTAGATACAACAGGGAATGTACTAAAAGAGGTGGAGTTATAATAATACACCTCTTTTACAAACTCATTTGAGCCCCAAACACCCATTATTAGTCGCTCTAACAAATAACAAAATCACTATCAAAAAATAATAACTGTAATTACTATGAGATTTTATCCTTATTCTATTCTAACTCTTTTACTGAGTTTTATTTTAACTCTACATCCCCTATCGGCACAGCAAGTTCACATTATCCCCAAACCAAGCAAAGTAGAGCTTACAAACGGGAAAGGGTTTACCATCAATGCACAAACCAAAATCGTATATGCTCCCGAATTTAAGGAGCAAGCCGAATTATTGGCCTCATTTATCTATGCTCCTACAGCCATGAAACTATCGGTTTCTGAAGGAGAAAAAGCGAGTGCCAACTCCATTCATTTTGTTCTAGATAGCCAAATTGAAAACAAAGAGGGTTATACAGTCGATGTGACAAATAAAGGTGTAATTATTAAAGGTAAAAGTGCAGCAGGTGCCTTCTATGGTATTCAGACCTTGTTGCAACTCCTTCCACCTCAAGTGGAATCAGACCGACTACTAGCGGTCAACTTAACTCTTCCAGCTATCTCTATTTCAGATGCACCCACTTTTGAATGGCGTGGAGCGATGCTAGATGTGGCCCGCTACTTCTTCCACAAAGAGTTTATCCTGCAATACATTGACATGATGGCCATGTATAAACTCAATGCACTTCACCTCCACCTAATTGACGATTCGGGTTGGAGATTAGAAATTAAAAAATATCCACTATTGACTGAGATTGGTGCCTTCGGTGGAACGGGTGAAAATAGAACAGGTGGCTTCTATACGCAGGATGATATTCGTGAGATCGTGGCTTATGCTACTGCACGCGGTGTCGATGTAATCCCTGAGTTTGCTTTCCCTGCACACTTTATGTCGGCTGTAGCTGCCTACCCGTGGTTAAGTTGTAGAGAGGAGTCAGTAAAGGTTCAAACCCAGCACTACATCAGCAAAGATTTACTTTGCGCAGGTAAAGAGAGTTCTATCCAGTTTTTGAACGATGTCATTGATGAAGTTTGCCAACTATTTCCCTCTAAATACCTACACATTGGAGGCGACGAGGCAGTATACGACTATTGGTCGGCCTGCCCACACTGCCAAAAGGTGATGGAGAAAGAGGGATTGAATAAAAGTGAAGAGCTGCAATCTTACTTAACCAATGTAGTGGCTAAAAAAGCAGCTACCTATGGCCGTACCGTAGTAGGATGGGATGAGATTTTGGAGCGAGGCAAAGTAAATGAGCAAGTAGTAAGCATGATTTGGCGCAACATGAAGAACCTCGATCATGTATTTAACTTGGGACATAAAGCAATTCTTTGCCCTGCCAATACCCTCTACTTTGATTTCCCAGAATCGGGCGATCCATCTGAAATTAAAGCAGCCACTTGGTTGCCTCCTATTTCTGTAGAGAAGTGTTACAACTTTGAAACGGCTGCTTTCGAAGGAAATTCGGCCATTGTGGGTCTACAAGTGGCTATGTGGAGTGATCAATTTATTCACGGTACAATCCTTCAAGAGCTGGCTTTGCTCGACGAAAATCGCTCTGAGCGCTACATTGAATACCTCATGCTACCTCGTATGTTGGCATTTGGCGAACTTGCATGGACCAAAAGTAGTGACCGCAACTTTACTGATTTCTCAAACCGCCTATTAAAGCACTATGCACGTTTGGATTATGCAGGTTACACCTATCGCATTCCTACACCGGAGGTAAAACAAGAGAAAGTAGCCGATGGTTATTTAATTACAGCCTCAACCCCTATCGAGGGAACAACTGTACATTACACCACCAATGGCGAACGTCCCTCACCTTACGACAAACTCTATACAGAGCCTGTGAAAGTAGCCCAACTATCTGATTTTCGTGCTGTGGCTGCCCGTACCAAATCACATCACTCCGTACCCTCCTATTTTGCCGATGACTACTCTGCCTATAAGCAATACGGACGCTTTGTTCACAAGTTCCAACACGCACAACTAGCGAGTGAAATGAGTGTTACACTCACCGGCTTCATCTCGGGCGATGGCGACTACGAACTAACCTTTATCCCCATTACAGATGGCGTAGAAGTTGAGTTAGAGAAGTTCGATATATTCAAGCGAAATGAACTATCGGCAACTGCAGATCCCAAACAGGTCATTAAAGAGCAGCCGGTAACTAGTTTGATTTCCATCTCTGAATGGCAGGCAGGGACTCCTTATTCAGCTAAAATCAATGTCAAAGTAGGGAAATCAAACAGAGGAAATGTAGCCCTGTTTATCCGAAAACTATAACCACCTTCATTTTACTCCAAACTATAACAATCATCCTATCTAAAAACAAAAGATTTCTATTCTTCTCTCCCTAAGAGAAGAATAGAAATCTTTTGTTTTTAGAAACTACTTAAACTAACTGGCTATAACTATATAGAGCCTACAACCGAATCATTGAGTTGAAATAGGATCAGGAAATTAGTATTAAACTTGATTCAACACCTAAAAAGTAAATAATTGAACAATTTTAGCATCTAAATTGTGCATTTTGGAACCCAAAATTAGATTTACAAACTTATCTTTACATCAAATTACAAAACAACAACAAACCTTTAAATTTAGTCGCATGAAACAAACACACTGGATCCTATCACTTTTTGTGATACTCTTCCAAAGCCTATCGGCTCAAAAGCCCCATCCCCCTCAAGTGATACCTGCTCTACAAAACTGGGAAAGCAGAGCAGGTGTCCTACAACTACCCACACAAGGAAAGGTAGTGGTTAATCCAGCAAATTATGAAACGCTCAAAGAGAGCGCCAACATTTTAGCAAGCGATTTAAAAGCGTTACTCAATTGGAACTACCAAGTGGTAGCTGGAAAAAAGGAGAAGGGAACAATCTATCTTTCTCTTGAAGAGGCAGCGCGAGAAGAGCAGTATGAGCTCTCCATCAACCAAGGAGTTGAGATTAAAGGAGCCAGCCAGAAAGGACTCTTTTGGGGCACACGCACGCTGCTCCAAATGCTACACAATCAGCCCGATGGGCTTCAAAGAGGACACACGATTGACTACCCCTCCTACTCACACCGCGGGTTTATGATTGATGTAGCCCGTAAGTTCTTTACCATCGACTACCTACGTGACTACATTAAGATTCTCTCCTTCTATAAAATCAATGAACTGCAAGTTCACCTGAATGACAATGGCTTTGTAGAGTTCTTTGACAATGATTGGAGCAAAACCTATGCTGCTTTTCGCTTAGAGAGTGAGCGATTTCCTGGTTTAACAGCCAAAGATGGTCACTACACCAAGGAGGAGTTTAAGGAGTTGCAAAAGATGGCTGCTCGGTATGGAGTCAATCTGATTCCGGAGCTAGATGCACCGGCACACTCACTGGCCTTTACACACTACAAACCTGAATTGGCTGCCGATAACAAAGCCTATGGTATGGACCACCTAGATCTCTATAAAAAAGAAGTGTACGAGTTTCTCGATACCCTTTTCGATGAATACTTAGGAGGAGATGATCCGGTATTTGTGGGGCCTGATGTACATATAGGTACGGACGAATACAACAAAAAAGAGTCGGAACAGTTTCGCTACTTTACCAACTACTACCTAAACTATATCGAGAAGTATGGAAAGAATCCACGCTTGTGGGGAAGTCTTGATCACATGAAGGGAGAGACTCCAGTCAATCTAGAGGGAAAAGTAGTAAATGCTTGGAATGCCGGTTGGATGGATATAGAGAGCATCTTACAAATGGGAGGAAAAGTGATTAACACCTGCGATGCACTTCTCTACATTGTACCTGCTGCACACTATTACTACGACTACCTAAATAGCCAAAAACTCTACGAAAGCTGGACGCCCCGTTTAACCAATGGAGGTCGCGAAGTAGAGGCTTCAGAAAACATATTGGGAGCCATGTTCGCTGTATGGAACGACAAAGTGGGCAATGGAATTAGTCAACAAGATGTACACCACCGCACCTTTCCAGCACTACAAGTAGTGGCCGAGAAGTTGTGGAAAGAGAGAAAACGAGATGCAGATAGCTATGAGCAGTTTGCCTCTCTATGCAAAGAGATGCCCGAAGCACCCGGAGTTAACTTGTTAGGAAGAGTGAAGCAGGCCGATTACCTATTTGCTGCCAATAAGGAGATTACACTTCAAGAGAATGATACCCTAAATAGTCCAATCACCTCCATTGGCTATCCCTACCAAGTAACCTTTGAGCTGCAACCCGACTCACTTCCCGTTATCAATGGGGTGCTCTTTAAAGATAACTACTCTCAATTCTTAACCAATTGGCAAAACAGCGGCAAATTTGCCTTTAAACGGGACGGGTATGAGTTTGTTTTTCACAACTATCGCTTACCAATAGACCAATGGACGCAAATAACCATAGAGGGAGATAACAAAGGAACTTCGCTCTACATCAATGGGGAACTGCAAGAACGATTGGAGGGACGCATTGAGGAGATGTATAATGCTAAGAGTGGAAAAAAAGCAAGAATCTGGCACCAAGAGACACTTGTCTTTCCTTTGAAGCAATTGGGTGATACCCAGATGGGATTTAAAGGGAAAATACGTAAGATTACGTATACTCCTGGTTTATAGAAAGTTTAAGTACTCTTTATAACATCTTTATAAGGAACTACTAGCTTCCTTATAAAGATGTCAATCGTTTTCCAACGATAGCTTAACTACCGCATTTTAATTTATAACCAATAAAACATGAAAACAAAATTAATCTTTACACTGATGCTTCTATTCAGTGTTACTATGCAGATTCAGGCCGAACGCATCGAGTTAGTAATGAATAACGATTGGAGGTTCCGCTTTTCGCACGAAGTAGAGCATACCACTCGCCGCGTGGACTTACCACACACCTGGAATACAGTCGATGCTTTGGCAGGCAAAAGAGATTACAAACGAGGAATTGGTAACTACAGCAAACGCATTTGGATCAACCAAAATTGGGAGGGAAAACGACTATTCTTAAAATTTGAAGGAGCCAACAGTGTGGCCGATCTCTTTATCAATGGAAAACATACAGGCACACACAAAGGAGGATATACCGCCTTTACTTTCGAAATTACAGACAAGGTAAATTACGGCAAAGAGAATACCATTCTTGTACGTGTAAACAATGCAGAGAATCTAGAGATTATGCCTTTGGTAGGCGATTTCAATTTTTATGGAGGCATCTACCGCGATGTGAAGCTCATGGTTACCGAAGAGGCCTGTATCTCACCACTCGACTACGGTTCGTGTGGAGTATACTTGGTACAAGAAGAGGTAAGCAAAGAAAAAGCAGTAGTCAATACCAAAGTCAACATTTCGAATCGTGCTGCACAAAAAGAGCTTACGATCAATGTAAAGGTAAAAGAGGGTACAAAAATAATTGCCTCTACTCAAAAGGTAATCCAAGCAGAAGAGAATAAGAATGAAACATTCGAATTACCCCTCGAAATTAGTAAGCCACGCCTTTGGAACGGAGTAGCCGATCCATTTATCTACACGACAGAGATTACTTTATCACAAAACGGAACAACGATTGATCAAATTGCGCAGCCACTTGGTTTACGTTTCTATACGACCGATCCGGCAAAAGGTTTCTTCCTAAATGGCGAACATCTGCAATTGCGTGGGGTATGCCGCCACCAAGACCGTGCAGAAGTTGGCAATATGTTGACCAGAGCTCACCACGAAGAGGATATTAATTTAATTCGTGAAATGGGTGCCAATGCACTCCGACTCTCACACTACCCCCATGCGCAAGAGGTGTACGATATTCTAAACGAAAGAGGAATTGTAGTATGGTGTGAAATACCTTTTGTAGGTCCTGGTGGATATGATGACAAAGGGTTTGTAGACTCAGAAGCTTTTAAAGCGAATGGTAGAGAACAGCTTAAAGAGATGATCAGACAATATTACAATCACCCCTCTATTCTCTTCTGGGGAATCTTCAACGAACTAAAAGAGGAGGGAGACAATCCGGTAGAATATGTAAAAGAATTAAATCTATTGGCACAACAAGAGGACAAGACACGACCCACTGTAGCAGCTAGTAACCAAGGAGGTGCACTCAACTATATTACAGAGAACATTGCTTGGAATCGTTACGACGGATGGTATGGCGGTATGCCCGAGCAGTTGGGGCAATTCTTAGATGCAACCCATAAAAAGAGTCCGGAGCTACGCATTGGGGTGAGTGAGTACGGGGCTGGTGCAAGCATCTACCACCAACAAGACTCCCTGACTAAAACAGTACCTGTAAGCTGGTGGCATCCCGAGAACTGGCAAACTTTCTACCACATGGAGAATTGGAAAATCATTAATGAACGCCCCTACATTTGGGGTTCGTTTGTATGGAACATGTTTGACTTTGGGGCTGCTCACCGCATAGAGGGAGACCGATACGGTGTAAATGACAAGGGACTGGTTACCTATGATCGCAGAACACCTAAAGATGCTTTCTATTTCTACAAAGCAAACTGGAACAAAGAGGAGCCTATGCTTTATATTGCAGAAAGACGAATCGTTAAACGCTCTCATCCCGAGCAGCGTATTCTGGTTTTCACCAATTTACCTGAGGCTGAACTATTTATTAATGGAAAAAGTATGGGTATAGGCAAAGCAGATCAATATGCTACAATTGTATGGGAGAATTTGACTTTTGAGGAGGGAAACAACCAGATTGAAGTAAAAGCTACCACAAAGTCGAAGAAAAAGGGAGCTATTACTGATCAAATAGAGGTTGAATTTCAATCGGTTTTAGTAAAAAACTAAGAGTTAGACAGAATTAAATATGAGGGAACCCTATCCATGCTCAAAGAAGAGCTGGATAGGGTTCCTTTTTGATTAACAGATAAAGTACGCTAAACAGTGAACCTATTACAATATTTATAAGTTATAGATTAAAAGAAATAAATTAACAACGAAGAATCAACTCTTGGGTTATGGAAAATAAAAAATCAGATATAGGTGTAATCGGTTTGGCCGTTATGGGCGAAAATCTCGCTTTGAACATGGAGAGTAAAGGATTTCAGGTATCCGTTTACAACCGCAGCAAAGGAAAAGAAGAGGGAGTGGTTCATCGCTTTCTAACACATCGAGGTAAAGATAAAAAATTCCTAGGTTTTGAAGAGATTGCCCCTTTTGTGGCATCACTTCAAACTCCACGTAAAGTGATGATGATGGTACGTGCAGGCGCTCCAGTAGATGAATTGATAGATAAGCTCCTCCCCTTTATGGCCCCTGGCGATGTTATTATGGATGGAGGAAACTCTAATTACGAAGATACAGAGCGACGCGTAGCCTATGTAGAATCTAAGGGGCTCTACTTTATTGGTGCAGGCGTTTCGGGAGGCGAAGAGGGTGCACTCAATGGCCCCTCCATTATGCCTGGCGGATCGGAAAAGGCTTGGCCTTTGGTTCAAAACATCCTTCAAAAGATTGCAGCCAAAGCCGAAGATGGTTCTCCCTGCTGTGAGTGGATAGGCAAAGGTGGCTCAGGCCACTTTGTAAAGATGGTTCACAACGGCATTGAGTATGGAGATATGCAATTAATTGCAGAAGCCTACTTTGTTATGCGTGAACGATTTACCCTAACCAATGATGAGATGGCCGACTGTTTTGCCCAATGGAACAGTGGAAAAACCCAAAGCTACCTCATTGAAATTACCGCATCTATCCTTCGACACAAAGATGAGCAGGGAGCCTCTACGCTCGATCAAATCCTAGATGCAGCCGGTCAGAAAGGAACCGGTAAATGGTCTGTTATTCATGCCATGGAGCTAGGATTACCCCTCAACCTAATTGCAACCGCTGTTTTTGAGCGCAACCTCTCGGCACGCAAATCTATACGCGAAGCTGCTGCAGATAGCTACAAGCCTCAACCCCACCCTAAGAGAGAAGCCTCCGAAAAGGCTATTCAAGAGGTAGAGCAAGCCCTCTACGCCTCCAAGTTGGTATCCTATGCACAGGGATTTGAACTGCTCGCAATGGCATCTGCCTCCTACAACTGGCAGTTAAATCTATCAACCATTGCCCGCATCTGGCGAGGTGGATGCATTATCCGTTCCCTCTTTCTGAATCGGATTGCCGAAGCCTATGAAGCAAACAGCTCCCTTCCCAACCTGCTACTAGCCCCCTACTTCAAACAAGAGATTGAAGTAGCCAAGCCCAGCTGGAAAGCCCTCATTGCTCATGCCGTTCAGGAAGAGTTGGCCGTCCCCGCCTTCTCGGCCGCGCTTCACTATTTTTACTCACTAACTACCCGCACCCTACCCGCCAATTTAATACAAGCCCAGCGCGACTACTTTGGCGCCCACACCTTCGAGCGTATCGATCAGCCCCGCGGCCTTTTTTTCCACGTAAATTGGAGTGGAAAAGGTGGCGAAACAAAATCTGGAACCTACAATGCCTAACCTATGAATATGCCAAAACCTGAAAGTCAAATCTTGATTATTTTTGGAGGATCGGGCGATTTGACCAAGAGAAAACTATTGCCCTCCCTTTTTCAGCTCTACTGCGAAAAAAGAGTTCCCACCCGGTTTGCCATCCTAGGAGTTGGTAGAACCAGTTATACCGACGAGAGCTATAAAGAGATGGTTTTATCCGAGCTCAAGAAGAACCAAACTACTGGGATAGAGGAGCAGCAAAAAAAATTCATCCAGCTCATTCATTACCAATCCATAGACCCTGCCGAAGCGATTCAATACGAATCACTTAAGACCAAGCTCCGTAGCATCGACTCGCTTATCGGGAACAGCGGGAACTACCTCTATTACCTAGCTACTCCCCCCTCCTTGTACGGTAAAATTCCGCTATACCTCAAACAGGTAGGCCTCAACCTGAACGAAGGAGTAGAAGGGATCAAACGAATCATTGTAGAGAAACCATTTGGGTATGATTTAGAATCAGCCTTACAACTAAACGAAATCTACTCTTCTGTTTTTGAAGAGAATCAAATCTTTCGGATTGACCATTTCTTGGGCAAAGAGACCGTACAGAACATCTTAGCCCTACGCTTTGCCAATGGCATACTAGAACCCCTGTGGAACCGTAACTACATCGACCGCATAGAGATTACAGCCGTCGAGAGTTTAGGAGTAGAAGAGCGCGGTGGCTTTTACGATCAAGTAGGAGCCCTTCGCGACATGGTTCAGAATCACCTCATCCAACTGGTAGCTCTAACCGCCCTTGAACCACCTGTATCCTTTAATGCCGATACCTTCCGGAATGAAATTGTAAAAGTTTATCAAGCCCTTCGTCCACTCACACAAAGCGAAATAGCCAATCAAGTAGTTCGTGGACAATACATTGATTCAAAAACCCCATCGGGCTATGTAGCTGCCTACCGAAGTGAGCCACATGTTTCACCCGATTCGCGCACAGAGACCTTTGTCGCCATGAAACTCTTCATTGATAATTGGCGGTGGGAAGGAGTACCCTTTTACATCCGTACCGGGAAGAAGATGGCCACCAAAGTATCCGAGATTGTCATCCATTTCAAGTCAACCCCCCACTCCATTTTTAAGAGCGACACGCAACACAAAATTTGCAATCGACTAATTATCCGCATCCAACCCAACGAAGGAGTTGTATTGAAGCTAGGAATGAAAGTACCAGGCTTTGGGTATGAAGTGAAAGATGTATCACTCGATTTCACCTACAACAAACTAGGAGGTGTACCTGCTGGAGATGCCTACGCCCGTCTGCTGGAAGAT
Organism: Phocaeicola sp.; assembly: GCA_051648565.1. Lineage (GTDB taxonomy): Bacteria > Bacteroidota > Bacteroidia > Bacteroidales > Bacteroidaceae > Phocaeicola. Next base: position 38,348 of record JBOFFJ010000145.1, on the reverse strand, counting down.
TGTATGAAAGGAGATGCCACCCTCTTTATGCGCAGTGATGCAGTGAAAGCAAGCTGGGAGTTCTTCAGCCCCATCCTTCATGAGTGGGAGAATAACCTCTCCATTCCACTCTACGGCTATCCCGCCAGAACCTGGGGACCACTAGAGTCGGATGCCCTCATGGCAGCCCACCAAGAGTGGACCAACCCCTGTAAGAACCTTACAGATAGCGACCTCTATTGCGAATTATAAAACCCGAAAAAAGATTGTATGTTACAACAAAGCTCCTTTTCTTGGTAAAGAAAAAGAGCCCTTTATAACGACACACCTATAATTTAAAATTCCTAAACCAAGTGAAACTATTTATTCATCCATCAGCCAGAGATACAGCCATAGCTGTTACCCAGCGCCTATTGAGCATCCTACAACACTCCAAAGAAGCATTCGTACACGTAGCCCTTTCGGGAGGCTCCACCCCCCTCCAGCTTTTTCGTTTGTGGGCTGACCAATATCGTGATACCCTTCCTTGGCAAAGAGTACACCTCTATTGGGTAGACGAGCGTTGCGTAGCTCCTCAGGATGTACAGAGCAACTATGGCGAAGCAAAGAGAGCCTTTTTAGATCACCTCCCTTTAGTAGAAGCACATATTCACCGCATCCATGGCGAGTGTGATCCCGCCGAAGAGGCAGCCCGCTACTCCTCACTAGTGAGCACCCTATTACCCATGGAGAGTGGAATTCCCCTTTTCGATTTAGTCATCCTAGGTGTGGGCGATGATGGACATACCGGTTCCATTTTTCCAGGTCAAGGCAGCCTTCTTCACTCCCCTTCCATCTATGCCGTTTCGCACAACCCCTATTCAGGTCAAGAGCGCATCACCATGACCGGCCAACCAATGTTGCATGCCAAATGCCTCCTGTTTCATGCCGTGGGTGAAGGAAAGAGAGAGATTCTACCCACCATTATTGCCCCTGTTGCAGTAAACCCCCTCTTACCAGCAGCCTACATAGCACACCAATCAAATCATTGCGAATTCTATGTTGACGAAGCTGCAGCAGCGCTTATGCCAGGATTAAAATGACGAGCCTCCACCTTGTTAAAAGTAAGCGTTACCACCCACTCCTGCCCCACCAACTCTTGGCTATAGCCTCCCCCCATTTGAGAAATGATGAGTTCGTTGATGCGGCTTGCAATAATTTGTTCCTCCTGTGGCAGTTGGTAAAGTACCGAATTAGTCACCACTAAGGCTACCCCGGTACCCTCTTTCCTATGCAGGCACACCACCGTATCGAGCGGTGCAGTTAGCCCATAAGTAGGACGTAGTAAAGCATGCAGCACCTTCTCCATAGAGCCCCAATCCAGTGAGATAAGCAGTGGCATCAACAAAGCATTCTGCTGCTCCTCCCCTTGGAGTACCAAAGTATAATTGGCTCTTGCCTCTTGGTTAATAGCCGCTACCACCCTCCGTAACTGGGTATCCAAGCAGTTGGTTTGGTAGTGATAATTAACCCGCTTCACCTCTAGCCGCGAAAGATCCAACACCCCCATTACCAAATTAAGAATAGCCTGCGCCTCCTCCCTAATTTGTGTTGCAGAGCACTGCTGCTGCTCCGAATCAGGTTGTTCTCCCAGCTCTTTGGCACACTGCATCATTCGCTGTAGCCGTGGGTCTATCTGTGTCACAATACGCTTTAAGAAATTCAGTTTATCGCTATTCTCCTGCTCCATAGCTAAGTATAGTCGCTTAATTTTGCCCCTTTTTCCGCGTATCTGCTTTTCACTCTGTATAATGGTAAGGGCCACATAACATAGTATTGCCCCCAGTATCACCAGCAATAGCAGTAGCAATACATAGTTTCGATTTTGGTTTCTCACCTTTTTACAAAGCAGCTCCTTTACCTGAAAGTTCTTCTCAATAGCTTCGTGGTGATTGGCTAGCAAGGTCCGATTCAAGCTATCCTTCTGCTGCACCATGTATTGATACATCTCCGCCGCCTCAGACAATCGCCCCAGCCTCTCGAGTGACTCAGCCCTCATTCGTACCGTATGCACCTTATATTGCCAACGGCGCAGTTTGCCCAACTCCAGCGCTTGGTTACAGTAGCCTAAGCACGCTTCCCACTCCTGCTTATCGTAGTAGTATTTAGCCCACTCTTGCAAGTAATTCAAGTTATACCCCAAGAATGTACTTTGTGGATAGTGCACTTGAGCTTTCAGTAAAAACCCCTTTCTTTGTTCCCATGCCTCCTTAGGTACCAGCTTCGCCATTCGCACATAGTTACGCACCAGCGTAGCATAGATTGACCCCTTTCCACGATCTGGATTCTCCTCTTTTTCACGCTCCTCTAACGTTTGGTAAACCATCTCATTCTCTCGCTGCAGTGCTTCGAGTGCCCGCTCCTTATCACCCACCTTGAGGTAATATACATAGTAGCGCGAGGCTAACCAACGCTCTTGCAGCACCGGCTTATTGGGTATCTCAGTAGCCAATTGCAGGTAGTGTTGAAGCGTATCATTTACCGCCTCACTCTTATCCACCCTGTGTAGCAAGAGCAGCTTGAGGTAATAGGCAAAAAAGCGCCCATTATCACTGTGTAGTCGCTCCGCCTCCTTCAGCATATTCGCTATATCGTACCTAGCATGTTCCGTATCACCCTCTACCACCTTCATCTGTATCAGCACCGTGAGCGCTTGAAAGTAGTACTCCTCGTTGGTAGCACTCGGATATTTCGCCACCAGCTCTTTGAGTTCCGTTATAAGCTGCAGCAACCCCGTTCTATTGGCTTGGGCACGGTAGTACTCTATGTGGTAAAAGTAACTTTTGCCCCACTCCTGTGGCTTAAGCTCTTGGATGTGCCACACCCGTGCCGTATCTAGTAACACCAAGGTATGAGGCACCGTATTTAAGTAGTCACTACGCAACAATTTGCTTCGCTCCATAAAGGTAGGCAATTGGCGCGCCTCAGCAATTATACTATCTACCAATGTAGTAGCGTGATGTTGTGGTAGCCCATCTCCCATTATAGTAGCCAGTTGGGCAGTAGCTGCTTGCATCGATAGTATCAACATAAGTAGCACCCCACCTATTCGTTGTTTTTTTCTCATCATAACCTTGTCAATTCTCATAAAGCATAGGGGTGTTTCGTTACAAATCGTGCTCCTTGGGTATAGGTAGAATCTATCCAGATATCGCCCCCCAATCGGTTGGCTATCGCCTTACAGATAGCCAGTCCCAAGCCCGTTCCCTGTTCCTGTTCGCGTAGCTTCTCGTAGCGATTAAAAAGACGCGATTGGTCACTCAGTGGTATACCTCGCCCCGTATCGGTTACGGTAAAGTGCACCCACTGCTCATTAACCCATTCTAGCTTAAGCACAATACTACCCTGTTTGGTAAACTTATTAGCATTCATCAGCAAGTTAATCAAGAGCTGCTGCAAGCGAATAGGATCGGTATGGAGCATCAATTGGGGTTGATCTGTCTCAAATTTAATCACTGCACAGGTTGTCTTAACCTGATTCAATGTAGCCACCACCCGTTGGCATAGCTGTACCACCTCAGTAGACTCGTAAGCAAAAATCATCTCTTGTGGTTTGGTACAAGAGTAGGCTATTACATCGTTCATCAGCTTCATAAGCAGGTCACTATTTTGCTCTATCATCTCCCTGCAGGCTTGCTGCGTAGAGTCGTCCACCCCCGGAGTAGCTAGCAAATCGGAAAATCCACTCAGTGCATTGAGTGGAGTACGTATTTCGTGACTCATGTTGGCCAAAAAGAGATTGGTATTACCTATCTTGCTTTGGTAGGTAGCAATAGCCTGCGTAAGCTGCTCTTGGTAACGATATACCTTTCGCCTACGCCTTACTAGCAGCAAGGTAGCTAGTAGGGCTATAGTCACCAAGGCAGCCACCACTGCCACTGCCCGTTTTATAAGAAGCTGGTTGCTTTGTTGGTTCTCTAGCTTTAGTTCGTCTACCGAGTATCGTTTGTGTAATTCCTCTACTTGAGTGCTATTTATCTCCTCCCTATAGCGATCAATCGAATCACTTCGGCGTTTTAGCTCCTCTATTTGGAGCTGAAATGACTCTTGCTGATGGGATGCTGGTGCGGTGTAGGGATGGTGCTCTTTCTCAATTTGAGCTGTTACTGGGAGTAGAATACCCTCTAAAACAAAGAATAGAATATAGGTTAAAAATCTTGTCATATCATATAATAATGGTAACTACAAAGATAGAGAATAAAGAATATCTTCCATTCTGTATTTTACTTTTTTTATATTAAAGAGCTAGGATAGTGTAAGAAAGCTTCTTCTTGCTTACAAAATGTCACTATTTCATTTGACGAATAGTGGGCAGGGGCGTAAGAGGCGTATCTATTTTTGTTTTTTTTTTTTGGGGGGGGGGAAGGTACTTAAAAGGTTGATAGTTGGAGGTTGACTCTGTATGGTTTGAGTAAAGGCGCTACAACAGAAATAAAGCAACCATCTAAAAGCTGTGAGCTAGGAGAAATAAGAGTTCTTTCCTAGCTCACAGCTTTTATAGGAATCTGATAATTACTTACCCCCTCCTATATATTTTTATGAATATTTTTATTTATGATATATATTTATACCTTTGTAACATATCTACTTACTTGTAAATAAAAAAGCTCCACGGAGTACGCAGAGCTGAGATAATCTTCGGCTTATAGCCTTATTGTGAAAAGTCTTTCACTTATATCTTGAGAGCAAAAGTAAAGAAAATATCTTAAGAACCAACTAAAATTGAAATAAAATGAAAACTGCAGGTCTCGATTTAGGAACAAACTCAATTGGAATAACAGTTAGAGATACAGAATTGTCAGAAGTTATACAAGAGCAATTTGAATATTTCACCTCTGTTATTTTCAAGTCGGGGGTTGGAACCAATAAGTCTGGTGAGTTTTCTTTTGCCGCTGAGCGTACTAAAAAACGTTCGCCACGTCGTTTGTATCAAGCCCGTAAATACAGAATTTGGTCAACCTTAAAGGTATTGATTAAAACAGGTTATTGTCCATTATCACAAGAAGATTTAGATAAATGGAGTAAATACGACAAGGCAAATGGCTTAAAACGCCAGTACCCTATTCATGCTACTGCCTTTGAGCAATGGATACGCTTAGATTTTGATGGTGATGGAAAGTCCGATTACACAAGCCCCTACCAACTACGAGCAGAATTAATGGAGAAACAGTTTGATTTTACAAATGAAACTGATTGTTTTAAATTAGGTCGTGCCCTATATCATATTGCCCAACGAAGAGGATTTAAAAGTAGCAAGGGCGAAACAATGAAAGAGCAAGAGAAGAGTGAGGTTACTACCGATATTGAGGTGGATTTAATTGCTGCGTTGAAAAAGTCCGAACAAAAGAAGGCCAAAACACTTACTGCCTATATGGAAGAACACAATCTAACAACAGTAGGTTGTGCTTTGGCACATTTGGAGAATTCGGGTATACGTGTTCGTAATAGTGAATATCAAGCAGTGCGTTCTCAATACAAAGAAGAGATAAAAGCAATATTTGAATACCAAGAAGGGTTAAGTATTGATTCCGAGCTGTATACTCAAATCGTTAGTGAGAAGAAGTATGAAGGTACTATTTTCTATAAACGCCCCCTGCGTTCACAAAAAGGGCTAATTGGGAAGTGCACCTTAGAAACCAATAAATCCCGCTCTCCTATCTCACACCCTGAATTTGAAAAATTTCGTGCTTGGAGTTTTATCAATAATATTCGTTATGGTTCAGAGCTAAAAGAGACCTTAACAAGAGAGCAAAAAGAGAGACTCTTTAGGGAGAGATTCTTATTAACAAGAGCCAACTTTAAATTTGAAGATATCCGTAAATGGATGGAAAAAGAGTTATATCTCCATTTAAACCACAAGACTAAGACCATCAATTATAAAGACAATACAAACGTATCAGGCTGCCCTATTTCGGGACGATTAAAAGAACTGTTAGGAGAAAATTGGGAAGCGTACTCTTTCTCTACAATCCAAGAAAACAGAAAAGGAGATTTAGAGGAATACACCTATCAGTTAGAAGATCTATGGCACATCTGTTTCTCTTTTGATGAAGATGAATATGTAAAAGAATTTGCAAAAAGCAAGTTAGGCTTTGATGACACAAAAGCCAATTCATTAGTTGCTATATGGGAGGCCATTCCTCAAGGGTATGCAAACCTCAGCTTGAAAGCCATTAAAAATATCAATCGCTTTTTAACACAGGGTCTCATCTATACAGAAGCAGTACTTCTAGCTAAGTTACCCGATATATTGAAGGAGAGATGGGATGAGAATGCACAGCAAATAACCGAAAGCATAAATGAGCTTATTGCACAAAACAGATATGATAAACTCATATTAAATATAGCAAATTCCCTTATTGCAAATTATAAATCTTTAGACGAGTCAGAACAGTTTGCATTTAGAAATAATGAATATGAACTAGACCAAGATGATTATAACGACATACAGAAAGTAGCAGTTGCTGCAATTGGTATGAAGAGTTGGGAGAAAAAAGAGTATGAAGAGCAAAAACAAATCCTATCTGCGGTGGCTAATTGCTACCAACAATTCTTTATATCAACTAAACGTGACTATTTTACATTACCCAAGTTAGCAGATGCTTTATCTACTTATCTGAGTAAACATTATAGCTTCCTATCTGAAAAAGAGTTGAGAAAAATCTATCACCCCTCAATGATTGAGTTTTATGCTCCTGCCAAAGAGCAACGTATTGACGATGGAAGATTTTTAAAACTGTTAGGAAGTCCTGTAATAGGAGCCCTTAAGAACCCAATGGCAATGCGCGTGTTGCACACCTTGCGCAAACAATGCAATGAGCTATTGAGAAATGGTACCATTGACGAAAACACACGCATGGTGGTAGAGACTGCGCGTGACTTGAATGATGCCAATATGCGTTGGGCAATTGAAGCTTACCAACGAGAACGAGAAAAAGAGAACAAGGTCTTTTTAGCAGTCATCCAAGAGTATTTCCCTAATAATAATGTTACTGATGACCAGATTGATAAAGCAAGATTGCTTTGTGAGCAAAATGATATTCCCGAAAGAGGGGAATTGAATATCATTTTTGATAAAGAGAATGCCAACAGAAAGAAAACAAAAAAAGTAGTTGAAAAGGCCGATACATACAAAAAGGACGTCACAAAATATCGCTTGTGGCTAGAACAAGGATGCCGCTGTATTTATACTGGCGAACTGATTAATATTGTATCTCTCTTTGATGGAAATGCAACAGATTTTGAACACACAATTCCGCGAAGCATCTCTTTTGATGACTCTTTAGAGAACCTTACAGTCTGTCTATCGACTTTTAATAGAATAACAAAACAGAATAGAATTCCTGCACAACTCTCCAATCACGAAGAGATTTTACTACGCATCCAACCCTGGATAGAAAAAGTAGAACGCCTCAAAGATTATGTCGAGTTCTGGAAAGGGCAATCCAAACGGGCACAAGAGAAAGATAGAAAAGACTACTGCATTCGTCAGCGTCACTTGTGGCAGATGGAACTAGATTATTGGCACAAAAAAGTAGAGCGATTCACGATGACAGAAGTAACAAGTGGATTCAGAAATAGCCAATTGGTGGACACACGCATCATTACAAAGTATGCGTATCACTATCTAAAAACAGTTTTTCAACACGTAGAGGTTCAAAAAGGGAGCGTAACTGCCAATTTCAGAAAAATGCTAGGAGTACAAAGCATAGAAGAGAAGAAATCTCGAGATAAACATTCGCATCATGCCATTGATGCAGCTATGCTCACACTAATTCCTAGTGCTGCTAGAAGAGATAAAATGCTTGAGCTCTATTTCCAAAAAGAAGAAGAGAAGAAACAGCATGGTAACCAAACAGATCAATTCAACGATCTAGAAGCACAATTGATGCAAGAGAGACGTAAGTGTGAAATAGGGGGTAACATCTCTGACATCGTACCTTTCATCGAGGAAAATATTCTTGTTAACCATATAGCCAAAGATCAAACACTAACTCCTGCTCATCGTAAAGCACGCAGAAGAGGAAAAGAGATTTTCATAACAGGTAAGGATGGTCAAATCACTAATAAATGGATTACAGGTGATTGTATTCGAGGACAATTACACGGTGAGACTTATTATGGTGCTATAACCCAAGATAAAAACAACGAGCAGGTTTACTATGTAGTTCGACGAGATCTAAAACACAAGAAAAACGATCAAGATAGCGGCTTTAAAACATGGAATGAATTAGAGAATGTCATTGTAAATAAAATGTTAATCCCAATGATGAAAAGCCAATTTGAAGATGGAATATCTTTTAAAGATGCCATCGAAAAAGGCATTTGGATGCTAAATCGTGATGGAAAAAAAGTAAATAGAATACGACATATTAGGTGCTATACCACAATCAAGAATCCTTTAAAGATCAAAAAGCAAACCTATCTATCTGCATCTGAACACAAACAATACTATTATGCAGAAATGGGAGACCTATATGCAATGTGTAAATACGAGAATGATATTCATAAAGAATATATTATATATAGCTTATTTGATATCTCTGAGAACAGGAAATATCTAAAAAGTGATATTCCTAAAACCATATCTTCTAAAAAGGGAAATCTTTACTTATCAGAGAAAATGGTCACTGGAGATATGATTTTGATTTACAGAGAGAGAGTAGAAGAATTATTAGATCTAGATAAGAGCCAACTATCTCAGCGACTGTATGTAATTAGAGGTTTCGAAAATGACGGAAAAAGAATTATCTTACGAAAAAGCATCAATTCTCAACAAGAAAAAGAGCTAGGAAAAGGTGAATCTGTTAAAAACTTCGAAGAAATGCCCGAGAAGGTGCGTTGTGGTATTAACACACTAAAATATCGAATAATTAATCAGACGTGCAGATTTAAGACAAACGGAGTTCTTGAATTAATTTAAATTAGTAGAAGCCAACTCAAACAATGTTGTTTCAGAAAGCCAAAGATATAAGATTTGAAAGCAATCCACAACTGTATGGCAGTCCTTGCACAGGAACTGCAAGTTGTTTCAGAAAGCCAAAGATATAAGATTTGAAAGCAATCCACAACATCCCAAGAAGGAGTAATAAAAGATGCTGTGTTGTTTCAGAAAGCCAAAGATATAAGATTTGAAAGCAATCCACAACCAAAGGGCGATGTGCTTAAGTCTGCGCTTCGTTGTTTCAGAAAGCCAAAGATATAAGATTTGAAAGCAATCCACAACTATGCCATTCAAGGTTCACACCATGTTGTGTTGTTTCAGAAAGCCAAAGATATAAGATTTGAAAGCAATCCACAACTGTAGCTTGTTGGGATTGTGTAGCTTGCACGTTGTTTCAGAAAGCCAAAGATATAAGATTTGAAAGCAATCCACAACTCATCACAGTGACATTCCCTGCTGGGTTGTGTTGTTTCAGAAAGCCAAAGATATAAGATTTGAAAGCAATCCACAACCTCAATACGAGTTTAAGGGATTATTTACGGTTGTTTCAGAAAGCCAAAGATATAAGATTTGAAAGCAATCCACAACCGTCTATCTCAAGTTGGTTGATAGTAAGATGTTGTTTCAGAAAGCCAAAGATATAAGATTTGAAAGCAATCCACAACAGAAAACTGTATTTAGGAAGGTGAAAAGCGTTGTTTCAGAAAGCCAAAGATATAAGATTTGAAAGCAATCCACAACTAATTAGTTCTTTTTCGTATTGCGCAACGGGTTGTTTCAGAAAGCCAAAGATATAAGATTTGAAAGCAATCCACAACGGTAGATATGACCTTCCACTTGGAGAGTGGTTGTTTCAGAAAGCCAAAGATATAAGATTTGAAAGCAATCCACAACGATGCAGAAGCTGTTCGACAAGCTGGACGAGTTGTTTCAGAAAGCCAAAGATATAAGATTTGAAAGCAATCCACAACCAAAGGGCGACGTACTTAAGTCTGTGCTTCGTTGTTTCAGAAAGCCAAAGATATAAGATTTGAAAGCAATCCACAACATTGGCATATTCGGGTTCGAGTCCCGGCACGTTGTTTCAGAAAGCCAAAGATATAAGATTTGAAAGCAATCCACAACAGGTGAACAATATATTGGATATAAAAAGAAGTTGTTTCAGAAAGCCAAAGATATAAGATTTGAAAGCAATCCACAACGATAACCCATGGTCATTCGTTGCATCAGAAGTTGTTTCAGAAAGCCAAAGATATAAGATTTGAAAGCAATCCACAACGTGTAGCTTGCACCACTTGCGATTCCTCCGGTTGTTTCAGAAAGCCAAAGATATAAGATTTGAAAGCAATCCACAACTTGGCAGATGGTATACAAGACTTCATTGAAGTTGTTTCAGAAAGCCAAAGATATAAGATTTGAAAGCAATCCACAACTATGATTCAAAGTCAATCAGGAGATCTATGTTGTTTCAGAAAGCCAAAGATATAAGATTTGAAAGCAATCCACAACGCGTCATAGATTGCGTCAATCAACTTCATCGTTGTTTCAGAAAGCCAAAGATATAAGATTTGAAAGCAATCCACAACGCATTCCAAATATTTCGCTAAACTGTGCCGTTGTTTCAGAAAGCCAAAGATATAAGATTTGAAAGCAATCCACAACGACTCCTTTTCAATCCTAGATTCTTCATCTGTTGTTTCAGAAAGCCAAAGATATAAGATTTTGAAAGAAATAAACAACTCCTTCATGGAGTTTGTATTTTTTTCAAAATCCCCCTAAATTATAGAAGGATGCTTACGTGGATAGAATCTATGTAAGTATCCTTCTATATTTAGGCGGGATTATTTATAAACTACCAAATCTATCTCCCACTCTTCTCCAGCACCACCACCCTATACAGATTCCCCAGCTTGGTATGCACACGCTCCACCCCCCACTTAGTAAGTTGCCTACCCAGCGCCACAGCCTTTACCTGGCCCATAGCCACCGGATACTCCTTACTTAAAAGCTTAAAAATAGATTGAAGCGAATGCTCCATAGACTCCTCATCGGCATCGGCCAATCGGTAGCGAGAGAAGAAGAGCGACTCCAGCGAGAGGCCACGGTAGTAAGGGCGATTGTTCAACTGCCACGCAGCCTCCTCTTCCGAGCTGAGCCAACTCCTTTCGCCCGCCAGCAGCAGCGACTTGAGTTGCGCAAAGAGCTGTTTATGCGCCAAAGGGGTAGCATCAATGGGAGCACTCAGCTCCATGCAGAGGTAACGGCGGCTCCCCGTAGGGTCGGCCAACAGCTCGCGTTGGTTGCTGGTACCTATAAAAGAGGCCATACGGGGCATGTGGCTATACGAAGCACGATGCGCCTTGCGGAAATTGATGGCGTGCATCTGCATCAGATTTTTCAGTAACGGAAGGCGCTTGGCCGAGAGGCGATCGAACTCATCGAGGTTAATCAAACCAAAGTAGGCCAACTTCTGCTCGCAACCAGCCTGGCCAGTCAGCTCAAAGCTATCGGTGTAGTAGGGCTTCAAACTTTCGGGCATTAACAAGCGGCAGAAGGTAGATTTGCCCCACCCCTGCTGACTACTGATAAGCATGGGGGCTATGGCATTGGCACACTGACCCTCCATACCCATCCACTGCGCACTCATGCCCAACAGCCACCTGCGGAAGCTAGCTACCCAAAGCGAATTACTCGAAATGCGGCAAGCCAAGGGAGTCACTCTATCTACACCATCCCATGCAGGTAGCTGCTCCATATAAAGAAGAAAGGGGTGATAGTCGGCAATGCGGTGCGAATGGAGGTAACGAACCACATCTTTGTCCCAACAAGCGATTCCTGCTCCCTGAGCTTCGAGGCAGAGGGTATTGCACATGCGTTGCGTTACCTGCATATAAGAGGAGTCACCCGTTCGATACTCGGGCAGCTCACTCAAGAGATTAAACCGAAACTGGTAGCGCGCAGAGAGGTAAGCCTCCAAGCGGGCAGAGAGAGGATCACTCAAACGCTCAGAAGGAGGGTCAATCGAAGAAACAGAGGGAGAAGCAATCGAAGAAGCAGAGGAGGAAGCAAGCAGGGGAGCTACAGAATGATTCACCCGCAAAGTAACTGGCCAGGAGAAAAGGGAGGTTACACACATTTGCCAAAGACGCAGGCACCACACCAGGCTTTTCGTGCCAATAGATTGAACAGTTTTCATGGTTTTAAATAGATTAAATAAGTTAGTAAAAGAATTGAACATTGCACACAATCGGACTACCGATTTGTTTCAACAAGGTACAACACCACCCCTACCCCCTGCAAATTTTACAACCACTAAGTTGATAAACGCCCAGAAACTCTTCTAGGGCTAGAAAGTGAGGCAAAAGGGCTAGAAAGCTAACTTGTTTCGTCCTTATGTTTTGACCGGACCACCTAGGTGGCACAGGTGGGGCACCTAGGTGGTCCGGGTGTGCCACCTAGGTGGCGCGGTAAGCAGCTCCAAATAGGTAGCTCTATCCATCTAGTCGGCATGAGCTACTCGGCAGGTTTATGGCACTAAAAGTGCCTTTTTAAGGAAAAACAGGAGCGGTGAGTGTAGTTAAAAATCGCAACAAAACAACTCCAGAAATCAAAAGTTGTGGCTACCACACAGTACAGGGCAAAAAGAGCGAAAAAGAGGCGGTGAAGGATAGGTGAAGCTTAAAACAGCGATCCTTCACCATAACTCACTGACTGTGAGCTAGTGTGAAGGATGAAGGATAAAAAAAGAGAAAGGTGTAGTAAGGGGTTGTATAGCTGCTTTAAAAGAAGTATCTTTGGAAAACTAGTTACCTTAAAACAGAAAAACAGCATGGCTATTAAATTTGATCTTTACAAGATTCCCGATCCCGACGATCCAACCAAAGAGATTACTCACCTACGCACGGTGATGGATCCTGCACTATCTACCCGTGAGGTGGTAGATGAGATGGCGAAGGGGAGAACCATTACCCAAAGCGACATTGTAGCGGTGCTATCGGCACTGGCTACTACCATGAGGGATGAACTACTCGACAATAGACAATTCTACATAGAGGGGATAGGGCTATTTGGGACATCTGCACAAGAGAAAAAGGGGCGAGAAGAGGCGATAGAGAAAATAAGGGGAAATAGCATCAACCTACGAAGCATCACCTATCAGCCCGACAAGCAGCTACTCAAGGAGATGAAACACGAGGCTCAGTTTAAACTAACCGATAAGCCTAACCACTCGCCCAGAATATCGGAACAGGGACTAGAGGAGTTAATTAGGGAGTACTTGGTAGAGAACAGGGAGCTGACCAGAAACAAACTGCAACAGATAAGTGGATTGACACGCACTACGGCACTTAGAAGGTTGAGGGAGCTGGTAAAAAAGAGATTCTTGGTCAATGTAGGGAGCAACGTAGAGAGCAGGTACCTACTGGCGGAAAAGAGTAAAGCCTAGTGGGAAGAGAAGAAGCTAACGAAAAGAGAAGAAGCTAGCGTAAACAAGTGAACAGCAACAGCTGAATAAACAACTCATCCCTTTCTACCTGCAGCAGTTTTCTGCTGCAGGTAGAAAGGGATGAGTCGTTGGGGTAAGTTGCAACCATTTTGACTATTCAAAGATAGAACGGCAAGAGAGGTTCCTAATAGCAATCTATCAATAGGAGTTGCGCCTACTATTTCTTACTCGCCTTAATGAGTGCATTGGTCTGCTCAATGTAATCGAGCACCTCGTTACGCCCCAATTTCTTTTCGGACGATGAGAGGAAGTAGGGAGGTAACTCTTCCCACTGCTCTTTGAGCTTATTCAAATACTTGTTTACATTATCCTTGGCACGTCCACCCGTTAGCTTATCGGCCTTGGTAAAGATAATAGCAAAGGGTATCCCATTCTCGCCTAGCCACTCCATAAACTCTAAGTCAATCTTTTGAGGATCTAAACGGCAATCTATCAGCACAAAGAGAGAGGTCATCTGCTCACGCTCCAAGATGTAGTTCTCAATAATCTCTTTAATCTTCTCCATCATCTTCTTACCACGCATGGCGTAACCATACCCTGGTAAATCGACTAAGTGCCACTCTTCGTTTATCAAGAAGTGGTTAATCAGGAGGGTTTTACCCGGTGTAGAGGAGGTCATAGCCAACTTGGGTCTCTTAGTAAGCATGTTGATTAGACTCGACTTACCTACATTCGATCGGCCAATGAAGGCATATTCGGGCAGCTCGCTAGGTGGGCATTTGCTTACCTGCGTGTTGCTCATTACAAATTCAGCACTACGTATATCCATATTATAATCTATTTTTTTTTATTTATACTTAAACAGCTTAACCCAATAAAGGTAAGCATTCCATTGAGAAGTAACACCTCATACCCTATTTTATAATCCCAAATGGCCAATAAAAGGAGATCCAATCCGTAGCAGAGTAAAGGCGAGGCTACGGCTATCCAAGGTATGTAGCGATCGCGAGGCTGCAGGGAGGTGAAGAGGCCAAAGGCAAAAAGTCCTAACAGAGGCCCATAGGTGTAAGAGACCAGGGTAAAGAGGATATTTATAAGGCTACTGCCATCGGCTGCTTTAAAGAGCAAAATGGCAGCTATAAAGAGGAGCGCAAAGAGGAAGTGTACCTGCTTGCGTCGCTTGATGGCCACACTCGGGGGGAGTTGTTCAACCTGCAAAAAGTCAATGCAGGTGGTGGTGGTAAGGGCCGTCAAGGCCGAGTCGGCACTCGAAAAGGCAGCTGCTATAATACCGAGGGTAAAGAGTATCAATACCCCAAAGCCTAAACTACCCTGGGTGGCAAAGAAGGGGAGCAACTCATCGCCTGCAGTAGGGAGGGTTAGTTGCAGCTTACTACCCAGTGAGAGGAGCAAAATACCGAGCGAGAGGAAGAGAAAGTTGACCGGTATAAAGGAGATACCGTAACAATACATATTTTTCTGTGCCTCGCGCAGGTTACGGCAAGAGAGGTTTTTCTGCATCATATCTTGATCCAAACCGGTCATAACGATGGTGAGAAACACACCACTAAAGAACTGTTTGACAAAATGCTGAGTGGTGTGCCAATCTTCCCACACAAAAATACGGCTATAGGGGCTCTGGGCAATGGTTTGCCAAGCGGTAACGGGGGTCAAATCTAGCTGTTGAATCACTTGGTATATGAGTAGCAACAGGGCTAGTAGCAGCGAAAGGGTTTGCAAGCTATCGGTCCAAATAATGGTGCGGATACCGCTGCGTTGGGTATAGAGCCAAATGAGCAGTACGGTTACTACAACGGTGATGGCAAAAGGGATCTGCAGGGTGTGCAACACATGGTTGTGCACTATTAAACAGACCAAATAGAGGCGCACGGCCGATCCCAGTAACTTAGAGAGTAAAAAGAAAGAGGAGCCGGTTTTATAGGCCGAAGGTCCTATTCTACTCCCCAAATAGCTATAGATGGAGGTAAGGTTTAACCGGTAATAGAGGGGCAATAAGAGACGGGCTATAACGAGGTAACCCACAAAAAAACCCATACAGGTCTGCATATAGCTCATATCGATGGTACGAACCATGCCGGGTACCGATACAAAGGAGATGCCCGAGAGCGAAGTGCCAATCATGCCAAAGGATACAATGTACCAAGGCGAGGTACGACTGCCCCGAAAGAAGGCATCGTTGCTCTGCTGCTTGCCGGTTAGCCTAGCTATAAGTAGCAAGAGGGCAAAGTAACTGGCTATGGTAAGAAGTATGTAAATGGAATGCATCGCTTTTTTGAGGGCAAAAGTACATAAATTTTGAACGAAAGTGACTACCTTTGCACCATATTATACTAGGTTTATCAAGAAATGAATCAACAATACCCCTCTACTTTACTCGAAAAAGCAGTAAGCGAATTTGCCAAACTACCAGGCATCGGACGCAAAACAGCCATGCGATTGGTGCTACACCTACTACGCCAAGATAGATCGGTAGTAGATGCTTTTGGAGGATCTATTATAACACTTAAGCACGAAGTAAAGTATTGCAACATGTGCCACAACATATCGGATACAGAGGTGTGCCACATTTGCGCCAATCCTGCCCGAGATAGATCGACAGTGTGCGTGGTCGAAACCATTCGCGATGTGATGGCGGTAGAGGGAACACAACAATACCGCGGACTATACCACGTATTGGGAGGCGTGATATCGCCCATGGATGGGGTGGGTCCTTCGGATTTGGAGATAAATAGCTTAATAGAGCGGGTAAAGGCAGGAGAGGTCAATGAAATTATCTTAGCACTCAGCTCCACCATGGAGGGCGATACTACCAACTTCTTCATCTCGCGAAAATTGGCCGAATACGAGGTGAAACTAAGCGTGATAGCGCGAGGTATCTCGATTGGCGACGAGCTAGAGTACACCGACGAGGTAACACTGGGACGCTCCATTGTCAATCGGACTCCTTTTTCGGGGGTAGTATAAAGCAACCGAAAAAGAGATGGCAGAAAAAGCACTCTTTAGGAACTAGCAGAGAAAAAAACGAACAACAAATAAAAACAAGACCTGACTAATAGAAAACAACATGGAAAATAAAATCAATCAACTACTCAGACTATTACAACTAGAATACCTCTTTCTGTGGGTAGCAGCCCTGCTACTTGTAGCACTTTACGAGGGAGGCATTTTAATCGCAGGAGGATATATAGGCGATGCACAATCTACCTACTTGATACAATCGGCAGGTATCCTACTAGCGGTAGGGCTCATTCCAATTGCACTACGCATGTTCTCCTTTTCGCTGGTAAAACGAATCAAGTACCTCGACCTAACAGGAGCGCTAGTCAGTTATCGCCGATGGAGCGAGATTAGAGTGGGATTGCTACTGGCTCCCCTACTGGTCAACATCTCTAGTTACTACCTAACACTCGACAATATGGGACTGCTTTGTGCAAGCATGACCCTCATTGCTTCGCTATTCTGCCTGCCTAGCCGCAAACGCTTGGAAAATGAGTTAGACTTAATCAAAGAGGAGGCATAGAGAAGATGGCACTACTACCACAAAACTCAGCTTACCGCTTAAGAGCTCCCGAACCAGAAGATTTGGAGTGCCTCTGTAGATTTGAGAACGAAGTGGCTCCGTGGGGTACAGGGGGCGATGCTACAGGACCCTACTCTAAGTTTCAGATGAGACAGTACTTAGCTAATAGTAGCAACAACCTGTTTGAGGATAAACAGCTGCGCCTACTCATTGAGGATAAGAGTCACAAAGTGGTGGGAATTATAGATCTGTTTGATTTTAACCCCATGCACAACCGGGCCGAAGTGGGAATTATTATAGACCCTACAGAGCAACAAAAAGGGATTGCAACCATCGCATTAAAAATGCTAGAAGAGCACGCATTTAATCGCCTAGGTATACACCAACTCTACGCCTATATACATATAGAGAACCAGGCATGTAGAAAATTATTCCGAAACAGTGGATTTAAAGAGGCGGCTCACTTAACTGACTGGGTACGCATAGGGGGAAAATATGCCACCGTTATCTTGGTGCAAAAAGTGGCTGTATTAGTTTAACGAAGGATAGAGGGGGTATTTGGCCCAAATAGTATACTTACCACCCATACCTACCAACAGCTCTTTCCACAGCTGCTGAACAGAGTCGTGCAACAGGCTCTCGCACTTACTTGTACCCACGAGCCAAGTACTCTCTTCAATCTCTTTCTCTAGCTGACCGGAATCCCAACCGGCATAACCCGAGAAGAAGCGAAAAGTGGTTAAGTCGATGTTATCTGCTAGGATAAGACGCTTTACCTCTTCAAAATCACCATTCAAGTAGAGTCCATGCCCTAGAGCAAAGGAGCCTGGCAATTCACGCAATGTGTGCAGGAAAAAAACAGTATCTCGACTCATTGGACCTCCTTTGTAGAGGGGAATGTGGGGGGCAAACTCCAACTCGGGCACTAACTCATTGAGAGACATCTGGGTAGTAAAATCTTTATTCATAATAATTCCCATACTCCCTTCGCCATTGTGCTCTACCATTAAAACAACGGAACGAGTAAAACAATGATCGGCTAAAAAAGGAGAAGAAATAAGTATATCGCCTTTTTGAGGAAGTGGCTTGGCAGACTCCACTTGAAAGATTCGCATATCCATAACGCTACTTTTTTTTAAATTCAGACACTAAATATAGTGATTAAAAACAAAAAACAAAACAAAGAGTTCTTTATTAAAGAATAAAACATTTAATTATCCTCAAATAAAAGAGTATTTAAAAAAGTAGCCAAAGAACAATGGTTTAGAACACTGTTATATAGCAGATTAGGCTCTACGGACGAAATGGAAGAGGAAGTTGCCAAGCGTACAAATAAGTGACAAAACAGCCCCAGAAGGGAGGAAAGAGAGAAAAAATAGGGGATTCCTAAAAAAAAGGGGCGCAATACATTGTCCTAAAAGAAAAAGGAATTATATTTGAAACGACTTAACAATTTTAATAACAAAACGACATGAAAGAATTAATCGAAAAATTCCAAGAGTTGAACGAAACGTTCTTGGCTGATGCACAACTTCAAATAGAAAAAAGCAACAAAGCAGCAGGAACTCGTGCACGTAAAACCTCTTTGGAGCTAGAAAAATTGATGAAAGAGTTCAGAAAAGCATCTTTGGAGGCATCTAAAGCTTAATTCTGAAATCTTTAAAGATAAAAAAAGGATGTGTTCTACTACACATCCTTTTTTTATTTATACTCCCTGACTACCCAGTAGCCATTAGTGACTAAACAGCACAACACCTATCCGCTTCTTACCATCCATCTTAACAACCAATGGTTTCTCTAAACGTACATGGCGTATGAATGAGGTTTCGAATTGAGCGGGTTGCTCATTCAAGAAGGATTGGTTATAGAACCCATCATTCATAAAGTCGTTGATGGTAAAGTAACCTACACCAAACGAGGTGAGGTTTTGAAAGAAGTGGGTTCCTTGGCTAGGATCAATCCGGTAGTGAGTCAATCCGGCCTCCACAATAACGCGGGCAGCCGATATATGGGGCCACTTTACGGGGATACCTAAGTAGTGGTCACTGCTCCCCCACCGACCGGGCCCAATCAATATATAATGTCGACCTTCGTCTAAGAAGCGCTGATTTAGCTCTTCAATCTCTTTGGCTATAATAGGATTATTGGCAGCCAAGAAATTATCGGTCTTCACATAAACTACGTCACACAGCTCTTCCAAAATACCATGACCCAAGGATTGATTGCTCTTAAGAAGAAGTTTTTCTGGTGGAATGGTATCTAAATCCTCCTGAAGTACCGATTTTACATCGACCATGGGGCGTATTTGCAACAGGTAGAAGGTGCCTGTGCGCTTGCTGGGATTAACCATCAGTGCAAATTCAATCTCGACGGAGCGACGCATCTCATTCTTAGCATGTTCCAACACCAACTGCAGGATGCGCGCCAAGGGGAAGGCATCGTGGTGCAAAATATTGGAGAAGGTTATCACTTTTCTTCCCTTGGGGTAGATAGCGTCACGAATCACCATATCTTGCGCATCGTACGTAGAGGCTATCCAGTGCAGAGAGCCATCCTTCTCGGCCTCTTTGACCGGTAAATCCAACAAATTAAAACCATCATTAATCGAGAATTCATGCCCCCGATTGGTTAAATCGAGTGCAAAGAAGCGGGTCTGGGTCTCTTTCAGTGCCAAGTGAAGTTCACTGGTCTGCAAGATGTTGTGCGGATGGTAGGGAGAGAATCGAAGGGTTACACCCCCCTCTACAATCTGCTTACCAAGCCCCAGGGCGAGGTTTACAATCCCCTCTTCGGCCTCTTCCATTCCAATGGGATAGTAGTTGAGTGAGCGAGCCACGCCCGAAGCAGAGGGGTAGTAGCGATTGCCATACTGTGTGCCCACCATCTCCTGGATAATGACTGCCATCTTCTCTTGGTCTATCACGTTGCTAGTGGCCTGCATATAGGCTTTGCTATCTTTGTAGTAAACCGATGCATAAACGGCCTTGATGGCATCACTCAACATACGAAGCATCTCATACTTATCATCCAAATAGGGAATCATGTAGGTAGAGTAGACTCCAGCAAAGGGCTGATAGTGTGAATCTTCTAGCAAACTAGAGGAGCGAATAGCAATGGGCGACTTCACCACATCAAAAAAGGCAAAGAAGTCGCTTATCAAACGCTCGGGCAACTGAGCATGCAAAAAGGCTTTTAAGATGAGCGCATCATCACTGTTACTCAAAGCAATTTGGTAGAGCCCATTACTATCCATAAACTCATCGAATAGGTCGGTACAGAGCACTACCGTCTTGGGTATCTCGATGGTGGCATTCTCAAACTCTTCAAATTCAGGATGGCGCTTTACCATGTGGTCAATAAAGGCCAAACCACGCCCTTTTCCTCCCAAAGAGCCTTCGCCAATGCGGGCAAAGTTGGAGTAACGGTCAAAACGGTCTCGCTCAAAGATAGCTACCACCCCCTGATTTTTCATTTTACGGTACTTTACAATGGCATCGAAAATGAGCTGTCGGTGGGCATCTAAATCTTGCAACGACTCCCAAGTAATCTGCTTCAAAAAATCGGCAGGTGGAAACATGGCGCGCGAATAGAGCCAACGTGATATGTGGTTGCGGCTGATGTGGTAAAGCAGGGACTCTTTGGGAATGGAGAAGATGATGTTTTGCAGCTCTTTTAAATTGCGTACGCGTGCCACCTCCTCAAAGGTTTCGGGGTTGCGGAAGATGAAATCGCCAAAACCAAAATTGGCCGAGACAATCTCACGCAAATCGACTCCAATCTTTTTGGAGTTCTTATCAATAAAGCTAGCTTCGTACTTAGCGGTATAGATTTGATTATCGGTCTCCGAAGTTTGAAGAATCAAAGGGATAAAGGGATCTTTCCGACGAATCTCCTCCATCAACTTGATTCCTGCTAAGGGATCTATCTCCCCCTGACGGGGGAAACGTGCATCGGTTATCACCCCCAATACGTTGTTACTGTACTGGCTGTAAATCTCCATGGCCTCCTCGTAGGTACGAGCCAACACAATTTTAGGACGACCCCGCATACGCAAGGTGCGTTGGTGGGCATTAAGCGCTTCGGTGGCAAACTCCTGACTCTGTTGTAGCACAAACTTATAGAGATTGGGCAGTACGGAAGAATAGAAACGGATGGAGTCTTCCACCAACAAGATAACCTGTACACCAACCTCTTTTACATCGTGCTCTAAGTTCATTTTATCTTCAATGAGCTTGATGATAGAGAGTAGCAAATCGGTATTGCCCAACCAACAAAAGATGTACTCAAAGATACTCAAATCTTCGTGTTCCATGCGTGCAGTAATACCGCGCGAAAAAGGGGTTAACACCACCAAGGGGATGTGTGGATAGCGCTGCTTTACATTTCGAGCAATGTTGAAAGTGTTGCTATTGTCACTACCAGGCATACAGATAACTAAATCGATGGTGGTATTCTCCAACTGCTTCCAAGTCTCCTCCTCGGTAGATACTTGCATAAATCGAGGAGGATAACGAAGACTCAGATTCATATACTCATTGAAGAGTTTTTCGTCAATGCGTCCATCATCCTCTAGCATAAAGGCATCGTAGGGATTGGCCACTAGAAGCACATTAAAAATGCGCTTCGTCATGAGGTTTACAAACGAGGTATCCTTAAAATAGAGTTGATTGAGTCGTAACATAGGCTTATTATTAGGTGGGGATATCCCCAAAGATAGTAGTTCTGCGCGAAGAAGAAGCTATTACCAGAGATTTAACTTCTGCTGAGCAGCCTCTTCCATCGAAATGAGGTTGACTTGTCGCTGTGCATATCCTTCGCGAAGCTCCTGGAACTCCTGCTCCAAGCTAGCCACCAAAGCAGCTTTTTGATCGGGATGGAGTAGCTGAGCAGCGATAAGTGAGTTTTGAGAAGCATCTTTGACATGCACAACAGGCCCATCGTAAACGGGGGCTATCTTTAATGCGGTGTGCAGTTTAGAGGTGGTGGCCCCTCCTACCAAGATGGGGGTGGTTACTCCAGCTCGTTTAAGCGCTTGGGCTACGTGGCTCATCTCCTCCAACGAGGGGGTAATCAAACCACTCAGCCCGATAATATCAACTTGGTGCTCAATGGCTTTTTGCACAATAACTTCGGCAGGAACCATTACCCCAAGATCGATAATCTCGTAGCTGTTGCATGCCATGACTACACCTACTATATTTTTACCAATATCGTGTACATCGCCTTTTACTGTAGCAAGTAAAACACGGCCAGCCGAGCTTCGGCCACTCTCTTTTTCGGACTCAATAAGGGGTTGTAAGATAGAGACTGCCTGTTTCATGGTACGGGCGCTCTTAACCACTTGGGGAAGGAACATTTTTCCCTCACCAAAGAGTTGTCCTACGTGATTCATGCCAGCCATAAGCGGACCCTCAATGATAGAGACAGCCGTAGGGTAGTTTAAGAGAGCCTCATCTAGATCTTCCTGCAGATAGTCTGCAATCCCTTTTACCAAAGCGTGTTCTAAGCGTTGGGCTACGCTCTTTCCTTCGCGCCAGCTTACCACCGTAGTCGAAGTATCTAGAGTGGTACCCGAGGCGGTAGCTTTTAGCTCCTCGGCCGTTTCGATTAAACGTTCGGCCGCATCGGGACGACGGTTTAAAACCACATCTTCAATGCGTTCCAACACATCGGCTGGAATGTCACTGTAAAGAACGGAGGTGGCTGGGTTGACAATCCCCATATCCATTCCTTGCTGAATGGCGTGGTAGAGGAATACGGCATGCATCGCCTCACGAATGTAATTGTTTCCACGGAACGAGAAAGAGAGGTTGCTCACCCCCCCACTGATGTGGGCACCAGGTAGATGCTTCTTAATCCACCCCGTAGCACGAATAAAGTCAACAGCATAGTTGTTGTGCTCCTCAATACCGGTAGCTACTGCCAATACGTTAGGGTCAAAGATAATATCGTGTGGATTGAAGTGAACCACATCGACTAGTAAGCGGTAAGCTCGTTCGCAAATAGCGATTTTACGCTCGTAGCTATCTGCTTGTCCCTCTTCATCAAAAGCCATTACAACCACGGCAGCACCCAACTGCTTTACGGTACGGGCACGCGCTACAAAAGCCTCCTCGCCCTCTTTGAGCGAGATGGAGTTGACTATAGATTTGCCTTGTAGGCATTTCAAGCCTGCCTCAATCACCTCCCATTTGGAAGAGTCAATCATGAGGGGTACCCGTGCAATATCGGGTTCGGACATAATGAGGTTCACGAAGGTGGTCATCTCCTCTTTGGCATCGAGCAGCCCATCATCCATATTGATATCGATTACGAGGGCACCATCTTCCACCTGCTGGCGGGCAATGCGAAGGGCTTCATCGTATTTTTTTTCATTAATCAAACGCAAGAACTTGCGCGATCCTGCCACATTACAACGCTCACCCACATTGATAAAGTTGATTTCGGGAGTTTGCTCCAACAACTCCAATCCAGATAGCCAGAGGCAGTTGGGAGCAGCTGTAAGGGGACGAGGGGTTACTCCAGCTACCAACTGGGCATACTTAGCAATGTACTCATGAGTAGTACCGCAACACCCCCCAATAATATTGACTAGCCCTTGGGCTACATATTCACCCACTTGGTTAGCCATCTCCTGAGGAGTTTGATCATATTCACCCAAGCTATTGGGCAGTCCTGCATTGGGGTATACACTTATATAATAAGGTGCTTTTTTGGCCAGTTGTTCCACAAAAGGCTTGAGCTGTGCTGCACCAAACGAGCAGTTTAAACCAATCGAAAAAATAGTAGCATGCTGTACCGAAGCTAGAAAAGCATCGAGTGTTTGCCCCGAAAGGGTACGTCCACCCGTATCGGATACGGTAACCGAGAGCATCAAAGGAACCTCTCTACCCACTACCTCCATAGAGTTCTGCGCTGCACGAATGGCCGCTTTGGCATTGAGTGTATCAAAAATGGTCTCGATAAGCAGGGCGTCCACTCCCCCCTCTAACAAAGCCTCCATCTGCTCTTGGTAGGCAGCCACCAACTCATCGTACTGCAAAGCACGGTAAGCGGGATTGTTTACATCGGGGCTCATGGAGCAGGTTTTATTGGTAGGACCTACCGATCCAGCTACAAAGCGAGGCTTGTGGGGAGTTAGCAGGTTGTAGTTATCGGCCATTTTACGCGCCAACTGAGCAGCCACCAGATTCATTTCACGGCAATAAGCCTCCATGCCATAATCGGCCATAGAGATACGCTGTGCATTGAAGCTATTGGTTTCGATGATATCGGCTCCTGCCTCTAAGTAGAGACGATGAATCTCCTCAATCACATCGGGACGAGTCAAGACAAGCATATCGTTATTCCCCTTCATCAAACCAGGGTGTTGCGCAAAACGCTCTCCGCGAAAATCGGACTCGGTTAAGTTGTAGGGTTGAATCATAGTGCCCATGGCACCATCTAGTATCAAAATACGTTCAGTGATGAGGTGTTGTAGTGTAGTATTCATCTTTCGTTGCTTAGTTGTATGGTTCGTTCATAACAGGCACTCTCAAGGGTAAGAGAGGCTATTAGAAGAAAAAAAACGAATATAGCTGGGAGCTACTTGTTTGGTAACTAATAGTGAACAAGTAGTTTTAAAGTAAGTCTAAATTAGATGTAAGAGCCTACCGCTTAAACATGCGGTCCATTTCGCGCTTGTCGTCCTTCTCTTTGAGTGATTCGCGCTTATCGTACTGCTTCTTACCTTTGGCCAATGCAATTACCACTTTAGCCAACCCTTTTTCACTAATAAAAAGGCGATAAGGAACGATGGTGAAGCCCGAATTCTTCGAAGCCTCTTCCAGTTTACGTAATTCTTTTTTACTCAAAAGCAATTTACGTTCGCGGCGTACTTGGTGGTTGTTGTAAGAGCCATAAAAGTACTCTGTGATGTGCATATTCTTCACCCACAATTCACCTTGCACAAAGTAACAGTAGGTATCGACCAAACTAGCCTTACCTAAACGAATTGATTTAATCTCGGTGCCTGTGAGCACAATACCTGCTGTGTAGGTATCGATAAACTCATAATCGAACGAGGCACGTTTGTTTTTTATATTGAGAGAAGTTGGTTTCATCAGCTTAAATGATAACAGATAATTTATTAAATAGTTTGTCGATTAGAAAAGGGGCCAACAGCATGGCAGCCGATGCAACCAAGCTATACTTGGTTAAACTCTTCTCCTCAACTTGTAGCAGTTGGCGAGCTCCCTCGTAAGCAACAAGTACAATGTAAAATTGCAAAATCCAATACAAGATTTCAATGGCAAAGAGTCCATTGATTATTTGAAGCACAAAGATGACAGCCATAGAGTATCCCACAAACTGCTGAATAAGGGGCAATTGTGACGATCTAGAAAAAAAACGCTGCCCAGCCCAATCAATCAAGTAAGAGGATAAGAAGTAGCCGCCAAAGAGTGAGACAAAAAGAGCGCAACAACGTGTCATGGCCTCCTGAAAGAGGAATGTGGCCGAACTATGACGCATAAATGTGCCTAGAAAAACAGACAATCCAGAGAGCCCAATGAGTGGATAAACAAATTGGGTAGTTACCTCTTTGCGCTCCTCGCCTTGAATAATTTTACTCCATGCTTTGGCAGGTGCCGAGAGCAACATCAATACAGTATTTGCTAATTCTTTGTAGTTCAAAATAGGGTTGTTTTAGAATGAATTAATAGCATATAGAACGCAAAGGTATAAAAAAGTAACAGGATGCAAGGATGAATTAGAAAAAAAACTGCCCCTACCGGTTAGGTAGAGGCAGATAGTAAGGGTAAGGTAAGTAATGCACTCAAATGGCTCTTTTTAGTTGCTCAAGAAACGAATCACTCCTAAGAGCTAGAAAAAAGCTAAAGAAGAGCTATTACCTCAATAGATATCATTATTAATTTGCTTTGTAACGTACTACTTTCTTCAACTCCTTGTTACTTTCTCCCAAAGCAGTTACCGCAATGTAGATAGAATCTCTTAATTCGCTGGTACTTTGCATTAAAGCTTGGTTGTAAAGATCTGTAAATTGAGGCTCGTAAGGCATATAGAAACTGATTAAACCAGTTCCTGTAGAGTAGGCTGTTTCAGAACCTGTTTTTTGGTGAAAACGAAGAAACAAAGTATCTACCTTTGCTTCGTAAGCAAAAAGTTCAAAATCATTTGCTGTAAGTTGATTCACTGTCTTAAAAGTAAAAGGAACATTTACATAACGATTTACAGCCCAAATTTTACTACTTCCAGCCTCTAAGTCAACCAAAGCATACTTTTCATCCTTCAATGTATCGGGACGAGCAGTCATATTTTTATAAGGCACATAATCATAAATTGCAATTTCCGATATTTTATAGCTCTTCTTCGTATCTGAAAAAACTTCACCTTCGGCCAATTTAATACCTATTTGCGCACGTTTGTAGTACTCACCATCTTTTTGCATCAATCCACTCAAGATAGAGTTATTCAATGGGTTGTAAGTATAACCAGTTCCATCTCCTCTCAAATAAGGAGTTCCCATATAACTTTCAACAGTTACTACTTCGTAGATATCATACATGGTACCACTGCTTCCATTCAAACACGAGCTCAAAGTAAAGATAGAGAAAAGAGCGGCCACAAAAACGGCCAATTTTGTTTTTTTCATTTTTCGATATTTTATAAATAATAGGTATAAGTATTTTCTAAATAGCGTACAAAAGTAGGGAAAAGAGTTGGCGCTAACAACATAGAGTCAATTCTTTATCTTTTTTTACTGCTCATTAAATGCACAATAGCACCATATACTGCACTATAAAATGAATTTTAACATAACAAAACAATTCAATTCACCAATCAAACAACAGTTCTTACGGTAAACGAATCATACATCTCATACAATTCCATCAAAAAACAGAGATAAATTATTCAATCTATCACTATTTACACCTTTTTTAATCCAAAAATAGTATATTTGCGTAGTTGTAACTTAAAAATTGATTTTCATGAAGATCACCCTCTTGCAAAGAGACATTGTGTGGGCCAACCCCACCGCCAATATAGCCCGCATAAACGAACGCATAGATGCCCTACCTGGAGCCGATCTCTACGTACTGCCCGAGATGTTCTCCACAGGATTCTGCACCTCCCCCCAAGGGATAGCCGAACCCGCAGCGAGTGAGTCACTGGCTTGGATGAAGCAGAAAGCCGCTCAATGCAATGCGGCATTAGCAGGGAGTATCGCCATAGAAGAGAAGGGGCACTATTACAACCGGTTCTATTTTGTCTACCCCGATGGAACGGTAAAAAGCTACGATAAACACCACCTCTTTACCTATGGAGGCGAACACCTCAACTACACAGCTGGCCAAGAACGAGTGGTGGTAGTATGGAAAGGGGTGCGCATCTTGCTGCAAATATGTTACGACCTACGTTTCCCTGTATTTGCTCGAAACCGAAACGACTACGACCTGATACTCTATGTGGCTAGTTGGCCAACTCCTCGGGTTGCGGTTTGGAACACCCTGCTACATGCCCGCGCCATAGAGAACCAGTGCTACGTAGCTGGAGTAAATAGAGTAGGCAGCGATCCCAATTGCCAATACAGTGGAGGAACCTTTTTAATAGATCCCTATGGAAAAGATGTAGCGGTATCTCCTACCGATGTAGAAAGCGAAATAAGCGGTAAGATTGATCTAGAGGCGCTGCAAGCTTTCCGCACCAAATTCCCCGTACTAAATGATGCCGATTCGTTTGAACTGACAAAACCAACCAACTGATTCAACCAGCAGAACCACTTCAACCAACAAATCTCTTGCTTCGTTTTAAAAACAGAAGCAAGAGTGTAAAAGGCAATACAAGAGATGGTTAATCAGCAGATACAATAACAAAAAGAGACTTAGCGAAAAACAGGAACAAGAACTAAAAGCATGAAACATACAGTTTCTATACCTATAACCTAGTTTACTTACCTAGAGTTTACTAGCACACTACAAACAACCCTAAATTAATGAACGACAACCAACCCAAACAGCTCCTTTTAGGCGACGAGGCCATTGCCTTGGGAGCCATTCACGCAGGAATAAGCGGGGTATATGCCTATCCTGGCACCCCATCGACAGAGATTACCGAATATATTCAACAACACCCTACCGCCACCGAGAGAGCTATCTATAGCAACTGGTGCACCAACGAAAAGACAGCCATGGAGGCCGCCTTGGGTATGTCATACGCCGGTAAACGTGCCTTGGTCTGCATGAAGCATGTAGGACTCAATGTAGCTGCCGATGCTTTTGTAAACTCAGCCCTTACGGGAGTAAACGGAGGATTGGTCGTGCTGGTAGCCGACGATCCATCGATGCACTCATCACAAAACGAACAAGATAGCCGCTTTTACGGTCGCTTCTCGTTGATGCCCATGCTAGAACCCGCTTCGCAACAAGAGGCATACGACATGATGGCCTATGCATACACTCTTTCGGAAGAGAACAAGCTACCTATATTAATGCGTATTACCACACGCATGGCCCACTCACGGGCGGTGGTTACACTGGGAGAGGTTCGGACAGAAAACAGATGTAACAACGAAGCGGTTGCCTCGGATTGGATACTACTTCCAGCCATTGCGCGTCGCCGTTATGCCCACTTGATAGCCCAACAGCCTCAACTAGAGAAACAGGCAGCCGACTCCCCTTTTAGCCATTACAGCGCTGGAAGCGATACCTCACGCGGTATCATAGCGTGCGGACTGGCCTATAATTACATCATGGAGCACTACCCCAACGGTTGCCCCTACCCTTTGTTAAAGATAGCACAATACCCCATTCCCCAAGCTCAAGTGCGCCAACTAGCAGCACTATGCAACGAACTACTCATCGTAGAAGAGGGGTATCCGTTGGTAGAGGAGCTCATTGGTGGCATGCTTCCTACCACTAAACCGATAAAAGGTAGATTGACTGGCGACTTACCCCGGATGGGCGAACTAACCCCCGATAACGTAGGAGCCGCCTTGGGATTCACCACCCCAACACAACCCGCTAGCCCCGTTGTAGTGGCCCGTCCGCCAGCCCTATGCACCGGTTGCGGACACCGCGATGTGTACGATGCACTGAACCAAGTTATCAAAGAGGAGTACCCCACAGCCAAAGTGTTTGGCGACATCGGTTGTTACACCTTGGGTGCATTGCCCCCCTTCCGTGCCATTGATAGCTGCGTCGACATGGGCGCCTCCATCACCATGGCCAAAGGAGCTGCCGATGCAGGACTCTACCCCGCCATTGCCGTAATAGGCGACTCCACCTTCACCCACTCGGGTATGACGGGGTTACTCGATGCAGCCAATAGCCAATCTCCCATAACCGTCATTCTTTCGGACAACCTCACCACCGCCATGACGGGTGGACAAGAATCGGCAGGTACCTACAAGTTCGAAGCCATCTGCATGGCCCTAGGTGTAGCGCCCGACCATGTACGCGTAGTGGTGCCACTCCCCAAAAATAGAGAGGAGATAAAACAGATCATTCGAGAAGAGATAGCCTACCAAGGTACTTCCGTTATTATTCCGCGCCGCGAATGTATCCAAACCATCAAACGCAAACAGAAAAAGTAAAAAAAGAGAATGCATAAAACCGGGTTACAAGCCACTATATCCAACAACCATCTAGTGTAGAAAAGCAGGTTTTAGCGACTCCATTTAGAGTAAAGAAGCAACGTAAACAAAGAAACGATGAAAATAGATTTAATACTCTGTGGTGTGGGAGGGCAAGGCATTCTCTCCATCGCAACCATCATAGGCGATGCAGCCATGAACGAAAATTTACACCTCAAACAGGCCGAGGTACACGGCATGAGCCAGCGTGGTGGCGATGTACAATCCAACCTACGCATCTCATCGAGCCCCATCTATTCCGATTTAATCGGGAAGGGAGAAGCCGATTTAATCATCTCACTCGAACCGATGGAGGCCTTACGCTACCTACCCTACCTCAAAAAGGGAGGTTGGGTAATTACCTCCTCATCCCCCTTTATCAACATTCCCAACTATCCCGAAGTGGAAGCAATCCAAGAGGCATTGGAGAGACTACCCAACGCCTTCTCATTCGATATCGATGCACTAGCCAAGGAACATAAGATGCCCCGCAGTGCCAATGTTATCTTACTAGGAGCCGCATCGGAGGTATTGGCATTGGAGTACACCCAGCTAGAGGAGAGTATCAAACGAATCTTCCAACGCAAAGGAGAGACGGTAGTCCAACAAAATATCCGTGCCCTAGCCATAGGGCGAGAGGCGATAAAATTATCTAAGTAAGTAGTAACTAGCATGAAAAATGAACTATTTAGCAGGGAGTTGGTAGCAGAAGCGGCCCAGAAACTGCACATAGCCGATTTACAAAATGCCACCATCGGCGAGGCACTACTCATTGCCCAACAGTTGGAAAAAACCACTGGCGTACCTTTCATCCGCATGGACCAAGGATCTCCCAGTCTGCCCGCCAACCACTATGGCATAGAAGCCGAAAAAGCGGCACTCACCCAAGGAGTAGCCAACAGCTACCCACCGGCAGGAGGTATCCCGCAGCTTAAACAGGCTGCATCGGAGTTTATCAAAGCCTTTATCAACATTGACCTAAGTGCACGCAACTGCTTACCCACCACCGGATCGGTGGCAGGCTCTTTTGGCACCTTTATTGCCGTAAGTCAATGCAAGAAGGAGCAAAACAAAATACTCTTTATCGACCCCGGCTTTCCTATTCAGAAGTCGCAGTTACGGGTATTAGGGATAGCGTGGGAGGAGTTCGATATTCACAACTACCGTGGAGAGGCACTGCGCAGCCAACTAGAATCTTTCTTAAAGAAGGGAGATATAGCCGCCATCGTCTACTCCAACCCCAACAATCCAGCATGGATCTGCCTGGAAGAGAGTGAGCTAGCCATCATCGGAGAGTTGGCTACCCAGTACGACACCCTTGTCATCGAGGACCTGGCCTACTTCTGCATGGATTCGCGGATAGATTTAAGCCTACCCTACCAAGCCCCTTACGCCCCTACGGTAGCTCGCTATACCGATAATTACATCCTATTACTATCGGCCTCCAAAATATTCAGCTATGCTGGCCAACGCATTGCACTGGCTTGTGTATCGAACAACTTGTTTGAGCGCCACTACCCTGATCTAGCCGAGCGCTATGGCAATTCGGGACTCTTTGGTGCTACCTTTACGGCATCCATCATGTACATGATTACCTCGGGATGCACCGCCTCTACCCAACATGGATTGGCCGAAATGCTTCGTAGAGCCACGGCAGGCGAGATAAACTTCATCCAAGAGACCAAGGCCTATGCCGAACGAGCAACGCGCATGAAGGAGATTTTCACCAGACATGGCTTTCACATAGTCTATGATTACGATGTAACACAACCCGTGGGCGATGGTTTCTTCTTCACCCTAGGCTATGGAGAGATGACAAGTGGCCAACTAATGGGCGACCTGTTGTGCTACGGAGTAAGCAGCATCTCGCTCGCCACTACCGGCAGCGATCAACAAGGAGTACGTGCCTGCACCTCGCGCATGACCGATGCACTCTACCCCGCATTGGAGGAGCGCATGAAGAGGTTTGCCTTGGATCACCCACTTTCACCAACACAACCCAAGGAGCAAGCGTTACGCAAAGAGTCCAACGCTACATAAAAACAGTGAATGCTACCCCCCATTACATGAAAAAGCAACCACTTGAACAAGTGGTTGAAACAAGTTAAACTTTACCAATGGAACACTACTCAACCCAGTAGCCCACCAAGAGAAAAATACTAAAACAGACGAAAAACGATGATTTGGAACAAAAGCAGAGAGTGTATGACGCGCCAAGAGATGCGCGCACTACAAGGAGAACGCTTACATGAGCTGGTAACCAAGGTGTACCACAGTGTACCCTTCTACCGCGAGAAAATGCAAGCCCTAGAGCTCACCCCCGAAGACATACAGAGCATAGACGACATTGTAAAACTTCCCTTTACCACCAAGCAAGACCTGCGCGACAACTACCCTACCGGGCTGCAAGCCGTTCCGCAATCGGAAATTGTACGGGTACACGCCTCATCGGGCACTACGGGCAATCCTACCATTGTAGGCTATACCCGCAAAGACCTCTCCGTATGGGCAGAGGTGATGGCACGCTGCCTTACCGCTTTCGGCGTATCGCAACACGACATCTTTTCGGTAGGATATGGTTATGGACTCTTTACAGGAGGGCTGGGTGCACACTACGGGGTGGAGCATGTAGGAGCCACGGTCATCCCCACTTCGACCGGCAATACAGAGAAGCACATTCACCTACTCAAAGACCTCCATGTAACGGGATTGGCCTGTACCCCATCGTACGCCCTCTACCTAGCCGAGGCAATGGATAAAGCAGGAGTAACCGCTGAGCAACTCAACCTGAAGATGGGGGCTTTTGGTGCAGAGCCTTGGACCGAAAACATGCGCGCCGAAATAGAACGTCGCTTAAACCTAAAAGCGTACAACATTTACGGGCTAAGCGAAATTATGGGACCTGGGGTATCGCACGAGTGCGAATGTCAAGATGGATCACACATTTGCGAAGATCACTTTTTCCCCGAAATTATCGACCCCGAAACCTTCGAGCCACTGCCAGCTGGCCAACAGGGTGAGTTGGTCTTTACCACCCTCACCAAAGAGGGGATGCCTGTACTCCGTTACCGCACCAAGGATTTATGTTCACTCATGGACGACCCTTGCCCATGCGGGCGCAACAGCGTACGAATGAGCAGCATTGTAGGGCGCAGCGACGATATGCTCATTATCCGCGGCATCAACGTATTCCCCTCGCAAGTAGAGAGTGTTATTCTAGAGATGCCACAGTTTGAGCCTCAATACCTATTGGTGGTAGACCGAGTAAACAACTCCGATACGCTGCAGGTACAGGTAGAGGTGCGCAAAGAGTTCATGACCGACGAAATGAGCGAGATATTGGCCCTCAAGAAACAGCTCTCCGACCGATTAAAGAGTGTACTATCTATCAGTGCAGAGATTAAACTAATGGAGCCCAACAGCATTCAACGCAGCCAAGGCAAAGCGGTGCGTGTAATAGACAAACGAGTATTGAACTAAATAAGTGATAGCCATGAAGATTCAACAACTATCTATTTTCTTAGAAAACAAAAAAGGACGCATCAACGATGTAACCAAACTATTGGCCAAGGAGGGCATCGACATGCAAGCTTTCAGCATGGCCGAAACAGCCGATTTTGGCATGCTCCGCTTAATTGTATCGGATGTAACCCGCGCAGTA
Organism: Phocaeicola sp.; assembly: GCA_051648565.1. Taxonomy (GTDB): domain Bacteria; phylum Bacteroidota; class Bacteroidia; order Bacteroidales; family Bacteroidaceae; genus Phocaeicola. The sequence goes on along the minus strand of JBOFFJ010000145.1, from coordinate 5,109 downwards.
GAGGTGCTACGTGCAGCCGATTTCGCAGTAAACCTGACCGATGTAGTGGGTGTAGAGTGCCCCAACGTAGCCGGTTCACTCTCCGAAATATTGGACTACTTGGCGCAAGAGGATGTATTCATTGAGTACATGTATGCCTTTGCACAAAGTGATGTAGCCAAGGTGGTGATTCGTCCTACCTGTGTGGAGCGATGCATCGCTCTGCTGGAGAAACGAAACAAATAAACTGACTCCCTTGAGAAAAACAGCGCAAGCCGCTCTGTAGTAATTTCAAGGGAAAGCAGCCTTTTTAAGAAAAGGGTGGGAGAAAGTTAGCAACATCTCCCACCCTTTTTGGTGTTGCACTCCAGTCAGTCAAGTATTGCACTGCAGTGAATCAAGTGATTGACTGCAGTCAGTTAAGTGTTGCACTGGAGTCAATCACCTAACTGACTGCAGTGCAACACTAACTTTGTGCCGAGAAGTTGATAAAGTTCCCGCTAGGTGTAGAGTAAAAAGAGAGAAGCCTTTAATAAGAAATAACCTACAAAGCCAATTCCTTTCACTTTATTATCGTACCTTTGCGCCCGTATGACATTTAATGAATTAAACATATCGGAACCGCTGTTGAAAGCGTTGGCCGATAATAAGTATGAACAGCCTACCCCTATTCAGGAACAGGCCATTCCAGTAGCCCTCAAAGGGCATGACCTATTAGGTATTGCACAAACAGGAACAGGTAAAACAGCCGCCTTCTCTATACCCATCATTCAGTTGATACACGAAGCCGAGGGGGATAGAAAACACCATATAAAAGCCTTGATCTTAACCCCTACACGCGAATTAGCGATTCAAATTGAGGAGTGTTTGAGCTTTTATACACGTTACACACAAGTGCGCCATGCCGTAATTTTTGGTGGGGTAAACCAAAACCCACAGATAGAACAGCTTAAAAGAGGTGTTGATATTTTGGTAGCTACTCCGGGTAGATTGCTGGACTTGATTGCACAAAAGCACATCCGCCTGCAAAACCTCAAACACTTTGTATTAGACGAAGCAGACCGTATGCTTGATATGGGATTTATTCACGACATCAAGCGTATACTTCCCCTACTTCCTAAACACAGACAGACCCTCTTCTTCTCGGCTACCATGCCAGATAGCATCCTGAACTTAGCCAAAACGATTTTGTACAAACCCGTTAAGGTAGAGGTAACTCCTACTTCGTCGGTAGTCGATACTATCGAGCAATTTCTTTACATGGCCGAAAAGCCTGATAAGGTAAAACTGTTGGTACACCTGCTCCAAAACATGCCACAAGAGCCTGTATTGGTATTCTCGCGCACCAAACATGGAGCCGACAAGATAGCACGTGTATTGAATAAAAATAAAATAGGAGGCGAAGCCATTCACGGAAACAAGAGCCAGAATGCAAGACAACGTGCCCTGAAAAATTTCAAATCGGGCGAAACTCGCGTCATCGTAGCGACCGATATTGCAGCACGAGGCATTGACATAGCCAACTTATCGTGGGTAATTAACTACGACTTGCCCGATGTAGCCGAGACTTATGTACACCGTATCGGACGTACAGGTAGAGCCGGTAACAAAGGGGTAGCCATCTCTTTCTGCAACACCGAAGAGCGCGATAACCTAAAGGATATTCAAAAACTAATTGGAAAACGATTGAATCTGATTCCTACACCCAAAGAGATCTTCGAATAATCGTTAGACTCAATGAAAAGAGATTAGAGTTATTCGGAGGTGCTCAAAGCTGGAAAAGCTGACAAAGAGCACAAAGAATAGTCAACTCATCTTTCCTATCACCTAGAAGCGGTTGAACAAGGTAACAAGTAGGTTACACTTGTTCAACCGCTTTTTCATGAAAGAGGCAGCCCATTACTGCAAAAGAGGCAACACAACAAAGCGTAGATAAAGCAAAAGAAGGTAGCTACTTACCCTATACTTGCTAGATAAGCATTCAACACAACAAAGCAGTAGATGGAGCAAAAGAGCAATGGAACAACTTTTGCAAGTGAGCCACAAAAAAAGCAAGATAAAAACGAAGCAAAACGGAACACTCTTCTACCGAAAACTGTTCTACTAAAAAAAAAGAGTTTCTTTACACCCAAAGAGCAACCCAAATGAAAGTACTAAAAATTACAGGAGCTATACTAGCTATTTTACTACTCGCAGTGGTAACTATTCCCCTACTACTAGTGAGTAGGTTAGAACCCATCGTATTGCGAGAAGCCAACAAACAACTTGATGCAACACTCACCTTTGAGAAGCTTGACGTAAGCCTACTCGCTCACTTCCCCCAAGCCTCTCTTTCGTTACAAAACCTCTCCGTCACTGGTCAGGCTCCTTTTGAGGGCGATACTTTGGTCAGCGCCAAAGAGATTACCCTAGTAGTCAACCTACTCTCCCTTTCGGGCAATTCAGGATTTGAGGTGAGCAAGGTATTGCTTCAATCTCCTAAATTATCGGCCTTAGCTCAAAAGGATGGAAGGGTAAACTGGGATATTCTCAAGAAAGAGGCAACAGCTAGCCAACCAACTACTACAACAGCCGCCCCTTCGAAAGAGGAGCCAGCCCAAGCAACCAACACACCCGAAACAACCCCTAGCAGCTTCCGCCTCTTACTGAAAGATGTAGCGGTAAAAGATGGCCAACTAAGCTATCAAGATGAAGCCACGCAGACTCAAGCCACCATTACTGGATTAAACTGGAATGTAAAGGGAGACATGAGTGCCCAACAAACCCTGCTAGAGACAGCCGTTACGGCAGCAAGTATCACTTGGATAGAAAAAAACCAAACCCTGATAAATAGAGTCAAGTTAGAGTGGAACGCTTCGCTAGATGCCAACTTTAGCGAAAAAAGGTTCCAACTAAAAGAGAATAATTTAACCATCAATGCTATGAAAGCTATGGTGACAGGCGAAGTACATCAACAAGATTCAAACCTCGCAGTCAATTTGGCACTAAATAGTGAAAAGATGGAGTTCAAAGAGCTACTCTCGCTCATACCAGCCTTCTACACCCAAGATTTTGAAGGACTTACTGCATCGGGAACATTGGAGATTGATGCTTGGATCAAAGGGAACTACACCCCACATCAACTTCCAGCCTTCGAAGCTACAGTATCAGTCAATAACGGAAACTTTAAATATGCCAATCTGCCTAAATCAGTAGAGCAGATTGAGGTGGCACTTGCTATCAGCAACCCCGGGGGTGCATTAGATGATACAGCTATCGACCTATCCAACCTGTCACTCACCATGGCTGGGCAAAAAGTTAACGGTTCGGTCAAAATCACACACCCTGTAAGCGATCCATACATAGCGACTACCCTGCATGGAGTAGTGAATCTAGGTGCCATTAAAGAGGTATACCCACTACCCGACTCGCTCTCCTTAAATGGAGTGGTAACCGCCGATTTGCAATTGGCTGCACAACTATCTGCCATCGAAAAAGAGGCATACGAAAAGATGGCAGCGCAGGGCACCTTCACTATCCAAGAGATGGAGCTCACCATGAAAGGATTGCCTACCGTTGCTATTCATAGAGCAAAAGCAACCATTACACCTGCCACAATGGTGCTAAGTGAAGCGCAACTACAAGTGGGCAAGAGCGACCTTATGCTGCAGGGAAAACTAACGAACTACTTGGCTTATGCAGTTAAAAATGAACTACTAACAGGGCAATTGAGCATGGTCTCTAATCGACTTGATTTAAATGAGTGGATGAATAGGTCTACACCAACTACAGATAGAACCACTTCACCGGCTACAAAAGAAGAGAGCAGCTCCTCGCAAACAATATCTTCCCCAACTACAGCCGAAACAGGCGCAACAGTTAATTCAGCCCTCAATTTTGCAATACCCACCAATCTAGATCTACAACTACAATCCACCATCGGAGAGATAGCCTTCCAACAACTCAACCTGACCAACTTTAAGGGCGAACTGGAGCTGAAAAAGGGAACACTCTCGATGAACAATGTCTCGATGAATGGCTTGGGAGGAAAGATGAGTGCTTCGGGGCAATTCTCCACCGCCGAGAATCCCAAACAACCCCAGTTAGTGATAAAGAGTTCCATCCAAGAGGCTTCCTTCGAAAAAACATTCAAAGAGCTACAACTCATCCAACAAATGGCCCCCCTCTTTGCCAAAACAGGAGGAAACTACTCACTTGCCCTCAACCTAACAGCAGCGCTAGATAGTACCCTATCGCCTATACTAAAAAGCGTAAATGGAAACGGTACCATTCAGTCGAAAAGCATTCAGCTGCAAAACCTCACACTCTTCACTCAGTTGGCCGATGCACTAAAGGATGAACGATTAAAGAAGATAGAGGCAAAAGATGTAAAGATTGCTTTCACCATAGATGAAGGAAAAATTACTACCGCTCCGTTTGACCTACATATGGGAGGCATCAACCTCAACCTAGCAGGTACTACAAACCTAGATCAACACATTGCTTACAAAGCAACCATTTCATTACCCTCGAATGGACAAAACTACCTACAGAAGATTCCCGTAGAGATAGGCGGAAGCTTTACAGCACCCACAGTCACACTGGGAGTAGAAGAGATGGTAGGTGATGCAATTAAAAATGTACTCCAAAACGAAGCTAATAAATTACTCGGAGGATCACTGGGTAATCTACCAACTACTAACCTGAGTAAAGAAGAGCGACTAAAAGCAGCCAAAACAGAAGGTGACAAGTTGATAGAACGAGCCAAAAAAGAGGGACAAGCCTTGGTAGATAAAGCCAATAACCCACTCCTAAAAATGGCCGCACAGAAAAGTGCCGATCTATTAGTACAGGCTGCCCAAAAGAGAGCACAGCAGTTAATAGATGAAGCTGAAAAGGAACAAAAGTAAACAAGCAGCTACTTTGGAGAGAAAATCGCTCTCCAAAATAGCTATAAGAGAGGGCTCTTATTACACCAACAACGCTTCTTACGACCAATATCTCCCTAGTAAACTGGAATTGCTAACTTTGCATGGACACTTAGTTAAGCTAAAAAGTCTACCTTTGTATAGTTATGGCAAAAGAAAGAGTTGTTTATGACAGGTCGTTCAAAGAGAACGCTGTCAAACTTAGTTACGAACGCAAGAGCGT
>JBOFFJ010000144.1:0-34414 GCA_051648565.1 Phocaeicola sp. | reverse complement strand
AGCTTGGAAGGCTAATGCTCTATCAACTGAGCTACTTTCGCATCTTTGTTTGTGGGCGAAGAAGGATTCGAACCTCCGAAGTCGAAAGACAACTGAGTTACAGTCAGTCCCATTTGGCCGCTCTGGAATTCGCCCGGCTCGCAGTGTTGAGAAGCGTTATCACCGTTGTGATGTTGCTTTGTTTCTCAATTGCGATGCAAAGGTAGCACTTATTTTTTAATCTGCAAATAGTTGTGCTATTTTTTTTAAATAAATGCTACTTTTTTCTTGAAGTCGACCATTTTGATGGCAGTAATAGCACATTCATCGCCTTTGTTGCCCAATACACCACCTGCTCTATCTTCGGCTTGTTGCATGTTATTGGTCGTAATAAGTCCGTAAATAACGGGCACATTACCGGTTGTGTTGAGTTCTGCTATACCTTGAGTGGTTCCTTCGCACACGTAATCAAAGTGGGGGGTATCTCCACGCACTACGCATCCAATGGCTATTACAGCATCTAATTTGCCTGTTTGAGCCAGTTGTGCAGAGGCATAAACCAATTCAAAGCTTCCAGGTACGGTTAGTACATGTATATTCTCTTCTGTTGCGTCGTGCTTTTTAAGCGTGTTTACCGCTCCCTCTAGTAACGCTCCTGTAATAGCGCTGTTCCATTCTGATACTACAATGCCAAAGCGCATCTCTTTGGCGCTAGGAACTGATTCAAAATCATATTCCGATAAGTTTTGAAAAGCTGTTGCCATAATTATATTCTATTTTTAATAAAAAAAGGTTACCTGTACCCAAATGTGCAGATAACCTCTCTTGTCTTGATCTCTTTACTGTTGAGATTATTTCATCGAAGCACGTTCAATGTATTTCTCAATATCCATTGATTGGTACGAGTTGAAGTATTTCTCTTTGATAAGCGTGTAAGCTTTGATAGCTTCGCTGGTTTTGTTAATCTTTTCGAATAACTGACCTGCTTGGATTAAGTAGATGGGGCTTAGTGCTTGGCTATCTGCTTTGTCGGCTGCTTTCATTAGTGTGCCAGCTGCTTTGTCGTATTGACCCAACTGTGCATAGCAGTTACCCATAGTACCTAGCATGGCAGGTGACACCAATAGGTCTGTAGCACTGAATTTATCAAGGTATTTAACAGCCTCTTCGTATTGACCCAATTGTGCATAGCATACGCCTACATAGGCATTGGCTAAGTTACCCGATTGGGTTCCACCAAACTCGTTCGCTACTTGAATAAGTCCTTTAAATCCAAGGCTATCTCCTGTAAGGGCTGCTTGAAAGTTATCGTTGCCAAAGTATTGCTCACCTCTGAAAAGTGCTTCGGATGCTTTTATTTCGTTTGGTTCAGAAATAAAGTGTTTGTAACCTAAAAAGCCACCTACAACAATTACTACTGCTGCTACACCACTTAAAAAGCGATTCTTGTACTTAATGATGAATGCTTCTGAGTTACTCATAGCGTGGTCCAAATCTAATGGATCTGGAGTTTGTCTTTGTTCTGCCATTTTTTATTGTATTATTTTATATTATTTACGTTGGTTATACGGGCAACAAAAGTAGGATTTTTCTACCTATTAATAAAATTTGAGTCTACATTTTTTAGCCTTCTATTTAAAATAGTTGTTTTTTGGCTCTTGTAGCGCAGTTTGGTCTATTTTTTGGTTCTTCTAATGGATTGTTTGAGGGCTACTGGGTAACCTTTGTTAGCTGTTAAAGTAATCACTAATAGGGTGGTTGTGCCTCCTGCCTACTGCTCATTTGCAGGGTAGATTACGACCCTTGTTGGCAGGTGGCCATTGAATTACTTTAACTCTTTGCTTTTTTAGGGGTAGATGCTTTCAAAATCTCCATTTTATCTCTACTTTTGCCTCTCAAAATAGAAGGAAGAATTATATGGTATTAAAACGTATCTCGATACTAAACTACAAGAATTTAGAGGAGGTTGATGTGATATTCTCGCCCAAGATGAATTGCTTTTTGGGGCAAAATGGGATGGGGAAGACAAATTTGCTCGATGCGGTTTACTACCTTTCGTTTTGTAAGAGTGCATTGAATCCGATTGATTCGCAAAATATTAAGCACGAACAAGATTTCTTTATGCTACAGGGCTTTTACCAAACTCCCTTGGAGGAGAACGAAGAGGTTTACTGTGGCTTAAAACGAAGACAGAAGAAACAGTTTAAACGAAATAAGAAAGAGTATACCCGATTGTCTGATCACATTGGGTTGATTCCGTTGGTGATGATCTCTCCGGCCGACTCGTTGCTACTAGCAGGGGGAAGTGAGGAGCGTAGACGATTTATGGATCAGGTTATTTCGCAATACGATAAGGAGTACCTGGAGGCTTTAATTCGGTACAACAAAGCGATGACGCAGCGCAATATGTTGCTTAAGCAGGAGGGGGAGCCTGATGCCGATTTGCTCTCGCTTTGGGAAGAGATGATGGCTAAAGATGGAACAATTGTCTACCAAAAGCGAACGGCTTTTATAGAGGAGTTTATTCCTATCTTTCAATCTTTTTATGCTTTTATTTCGCAAGAGAGTGAGCAGGTTAATTTAAGCTATCACTCTCACCTGAAAGAGGGGGAGCTGGTTCAGTTAATGCAGGAGAGTCGTCCGCGCGATAGGGTGATGGGCTACTCTTTAAAGGGTATTCATAAGGATGATTTAGTGATGCAACTGGGCGACTTTCCGATGAAACGGGAGGGTTCTCAAGGGCAGAATAAAACCTACTTGATTGCACTTAAATTGGCTCAATTTGATTTCTTAAAACGAACGGGTGGTGGGGCAACTCCCATCTTGTTGCTAGATGATGTGTTCGATAAGTTAGATGCTTCGCGGGTAGAGCAGTTGGTTAAGTTGGTGGCAGGCGAGCGATTTGGGCAGATTTTTATGACTGATACCAATCGTGACCATCTAGATAGTATTTTGGCTGCCATTGACCAGGATCATAAGTTGTTTTATGTAGAACATGGTGTGGTTACGGAAAGAAAAGGGGGTGAGTAATGCGTAAAAGAAACAGTGAACAGATAGGCGATGTAATTCGTAAAATATTTCGCCAAGATGGATTGGAGACTCCGCTTAATGAGTATCGGTTGGTCCAAGCCTGGAAGGATGTGGTGGGGGCTGCCATTGCCAATTATACCACCAATATCTATATCAAGAATCAAATATTGTATGTACACTTGAGCTCTTCGGTGCTTCGTCAGGAGTTGATGATGGGGCGTGAACTGCTGGTTAGGAATTTAAACCAGCAGGTGGGTTCGCAGGTGATTATTAATATCATCTTTAGGTAATCTATCGACTGTTGATTTATACCTCTTTCTAGAAGAGGCAAAGTGGCCCGTGCTATTGTTTTATAGCACGGGCCACTTTGTAAATAGCTGTTTTGCCCATTTTCTCTTTGGGGGTCTAATCCATATATGAGCTAATCTCTTTCTTTAGTAAACTTTCCCTCTCTCTGTCCACACTTCGTTCATCGGCTTGTCGAATGGTTCGATTGGAAGCTCTTCGACTACCTGAAAATCGAAGCAGACACCCACAGTGTGGCAGTTGAGCTCTTGTAGCAGACGGTCGTAAAACCCCTTTCCACGCCCCAGTCGGTTCCCTTTTTTATCGAAGGCTACTCCAGGAATAATGGCTAGATTAATGAGGTTGTAGTCAGTAAAGGCTTCGCCCATGGGTTCGCCTATGCGGTATCGATTACTCTCACTTAGGTTGTTGGTGCCGGTAAAATGTGATAGTTTCAAATCGTCGCCTACCACTACTGGAAGCAGAATCTCTTTGCAATGGCTCCACTTCTCAACAAAGGCATGGGTGGCCACTTCGTCGGGCAGCGAGTAATAGAGTAGCACCCTGTGTGCCGCAATAAAGCGAGGGTGGTGCTCCAGCTGTTCAAATAGCTTTTGGCTAAGTAGTGCCCGGTCGTGAGCACTACTTCTTTTCTTCTCTTCGGCTATCTGCTTACGCAGGGCATTCTTCTCTATTTTGATCATCTGGATGAACCTTACAGTTTTTGTTGCTTTTCACTTGTTGCTTCCGAAGTAGTAGCGGAGAGTTGTGGTACACTCTCTCCTTTATCTAATACCTCTATAGCTTTTAACACCGTAGTATCCGTTTTGTTTAGAAACTCTATGTAAGCTTCCATTCCCAGCATATTATAGATTATGTTTCCATAAAGATTGCGTTCTAGCAACTTTTGTGATTTCTGGATCATGATGTTGCGTCTTTGAACGCCTCTCTTTTCGGAGAATTGAACCAGCTTCTCTACAATGTTTGCTCTTTTAAGGTACTTCACTATCAAGTCGGCAGTGGGGTACTTCATTAATTCGGTACGGTTATTGTCGGTGTATTGAAAAGCAAATTGGATGAGTAGTCCACGACCTGCTACATTGCCGTAGTAGGAGGTGTATCCCAAGGTGTCTTGCGGCACAAAATAGTCTGGCATAATACCCCCTCCTCCATATACGGAGCGGCCAATAGAGGTGTAGTAGAGAGAACTTTCGTCTTGTTTGATGCTATCTTGCGAGAAGAATTCGCCGTGCTCGTATCGGTTAATGATATCTAACTCATAATTTTCGTCTTTGCCTTTGGTATAGGGCTTTTGAATGCTTCTGCCCGAGGGGGTGTAGTAACGCGCAATGGTAAGGCGAATGGCCGATCCATCGGTAAACTCGATGGGTTGTTGTACCAATCCTTTTCCGAAAGTGCGGCGACCGATTACGGTTCCGCGATCATTGTCTTGGATGGCTCCTGCAAAGATCTCGCTAGCCGATGCCGATCCTTCGTCTACTAATACAACGATAGGCATCTCTTGGCTGCTTCCTGTACCATTCGAATTGTAATCTTCGCGAGGCGACTTGCGTCCTTCGGTGTAGACAATGAGTCTATTCTTTGGTAGGAATTCATTCACCATTTGGATGGCTGCACCCATGTATCCACCTGTATTACCACGTAGATCTATTACAACTCCCTCCATGCTGTATTGGCTCAACTTAGCGAGTGAGATCAACATTTCGGGGTAGGTGGTTTCGCCAAATTTGTTGATTTTGATGTATCCAAATTTATCATTTAGCATGTAGGATGCATCTACACTTTTAACAGGTATATCGCCCCTTACGATGGTGAAATAGAGTGTCTCTTTCTCTCCTTGTCTGGCAATTCCTAGTTTTACTTCGCTTCCTTTGGGCCCCTTTAGGCGTTTCATGGTTTCGTCGTTGGTCACTATCTTGCCTACAAAGGCGGTATCATTGACCGATACAATGCGGTCGCCTGCCATGAGGCCTATCTTTTCAGAGGGACCTCCTTGGATGACGCTGTTGATGTGAATGGTATCTTGCTGAATGGTAAATTGTACTCCAATGCCGCTGAAGTGTCCGCGCAAGTCGGATGTAACGGCTTCTAGGTCTTTGGCGGGTATGTAGGAGGAGTGTGGATCGAGCTCATTCAATACCTGTGGCATGGCATCTTCTATGAGTTCGGCTATCTTTACGGTGTCTACATATTGGTCGTCAATGATTCGTAGCAATGCATTGAGCTTGTTTGAAGAGGCGTTGATTCGACCAATGCGGTTGTTGTTTCCGCTGAAGTGGTTGGCGTAAAATGTGCCAATGGCTATACCTATTACAATGCTTATAGCTACTAAAATAGGAATGAAACGGTTTTTCTTATTCATCTCTTTGTTCTTGCTTTAGTTTGTTTGCATCCATGTATTCTACCTCTACTGCTGCTCGTTGGAGAAGCTCAATTCCATCATTTAGGCGGTACTGCTCTCCATAAACTACCCTGCGAATGCCTGCTTGGATGATTAATTTGGCGCACTCTATACAGGGAGATGCAGTAACATACATGGTTGCTCCTTCGCTACTGTTGTTGGAACGGGCTATTTTGGTGATGGCATTGGCTTCGGCATGCATCACATAGGGTTTGCTTACGCCGAGTTCGTCTTCGCAAATATTTTCGAATCCAGCAGGTGTGCCGTTAAAGCCATCCGAAATAATCATTTTATCTTTCACAATCAGCGCCCCTACTTTGCGACGTACGCAGTAGGAGTTCTCTGACCAAATAGTTGCCATGCGTAGGTAGCGTTGGTCTAGTTTTGTCTGTTTTTCTTTCTCTTCGACTGTTTCCATAGGATGTAGTACTCTTTAAAGTTATTTAGAAATGTGCTAGTTGTATGTATTTGTTTTTCCCTTCACTAGCTAGTTTAAGCATGCCGCTATCGCCCTTGTAGTAGCGTACCTCTTTAAGGTGGTCTAGGACTGCTTTGTTTAAGCGTTCGCTTGTGTTGCCTGTGGTACGACTAATGTTGATGGTTAGGGTACGCTCTTTTCCGTCGGCTCGCCAGGTTCCTTCGAAGGAGGTACCGCCTGATAGTGTGCCTGTTATGGTGCCATCCTCTTTAAAATCGATAGCCATTTTGTTAAATGCCTCTATCTCATTAGGCTCTTTGTAGAGTTGGGTAAACTTGTTATCGTCGTTCCAATTGGTGGTAGTAAAGAAGTTGGCTACATTCCATGTTCCGCTTTGGAAGATGGTCTCTAAATCATCTTCATTGTTGCATCCGCACAAGAGGGGAAGGGTGAGTAGTAGGTATAGGATGGATTTGAGTTTCATAATTGTTGGTTTTCTTTTTTTTAAGTAATCTAATGGAGCTATTTGTTCTGTTCCTTTCTTCTTCTCCAAGTGAGGAGGTGTAGAAGAGTTGTTGGCTAGGTAGGGTGATGGATTGATGTTGGTTCGCTCTTTTTGGTTAATCAATCTATTTGACTGGTGGCGATTCAATTCCATTTCGTTTAAGCAGGGCATCAATGGTGGGTTCTGCACCGCGGAATCGTTTGTAAAGTGTCATGGGGTGTTCGCTGCCTCCCTTAGAAAGTATTTCGATTCGAAATTGTTCAGCCACTTCGCTACTTAGTATCCCTTTCTCTTGAAAGCGTGCAAAAGCATCGGCATCTAGTACCTCTGCCCATTTGTAGCTATAGTATCCTGCCGAATATCCTCCTGCCATGATGTGTGAAAATTGGACCGACATGCAGGTTTCTGCTACGGAAGGTAGTAGCTTGGTTGCTTGATTAATCTCTTTCTCGTACGCTCTAACATCGCCTGTAAAGGGTTCGGTACGGGTATACCAAGCCATATCGAGTAGACCAAAGCTAAGTTGGCGTAGGCAGTTGTATCCCACGGCAAAGTTGGCCGAATCTTTAATCTTTTGGATAAAGGCCTCGGGTATCTCTTCTTCGGTTTGGTAATGTTTGGCAAAGGTGTTGAGGAATGCTTTTTCGGTAGCAAAGTTCTCCATGATTTGCGAGGGAAGCTCTACGAAGTCCCAATAGACATTGGTTCCGCTTAGGCTTTGGTAGGTGCTATTGGCAAAGATGCCGTGTAGGGCATGTCCAAACTCGTGCAAAAAGGTGGTTACTTCCGAGAAGGTGAGTAGCGCTGGCTGTTCGGCAGTGGGCTTGGTAAAGTTCATGGTGATGGAGATGTGTGGGCGGCTGTTGGTGTGCTTCTCCATCCATTGCTCTTTGTAGCTAGTCATCCATGCACCCGACTGTTTGCTCTCTCTGGGGTGAAAGTCGGTGTAGAGAAGTGACAAGAAGCTTCCATCTTTGTCTAGCACCTCGTATGCTTTTACATCGGGGTGGTAGCAGGGTATTTCGGTGTTCTCTTGGAAAGTGATTCCATAGAGTTGGGTAGCTAAGCCAAACACCCCCTCTTTTACGCGGTTGAGTTCGAAGTAGGGGCGTAGCTCCTCTTCGCTAAACTGGAAGGTCTGGTTTTTAAGCTGTTCTGAGTAGAAGGCCCAATCCCAAGGCATGAGGGTAAACGCTTCTCCTTCGGTTTGACGAGCCAAGGCTTCTACCTCTTGCACCTCTTGTAGGGCGGCTGGCTTGTAGGCATCTAGCAGCTTATGTAGTAGATCGTAAACGGCAGGAACCTTCTCGGCCATTCGCTTTTGAAGTACATAATCGGCATAGGTGGGGTAGCCTAGCAGTTGTGCCAACTCCATGCGGCAGTTGACCAACTCTTTCACCACCGATTCGTTGTTGTACTCATTCTCTCCGATGCACTGGGTGTTGTAAGCCATGAATAGCTCTTGACGCAACGCTCTTACTTGGCTGTATTTTAGGAAGGGGAGTAGGCTTGGTGCTTGCAGCGTAAAGGCCCATTTGCCTGTTTCTCCTTTTTCAGTAGCTGTTTGAGCAGCTGCTTGAATGGCGCTTTCGGGCAATCCAGCTAGTTGTGCCGAATCTGATAGAAGAAGTGTGTAGCCATTGCTCTCTTTGAGTTTGTTTTGTGAGAAGCGGAGCGTGAGTTTGCTTAGGTTTGTACTTAGGCTGCGGTATTTTTCTTTCTCTTCTCCTACCAAGTTGGCACCGTTACGCACAAAACTGTTGTAGCTTTTGAAGAGTAACATATCCTCTTCGGTATTGAGTGCTAGCTCTTCTCGGTGGGCATATAGGGTTGCTACACGTTGAAAGAGAGTGGGATTGAGGCTGATATTGTTGCCATGTTCTGTTAAGAGAGGGGTCATCTCCTCGGCTACCTCTTGAAGGGCATCCGAGGTTTCGGCACTTAATTGATTGAAAAGTACCGTAGTGACTCTATCAAGGAGCGCCCCCGACTGCTCAAGCGCCACGATGGTGTTGAGAAAAGTGGGTGACTCTTCTTGTTTGAGTATCTCTTCAATTTCTCTGTTTTGCTGCGCAATTCCTTCCAAGATGGCAGGCTTGTAGTGTGCTGTTTGAATCAGGTGGAAGGGTACGCTTTGGTAGGGAGTAGAGTAGGGTATTAAAAAGGGGTTGTTATTTTCTATATTCATATTTGTACGCATCTTTGTATTCAGGTTTTTAATCTTACAAAAATGGTAAAATAAAATAGTTTTTCGACCATTTAGCCCCGTTATTTAACAAAGTATATTACAACTAATTGGCTAATAGCTTGCTTCTGGGAAGAGAAATCACCTTAAAGTAGGTGTGATTCTTTTCCCAGAATGAATGTTCTAAAAAAGAGTGGCTCCATTTTAGCGTGCTTTAACCTTGAGCTGTTTTTCTCTACAGTTCGATTAATTTTTCAAATGCAGGAATCAAAATCTCTTTTCTGCTCAATTTTACCACTCCTTGTTCTTGCAGTTCGTTGAGTGACTTTGATACATTAATACGGGTATCATCTATTAAATCGGCTAAATCTTCCATCTTAATAGAGAGTGTTTTTTCACCACTCGGGAGTTGCGTGCGTTGCAGCAAGAATTGGGTGATACGTTTCTGAGTGGTACCGTTTAAGCTACTCCATAATTTGCTATTGGCTACTTGTACTCTGTTGCTCAGAATGTTGTAATAGTTCATGCGGAATATTTCGTAGTTGCTTAACTCTGTGAGTAGGTAGGATTTACTAATAGAGACAACGCTAACCTCAGATTGAGCAATGTAACTCGCTGCATAGCACGTACTCATCCCAAAAATGGAGTGAGGCTCTAATACGGTAGGAGTTAGTAGGCGTTCTTGAAGGGTAAACTGCCCCTCTTTATCTACTATTTGAGAACTCATTTCGCCACTTAGCAGAAAGATTAATTGGTTGCACGGGTCTCCTTGCTTTACAATAATATCTTCGGCTTTGTACTTGCGAAAATGAAATCTTACTTTTTCTAATACTTGTGTGAAGTCTTGTTTGCAAAATCCCTGGAAAAGAGGGAGTTGAAGTAGCGTATCATACATAGGGCATCTTTGTGATTGTTAAAAAAATAGGAAATTTTCTTTTTAACATCCAAAGTTAATATTTTGTTTACGGAATAGTTGTTTTTTTGCAGTGATAGTTTGTTTTTTTTAAATTTATTTCGCCAGAACCTCTATTTTAAGTCTTCAATAGTTAAATAATGAAATTTGCATGCTATTGGTCGTGACTATTTTTAGCGTTGCGTTGTTTAGTAAAGAGTATCTGTTTTAAAAAAATAATTAGAATGAATAGTACTCTTTGGGTAGATGATAGAATAGCTTATATAGAGATGGTTGAATCAGCGCATCTTAATTGTCTGGGGGAGCTGCTTTGTGACTCGCTAATTGATCAGATTGATCATGCTTACGAATCTGAATGTGTGGCTATTGTGATTAAATCGCAGTCTAGAAATAGGGTGTGGAGTGCTGGACACGATATTCGAGAGCTTCCGCTAGATGGTTCCGACCCTTTGGCATACGATGTGCCACTGTTGCGGTTGTTGCGTAAAGTCCAGAGTGTTCCCATACCAGTCATTGCTTATGTAGACGGTACGGTGTGGGGCGGGGCATGCGATCTCTGTTTTAGCTGCGATATGATTGTGGCAACCGATGAGAGTAGCTTTGCTATAACTCCCGCTAAAATTGGTATACCTTATAACTCCTCTGGTTTGATGCATTTTATGAATCAATTGGGGTTGAACAAGGCACGTGAAATGTTTTTTACCGGTATGCCTATTAGTGCTGTAGATGCCTATAATGTAGGAGTGGTTAACCATGTGGCACCAGCCGATGAGTTGCTTGCATTGGTAACGGAGCATGTATTAAGCCCTATTCGACGGAATTCTCAGTTGGCTATTAGTGCTATTAAACGGCAATTTCGTATTTTGGCACAAGACTCTTCGATGGTCTCTTCAGAAACTTTTGAGCAGATTAATGCCTATCGTAAAAGAGTCTATACATCGGCCGACTACCAAGAGGGGATTCATGCTTTTTTAGAGAAGCGTCCTCCTCTATTTAGCGGTAGGGCAAAGGAGCTTGACTTGTAGTGAGTTTGCTAGCTGGTCGCTGCTTTAATCCTATCCTTACTGAACTAGAGGTTTTAGAGGAGTGTGGGAAGGCTATTTCTTTCTTCCTCCTGCTAGCCAATGCTTTTGGTAGTAGTTTTCATTGAGGCTACTGAGCATTACTCCTCGACTAGTACTGGTGTGAATAAAGAGGTTGTTCTTAAGGTAGACTCCTACATGGGTGGCTTGCCGTTTGTTGCGTCCGTTGTGAAAGAAGACCAAATCGCCTTCACGTAGGTTGTTTTTACTCACTCGGTGGCAGTTCTTTTTGAGCTGGTCGTTTGAGTTTCTTTCTAATCGTTTGTGGTAGACCTTTTTGTAGAGGTGGCTGGTTAGTCCAGAACAATCAATGCCTCGCTTGGAATTGCCCCCCATTTGGTGGGGAACTCCCATCCAATGGGCCGATTCAACATAGAGCTTGTGGTTGTCTTTTAGCTCAATATCCATGCCTAGGCGGATGGATGCTTTGGCTAACTCTTGGTAGTTGTACTGCGGTGCGGTGGTTTTACAGCCGGTAAACAGTATGGTTAGTAGGCAAATAAGTAGTAGGTTGTAACTAGCTTTTTTCATGTTGGTTGGTTCTTTCTTTCTAAATGCTCCTTTTGATTTTATCGATTCACTCTAGTGGTACGCTCGACTCACCCGGGTGAGTCGATAAGAAGGAGGCGGTAGGTGAGTGAAAACCTTACTGCCTTTGTTTAAAAAAGTGCATTCATCCAACAAAAGTGGAATCCAACAAAAGTGGATGAATGCTATTGTTCTTCGTTGTTATTGCGCTTGTAGGCGGAAGTACTCCTCTAGCTCACTCTCGGCACTTCCTGCTTGATTCTCAAGATTCCGGATGATTTCGCCTTGCTCTAGCAGTACAATGCGTGGACAGATGTCGACCGTATGATTGAGGTTGTGGCTCGAAATAAGAATGGTAGCTTCTGTTTCTTGGTTGTACTGCACGAGTAGTTTCTTAATAATGGCTTGCGAGCTGGGATCTAAGAAGTTGAATGGCTCATCCAGAATCAGTAACTTGGGGTGGGAGAGCATAGCGGCCATGATGCCAATTTTCTGTTTGTTACCTGCCGAGAAGTTGCGGATGTATTTGTTCTGCTCCATCACTTCGCCTGCTGTAAAGCGTTCGAAACGTTGTAGCCGCGATTCAATTTCGGAGGGTGTTAATCCATACATCTTCCCTACAAAGGCAAAGTACTCCTCGGGGGTGAGGTACTCTATCAAGAAGCTTTCGTCAATAAAAGCTCCTGTGCTCTGTTTCCACTCTTCGGTTTTGGCTACATTCCATTCGTTGATGGAGATGGTGCCTTGGTCGGCCTTTAGCAGATCAAGCAATAGGCGGAAGAGGGTGGTTTTCCCTGCTCCATTGTTTCCTACCAAGCCTATAATTTGGCCGGCGGGTAGCGTGCAGCTATCTATGTGTAACGCTACTTTGGGGCCGTAGCACTTTTTGAGTTGTTCTATACTAATCTTCATACTATTTATCGGGTGTTACGAAACGACTCCATGTTTTGGTAACGACGTTTCATGAAGCGATTGTAAATGTTTTTAATCCATAGTGGGTGTAAAGCGACCAATGCCGCTCCTATACCCATCATTATAAGTAGGCTTACCTCTTCGCTAAAGAGCTGGAAAAGAAGCGAGTTTATGAGTAGAGGAAGCCCGAAACAGGCACTGGTGACTAATCCTTGGAAGAGTGATCCACCTTTATTGCCTTGCATCATGGGGCTATTGAGTGGAATACTCTTCTGGTTGTATACAGCGAGTTGAAAGAGTAGTAGGAAGACAAAACCGGCTGTAAAAAAGAGGTAAGAGGTGGTCATCAGTAGGGTAATCTTTCCTTTGTAGATGGGTATAAATGTAAAGAGAAAGGGAATTAAGAGTACCGTGATGTGAATGTAGTACTTGGCACGTAACAGGGTGTAGATAGACTCTTTGCGACTCATAAGCCCATCGAGGTAGTTTCCCTCAAAGCAGAGTAGTTGGCTTAGGGTCATGATGCCCAGTACGGCGTAGTTGTAGATGCAGATAAAGCGAATCATTTGGGTTCCATCGTATACATCGGTAAAGGCTAGAAGGGCGGAGAACATCAACATTACAAGTAGTCCCATGCGTACTTGGTTGCGCACAATTTTATTGCGTAGGCATAGTTTGATCTCTAGGCGCATATATTCGCCTATTTCACCATATCGCTCTAGGAAGCTAAACTTGTAGTTGTTCTCGCTTTTGCTATCGGTCGTTCTCGCTAGTTCGCTATAGAGTAGCTTGAGTTGTAGCTTGCGGTAGAGTAGGGCGGCAATGAGGGTGGCAACAGCTGCTCCCATGAGTGCCAATGGGCTAGATTCAATAAAGGCTTCGCCTACATTCATGCAGAGGTTGCTTAGGTATCCTTTGTTGGGAATGAACTCTATCAGGGCAAGAGCTCCATAAACTGTGACGGGGAGGAGCAGATAGATGGTTTTCTCCTGCAACAGGGTTCGGCAGATAAGTTGCCAAAAGTTGTTGAAGAGCATCAAGACCCAGATAGCTAGTAGGTAGGTACCCATGCCTAGTAGGCCATAGAATTTCCAGATGGTAATGGCTGCGAAAGGTAGTAATAGGAAGAACCAGAAGAGGTTGTAGGGGTTTAGTGCTGTCTGTACAAGGTAGGCATTGAGTAGCTTTTTGCGTGAAACAGGCATCAGTAGGTAGGGCTTTATCTCTTGTGCTGGGGGCTGCTGAGCGATAAAGCGTAGTAGGAAGTCGGTCAGGAATATAAATAAGATCCCTTTATTCAAGATGTGGTAAGGCTCCATGCCTGGGAAGATATTCTCAAAAGCAAAAGGCAGCATTACCCCAAAGAAAATGAGGTATGCTGCCCAAAAAGCCACCATAAAATAGATCAAAACCTTGGCGAAGCGGTTCCGGTCGAATGCCGGATTCCGCTTTGCTTCTAGATTTCGATTCTTTCTTAGAATGGATAGAAGGTTCATAAAGGTCTGTTTACTTGATTTCGGCAGTCATGCTTACCTCTATCTGGTTGTTTTGATCAAGAAGTGATTTAACAAATCCTTTTAGTTCGTTGGCTGTAATTTTAGTTACAGTAGCCGCATAATTCGAACTTAAATCAAGGCCTTCCCAGTAGTAACGGTCAAGTATATTTACCCAGTAGCTGTTCTCTTTGAGGTTTTCATTGTACTGTTTCAACATAAACTCTTTTACTTTTTGCAAGTTCTCGGCCGAAGGACCCTCTTCTGCAAATTGAGCCAACTCTCTTATTACTACGTTAGTAAGATGCTCTCTCTTTTCGGGATTGGTGTCGAAGCTAATTTGCAATACACCCTCTTCTTTGGGGTATTTCGAAACGCTTCCACGTACGTTTACTCCATAAGTTCCTCCCTCTTTCTCGCGTACACTTTCAGTATATACAAGGTTCAACACTTGCGATACCATATTCATTAAGACACGGTTTTCGGGGGTGTAATCCACTTTACCCGAACGGATAACCATGATAGATGCTTTAGGTGTTTCTTGTTCTTTGTTGAAGATGTTTTTGTAGTTCCCCTTGCGCATATCCATACCTGTATCGCGGAAGCTCTCTTTGCGGTTGGTAGCAGGTAGGCTTCCTAGATAGGTCTCGATAAGAGGTGCTGCCTCAGTTGCTGTAATGTTACCTACAAAGACAAAGGTGAAGTCGCTAGCATCGCTAAAGCGATCTTTGTACATCTCCATGATTTTGGCGTAATCTACCTTGTCAACTAAGTCGGCTTTCATACGTAGTACACGTGGGTGACCGCTGTACATAGCGCTGTATAGTGAATCGACCATAGCAATGCGTGGGTTTGACTCTTGGTTGGCCAAAGATGCTTTTGTACGGTTTTTGTATGAAGTAAATGCATCTTGGTCTACGCGTGGTGCTGTAAAGTTAAGGTAAGTAAGCTGCATGAGTGTTTCCAAATCTTTGGGGGCACATCCGCCTCTTAGTCCTTCGCTGTTTTCATTCACTACCGCTGCAACGCCTGCTTTTTTACCTGCTAGCACTTTGTCTAATTCAATGGTGCTGAAGTTTCCTAAACCTCCTAGTCTTACCACTTCGTTCATCGCATTGATATTGATGATTTCGCTGTCAGGAAAGAGTGAGCTACCCCCTGGGCTGAAGGCTACCATGTTGATCTCATCGGCTTTGAAGTCGGTTGTTTTGATTACTACACGTACACCATTTGATAGTGTCAATAGGGTAGATCCAAAGGCACCCTCTTCTGTTTTAACAATTTTACCTGCTGTAGGAGCTACTGCAATCAATGGTTCGTCCGATACATTATCTACATAGGCAGTAATCTCTTCGGCTTTTACATTTTTAATTACGTTGGCAATTCCCTCTTTGGTAGGATAGACCATTCCCTCTTTTTCGGGGCAGAAGATTGCTACTACTTGGTTCTCTTCGTTCAGTAATCCAGGGATTAAGCTGTTGATAGCCTCTACTGGAATGTTGGGAACGATTTGATTCATAATCGCATATTCGTTCTCAATGCCTGGTATCGGTTCGTTGTCAATGAAGTGACGTACATACTCCAAGGCATAGCTTTCGTTTTGGTTCTTCTCGCGCTCGTTGTAAGCCGATTCTAGGTTGCTTAAGTAGTCGGCTTTGGCACGTGCATACTCTGTAGCAGTGAATCCGTGGCGGTGTACGCGTTCTATTTCGCGAGTTAGCGCAGCTAGTGCTGTTTCAATGCCATCCTCTTTGCTATAGGCCATCCCTGCAAAGGCACCTTTAGCACCCGAAAGCATAAAGTTGCCATCGGTGGTTTGTGCACCCAAGAATGGAGGTGTAGGCGATTGTCTTAATTCGGCCAAGCGGGCATTTAGCATATTGGCTAGCATCTCTTTCATGTAGCTTACTACTAGGTACTCCATGCTTCCTTTTGCCTCTTTGGGGAATGCTTCGTGTTTGTAGAAGTGGTAGATAAGTGAAGTGGTTTGCTCTTTGTCTTTAGAGATGCTTACCACAAGCTCTTTGTTGTCGGCTACTTCGTACTTCTCAAGCGGAGTGGCTGTTTTAGGCATCTCTATTTTTGAGAAGAGTGTTTTAATCTTTTGTTCTACTTGGTCCACGTCAATATCGCCTACGATAACCAAACCTTGGTTGTCGGGTCTGTACCACTTTTCGTAGTAATCACGTAGTGCTTGGTGTGGGAAGTTAAGTACAACATCCATGGTACCGATAGGAAGACGGTAACCATATCTACCTCCTTGGTAGATTTCGGGTAGTGCCGTTTCGTACATACGCATCATAGCGCCTGTACGTGTACGCCACTCTTCGTGAATTACATTACGTTCGGCATCTACTTCTGCTTTGTCTAGGGTCAGGCCATCTGCCCAATCGTGTAGAATAAGTAGGCAAGAGTCTACAATTCCATCACGTACCACTGGTACATTCGAGATGTTGTATACGGTCTCTTCAATAGAGGTGTATGCATTTAGGTTAGCCCCAAACTTTACACCAATGCTCTCAAGGTATTCTATTAATGTTTTTCCCGGAAAGTTTTTGGTTCCATTGAAGCACATGTGCTCTAAAAAGTGTGCCAATCCACGTTGGTTATCCTCTTCTTGGATAGAACCTACTTTCTGTGCGATGTAGAAATCGGCTCTATTTTCGGGTAATTGGTTGCGGCGGATGTAATAAGTCATCCCGTTCTCAAGCACCCCGATGCGTACGTTTCCGTCCACTGGGGTAGGAGGCATTTGCTGTGCATTTGCTCCAAAGATTGCACCTGCTACGAAGCAGAGAGCAATCATCTTTTTTGTAAATTGTGTCATGAGTTATTTCTCAATAAAATTATAATAATCCGTGTGCCGAAAGGTATCTTTCAGCTTCCATGGCTGCTTTGCAACCGCTTCCAGCCGCAGTAATGGCTTGGCGGTAGTGTGGGTCGGCTACATCGCCTGCTGCAAATACTCCAGGTACTTTGGTGCAGGGTGAGGTGCCTTCGGTTATGATGTAACCTACTTCGTCTGTCTCAATATAGGGTTTGAATATCTCTGAATTGGGATTGTGTCCGATAGCTAAGAAGAAGCCGTCAATGGCTATATCGTATGCCTCTTCGTCACTCTCGCCTAGGCGTTTTACTACGTGCATGCCCTCTACGCCATTCTCTCCAAAGAGTCCAACGGCATTGTGTTCAAACAGTACTGTAATGCCTGGGTGTTCCATGACACGCTCTTGCATAATTTTAGATGCGCGCAAGAAAGGTTTGCGTACCAGTAGGTATACCTGTTTGGCTAAGCCAGCTAGGTAGATGGCCTCTTCGCAAGCAGTATCTCCACCCCCTACAACGGCTACTACCTTCTTGCGGTAGAAGAAACCGTCGCAGGTAGCACATGCGCTAACGCCCATGCCTGCATATTTCTTTTCGTCATCTAACCCTAAGTATTTAGCTGTTGCCCCAGTCGAGATGATTACGGTGTCGGCTTCTATAGCGTGCCCTTCATCTGTTGTAATGGTGTAAGGTGCTTTGCTTAGATCGGCTTTAACAGCCAATCCTGTACGGATGTCAGTTCCAAATCGTTCGGCTTGCTTGCGTAAGTCTTCCATTAATTCTGGACCACTAATTCCTTCTGGGTATCCAGGGAAGTTTTCGACTTCGGTTGTTGTGGTGAGTTGTCCACCTGGTTGAAGTCCTTCGTACATCACAGGCGATAAATTGGCGCGTCCAGCATAAATAGCTGCTGTGTATCCTGCAGGGCCAGAGCCTATAATCAGGCATTTCGTTCTTTCTGTACTCATATTGTTCTATAGTTGTTTAATGGGTTAATAGATCTATTTACCATAGCTGTGAGGATTGCTCTGCTTAGCGCAAGTCAATGACCTCGGCATTTGGATATTTCTTTTTATCGAATTGGAAATGAGCATCACTAAAAGTTTGTCCTATAACAAAGCTTGTGATAGTAATTTCCGTCTCGGGTTGATTGGAAGCAACAATCTTTAGATAAAGAGGTTGGTAGGTGGTGCTTACAACCAGTGTAATGGATTGAATCTCCTCCTTTTTTTGGGGAGTGAGTTTTACCTCATGTCCTGTTTCTCCTTTGAACTGCTTCTGCCCAAGGTATTTGTAGTTATAGCCATTTTGGTAGCTAGATAGTAGGTAGAGGGGGTGGGTTTGTTGAAGATCCTCCGGGGTAGGGGTGGTGATATTTACCTCATCGCTATTGGATAAGTAACTCCACTGCGTCTCTCCATTGTACCAGCTCTCTATGCCTTGACTACGTAGGTGAAACTTTTCACCCTTCAACTCCATGGTTCCCTGAATCGTTCCTCCAAAGGAGAGGGTAACTCCTCTTGCTTGTTCGATGTTTTGGCAGGTGCGGTCGAGTATCTCGCGGGCACGTGCCTCTTTTTGTGCAACGAGCGATAGAGGTGCTAAAAGCAGTAAAAGCAGGTATGCTATTTTTTGTCTCATGTTGTCTTCTGTATTAAAACGATTTGTTGCCAAACATTTCATAAAGATATAGATTATCTCTCAGAGTTCTATCTTATAGGCTTATTATCCTATCGATATTGCATTTTCTTTCTATAGAACGATATTTTTTAACATTTTGTTTGCTACAAATTGCTTAATCTCATCTCTAAATCCGTTTCGTCCATGCAGAGTACATCGCGTGCTTTGCTTCCTTGTGTGGGTCCTACAATACCAGCTTTTTCAAGTTGGTCCATGATGCGTCCGGCGCGGTTGTATCCGATGGAGAACTTGCGCTGAATGAGTGAGGTGGATCCTTGCTGGTGGATGATGACCAAGCGTGCAGCATCTTCAAACATGGGGTCTAGACGGTTCATGTCCACATCGCCTAGGTTGTTTTCGCTCTCTTCGCCTACATATTCGGGTAGTTCGAAGGCGGTAGGATAGCCCTGTTGCTTGCTAATGTGCGTCGAGATACGTTCTACTTCAGGGGTATCTACAAAGGCACACTGTACGCGGACCGGGTCATTCCCTTGTAGATAGAGCATATCTCCCTTACCAATGAGTTGTTGCGCTCCTGAACGGTCAAGAATGGTACGCGAGTCCATCATGGCAGCTACACGGAAGGCTACACGTGCCGGGAAGTTGGCCTTGATAGTACCGGTAATAATGTTTGTGGTAGGGCGTTGGGTGGCAATGATGGCGTGGATACCAATGGCCCGTGCCAGCTGTGCTATACGGCAGATGGGAAGTTCTACCTCTTTGCCCGCTGTCATAATTAAATCACCAAACTCATCGATTATCACTACAATGTAAGGCATGAATTTATGTCCCTTCTCGGGGTTTAATTGGCGACCAATAAATTTAGCATTGTACTCTTTAATGTTTCTACAGCCTGCTTTGCGTAGTAGGTCATAGCGCGTGTCCATCTCGATACAGAGTGAATTGAGGGTCTGTACCACCTTGCTGACATCGGTAATGATGGCATCTTCTCCGTCGGGTAATTTGGCCAAGAAGTGACGTTCGATGGGGGTATAGACGGAGAACTCCACCTTTTTAGGGTCAATGATGACGAACTTTAATTCGGCAGGGTGTTTTTTGTAGAGCAACGACGTTACAATGGCATTTAGACCAACTGACTTACCCTGCCCTGTAGCCCCTGCTACTAGCATGTGGGGTGCTTTGGCTAAATCAATCATAAACACCTCGTTGGTGATGGTTTTACCCAATGCTACAGGCAGTTCATAGTTTGTTTCTTGAAACTTCTTGCTGTTTAGAATAGAGTGCATCGATACGATTTGTGGGTGCGCATTAGGTACCTCAATACCAATGGTTCCCTTACCCGGTATGGGGGCGATAATACGAATACCTAGTGCTGATAGACTTAATGCAATGTCATCTTCCAAGTTTCTGATTTTAGAGATACGTACTCCTTCGGCAGGTGTAATTTCATAGAGGGTAATGGTTGGCCCCACGCTTGCTTTGATAGAGCTAATTTCGATACCAAAGCTACGCAAAACCTTGATGATGCGTTCTTTGTTCTCGTTTTGCTCCTCAATGTCGATGTTTGGTCCGCCCTCTTTGTATTCATTTAGCAGGTTCAAGGTAGGAAAACTGTAGTTTTCTAGATCCAAACGAGGGTTGTAAGGGGTGTTTAGCGATCCCTTGTAGGCCTTATCCTCCTCTGTAGATTCGTCTGTGATGGAGAATGCCACCTCTTTGGCCTCTTCCGCTTTGGGGGCAGCAGCTGTTTCGTTCTTCTCTTGTTCTATGACAGGAAGTGCTGGCTCAATCTCAACGATTGGTTCAATCGTCATAACTGGCTCACTTGTTTTCTCTTTAGCTTTGGGTGTTGAAGCCTTCTTAGGCTCTATCTCTAAATCGAGTACAATTGCCCCCGTCTCTTCTTTCTCTTGGTATGAGTAGCTAGATTCGCTGCTGTATCTCTCCTGCTCTTCTGTTTCTATTGGTGTGTCGGTATAGGTTTCACTGGTGTTATCTGCATCTGTTGCTGTTTCGCATTTTCTCTTCAACTTGTTAAAGTCGGGCTTGAATAACTTGCGAATGAATAGAATAGAGTCTCTGCGCAGGTATACAACGAATAGCGTTGCTGTGGTTAGTAGCAATAATGCAAGCCCAATTGAGCCTATTTGAGAGATGAACCAGTTGCTTACATTGTAGCCATGAAGTCCACCTGGGTATACAAAACTGTTTGCAAAGGGCGTTTTGAATAGAAAACCCAATGCGATTGAGAACCAAACAAGTAAAAGCGAACAAGAGTATAACCAGGTGCGTAGGTGAAAATGGTAAGCTTTCATTAGTTTCAGTCCAATGGCTGCCAATAGCACTATGATTGCGAATGAAGAGAATCCAAAACACTTATTAATAAGGTAGTTTGAGATGATTGCTCCTTGAGAGCCCATAACATTGGTTATCTCATTCTCTGTTTGGAGTAATTCGCCAGTAATGGCATGGTCGATTAAGCTCTGGTCATCCGCTCCTGTGGTGATAAACGAAAGGAATGCTAGGAGTAGGTAGACTGAGAATATAACGGAGATAAGTCCTATAACGAAGTGAAATGTTTCACTCCTAAGTAGTGTAGATATGCGATTGATGTGTGGAGTGTAATCTCTTTTCTCCTTTTCGTTTTTACTCTTTGCCATATATATATTAAAACCTGGTTAGTTTTGCAAATGTACATTGTTTTGATTAAATATTCGCTTCGAGTTGTTATTATTTTTAGGCAGTTTTCGTTTGGTAGATTCTATTTTCTTGCTGTTGCCTTGATATTGTTCAACTGATTCGAATGAGTGCTGTGTAGCCTCTTTGGTCTCTCTTTTTGTTTGTGCTGTAATTCAATTGTTTTCTCTTTTTAGTTGATTTCTTCCAGCAGTTCTGTTTTAACGGTTGTTTGCGTCTGATTGTTTTTGCTTTTTTGCTTTGAGTGATTGCTCTTCTAACCCGCTTTGTAGTACGAATCTATGTATCTATCTGGTTACTTTCCTTGATGAAATGAATCGAGATTGCTTAATATTTAAGGTGGTTTGTTGTGTGTATGTTGACAGATATTTGTATCTTTGTGTCCAACTAATAATAAAACGGTATATTGTTATGTGTGGAATAGTAGGCTATATTGGGAGACGAGACGCTTTCTCTGTTCTTATAAAAGGCTTGAAGCGTTTAGAATACAGAGGTTATGATAGCGCAGGTGTTGCTTTAATTAGCAGTGATCACAAGTTGAACGTATATAAAGCAAAGGGGAAGGTGTCAGAACTGGAGGCTTTTGCTGCTGAAAAAGATATTTCTGGAACCATTGGCATCGCTCATACGCGTTGGGCTACTCACGGAGAGCCTTGTCCTGCCAATGCACACCCTCATTACTCCTCTTCGCGCCGTTTGGCTTTGATCCATAACGGAATTATTGAGAATTATGCCTCTTTGAAGGCGAAATTGATAGAACGCGGATTTAAATTTGCTAGTCAGACGGATACGGAAGTGTTGGTTCAGCTCATTGAATATTTCCAACAGACGAATCATTTAGACCTATTAACAGCTGTTCAGCTCGCTTTGAATGAGGTTGTTGGCGCCTATGCTATAGCCGTTATAGATAATGAAAAGCCTGATACTGTAATTGTTGCTCGTAAGAGTAGTCCTTTGGTTGTTGGTATAGGTGAAGATGAGTTTTTCTTGGCATCCGATGCTACCCCTATTATAGAATATACGGATCAAGTTGTTTATCTAGAGGATGGGGAGATTGCTGTTCTGACTCGAGGTAAAGAACTGGAGGTAGTCACATTAGATAATGTACTTCATCACCCCATTATAAAAAAAGTAGAGATGGATTTGGGCAAGCTTGAAAAGGGTGGATATCCTCACTTTATGCTCAAAGAGATTTTTGAACAACCTCACTGTATCAATGATTGTATGCGTGGTCGTATCAATTTAGATGCTACACAGGTTATTCTTTCAGCTGTAATTGATAACAAAGAGCGCTTGCTTTCTGCGAAACGATTCGTTATTGTAGCTTGTGGTACCTCTTGGCATGCTGGCTTAATCGGTAAGCAACTTATTGAAAGCTTTTGCCGAATTCCTGTTGAGGTGGAATATGCTTCGGAGTTTCGCTACCGCGACCCTGTGATTGATGAGAACGATGTGGTTATTGCCATTTCACAATCTGGAGAGACAGCCGATACATTGGCTGCTATTGAACTAGCCAAAGAAAAGGGAGCCTTTATTTATGGTATCTGTAATGCAGTGGGTTCTTCTATACCTCGCTTAACGGATACTGGTTCTTATATACATGTTGGGCCAGAGATTGGAGTTGCCTCTACTAAGGCTTTTACGGGTCAGGTAACTGTTCTTACTATGCTCTCGCTTACATTAGCTAAAGAGAAAGGAACCATTACTCCTGAGAAATACTTGCAGGTAATTAGTGAATTAAGTTTGATTCCTCAAAAAATAGAAGAGGTGCTTCAGCAGAATGAAGAGATAGCCAATCTCTCACGCATCTTTACCTATGCGCACAACTTCCTTTATCTAGGTAGAGGCTATAGCTATCCGGTAGCACTCGAAGGTGCGCTAAAATTAAAAGAGATTTCATACATTCATGCCGAGGGATACCCGGCTGCCGAGATGAAGCATGGCCCCATCGCTTTAATAGATGAGGAGATGCCCGTAGTAGTGGTAGCTACACAGAATGAGATGTATGAGAAGATTATCAGCAATATCCAGCAAATTAAGGCGCGAAAAGGGAAGGTTATTGCACTCGTAACAGCGGGTGATAAAACCATTCGTGAGTTGGCCGATGATGTGATTGAGTTGCCTCCAACTATCGACTGCTTGGAGCCGCTTATTGCTACCATCCCGCTGCAGTTGTTGGCCTATCATATTGCTACGTGGAAAGGAAAGAATGTAGATCAACCACGCAACTTAGCTAAATCGGTTACTGTAGAGTAACCGATTATTATAAATAGACATTATTATATTAAGGACAAAATACAAATGGAACCACTGAAGCATGAATGCGGAGTTGCAATGGTACGACTTTTAAAACCATTGGAGTATTATCAGGAAAAATATGGTACTTGGATGTATGGTTTGAACAAGCTTTATCTATTGATGGAGAAGCAACACAACCGCGGACAAGAGGGTGCAGGATTGGCTTGTGTAAAGCTAGAAGCCAACCCCGGCGAAGAGTATATGTTTCGTGAAAGAGCATTAGGCTCTGGCGCGATTACTGAAATATTTGGGACAGTACACAATCACTTTAAAGACTTATCGACAGACGAATTGCATGACGCTGATTATGCAAAACGATGCCTCCCCTTTGCTGGCGAGGTATATATGGGCCACTTACGTTACTCTACAACAGGTAAAAGTGGTCTTTCTTATGTCCATCCGTTTTTGCGTCGCAATAACTGGCGAGCCAAAAATCTGACCATGTGTGGTAACTTTAATATGACCAACGTGGATGAGATCTTCGAAAGTATTACCTCGAAAGGACAGCATCCTCGTAAGTATTCAGATACCTATATTATATTAGAGCAGTTGGGGCACCGATTGGATCAAGAGGTAGAGCGCCTTTTTGCAGCGGCTAAGGAGAAGAATCTCGAGGGTATGGACATTACCCATGCTATTGAAGAGAATATTGATCTCTCTAATGTACTTCGTACAGCTAGCAAAGAGTGGGATGGAGGTTATGTAATGTGCGGTATTACGGGTAGCGGTGAAGCTTATGCTTTACGTGATGCTTGGGGCATTCGTCCAGCTTTCTGGTACAAAGATGATGAGATCATGGTAATCGCTTCTGAAAGACCTGTTATTCAGACTGCGCTCAATGTTTCTGTTGAGTCGGTGAATGAACTACTTCCAGGACAGGCACTACTCATGAGCAAGAAAGGAAAGATGCGTCTTACACAAGTTAACCAACCCAAGGTGGTGAAGCCTTGTTCGTTTGAGCGTATCTACTTCAGCCGTGGGAGTGATACTGATATCTACAAAGAGCGCAAGAAATTGGGCGAAAAACTAATTCCAGCCATTTTGGAGGCGGTTGGTAACGATGTAGAGCACACAGTCTTCTCGTTTATTCCCAATACGGCCGAGGTAGCCTTTTATGGCATGTTGGAGGGTTTTGACAACTACTTGAACAAGCTAAAAGTTCAACAAATTGAAGCACTTGGTCACGCTCCTAACCACGAAGAGTTGGAGAAAATTCTTTCCATGCGTATTCGCAGTGAGAAGGTGGCTATTAAAGATATTAAACTACGTACCTTTATTGCAGAAGGCAATAGCCGTAATGATTTAGCTACACACGTATACGATGTAACCTATGGAAGCATTACCCCATTTGTTGACAATCTAGTTGTGATTGACGACAGTATTGTGCGCGGTACTACGCTTAAACAGAGTATTATTAGTATTCTAGATCGTTTGAATCCAAAGAAAATTGTGATCGTATCCTCTTCTCCTCAAGTAAGATACCCTGACTACTATGGGATAGATATGTCAAGCATGGATCAGTTTATTGCTTTCCGTGCAGCCATTGAGTTGCTACGTGATCGCGGTATGAAGGATGTGATTCAACGTGCTTATAATAAATCCAAAGAGCAGGTGGGTTTACCCAAAGAGAAAATGGTGAACTACGTGAAAGAGATTTATGCACCCTTCAGCGATCAAGAGATTTCACGAAAAATGGTGGAGTTGCTAACTCCCAAGGGTATTAAAGCGAAGATAGAAATTGTCTATCAAACGCTAGAGGGGTTGCACGAGGCTTGTCCTGCGCACCCAGGCGATTGGTACTTTAGCGGTGATTACCCTACACCAGGTGGTGTAAAACTGCTTAACCAAGCCTTTATTGATTATATTGAAAAAGTATACCAATTTTAAGTCGAAGTAAAAAAACAATTCAACGATATCAGAGTGATGAGAAATGTAACATTAATCCTTGACGACGGGAGCCGCTTCTCAGGCAAGTCGTTCGGTTTTGAAAAACCGGTAGCGGGCGAAGTAGTGTTTAATACAGCCATGACTGGTTATCCCGAAAGTTTGACTGACCCTTCGTATGCAGGGCAGCTCATGACGCTTACCTATCCTTTGGTAGGTAACTATGGTGTTCCAGCTTTCTCTTTGGAGGATAATGGATTAGCTACTTTCATGGAGAGCGAAAAGATTCATGCAGAGGCAATCATTGTAAGCGACTATAGCGAAGAGTATAGCCACTGGAATGCAGTAGAGAGCTTGGGCGATTGGTTGAAACGTGAAGAGATTCCAGGTATTACAGGAATTGATACACGTGAGTTAACCAAAGTATTGCGTGAGCATGGAGTGATGATGGGTAAGATTGTGTTCGATGACGAACCTAACAATGTACCCGAAGCTAGCTATGCAGGCATTAACTACGTAGATCAAGTATCGTGCAAAGAGGTGATTCGTTACAACGAAGGAGCCGATAAGAAGAAGGTGGTATTGGTAGATTGTGGAGTGAAAACAAATATCATTCGTTGTCTATTAAAACGCGATGTAGAGGTGATTCGTGTTCCTTGGAACTATGACTTTACTGCATTGGAGTATGATGGATTGTTTATCTCAAATGGTCCTGGCGACCCCGATACTTGTGATGCAGCTGTGCAAAACATTCGCAAAGCGATGAGCTTACATACCAAACCGATCTTTGGTATCTGTATGGGTAACCAATTGCTTTCGAAAGCGGGTGGTGCTACCATCTATAAGCTTAAGTATGGTCACCGTAGCCACAACCAGCCGGTACGTATGGTGGGTACAGAGCGATGCTTTATTACTAGCCAAAACCACGGTTATGCAGTAGATAACAACACCCTAACCAATGAGTGGGAGCCACTATTCATCAACATGAATGATGGATCAAACGAAGGTATCAAGCACAAAACAAACCCTTGGTTTTCGGCTCAGTTTCACCCCGAAGCTGCTTCAGGACCTACAGACACAGAGTTCTTGTTTGATGATTTTGTGAAGTTGCTCTAATTAACCGCCTAAAGAAAAACGATGTTATGAAAGAAAATATAAAGAAGGTATTATTACTAGGATCGGGTGCCCTTAAAATTGGTGAAGCAGGCGAGTTTGACTACTCGGGCTCTCAAGCACTCAAAGCATTGAAAGAAGAGGGTATTGAAACCATTTTGATTAATCCCAATATCGCTACGGTTCAAACGAGCGAAGGCGTGGCCGATCAAATCTATTTCCTACCCGTTACTCCCTACTTTGTAGAGAAGGTAATCCAAAAAGAGGCTCCTGATGGCGTATTGCTCTCATTTGGTGGACAAACGGCCCTTAACTGTGGGGTAGAGCTTTACAAAGCAGGTATCTTTGAAAAATACAACGTGCAGGTATTGGGTACGCCCGTACAAGCCATTATGGATACAGAGGACCGTGAGCTATTTGTTCAAAAACTAGATCAGATTGATGTGAAAACCATCAAGAGTGAAGCGGTTGAAGACCTTGAGAATGCGCGTCGTGCTGCTGCCGAATTGGGATATCCTGTCATTATCCGTGCAGCCTATGCATTGGGTGGACTAGGTTCGGGCTTTTGCGATAACGAAGAGGAACTTGATGTGTTGGCTACCAAAGCCTTTGCTTTCTCACCACAAGTATTGGTTGAAAAGAGCTTGAAAGGGTGGAAAGAGGTAGAGTACGAGGTGGTACGTGACCGCTTTGACAACTGTATCACGGTGTGTAACATGGAGAACTTTGACCCATTGGGTATCCACACAGGTGAATCTATCGTAGTAGCTCCTTCGCAAACGTTGACCAATAGTGAGTACCACAAACTTCGTGAACTAGCTATTCGCATCATTCGCCACATCGGTATTGTGGGAGAGTGTAATGTACAATATGCTTTTGACCCTGAGTCAGAAGATTACCGCGTTATTGAGGTAAATGCACGTTTGAGTCGCTCTTCGGCTTTGGCTTCTAAAGCAACGGGCTATCCATTGGCTTTTGTAGCTGCTAAACTTGGTTTGGGTTACGGATTGTTCGATTTGAAAAACTCGGTAACGAAAACCACTAGCGCTTTCTTTGAGCCTGCATTGGACTATGTAGTATGTAAAATACCTCGTTGGGATTTAGGTAAATTCCAAGGGGTAGACCGTGAACTAGGTTCGTCAATGAAATCGGTAGGAGAGGTAATGGCCATCGGACGTACCTTTGAAGAGGCTATTCAAAAAGGGCTTCGTATGATTGGTCAAGGTATGCACGGATTTGTAGAAAATCGCGAATTGGTGATCGAAGACATTGACAAAGCATTGACTGAACCTACTGACAAACGTGTTTTTGTTATTAGCAAAGCGATGCGTGCAGGTTATACTATCGATCGCATTCACGAGCTGACTAAGATTGATAAATGGTTCTTGCAAAAGCTTCAAAATATTATGCAAACCTCGAAAGAGTTGCATGATTGGAGCAACAACCACAAGCAACTTACTGACCTTCCTAACGAGTTGCTTCGCAAAGCGAAAGTACAAGGTTTCTCTGACTTCCAAGTAGCGCGTGCCGTAGGTTATGAAGGCGATATGGAAGATGGTATCTTGTGGATGCGTAACCACCGCAAGAGCGTAGGCATCGTTCCTGTTGTAAAACAAATCGATACACTTGCAGCAGAGTATCCTGCACAGACCAACTACCTATACCTTACTTATAGCGGTGTAGCCAATGATGTAAAATACTTAGGCGACCACAAATCAATCGTTGTATTGGGATCGGGAGCTTACCGTATTGGATCTTCGGTAGAGTTTGACTGGTGTGGGGTACAAGCATTAGATACCATTCGCAAAGAGGGGTACCGCAGTGTTATGATTAACTACAACCCCGAAACGGTATCGACCGATTACGATATGTGTGACCGTCTCTACTTTGACGAGTTAACATTTGAGCGTGTAATGGATATTCTTGAATTAGAGAATCCTCACGGTGTAATTGTATCGACAGGTGGACAAATTCCTAACAACTTGGCTCTTCGTTTGGATGGTCAAGATGTGAATATCTTAGGAACAAGCGCCAAGAGCATTGACAATGCCGAAGACCGCGATAAGTTCTCGGCTATGCTTGACCGTATCGGAGTAGATCAACCTGAGTGGAGTGCTTTGACTTCGATGGAAGATATCAATGAATTTATTGATCGTGTAGGATTCCCTGTATTGGTTCGTCCTTCGTATGTACTTTCGGGTGCTGCTATGAATGTATGTTCTAACCAAGAGGAGTTGGAGCGTTTCTTGAAACTAGCTGCCAATGTATCGAAGAAACACCCTGTGGTAGTAAGCCAATTTATTGAGCATGCCAAAGAGGTAGAGATGGATGCGGTAGCGCAAAATGGTGAAGTAGTAGCGTATGCTATTAGTGAGCACATTGAGTATGCAGGTGTACACTCGGGCGATGCTACCATTCAGTTCCCTCCACAAAAGTTGTATGTAGAGACGGTTCGCCGTGTGAAACGCATCAGCAAGCAAATTGCGAAAGAGTTGAACATCTCTGGACCATTCAATATTCAGTTCTTGGCTAAAGACAATGATATTAAGGTAATTGAGTGTAACCTTCGTGCCAGCCGTTCGTTCCCATTTGTGAGCAAGGTGTTGAAAATCAACTTCATCGAAATGGCTACCAAAGTAATGCTTGGTATGAAGGTCGAAAAGTTGGAGAAAAACCTGTTCGAATTGGATTACGTAGGTATTAAAGCGAGTCAATTCTCATTCAGCCGCTTGCAAAAAGCCGACCCTGTATTGGGCGTAGATATGGCAAGTACAGGTGAGGTAGGTTGTATTGGCGATGATACTTCGTGTGCGGTTCTTAAATCAATGCTTTCGGTTGGTTACCGTATTCCTGCGAAGAATATTCTGCTATCTACAGGTAATGCTAAGCAAAAGGCTGAGATGCTTACAGCAGCACGTATGTTGCAAGAAAAAGGATACAACCTATTTGCTACAGGAGGAACTTCGGACTTCTTGACAGATAATGGTGTAGCCAATACCCGTGTATACTGGCCTAGCCAAGAGGGACAACCTCAAGCCTTAGAGATGCTTAAGAAGAAGGAGATTGATATGGTAGTAAACATTCCTAAGAATCTTACAGCTGGCGAGTTGAACAATGGATATAAAATCCGTCGTGCAGCCATCGACTTAAATATTCCATTGGTTACCAATGCTCGTTTGGCAAGTGCCTTTATTCAAGCATTCTGTACCATGAGTATTGATGATATTGCTATTAAGAGCTGGGAAGAGTACAAATAACTAACTCCTAGTTTCCAATAATCAAAGAGGGTGAATCTAAAGTAGGTTCACCCTCTTTTTGTTGAGAGCTTGCTCTTACAGCCGGTTGCAATTACTTATGTAGCGATTTATTGATGCGAATAGCCCTCTATAGGATGCTTTTGAAATAGTTCAAAGCATCCTATAGAGGGCTATTCAGTTTCTTCTTTATTGTAGCGTTTAGGCTACAGTTGTTTGGTTCTATCTATCAGGTAGTAGTCTAGTAGGGTGATGGCAGCCATTGCCTCTACAATCGGTACCGCTCTAGGTAAGACGCAAGGGTCGTGTCTTCCTTTCGCTTTGAGTGTGGTATCCATCCCACTTATATTGACCGTGTGCTGCTCCATAAGTACGGTGGCTACTGGTTTAAAGGCTACCTTGAAGTAGATATCTTGTCCATTGCTGATTCCTCCTTGAATACCACCCGAGTAGTTGGTTTTGGTCTCTACCCGTCCATTGTTATTGAAGAAGATATCATTTTGTTGGCTTCCTCGCAACTCCATGGAGTCAAAACCCTGGCCATACTCAAAGCCCTTTACTGCATTGATGCTAAGCATCGCATTGCCTAGGGCTGCATGAAGTTTGCCAAATACAGGTTCTCCCAGTCCCACAGGGCACCCTTCTATCAAGCAACTCACTACCCCTCCAATGGTGTCACCCTCACTCTTTACTTCTGTAATGAGTGCTGCCATCTCTGCCGCTTTTTGTGGGTCAGGGCAGCGTACATCATTCTTCTCTATTTCAGTGAAATCCAGATTCTTGTAGGACTCCTCCAATTTAATGGTTCCCACTTGCGAGGTATATGCTGTGATGTTGATACCCAACTCTTTGAGTGCTAGTTTAGCCAAAGCCCCTGCTACCACCCGCGAAATGGTTTCGCGTGCCGATGAGCGGCCACCTCCTCTGTGATCGCGTATGCCATATTTCTGCATGTAAGTATAATCTGCGTGCGAGGGGCGTACCAATTTTTTCATATTGTCGTAATCAGTGGAGTGCTGATTCTTGTTCCATACCATAAAGCCGATGGGGCAACCGGTGGATACCCCTTCAAAGATGCCCGAAAGGAACTCTACTTGATCGGGCTCTTGGCGGCTCGTTGTAAGCAGTGATTGTCCCGGTCTGCGGCGGTTTAGTTCTTGCTGTATAAAGGGCAAGTCCATTTTAATGCCAGCAGGAAAGCCATCTATTACTCCACCTACTCCTGCACCATGCGATTCACCAAAGCTAGTGAGTCTAAATAAATTACCGAAAGAATTAAACATAATTGTGTGCTTTAGCTATTTTCTGTTATACTGTCAAAGATACTCTTTTTCTGCAAATGATACTCTTTTTTACATTAAAAGATTGGAATACCTTCTACTTTCATCTAACAACGGGTAACTCTTTTTGTTTGCTCTTCGTTCGTGAACTTCGGGTTTGTTTGGTGCGAAAAATAGCTAATAAAAGCTCTACACCTCTTTACTAACTCTAATTGGGGTGAAAAAAGATGTAGTCTGTATGAGGTAAAATGGCTGGTGGGTATTACCTTTGCACCACGAAAATGTAAAGTGAAAATATATGTGGTTATTTTATGCCTTTTTATCGGCTACTTTGTTGGGATGTTATGATGTGTTTAAGAAGAAATCATTGAAAGAGAATGCAGTAATTCCTGTGCTTTTTTTAAATACACTCTTCTCTACACTTCTCTTTCTTCCGTTTATAGTGTTATCGGCTACAGCTCCTCAATTGTTGGAGGATACGCTTTTCTTTGTTCCCTCTACTGATTGGGGCATACACCGATTTATTGTATTAAAGTCTTTCATCGTACTCTCTTCTTGGGTGTTGGGTTACTTTAGTATGAAACATCTTCCTTTAACCATTATTGGTCCTATCAATGCTACTCGCCCCGTTATGGTGCTCATGGGTGCACTCTTTATCTTTGGTGAGCGGTTAAATGTTCAACAGTGGATTGGGGTATTGCTTGCTATGGGTTCTTTCTACATGCTGAGTCGTAGCGGTAAGCGAGAGGGAATTGACTTTAAGCAAAACAAGTGGATCTATTTTGCCGTTGCCGCTTCGGTACTAGGTGCCATGAGCGGTCTCTATGACAAGCACCTTATGGCTCCTGTTTCGGTAGGTGGTTTGGGCTTCGAACCCATGGTTGTGCAGTCTTACTACAATGTCTACCAACTTTTTATGATGTTAGCTGTTTTAGTTACTATCTGGTGGCCCAACCGAAAGAAGGATAGCCCCTTTCGTTGGGATTGGTGCATTATCTGTATCTCTCTCTTCCTTTCGGCAGCCGATTTTGTCTATTTCTATGCCTTGAGCTTTGACGAAGCGATGATCTCTATTGTCTCCATGATTCGTCGTGGTAGTGTGATTGTCTCTTTCCTTTTTGGTGCACTGCTTTTTCGCGAAAAGAATTTGAAGCGCAAGGCAGTCGATTTGTTGTTGGTTTTGCTTGGTATGCTCTTCTTGTATTGGGGTACGCTACTCAAGGGGTAGTTTCATACCACCTCTCAAGTGTTTAGTGTGAGTCCGTTCTCCTCTATTCGAGTTTGGTAGATGTAGAGAGATCTTTCTATCTGCTGGGTTTAGAGCTTATGAACGTAATGTGTTGAAAATATAAAATGAATCCTATATGTTACTACAACTTCTTTTTGTCCTTGTTGCCATTATCGTAGGTGCCCGCTTGGGTGGTATTGGCTTGGGTGTATTGGGTGGATTGGGCTTAGCCGTGCTCACCTTTGTTTTTGGTTTACAGCCTACGGCTCCTCCCATTGATGTAATGCTGATGATTGTAGCGGTCATTTCGGCAGCTGCCTCTATGCAGGCGGCTGGTGGATTGGACTACTTAGTGAAAGTGGCCGAGCGATTGCTTCGTCGTAATCCTTCGCAGGTAACCATATTGGCCCCCATTGTGACCTATCTTTTTACCTTTATAGCAGGTACGGGGCACGTGGCCTATTCGGTGCTTCCCGTTATAGCCGAGGTGGCGCGCGAGACCAAAATCCGTCCCGAACGTCCGTTGGGTATTGCCGTTATCGCTTCTCAGCAGGCCATTACAGCCAGTCCTATATCGGCTGCTACAGTAGCCCTCTTAGGATTGTTAACGGGATTTGATATTACGCTGTTCGATATTCTAAAGATAACGGTTCCTGCTACCTTTATTGGCATTATTGTGGGAGCGCTTTGCTCCATGAAGGTGGGGAAGGAGTTGATGGAAGATCCCGAATATTTGCGCCGAGTAGAGTCTAAAGAGTTGGATGAGACCACTCTTCAAACCACCGATATTGCCCATCTGCTTTATGCCAAGATTTCGGTTGTACTTTTTATTAGTGCTACGGTTTTGATTGTGCTATTTGGTTCCATCCCTTCGTTGCGTCCTTCGTTTAATGGGAAGTTGCTTGACATGCCGGCTATTATTGAGATCTTGATGCTCTCGGCAGCAGCTCTTATTTTATTGGTTACCCGTACCGATGGAATGAAAGCGGCCAAGGGAACTGTGTTTGGTGCAGGTATGCAGGCGGTAGTGGCTATCTTTGGGATTGCTTGGATGGGCGACACCTTTATTAATGGCAATATAACCGAACTTACAGCTACGGTAGAGCATATTGTCTATGCCATGCCTTGGACCTTTGGGCTGGCACTCTTTGTGATGTCTATCTTGCTTTATAGCCAGGCAGCCACTGTGCGAGCTATTGTACCTTTGGGTATAGCCCTAGGCATTTCGCCTTACCTGTTAATTGCTCTTTTCCCGGCAGTTAATGGTTACTTCTTTATTCCCAATTACCCTACCGTGGTGGCAGCCATCAACTTTGACCGTACCGGTAGTACGGGTATTGGCAAGTGGGTGTTGAATCACTCCTTTATGCTGCCTGGATTGGTAGCAACAGTGGTATCGATTGCCGTAGGTATGCTACTTATTCAGCTCTATTAGTCCTCTTATTTTTTCTTCACTATGCTACCACAAACCGATACGTACAAAACGATAACTGCTCCATCGGAGGCTATTTATACCGAGAAACGAAGTAAATTTATTGGTATTGCTCTGCCTGTTCGTACCCTCGAAGAGGTAAAGAGCTACATTGAGCAGTACCAAAAGAAGTATTACGATGCTCGTCATGTTTGTTGGGCTTACATGTTGGGGCCCGACCGCAAGGATTTTCGCTCCAACGACAATGGAGAGCCTTCGGGTACAGCTGGAAAGCCCATTTTGGGGCAAATTAACTCGCATGAGCTAACCGACCTTTTGGTGCTGGTGGTTCGTTACTTTGGCGGTATCAAGCTGGGCACTAGCGGACTGATTGTTGCCTACAAAGCTGCTGCTCACGAAGCGCTTCTGCAGGCCGATGTGATTGAGAAGACGGTCGATCAAGAGCTTACCGTTAGCTTTGAGTACCCTTTTATGAACGATGTGATGCGCATTGTAAAAGAGGAGGAGCCGCAAATTGTATCGCAATCTTACGATATGGATTGCTACATGACGCTCTCTATCCGCCAGTCGGCCATGCCCAAGTTGAGGGCTCGCTTGGAGAAGGTAGAGACGCTTCGGATGATTGAAGAGGAGGAGGATGGAGAATAAAGCTCCTTAGTATGTTGCTATTTTCCCCCAATTTTAATTACTTGTTTTTTGGTTTCAGTTGGTGTAATTTGCTCATTTATAGCACCTACGGCTGAAAGTAAACAAGTTAAACAAATAGGCTGAAAAGAACCTGTTATACACCCATCGTTTAGCTGCTCAAAAAGGGTCTTTGAAGAACTGGTTGCTCGTTGCAGTGATGGAATGGAATGAAAAGTACTGTGGTAATAAACTTTTTCTTAAAGGAGAAGATACTCTCTCCTTTAAGTCGTTTATGGGCTTGAGTAATGAGCCTATAGGTGTGCCATTCAGGCGGTCCAACCGCGCCACCTAGGTGCCCCACCTGTGCCACCTAGGTGGCACA
>JBOFFJ010000143.1:0-2582 GCA_051648565.1 Phocaeicola sp. | reverse complement strand
ATTGGCTTAAAGAGAACGGGGCTAAAAAGCAAGTAGCTCCTTGGGTAATTGTTACGGACTACCCAACTGAGGCATATGCAGATAGCGTGCTGTACCAGACCAAAGGTGGGGATAAGAACTCTCTTATCCTTATTTACGGGGTAGACGCAGACGGAAAGGTAGCCTGGTTCAGAGCTCATACCTTTGCTATGGGTATGAAGAACTCAGTACTTATCTCTCAGCTTCGCCAAGCTGCACTAGGGGATAGACTAGGCCTAGGTATGCTGGAAACCCAAATGTCCTTGGTAGAGAAACACTTTGTTCGAGTTAGCAATAAAGAGTTTAAAGACTTGTTCGATAGCTCTGTGAAAGCAAATCCGTAGGTTATTTTTGTTCTAGTTATTTTACAAATTGTATGTATGGGCTTTATTGGCCGTAAATTTCATCAAGAGGAGATGTTTTAATGAAGGCAGCACTTATTACTTTGGCTATTGTATTCGGCTTGCTGTTCTTGGCTGCTGGGGTAGGTTTCACCACCTATATCACGTACAAGAACGAGGGGGTACGACAGGAACAGACAATCAACAAATATAACGAGAACTCACGCAATACCCTTAGCGCGCTTACTATGACAGTAAAGGATATGGCACAGATTCCTGACATGCTTATCAATGACCTGACTAAATATGTGGAAGCTGAAATGAGTTCCCGTTATGGTGACGGTGGTTCTAAGGCTATGATGCAATGGATTCAGGAGAAGGGGCAGGTTGTTGACCAGAAAGTATACCTGAATATCCAGGCAGCTATGCAAGGTGGCCGCAAAGAGTTCCAACTCTCACAAGACCGTAAGCTAGAAGCATGTGCAACATATAAAAGTAATCTTGAGTACGTATGGTCTGGTTTCTGGCTGGGGTTGGCGGGATATCCTAAAGTAGACCTCGGTAAAATGTGTCAAGTTGTTAGTGATGCCCAGACTAATCGAGCATTCGAAACTGGTTTGGCAGAGACAATTAGTATTAAGTAACTTTAAGCGGGCCTTGTGCCCGCTTTCGGAGTATGTAGATGATACCCATAAAATTTAAGATAGCTATTGGCTAGTTACTAGTTCTTGTAATCTAGCTATCGATTTTCTTTGTACGCCAAGAAATGGCAATAACTTCTTTAACAAAGGAAGTGTAGGAGTATAAAGAGAAGCTCAACACCGAAGAACGCAGGTCTGAGTAGTTAGATTCTACAGTAAAGTCCCTAAAACAGGTTATCGAAGAGAATAACCAGCGCGTACAACTTGCGGCTTAGGCTTAGGAAAGCCTGAAGGCGCAAGGTAAACTTTAGCAGGCTCAAGCAGATTAGCAGGCTAAGACTTATGAAGAGAAAATTAGGGCTCTTATGGCCAAAAAGCAGGAGGGCACAGTATGCGAGCAAGTATTTGGGTTGCTGGACTCCTTGGATTGATACTTACAGGTTGCTAGCAAAAACCAATAGTAAAGACAGAAATAGTTTATGTCAATAAGGAAGTTTTCGTTCCTTGTGCTAGCAAAATGCCAGAAAAACCTGTGTTTATTTTAGACAAAGTGCCAGACTCTAGAGTAGAAAGGGCAAGAGGTCTGCTGGTAGATAGGTTGAAGTAGAAAGCATATATTGATCAACTGGAGGCAGCCCTGAGCGGTTGTCTATTGCAAGATAAAAACTAAAATTTAGTTGAAAAACCTTCATAGTGGTGCTATAATATTATTTTATGGTACAACACTATGGAGGTTTTAATGTTTTAGAAGTATTTGACACCTAAGGGGCGAATATCTTGTAGGTAGCCGCAAGATATTAAGAACGCTTGGTACATTAATAGGTTCATGCTTGTTCACGGGACAAAGTATGATTACTCTAAAATGCAATACCAGACGCAGCACCAAAAAGTCTGGATAGTTTGCCCGACTCATGGAGAATTTGAGCAAACTCCGTAGAATCACCTACTAGGGAACGGTTGTAAAATGTGTGGTAGAACCTTTGATACCACCTAGTTCATAGAGAAAGCAAAACAAGTACATGGAAATATCTATGACTACTCCAAATAGATATACAGTAATTCACAAACAGAGCTAGCAATAATATGCCCACAGCATGGTCTATTTTCTCAGACTCCTAACACCCATTTATAGGGTTCTGGGTGCCCAGACTGTTAGTAGCAATAGAACATTATATATGTGCTAAAATGCAATAATACTGGATTAATAAAGATAGGGATAACTGGCAATCTTAAGCGTAGGCTAAAAACTATCGGAGGCTCTAATACCGTCTTAGGCTTCCTAGAGCTAAGTAACCCAAGAAACCTAGAGAAATCCTTGCACAAAGAGTATTAGGCTGTAAATACTTATAACAACACTGTAGCTTCTGGTAACACTGAGTATTTTAATTTAACTGAGCAGGAAACACTAAACTTATTGCAAAAGATAGGTTGTGTATAAAGGTGTTTTTTGCTATAATATTCATATAAATTGAGTGGAGGAACTAATGGCCGATTTTATTATTCAATTTCCTATACTAAGCCTATTTATTCTTGGTTGGGCTCTTATTCTTATTGGTGGCTATTTTTATGATAAGCCAAAGTA
>JBOFFJ010000142.1:0-1009 GCA_051648565.1 Phocaeicola sp. | reverse complement strand
AGCAGTGGTAAGAAGCTCCATTTGATAGCTCTCAACTACTCCCCAGAGGATCGTAATATAGCAACAGACTGGATAGAGGAGACTCATCTGGCTTAGGGGTTTAGGGTTTAGTGGTCGCTTAGCTCTCTGCTTAGGGTTTAGAAGCTGTTTCAATTGATAATTCTGAATGCACAATTCATAATTATGATGCCCTCAACAGGCACGAAGCGACCTCAACAAGATTGTTGTCAGGCAAGCCCTCAACAGCGAAGCCTGAACAAGAATTATTCATACAGATTCAAATCGTAATTGTGTTTGCAATTGGTAGGGGCGTATATTTACGCCCTCTTTTGCTGAATTCATAATTGAAGAAATATTCACACTGTAGGTGTGCAATGTCTTAGCCCCAACGGGGTGTGATCTGTCAGCCTAGCCTGTCAGGGCTAGGTCGGGTAGTGGTTATGTGAATTGAGCCCCAACGGGGTGTAACTCTTTGGATTG
The DNA here is from genome assembly GCA_051648565.1 of Phocaeicola sp. Lineage (GTDB taxonomy): Bacteria > Bacteroidota > Bacteroidia > Bacteroidales > Bacteroidaceae > Phocaeicola. The sequence goes on along the minus strand of JBOFFJ010000142.1, from coordinate 529 downwards.
TATGATGTTGTTTCGCATTTTCATCTCTCTTTGTTTGTTGTTGATTACGCTCTCCTATGGCTTACACCATAGGCTGACCGATTACACCCCTTTGGGGCTAAGATCCTTTGTCGCTAAAGGCATTGTCCACGGATCTCTAGGATAAGAGCTTCATTACCACTGCACTATGAATTATCTATATACCATAGGTTGACCGATTATACCCCTTTGGGGCTAAGATCCTTTGTCGCTAAAGGAATTGACCACGGATCTCTAGGATAAGAGCTTCGTGGATATATTATTTTTTAGACTCCGTAGTATAATTATGAATTCAGAATTGAGCATTATGAATTGAATCTGCGCAGTGGTAACGGAGCTCTTATCCGTGGAGATCCGTGGCTATGGAATGGCTTCAGTTGAATTGTTGAGGCTTCGCTGTTTAATTATTAATTGTGCATTGCCACTACTATGCTCTAAGATGTTGTTTTCCAAACAACTGGTGGTTGCAAACCACCTAATTGTACGCACAAGGTGCAACCTTGCACGATGT
>JBOFFJ010000141.1:0-2477 GCA_051648565.1 Phocaeicola sp. | reverse complement strand
GCAATAACCAAACTTTCCTGCTTAGCGTCAGGCTCAACACCTTTCTTTTTGCAGAAGAGTATGAAATCTTGTGAATGTGCTGCCACGTATTTCAGAGCAGCGATGTAGTCTGTCCGAGTCATAACAACACCTCTTATCGAATATAATCAGGCCCACTTATCAAATGAGCCTTGTTATATTGACAAAATTATCTCCCCCAGCCATAACCCTCGCAGTATGGCTTATCACCGCCTTCAATGAACCATGCAGAACGCTGACCGCATTGGCTTCCATCTGCTGCAATGTCATCAGGACATTGGCAGGGCGGTTGTGAATAATTACTAGAAGAACCACCACCACTAGAGTTTGACAGTGCATCAACACCAACAACAACTAGAGCAACAGCGCCAGCAACCAGAACAACATCAGTAGTAACAGCAGCGGCACATTTCCAATCTGAATGCTCTGGGTCTACAGCCTCGCCCTTGCAGTAGTTAGGGGAGACACAAGCGGTCATAACAGCGGATAACAGAACAACTAAAAGTGATTTCATAAAATTATTTACCATATCTAAAATTTCTAGAACGACAGAAGTCAGTAACAACCTGCTTCTTTTCAACACTGCTTAGGCGGCTAGGGTGAATTTTCCTAGCCTTACAAAACTCATTGAATAACGGTATATTCTGGCTCACATACCTGAGTTTTGTCAGATATAGGCTTTTGCTCAACTAGACAATCTCCGTTGATTAGGTTGAATCCCTTGTTGTACTTGACAGCATTGGGACGCACTCGGGTTCCGAGTTGGGTACGTGCCGCTTTACGGTCACGCTTGGCTTGAGTCTTTAGCTCTGCATTCAAAGGCTTAGCTATTCGCTTCTGTTGGTAGAAGGCTCTCAATAGCTCGTAATTTTTCATATCTGGCTCAACTTTGTTTTCTTGACAGAAAACCTGGAAAGCCTTGAAAAATTGACTGGCAAACACAGCATACGTGGCTTTTTGCTTTTTCATACAGTCTCCGATTGGCGGGCGGCATAGTACCCTGGCGACACTCCTAGTAATAAGGGCTAATCACTTAGCCCCGTTATTATTTCTTGACTCCTCTCGCTGAGGCTAATTTCTTACCCTCTTCATTCCACGATTGGTTATCAATACTAGGTTTGTCATTCCGTCTAGCACCATTGAATTCGGTTTCTCTCTTGATGAAAGCCTTCTTACCTTGTGTAAACTGGCGTCTCATTTCTTGGGAAACATCTTTATTATCAGCGGTGCTATTCAGACTATCTAAGGTTTTGAACTTGTGTTCGCTGTACTTACGAGAAGAACGGCTAACAAGTCTTTTATCCTTATCGTGTCGTGTGTGTTTCGGCTTCTTAGTGTTAGGTTTGGCTCCCGATTTAGGAACCTCTAAATTAAACTGAGCGGCCAACGTCTGAATCTGGTCTGTCATCCTTTTGCCTTTCTCAAGCTCTAACCTATAAGGCAGCAACCTTTCAAAACCTGGCTGCCTTTCCTCTATCATAGTTAGTCCGTGTGGATTACGAACATACACAAGTGGAAGGTTGTCCTTGAGTCGGCTAATGCGAGCTTTTGCCTCGTTTATCTTGCTCTTTCCAGAAGATGCAAGAAGAACCCTAGCCCGTTTAAGGAGTAGAGTTTTTATTTCGGGGCTTTGGCAACTCTCTATCTGTAGGGATAAGAGAATCATTTCTTTTCGCAATTCATCCTGACTTTTCATAACTAGATACCAGCTTTCGATACCTTGTGAGTATCTTAAAAGATTCTCGATTAAGAACCCTTTAAGATATCCGGTCGATTGTAAGACAACCGGAAAATCTTTGGCGAGCAGGCAACGGAATAATAATAATATTCCTCTGTATACAGATGCCAAGCTTAATTTAAAGCTCGCCCGGAAACCATGCTTTGAGGTAATCAATGATGAAATCCTTTCATCACATTCTAACACCTTGAGGGTTTATATCAGGGAATGGATAAACAACGTCTATCCGCTATGATATGGAACGTCTCAGGGGGTGAAAGTAGATATACCTTTCCCGCAATTCGTTTCCGACGGTTTCCCCCGTATTGCTGGGGACGGGCTCCGCTCCGCTCGATTGTACCCCGACTTTAAAGGAAAGGGATTAATCCCACGTCTTTAAATGTCGGCTCTCTCCGTCTAAACTACCCCTTGACTAGAACCCCTATATGTGCCACAAGCATCTAGTCTCTCAGCGGGCTTTTTTCTGGTTCGTGGACTATAGCTTATCTATAGAACGTTGGACGGAACCCACACGGCAGCCTTAACATTGTGGCCGTGTATTCTGCAAGAAGCCATCCAGTGACCGGTAACAACCGCGATGCGGGTTTACGCTACAAGAAACAGGGGGCGACTCAGGCGAATCAATCCTCTAACACACACTGGCTAGGTGTATGTGTACTCGATACACATTGTATCTTATCAAAGGGGCTAGAACAACCCCTTTTGTAAGGCACAAGGCGGC
>JBOFFJ010000140.1:0-1160 GCA_051648565.1 Phocaeicola sp. | reverse complement strand
AAGCACGGCTTCGACAGCAAAACTTCTTTTAGAGGAAAGCGATAATGGAACTTGCACTTTTTATCTATCTTACTGAAACTATTTGTACCAAAGGCGGGGAGAGTGGTTATGCTTTCCTAATTGGAGTTTTCTTTGTGTTCTCCATCGCAGGAAGCGTACTTAGTAGGGTTGGCCCACAGGATTTTAGTAGTCTTAGTAAACTGCCCCTAAAAACAGTTGCTGGGATTAGTGGAGTCCTGCTCGTGCTGTATATGCTTACACCATCCCAAAAGACAGCGTACACAATGCTAGGTGCTTATGGTATTCAGACCTTCGCTAGCTCTGTGTATGAGAACGAACAAGCTAAGAGAATTGCTACTAACTCCTTGAACTTGGTAGAGGCCGCTATCTCTAAATATGAAAAGGAACTAAGTAAATGATTTACTTCGCATGGTTCTTTATGGCTACAGTTTTTGTAGTCATTGGCAGCAGGCTGTATTACGGTAAAAGCATTAGTCCCAAGGAAGTGTTAGCTCATTTTGGTACGGGGGTGCTCGCAGCCCTGCTGGGGACCGTGATTACTATTATGTCTATGTGGTCAGGAACTCTTGAAACAAACCTGATTCATGGTAAAATCATAGGAAAGGAAAAAGAGTACACCTCCTGTGAACACCAGTATAAGTGCGGGGAATCCTGCTCTACAGATAGTAATGGCAAAACAAGCTGTGTACCTATCTACTGTGATGAACATACTAATGACTGGGATTGGGTTGTGAAGTCCAGTGTTGGTAGTTTCACAATAGACCGTATTGACCGTAGAGGTAGTAACGAGCCTCCGCGTTGGACCAAGGTTGCTATTGGGGAGCCAGCTACACTAACCACCACAACTAATAACTTCCTTAAGGCAATGGAGGATACTGTGCTGCTGCCGCCAAAAGCTGCGGTTATTTCCAGTCTTAAAGAACCCGCTACCTTTGACTACTACAGGGTAGGGTTGGTGGACAATAATAGCAAGGCTTCTGTGTCTGGATTTAACGAATACCTAAGAAATTGGCTTAAAGAGAACGGGGCTAAAAAGCAAGTAGCTCCTTGGGTAATTGTTACGGACTACCCAACTGAGGCATATGCAGATAGCGTGCTGTACCAGACCAAAGGTGGGGATAAGAACTCTCTTATCCTTA
>JBOFFJ010000139.1:0-1363 GCA_051648565.1 Phocaeicola sp. | reverse complement strand
TGTTAGTGCCAAGTTTAAAGAGGGTACTGTCCTGACCTTCGGTTCCCGTGAGCCGATTCTGGTGGAGACCATTGGTAAGAATGGCCGTCCTGGTCTGTCGCTTAACCCGCTAGCAGTGGAGGCATGGGCTGAGTATCTGGCCCAATCCCGTAAGCAGCGTAAGCCTCGCGGTCAGAAGTAATTAAGTTAGGCGGGCTTGTCCCGCCTTTTCTTTAAGGAGGTATAAAATGAAAAACTTCGTTGCGAAACATGCTCATAAGTATAACCGATGTGCCGTGTTTTCTGATAGAACTAAGTACTCCCGTAAAAACAATAACCTAGAATGGGATTTTGATGATGAACCTCCAGTAAGGGTAGACCTTTACCGGAGGTAATCCAATATGAAATATTTTATTTTAGTGCTTGGGCTTATGCTCAGCTTTGGAGGTAATCCAATATGTTCGATAAGTACCTAACACCAACTGGGTTACTGAGTCGCAAGTAGCCTCAAGACGTAAATAACTAGTGGTATATAGGAAGATTTAAGCAGGTACACGGAAGTAAATATGATTATTCCAAAACAGTCTATACTACTAGTAAGACAGAAGTAATTATACTCTGCAAGGAGCACGGGGAGTTTCTCCAAACACCAAATCATCACCTTTAGGGAGACGGGTGTCCTAAATGTTAGGGTAACCAGAGGCTCTAGGTAAAGTAGTTTATTTAGGCTGCTAAATGGGTTCATGGTGATCTTTATGACTACTCCTTAAGTAACTATACTAACGCGCACCGGCCAGTAGATATAGTATGTAAAACTCATGGAGTATTTAGCAAGTCACCAAACAACCATATACAAGGCTAGCAAGGGTGCCCACAATGTTCCCTGATAGAGCAAAACACACTATATATTCTCAAATGCAAAGTTACTGGCTTAATAAAAATCGGAGTAACCTGCAACTTACAAGGAAGGCTGCGGGGTATAGGGGGTAGTATGGAGGTTCTGCACTACTACCAAATAGATAACCCAAGGTATTATGAAAAGTTTCTTCATAAAAAATTCAAAAAATTCAATGTAATTAACCACACCGTAAAGACTGGCTTTACGGAGTTCTTTAATCTAACCAATTAGCAAGTCGAGGAGATTGACCAGTATGTAAGGAGCATATAGTGAGATACATAGTTTTATTGTTTAGTCTACTGTTTAGTAGTACGAGTATGGCCGGGATTTCTACTTCATGTAAAAGCGCACGTTCCGAACTCAAAGCTCTATCTTGTGTTGTATACTACGAAGCAAGAGGGGCAACCAAAATAGACAAGATTGCTACTGCATTTGTAGCGTTGAATAGAGTTGACCATCCAGAATTTTCCAATAACCTGACTAAGG
>JBOFFJ010000138.1:0-1118 GCA_051648565.1 Phocaeicola sp. | reverse complement strand
GGGACTCTACCACCTCTTCCATGGCCAGACCTGCCAGCTCGTCCGGGCTGATGGGATCCTGAAAGTCTTTGAAGCCGCCCTTGATAAGGAGCGGGCGCTTCTGCCAGTAGTGCTCAAGGAAGTGAGCGATATCCAGATTTAATTCGTACATGTTCACCAGTCTCGATATGGTATTTGAGTATGTATAATACCGTTTACAATATTTAACTTATTAAATAAGGTTGGTAACGCTCTAAATGCTAGGTCTATATTAGGTGTTGGACCTATACAAATGTTCCAGATTAGCTCGTTTTTTTCATTAAGCTTTAAGTCCAAGGGGATGTAAGGTATGAGAGTTGATTTTCCTGGTCGAAGGTTAATCCTAATATCATCAAGGTTAATAAATGAGATTAAACGCCATTCACCCTCTTCTATGAAAGACTCATGTTTAAAAAATGGAGCTATCAAAAATAATTGCTTTATTAGATCATCAATCTTATCGATATTTTCTTTTATTGAGGATGCAACACGCTCCCCCCAATTCTGTATAGTGTTTTTCTTTTCCTGTGGATTGTAAATGCATTTTTTTAAATAAAACCCCTGATGTGATGCACATTCACATAGAAGGCTCTTATTAAAACCAATGTTATATCCAAAACCACTGGGGCAATATCCACGCCATTGACTTAAAGAGTCCCCTTTTTCTGAAAAACAAGCAACATAAACTGATAGCTGAGAGGCATTGTCAATCGTACTGATTATATTGTCATATGTACTAATTTCTCTGAGGCTAGTAGATGATTGACGCAGAGAGATAATTTCTGACCTTGCCATATCAAGACCATGTATAAACTCTTGACTATCATTCATAAAGTGAATGTTGGTAGACCATATGGAAGAGGAATTAATAATCCCAAGTAAACCAGTACCGCTAGTATAATGGTGAAGAATCATAATACTTTCTCATAAAATAAAAGAAGAAAGGCTTTTAGCCTTTCTTCTTTTGGTATTTACTTCAGCAGATCAACCAGACGCTGGGCGTCACCGATGTAGTTGGCCGGGGTCAGCTTCTTCAGCTCCACCTTGACCGCTTCCGGCAACTCCAGGGTGTCGATAAAGGTACGCATCCCTTCGGCATC
>JBOFFJ010000137.1:0-1314 GCA_051648565.1 Phocaeicola sp. | reverse complement strand
ACTGGTCTCGTAGCCAGTGTATCACTGTTGTAAACACGCTCACTATTAGCCCAACTTTGTGGCAGCCCCAATCCCAGGGGCTATTTTAAAGAGTCTTCCATGAGGGTTCTTTAAGATAAGTCGCCAACTTATCGCTGTATGCTATATCCCGTGCTTTGCTCCTACTTGGTTGTCCATTCTAAGTAGGAGCCTTTTTATTAAGGTAGGAAAATGAAGAAATTAATTATAATGGCTGCGATAGCGGCAAGTTTTGGTGCTCAAGCAAAGGTTGATGACCTGTTTGAGACTGGTAATGGTTTCGAAGCCAAGTGCAATGCCTATGGCTACTGGATGCACATGGCTAAAGAAGGTGATGCAAGTAACCTCGAAGTTCTTGCTCGTCGTAAGTCCATGAAAGAAGCTGGTGGTCTTGAGCCTGAAAACAAGAAGCGCTGCCGTGTGAGCATGAAGCGTGGTGAACGCCGTGCTGAGCGTAAGCTTCGGAGAGAAGATTAATGAAAAAGCTTCTTCTCGTAGGGCTGGTTGCCCTCTCTGGCTGTTCTGCTAGAGTTCAAGAAATTCCTCATGGGAATGGCGGGACTGGCTATGTAGTTGAATGTAGTGGTCCGCTTCAACGGTGGGGTAGTTGCTACAAGAAAGCCAGCGAGCTTTGCGAAGGTGGTACTTTTGAAGTATCCAACGCACAAGCAGTAACTCAATTGTTCGGTGGAGCTTTTGTGTTCAGCGGCACTCAAGATCGTTCTATGGTTGTCAAGTGTGACCCTGATTTCGACCAGTTGATGGAAGAGTTGCAGAAGCAACCTTTCGTAAAACAGTAATATCGTAAAGGGTCTTCTAAAGAGGGCCCTTTGAGATAAGTGTTGAGCTTATCACCTTGATGTTCCCAATCGTGATGTTTTGCCCCTTATATCGCCTCTTCGTTTATAAGGGGCCTTTTTGAGAGCCTATCCGAGAGATATACTGTCGGATAGGATCCACTCTCCCTATCACTTTTGTTGCTAAGCATTTGCCCCACTGTTTCTAATCCCATTCAGTGGGGCCTTTTTGAGAATAATAAAATGTTCACAATTATAAAGCGCGCACTGATTAAACGAAGAATGAAAAAGCTACCAGTAGTTGAACAAAGAGATTACGTTATCAACGCTGCTCTGAACCACATACTGGAAGAAGGATGTTTATGTATAGCTAACCAAGCTATACGGCACCCTTGCGAAACCCAAGCCAATGCTATTATGGATTTCTTCGAGCACGTCACCCCCTTGGATGTTAACAGAGCAGCAAAAACTATCGGGCTTCATGCAGTTCGTGATAATG
>JBOFFJ010000136.1:0-1480 GCA_051648565.1 Phocaeicola sp. | reverse complement strand
AACTTGCTTATAGCCTTCGGAGATAATAGGGGTTGAGCCGTTAGAAGCAGATTTCTAGGAGATACCTCCGAGAGGGTCATTTGAGCCGTTGGCAGGGTTTCATGCTAGAGGAGTTTCGCATATGTTTATAAAGGGGATTGTACTTTATCCATGCATAATAAGAACGACTCGTACATGTTTTATTTCGACGGTACGCTTTGGAGATATTTAGACTTGAATACTAAAAATGGGGGTATAGTTTAAAATAACAGAGGAGTAAAGATATGTTTGGAATTGAGATATTCTCTAGCATAATCAGTTCGATAGGTGGATACTTCACTGAAGGACAGAAGATTAAGGCCGCTCAGAAAGAACGGCAAGATGAGCTAAAAAATATGGAATTGAATACTAAACTAGAGAGTATACGTAACGGGCAAATGGCAGATATCTCCCAGGATACTTCTGCTAATGCCAACGCTGGATGGATGGATGATATTTCATTCTACCTGTTTCTCCTGCCGGTACCTCTATCGTTTTTCCCTAGCATGGTCCCGCATATAAGAGCAGGCTTCGAGGTACTAGAGAGCATGCCTAAATATTACCAAGTGGCACTTGGTCTAATGCTGGTATCTGTATGGGGCTACAGGCGGTTAGTAATTCCGTTAGTTGAAGTAGTAGTTAAACAGTGGGTTGCGAGATTAAAGTAAATTAAATGTGAGCACCTATGACAACAGAAACTAAAAGATGGGCTGTGGCTATTCTAGTTTCTATGTTGGTAGCTTTCGGAGGTAACTACTGGTTAGTTTCAATAAACCAGGCACGTATCGACGAAAGACTATCGACTGCGGAACGTAACATAATGGATATGAAAGCTATAGATATGATACACGATAAGCGTATCACCGATAATACTATAGCGAGTGTTAAAGCTACTGAGATAATGGAAGCTTTAGTGACTACAACAACTGATTTAAATAGGTCTGTAACCAGACTGACGGATGTGGTGACTAGACTTGATGAACGTAGCAGAATTAAAAACGAGACACACTAATTAAAAAGGCGCCCATTACAGGCGCCTTTTTTATTACTTACGGCTCAACGCTTCAAGAATCTTAGGATCGATGAACGATACCTTAGAGGTAATGTCTCGCAGAATTACATCTCGTACACCTTCATGTGTACTGATTCCGTCAAACTTACGCATAACAGAGGCAGTTGTCCAGTTAGATATGTGGTTGTTAGTATAACTAGTAACCTCATTAAACACCTGGTTAAACCAAGTATTAGTCATACGCTCTGAAGAGTTACCTTTTACTAAATCGAAGTAATTGGTACGACAATAGAACTTCAGGTTGTACGCTAGGTTTTGCACGAAGTTGATAATACCGGCCGCCATCATGTTATTGATAGCTAAACTCTGGTCTAAGTCTGCGCAGGAACCTGTAGACTTAGGTGGGTTTACAAGAGCGTGCAAATAGGGAGTAATAGGTGCCGGGATGAA
>JBOFFJ010000135.1:0-1087 GCA_051648565.1 Phocaeicola sp. | reverse complement strand
CCCCGAAAAAGGGGGGTAATGGAACAAAAAGTCAGATTTGGGAGTAAATACGTCCGAATTTTGAAGTAATGAAATTTTAAAATGTGGGCATATTACTCATGATGAAGGTGCGATCCACTTGTTCGCACCTTCCCTAGAGCCTGTGAGATTCGATCACATTCATTAAAATCAACACCAAATGCTAATAATCGGTAAGGGTCTTCGCTTACCTTACTTATGGTTTCCTGTTGATAATAATCTGACACCAAAAATGAGGTGGATACTGATAATCCCAAATGTGCATTGCAGAAACGCATCGCATCAATATTTATATAGCTACGCCATGCATCGATAGTATTTTTTGCGGTGCTTTCACTTAATATCTTATGCAGGCTTACAACATCCCCATTATCCAATATTTCAAATAGGGACTCACCAAATGTAGACCATAATTTACGGGCTTTTACTGGGCCAACACCTTTAAATCTAGCGTGACTGCCTAACATCAGTACGATCTGCTCCCCTGATGGCCTAATAAGGTCTAGGTATTGAGGGGTGATTACAGTGAGAATACCTCCGTGCTCTACTCGTCTACTATACTGCTTTTTGACAGCTAATTTAACCAATGCACCCTTTGCCAATATTAGTGACAGGCGCTCACTGTTATTTTCACTTATGTGAATGATGTAATTTTGCTTGTAATTACAGTTGCGTAGAGTGTCAGGATCTATCTGCACAGCATGAAATGAACGACCTTTTCTGGATGAATATGGTGGTCTCGTTATGCGGAAAAACTTCTCTTGCTCGAAGTTATTCATCTCGGCACCCGCTTAAATAGCTCTAGCAATTCCATACGATGCTGTTCTCGATGTGAATTTGATTGAAGAGATTTATATTCTTGCTTTAAGCCTTCTAAATGAGATTCAAGTTCTGCAACCCGTAGCTGTAATTGGCGAATCATTTTATCTTTCTCTTGAATGCTCTTTTCTTGCGGGCTGTATCGCTTTGCAGGTGCTTTTGAAGTATCCCTAGCCTGGTAGGGAAGCTCCAGTAAGGTATTCTGCTCAGCTAGCCATTGTGCCTTACTTTTAAGGTACGCAACAATGTA
>JBOFFJ010000134.1:0-1010 GCA_051648565.1 Phocaeicola sp. | reverse complement strand
CCCTAGTACCATATGCAAGATGGCATCGAGGGAATAACTGGGTAGGTTACCTTCATGCTTACGTATAAACGCAAAGGAAGACATAGAACAAACCCATTGGAATTTAGCAGGAGCTATCAAGCTGTGCCATCTTTCATGGAAACCGAAGTTCATTACTTTACCATCATCGGTTACCCTATTAGGAGCCCCTTCGATGTAGTTACAGTATTGGAATTCTTTTGGTACGCTAGGATCACTGAAGTGTCTAGCAGGATCAATACCATCGCGTTCTAATGTACGGATCATCTTGGGTAAGTCGAAGTTAATATTCCAGATGCTAACGAAGTCTGGGCCCCAAGCATGTGCACGTTTCAATAACTCAATGACTACCTGAGTATCATTCTCAACCTGCAAGGTTTCTAATTCAATGTTGCGGTCTTTCTTATACTTGCCTAAATATTTCTCAAAGGCTTCTTGTAGAGCCCCGTCGCTATTCGCAGCTAGGAACTTCTTAGTATATACCAAAAAAGCCCGATTCTTCATAGTTAAAGAACCAGAGATGATGTCACCGAAACCATAGATGTCTCGTCTGCCATCACCAACATCAGTTTCTAAGTCGAGTACTGCTACCGAGGAAGCACTGATTGCATCTGGCCAAGTGGTTTGATATTTCTTCTTGATTAAAGTCTCTGGAGTAATATCTGTTCCGTAAAGGTATTGACTCCGAGCCAACATGCGCATATTTAAATTGTTTGTGGGTAACTGCAAAGCTTGAGCGATAAGCTTAGGCATCATCCGAGTATTACTGGTGCGCTTAGTTAGACGATTAATATCCTCTGATTCTTTTTTATCTTTGTGTTTGCGGAACCCTTCTTTAGTAATGTACCATTCCCGTTGGTAATTCTTAATCATTCTTAAGTTAGGTACCATTGTACCGTCGGGTCTATGTTCGTATTCTTTAACGAAACAAGCATCGTCATTGGGATTGCGTTGCGATGGGACGTAAAATACATGCTTGGCTTCGAGTTTGG
>JBOFFJ010000133.1:0-23867 GCA_051648565.1 Phocaeicola sp. | reverse complement strand
CCCCCTTTTACAGATTTCTGTAAAAGGGGGCAACTCTCTATATTAGATAGACTGTTTTAGTCAACAAAAGTGACCCATCCGTGTGTGTCTGGTTCGTCTCCATATTGAATAGCACGCAGTTTGTTGTATAGTTTTGTACTAACTGGTCCTGGTTTTCCATCTTTCGAGATGACGTACGATTTGTTATTGTCTAAATCGTCAATGCGTTGAATGGGGCTGATAACGGCTGCTGTGCCACAAGCACCTGCCTCTTCAAATGTATCTAGTTCTTCCTCAGGTACGGGGCGTTGTTCTACAGCCAGTCCCAAATCTTCGGCCAATTGCATCAAGCTTCTATTGGTTATAGAGGGTAGGATAGAGGGTGATTTGGGGGTGATATAGGTGTTGTTCTTGATTCCAAAGAAATTGGCTGCACCACACTCGTCCATATATTTTTTCTCCTTTGCATCAAGGTAAAACTCACTTGAGTAGCCTAAGTCGTGTGCTTTTTTGTTTGCTCTGAGGCTGGCCGCATAGTTTCCACCAATTTTATATTGTCCCGTTCCATGAGGTGCTGCACGGTCAAATTCTCGTAGAATAACGTATGGATTGGTTGAAAATCCACCTTTGAAATAGGGACCTACCGGAGTTACAAAAATAATGAATTGGTACTCATTGGCAGGGCTGATGCCTACTTGTGCTCCTGTACCAATAAGAAGTGGACGTATGTAGAGGGCTGCACCGCTTTCGTAAGGTGGTACAAAGCGTTCATTCACTTTTACAGCTTTTTTAACTGCCTCAAGAAACAAATCTACTGGAATCTGTGGCATCAAGATACCGTCACAAGTAGACTGTAAGCGCAGTGCATTGGCTTCGGGACGGAAGAGGCGTATCTTTCCATCTTGGCCACGAAAAGCTTTTAGCCCCTCAAAGGCCTCTTGCCCATAGTGTAGACAGGTTGCCGCCATGTGCATGGTGATTGTCTCTTCTGAGTGGAGCTCTATTTCGCCCCACAATCCGTTGCGGTAGTTGCAACGTACATTGTAATCTGTTCGTATATATCCAAACGATAAATTAGCCCAATCAAGTTCTTTCATGATGTATGATTATTTGTCGATAAATTTCATTGAAAAGCAAAAGTACGTTTAAGATTGATTAATTGCAATCTTCGTCAACCTTTTTTCACGCTTGCTTCCTCTTTATTCGTTCTCTTGCAGCAACTGTTTAATCTCTTTGTCTACGCTGTATAGCTTTTCGCGGCAAAAGGTGAGTAGCCCCTCTGCCTCTTTCAGGCTACTGCTTAACTGGTCTATGCCCAGTTCATTACGCTCTATTTGTGCTACAATCTCCTCCAATCGTTTCATGGCTTGTTCATAGGTCTGTTTTCTTGCGGCCATTGTTTTTGTTATTTAGTGGTTACTATACTGGTTATCTCTCCTTGGCTAAAGCGAGTGGTTACTCTCTCTCCCTCTTTTAGTTGGCTGGCTTGGGTTACTACATTGCCATTGTGTAGAGTTAGGGTATACCCTTTTTCTAAAATCAGTGCTGGCGATGCAGCTTTGAGCTGTTGTTCCATTAATTGCAACTGATGACTCTCTTGTGTCGTTCGCTTTTGTAGTGCTGCTCCCAGTTGGTTTTGTATAGTTGCAAATCGGTGTTTCTCTTCTACAACCCCTTTCTTTATCATTATAGTTAGTTGATTTTGCAGGGCCGATAGCTGGTGCGTCTCTTGTTGTAAGTAGAGTTTTACTTGCAGTGGCATACGTTCCATCATGCGTTCTATTTTACGCTTTTCATGGCTCATTCTATCCTCTATAGTTCCCATGAGTCGCTCTACCTGTTCATCTAGTCTTGCAGCTGCAGTACGTATTCGTTCAATCAAGAGCTCTGCTGCTGCTGTTGGGGTTTTCACCCGCGTGTGTGCTACGGAGTCTATAACTGTATCGTCTCGTTCGTGCCCTATACCCGTTAGGATGGGAATTGGAAACTGTGCACAGTTGGCTGCTAGTGCATAGGTGTCGAATCCCGATAAGTCAGAAGTAGAGCCTCCTCCACGTATGATGACTACAGCATCCCACTCTTCTTGCGTTGCATAGATGCGATTAAGGGCAGCAATAATCGATTCCTCTAGCCGCTCCCCTTGCATGATGGCAGGAAACAGTTTGGGGTAAAAAACAAAGCCAAAGGGGTTGTTTTGTAGTTGATCCGAGAAATCGCCATATCCAGCCGCTGTGGCCGAGGAGATTACTGCAATACGCTGTGGCAGTATCGGTAGTGTTAACTCTTTGTTTAAGGTAAGAATACCCTCTTCTTCTAGCTGCTTTAAGATTTCGCGCCGTCTGCGTGCTAGGTCTCCTAGGGTATAGGTGGGATCAATGTCTTGTACTACCAGTGAGAATCCGTAGAGTTCATGAAATTCAACCGCTACTTTCACTAGTACTTTGATACCTGCCCCAAAGGATTGCCCCGTAGCCTCTTCAAAGTAGGGTTTAAGGAGTTGAAAAACATTTCGCCAGATGGTACCTCGTGCCTTGGCGATGAGTTGGTTTCCGCGCTCCTCTTTCTGTACAAACTCTACGTAGCAATGACCTGAGTAATTGGCGTGCACTTCACTTAACTCAGCTTGTAGCCAGTAGCTATCGGGCAGGCACGATTTAATACTTTTTCGTACCAGTCCATTTAGTTCTTGTAGGGATAATGCTTTTTCCATGTGCTTTTTTAAATCATTTGGGAAGTTTGTCACTCCTGTCTGTAGCGCTCTCCTTGCTCTCTTTTGTCTCTTTTACTGCAGTTTGGTAGGCTTCCCATATATTAGGTATGCCATACCCAAATATATTGTCAGGTTCGTTCGTTCTATCGCCTGCCTCTCTTACCCTCTCTATTACTTGGTAGGCGGTAAGCCAAGGGCAGGCTTGCCAAAAGCAGGTAACCAATCCACAGATGATGGGCGATGCAAAGGAGGTACCATTGGCTTGCGAAATGATGCCATTGTTCTCAATAATCGAGGTTCTTAATCCAACCGCCATTACATCGGGTTTAATTCGCCCATCGCTTGTATTGCCCACCGATGAGAAGTCGGCATTCACCTTTTCTCGGTTGATGGCTCCTACCGCCAATATATCTTTGGCATCGGCTGGTGGAGTAATTTTCTTCCATGCCTTGTTGCCTGTATTTCCTGCACTGCACACCATGACCATTCCTTTGCTAGCTACCATCGATGCTGTATACGACATAAGTGAGGTGTATCCATCTAGCTCTCGGTAACTATAGTTGCCCCATCCCTGGTCAAACTCATAGTATCCTAGTGAGGTATTTACTATATCTACTCCAGCGCTATCTGCAAATTCAATAGCAGCTGCCCAGTAATCCTCTTCTACCAGTTGTTCCGATGCTTCGTCTTCGCTTCGTAGCAGCCAGTAGGATGCTTTGGGGGCTGTTCCAACCAATGAATTAGGTAGATAGGCAGCCATGCACGAGAGCACCTTCATGCCGTGGTAGTTTTGGTCATAAATGTCCGAATTGGGATTAACAAAGTCGCGTACACCCAATAGATGCATCTCTTTAAATGCCGATAAGAGATCGACATTGTAAAAACCAGCATCTATTACAGCAACTTGCATTCCTTCTCCCCAAAAACCTGCTTGGTGTAGCTTTTCTCCTTGGTGTAGCGTAATCTGTTTTTCGCCTGCTCCATAAAAAGAGTCATACTGCTTTACCTGATTCGTTACCCCCATTCTTCGGTCAGGTTGTTCATTGCCCTCAATAGCAGGAGAACTCCATACTTTTTTTATCTCCTTTACAAACGGTAGTGCTGCTAGCTTCTTTACCACGAGTGTGTCTGTAACAGATACCACACTGCTGTTGTTCCATTTGCTACTGGTTACTATCTGTACACCACACTCCTCGATGCCTGCTAGGTAGTAGGGGTTTACAGGTAAATCGCTCTCATTGAGTGATAAGTTTTGTCTTTTTCTGCGTTCAATGGCCCGTTCTGATAGAAAATCTTGGGGGGAGTCAAGTGAGTAAGGAGTATTCTCTTTATCGGTTAGCTGAATGCGATACATCGAATGAGATTCTTGGGCTACTATTTCCATGCAGCAGGCATAGAGAAGAAATATTAATGCCCAAAGGCCAAATTTATTTTGCATTCTATCTATCTAATATTTATTGGTGAAAACGCAAAGATAAAGAATCTTTTTCTTCAACCCTCTATTTTTTGTATACCTTTGTGCTGCTTTTAGCACAATCCTATCAAAAAGAAATAAGTTCAACGCATGAATTTAGAAGCTACAAATGAATTGGGCACCGTGAAAATTAGCAAATTATTGCTTCGGTATGCCATTCCTGCTATCATTGCTATGACAGCTGCCTCTCTCTACAATATGGTAGATAGTATCTTTATTGGTCATGGTGTGGGTCCACTCGCTATTTCGGGTTTGGCAGTAACCTTTCCCTTAATGAATCTTGCCGCTGCCTTTGGCTCCTTGGTTGGTATGGGCGCATCGACCCTAATTTCGGTCAAACTCGGGCAGAAAGATTATGGGACTGCCCAAAAAATATTGGGCAATGTCATCATCTTAAAGCTTATTACTGGCTTTGGTCTGACCCTTGTTACCTTGTTAGCACTTGACCCGATTCTCTATTTCTTTGGGGCAAGTCCCGATACCATCTCGTATGCACGTGACTATATGCAGATTATTTTATTGGGTAATGTTGTTACGCACACCTATTTTGGACTGAATGCCATTCTGCGCTCTACAGGGCATCCACGCAAAGCCATGTGCGCTACCATTGTAACCGTACTTATAAATACGCTACTTGACCCTCTTTTTATCTATGTGTTTGAGTGGGGTATTCGTGGTGCAGCCATTGCCACTGTTGTAGCTCAAACGATTACCCTTTTTTGGCAGTTTATGCATTTTACCGATAAGAGCCAGCTTATTCACCTGCGTAAGGGTATTTATAAGTTGCAAAAACCCATCGTGACCCATGTCGTCTCTATTGGTTTGGCCCCCTTCTTGATGAATCTAGGTGCTTGTCTAATTGTAATTGTGATAAATAAGGGACTTAAAGCGTACGAAGGCGATTTAGCGATTGGTGCCTTTGGTATTGTTAATCGGATTGTCTTTCTCTTTGCGATGGTTGTAATGGGGCTCAACCAAGCTATGCAGCCCATAGCTGGCTATAATTTTGGGGCCAAAGCTTATGCCCGGCTTAATGAGGTGTTGAAGCTAACCATCTATTTGGCTACTGCTATTATGACTTTTGGGTTCTTAGTAGGGATGTTTTTGCCTAGTCAGGCAGTATCTATCTTTACCAAAGATCCTGTGTTGATTGAGCTGGGATCTACGGGCTTGCGTATTGCTACACTCATGTATCCTATTGTGGGTTTCCAAATGGTGACCTCCAATTTCTTTCAGAGTATTGGTATGGCCAATAAGGCTATCTTTTTATCTCTGACTCGTCAAATATTGTTCTTGCTTCCCTGTTTGTTAATTCTTCCTCTCTTTTTGGGAGTTAACGGCATTTGGTATAGTCTACCTATAGCCGATAGTTTAGCCAGCTTAATATCTGGAGTGATGCTCTATCGCCACTTTAAACACTCAAAAAAGCAGATTGCAGGCCAGCTTTATTAAAACCAAACAGACTACACAAACGTTTACCTCTTATTAATAGATTCTTTTATGCAACCATACTATGTGATTAATTTAGGCCGCCAACTAGGAAGTGGTGGAAAAGAGATTGGTGAGAAACTAGCTCAAGCATTGGATTTCTCTTTTTATGACAAAGAGTTGATAAAGTTGGCTGCTCATGAGAGTGGACTCTGCAAAGAACTTTTTGACCAAGCAGATGAACACACCTCAACTAGTTTCTGGAACTCTCTCTTCCCATCAGGCATTCCTTTGTTGGGTGAAAGTGCATCACCCTATATGAATTGTTTAAATAATGATTCGCTCTTTCAAATTCAGAGTGAAGTTATTCGCCAATTGGCTGCGCAAAAGTCGTGCCTTTTTGTGGGACGATGCGCCGATTATATTCTGCGTGACCACCCTCATACAATTAACATTTTTATTACTGCACCGGTCTCTTACCGGGTAGATCGTGTGGTGGCCTCTTCTGGTTTGACTCCTCAAAAGGCAGAAGAGTTGATAGAGAAAGTGGACAAGCAGCGGTCGGCTTATTATAATTATTACAGTTACAAAGAGTGGGGAGCAGCCTCTTCCTACCACCTCTGTATAGACTCTTCTATGTTAGGTGTAGAGGGTACTGTGACTGCTTTGTTCAATTTTATAAACAGCGTAAGGGGAGTTAAATGAAGCGAATAGGATTGTTATCAGATACCCATACACATTGGGACGATCGATATGCAAAGCACTTTGAAATGTGTGATGAGATATGGCATGCAGGCGATATCGGTTCGCTCGAGCTAGCACAGAAATTGGCTGCTTTTCGCCCCTTACGAGCCGTTTATGGGAATATTGATGGACAAGATATTCGTTCAGTCTACCCTTTGGTGAATCGTTTTACGCTAGAGGGGGCCGATGTGTTAATTAAGCACATTGGTGGCTATCCAGGAAATTATGACTCCTCCATCCAAGGGAGTTTGTTGGTGCGTCCTCCCAAACTTTTCATAAGTGGACATTCGCATATACTCAAGGTAAAGTATGATAAAACCCTCGATATGCTCCATATAAACCCTGGAGCAGCTGGCCTTTCGGGCTTTCACAAGGTGCGTACCTTGGTACGTTTTATTATTGATGACGGAGAATTTAAGAATTTAGAGGTAATCGAATTGGGTGAATAATATTGCCCAATCCAAAAAAAAGCGGTTACTTTGCCCTATTATTTATCAAACAGATGTAGAATGAAGACATATCTTGTAACAGGAGCTGCCGGTTTTATCGGTGCAAACTATGTAAAACACCTAATGGCTGCTCATGAAGATATTAGAATGGTAGTACTCGATTCATTAACGTATGCCGGTCATTTGGGTACCATAGCTGCAGATATTGACAACGAACGTTGTTTTTTTGTCAAAGGTGATATTTGTAACCAACCCCTCGTAGACCAACTTTTCACCGAGTATAAATTCGACTGCATTGTCAATTTTGCTGCAGAAAGTCACGTAGACAGAAGCATTGAAAATCCTCAACTTTTCTTGCAAACCAATATTTTGGGTACGCAAACGTTGCTTGATGTAGCTCGAAAGGCGTGGGTTACAGGTAAGGATGAATTTGGATATCCTACTTGGCGTAAAAATGTACGCTTTCATCAAGTGTCAACCGATGAGGTATATGGTAGTTTAGGCGAGACAGGATTCTTTACGGAGAATACTCCACTCTGCCCACATAGCCCTTATAGTGCCTCGAAAACGAGTGCCGATTTGATTGTAACGGCTTACCACGATACCTATAAAATGCCAGTGACGATTACTCGTTGCTCTAACAATTATGGTCCGTATCACTTCCCTGAGAAGTTAATTCCATTGATTATTAAAAATATCTTGGAAGGTAAGAAGCTACCTGTATATGGCGATGGAAGCAATGTGCGTGACTGGCTTTATGTAGAAGATCACTGCAAAGCTATTGAGTTGGTAGTTACTAAAGGCCGAATAGGAGAGGTGTACAATGTAGGAGGACACAACGAACGTACAAATTTAGAGATCGTAAAGACCATTATTGTTACTGTTCGTCACTTAATGGAAGAGAATGTGGAGTACCGCAATACATTGAAGAAAAAAGATAAAAACAGCGAAGGTCAAATTGATATTGAGTGGATCAACGAGTCTCTCATCTCGTTTGTGAAAGATAGATTGGGTCACGATCAACGTTACGCTATCGATCCTACAAAGATTACTACCGAGTTGGGTTGGGAACCAGAGACTTCATTTGATGAAGGTATTGTAAAAACAGTTCAGTGGTACCTTGAAAACCAAGCTTGGGTAAATGAGGTGACCAGTGGTGATTACCAGCACTATTACGACAATATGTATAAAAGCCGAAAGTAATCTGGTTGGATTACAGCTATAAATCATATAAAAAAGATGCGGAGCAATTACTGATAAAGTAATTGTTTCGCATCTTTTTTATGGTTCACTCTTCTATGTTTTTCTCTTCTTAAAAGTTGGTTTACCATACGCTGCTTCTTCTACTTGGTGGTAGTAAAGCATTTTCGGTAGGTAAACGTAGGGCTACTATTATGAATAGTAGCCCTACGAGAAGAGAGTGAACTATTTCTTACGTTCCAACTCTTGTAAGTTTTCCATCTTCTTGGTAGCCAAGAATTCGTAGATACCACATAGGTGTTCGCGTACCTTTTGATTTCCAAACTCGTATACCTTTGTTGTTAGTCCATCTAGGAAGTCACGGTCGTGTGATACGATAATGAGTGTACCATCAAAGTCGGCCAAGGCCTGTTTCAAGATATCTTTGGTCTTTAAGTCCAAGTGATTGGTAGGCTCATCCAGAATCAGCAAGTTGACTGGTTCCAACAAGAGCTTAATCATGGCTAGACGGGTACGCTCTCCTCCCGAAAGTACTTTAACCTTCTTCATTGAGGCTTCGTTGCTACCAAACATAAAGGCACCCAATAGGTCTCTAATTTTGTTGCGGATATCCCCTTGTGCTACATCGTCGATGGTTTGGAAAACCGTTAGGTTCTCGTCCAATAGCGATGCTTGGTTTTGTGCAAAGTAGCCTATCTGTACATTGTGACCCAGTGTAAGTGTACCATCGTGTTCCAACTCCTTCATGATACATTTTACCAAGGTCGATTTACCTTCTCCATTCTTCCCTACAAACGACACTTTATCGCCACGTTCTATGGTGAGTGATGCATTCTGAAAAATAACCTTTTCGCCGTAGCTTTTGCCTACATTTTCCATCACTACGGGATAGGCACCACTACGAGGTGAGGGAGGGAATTTTAGGCGAAGTGCCGAAGTATCCTCTTCGTCTACCTCTACTAAAACCAATTTCTCTAACATTTTTACACGGCTTTGCACTTGCAGCGTTTTACTGTAAGTACCTTTAAAACGCTCGATGAAGTCGGTGTTCTCTTGAATCATTTTTTGTTGCTCCTCGTACTGCTTTATCTGCTGTACGCGGCGCTCTTGGCGCAATACCAAGTATTGCGAGTAGTTTACTTTATAGTCGTAAATGCGTCCCATGGTTACTTCAATGGTACGGGTTGTAATATTATCAATAAACTTACGGTCGTGGCTAATAATCACTACCGCCTTGCCGCTGTTGATAATAAAATCCTCCAACCACTGAATTGATTCAATATCGAGGTGGTTGGTAGGCTCATCGAGTAGCAGTACATCGGGGTTTTGCAGCAATAGCTTGGCTAGCTCAATGCGCATACGCCATCCACCACTAAACTCCGTGGTCTGTTTGTTGAACTCTTCGCGTTTAAATCCTAATCCCAACAATGCCTTCTCTACATCCTCTTCAAAGTGAGTAAGGTCAATGGCATAGAATTTCTCGCTTAATGTAGATACCTTTTCAATCAACTCCATGTAAGAGTCAGTCTCATAATCGGTACGCGTTTCTAGCTCTTTATTCAGGGCATTGATTTCTGCCTCCATTTGGTGTAGGTGAGCAAATGCTTGCGAAGTCTCTTCGAATACCGTACGACCATCTTCGGTCATTAGGTGCTGAGGCAAGTAGGCAATAACACACTCTTTGGGTGCCGATACCCTACCACGTGTAGGTTGACGTGCGCCGGCCAATATTTTTAATAGGGTCGATTTACCTGCCCCGTTTTTACCCATTAGTGCAATCCGATCTTTCTCATTAATTTGGAAAGAGATGTCGCTAAAAAGGGGTGTTCCGCCAAACTCGACGGTTACTCCATCTACTGAAATCATACTTTATATATTCGTTATACTTAATTGTCTTCTAAAAAGTAGGTGCAAAGATAGTAACAATCTCAGTGGAGTGCACCAATTTGGGCAGTTCAAATCGTTAATAATAGGCATTAAGGGGTAACTTTTTCACGAACAATCCGCCTGTTAATTTATTTGGTTAATAGAATGCAAAAACTGATGGCTGCCAAATCTTTTTTCTACCTTGCGCCACGTTAATGCCCAAGGATAGCTTTTTGTCTATTCTTTTGGGGAATACAGTATGAATAAAGAGAACAGATTATGACACACGATGAATTGATGAGAGCCGCTATAGCGCTCTCCATAGAGAATATAGAGCAGGGTGGAGGCCCTTTTGGAGCTGTAATAGCTCGTGATGGCGAAATAATAGCAACTGGCGTAAACCGTGTTGCCCAGCACTGTGACCCTACAGCCCATGCCGAGGTGAGTGCTATTCGTGCAGCAGCTGCCCATTTAGGTAGCTTTAACCTAAGTGGGTGTCAAATTTATAGCTCGTGCGAACCTTGTCCCATGTGTTTAGGAGCCATTTATTGGGCTAGGCTGGACCATCTCTATTATGGCAATAGCCAATATGATGCCCAACACATTGATTTTGATGATGCTTTTATCTACCAAGAGCTGGCTTTAAATCCAGCCGATCGAAAGTTGCCCACTCAGCCCTTGTTAGGGCAGGAGGCCATTAAGGCATTTGAACTATGGGAGCAGAAAACAGATAAAGTAGCCTATTAACTCTACTCTTTATTGCTAGTATAGAGTCTGTTATTTATTTTATTACTCTCTTTAGGAGGTGTGAGTATTCTTCTTTTTTAGGCTTCTTTTTGCTATATCTAGATGACAAACCCTTCTTTTGTGGCTTATCGCTTGACATTTCGAAAGAGAAACATCCTTTGATTGTATAAAAATAGCTTAAAATAACAGTTTTATTCCTTTAGGTTTTACTATATTTGTCCGTTCATTTTTTATAATGTATAACACTCTAATATCAAAAATATTAATATCAAAAACTATGGCAGATAGTAAAGACAAACTCTTTTCGGATTTTCCCGCTGTTTCTACTGAAACGTGGATGCAAAAGATTACAGCCGATCTGAAAGGAGCTGATTTTGAGAAGAAATTGGTTTGGAAAACCAACGAAGGTTTTAAAGTAAAGCCTTTTTACCGTCAGGAAGATTTGGCTGGTTTGAAAACAACCGAGGCTGTTCCTGGTCAATTCCCCTACCTACGTGGTACAAAGAAAGCAGATAACAATTGGTATGTGCGCCAAGAGATAAAAGTGGTTTCGGCTACTGAGGCCAATGCAAAAGCATTAGATATCTTAAACAAAGGGGTAGATTCTATTGGGTTTACTATCAATGCAGACCATTTGAGCCCCGAATTTGTGGCGCAACTGTTGGCAGGTATCTGTCCAGAGGCTATTGAAATGAACTTTGCTACTTGTCAAGGTAGAACAGTAGAACTTGCTCAATTGCTAGTAGACTACTTCCAGGCCCAAGGGTATGATATGACTAAGATGAGAGGCTCGGTTAACTACGATCCGATGGCTCGCATGATGGTAAAAGGAAAAGATTTGAGCGACTTTGCTGCAACAGCTAAAGCGTTGATCGAGACATTGGCTCCGCTTCCTTTCTTCCGTTGTATCAATGTAAATGCCATTGCATTGAACAATGCAGGTTCTTACATTGCACAAGAGTTGGGTTACGCATTGGCTTGGGGTAACGAATACTTAAGCAAGTTGGTAGCAGCAGGTGTTGATGCTACAGTAGCCGCAAAACGTATCAAATTTAATTTTGGTATTAGTGCTAACTACTTCCTCGAGATTGCTAAGTTCCGTGCAGCACGTATGTTGTGGGCTAACATTGTAAGAGAGTACCAACCTGCCTGTACGCGTCCTGATTGCGACAATAAAACAGCCGAAGGCATCTGCCAATGTGCTTGTAAAATGGCCATACACGCCGAAACCTCTTCGTTTAACTTGACTATGTTTGATGCACAAGTAAATATGCTTCGTACACAAACAGAGGCAATGAGTGCGGCATTGGGTGGAGTCGATTCAATGACAGTTACTCCATTTGATAGTACCTACCAAGCAGGCGATGATTTCTCTGAGCGTATTGCACGCAACCAACAGTTGTTGTTGAAAGAGGAGTCACACTTGGGTAAAGTAGTTGACCCTGCTGCAGGATCTTATTACATCGAGAGCTTAACTGTTGCTATTGCAGAGCAAGCGTGGGCACTTTTCCTTCAAGTAGAAGAGGAGGGTGGTATGCTAGCAGCTATCCAAGCAGGTAGTGTACAAGCAGCTGTTAATGCAAGCAACGAAGCTCGCCACAAAGCGGTATCACAACGTCGTGAGATATTATTGGGTACTAACCAATATCCTAACTTTACTGAAGTAGCTGGTGCTAAACGCCCTGCAGCCGATACTTGTTGTTGTAACGGAACTACGGCTGCTGCCGGAATGCCTATTGCTACGTTGAACTTTGAACGTGCATCAAGCGAGTTCGAAGCGTTGCGTTTGCAAACCGAAGCTTCGGGCAAGACTCCTAAAGCCTTTATGTTGACTATTGGTAACTTAGCTATGCGTCAAGCACGTGCTCAGTTTGCTTGCAACTTCCTGGCTTGTGCAGGATACGATGTGGTAGACAATTTAGGATTTGCTACCGTAGAAGAGGGTGCAGCAGCAGCCAAAGCAGCTGGAGCCAACATTGTAGTACTTTGCTCAAGCGACGAAGAGTATGCCGAACTAGCTGTTCCTGCTTTCCAAGCAGTAGGCAGTGACGCACTGTTCATTGTAGCAGGTGCACCTGCATGTGCAGAGGAGTTGAAAGCCGCAGGCATCGAAAACTTCATCAATGTACGTTGCAACGTACTCGATACTTTGAATGAATACAACGCTAAGTTAGGAATTAAGTAATGAATCAGATGAAACCGAATTTTAAGAACATTGATATATTTGCTGGTTTCCAATCACAAAACGGATTGGAGTGGCAACAAGCAAACGGCATTACAGCCGATTGGAACACCCCCGAGCTTATTAAAGTGAAGCCGGTATATACCAAAGAAGACCTCGAAGGTATGGAGCACTTGGATTACCCAGCGGGTATCCCTCCCTATTTGCGTGGTCCTTACTCAGTAATGTACACGTTGCGTCCTTGGACCATCCGTCAGTATGCAGGTTTTTCTACAGCCGAAGAGAGTAACGCTTTCTACCGCCGTAACTTGGCATCGGGACAAAAAGGATTGTCGGTAGCATTCGACCTTCCTACTCACCGTGGATACGATCCTAACCACGAACGCGTAGTAGGCGACGTAGGTAAGGCAGGGGTATCTATCTGCTCATTAGAGAACATGAAAGTATTGTTTGATGGTATTCCATTGAATAAGATGTCTGTTTCGATGACTATGAATGGTGCCGTTCTTCCTATCATGGCCTTCTACATCAATGCTGGTTTGGAGCAAGGAGCTAAGCTAGAAGAGATGGCAGGTACCATCCAAAATGATATTTTGAAAGAGTTCATGGTGCGTAATACCTATATCTACCCACCTGCATTCTCGATGAAGATTATCTCTGATATCTTTGAGTACACTTCGCAAAAGATGCCTAAATTTAACTCCATCTCTATTTCGGGTTACCACATGCAAGAGGCAGGTGCTACAGCCGATATCGAGTTAGCATATACCCTAGCCGATGGATTGGAATACCTACGTGCAGGTACTGCAGCAGGTATCGATATCGATGCATTTGCACCTCGTTTGTCATTCTTCTGGGCCATCGGTATGAACCACTTTATGGAGATTGCTAAGATGCGTGCCGGTCGTATGTTGTGGGCGAAGATTGTAAAAGAGTTCAATCCAAAGAATCCCAAATCATTGGCGCTACGTACCCACTCGCAAACGTCGGGTTGGTCATTGACTGAGCAAGATCCATTTAACAACGTAGGCCGTACTTGTATTGAGGCAATGGCTGCTGCGTTGGGACATACTCAATCACTTCACACCAATGCATTGGATGAGGCGATTGCACTTCCTACTGATTTCTCGGCACGTATTGCTCGTAATACACAAATTTACTTGCAAGAAGAGACCAACATCTGCAAAAATGTTGACCCATGGGGTGGTTCTTACTATGTAGAGTCGTTAACTAAGGAGTTGTACGAAAAAGCATGGAGCCACATCCAAGAGATTGAAAGCCTAGGTGGTATGGCCAAAGCCATTGAAACGGGTGTACCTAAAATGCGTATTGAAGAGGCAGCTGCCCGTACACAAGCACGTATTGACTCAGGCTCACAAACCATTGTAGGTACTAACAAGTATCGTTTGGAGAAAGAAGATCCCATCGATATTTTGGAAGTAGACAATACAGCGGTACGTTTGGAGCAGATTCAAAACTTGAACACCTTGAAAGAGGGTCGCAACGAAGAGGCTGTGAAGGCTGCACTAGATGGGATTACCGCTTGTGTAAACGGTGGAGAAGGCAACTTGTTGGAGTTGGCTGTTGAGGCTGCACGCCTCCGTGCTACATTGGGAGAAATTTCGGACGCTTGCGAGGTAATCGTAGGTCGTTACAAAGCAGTAATTAGAACTATTTCGGGCGTGTATTCATCAGAAAGTAAAAAAGATGCCTCTTTCAATAGAGCGTGTGAGTTAACTGAAGAGTTTGCGAAGAAAGAGGGTCGTCGTCCTCGTATCATGATTGCTAAAATGGGTCAAGACGGTCACGACCGTGGTGCCAAAGTGGTAGCAACAGGTTATGCTGACTGTGGTTTCGACGTAGATATGGGACCTTTGTTCCAAACTCCAGCCGAGGCTGCTCGCGATGCAGTAGAGAATGATGTACATGCAGTAGGTGTATCTTCATTGGCAGCTGGACACAAAACGTTGGTTCCTCAAATTATTGAAGAGTTGAAGAAATTGGGTCGCGAAGATATCATGGTATTTGCCGGTGGTGTTATTCCAGCGCAAGATTATGACTACCTTTACCAAGCAGGTGTAGTAGCCATCTTTGGTCCTGGTACCTCGGTAGCCAAAGCTGCTTGTCAAATCATGGAGTTGATGCTCGAAGATTAATCGCTTCGGTTTTTTATAACCCATAAACTAGAGAATCGGTCTCTCCTTATTTAGTAGGAGAGGCCGATTTTTTCTTTTAGAGAACTATATAAAAATTAGAGGAACTTAAAATGGAGTGGTAGTGATGGAAAAAATGGTATCTTTGTACCCACTATTGGTGATGAATAGAGCCACTTTATTGGGTGCAGAGAGCACGCTAGAGAGAAATAGGCCTTTTATCCAACTCCAGTAGTAATTAAATTAATAGCTAGAAAGGAATTAAAAATGAAATTAGCCACCTTAATATCAGGGGGAGTAGACAGTGCCGTTGTAACACACCTCCTTTGTGAACAAGGGTATAAACCCGATCTCTTTTACATCCGCATTGGGATGGAGGGCGATACAGACTTAACTTGTACAGCCGAAGAGGATATTGAATTAGCTACAGCTACAGCCCGTAAGTATGGGCTGCAACTAAATATAATCGATTTGCATCGCCAGTATTGGGACAATGTGGTGGCTTATGCCATTGATCGCGTAAAACGTGGATTGACTCCCAATCCCGATGTAATGTGCAACAAACTCATTAAGTTTGGCTGCTTTGAGCAAGAGGCGGGACATCTGTACGATAAGATTGCCACCGGCCACTATGCCAGCACCCTAGAACGTGATGGTAAAATATGGTTGGCTACTGCCAAAGATCCGGTAAAAGACCAAACCGACTTCTTGGCACAGATAGATTACTTGCAGGTATCCAAGTTGATGTTTCCCTTAGGAACACTTCCCAAAGAGGAGGTGCGCGAAATAGCCCTTCGTGCTAAGCTACCTAGTGCCAAACGCAAAGATAGTCAAGGTATCTGCTTTTTGGGTAAAATCAATTACAATGACTTTTTGCGTCGCTTTTTGGGCGAAAAGGAGGGAGCTATTATTGAACTCGAAACCGGTAAGCGCGTGGGTACTCACAAGGGATATTGGTTCCACACTATCGGTCAACGCAAAGGGTTGGGCTTGAGTGGTGGTCCTTGGTTCTGTATTCGCAAAGATATTGACGAAAACATTATCTATGTATCGCGTGGTTTCGATACCGAGAAGCAATATGGAACTCAATTTGCTCTGCGCGATTTCCACTTCATTACTGAGGATCTTTGGAAAGGTGAATCAAACGTAGATTTAACCTTCAAAATTCGCCACGCCGATCGCTTCATCCCTGGTACTCTTACCCGCGAAGATGGCCTCTTCCGTATTCACAGCAACCAACCCCTACAAGGTATTGCCCCCGGACAGTTTGGTGTGTTGTACGATAAAGATGCCCAGATTTGTGTAGGTAGTGGTGAAATAGCACTTTAGTAGTTTTATAGATAGAGCATGGCACAATTTACAGAAGAAGAGATCATTATGCGTCGCGTTGATAAACGCTTTAACAAAGGAGTGGTGCAGTATAGATTGATTGAGGAGGGTGATAAAATATTGATTGGCCTTTCGGGTGGAAAAGATTCGTTGGCATTGGTCCAGTTACTGGCTCGCCGCTCTCGCATCTTGAAACCTAAATTTTCGGTCGTGGCAGTACACATTGCCATGACCAATATTGAGTATAAATCGGATATAGCTTACTTGAAAGCCTATTCTGAGGGGTTGGGGGTTCCTTTTATTTACCACGAAACCTCGTTTGATCCAACGACCGACACCCGTAAATCACCCTGCTTCCTCTGCTCGTGGAACCGACGGAAGGCACTCTTTGCCGTGGCCAAGGAGCATGGGTGTAACAAAATAGCCTTGGGTCACCACATGGACGACATACTCGAGACGCTTCTGATGAATATGACCTATCAAGGAGCCTTTAGCACCATGCCCCCCTTGTTGGCTATGCGCAAGTTCGATATGACCATTATCCGCCCCATGTGTTTGGTACACGAGGCCGATTTGATTGAGATGGCGCGCGTTAAGGAGTTTCGTAAGCAGGTAAAGAACTGCCCCTACGAAACACAGTCCAGCCGTTCGGAGATGAAAAAGGTGTTGCGCTCTCTGGAGGCATTAAATCCTGAGGCCCGTTTTAGTTTGTGGAGTAGTATGAATAATGTACAGCAGGAGTTACTTCCTGAAGAGATTCAAAAATAGAGGTTACGTATGTTTGCACAAGGATTTCAAGCAGTAGTACTGCTTATCTTTTCTAATCTTTTTATGACATTGGCTTGGTATGGCCATTTAAAGATGAAAGAGCAGTTTAGTTGGTTCGAGGCACTTCCTCTGATTGGCGTCATTGCCTTTAGTTGGGGGATTGCTCTCTTTGAGTATTGCCTATTGGTGCCAGCCAATCGGATTGGCTTTCGCGAGAATGGAGGCCCGTTTGATATTATGCAGCTCAAGATTATTCAAGAGGTGATTACGCTGGTTATTTTTACCATCTTCTCGGTTCTATTCTTTAAGACCGAATTGAAATGGAACCATTTGGCCGCGTTTGCCTGTTTAATTTTAGCGGTCTACTTTATCTTCAAGAAGTAAAGAGTCCTTTTAAATGGGTAGCAAATCCCTATTGAAACAGTAGTGAATCCTTTTTAATGAGTAGCGAGTCTCTTTTAAGAAAGATAGAATCAACCGGAAGTAAGAGCGAATCAGTGCGTAGTGGCATGGGTTCGCTTTTCTGTTTCAGGCTATCCTTTGTTCTATCTGGTAAGCTATCGGCTGTAGCTACTTGGGGTGGGGTAGTAGCAGGTATATGCTCTTGGTAGGTTTTCCAGGCTACCGCTTTGGTGCGATTTCGCCTAATGGCCCGTCCACGCTTGCTAAAGTTTTCGTAGAGTAGTTGGTCGGCGCTAAAGGTGCCCAGTGGGTTGTTGCTTGGCGTAACCGATTGATTCATCCCTGCCGGAAGCACCCTGTATCCATTTTTCAACCCCAAAACGGGATTCACGCGAAGCACCCATTTGCCCATAGTAAGGGTATCTTCGATCACAAAGATAGGGTCGTTTACCGGATCTTCGTTCCATTTGGTGTAGGGGGTGTAGGGCGTTAGCCTGATGTATTGCGGCTTCTTCCATTTGGTGCTATCGCCAAAGTTTTTGGGCAGATCATCCAAGAACTTCATCCACGGTTTCTCCTCCGAAATGAGTGGTTTCCCTTTCCAATCCTCTTTTTTGGGGGTAAAATCAAACTCAATGGTTTTTACGGCATCGCTATTAATCTGCACATCTCCACCTGCCTGCAAAAGTTGTTGAAGGCGGATAGAGTCCTGTTTGTTCCATTGTGCATGGGTGGTGCATAGACCAGCTGTGCATAAAAATAGTGTTAGCTTTGCCCGTTGGATCATTGCTGATTGGTTTAGGTTGTGTCAGCAAATGTACAACAAGGTGGGTGTAATGGATGTTAATTTTATGTTATTAAACGTTGGCTTTTTCGCTTGGGTTTGATTTATTTAGGCTCTATGACGTTATATCTTGGCTATTGATAATTTATAGGATTACCTATACTATCTTTTATAAGCTTCTAAATTTGGTAACTCTAGTGTCTAAAATAGCGATCCAGTAAGGAGATATAAAAAAATGAGCCATTCAAAGAGAGGTTGAATCTCTTTGAATAGCTCAATTTGTAATTGAGTAGGTCGATACCCTTTACGATACGCCTCTACCTTTTAAGTTATAGCTTGACTGGCAAAATTCTACTTTCGTGATCGATGGTCCATCTAGTACCAGAAGGAGCCTCAACCGAAATTAACCAACCTATTTGTGTAGTCTCTACTGTTACTTCTTTGGGAAGTGCCGCAATGGCTTCTTTCAGTTTCGCTTTGTTGTTAGTTCCGATGCTGCATAAGGTACTATTCCACTCCACCAATTTCATCTTTGTGCCAAAGTCAACATCTTTGTAACAAGGTACCTTTTGGGTGCCCACTGGAGCGGTATGAAACTGTACATATCCCCATGATTCGGGTTGGTGCATGGCAATAGCACCTTGTGCCGATGAGGTCCAGTTGTATTCGGGGAAAGGTTTTCCTGTTTCAGGATTGACCTTGCGACGATACTTTCCTTCGTGTAATTCAAAATCCCAATGAACACGTGAAAATGAAAGTCTCCACACCTCTTTATCGTGAGGAGATCCTTCGTGGAATGCCAATTCGCCCAAAGCGCTCCAAGGAAGTGCTATCTCTACACACCACTTCTCATCGATATCAGACGGGTCGTTTAATGTACCATACAACTTTACAGCACTTTTCATACCGATAATATCCCAGCTATCTACAGCCATTCCACCATCTCGGTAGGCTTTCGGAAGCATCAAATCCCAAACGGTATTAAGTGCGTTAATCTCTAGCTCCATGTAATGATGTGTATCACCTTGAGGATCAATAAAGATTTCAAAATCATTATTGTGGAAAATCACAGCATCACGCTCGGTAATGTCTGCCCAAAGGTGTGGATCTTCTAACTCGGCTGCAAAATAGAAGTAGGTATCGTCCCACATCATTTTTGCACGAGTAGCGTGGCGAGGCTTTGGCATTCTTACCCCTTCAATATCGCCAAAACTATCCATCCACTCTACTTTTCCCCACTCACCATCGGTAATGTTACCATCAACCACTACGGGTTGTGAGGTTTTAAAGCAGTTGTACGTAGTGGGGTGTTCGGGTACTTGTGCTCCCAACCAAAGGGGAGCAGAAAGAGCCAATAGGCTCAATAGCTGTTTCTTAATTGGTAAGATGCTCATTATCTCTTATACTCTTTACGAACTCTTTGCAATACTTCGATGTAGTCAGGACGATTCAATTCGTTTAGATCGAAAAGTGCAATACCTGCTGCGCCATTTTCTAAGCCTGAGCGGATACCACGCTCTAAATCGTTGGCTGTTTTACAGTCTGGTAAGTAGATACCTGGAATAACTGGCTTTTGAACCTCCATTGTTTCGATGCTCTCTTTTACACCACTACCCAACCATTCAGGTTTTTCGTAGTAGAAGCCCCAGTATAGCATCGGGAAGGCCGCATCAATGTTGAATTTTCCCCAATCTTGACGAACCATTTCGGCCGACATGTTGGGTGTTGGGAATACAGCAGCTGTAACCAATGTATTGGTTTGTTCGTGTACCACATCGCAAACACGGTTTACCACATTAGTCAATACATCTAGTCGGTAATCCAGCCATTGTGCCGAATCGGCAGGTGTTACTAGGTTGAAAGCATCTTTACCTGTAGCTTTAGTAAATCCTTCTGTACAGCGTGGGCAGTAACAGTAGTCATATTCGGGCATAATGTGGTCTTGTACTAAATTGTAGTTGGGTTGCAAGCCATCGGGCAAGAATACATCACAGTAACGTACATAATCAAAGTGTACACTGCGCAAACCTTCCACTTGGGCTAGTTCCAAATAGCTCTCTACTAGGTACTCTTGTACGGCAGGCTCATTGGGACACATCCAGCGGTAGTAACTTACATAAGGAGGAAGTGTATCGCATCGTTCGCCTTTGCGATTCACTTGGTAATATTCGGGATGGTCTTCTAAGAAACGACCGTTATTCATGGTCCATCTCCAAGCATGCACTTGTATGCCACGTTTGGCAGCCATCGGTATAATACGACGATAATCGTCTAGGTAACCTGTTTCAAGAAATAGGCCATCAATACCTGCATTCTCCATAATTTGCAATACACTATCAACCTGTGCATCACTTTTATCATGCACGATGTGTCCGTGTGACCAAATAGAGAAAAAGGGTAATTCTTCGGTCGTTTGCTTTGCTGTGCATCCTACCATGGCAAGAATAATTAATGACAAAAAGATTTTTTTCATGGGTATTTGTTTATTAAATAATTAGATATTTTGTAAGATTAGGTAGTTATATAGGGGGCAAAGATAAACATTTTTATGTATTTTAAGTAAGCAATCAATCAAATTTAATAGTGAGCTTTGTGCCAATATCAACTACTTTTCTGTAGTAATCTTCTATCTTTTAGGTAATTACTGAACGTGTTGAAAAGTAGCTATTCATGAATGAATTTTACGCTTAGAAGTCATAACTTTCTAGAATTCTTATTACTACTTACCTATTTGTTATAGCCTCTTTATTTATCGCTTATTGGCGGGTAAAAGCTACAGCTTTATCTATTCTCGTACGAAGTTTCCTTCTCGGCAGCTATCGGATAGGTGCTACTCTCTTTTGTTGCATAGGGTAGGGGTTGTGTAGTGCTACTCTCCTTGCTACTCTTCAGCAGCGGGTTTAATCGCTCCTTGAGTTGGGTATTCCGTTTCAGTACCGAGAGATTGCGGATGGCAAAAGCCAACGCCTTGGAGGTACCTACTAGGATGCAGATCTTCTTGGCCCGCGTAATACCGGTATAAATAAGGTTGCGCTGCAGCATCACATAGTGGTTCATCAAGACTGGCATCACCACAATGGGGTACTCCGATCCTTGCGACTTGTGTATGGTGGTGGCATAGGCCAGTGAGAGCTCGTCCAGCTCGGATGCTTCGTAAGCCACCGATATGCCATCAAAATTGGCCAGTAGGCTCTTCTCCTCCATATCGACCGCCTCTACATAGCCCAAATCGCCATTAAAGACCCCTTTGTCGTAGTTGTTTCGAATCTGCATCACCCGGTCGCCTTGCTTGTAGGTATAGCCCCCTCTGTTCACTCCTGCCGGAGCACTATTGAGTGCACTTTGCAACGTAGTGTTGAGATTGGCGGCTCCCACAATGCCCCTTTGCATGGGAGTGAGTACCTGAATCTTGCTCGTTGGTAACTGGTACGCCTTGGGCAGTCTATCTCGCACCAACTTTACAATCTCTTGTAGCACCAATTCTGGATTCTCCTGCTTAATAAAGAAGAAATCACTCTCCTTGCCATTGCTTACATCGGGCATCCTACCTTGGTTAATGGCGTGTGCACTCATCACAATGCGGCTGGATTGCGCCTGTCGGAAGATGCGCGTGAGTCTTACCACCGGCACCTTTGCCGAATCAATTACATCGCGCAGCACATTTCCCGCCCCCACACTGGGTAGCTGGTCTATATCGCCCACCAGAATTAGACGCATAGTTGCGGGAATAGCCTTCATCAGGTTGTTCATCAGCAAGATGTCAATCATGGAGCACTCATCCACAATCAGGGCATCGGCCTCTAGCTGATTCTCTTCGTTGCGTTTGTATCCATCCATGGGATTGTACTCTAGTAGTCGGTGAATGGTTTTTGCCTCCATGCCCGTTGCCTCGCCCATTCGTTTGGCCGCCCTGCCCGTAGGGGCCGCCAGTAAGATACGCAGCCCTGCACTCTTGAGTGCTGCAATGATGCCCTGTGTAGTGGTAGTCTTTCCCGTTCCTGGTCCCCCCGTGAGCACCATCACCTTCGACTTAATGGCCTGTTGGATAGCTGCCAGCTGCACCTCGTCGTACACTATGCCACTCTCTTTGGTTAGCGCTGCTAGGTCACAGTGGGTCGCTAGTTTCGAATGTTCAGCCTGCTCTAAGAGTGCTAAGATGCGATTGGCCGTGCCACACTCGGCATAGTAAAAGGGTGGTAGGTAGATAGCCTCCTCCTCGATAATGAGATCTTTGGCCTGAATCATCTCCCGGATAGCCTGCCCTACGGGTTCCTCTTCCACCTCTAGCAACTCCTTCGTTACCTTTAGCAACTGCTCCTCCTGTGCATAGACATGCCCCTCGTTAGAGAGTTGCCCCAAGGCGTAGAGTACCCCACTGCGACAGCGGCGTAGGTCACTCTTCTCGTAGCCCATTTTTGCTGCAATGGCATCGGCCGTTTTAAAGCCAATCCCCCAGATGTCATCGGCTAGGCGAAAAGGGTTCTCCTTCACCTTCTCAATGCTCTCTTTGCCATACTGTCTGTATATTTTGGCTGCATAGGCGGTACTCACTCCATATCCTTGTAAGAAGATCATTACATTCTTAATCTCCTTCTGCTTCTCCCAGCTTTCGGCTATTTTATCGACGCGCTTCTTGCCAATGCCTGCTACCTCGTAAAGGCGCTGAATGTCATTTTCGATTACCTCGATGGTTTCTAGCCCAAATTGAGCCACAATCATTTTGGCAAATTTGGGTCCAATTCCCTTCACCAATCCGCTTCCTAGGTATTTCTCTATGCCATAGATGGAGGCGGGCATCACCTCCTCCCACGAGTTGGCTGCAAACTGACTTCCATACTTGGGGTCTACCTTCCATTCGCCCTCGCACAGCAATACACTCCCTACTGGCACATCGAGTAGGTGGCCCACTAGGGTGACAAAGTCGTTGTACCCTTTTACTTTGGCTTTCATTATGGAGTAGCCATTTTCACTGTTTTGGTAGGTGATGCGCTCTATCACGCAGCGTATTTTTATCATGAATTGAATGGTTATGGATGGGCTTTAGTTGATGGATTTTTGTTCGATTCTTGTTTTGGATGAGTAGCTGCTGGAGTCTCCTCCTCTCTTCCTCTGACGAGATCTATCTAGTGCAAAGGTAGCTAAATCTTTTCTAGCCATTTGGTGAGTGATTGCTCTTTTTGTAGCCCTGGGTAGATTCTCTTGTAGATGGGGCTTTGTGTTCCTTGCTCTACCTCTTATTGTTGTATATCTCTTTTTCCTCGTTGTGTTTTTCTTTTATCTCTCCCTTACTACAGTAATAACTTTTTTTATCCTTCACCCTTCACACTCGCTTATAATCAGATGGTTATGGTGAAGGATAGGGTTTTTTAGCTTCACCTATCCTTCACCGTACTCTGCAAGGGGAGGATAACCGCGCCACCTAGGTGCCCCACCTGTGCCACCTAGGTGGTCCGGGTGGGGCACCTAGGTGACCCGGTTGAGCCATCTTGGTGGTCCAGTTTAAGTGTGGAGTTGTTTGACTATACCTGACTTTACTTTACACCAAAAGTTTATATTTACTGGTTTGCTTCACACTTGATTGAACTCTTTCCTTATTTAGTTTACATGCTTGATAGATGCTTCCTAAATTACTTTACATAGTAATAAATGTAG
>JBOFFJ010000132.1:0-2492 GCA_051648565.1 Phocaeicola sp. | reverse complement strand
ACTATCTGTTATACAGGAGTACCTGAAAGGATGGACAGGGAGTATATCTACAGATGGATACGTAGCTTACAAAGCCTTCACAAGTAATCAACCTGGTATTCTTCATGCTGGCTGTTGGGCTCATGCAAGAAGACTCTATGTGGAAAGTCTAGTGAGTGATCACACCAGCAGCATGGGCATGATAGAGACCATTGCAGAGCTATTTAACATAGAGTACAACTGCTCATTGCTCAACCTAAGCCCTGAAGAGAGGCGGCTGAAAAGACGAAAGAGCTCAAGGCCAATACTGGCAAAGATATATGCTAAGGCTAGAGCAATCTCCAAAGATATCCTATTAATGGCCAATCCCACGCTGGCAAAAGCGGTGAACTACACCCTCAATGCGCATAGCGCTGTAGCGGTACCAACGTAGCGCAGTAAGTGGTACCACCTCAGCGCTGTAAGCGGTACCACTTGTATCGGTTCAAGCGGTACCAAGAATTTGGATTTACCTTGTACTTTACAAATCTATTTATTTTTTCTTTTTTTGCCTCATAGATTCTCCTTTTAGTTCTATTTTACTCGCATTTGCTATGAGTCTATCCATGATAGCATCGGCTAAAGTTGCATCTCCGATGTAGTCGTACCATTTGACTATGGGCAACTGTGAGGCTATAATAATGGATTTACGTTCATACCTTTCCTCTAGTATCTGTAATAAAGCTAGACGCGTATTTGTATCTAGTGGCTGTAATCCGAAGTCATCAAGTATGATTAAATCATTCTTCTCGAGTGAGGTTATCATCTTTAAGAAGGTACCATCTAGTTTACTCAGGGCCACTTTTTCTACGAAGTTATTCATATTTAAATAAGTGGTTCTATACCCCAGCATACATGCTTGTCTTCCTAAAGCACACACAAGAAACGACTTTCCACAACCACACTTTCCTTGAACAAGTAGGTTTTCATGCCTTCTGATAAATGAACAATCAGAGAGTGCAGCAAGATCTTCTTTGGTGAAGTTTCTATCTGACCCACAGATTACATCTTCAATCAAAGCGGTGTATCTAAGTCTGCTTATCTTTAGGTACATTTCTGTTTTGCGTTCTTTTCTATCTTGTATTTCTGCCTCCACCATTCTTGCTATTGCTAACTCAAGCGTGGGTCGGTTCTGCATGGGCAGATTCATTATAGCCTCTAGGGAAGAGGTCATACCTCTTAATTTCAACTCTTTAAGTTGTATGATGGTTTCGTTGGTATTCATTTGGTTTCCATTATTTTGTTAAACGTATCGGCACCTCTTACATAATCGTGCTGAGGGATAGTAGAGGTTGGTTGCGTGCTCTCAGCCTGATCTAAATTTTTCTGAAGGATATTCTTTATCATTGTATAGGTGACAGACGAGCAGCCATCTAACCGCTTACATGCATTCTCAAGTCGTTCTTTCCCGTAAGTTCGCTTCAGGCTCATAACTCCTTGACAAGAACTGTAACTCTGCTCTACATGCCTATTTCGATTAAGAATGGTCTCTACAGCAGCTTTTGTGTACAAGCCAATAATTTCTGCCTCTTCTAAAAAGTAAGCTGCATTGTAGCCTTGTCCATGTTTATACGCAAGGTGTTTAGCTGGCATGTGTGTCTCAAGGGTAGAGTAACCTTGTGTAAACCTTCGGGTATGTATGGCTACTCGGGTAAGCCCTGTATATATCTCTACGGTCTCTACATCCCAACTCACCGTTAATAGCTGACCCACATATTGATAAGGAACACTGTACTTGTGCTTATCGATTTGGATGTGGTAGGTACCTGTTAATTTTACCTCTTTGCGGTATCTAAAGCGGTAGGGAGATTGTGGCAGTATGCCGAGCGTACGCTGTTCTTCACTTTTGAAGACTTCTATACGGCTACGCCCAGTAACCTTGGAGGGTTTACTGTTAAAGGCATCCATTAACTCGAAGATACGGTTGTTCAAGCTCTCTAGGGTATGGAAAACTTCATGATGCAGTGGTGCATAGACGGCATTATACACCTTTCGTACAAGCCCTTCAACTGCTCCTTTATCCCGAGGAGCACGCACACGACAAGTTTCGAGAGTTGTGTCATAATAAGCACTCCACTCCAAGGCTGCATCGCTGAAGATTGGTTCGTAACGGTCGTGTTTCTTTACCCATTGCTTCATATTATCGCTTTTGGCTTTACGTACAGTGCCTCCATAAAAGGTGAACGCATCGGAGAGCCCACTAAAGAAATACTCCATAGAAGCATTGTACAAAGCTTTGGCATACCCCATACCACTATATGGAAGGAGACAGACTAATACGACAACCGAACTCTTTTCTCCTGTCTTGGAATCGGTTAACCAAAGAGAATCACCTGCAAAATCAATCTGAAGTTCAACACCTGGAAGATAGGTGTTGTGGTAGCTAAGGTTGTAA
Source organism: Phocaeicola sp. (assembly GCA_051648565.1). Classification (GTDB taxonomy): domain Bacteria; phylum Bacteroidota; class Bacteroidia; order Bacteroidales; family Bacteroidaceae; genus Phocaeicola. The sequence goes on along the minus strand of JBOFFJ010000132.1, from coordinate 79 downwards.
GTATACTGATAATCACGGATTGTTTTTTTGAACTGGGTGTATCCATAGCCAGTAGGATGCAATTGGCGATACTGCTCGT
>JBOFFJ010000131.1:0-22474 GCA_051648565.1 Phocaeicola sp. | reverse complement strand
TATGCACGTTCGAGGCAGGAAATTATAGTGAGAGCCAGCGAATATCATTTCTTGAGGATGTACAGATTAATCCTAGCAAGATAGCTACGATCATGCGAGAGCTGGGAGAGTGGATAATGAGTAATAGACCGGATTTGGTGTAACCTCCTGAGTTGGGTGACAACTAATTTAGAAGCAGCTGTAATGGCTGCTTTTTTTGTGTCCTTTTCCGAATCCTGCTAAACTCATACTTTTGGTCAATAGATTTATTTTTAATAAAAAAAGTATGGAACACATTATCACAGATTTTATCAACAACTACTTGTTAAAACACATTGTCATCATCTCAATCATGTTTGGTGGTGTGCTCATAGCGATGGGTTTAGATCTACTGTTCGGATGGCGCAAGGCAGCAGAGCGGGGCGAAAGTCACAATTCGACTGCGCTTAAAAAAACAGCTACAAAGGCGCATAAGTATTATTCACCAATGCTTTGCCTTGCTGTAGTCGACATAATGGCATGTTTTATCATTCCACTTCCAGCTTTCACTATGCTTTGGGGTGCTTATTGCGTATTCTGCGAATTTAAGAGCGTAAAAGAAAAAGCTTGGGAGAAAGCCGAAATTCTGAGAGCTGCTAAAACGATGAATGTCGTAATTGATAATAAAGACGATATAGCTAAGATGGTAGCACAATTATTGTTCGAACAAAATAAGGAGGTAAAAGATGGCAAATGTGAATAAACTGGCACCGTTTATCCTGAGATGGGAGGGCGGATTTGTGGATGATCCTCAAGATTTAGGTGGAGCAACGAATATGGGTGTAACGATAGGTACCTGGAGGCAGGTTGGTTATGACAAAGACGGCGATGGCGATATCGATATTGACGATTTGAAATTACTAACTAAGCAGGAGGTTGTAGACAGAGTCTTGAAACCGCATTATTGGGACAGATGGAAGGCTGACAATATCGCTTCGCAATCGGTAGCCAATATTGTAGTAGACTGGGTGTGGGCATCTGGCGCACATGGTATAAAGAGAGTGCAGAAGCTGCTAGGAGTCAAAGCGGATGGCATCGTAGGGAATATAACTCTTGCAGCACTTAACAGCGTATCACCTCTAACAATGTTCGGCCGAATTAAGCAGGATCGTATCAGATTTATTGATGAGATTTGCGCATCTAGACCTGCTAATAACAAATTCAAAAGAGGATGGCTGAACCGCATAAACGACCTGCCTTATGAGGAGTAACGAATATCTACTTCAGATTAGGAACATAGAGCGTGAAATGGATAGAGTATCGATTGCTCTAATATTTACTCTTGCTGCCATTGTACTTCTTGCAATTGTTCTTTGCAGCTGCGGAAGCTCTAGTAAGGCTAGTAAATCAAATGTAGAGGAACGAAGTAAGGAGTCAGTAAAAGAGGAGTTGTCAGTAGTTGCTAACTCTCACGTCACTCTATCCTCCTTAACCACAATTGACGGGGCTTGGTTAGCAAAAATAACCCGATTTGACACAGATAAACCGAAAGACCCCGATACAGGCCTTCACCCTGTTAAAGAGGAGGTATCTATGTCAGGTACTTTTAAAAAGAAGGAAGATGCTACAGCTGAGAAAGCAGACTCTTCCAGCGTTGTAGCAAACATGAATAAAGATGTAGATATAGAGCGAAAGGAAGAGATAGACATGAGCACAGCACGCAAGGAGACCACTGTTCCGAAGCAAATAGGATGGTTGTGTGCTGGATTTGCACTTTTGGTCGTTGTAATATGGCTTGTTAGATCAACTGGTAAGAAGCAATAGATATTATATAGTGTTTTGTTTTCTTTAATGTATTGAGATTGTTTTTACCACCTGTGCACATATTATGCACAGGTGGTTTTTTATCTACCTCTGTAGCTGCCTTACAATCGTATTCTCATTAGTTTTTGCGTAAATCATTGTCGTTTTTATGCTTCTATGGCCAACGATTCGCTGTACGGTAGTGACTGGTATGTCCTTATTAATCAATCTGGATGCACACGTATGTCTAGCTACGTGAGCAGAAATGTATTTATTAATGCCTGCAAGTTTAGCTATACGCTTAATTTTCTTATTAAAGTGTCCTCGTATTCGAAAGAAAATGTCTAAACTATCCCAGTACTTAGTTATTATAAGCTCTGCCCTTCCATCAAAAATGGCATACAAAGGTACCCTTACGCTTGTGTTTGTCTTAATTGATCTATACGTAAGCCACATGCCATCATTCTCCTGTGTGAAGTTTGACTGATTTAGTGATTGAAAATCACTAATCCGAGTGCCCGTGTATGCCATGAAAAGGAATCTATTCACCATGTCGACATCTCTGCTCTTACGACTAGGGGATGCTATGTATTTTTCTAGAAGCCTTATGTCTTCATCACATAGATTCTTTATTTTATCCCCTTGCTTTTCAAGCGACCTTGACTGATAGAATTCAAACGAGCTTAATGGAACTTTATTCCCAAATGTTTTTCTTGCTATATTATAATATGATCTAAATACTCTAACAAGCATTGCTATAGTCGTGCTCATTAAACCTTGTTTTTTTAGTTGTTCTATAAATAGAACAATAAAGTTCTCTGTTAAATCGCCAAGGAAGCACTCTTCTTTGTAATCTCTTAGATGCTTGAGGGTCCTATAGTGAATCCTCTTTGTACTCTCTCTTATGTCAGTTCTGCTAGATATCTGTCTGAACATAAATTCGTAGAAATCGTGTTTGGTTGATTTGCAATCCCATAATTCCTTCAGCATTCTTAATGTGAAACCATCTCCGTAGTCGAGTTCTATACCCTCTAGCTCGTACACTACTTCCCTTATAATTCTATTTAGTTTTCGTGATCCTGGGTTGTCTGCTATCAAGCCGTGTGTATCATCCCATTCGCCTTTAAACACTCTGACATCTGTATCGATATCTATGCACTTCTCGTCTTGTGAACACCGAACTACTATAGCCAGCATTCCACCACCTACGTTATTTGTAGATAGCTCAAATCTAATTTTCTTCATTGATAATTTATTTACTTAGCACATCTAATATACTAGTAATTAGTAGATTATCAAAAATGCTATCCAACTTTTTGTTCTGGTATAAAGAAAAACTACCTTTGTTAAGTAAATTCTTCAGTTGAAGTATTTACTTAGCAAAAAAAAGAGGAGTCTCGTCGTGATGACGCGGCTCCTCTGAATGTTTTTTGTAGGACTGTAGGTCTGTAGGACGGAAAAAGAACGACTTACATATCAAAAACATTAAAACTCTTTATTCCTTCAATTTTGCTCTCCTCAAGAACGTGAGCATATATTAGCGTCTCTCGGTAGTCGCTATGTCCCATTATCTCCTTTAATGTTGCCAGATCTTTTGTTTTCTTTAAGAATATCGTTGCGAATGTATGCCTACCAGATTTTGTTGATAGGCTCTTTTTAATCCCAACATTAGATGCTATCTTCTTAATATATTCATTAATCTTCTGATCGGCTATCAAATTAGTGAATATAAGTCCATTTCTCCTTAATCCTATTATATTCTTAATAAGTGACTTTAGCGGTTTTGACAAAGGAACAACAATTGGTTCTGGCTTTGAATTCCTATTTTTAATTCTATAATATGTAAATGTTTTTTGCCCGATCTGTTCTATCCTTAATGTTTTTGCATCACCAATATGTAAGCTAGAGAAGCAAAGAAATAAGAAAAATTGAAGAACTGATTGATAGCTTTCACCAAGGGTTTCTCCCTTGTATAAATCAATTAATACATGAAGTTCTTCTTCTGTCAGAAAAGTAAATCGTCCGGAGCCTTTCCTGGATATTTTTATATTCTCAAATGGGTCATCATCTATATATCCAGCCTTAAGAGCCTTTCGGACATATTTTTTTATTACAGCCATATTCTTATTTATCGTGCTATCTCTATTTTTAAGCTTCTTCCGCAGATATCCTTTATACTTCTCTATAAAGTCTTCATTTATTTCATCTAGCTGAAGGTCTGGTGCATATACCTTTAGCTTATTTACAACATCTATATGAGTGTCTATTGTCGAATTTTCAAGTTCATGCGGATGCTCTTTCATATAAGTTTCAAAAAAAACATAGAATGTCTTATAGTCACTAGGTCTATTGTAATCTCTTAAGAATAGATCTTTTGTCAACTCCTTTTTTTGAAGGTGATACCTTACCATTATATCGTTTATCCTTGCTCGAGCCTGTTGTATTATAAGATTGAATTCCTTGTGTTGTTTTGATCCAATTTTCACCTTCCCCGATACTGTGTCGAAGTCTTCTACCTTTACCGATACTTTAGTAGGCACAACTATCTTATTTTTAGATAGATAGAATGTTATGTATATTGGTGCTTTTCCATCTTTTCCAATGTAACCGCTTGATTGATAAGTTCTTAGTGTAGCCATAAAAAGTGTTTTTCTATATTTTTTCTACTTCTATATTTTTTTCTGTGAAATGTATAGATTCATTCTGCATGTGAATCTTCGTAATAGACTGATATACAGGTAAAAAGCGAAAAGCGACATACTGTAAAGTATATCGCTTTTCGCTTTTAGAGGTTCCTGGCGGATTCTGCAAATACTTGATAGCTAGTTCTTTCAGTCTCTGTCGGTTGACGTTTGGTATACATTTCTGTATAACTTATTATATTTATTTTGCAAGTAATACTTGTATGAGCCTCTCTTTCTCCTCAAGCATTTTATCTTTTTCTATGATCAACTGCTTCATATGCTGCAACTCCTTCCTACATTCTGATATACTAATATCTCCAGTAATACTTCCATTCCCTTGTATTTTGTGCCCTATGTTAAGCTTCTCTTCTGTTACTGTGTTGTTAAAAAAGGTAGAGATGTCTACTTGCAAAGCCAAAGCAATTTTCTCTAAGTCTCCTGCTTGCATCTTATTGTCTTTAATGCATCGATGCAGCGTTTGTTCTGTTATGTCACATTCAACTGCTAAATATTTGAGTGCCTTCTTCTTTTCTTCACAATATTTCTTAATAAGTAAGAGATTCATAGTCAGTGTATTATAAGCGTGTACTAAAAAATATGATAATTATTGGCTAATATATTTGTTAGTGACTAATAAATAATATAGCTTTGCAATATAAATATAAGAATAAATATCAATATAAATAAGCCGATTATGGAAGAAAGTAGTAAAATCGTGTATAGAGATAAGTACAATAAACTACCTCTAAAAATACGTCAATCAATTAGAGATGAATTCATGATGGAAAGTAAGATGCCCTATCCTACTTTTTATTCAAAATTAAAGAGAAATGATTTTAGGCCGCTCGAGCTTAAATTAATCGAAGAGATTACTCTTAAATACACCAATCAAAAGACGTAATGTATGGATAGCTTGTATAACCTGGAATTCTTTGGAACTCCAGCTGGTAAGGTTGCCATAAATAGTGAGAATGAGATTAAGATATTAGGAGACTCTGACTACGAACTATTTGTGAAAATAAGTGAGCTTATAAATCAACATAGTCCTCAAGCTTGGGAGCGCCTTGGAATAATTTATAGTCAATCTAGGTTAAACAAGCCTCTATTTCTACGGAAGAGGGTATTAAGGTTTATAAAATGTAATTTCTCGCAGTTAGACACAAATAAGCCTGATATTGATTCAGATGGAAACTTTAATTTCGAGGAAGTTCCATGCCCATTGCGAGGTGAATGCGAGCATGAAGGTATAATTTGTATGCCTAAACTGCACTCTGTGTTAACCACAAGAGAATTAGATATTGTACGACTAATTGCAAAGGGGCTTCAAACAAGTGAAATAGCAGACATTTTGAATGTGTCTAAATCGACAGTAAACAAACATCGCGAGAATGCTAAGGAGAAACTAAATCTTCATTCTACAGCTCAATTAACGGCTTATTATTTCACCCATTTAATTAGATAATATGAAAACATCTGAAATTGTTGAATACATCAGTAACGAATTGGGAGCTGACGTTGAGTCAATCTATGAAAGTGAATATGATGGTGAAATAATGCTATCCATCAGTGGTATACGAAGTCTACATGGTACATCGATTTCTAAAATGAAACTACGTCTTCAAAGCTTGCAAACATACAGAGATGGGGGTTTTTTCTTAATATGCGGAACGAATAGAGAGGATATAAAAAAAATATAAATGATATTAGAAATGAAAACAATAAATCAAGAGGCGATAAAAGCCTATAAGACCAATCAATCACAATCACCTGATAACAGGATTCTGGATTCAGACTGGAAGAGTTGGTATCGATACGGATATTTAGATGGTACCAAAAGAAACTACGCCAAGCAAATGTATTTTATACACGAAGTAACAACCTATAAACCAGCAAATAAAAAATGCAAACTTATATGTGACTTTGTCTTGAAATTCAAGCAGCATTTGATAGAGTATGCCGCAGACCTAGCAGTGTTGCATGAAGAGTTAGAGATCATGATTAAAGTACTAAATGATAAATATCCAAACTCAAAGCGTGTTGTAATTCACTACAATGACCACACGATATATTTCAAAATTGAGGGATCAATTGATCAACATGCAGCAATCATACATATTAAGCAGGTACTTGATATATATGGAACCTTACCCTTCTAATCAATAATGCTATACTATGACTTTTACAGAAGACGATATAAATAGAATCAAGGATGCCGCCGATGGGAGGCTCCTCGACGTAGTTCAAGATCATCACGAACTACGTAAATCAGGAATAAGTTACCAGGGCGAATGCCCACTATGTAATGCAAGCAAGAAGTTAACCGTAACACCATCTAAGGATATAGTAAAGTGTTGGTCATGCCAAGCCGGTGGGAAAGGTGCTTTAGCCTACTTGATGAAATTCGAGAAAATGGATTGGCCAGGTGCTCTCGATTACTGTGCACGTAAATTCAATGTTCTTCTTGACGAAAAGCCAAAAAAGGTGATTGCACCCATTAAGAAGATGAAAAAAAGCAGCAAGGAGGCAAAAGGGCAAGATACAACCTCTTATTGCGCTAGAATGCTTGCAGAGTCTGGTCTAACCTTTGAGGATGTAACAGCCAGCGTTTTTAAATCTGACGACAATAAAACGATTTTTCAAGGCCCAACCTTTAAGCCTGGTACTATTGATAACCAAGGGAAGATAGCCAAAGGGGATGATGTTATCATAGAGTATTACGACCTTGATGGGAATCCTGTTACATACTATCAGAAGATAGGGAAGAAACTTGGAAATGGCGAACGAAGAGAGTATTACCGTGTACGGTGGCAGCATCCAGACAGCCACCTTGATAAGGCAGGAAAACCCTTTAAATATAAGTCTCCAGTTGGCAGCGGAACTCCGATCTATATACCTGAGAAACTACGTAAACTATACCGTGAACAAACCGAAATCCCCCGTCTCTATATCCAAGAGGGCGAGAAGAAGGCAGAGAAGGCCTGTAAGCATGGCATCCCCTCAATTGCAATATCAGGTATTCAGAATCTAGGTAACCAAGGCACACTTCCTGAGGATGTAATCAGCATTATACAAACTTGCAAGGTCAAAGAGGTGGCCTTGATATTCGATTCAGATTGGGATGATATCTCAACCAACATAAAGATCAATGACAACGTTGAACGCCGCCCCTTCTGTTTCTTCAATGCAGCCAAAAACTTCAAGGAGTATATGCGTACCCTTAAAAATCGAGATATCTATGTCGAAGTGTTTGTTGGCCACATTCATAAAAATGCGGAGAACGACAAAGGTCTTGACGATCTGTTAGCAAACTCACTTAAGGATAGAGAAAATGAGCTGGCCGATGATTTAGAATTTGCGTGCAACGAGAAGAAGGGGCAAGGCAAATATGTAGAGATGTTCAAGGTTACTACCTGGACAGACCAAAAAATAAAGGAGTTGTGGTGCCTACATTCACATGAATCGTTTGCCGAAAGACACAAAGAGATACTACAGCATCTTCCTGAATTCAGATTCGGCCGATACCGGTGGAAATTTGATGATAGTGATAATGTTGTGCTAGCGCAGCCATTTGATGAGGACGAAAAGTTTTGGAACGAATTAGAAAAAACAGATCGCGCAGGAAACGTGAGAACAGAAATTGAATTCTGCTATGTGAACTCACAAAATTTCCTTCAGAACCGAGGGTTTGGAAGATTCCGTAGATTGGATAAGACCTTCCAATTTATTCACTTGGATCCGCCAGTAGTTCGTGCGATAGAGGCAAGTGATGCCCGTGATTTCTTGTTTCAATTTGCAAAGTATAATTGCAAGAAGGAGGTCAATGAGATGTTGATAAAAGGCGTGTCACAATACGTAGGCCCCGACAAGCTATCCTTACTAAGTTTCGTAGAACCAAACTTCGTTAAGGCTACCCGAGATGCACAATACTTTTACTTTGATAAGAGCTGCTGGTACATTACACGTGACTGTGTCGAAGAGAGAGGATATGAAAGCATAACACATCATATCTGGGAGGAGCAGCGCAAGGTAACACCGGCGAGATACTTAGGGAAACCGCTAATAACATTCGATATAGAGGAGAATGTACACAATTACACAATTAGTGAAGAAGGACGAAATTCACACTACTTGCAGTTCCTAGTTAACACCAGCAATTTCACGTGGCGAAAGTCCGCAGCAGAAAAGGATGCTGACGAAGAGAACGAGAATAACATTCACCTTCTTAGCAAGCTGTGTGCAATTGGGTACATGGTGATGGAAGCTAAAGACAACAATGTATCCAGGGCGGTTATCGGGATGGATGGCAAGTTGTCAGAAGTGGGCGAATCGAATGGCCGATCTGGTAAATCACTCGTAGGCGAGTTAATGAGGAATGTGATTGCTACGGCTTACATACCTGGAAAGCGTAGTGATATGTTTAACGACCAATTTATATGGAATGATGTGCAGGAAAATACAAAGATGGTGTTCATCGATGATGTACTTCAGAACTTCAATTTTGAGTTCTTGTTTCCAAATATCACTGGTGACTGGTCAATCAACTACAAGGGTGGACGGAGGATAACAATACCCTTCGCCAAGAGTGCCAAACTGTACATTGCGACCAATCACGCCATACGTGGGACCGGCTCATCATTTACAGATCGCCAGTGGCTGCTTGCTTTCTCCGATTTCTACAACGACAGCCACAAGCCCATCGATGATTTTGGGTGCTTGTTTTTTTCGGAGTGGGATTACGATCAGTGGAACTTGACCTGGAACCTATTAGCCACATGCATACAGCTCTACCTAAAGCACGGAGTCATTCAAGCACCAGGAGGTAGATTAGAACAACGTAAGTTGAGACAGGATATTACAGAGCCTTTAATAGCCTGGGCCGATGAATATTTTTCTGAGAAGACACACCTTAATAGCCGACTGCCAAAGCGAGAACTATACGAATCATTTTGTACGTATGATCCAGCTCAACGTAAATTCATATCGTCAACGGCGTTCAAGAACAAGTTTGGAAAGTATTGTGACTTCAAGGGGTACACCCTAAACCCTCAGAAATACGACAAGGTAACAGGTAAGCCGCACCATTACGATAAGGATGGTCGACCAATTATAGATGATAAATCAGGAGGAATCGAGTACTTCACCGTAGGTACGTCAGACTATTTCAGTGTCAGTGAAATCAATCAAGCTGAACAACAATTATTAACAACGAATAATAAAATTGATTTTTAAGTATGGAAACGAAAAAACAATCAAAGAGAATGCATTTGATGTCATTAATGAAATGCAGAGTAACAGAGAATGGCCAGTTTGAATATAAACTAACAAAAGAAGGTAGGGAATGCCAATTCTTACAGTTTTTAATCAATACAAGTAACTTCACCTGGCGAAAATCAGGTGAAGAAAAGGATACTGACGAAGAGTATGCAAATAATCAATGCATTCTGAGCAAATTATGCGCTATTGGCTACCTGATGATACCTGAAAAGCAAATTCATGGTAAGTCTCCTGTGCACAGAGCTGTAGTAGCATATGACCCTATAATTGGAAGTAGCAGGACAGGGAAGACACTTCTTGGATTGTTCATTGACCAATTTAAGAAAGCAATGAAGATAAATGCATTCGATTTACAGAATCCTTTTGTTTGGGGTGAGCTAGGGAATAATCAACTTGTTATAATTGATGCAGATCGTGGTGAATTTAATTTTGAGGACCTATTCCCAAATATCACCGGTGATTGGTTTATAAATAAAAAGTGCTGCTGTAAAGAGGTAATACCTGTTGCTAAATCACCAAAAATATACATTACAACCAACCATCCCATTCGAGGTGCTGGGTCATCATTTACAGATCGCCGATGGATGCTTTCCTTCTCCGATTTTTATAGCAATACGCACGTACCAGCAGATGATTTTGGTAAGCTATTCTTCTGCGAATGGGATTACCTTGATCTTTGTTCAGCCTACCAACTAATATCTACATGCATTAAGTTATACCACATGTATGGAGTTGTACAATCCCCAGAGATAATATAATGATATGGTACGAGAGAAGAGAACATATCCTAAACGAATAGTAGATGCTATTCAGGATACATTTTTTGATTTGTCAATACCTGCAACTGTAACAGTTGGCATATCAAGAGGGGGCTACATCGATATCTTACTAGAATGCGAATCGGACGATTTGTATGATATTGAACGTGTTATTTCTAACTGCATTGAAGAGACACCTTATTGATATGATGCCAACCCACCGTGAACTAATGGACGAACTACTCGAGCTCGAGCGAAAACACCCATCGCGTTTTAAACAATTGTGGGATAGTTCCTATTTGGCGCTAATCAGCATACCAGTTGGAGGTAGGCTTGATATCCGTGAATCTTTTACAGAAAGAGCCATCGAGCCTTTCCGCAAGATTGCAATGGTATTTATGATTGAGCATAGTCGCCGCTATGGGCTATTCGATGATTACATTTTTTCAGACGATTACAACTATGTAATCAGGATGGGTTGCGTTGTATCGCCAGATTGGGAGAAACGATATAAGAGTAGATTTCCCCAATTTATTACTACGTAAAGTTACTAAAAATAAACCAATTAACCTACTGTTTTATGACAAAAAAAGAGAATAAAATACACGTTGTTATTGCTCATTCTAAGGAGGAGAGAGAGCATATGATAGCTGCGCTAGCAGTAAAGAATGGATTCGCAAAAATCAAATCAGACGCTCTTAAAATCGTTCGTAGCGATATCTATTCGGTCAACATTGCAACTGCTTACTTCGTAATGTGCAGTACTTACAATTTCAGAGGTTCTAGCATATCTACTCAACGCCTCTACGAACTTGCCGCTAAGGGCATGTTCGTCTGTGTTGGGGTTAAGTCACTCCCCAGGGAGTATGAGTTTTTTTCTCAGTCATATTACCCAGAGGATTTATTATAAACATTTAAAACAGATTTAGTATGAAAAATGAATTAACAAGCGTGCAGGTTGGCACACTAAGACACCTATGCAAGAAGGGTTATGGAGCGTATAGAATCGAGAATGAGACACTTAAAGAGCTAGTAGATAAAGGGCTTGTTTATCAGGATGGCTATATAGGACCATTTGGTGAGCTTTGTTATAGACCAACTATGAAAGGGAGGGAATTGTTGAAGGAATAAGTCAAAACATTTATTGAATGCATTAGTCGAAACATTTCTCAAGCGGCAGCACATACTTGTGTTGCCGCTACTCTTTTTCAGCCACCTTGGTTTTCCCCTTGCACCCCTTTTCCCTTCTACAAACAAATTAGGACTTTCGTGCATACACGGGCTGATGGCCCTATATATATATTCTTTTTTTTATTTTTTAACTCTGCAAAAATGACTACTCTAAAAAGTATCAAAAAATTCGTGCAATCGTACGGAGGTATAAAAAAGCATATTTATTCAATTGTATATCAATGCAATACGCTCTGCACGAATTTTGCACGATTCTGCACGATTCGTACAAAAGCGCACAAAAAGGCATTTTGTACACAAAAAAAGAATTCGTACGAAAAAAGTACGAAAAAAGTACGGTCTTATTTGGTTGAATATCAGTTATTTATATTTATGAATAAAACCAAAAGTACAATTGCACAAAAAAAAAGCATAGTTTTTGAAAGGGGGGGTGTTTGACTGCGAATAAAAAGTGAAGAAATGTAGACCGAAATTTGCGTAAATCGCTAATAGTTACTAACTTAGCAAAAACTATCTATACTGAAAGCATGACTACGAAGATTCAAGTATCCGCCCATTTGCTCGAATATATTACAGCCAAGTACTGTGATTTTTGCGAAAATAGTATTGTACGCTTCCCCGATTCTCTCGATATCTACCACGTTGTGTACGATTTGCTAGAGAAAAGACCAGCCAATTCGCCAATTGATGTTGGTAACCTCGAGATTCATATACCCTGTAGATCGCATGGTAAGAAGACTCATATCTATAACTATCTTAGCGTTCGCGCACAAGCTATTATTCAACGCAAAATAGAGGGGATGATGTGGGCCGAGCTGCACGATCATGTTGACACCTTAAAACATCGACATGGGGTGGAGTACATAACCGGCATTCATCTATTTATGCAGAAGTATGATATAACGACTCTATCGGAAGATGCTTTCGTTAAAAACTACTATCGCTGGCGTGCGAAAATTAGGCGAAAAGAGAAACGAAATTATCGAAAAAAAGAGGGGTGAGCAAGTGTAGTTAATTGTCCTTTTTTCGCGAAATAGGTACGCAATAATGCGTAAAACTGTGTAATCATTGAATATCAAATAGTTATGAATAATTTAGGAGGCTACAAAAGAATAGAGCTAATTTTTGCAGATGAATTGTCTATTGCCATACCCATGACCGCTAATAAGATTTACCTGCGTAAATATGTAGAAAATGAAGAACGTATATTGCCAATTACCGATGGATCAACCCTAGACTCATCTTCTAAAAAAAGCGATGAAGGAAAAATCTATACGCACGATGCCTCAATTCTACTCGTAAGAGTCACCGAAAGATTGCTAAATATACTCTCTCAACTTCATTTTCGCGGATGCGTTCTCGTTGCTACTACGAATAATAATGAGATAAAGGTATTCGGTACAAAGGCAACTCCACTATTCGGTACAATAGACGAGGTGCCAGGAAGTAAGCCCAGTGATCTGCGCCATTTCAAATTATCTCTCTCTACTACATTGACGCATCCAGCACTTACCCCCTTTTAATTACGTCCTTCTCGCTGCTATATATTAGGTGTATCATTGCATTAAAATAGATGCAATGAGCAAAAAGCGAGTTATTTTATCCGATTCTTCACTCAATCGTTACGGCTACCGAGTTCTTACAGAAGGAATGAATATTGATTTCTTCTTAAAGAACCCGGTAATGTTGTATATGCACCTGCGTGATGAAGGCTCCAAATTTTGGGGGGATAGCAAAGCAATTGGGCATTGGGAAGATATCAAGATAGAGGGCGATGTACTCTCTGCCGTACCTGTATTCGACATGGTTGACGAATTAAGTCAAACTATTGCGAAGAAGTTTGAGGCAGGTACATTCAACGCAGCCAGTGTGGGCATTCGGATTTTAGGTACTAGTAGCGACAAAGATAAGCTGGTGCCTGGGCAACGGAGAGAGACCGTAACCGAATGTGAACTGATGGAGGCCTCTATCGTTGATGTACCAGCCAATGCCAATGCCGTGAGGCTGTATGAAACGGGTTCAGATTCTGTACACCTGGCAACAGGTCTGAACAACAATGTAGTGCCAGATCTTAAAAAAAACAGTATGAATTTAAAAGCCACCTGGAAGAGCGTTTTGGCTTTTCTCAAAATTGAGGAAGATAAGGCCGAGAGTACAGAGTTGTCTGCTGACAACATTGAATCTCTCAATACCGAAATGGGTCGCCTCACTACAGAGAACCAAACCCTCGTCAATGCGAAGAAAAAGGTAGATGAAGCATTAGCAACTTCAGCCACCGAAGTTGCTACACTAAAATCAAGCATTGAGACAAAAGATGCTGAGATTGCTACGCTAAAAACAAGTGAAGCAGGTAAAGTAACTGAGATCGCTCAATTGAAAGAGCAAATTGAGAATTTAAAAAAGAATCCAACCAGTACACTTAATTTGAATCCAAAAGGGGAGCAATCTATGAAAGAGGGTGATAGAATCGCTTCATTGTGCTCTGATTTCAAAGGTAGTACTATGGAGATGATTGACAAACTTAAAGAAGAAGGAGCCATTTAATATGAGTACACCGAAATTAATTGATGTTAGTAAGCTGCAAGACGCAACTACAATTTACGATAAGGCTTTGCGTACGCTCCCATTCGTATCAATCCTCGAAGCTGCTGCAGCATTAGGGTTGAATGTGATGGAGTTAAAAGGGAAACATACCTTAATCAACGAAAGAAGACGCGCAGGAGGCACACAATCTTATGAGGTTGATAAAGAATTTGCGAAGCTGGCTAACCTAATAGGTTATGAACCTTCTGATATTGAACCAAAGGATGTGGTATTTATCACAAAAGAGAACAGCAAAAAATATACAGATAACGAATTGTTGGTTGTAGGAGGTAAACCAACTGACAACAAGGGTAAAAGACACCCTATGGAGTTCTCTGTACTCTCTTCACAAACACGTTCTCACGGGGAAGATATTGTCTATGCGTTGTGCAATGCAGAACGTGACAAAGATTCAACAGCACCAACTGGTGCCTTTGATGGCCTACATACGAAGGTTGATAAGTTCATCATTGCAGGTGCAATCAATGTTGCTCGTGGTAACTTGATTATTACAGGAGAATTCGAAATCCCTGGTGATGGAACTTCAACGGTTGCGTATGACAAACTAGTTGAGTTTGTTGCTTCTACTCACCCCATGTTGCGTTCAACAAAAGGCGGAATACCACAATTGCAGATTTCTCAACATGTTATTAAAGCTGCTCGAGCAGCACTTCGTAATAAGTTGAAAATGCAAGAATACCCAACTCAAACACGCATGTTAGAGTTGCTAAGAGAAGATGCATTCTGCCCATCTCTTGAATTTGCAACACACGAGTGTTTAGGAAACGGTTCTCGTTTGATCTTGCAGAAGAAAGGTAACATGGATCTAGCAATCAATACGCAATCTGCTGCTAAGTTCGTGCAGGTTCGTGACATCTACGAAGACCCAAACACTTGGCAATTTTGGTTGCAAGCTGGTTATGATACTCGTTTGCGCGACTGGCACGAAAAGGTGTTCGCTTGCAATGAGCAAAAGAACTCTTACTTAGATCTATCTGGAGACTACTGTCTAACAGGTGGTGTACAGGTTAATACAACCGGTACCGACGCTGCCAAATGGACGATTGATGACCAAACTACTGAGCACGAAAGTGGCAGTTATGCAATCAATCTAACACCTGGCGCACATACAATTAAATTCGGTGCAGTTAGCGGTAAAACAAAACCAGCTGATCAAACTGTAACAATTGTTGAAGGTGAGGTTAAAACCGTGGTAGGTGCTTATACTTAATAAGAGGGGATTATTCCCCTTTTACAAACTCAATTATCAATTTTTAATATTAGAGAAAAATGAAACGAAACAGAATTCTAATTGTGTTGGGAATCCTATTCCTATCCATCGCCTTCATAGCACCTGAATTATTGCATGCCGACGAAAGTTTAATTTGCATGGCTGCTGCACCTGTATTCACCCCATTAAAATTCCCACAAGGGAAGAATAACATGGCAGGTTACAAGCCTCGCCTCTTATTCATTCCAGAATTTTCAGTCACAACACTACCGGTGGTTGGCTTTGATGAGACAAAAAACAGTTATGTTGCAGCTGGAACCTTTGACTTTATAGGCGGAGCAGGTGCACTCACAAAACCGCTCTACCTATACTCAACTGATGGTAAGGTGTCGCACTCATCCGAACCACAGGGAGAACTCGATGGAATATCATACAAACAAAATCTCGGTTTCTTCTTCCCTGGTAACATGCCCGAAATGCACCTATTCAATGCCATGGTCAAGAATACACGAGGGTATTACGTATTTGAAGATGTAGATGGACAACAATATCTGTTTGGTGAAGAGGGGTTACCAGCAGCTACCTCACCCTCCTTCAATGGTGGTGCCGCTAAAGCAGCTGCGCGAGGTACAACCTACACCGCTACGTGCGATTCAAACTACACGGCCGTATTATTAGGAACTCCTATTGATATGCAGGCTGTAGGTGGGTATAAACCAGAAGCGGGAGAATAGGTATGACTAAATTTGACCAATTACAGAAATGGTTAGCAGACCGTGAGCGCAAATATGCTCACGGTGTTGCTCTATTCGATGCTCTGGCTAGACCTGTGCACCGTGAGAAGTTTGCTGCCTACTTTAATCAAGTGGGTAGTGCTTCAATCTTTGACCCACACTTTACCCAGCTGGTGAATGTATTAACCAAAATAAGTACTCAGATTCGCCAAGAACCTGCCTTATACCCTACTGCTAAAGAGGAGATCTCTTTAACCAAGCAGGAACCAACACCAATTGCTGGTGAAGATTTAAAAAAGGTGATTGAAGAAAAACAGGGTGAATTGGAAAGCTGCCAGGATGAAATTTCTACTCTGCAAGATAAGATAGTTGAGTTAGAAGGAGACAGTGAAGAAAATGCCGATGAAATTCAACTGCTTCAAGCAAAACTCAATGAGCACGAAGAGCAACTTGATGCACTAACAAAAGAGGTTGAGGAGCTATCCAAACCAGGTGTTAAGGTAGTAACAGTTGACAGTATGCCTAAAACAGTTAAGGCTGCTCACGAACGTATCAAAGTAATCACGCCACTCTATGCCAGCCTTCATAGCGATATCGCAAACGAGAGTATCAGTGACGATGAGCGTAAGAAATTTGCCAATGAACTCTGCAAATTGGACGATGAGCGTCGCAAATTGTGGGATAGAATTGACTCCTGGGCAGAGGGTAAAATTGTAGAGTTGGATGTAGATAAACCCAAATACAGCGACAATGACGTTGTAAGAGGTTTTGAGCTCCTTCGTGCTCGAAAGAGACTCAAAGAGAATATTCTAAACTCAACCAAATCAGCCGAGAAAGCAGAGCAAGATGGTAAGAAAACAGTTCATCAAAATGCCATGGACCGCATTGAGAAGTACAAGGCAGACTTGGCGGAAGTAGAACAAGAGATTGCAGATGCAGGAATTACTGAATAGATTTCCAAAAGCACTCCAGCAAGGTTCCATCGAACCATTCATGCACAAAGGGGAATGGGCGATACACGAAGTATTGCCCATTCTTATAGATGCCATTGGTCCCTGTGCAATAAAAATAGCCACCTTCAGTATTTCTGAGGATAGCCTACGACCTATTTTCTTTCTCGCTGATGAAGGGAAAATCACCTCACTAGAGCTACTCCTAGATACGACAGTAAAGAGGCACAAATTAGACCTACTGCTGTTTGCTGCCAACATCACACAAAAGATACGGATAGATAGCTGTCACGCAAAGGTGTTGCTTGTCGAAAATGATGACTACAGCTTCGGAATAGTTGGATCCGCCAATTTAAATCAAAACCACCGTTGGGAAGCAGGATTTTATTTCACCCAGGGTGACCACTTTAATTACTTCAAGGAAGAATTTAATAACAGTTACCAAAACGCTATGAACTATGCACTTATCTAACGAACAATTGGAACAGGTACGAGAGATGTCAGCCGCACTCTTGCCCCCTTACGAGATTGCAATCTTGCTTGATATCGATTCGCACCAACGTTCTCTGTTTGTCGATATGTGTAAGAATCACGAACACTCTACACTCTATACCGCCTACCAAAAAGGGCGATTAGAGACCAAATGTGCCCTCCGCAAAACTGTAATTAAGTTGGCCAAGGCAGGCAGCCCTGCAGCCGAACCACTAGCCGATAAATACATGAAAGAACAGATCATCAATGAGTAAAAAAGAAACCACTTACGATAAGATAGAGCGCGCTCTTTACAAGGATGCTGACTCTGTAATGCTTTCCCCGTCAGAAGAGGGAATACGCAGACGTATGATGCTCTGTGTTGCTAAAAAGATGGAGAGCCCACTACTGGAGGATTCAGAGCTCGTAACTTTCTTAATGCATGGATGTGGGGGTGCTGCTGATAATGTATCTCAATCTCAAGCCTACCGTGATATCGGAATGATTAACCGGCTAGTAGGTAACATCTCCCTAGCGGCTAAGAGCTGGTACCGCTACATGATTGTAGAGGGAGCCAAAAAAGCGTATCAGCTAGCAATCGATGGTGGAGATGCCAAGGGAGCGGCAGCAGCTCTGGACAAGATAGGTAAATACACCATGTGCGATAAGGAGGATAGCAAGGTAGATTACTCACAACTCATACCACCCTCATTTGAGCCTTCTGACGACATTACGCTGCTAGAAGGTTTGGAGGTTATCGACAACCTCGAAGAGAAGCGTAGAGAGCTTAGAGAACTTGCATTGGGACAATTTAGGCGCAAAGCAGAAAACGCAGAAGAGGCAATAATAGAAGAAGAGGAGGAAGAGTAATGCCTGTACAGAAATCACCTATACCATCTGCTCACGAGCTTCGTATGAAGCAGGCAGATGTTGTGCGCAAGTTCTTTAACAAGATGCAGCGTCACGCCATGTCTATCGGTGCAAATAATGAATACATTATTGCTAGCCGGGGGACAGGTAAATCTGAGGGGATTGATGCACGATTTATTATTCGAAACGTGTGGGAGATGCCTGGCTCACTTGGAGGCCTTATCTCGCCATCTTATTCAAAAGCGTGGTGCAATACACTTCCAGCAATATGTAAGGCTCTAGCAGAGTGGGGTTACATACAGAACGTACACTACGTAGTTGGTCACAAAGCACCCAAAGCAATGGGATTTGCAGACCCCGTACGCCCTGTTATGGGCGACGGTTGGAGCAATGCCTTCCATTTTTGGAATGGCACCGTAATGGTTATTCTCTCCTTCAATCAATCAATGTCGGCTAACTCCATGTCGCTCGATTGGGTGATTGGCCCCGAAGCCAAGTTTTTGAGCTATGAAAAGATCAAGAGCGAGGTGAATCCTGCCAATCGGGGGAATAGACAATACTTTGGCCATTGCCCTCACCATCACAGTGTATGTTACTCTACCGATATGCCCACCACCGGAATGGGTAAATGGATTTTGGATAAGAGGGAGGAGATGTCTCCACCACACATTAACCTCATTCGTACCCTTTACAAGGAACTGGTACAATACAAGCGTAAGCCCCTTACGGAACACACGGTGCGCATGATTAAAGAGCTTACATGCGATCTTGACTATGCCAGGAAATACCAACCACCTGTTAAACCAGAACCGGGCAAAACGCGGGAACAAACGGTCTACTACGGTGAATACGATATCTTCGACAACTTCGAAGTTGTTGGGGAAGACTACATCTGGCAAATGAAGAGAGACTCTCCCGAATGGGTGTGGCGAACGGCTTTCCTCAACCAGCAGCTATTCAAAGTGGCAAACGGATTCTACTCCGCCCTGGATGAACATGTACACTTCTATATACCAGGTGACAATGGCCGATTGCGTGACCTTGGTGCTAATTGGGGCAAGCTAACCAATTGCGGCTGCTTAGGTGACGATGACCTAGACTTTAACAAGGAGCTACACATTGCATTCGATGCTAATGCCTCTATCAGTACCGCTGTCGTAGCGCAGAAAAAGGGAAATACTATGAAGGTGCTTAAATCCTTCTACGTAAAGACACCGAGTAAAATGCAAGATCTAGTCAAGATGATTGCCGACTACTACCGTCCTAAACTGAACCACGATGTAGTAGTCTACTATGATCATACCTTCACCTGGGAGACTGCTACCAGTTCAGAAAGCTACGCCAGTACCATAGAGAATACCCTAATAGAAAACAATTACAACGTGAACATGGTATATGTTGGCCAAGCCCCACAACACGAGTGGAAACACATCTACATAGACCGAACACTCAAGGGAGACCCTGAATTCCTGTGGATCCAAATTAATTTGCATCAAAATGAGTTCCTCAAGATAGCACTTGAGCAAACAGGTGTTCGCCAGGGCAAGAATGGATTCGAGAAGAATAAGAACCCAGAGGCTACCGAGGACACCCCTGACAATCCTGATCAATACAAAACTCACGTAACCGATGCATTCGACACGCTCTGGTACGGTATGAATTTCTATTTTAGTGAGCCGAGCACAAGCATTAGTGGTGTTTATTTTTTGAAGAAATAATTTAGTTCTGCCCCAACTCAGGAGGTTTTGTGTCCTTTTGTGACTGATGCTTATATATTAGCTTTGCGAGGGAATAATTATTAATTCAAAAAATGGAAAATTATGAAAAAGAGAAAGTTTACAAACAGAAAAATCCGCAAGTCTTTTTTGATTTGCGGATTTGAGAGAAGTGGTTTTGTTTTTGAAAACTCTGGTGATTGTGTTATTTCAACTACCCTTTTAGCACCCCTAATGTTATCAAATTAAAAAACGACGTGAACGAGCACCTTGGACAACGCACTGATAATAATGGCTGATACGATGTTTTTCCACCTAAAACCAGACTTCCGTTTTGAATCTCATTAGAGATTAGTTCATAAGCTTCTGGGCTAATTGATTTGTTCTCCGTGCATCCGCAGTTGGGGCATGCTTTCGCGATACATAGATTTTGTTGCACCTTTAGCAACTGTTCTTCTGTTAATTTCATATACAATAAATTTATAAATTTGACAGAAGCAAAGATATTAAAAAATCATTAGGGCGTGTCTATCAATGCAATAATTTAGATTTGACACTTTTAGTTATTCGGACACGCCCTATTTTTTACTGCTGCCCCAACTAAGGACCTTTTACCCCCACTTCTTTAATTAGAGGTGGGGTTTTCTTTGTTATGTCAACTATAATTTAAAAATAATTGATTTTTTAATTGCAGATTAAAATATAATGTATATCTTTGTGTCATAATCATTGAAGAGCGGTGCAGCTCTATAAACTCTGCAAAAATATTATGGCTACATTTACTGCTATCTACAACACTGCTACAATGCAGGGCGTACACTACTCATTTACTGCTAACTCATTCGCTGAAGCATTGGAATTTTGCAAAAGAAAATTTTCAGTAGAAGTTCATAATTTGATTTGCGAGACAAAAACAAGAAAGCAACAATTTGTTTTCGATTCAGAATATAACAAGTGGGTGCACCTGTCACACGTAGGTTGTGATTCAGGTGAGATCATTAGCAATGTAAATGATGTAGTTCTTCTATGAAAACTAAAGCCTACTCAGTAAGATTAGAGAGCCTTGTCAGTATATCTGATAAGGCTTATAGAGCAACATCATTCGATGGTAGTTCCGATATACTCCCAAAATCATGTGTAATCAGACCAGATTACGAAGTTCAAAAGAGTGATGCCTATTGGATTGCTGCTTGGATTCTAGAGAAAAAGAATATCCAGTACTCAAGGAAGAAGGAAGCGTGGTTTGACGAGCGAGGGAATATGCTACCATCGTATACAGTAGTTAATCACAGCCCTTGTAAAGAACTCCCTAAAGATAATAATCTAATAACCTCACTTAAAAAATAATATTATGGACAAAAAAAACAGAAACATCGGCTACGTGTTGGGCCGTTTATGCGCAGTAACAAAAGCGGCACATGAATACACTAATAACATGTATGGTAATGTAAAAATGGATCTAGCAGCAGAGCAACCAATCTCATGGAAAACACAATTCACAGCACTTAAAAATATAAAGAATCGGGATTTAGATTCCGTTTTATGCGAAATCGTAGCCCTAATGGATGCAAGCATAGGTATACCAGATAGGCTAAATGTAGAAGATCAAAGCAGGTTTCATATCGGGTTTTATCACCAATTGTCTTACATGGAAAAGTCTGGTAAATTGCAGAAGGTGGAGACTATAACAGAAGCACACACACCAATCAAGTTGTCTGTAAATAGTGATTTTGACAACTCAGAACAAGAGTTGAAACGATGAATTTGCTACCTCAGCAAGTAAAGGCAAAAGAGCATCTATCATCTTGGAGGGTAGGTGCTCTTTTCATGGAGGCTGGAACGGGGAAGACCCGTGTAGCAATTGAGATTGTTAATTCCACAACATGCAGCAACGTGATATGGATCGGGCCTTATAGGACTATCCATTCGGATGAGGGAGTTGTTCAAGAAATAGAGAAGTGGGGTGGATTTAATACGGAAGTAACATATTGCGGTATTGAGAGTTTGCAATCTTCAGATCGCATCTACCTGGGCTTGCTGGATAAGATTACTACAGATACGTTTGTGGTAGTAGATGAATCTCTTAAAATAAAGAATGAGGGGTCAAAGCGTACCAAGCGTATGCTTGAGATAGGTGGAAGATGTGGGTATAAACTAATACTAAATGGAACACCGTTATCAAAGAATGTGCTTGATTTGTGGTCACAAATGGAATTCTTGTCGCCAAAGATTTTAAAAATGAACTCAACGGA
>JBOFFJ010000130.1:0-14960 GCA_051648565.1 Phocaeicola sp. | reverse complement strand
GGGTTGCAACTGTTACAGTTGCAACCCGCTCTCCTTATAAATTCTTTAAACCTCTAGTTTCTGGCTATCTCTTCGTTGTACTGCTTTACCAACTCCACAGTGCTATCTGTTTGGAATACCGAGTAGAGTCCCTGTTCTTCTTGCGCTGGATCGCCCATGTAGTCATCTCCCTTTTTCCAAAAAACATGATCGGGATTGGGTTGGGCGCTGCCACCCCATGCCCAGAAGTTGCAACCCGCTAGTTTGCCCAGTTTGCGGCTATTTTCTACTACGGCACCAAAGATACTTTCGTAGTAACGATCTCTGCCCGCTGTGGTAGAGCTAGGCGAGAACTGGAATTGATCTCTTGGGAAGCCAAACTCCTCAATCACCATCGGTTTGTTGAGTTTCTCGGCAATAGCTAGGTGTCTACCAATGTAGGCATTACTCTGTTCGATGGAGTAGTCTAATTTTTCGGCCAATTGGTCGGTAGGTGCCCAACCCCAATTCCAGGGCCAGATGTGAATGGTGGTGTAGTCTATATTGGGTGAACTGTGTATAAATTCCCACAAGTTAATGTCGTTTTGCGATCCGTGTGACCCCTCGTTACCTGTTGAAATGAGGTGGTTGGGAGCCAATGAGCGGATTTGGTCGGCTACTGCATGTATCCATTTCCCAAAACTCTCTTTGTTCTCTTCGCCAAAGGGTCTGGGCTCGTTGCCTATTTGCCACGACATAATGGTAGCGTCGTCTGCATATCTCTTCTGGGTATAGCGATTGGTACGGCTCAAGATAAACTCCACATGGTTGGCAAAGAGTTGTTTCCCCTCGTCGTGTTTGTGGTAGAGGTTTACATAGTTGTTAAAGGCGTCCCATCCATCTTCGGCAGGTACGGGTGCTTTTCCAAATCCCGACCACTCTAGGTATTGGCTGTAGCCACCCGACCACTCCCACGAGTTGTTTAGGTAGAGAATAGCACTCATGTTTCGCTTCTCCATCTCTACCAGTAGGTAGTCTAGTCCAGCTAAAATGGTATCGTTGTATACCCCAGGTTCTATTTGTAGGGCAGGTTCTACTTTGGCTGTAATGCCATTGGCTCCATCGGCACCCACTAAGATGCGTAGGTTATCTACCCCGATGGCTACCAGCGAGTCTAACTCTTGGTGCAAGCGTGCACGGTTTCCTCCCTCTCCTTCGGAGGCTAGAATAGCTCCATACCAAAAATTGGTACCCACGTAGTAGTAGGGTTTACCCTGTTTAACGAAGTGCCCATTCTCGATGGTGACAAATGGTGAGTCTGTTTGGCTCCCTTCTCCGCAAGCGCAAAGAAAGCAGATAAGTAACCCAAGGAGTGTGTTTCTTTTCATGAATTGGTTTTTAAGTTTAGCAATGAACAAAAATAGGCACTAAGCTAGTAGGCAAACAAGTACTTATTTAGCCCATACCGATACTTTTAAAACTCTTTGCTGCGTTACCTTAAATCAGTAGTCGTTTTTTGCGGAAGTTATCTCGAAACTCTTTGGGCGAGCATGCTTTCTTCTTTTTAAAGATTCGATTAAAGTTGGATAGATTATTAAAGCCACATTCGTAGCAAATCTCGGCTACTGAGGTGGTGGTATCTACCAGTAAGCGTGTGGCAAATCCAATGCGAATATCAATAATATAATCCGAAAGAGTTTTGCCGGTACGTAGGTGGAAGAATCGGCTAAAGGCTACAGGGGTCATATTCACCAAATCTGAAAGCTGGGCCAATCTAAGCTCCTCTTTGTAATGCTCTTCAATGTGTTTTTGAACTTTACTTATTCTACGACTGTCTGAACTATTCTCAATCCGGGCAAAGGAGCTGCTTGATAACTCCTTGGCCTCGTTGCAGAGCGAGAGCTCGTGTAGGATGGTGAGGAATTTAATAACGCTATAAAAGCCTCGCTTCTCCGAGGCTAGTTCATTGAGCAGGTTGTACACCTTTAGAATCGCTTCCATGGGGAAACTAAGTCCCTTTTGGGCACGTTCTAGCATCTGCTGGATGGTAGTGAATTGATTTTTTTGGCTAAAGCCATTGGCAAAAAGATCGGGCGAGAATTGAATGGTAATTTCGCGTATGTTCTTGTTGCTGCACCCTCCTTGTTCCCATACGTGCTCCAACTCTGCGCCAGTGATTAGCACCAAGTCGTAGTTACCAATGGTTTCGGTCGTATCGCCTACTGTCCGTTTAACTCCCTTGCCATTTCCTATAAAGTTTAATTCAAATTCGGGATGACTGTGCATGGGGTAGGTAAATTCACTCTTCTCGCGATCGGCTATGTAGAGGCAATCGCCGTTAGATAGGGGAGTGATTTCTCGGATGATGGTAGTTCTCTTTGTCATAGTCATTGTTAACAGATGGAGCAGAGGGGGGCTGCTTGGTTGATACAAATTTAGAAAAAAAAGAGGAAAATAGTTGTAGTCTGTCGTAAAAGTATCACTCTTGGTTAAAATAGGTACCATTTAAGTCGCTCTTAGTAACTATTTTTGCTGATACGATTTAAAACCTTTGAAGACAATCTGACTCTATGTGTAGAAAACCACTCTCGCTACTAGCATTGCTATTTATTTTTGTGATTACTCTTACTGCCCAAATACGGGGTGAAGAGATTCGTGTAGTTGTATCGCCCAATCATACCGATTGGCACTACAAGTTGAATGAACCTTGTGAGTTTACCATTCAAGTTTATAAGGCTCAAAATCTATTGCCTGGAGTTGTGATCGACTACGAGTTGGGTCCTGAGATGTATCCTACAGAGAAGAAAAGCAAGGTTCTTTTACAAGAGGGAAAGCTTACGGTGCGTGGCAAATTAGATAAAGCTGGTTTCTTGCGTTGCAAAGTGAAAGCACACGTCGATGGAAAAACGTACGAAGGCAGTGCAGCGGTAGGATACGAACCCCAAACCATTCAACCTTATGCAGTTTTGCCTACTGATTTTCTCTCTTTCTGGCGTAAATCATGTGAGGAGGCACGCCATACAGCACTCGAACCCACCTTTCGGTTACTACCCGAGCGCTGCACACACCAAGTCGATGTGTACGAAGTGAGTTTCCACGATTTATGTTGGGGCTCTCGCACCTATGGTATTCTTTCCAAACCCAAGGCTGCTGGAACCTATCCAGCGCTGTTGCGGGTGCCCGGGGCAGGTGTTCGCCCTTACTATGGCGATGTTCATACCGCTTCTAAAGGGGTGATTACACTTGAGATTGGGATACATGGTATTCCAGTAACCATGCAGGAGTCGGTTTACCAAGCCCTCTTTGCAGGAGCACTTCATAACTACTGGCAGATTCATACAGATAGCAAAGAGAACAACTACTACAAGCGGGTTCTGATGGGAGCCATCCGGGCTGTCGACTTCTTAGTAGCGCTACCCGAATGTAATGGAGAGAAGGTAGCCGTTGCAGGCTCTAGCCAGGGAGGGGCGCTATCGGTGATGGTGGCAGCGCTTCACAACCAAGTAACAAGTTATGCAGCCGTTCATCCAGCTTTGTGTGATCATGCTGCATTTTTGCAGCAAGTAGCAGGTGGATGGCCGCACTACTTCTTTTACAACACCACTCCTACCTCCGCGCAGGTAGAGACCAGTTACTACTACGATGTAGTTAACTTTGCCAAGCAGGTTACCGTGCCGGGATGGTTTAGTTGGGGATACAACGACGAGGTATGTACGCCTACCTCTATGTATGCTGCCTACAATAGCATTGCAGCACCCAAAGAGTTGCACCTTTATTTGGAAACAGCCCATTTTTGGTACCAAGAGCAGTATGAAACGTGGAATAATTGGTTGTTAAGGAGCTTGGCTATTGAATAAAATAATCTCTTCGCTAGTTTTTGTAATTTATTGATTTAAAGTGAGAAGCTCTCGTTGCCTACTGGGTAATGAGAGCTTTTTGCTTACTCTTTTCTGCTATCAGCCAAAATAGCTACCTACTATTGCCAAAATATCCCCGTTTAAAGTGGCCAAAATGAGATAATATTGCATCATTATTACAGAAAACCCATTAAACCAACAGACTTATTATGGCGATTAAACTCTTCTCTAAACACCTTCTTTTTCCTTGTGCAGTGGCTCTTCTAGCCCTATTGTCGATTAGTTGTTCATCACACTCAGTTGCAGCAAAGGAGTATAGTCACCTCTACAAGAACCTTCCTTTTGAGATGCCGCTTCTTACTGCTCCTACCTTTCCAGCCACTACTGTTTCACTTCACGAGTGCGGAGGTGTAGCCGATGGAAGAACCTTGAATACCGATGCATTCGAGGCGGCCATGAGTCAGTTGAGTAGCAGAGGAGGAGGTAAGTTAGTGGTTCCATCAGGAGTTTGGTTGACCGGTCCCATCACCTTTAGAAGCAACATCAATTTGCACCTAGAGAAGGGGGCCTTGATTCTTTTTACACCCGATTTTGATCAATATCCTTTGGTGAGTACTTCGTTTGAAGGAGAGGAGACGCGTCGTTGTCAATCGCCTATCTCGGGACGTAATTTGGAGAATATAGCCATTACAGGGCAAGGTGCAATCAATGGTTCGGGCGGAGCGTGGAGACCTGTGAAGCGAATCAAGATGACCAACCACCAATGGGGGGCTTTGGTAAAATCGGGCGGATTTGTGAAGAATGACAATTTATGGCTTCCTACTGCCAAGGCGCTTAAAGGGGATAGTACGCAGATTAACAAACGCCAAGTTCCATTGACCGATGCAGAGTGGGATTCAATCAAAGATTACTTGCGTCCGGTAATGATTAGTTTCATTGAGTGTAAGAACCTACTTTTAGAGGGGGTTCTCTTTGAGAATTCACCAAGTTGGAACATCCACCCGTTGATGTGTGAGAATGTGATTATTGATGGCATTACGGTGCGTAACCCTTCGTTTGCTCAAAATGGAGATGGTCTTGATTTAGAGTCGTGTCGCAACGCTATTATTGTCAATAGTAGTTTTGATGTGGGCGATGATGCCATCTGTATCAAGTCGGGTAAAGACGAAGATGGACGCAGACGCAACCGACCTACAGAGAATGTAATTGTAGAGAACTGCCGGGTATTTAAAGGGCATGGAGGTTTTGTAGTGGGTAGTGAAATGTCGGGTAGCGTACGCAATATTGCTGTAAATAATTGCCAGTTTATGGGAACTAACATTGGTCTTCGATTTAAATCGGCTCGTGGTCGTGGCGGTGTGGTCGAAAATATCTATATTAGCAACATTAATATGTTCGATATGGTGCACGAACCACTCTCTATCAGTACCTACTATTTTACAAAGAAGAGCGATAGTATACCACCTGTTGATGAAACGACTCCTGTTTTCCGCAACATCTACATCAAAGATATAGTAGCGCGCAATGGTAGCAAAGCCATCTCTATAACAGGATTGGCAGAGATGCATGTACAAAACATTGTGGTTGAGAATGCCACTATTACCGCTACAGAGGGGGTTGAGATAAGTGAGGCTACAGGCATCACATTAACAAATGTAGCGGTATATCCTGAAAGAGGAGAAGCACTTACATTGGACAATGTGAAGGAGTTAACCATAACGGGTGGAAATCTTTAATGCTCTAGCTAGAAGCTATGATATGGATTTTATGAACTCAAACGTGTGGAGATAACAATAAAATAAAACCTAAACAATCAATAGCGAGAGCGCTCAATGATGAAGAGTGCTCTCATTTTAACAACAAAAGGATGAATCGATTATTTCAGAAAATGGCATTTTCAGCCATCATGGCATTGCCCCTCACGCTAGCGGCGCAATCAACAGCTCCCTATGTATCCCAAGTATGGGTGGCCGATCAAGGGGATGGTACCTATAAAAATCCTATTCTACATGCCGACTACTCGGACCCCGATGTGATTCGGGTGGGCGATGATTTTTATATGACCTCTTCTAGCTTTAACAGTACGCCAGCCTTACAGATATTACACTCTAAGGATTTAGTAAACTGGACTCTTGTTGGGGCAGCTGTGGCTACGGCTCTTCCTCCAGTGGTAACGCCCGAAGTGCCAGAGCATGGTAACCGTGTGTGGGCTCCCTGTTTGAGATACCACAACGGTGAGTTCTACATCTTCTGGGGCGACCCTGACCAAGGAGTCTTTATGTGTAAAACAAAAGATGTACGTGGCGTGTGGAGCAAACCGCTTTTGGTAAAGAGTGGTAAGGGAATTATCGATACATCGCCTTTGTGGGACGATGATGGTAGAGTATACCTAGCACATGGATATGCTGGAAGCCGTGCCGGACTTAAAAGTATATTGGCCGTGTGCGAATTGAATGCTGAGGCTACCGAGGCCATTACAGAGAGTCGCATCATCTTTGATGGACACGAACAACACCCTACCATCGAAGGACCTAAGTTTCACAAGCGCGATGGTCACTACTATATCTTTGCTCCAGGGGGTGGGGTAAGTACCGGTTGGCAAGTGGTGATGCGTGCCGATAACCCTTACGGCCCTTACGAAGATCGAATTGTCATGGATCAAGGAAAGACAGCAATCAATGGTCCTCACCAAGGAGCTTGGGTAGATACCCAAACGGGCGAAGATTGGTTTATACATTTTCAAGATAAAGGGGCTTACGGACGTATTGTCCACCTACAACCCATGAAGTGGGTCAATGGATGGCCTGTGATAGGAACAGACAAAAAAGGAACCGGTTGTGGAGAGCCTGTATTGCAATACCGCAAACCCAATGTGGGAGGAACTCACCCCATTGTTACTCCACTCGAAGGAGATGAATTTACGACCAATGCAATTGGCCCTCAGTGGCAGTGGCACGCCAACTTCAACCCGCTTTGGAGCTTTGCCGATGGTGCCAAAGGTATTCTTCGCCTCTATGCTTATCCGCTTCGTGAGGAGGCTAAGAGCTTGTGGGATGTACCCAATTTGTTGTTGCAAAAGTTCCCAGCCGAGGAGTTTACTACTACTACAAAGTTGCGTTTCTCCTCTTCTATAGCCAACTCTAAGTACAAAGGAGAGCGTACCGGACTGTTGGTAATGGGTATGAGTTATGCCGGTTTAATCATGGAGAATGGTGCAGAGGGCATTACCCTTTCGCAGATAGAGTGCCCCAAGGCCGATCGCGGAGGAGTAGAGAAGGTGAATGAGAAGATCTCGATTAAGCAAGATTGGATTTACTTGCGTGTAGCCGTTACAAAGGGTGCCGTGTGTCAATTCTCGTACAGTACCGATGGCAAGAGCTACCAAACACTTGGAACACCTTTTACTGCTACCAAAGGAAAATGGATTGGCGCCAAGGTGGGTACTTTCTGTACACGCCCGGCCAATGTGCACAACGATAGTGAGTGGGTAGAGTTGGATTGGTTCCGCATGGCACCTAACCAAGCAGTGCAACCTACTGCCTTGAAGTATGCCACAGATATAGCCAATGCCGAGATGGTACGCAACCCCGAATCGTGGCAGCTCGATTTTCAACCCCGCTTGAAGTGGGATTATTGCCACGGACTCGAACTGCAAGCTTTTTTGCAACTCTATGCTCGTACGGGTAACGAAGATTACTTTACCTATGCACGTGCCTATGCCGATACCATGATTCACAACGATGGATCGATTGTGGCCTATAAGTTGGCCGATTACAACATAGACCGTGTAAACTCGGGTAAGATGCTTTACCAGCTGTATGACTATACCAGTGATCCTAAGCTTAAGAAGGCGATTGATTTGCTACGTAGCCAGTTAGATACCCATCCGCGTAATCCTGATGGAGGTTTTTGGCATAAAAAGGTATATCCTAACCAAGTTTGGTTAGACGGGGTATATATGGCCACTCCCTTTATGGCCGAGTATGCAAGCCGCTTTAACCGCCCACAAGATTTTGCCGATGTGATTAATCAGCTTACCATGGCTGCTCGCCACACCTACGATCCTGTAAGCGGACTCTACCGCCACGGATATGACGATAGCCGCAAACAGAGCTGGGCCGATCCTGTAACGGGTCAGTCTAAACATACTTGGGGCCGCGCCTTGGGTTGGTACACTATGGCCATTGTTGATGCGCTCGACTTTATTCCTGCCAACCAAGAGGGAAGAGATGAGGTGCTGGCTATCTTAAATAACATTGTGACCCAACTAGAGAAGAGACAAGATAAAAAGAGTGGACAGTGGCACCAAGTGCTAGACAAGGGAGCTGTAAAGGGCAACTACCTAGAAGCTACCTGCTCGGCCATGTTTATCTACTCGCTCTACAAAGCGGTTCGTATGGGCTATATTGATGCACACTATATAAAGGTAGCCGAGAAGGCTTTTGCGGGGTATACCAAGCAATTTGTAACCTACCAAGAGGGGTTGATGAATATCAATCACTGTTGTGCTGTAGCTGGTCTAGGCGGAGATAGAACCGGAACCTTTGACTACTACATCAGCGAAACGGTTCGGGCAAACGATCCCAAAGCCATCGCTCCCTTTATTATGGCTACTCTTGAGAGAGAGAAGTTATCTCTATAGTTTAGATAATAGGTTTAGAAAATCCATCTCTTTACTCCCGTGTGGTGCAGAGGGGTGGATTTTCTTTTTGCTTTCCCTGGAGTTACTCCTCTATTTTCTTGCTTTCTCTCCTCTTATTTGGCTATAACTGCTTACCTATTCTTCTACTTATTACTACTTATTCTCTAAATCTCGACGGTAATTTGATAATTCTCGGCGGGATTTATCAAATTACCGTCGAGATTTCCAGAAATCCCGTCGATAATTAAAGAAGAGATGGAGTAGAATGTAAGAATAGCACCTACTATGTTGAATAATTCTTGGGGTGGCAGTAACTTATTCTACTGCTTGGGTTGAGATTAACCTCCTACCTGCCTCTGTTTTTGGGTATTTGTTGCCAATTTACTTGCCCTTAGATAGTAGAGAACCCTTTCTAATCCCTTATTTTTGTCACCTAGATAAATTCATGAATCCCATGCGCATCCGTCTCTTTACCCTATCCCTCTTTTGGGCTCTTTTTACGCAACTCTTTGCACAGCCTAAGTCACACATTGAACACTACAACTTGGTCGATGGCCTTCCGCAGCGTTCTATCATGAATATTATTCAAGACAGACGCGGCTTTATTTGGTTGGCTACGCGCGATGGTCTCTCGAAGTTTGATGGATATCGTTTTACCAATTACAAGGCAAACAGCGTGGATGCGGTAGTTATGCAAGATACCCGCATTGAAAAAATAGAGGAGGATATCTATGGATATATTTGGATACAAACCTACCACAGCGAAGTTTTCCGTTTCAATCCCTATACGGAGCGTTTTGTATCTACCTTTACGGTAGATGATAAACCTTTTCGTGCTACGCATATTTGTGCTATGCCTTCGGGAAAGGTATGGCTTACCTCCGAGCGAAATGGGGCTATTTGTGTGCCAGATACCACCGGTAACTACCTCACTTTTGCTCCTAGCAATGGTCAGTTGCAAAGTGGATGTGTAAACAAGGTATACGAAGATAAGCAGCGCAATTCGTGGTTGCTTACAGCTAGTGGGGTGTTGAAAGTAGCTGCCGATGGAAAGTCAACGCCTTATTTTCTCACCTCCTCTACGCAAGAGGAGCCTATCTCCTTTCTTTCGGCGGTAGAGACCGATACGGAGGTTTGGTTGGGTGCTACCAAAGGGCGAATTTGGTGCTACAATTTCAGAGAGGATCGCTTCAAACGATTTAATACGGGGGTGCAATCGGATATCTTATCCATTCAGACCATTCATGATAACCTTTTCGTGATTCTCACCTCGAACGACGGTTTTATTATCTGTAACAAGAATAAAACCGATTTGGCTTACTTCAACAAGAAGAGCTTGCCTTCGTTGCCCAGTAATGAGCTAAAGTCCTGTTTTATTGACTCCAATAGCAATATTTGGTTGGAGATGAACTATCCGGGGGTGGCTAAATACAATCTGTTGACCAATAAGCTTGATTACTACAATCCAGTGGTGGACCGTCGGAACAATGATTTTGCTCCTCAGTTCTTTATCCAAGAAGATCATTCGGGGCATGTTTGGGTGCATCCACACGGCTTCTTCTCTTATTATGATGAGGCTACCAATAGGCTCCTCCCTTTCTACAATGATCCCCTCTCGGGAGAGTGGAAGTTCTCGGACATGCTACACGATTTTTTTATGGACAAGCAGGGTAATCTCTGGCTAGGTACGCGTACGGGTGGACTGGAGAAGGTGGTGTTTGACAATGAATTCTTTAAGCTAAATAGTTTTTACTCTAGCAAACTCTTCTCGACAGGTTACGAAGTGCGTTCTTTCTACGAAGATGCTCAGGATAATACTTGGATTGGAAATATGGATGGTGCCATCTCTATTTACAATGCCCAAAAAGAGTATATAGGTTTGCTAACCGAAGATGGAAGGATTGCCCAAAGTGGTAAGAAACTAGATGTGCTGGCTTACACCATCTGTAGTGATAGCGAAAAGAATATTTGGATTGGTACCAAAGGGCAAGGTCTTTATAAGTTGACTCCGTTGAATGGGGAGGGCAACCATTTTAAACTAAAACAATATAAACAGGATGCCCATGATGGGTATAGCTTGAGCAACGATGCCGTATACGATATTCATGAAGATAGTGAGGGGCGCATCTGGATAGGAACCTATGGGGGAGGATTAAACTTGTATGACCAAGAGCGAGACCGCTTTCTGAATAAGAACAATACATTGGTGGGGGGCGATTCGGAAGAGGCGGGGCTGCGCATCCGTACGGTTCAGGCTTACCAAGGAAAAATATATGTAGGGAGTACCATTGGGTTGCTGGTCTATAGCTATGATACAACAAAAAATGCCATTGTTCACCTGGCTACCTACCAAAAAAGGGGAAATGATGAGGGGAATATCCCAGCCAATGATGTGTACGACTTATGTGTCACAACAACAGGCGAACTCTATGTAGCTACCTTTGGAGGAGGATTGTCTAAAGTGGTGGAGTGGGACCAAGCGGGGTTGCCCAAGCGTTTTAAAAGTTACAACCAGCTAGATGGATTACACTCGGATATTGTGCTATCGATAGTAGAGGATAACGATCGCAACTTGTGGATAAATAGTGAGGGAAATATTTCGCGCTTCAACTTGGCTACCGAGAGCTTTGAGCAGTTCAATGATGTGAGTCGGGCCATTAGCAATCAATATTTTACGGAGGCTATTCCGTTGTTGAGCCGTGATGGAGAGTTGATGTATGGCTGTACACATGGCACCTTGTCTTTTGTTCCCAACCAAGTGACCAAAGATGCATTTGTGCCCTACTTGGCACTCACCTCTTTTAAGGTACTCAATAAAGAGTATCCGCTGGCCAGTCAAATAGACAATACCCCTCACATCACCTTGGGGCACAATGAGAACTTCTTTAGTTTTGAGTATGCTGCTTTAGATTTTAACAATCCGCGTGCATTGCTTTATAGCTACAAGCTAGAGGGTTTTGATCAGGTATGGATGGATGGACAGAGGCAGCGTACGGCCAATTATACCAATATTCCGCCTGGCGAATATACTTTTAAGGTACGCTCTACCAATAGTAACGGTACTTGGGTGGAGAATGAACGGGTGGTAAAGGTGACCATTGTTCCCTCTTTCTGGCAAACCTATTGGGCGTGGTTGCTCTACTTCGTTCTCTTTTCGTTGCTTCTCTTTTTAGTGGTACGGGCTATCTTTATCTACTACCGCATGCGTGACCGCATGGTGATGGAGCATGAACAGACGGAGCTAAAGAGCCGCTTCTTTACCGATATCTCTCATGAAATCCGTACGCCGCTTACACTGATTGTAGCGCCCATCGAGAAGATGATTGAGAGTGAAACAACTGCTCCTCCTATTAAAAGCCAGCTTCAGGTGGTGCTGAAGAATGCCCATCGCATGTTGAAAATGGTGAATCAGATTCTCGACTTTCGGAAAATTCAGAAGCAGAAGCTCTTTATGCGAGAGGTTGCACTGGGTGAGTATGTAGAGGAGATTTGTGAGACATCTTTTAAAGGTGTTAATCATGAAGCCATTTCAATTCGTGTGGTGAATGAGATTGCTGCTACAAAGGTGTGGGTAGATGTGGAGAGTTTAGAGAAACTAGTGGTCAATCTTCTCTCGAACTCAATTAAGTACATCGGTAGTGGGAAACAGATAGAGGTGCTGGTGTTTAAACGAGGAAAAGAGATTGCGCTGCAGGTGAAGGACCAAGGCAAGGGGATGAGTGCAGAGATTGTGAACAAGCTATTTGTTCGTTTCTCTTCGTTTAACTCCGACAAAAGTAAACCTAGTACTGGAATTGGGTTATCTATTGTGAAAGAGATTGTAGACAAACACCATGCGCGCATTGTGGTAGATAGTGATTTGGGCAAAGGAACAACTGTTACAGTTTGGTTTCAGCAGGGTATGGAGCACTTCTTAAATAACGAACAGGTGGAAATATTGTCGACCAATGAGGAGGAGGCTGCTGTTGGTGAATCGCTATCTGCTTCC
Organism: Phocaeicola sp.; assembly: GCA_051648565.1. Classification (GTDB taxonomy): domain Bacteria; phylum Bacteroidota; class Bacteroidia; order Bacteroidales; family Bacteroidaceae; genus Phocaeicola. Next base: position 2,515 of record JBOFFJ010000130.1, on the reverse strand, counting down.
TCCATGCATGCAGGGCGTGTGGGAAGTGGTGTGATGGATCCGAATGCTGGGCCAAATGTTGGGTCTCATGTAGATTCGACTATAGGTTCGAATGTAAGTGATTCTGCTCAAATAGCTAAGCAGACGGTGTTGGTGGTAGAGGATGACGAAGAGTTGCGTGCCTTTATCGTCTCTATTCTGACCGACTTTTACCAAGTTGTTGAGGCAGTGAATGGTAAGGTGGGTTATGAACAGGTGGTGAATAAGATGCCCGATTTTATATTGAGTGATATTATGATGCCAGAGGTTGATGGTATGGAGCTCTTGCGCAAAGTACGCAGTAATCCCAATACCAGCCACATCCCTTTTATACTACTGACAGCCAAATCTAACCTGGACGATCGGATGGGAGGTATTGTATCGGGGGCCGATGATTACATAACCAAGCCCTTTAATGCCAAAATGTTGATAGCCAAAATTGAGAATATCATTTTACAGCGTAAACGATTGGTTGATTACTTGACCAGTAATCGAGAGGTAAACAAGATGGGTCAAGGTGGTTTGACTACACCTTCATCGGTAGCTTTAGGTAAGCATGATTCTGTGGAGGAGCGCAAGGGAGTTCTTCTAACTGCACAGGGTTCGGTAGAGTCTGCCGCTGGGCAGGAATTGGTTGGTTCTCGCAAGGAGTTCTCTCTGCATGAACGCGGTTCGGTAGGAACTGTTGCTACTGGAGAGGAGTTGATAGACCCTTCCAAAGGACTCTCATTAAATGACCAGGCTTCGATGGGAGAGGTTATTGATGAGCAGGAGTTGCCAAGGCGGTTAAAATTGACGGAGCAGGATGAGAAGTTTATTTACTTTTTGCGTGAGCAAATTATGGATCATCTGGACGATAGTGAGTTTACAATTGAAACATTGGTTACGAAGACGAGCTTTAGCCGCCGTGTATTTTTTAATAAAATAAAGAGTCTCACTGGACAAGCTCCTGTAGAGTTTGTACGTGAAATAAGAATTAAACATGCTGCAGAGTTATTGAGGCAGGGTGATTATCGAGTGAAGGAGGTGGCCTATATGGTGGGCTTCTCGGATGTTCGCTATTTTACACAACGCTTTAAGGAGTATCACGGAGTAACACCGAGTCAGTATAGGAGTTTGTAACTCTTTTTGAAAATATTGACATTGTTGCCACTCCATTCCTCTTGTGGTTATCGGGATATGGCGGTGAAGCATTTGTACTCTTTATCGTGAATCCCCTTGCTCCATCCCTCTTGTGGTTATCGGAATATGGTGATGAATCATTGCTGTACTCTTTATCGTGACTCCCCTTGATCCATCCCTCTTATGGTTATTGGAATATGGTGATGAATTATTGCTGTACTTCTTATTGTGACTTCCCTTGCTCCATCCCCCTTGTGGTTATCGGAATATGATGATGAAGCGCGATGTAGCTTTTAGTTGATAGGTTTGTAGCCCATGTTATGAAATCTTTTTTGAGTAGAGGTAGATAGTAAGCCCACGGTTAACTCCGTATTGTGAGATATAAATAAATTATAGAGATGTTTTATTTCATTTTAGGGGTAGGTGAAGTTATGGTGAAGGATAGGTGAAGGATTGGACCCCCTATCCTTCACCATAACTTGTTGATTGATAGTATCTGTGAAGGGTTGAAGCTTATTTTTGATTTTATAGGGGGGGATAGGAGAGTGATTTTCTTCTCTTTTTAGATGATCTCGGAGTTGTTGAGCATTTGAATGCTAATGTTGAGTTCAATGGTAATTTATTGTTGTTTAGATGATTACTTTTTAGTATAGCTGTTGACATGGATTCAGAAAGCACCTAATCGTTTTCTTGTGTAGATGCAATTTTTGCCCTTTTCATCGATGTGCTTTTTTTTGTTCCTCTTTTTGGATTGGATTTTTTTCTTTGGACAAATTCCATACATTGGTAAGGCATCTTACCTCAATCCATTCAGCCTAGTGTGGCTGTTATTGTTATCTTCATTTCTATCCTTATTGGTAGGTATCTTACCTTAACCCGCTAAGCCTAGGACTATCTCAATTCTTCTAATTCCTCATAATTTCTGTGCTGCATGATGTAAAATAGACTTTTCAGCTTCTCTCTCTATATATACTCTGAGCTTCTGCTATTTTAATAGGCTAGAGGAATTATCTTGCCTCACTTTTGTTTCTCTTCTTCTCTTTCTGCTCTGAAATTCGCCTCTTTTCCCTCTATTTTATATAGTTGGGAGTTGTCTGGGTATATTTTTACACGCTGAAAGCTCATTCTTTCGATGCTATATATTATAATAAGGTGTATCTCATAGCCTCTTGAAATCAATCCGAAATAGATTGAAATTTTATTCACCCCGTTAGGGTAACATTATCAGTGTGTTACAATATCATGTCAATCTTTTTTGAAAATAGTTGGTTGTTTTATTTGGAGGGAATGGGTAAAACCTCTACTTTTGCATCCGCTTTCAAGAGAGAAAGTCACTTGATAAAAGTTGACATGATGTTAGAAGAGTAATGAATAG
>JBOFFJ010000129.1:0-1077 GCA_051648565.1 Phocaeicola sp. | reverse complement strand
AATTTTTGAAGTTTTTTTGAAGTTTTTACCTCATTCAAAAACCAATCTCTCGTCAATCTCTCAAAGAACTTCCCGTGTTTTGCGGGGTGCAAAGGTAATCGTTATTTTTAAATTAGCAAGAACTATTTGAAGTTTTTTTTTGAAATTAATTCCTAATCTCTACTCCTAATAACTCTGCCAATCTATCAATGAACTTTGTCGCTGTTGCGGGTGCAAAAGTAGACCCTTTTTTCGTTTAAACAATACCTTTTGCCATTTATTTTGAAAATATTTTTTAAAACTCTAATAACATGGGGGTTATTTTTTGGATTTGACAAAACACCTCACTTGCACCTTTTGAACTATATGGATTTCGTAAAATTCGAGTCCGTTATACTTCTTAAAAAAACGATGTTTAGAGTAAAACGCGTTAGGGATAGCAGTGAAAAGCCCACAGACTAGTGTAGTGCAAACGAAACTAGTCGAGGACTTGTAGCGGATAGCCCGGCTCCTTATATATAGGTAAAACTAAACTTCATGAAAAACCGCAAATCCGATTACCTATATATAAGGTGAACGCCCAAATAACAAATTGCATTATTACACACTAGCAAATCATTTAAAAACTACCCTAAACGCTCTACTTTGGTGACTTCGCCTGCCTTTAACGCTCCTAAATGCACGGAACCTACACGAACTCTTACCAAACGCAAAGTGGGAAACCCTACGACTGCTGTCATTTTTCGTACTTGACGAAATTTTCCTTCGGTAACTGTAATGGATGCCCAAGAGGTCGGGCCATGGCGTTCGTCTCGTATTTTTTTTCCGCGTGGGCCAAAATCTGGAGTTTCGTGTATTATGAAAGCCTGACAGGGCAAGGTTTGATATTTAGCTCCATTGAAGCCAATTTCGACGCCTTGCTGGATTTGATCTATAGCTTGCTGCGTAATGACACCATCCACTTGTACGTAATATTCTTTTTCTACTTTCTTACTACGGATTTGTTCGCTTACTTTTCCATCGGTAGTGAGCAACAGCAATCCTTCGGAGTCTTCATCTAAACGTCCAATTGCCATTGTGCCTTCAGGAAAATCATAT
>JBOFFJ010000128.1:0-1400 GCA_051648565.1 Phocaeicola sp. | reverse complement strand
GGATTGGGCAATCAGCAGCGAAGTTTCTCTTGACTTATGCCGACTTATATAGGATAATTATATAAGAAATTGAGAGAAAAACGTTCACAGACTAGGCGAAAGCCGTAGGGCCTAAGTAGGCTCGAAATGGGAGACAACTTGAATGAGTGATAAAAACAGTAAAAAAGTTCTACCTACATCACAAGATGAGTTAAATGAATTCTGTAGGGAGTGGTTTTTAAATAACCCAGATGTAGTAGTGCCTTCTGGGCAACGAGCGTGGGCCGTCTCTAAGGTAAGTTGTGGTGAAGTACCCTGTAGTGCAAATTATATACAAAAACGAGGTATGTCTGTATTAAAAGTGTTGCAGTACTTGGGCGTATCTAGCCACAAAGTACCTGATAGCAGCACTAGTAATGAGGCTATCTTAGCGCAATGGGGTGCTACCAACATAAAGAAACAAGATGGCAGATATACTTATACTTTCTTACTTGGGTGTGGCCATGTCCAGTCACTGACTAATGGAACTATTAGAAAAATAGGGTTAGATGGTACTAAGTATTTGTGCCCCTTATGTTACAAAGTACCGGGTAAAACCAAACCGTTGAGCTTCTATGCTTCGTTTCTTCCAGCCGGGTACAGTCTTATCAGTAGAGATGGTCACGAGTTTAGTATCTTACATGAAAAGTGCTGCCGCACTTTTCGCAGAGGCTTACAGTATATACTAAATAAGGAGTTAAGGAATAGTACTCTTTATTGTGATGTATGCGAGGCTACTTGCAGTACTAAAACTGAAGATGGGTATAACTCCAAAATTGAGCGTGAGGTTATCTTGGGGTTACAGCTAGCATACCCAAGCCTTAATCTCCAAAGGGAAGTAAAGTACAAGGATCTGGTACCAACGGATCGTAATTACCGTTGCGACGTTTATATCCCAGAGCTTAACACGGTAATAGAGATTACCAGCAAAACTATGCTATACCCGCACTCTAGCAGGCTGGATAACCAAGGTTTATCATATAAGGATAACCTAGATAATAAATTAAAACTACTTAGCACTTACGGCATAAGGGGTTATGTAGTGACGTCACTCAAACAAGTTGAAGATATAGTCGGGTCTTTATTGAAAGATAAAGAGAAGTAATGGAAACGATTACTTCGCAACATTAACGTTCCACAGCTCGATTGCACATATGGTATTTAACCCGCCATGTACAGTACCTGAGCTTAAGGCCAAGTATCCTCATTTGAGACAAAGTAGTAAGGCGATTTCGTTTGGCATCTTGTTTGGTAGCGGCCCGAATAAAGTGGCCCAATCCGTTAACGAATCTCTGCTAGAGCAGAGCCTAAAAACTGGGGAACCTTATATCCCTTGTACTAAGGAGAAAGCAGAAGAATACATTGCAACTTACTTCTCTCGG
>JBOFFJ010000127.1:0-19862 GCA_051648565.1 Phocaeicola sp. | reverse complement strand
TATGCACGTTCGAGGCAGGAAATTATAGTGAGAGCCAGCGAATATCATTTCTTGAGGATGTACAGATTAATCCTAGCAAGATAGCTACGATCATGCGAGAGCTGGGAGAGTGGATAATGAGTAATAGACCGGATTTGGTATAACCTCCTGAGTTGGGTGACAACAATAAACTTATAAGCAGCTGTAATGGCTGCTTTTTTTATGTCCTTTTCCTAATCCTGATAAACTCATACTTTTGATCAAAAGATTTATATTTTAATCAAAAAAAGTATGGAACACATTATCACAGATTTTATCAACAACTACTTATTAAAACACATTGTCATCATCTCGATAATGTTCGGTGGGGTACTCATCGCGATGGGTTTAGACCTACTGTTTGGATGGCGCAAAGCAGCAGAGCGGGGCGAAAGTCACAATTCAACTGCTCTTAAAAAAACAGCCACAAAGGCGCATAAGTATTACTCACCGATGCTTTGCCTTGCTGTAGTCGACATTATGGCATGTTTCATCATTCCACTTCCAGTATTCACTATGCTGTGGGGGGCTTATTGCGTATTCTGCGAGTTTAAGAGCGTCAAGGAAAAGGCCTGGGAAAAAGCCGAAATTTTAAGAGCTGCTAAAACTATGAATGTCGTAATTGAGAATAAAGATGATTTAGCTAAGATGGTTGCGCAATTATTATTCGAACAAAATAAAGCAAAGGAGGATTAATTATGACAGCGGATGAATTTGTAGCGTGGATCTACCCAATTGCAGAGCGAACAAGTGATATTAACCCTGTTTTTGTAGTTGCTCAAGCAGCATTGGAAAGCGGATGGGGAAAGAGTAAAGTTGGTGAATATAACCTATTCGGCATCACTAAGGGGAGTTATACGGGTAAGTGTCTTTTAGTTACTACTACCGAAATATTCGATACACCGAATAAAAAATTTACGGCACCAGAAGAAGTATTATCTGTTACTCCTACAGGAAATGGTAAATACAGATACAAGGTTAAGCGGTTATTCCGTGACTATAGCTCAATGGAGGAATGCCTAGCAGATTACTTTGAGATATTCCGGAAGCCTCACTTTCAGCACGCATGGCCGTACAGAAAAAGCCCAGAAGAGTTTGTAAAGAAAATACAAAGTGGTAAGATGAAGTATGCTACGGACCCTAACTATGTTGAGACTATGATTCAGATGTTTAAATCAGTAAGGAGGCGGTTATGAAGAGTGAGGACCTAATCCGGATTAAGAAGATTGAACGTGAAATGGATAGAGTATCGATTGCTCTAATATTCATTATTTCTACGCTCGTGCTATTTACAGTTATTTTTTGCAGCTGCGGAAGCTCTAGTAAGGCTACCAAAGCAGATGTAGAAGAAAGTGTTACAGATAGCTCTAGTGGAGAGTTAAAGTCTTTATCAGGCTCCAAATCATCTCTTAGTGAGTTGTCGAATATTTCAGAGGCATACGATATAGACTTTAAGATATACGATACAGATAAACCGATTGACCCCAGCACAGGTAAACCACCTACGCTGGCAGAAGGTACTATAAAGGGCACATCGAATAAAGAGTCTAAAATAGATATAAACAGAACCGATTCTTTAAGCGTCTCAGGAAGTAGAATAGATACAAGTAGTAAAGAATATAAGGATAAGAGCGAAACGAGCGCAGAGCGAAAGGAAACTAGCATTCCAAAGCAGATAGGTGCAGCGTGCGCTGGAATTTGTTTGTTGTATGTTGTTATTTGGCTATTGCATAAGCGATTTAAATAGTGTTTTTAGTTTTAAAGGTATTAGATTGTTTTATCCCCCTCTACTAGTGATTAGTGAAGGGGGATTTTTTAATATACTCCAAGAAAGATTTCCGTTCATCAAGACACCTCATAGAAATTGTAACATCATTTACTTTGAATTCATGTAGTTCTCCAGATAAAACCATCTCCCCTATTTCAAAGTCTATAAAATCATTCTTTATGCAATCCATAGCAATGTGTACTCTAGCATCTTCTATTGTTCTAAAATCTCGACAGTAGATATACCCACCTTTAGTAAGGATTATGTTTTGATCGTCAAAAATATGGATTGTTTCTTTTAATTGCTTTATCGATTCAGCCACGCAAGCTACGAGTGTTTTCATGTGTTGTATTATTGTTACCTCGCAAATATAACATTAATACAGATACGACTTCAATTCTTCAATAGCTTCTTTAACGGAGCGGACTATAATATACTTATTTCTGCACATTTCCGCTTGTTCTTGGAATTCTTTCTGATGTTCCGATTGCTTACCTATATTCGTCTTAAACTCTATACAGAGCGAAGCAAAACCCTTTTTTGGTATAAGGCATATTACATCGCTCACCCCAGGTGTTGCACCTTGACGCTTTAGGTTGGCAGCTTCAATCTTATTGCGACTGCCACCGTTAGGCACGGCGAAGAGAAGTTTGTCAGGTAAGTTCGGGAAGAGTATCGGTACTTGCTTAAAGAACTCTGACTGCATCCTTGCCTCTTCGTTCCCTTGCTTCCGTTTCGGCTTCTTGGGAGGGGTTTTCTTGTCAGCATAGCAATTATAACAGTACCACTCCCCTTCCTTCTGTATCACGGAAACGGTTTCACGTCCGCATATTGAGCATTTTTCTTTTGTCATGTTATTTAGATTTTTCACAGCATCCTGCAATCCAACCAACCAAGAACTCAAATGGCTCGAACGGCTCTATTTCTGCTCCAATGTGTTTAAATAGGTACTTTGCTGCATGTGTAGACTCATGAGCAACTAATTCATATGTCATACTTTCTTTTGAACGAAAGTATAAGATTACTCCGTAGCTGGAATCATCCTTTTTGGTGACTGGCATCGCGAAAGCTGCCATGGAGCTGGTATCAGATTCTAAATTCTGTATCTCTTCTCCATCGTATCCATTGAAGTGCTCGGCTATCAATTGTGGAGAGTCGTTAATTAATACCCAAACGAGATATGGGTATATTGATGGGTTGTATTCGGCAATATGTGTCATTCTATTTAAAGTTTACTTGAAAATATAATGTAAAGATTTGTTTTTACAGAACGATTGATTACTTTTGCAGCAGATAGGTGGCAGAGTGGTTTAATGCACCCGACTTATAATCGGGCGATCCTTCGGGATCCGTGGGTTCGAATCCCATCCTCTGATTATTCATACCTCAATATATTAAAAGCAGCCATTAAGAATAGTGGCTGCTTTCTATTTTCTTACTACTCAATTTCCGTTATTACATACTCGCAATTAGTACAACAGTTATTCATGGTACCATAAAATATTTTAGTGTAGTCCTCAACTGCTATCTGCTTGGTACCACATTCGGGGCCTTCTACCTTCTACTAATCCAAATAGATAAACAAATACCCTCTCTGTGCAGTAGAATCCAAAATCCTTGAGCGATTTTACATTTGCATAAAGCATTCTAGCATCGTCCTGAATCTTAGTGTCATTACGTATATCATCAAGTGTTATTGCTTTCTTCATACCAATTCAATTAAATAGTAATCAATCCAATTCTTATCTCCGTTCTCAAATGCAATCAAGGCTTTTGACCCCGATTGCGATTTGCGTACAACCACCCCAGCATCACCATTTAGGAGTACTCTGCTGCCTTCCTTACACTGTGTCTTAAATACGTTTAGCTTCATTAGTCTATTGTTTTAGTAATACGTTTCTTAATTCTTTAAGGTCCTTAACGCTCATTTGCTCATTGCATTCAATATGAACACTGATAAGCTCTATAGCTTCTTTTAGATTGCCAAGAACGAGTCCAGAGCCACTGCATTTTCTGCAAATGTAAGTTGGTGATTCTGCTCCATAGCTTGTGAAGTTAGGATTTGGGTTCCATCCACGACCTTTACAGTTATCGCATCTCATAATTATTCTTCCTTAAATTCATCACTAAACAAGTTGGCCACCATATCCACGACACTTTCTTGTATGTCATCCGTGGCTCCCATCACGGCATTGGCAGTGCTCTTCTTCTCTTGTATTATCTTGTACACCCGTTCATCAATCGTTCTACGACCAAGGAAGTAGTAGCAAGTAACACTATCCTTCTGCCCTATCCGGTGTGCACGGTCTTCACATTGGCAGCAATCAGCATACGTCCAAGGGAACTCCACAAAGGCCACGTTACTACTTGCTGTAAGGGTAAGCCCGACCCCAGCAGCTTTAATAGAGCAGATGATAATATCCGTTTTCGGGTCGTTCTGAAAAGCATCAACAGCACGCTGTTTTTCGTCTTGAGTATCACGGCCAGTTACCGATACCGCATGAGGGAAATACTCTTTGAGTTGGTCCACTACTTCATGCAGGCTACAGAACAGAATTATCTTCTGACCATTCTCGCGAAAATCCTTAACGAACTCAACTACATCACGAACCTTACCACGTGCAGAGATATTACGTAGGATACCAATCTTTACCATCACTTCACCACGAAGAGCGCTTTGAATTTTTTCGTCGTCAGCATCCTTGTACTTCTGCAAGTACATGATAAGGTCGCGCTCGGCATCCTGATATTCCTTTCTGTTCGTAATCTCACAAGAGTTTACTTGTCTAACTTTGTCGGGTAGGTCCTGTAATACAAGTGATTTTTCACGTCTAAACATCGCATTTGTCCAGAGCATGTAATTCAACTCCTTCAGGTTGCTAGCTTCATTCTTACCGCTGCAATAGCGGTTCACGAAGTTCTTGTAGCCTCCAAAGTCGCCTAATCTATCAAGGATAGCCAATTGTGGTATTAAGTCCTTAGGTTTGTTGACTACAGGTGTTCCGGTAAGTTCTATAATCCACTCTTTGCCGGCGGTTATTCCTTTGCAGAACTTAGCCTGCTGTGTAGCTGCTGACTTACATCTATGACTTTCGTCCATTATTACAGACTTAAACAGCTTGATGGACTCTCTAAACTCTACATCGTTCAATCTCCAGCGTTCTGCCTTCTTTATTCGCTGCACAAAGTATTTTTTGAGTGATTCGTAGTTTACGATAAATACATCGTACATACCCGTATTGTAGAAGAATGGCCAAGTATCGCGTACCTTGTCATTCAGTACCAATGCTTTCTTGTCCGTGAACTTGTGCCATTCTCGCTCCCAGTTTATCTTGAGGGAGGAGGGGCAAATCACAAGGCAAGGAAAAGCTCCAGCAGCGTTTATCGTAGCTATTGACTGTAAGGTGTTATGAGTAACAATAAAATCATTGGTTAGGTACAAGTGATCTGAACTAGATACTCTGATACATTGCTGCTCATGCTCCCCGATATACTCAACCGACTTGATATAGCGAGTAGTTAGGAATGATTTATTTATACTCCAAGCATTCTTTTTATAATCAACTGCAAGGAATGGATTAAAATCAGTCCTAATATTTACCTGATATTCAACGCCTTTATTTTCATGAGTTCTATCATATTTGCGAATAATAACGACCCCACCTAGAGATTGAACAAGCTCTTTAACTCCTTCAGCAAGCTTTGTAGATGTTGTATGAAAGGTTGTCTTATTCTTTATACAGATACCATCAGTATCTAGCAATCCAGCTAACAACTCTTTTCGTTGCTCTACAGAGCCCATTAAATAACAGTTAGGAATATATTTATCTTCACTTTTGATATTCAATCCAAACTCTCTTAGGTACGATATATATCCATTATTGTGCTTGTCATTACTAACAATAAAGAAACGAATATCACCTTCGCGAGTAGCCTTTCTTATCGTATGATTTTCCGCTATTAATGGACTCATATAATTGATTATACCATGCTTCTCCGAAGGAAGAGACAAAGATGGTGAGTTTAAAGTACAGCCATCACCTAAAAGCACACCCATAACATAAGGATGTATAAATAATTCCTTCATCGGGTATTTAACCGGTTCACATATTGGTATTTCCCATTTCAAAGATGGTTTCCTTCCAGATAGCTCACGTTTTACGTTTGTTTTATTGAGAAGTCCAAATTCAAGTAATTCCTGCAATGATTTGACAATCCAACCGGTTCCTCGTCTTCGTCGATTCTGGTCACGCACGCACCATAGGTGCTCAAGATTGCAATCAGAATAAGATCCATCGCTCATTGTTACACGATAAGTCGCTTGCATTCCTTGAGGATAAATTGCATCTACAGTTTGTACACTTCCATCAAGAGCAAAAATCTTATCCCCAACCGCAACATCACCCATTTTAACCCATCCTAAAGGGCTTGAAATCAACGAATAAAGCGGATTACTCTTCCCAAGCCCAGGCTCATCGCAATTCATAAAGCGTTTGAGTTCTAATCCTCGCGCTATTCCTTTTAGCTGATAAGGGTAAGGGGTTATTTTTAAGTTGAGTGGTGTAGTGAGCTCTGGAAGCTCGGGGAGAGTGTAGTTTACTACTGTTTCCTCTTGTTTCTTTCGAGTTTCAGCAGTGATCCAATTGATAGGTTCGAATTGTCTTATTATGTTAGCAGCTCTTTCGAGCTCTATGCGGCTTGAGGTTGGCACCGTCCAGACTTTTTTATCTCCATCAAATCGCCTACCTGTAATCTGCTTGATGCGCTCTACTATGATAGGCCTGTATTTAAATTGCAGCTCAAAAACGCTGCCTTTGATTTCTATGTCCATTATTTAGAGTTTTAGAGTAGGTACCTAGCGATTTGCGAGGTACCTAGTAGTGTTAAGCTGTAGCGTCAAAGGTGACAAGATCAGCATTTACTTTCTTGCGTCCTCTTTTCTTTTTAGGGGCCTCCTCCATGGTTGCCTCTTCTGGTTCATCGCTTTCAAAGTCCAAGCGCTCTTGTTTGAGAGAGAATTTATCTTCGAATAAGTAAGCTGCTACCTCTTCATCACAAGCATTTGCATCGATGCTTAATTCGTGTCTGAATTCATAGTCTTCATCCTCGAATGCTGCGAAGATTTTTAGATCTACAGTTTTGCCAGATTGAAGTAGTTTGGTTCCCAGAATCGTGATGCCTTTCACACCGTCTACAGAGTCATTACCATACCCATTAATGAAGTAGTTAGGGAATGTTTCAGCGAAACCAGGAGAGTTAAATGATTCAGGCGTGATGCGTTGCGCCTCGGGTTGCTCTGTCAGAAAGATAAGGTGAAGTTTCATTCTGTTGAATGCTTCTTTCAAGTCCATGTGAATGATCTGGTCGCAATTCTTTGTTACCACATTGGTGTAGTTCCCTTCTAGGTAACGTTCGTTGTAGGTCACATTCAGACGATCCTTCTTGATTGCTGCTTTCTTCACTTCGTTTATTGATTCCATTTTCTTGATGTTTGCGCTCTTTCGTTTTCACGATAAGCAGGTTTATAAAGAGGTAAAATATAATTAGTAGGCCGATGATAACTGGAGTATTAATTTCTTCTCCATCCCCCATTAGAATAGCTGCTAAGAATATCCCTATGAGTGTTTTGTATGATTCTTTTTCGTTCATAGATTTTAAGTGTTAGTACCTCCGTGGGCGGTACTCGTTAATAAATTCTTGATAATATCGATCTTCTGGGAGAGGGAGTGTAATTCCTAGTTCGGATGCTGCATCCGCTTGTACCTTGCGCAAGAAATCAGTGAATTGAATGGTGTTTAGCTTACTTGTGCTACCTACTACGACTTCTTTTGTGTTGAATGCTTCGATAGTGCGCTTGAGGAACTTCTTGCAGTAGAAGTCGTGCACATCTTGTTTGTCGGTGCCCGTCTCCATTTCAATACAAGTGAACCAAAGCCACATTAGGGCATTTTGATTTAGAGACCTTGGTTCCCTGTAGCTTTCGATTGTTACGGTGTACTTTCCATTCCTAAGTAGGCTGCACATATAGTCGAATGACTTATTAATTACTACCTCTCCCTTGTACTTAGTTAGCTTTGCAGTTTGAGCCATCTACGCCTCCATTAGCTTGTTTAAATCACTTTCTTTGTAGAATACCTTTCCTCCAATACGTGTCGGTGTTAGGTATCCTAGTTTGCCCCATCTCCATAGTGTAGATTTCGTTGATTTGACTTTCTTTGCAGCCTCTTCAGGAGTAAGTAGTTTATCCTCTTCCTGCTGTTTGCTTCCTAGAGCTTCAGAGATAAGGCTTAACCCGAATTCTTTTAGTTCAGCTACACTAACTACAATTTGCACATTGACTCCTGTGCTTATCATATCTGCTATTCTATTACCCATATTTTAATCTTTTAAGTTGTTTAATCATTATCCCAAGGCTCCTCTTCTGGGTAATCTATACCACTCAATGCATCCTCTATTTCATCGTAACTCATTTCGCTAGTAAGCTCAACTCCGTTAAAATTTGACACACACTTGGTCCCGTAAAAGCCACCATATGATTGCATTAGTTTAAAAATAGTCCACACATCACCATACTGTTGAATTTTTAGCCTCTTCATACTATTCTTGATTAAATATTTTCTTATCTGTGATTAACTCTCTATGCTCCTCGAGGAACTCAATAAAGCTCTCGCAATGAGCTTGCAAAATAGGTATATCCCTTTCTTCATTGAACACATACACTTCTGTATACATTTCTTTAAAGTCTGTGATATTGTACTCAAACACCCTTATGTCATTGCCATTCTGCAAAAGGCAGTAAGGGTAAACAAGGTGCTGAAAGTGGTCTTTGAATTTGAATGCGCTATACTTGCCCGTAGTTTTAATATCATGCACCGAAGTAGGCATTAGCTCATCAATCAACCCGTAAACCAATACACCGCCGTATTTAGTTGGAAGAACCGCTTCAACTCGTTGCTGTGTAAGTGCACCTTTGAAATAGTCGGCAAATGCTCTACAGAATGAAATCGGGAAAGTAAACTCTCTGTTGTTATAGGTAGCCTTTAGGGCTATTAGTACACCATCTTTGCAAACTCGCTCAACTGGTACCTTGTCAGACTTCACCCCATCAATCATGCAATCAATAACCTCATTGAAAGCAGTTCCTTTATCTGCTGCTTCGCTGTCAAATGGCTTGCGATTGATACGGTCTATCAGTTCAAGCCTTTGAAGCTCGTGGAACTCTTCGGGTGTATGTGGGGGCTCTTCTGCAAATCCCCAATACTTTTCCCAAATTGCATCGCTATGTATGTAGCCGTGATAGGCATCCAATAGCGTAGCATAGAATCTATAATTTACTTTCATCTAATTCTATTTTTTCAAAGTCAATACCTCTTTCGTTCATAAAATCACCGAGAGCGATAATATTTTCGCGTGTAGTTGACACCTTGAAGGCTCTTACATACAACTCTTCTTTTTGAGGAGGGGCTTGTTTTACTGGCTCCATTACTTGTGCTGGTTGTGATGGAGAATAGGCACGCTTTGCTTCTGCCTCCTTCTGCTTCTCTTCGGCCAATCTAGCACGTTCACGTTGCTCCTTCAGTCTGTTACCGTATTGAATTGTAGCTGTTAGGTTAAGCGTTTCAGCGTAGTAAGTGCGCAATACATCGGCATCCTCCATGCTATCAATAGCTTCAATATCATTATTGATAGTCGATACAGCAACCTCAAGCTCTACAATAGCCTTTTTCAGTGATACTGACTTGTTGGTCCAAGTCTCTTTAAATACCTTGTTAAAGTCTATGAGATTGATATTCATAGAATCGAAAGCAATTCTTAGTTCTGACTTGCGAGCCTCTTTGAAAATTTGCTCGTTCTGCTTTACGACAATATCAATTTTAGAAGAACACTCCCCTATCAACTTGACTGTATCTGCTACGATCTCTTTGAACTCAGCAAATGGCTTTACAAATTCCTTCTCGATCTCAAGCCTCTTTGCGTTGAGGACTTTGGCAGCCTTATTAAGTGCTGCCTTGTCTTTCTTCGCTTTATCGATGTTATCATCTGAGTAATTCTCTATACTGTAATTAGGCAAAGAAGCCTTTACCATGTCACGAATCTGCTTTGCATTCGTAGTTAGTGAGCCTAGCGTTTTTTCACTAATAACTAGCTCGAGTTGTTTTTCTTGTAGGAGTTCCATTATAGCAGTGAGTTTTTAGTAGGTTTTACATCTGAAATTGGATCACTGTACATCTTTGCAGCACTATCATACACTAACTCTAGTTCTTTCACCTTTGCTACAAAAAGTTTCTTAGTCATAGCAAGTGAGCTACCGACGTGATCAAATTCTTTCACACGACTAGCAAAGTCATTGGCTGATTGAGCATCTACAATCAACTCAATATCTTCTTTCACCTCTTCAATCACTGCATTGTACTTTTTCTGTTCATCCATCTTTGCAGCAAGCATATTTCCATAAGGAGTAAGCACCTGGGTTATGATAAAATCATTCTTAGCAGTTGGTTTTCCTTGTTGGTCCACAATAGTAGGTATATTCATCACCCCTCTAAGGTTACAAGTGTTCTTCCCATCATTGCGAGAGGTAGGGTCAAATGTGACTGTTCTAGTCTGTACACCTCTTTCACTCTTCATTTCCAAGTAACCCAACAAGTCAAGCTCTGTGACAATAGAATTGTAGGACTTCTCACGAAGAGTAGGAACAAATACAGTCGTTTCTCCCTCTTTGCGAGTATCTCTGTGAGCAACAAATACAACGTGCTTGTTAAGTTCTGAAACCGCTCTAGTAAACCAAGAAAACTCTGCATTGATACCACCCCAATCACGTATGCTGGGCTGATTACGACCGCATTTGTAAGAGATGATAAAATCCATCATCTTGCCTACTGTATCGGTAACTATTGTTTGGTAGCTTGACAAATCTTCGTTAAACAAGTCCTTCACATCTTGCCAAGAAGATACCTGCACGGTGTCTACACCATCAAGGTGAGTTCTATTCACACGCTTAACCCCATTGTCGAAGTCAAGCAAAAGAGGTTTAGGTGCACTTAGTGCTACTGTTGTTTTACCCATACCAGCTTGCCCGTAAATCATCATCTTAACGGTCGTTGGTATTACTAGCTCATTTGCTTTCTTAATTAGTCCCATGATTATATTATTTATGTGTTAGTAATTCATTCCTTGAGAGTGGCATAGCTGTGCACGCTCTTGTATTAACCCTACTTTCGTGTAATCGTAAGAGGGTTCTTTGCAATTCTCTATATCTGCAATATCTTCCTTTATAAGCTCTATAATTTCAGTTTTTGAGGAGTAACCATACTTTGGTAGATAATCACCATCGTAGGCTTCAACTGCTCTTAATTCCTTGTATAGGCTATCTAGTTCTAAATATCTTGATTCCATACTATAGGCTATTTCGTGAGTACTTTATGATCGCCTTCGGGCTAGTTACACTACTGAAAAACATTCACAACGCTATGCTATGCTGCCGTTAATATTAAGTTTGATATTTATCCTTCGATCACCTCTTCGGTGCGAGCTCTTCTTACTCTTGCCCTTCTACCTCTCCTCATTTCAGTATCAAGGTCTGATGTTATTTGACAAAGAGTAATTCCAAGGAAGCAAAGAGCGATAAGTGATTTCTGAAGTTCTTTGAAGTCTATGTTTAGAGCGAATGCTCTATTGATCCACCATGAGCCAAGCTCATTCAATTTGCTAGTACCTGTCTTCTTGTATGCTTTATCAAGCAGAATATTCACAGTACCGTATGCAGTGCCTAGGCGGTCGGCTATCTCTTTCTTTGCCAACCCACAAGCAGCTAGTCCAGCTACTTGGTTCTCTCTCCTAGTAAGAGCTTGGTCAGCTCGCAGTTCCATTATGTAGTTGATTTAGTTCATCGGCTACTTGATTAGCAGCTTTTAAAGTATTTGCGCATTCATTGGCCAAGCGGGTAGCTTCTGTCAAGACCTTCATTTTCCACGATGAGCGATTTGTATTCTTACCATTAAGCACATTGTGAACGGTACCTACCGAGCATCCTAGATTATCTGCGATAGTTTTCTCATAACCACCAGGGAGGCTCTTCTTAATCGTTTCTAAATTTTCCATATTATATTGCTTATTTATTACTGTCAGGAAATTCGTATTTAATCCCTTTTAGAATTCTCTTAATAGCATTGTCTCTATCTATAGAGCTTCGTGATATAGTAGATAGGTATTTAAAGCTGTTGATATTTTTGATAAAGGCTTCACCATCTTTAAAATCAAAGTAGCAAGTGACGCTAACTGCGTAAGACTTAGAATTGTACTTCACCAAGGCATTAACTCTTGCCTCAAATGCTCCTTCTCTAAAGCTCTTTGTTTCTATTGCTATTGCTTTCATACTCTATTTTTTAGGGCAAACGCTCTATTTTGTTGATTTTATGTCCACTTTATTTTGAGCGTTCAATGAATTTGCGTTAACTTTATAGTGCAAATATAGGGAATAAATCTACATAGCATAGATTTATCGTAGGTTTTTAATCTACATTTAAAACTTTTTAAGATTATGGCAGATTCAATAAAAGGTAGACTAATAAAGTTCATCGAGAGCAAAAACACGCTAAGCGTACGCTCATTCGAGTCCAAGTGCAGTTTAAGTAATGGTTTTGTGAATAGTACAGGCGACTCAATCCGAAAGGCTAGTTTAGAGAAAATATCTACACGCTATCCCGACCTTAATACGAATTGGTTAATCACTGGCGAAGGCTCTATGCTAAAGGGTGTTGAATACGACACCACAGACGAAGTGCACATCTTGCGAGATGACGAGCCCAAAATCAGCCACACTACGGGGGTACCTTATTATAATGTTGACTTCCTCGGTGGATTCGATGTTATGATGAACGACCAGACACAGCACCCTGAATACCGCATTGACTTCAAGAAGTACAATGAGGCAGATTGTTGGTGCAATGTTACAGGGCACAGCATGGAGCCAGAAATCACCCATGGCGACATCATAGCAATGAAGAAGCTAGAAGATTGGGAGCTATTCATACCATACGGAGAAGTGTATGCTATTGTGGCATCCAATGGATTGAGAACTATCAAGAGGATAGGTCCTGGATCTAGCACTGATGTGTTCTCTCTAATACCTACTAACAAGTCACCAGAGTACGGAACGCAAGAGATACCAAAGAAATTGGTAGCTGGAGTGTGGAAAGTTCTTGGGTGTATGAAACGATTGTAATCACTTAACTCTAATAATACTATGGCACTAATTAATTGTCCTGAATGCGGTAAGGAAATAAGCGACAAATCAGCAAGTTGCATTGGTTGCGGAAACCCTATAAATAAACAAGAAGTTGTAACAATAGTAAAAGAAGAAACAAAAGACCAACGTCGCCTACTTTGCCCTAAATGTTTATCTAAAGAATTGCATACAGAACACAAAGGATTCAGTGGGGCTAAGGCCTTAGGCGGTGTTGTGCTCGCAGGAGGTATCGGGTTGCTCGCAGGAACAATAGGCAGCAGTGATGTTCAGATAACATGTCTTGAGTGCGGAAATAAGTTCAAGGCAGGAGAAGCCAAGATCGAAAAAACAGAAGCACAGTCTTTATACCTAGAAAAAAGAGTTATCAATCTACTCTGTCAAGGAAAAGAAGTTGAAGCCCAGCATTTATACGAAAAAGAAATGAAAATTAAAACAGGGTTACTTCCTAGTGCTGAGTGGTCACGCTTCCATTATAAAATAATAGAAAAGGTTCAAAATGCAATGACAGATGAACAAAAAGAGGCTCAAAGAAAAAAGTATGAAGATTTAAGAAGCAATAAAGGAGGATGCATGGGTATTATTGCTCTGCTAATAACAACAGTGACATCATTATTATTTATTCTCTAAATAACGCTACAACAATATGGATTCTACCAATATCATAACTATAACGATTTCTAGTTTAGCATTAATAGGTTCGCTTCTGACGTACCTTATCCATACGAAAAGGTTAAATGAACAGCAGAAACAGATTAACCAATACCAATTAAAATCCTTAAAGGAAGAGGAGGAAAATAAAAAGAAAGCATTCATACAGTGTGAACAGATAGAAAACCCAAACAGAGGGAAATTGGATTATCTGATTATAAAGAATACGGGTAATTCACCTGCCATGAATGTAAATTATATTATGGATGATAGCGACTGCTTCACGCATGAAGATAACTTATTCCCTTATCCAAAGTTACTCCCAAATCAGACTATAGAAATTTATTTTTATAGTGATAGAAGATGCAACAAAACAATAACATTTACCTGGGATGATGATTTTAAAGAAGGACGAAGTACAGAACAAGTATTATACATCTAGTGCTTCTTTCTAAGAAAATCAGCAATTAAAGGAATCCAAATAACTAGGCAGATTATTGAATTTAGAATCAAGATAATTATACTAGCATCCATAATAACTTTACATTAATATATAAACTCTAAATAACAATATAACAATGGAAGATAAAGACAAACTAATCGCATCTCTTCGCCAGCAACTGCGCCAAGAGATGGCAAAGAACTCCGCACTGGAGCAAGAGAATGCTCTTTTAAATAATGAACTAGAAGAGCTAAAAAATGGGTAGAAAAAAGATGTTGTGCAAATGTTGTGCAATAGGTATAAAAGAAAGACGCTAAAAGCTTATATATTAAGCAATTAGCGTTTTTTGATGTACACCCGATGAGAATCGAACTCATATCTAAGGTACCGGAAACCTTCATTCTATCCATTGAACTACAGGTGCATTACCGTAATTAATTGCAAAAGTAAGTATATTTTTGCTTCCAACCTACTATTTTAGTCAAATTCTCTATCAAATTGATAAATAGAAACAGAATCAGAAAATAAATACTCATTTTGATAACTATATCAGAATTGTCGTTTCATATTTAAAACAAATAGTCTATATTTGCAGACACCAACAATAAATTAATATATATGAGTTACCTTATTACACCAACCAACTACAAGCCCCTACTAGATTTAAAACAAACTGAGTTAGGGATTAAACAAATAAAAGAGTTCTTCCAGCAAAACCTCTCCTCCGAACTACGACTAAGACGCGTTACAGCTCCCCTATTCGTACTTAAAGGAATGGGTATCAATGATGATTTAAGTGGTACAGAACGCGCTGTATCCTTTCCCATAAAAGACCTAGGAGAAGCGCAAGCCGAAGTAGTGCACTCACTAGCTAAATGGAAAAGATTAACACTAGCCGATTATGAGATTAAGCCAGGCTACGGCATTTATACAGATATGAATGCCATCCGCGCCGATGAGGAGCTAGGAAACCTACACTCTCTCTATGTAGATCAGTGGGACTGGGAGCGTGTTATTACCCCCGAGCAACGCACTATTAGCTACCTAAAAGAGATTGTAACTCGCATCTACTCAGCCATGCGAAGAACAGAATATATGGTTTGTGAAATGTATCCACAAATCGAATCCTTTCTACCACACCACATCCACTTTATCCATGCCGAAGAGCTCTGCCAACTCTACCCAACTCTCTCTAGCAAAGAGCGCGAAGATGCCATCACCAAAAAACATGGAGCGGTATTTATTATTGGAATTGGAGGCCAACTAAGCGATGGAAAAGCACACGATTTACGTGCGCCCGATTACGATGACTACACTACAATCGATGCAGAAACAGGTCTAAAAGGACTAAACGGTGACCTTATGATCTGGAACAAAGTACTCGATAGAGCCATCGAACTCTCCTCTATGGGGATTCGTGTAGACAAAGAAGCCCTACTTAGACAATTGGCCGAAAGTGGACAAGAACAACGCAAAGAGCTCTATTTCCACAAACGATTACTCGAAGGAACACTTCCCTTGAGCATTGGTGGTGGAATTGGCCAATCAAGACTCTGTATGCTCTACCTACAGAAGGCACACATTGGCGAAATACAAGCCAGCATCTGGCCCGAAGAGATGCGCAAAGAGTGTGCAGCAATTAACATGCCACTTATTTAATCAATAAAGAAGCATTAACCCCTACAAGGGAGTCTAGCAAAAACCTATTTTATAATGGGGAGGTTACTCAGTACCCATATTGAACCCTACAAAAGTATTTAGTAAAACCCTCTTCTTGAATAAGGTTCATCCTGCTATCCATTTTACGATGCCCCCAAAAGTAGAAGTACTATTTACTACAGATGCTAATAAAGAGTTCGGTCTTGTACCGGACTCTTTTCGTTTTAACCATTTTGGCCAATGCCCTCTCTTTGTGAATTCACCAAATAGATTTATCTTTAAAGAAAAAATAGCATGATGAATTTAGCAATAGAAGACAGCTGGAAAAAAAGAGTGGCTGCCGAGCTGAGCAAGGACTATTTTAGCCAGCTCACAACATTTGTAGAGAATGAATACAACAGTAACACCATCTACCCACCGCAGGATTTCCTATTTGAAGCATTTAAGCTCTGCCCCTTCAGTCAGGTAAAAGTAGTTATTCTAGGTCAAGATCCCTATCACGGACCGGGTCAAGCTCACGGACTCTGCTTCTCTGTCAACGATGGAATTACCTTTCCACCCTCACTTAGAAATATCTTTCAAGAGATCAAAAACGATCTAGGTAACGAGATCCCTACCACAGGCAATCTTAGCCGCTGGGCCCAACAAGGAGTACTTCTATTGAATGCTACACTCACCGTCCGTGCCAATCAAGCAGGATCTCATCAACGCAAAGGATGGGAGGAATTTACAGATGCTGCTATCCAGATTCTAGCCAAAGAGAGGGAGCACCTCGTCTTCATCCTATGGGGAAGTTATGCACAAAAAAAAGGAGCCTTTATAGACTCCCATAAGCACCTCATTCTCCAAAGTGTCCATCCCTCTCCCCTATCATCCCACCGTGGTTTCTTTGGCAATCACCACTTCAGCCAAGCAAATGAGTATCTAAAAAACCATGGAAAAGAAATTATTCAGTGGTAATTAACTCCATTATTTTTAAGATTCTGATGTAAATTAGAAAATTCTCATGGGCTCTTTCAACATTACCCCTCAACATTATGCCAATTGGCCAGTTGATGCAAGTAAAAAATAGATGGTGAATTTTTCAAGCTCATCATACTTCTCCCAATATTTTCAAGCAATAGTAAGAATAACTATCAAGTAATTTATGGAATCTGAAATATAGAATATTTAAAAGCCCTATCATACGCTAGATAGAGTAGATAGGGCTTCTGTATAAGTCGGTTAGAGTCTATTAAACGATACTTTATTTAGAAAAGTCACCCGTTTCAACACCCCAGTCATTACCAAAGAATCCAGCACATTTCACACTGTTTATACCATCTTTAAGGACATCAAGAGAGAAAATCATCAAATCGGGATAGCCAGTAAATCCAGTCAAATAATCATTGGGATAAACTGATTTTGCTCCTTTAAGACCTGTTCCAGCAACAACACCAACCGATGCTTTGTCACTACCTTTACGGGGATAGATAAAGAATGTTCCTAAATCATCTCCCTCAAAAGTTTGACTACCCAATACAATTCGATTCTTCTCTACTTTAGGAGCTGCATTCGAAAGTACATGCTTCCAAGCCCGATTGATTGATGAGTTACCGTATAAAATAACATTGCGATCGGTATAATTACCTGCTAAGAACTCACGATCCGAAACAACATCGATAGAGGCATTACCACGATACAAGAAATTTTCGGCATCATAACGTGCTTTATTACGGTACCAATCATTCTCGGCAGTTGTACCCGCTGTAGAATAGACAAAAACTACTTGATTATCGAATGCTTGCTTAAATCCACCTGCACGAATTGGATTTTTTTCGGCCAATGAAACTTCACCAACATTCCAATGCTCTCCACTCTTTTTAAAAGTGGTTGGCTGCTTACTATCTACAGATACAACAGAACCATCCAGAACCACTGTTACTGGACCTGAAATAGGGCTCTTTGAGAAATCAATTGTTAGAGCAGCTACATTCTCAGTAGTACCTTGAATTGAATCATTTGTTACTGTTAAATTAATTTTTGAGAAATCATACGAGCTGATTTGTTGAGAAACCGTAGCCCAATAGTTAGTAGGTGAAATTGCAGGCGATGCAGTTACAAATTCAATATGGTTGATTGCAGTTGTAGCAGGAATTGTATGCCATTTGAAATAGTCGAATATTGGCTTAAAATCGACACTCTCATCGCTATACCAGTGTGATCCACCTGGCTCTTCATGATAAGCAAAATCAGGGTGGAACTCGGCCAAAACCTTACGCATATCACGAGCTTGCGAAACAGGTACTACATTGTCAGCATCTCCATGGTGAACAAAAACACCCGATTGAAGGTAGTTACGAACTAACTCCAAAGTACGTCCACTATTAGCACCACGCTTGATTAGTTGGAAAGCGGGATTTTGCTCCATAAGCTGATCAGAACCTGCACGGCCATATTTAGAAATATCAGCATATCCAGCACAAGGAGCAATCGCTGCAAAATGATCGGGGAAGTTAGCACCAATTGACCACGTACCGTGTCCTCCCATAGAGTGTCCTGTTAAATAGGTCTTTTCGGGTGCAGTTTGGTAAAGACGCTTACCTTCGGCCAATACCTCAAGAGCATCAATACGTCCCCACTCTTCCCAGTTATAGCCAAAAGGACGACGGTTGGTAGCAGCTACTAAATGTAACCAATCTTTTTGCTTATATGCACGAGCTTGATTACGCGCTTCCACTGATGCACCGTGAACTGACAACACGATAGCTTGTCCATCCGCTTTCGTCGAAGAGGGATTTACACTAAAGTATTGAACTGAGTTATCTACACGACTACGGAAAGTACGCTCATGAATACCCTCTCCCGAGCGTTGTTGGAATGCAATGTGAACCGTATCAATAACACTACCTCGTTTATCAAGTAAAGAGATTACTGCATTTACCCGACCCACTTTTTCAATCGCAGAAGCGGGAACTTGAAAAGCAAGTTTGCGAACAGTCATATCCATCACTGCCTCTGTCGCATAGGTAGCCGTTTCACCACTCTCAAGTTCACAACGAATAGAAAGATCTTTCAAAGACTTATCGGTTGCATTAATTACACGAATAGCAGACCACTTCGCATCCGATTCACCCGTAATAATATCTGCAAGCGTCATATCACGTTTAGTCAACATCACTGGCTTTTTAGGCTTAATGACCTTCGCTTCAACATAGCCAAAACGACCAGGAGTGAAAAGTACACTGTTTACCCCTTTATTTGTTTTAAAAGGAATTAATGTATAGCCAAAATCGTAATGATCTCCTTCGTGTGGCATTCCGTTTAGAATAGTACGAGTACCTCCAGTAGCTTGCAGTAACATCACCTCTGAAGAGGAAGCCTCATATTCGCTATACAAATAAGAGCGACGAAGTTCAGGTGAACGGAAGCGATTAGTTGAATCGGCAAGAATCTCTTGCCATTGAATATTCTGGCGCGTACGACCATAGTTTACAGCCTCCAGATTGCCTGAATAGGGATTTTTAAAGTTGTTTGTAAATAGCTCCCATGCCAAAGCATCTCCCATCTGAAAGATATAGCCATTCGTAGCCGTTGTAGGTAAATGATAACCTTGTGTGAAAGTATGAGTAATCACACCCTCATCCACACGTTCAATTTTTTCTTTGCCGAAATATTCCACAATATTTCCAGTACGCTGTTGTGCAACCATTGTCCCTAGAGAGAGGCAACAAAAGGCACTAACAAAAACCGTTCGTAACATAGATTGTTTTATTAAAGATTAGATATTATATCCTCCAAAGATAGTAATTATGGAGCAATAAATAGCTATAATGGAAGCTATACATTAACATTTGGTAGGTTTCTGGAGTAAAACAAGACTAAAAATAAATAAAAGAGAACTGCTAAGAGCGCTGTATTCACTATCAAAAATTATATTTTTAGCATTCATCTATTTTAGCTAGCTATAACGCAAAAAAAAATCCCCCAGTTCTTATTAGAACCAGAGGACTTCTCTAAAAAACGGCGGCTACCTACTCTCCCACAATCTGCAGTACCATCGGCGTGACAAGGCTTAACTTCTCTGTTCGGAATGGGAA
>JBOFFJ010000126.1:0-1854 GCA_051648565.1 Phocaeicola sp. | reverse complement strand
CATTTCTTGATTTTGCAAAAGCATACATTCGCTACATTTACGCATTAAAACCCATAACAAATCTTCACAGACATTTCGAAGCTATTCGAATACTTGAAGAAGCATTGATTCTATCAAAACATAAAGCAGATATTCTGATGCTCGATGGCCTAGTTTTAGAAAGGCTAGGCGATATTTTTAATAGACGCATATCAAATCTGGCAGGTCGAAATAAAGCGGGCTATCAAATGGAGCTTCTTCTTAATTTCTGCCGTGACAACTTTATAACACCGAGTCTTCCTGGGTGGTCAAATCCATATCAAAAAGTAAAAGATTTAACTATTCAACTTGACGAGAATGGAAAAGAACATCGTAAAAATAAATTGCCCTCAGAAGAGGATATGATGTTATTTGCTAAGTTATTTCATGACGCACCTTCATTAGGTATTGAAGCAGAATATTTTACTTCTGTAATAGCATTGCTCATGCAAGCACCATCCCGATGCTCTGAGTTATTCTCATTGCCTATAGATTGTACTGTATGGGAGGAGAATCGCAGCGGAGAACTTAAACTTGGAATACGTTGGGTGCCAGCCAAAAATGGCAACGAAGGGATTAAATGGGTTCCTACTGTCATGCAAGATGTAGCTTTGGAAGCTATCGAACGATTGAAAAAAATTAGCATGCCTGCACGGGAGGCTGCGATGTATGCAGAAACGCATCCAGATAACAATGGGAGTATGGTGTATATCAGTAAATTGGTTAACTGGCCTTTTGTTGATAACGCAAAAAAAGTTAAGGCCTCAGAGGCTTTGTTACTATATAGAGACCGTGAGTTACATGCCGAACATGATGTTATTCAACACTCGTTTGTTATACCTACGGTGAACATAATTAATGCAAGGATTTCTAGGTCTGAGGCCAGAAAAGGAGTCCTCCTTTGGAAGAAACATAACATATTACGAGAGGATGGCTCACAACCCGATATAACATCCCATCAAGCTAGGCATTGGCTAAGTACCAAAGCTGAACGGGGTGGGATGGATGAGTTGACGCTTGCAAACTGGGCAGGGAGAGCAAGAGTTGCTGATAATGCCAGCTATGATCATCGCACAGAAGAAGAAAAGTCCAATGCAATTGCAGTTATTACTATCCCTGAAAATGCAAACACGTTGGACAAAATAAAATGTAACCTTCCAATTAGTTTCGAGGAAATCGGAAAGAACCTTACTGGTGCAGCGATAGTAACAGAGCTAGGCGTGTGTGAACATGATTTTGCCATGATTCCATGTCAGCGAAACGGTGACTGTGAAACCTGCAAAGAATTGGTCTGTATCAAAGGCCTCAGTAGCTCATTGGAGCTGTTGAAAGTACGAGAAGTTCAAGTGGCAGCTCAACTCGAAAAAGCACAGCAAAGCCATAAAATGGGGGCCTTTGGTGCTGACCGCTGGGTTAGCTCACACGGTTGGCGACTTGCTCATATTAGAACAAAGATCCGGCTATTAGAGGATGAAAATGTTCTTGATGGCACCCCCATTCGTATTCCTGATGTATATGATCCCTCGCCAGCCAAGGTTGTTCTTTTAGAGAAGGGGCTTAATATTGAAGTTCAATCGCCTGACTCTATCGATTCTAAAGCTTTTAATATTATGGGTGATTTGTTATGCCTAAAATAGTTATCACAGAAAAAAACCTGCCTAATATACTAGGTCTAATTAATACTTGGGAAGGAAAGTTAACTTGGGAGTTGCTCTGTCAAAAAGTTGCCATAATGATTGATGTTAAAGGTGGCGTCCAACGTCAATCATTATCCTCTTACAAAGATATTCAAGATGCATACTCGCGAAGAAAGACATTTTTAAAAGAACGTTTTTC
>JBOFFJ010000125.1:0-2829 GCA_051648565.1 Phocaeicola sp. | reverse complement strand
CCCGAAGAATTGCTTTAGCAATATTCTTCTGAGTTTCACAGTTCTCCTCGTCATCCAGTAGCCCAAACGTTACAGTAGTAAAGGCAAAGTCCCCACGGGAAGACGGGATTGTATTAGTTTTTAAGCTAAGAGCCTGTAGGCCCTGTTTCAGTTCATCTTCCGTTTTCTCTACCGCGTAGGAGTATGCTTCTTCTATGTGCCAGTGATACGCATCCTCAAGGTGCTTACTAAGAGAGTGCTCGTAGTAGGGGACCAGAATCTTGTCTAGTTCTGGGATAGTGAAGCCACCGAATTGTTGGGAACTAGCACACAGAATAATGTCCGAGATAAGCTGTAGGGCCGTACGCAGTGACTGAGGTTCTGTGTACTTCGTATTGGCCATCTCAAAGCCCCCACGCATTACCTCACCTACATCGAACAAGCAACAGTTAATCTGTGGGTACAAGAGCTGGTCTAGGTCATGGATATAAATATACCCATCCTGAATTGCTTCCTGCTCGTCTACTGTTAAGAAGTTATGCTTGTATAATTCCTTGCTTACGTACCCACGCACAAGGGACTGCTTAGAGCTGATAATTAGCGAGTCAACGTTTGCATTGCTTTTGTCCCCGTAGGCCAATGCTTTCTGTGTCTTTTCCCAGACCTCCATTAGCAATCCGCCAAATTCCTTCTTGTAGGAACGATATTGGGAATAGCTCTCGGCAGTTTTCTCGTAACCTAGAAGTTGCAGAGCAACCATAAGCTTATGGTACAACTCACTAACAGATGAGCTCTTGTTAACAAGAGGGATTAGTTTTTCAAAGTCTACGGTTTCTCCCGCTCTTGCCGCTGCCTTGTTAACAGCCTTAATAAGCTTAGAGTTATCCCACTGTTCCAAACGCCCATTACTCTTTTGAAGTGAACCCTATTTTTCTAACATATTTTACCTCCGTCAATTAATTTACACAGTATATCAAAACCAAGCCAAAATGTCAAGACTTAGATTAACTTGGTTACGCGTAACCAGTTGGAGTTTTCCGAAATGAGGGCTGCGGCGCAGGGTTAAATTTTATTGACGCAAATATTGCTGTCTGCCACCGTATTTGGTAAACTATACAAATAGAAAAACTGCTGAGAAACAATCATTTTGAAACAGTTCTTGCTCCTCACCATGTTTTTTGATATACTATATGCATGAACTGAGAAATAAACCCTCTCAGGTCTGTGAACAAGGTTTTCCCGAAAAGTCGGTATTACTAGGGGTTTCCCTAGCTAGCCACGTTCGTGGTCAGCGCCGTAAGTACTAGGCAATGTTAGTACGTGACATTGCCTACCTCCTGAAAGCGTTGGTGAGGAATACCCAGTAATGGGTGCGGGTTACGAGTCCTCTGCTGCCGGTCAGTATCCTTTTAGGTTTAGCGACCTATTAGGTACCGAGATTATGAAGCAGCCTCCTATTCTTTGACAGCCTTGCCGCAGGTTTTCACCTGCGGCAAGGCTGTCAAAGAATCTTTGTAGTAGTAGAGGTAAAGCTGTGAGACTGGTCTATGGAGGTAGATTCAGTTATGGGGTCACACCCAGCTCCGACGTAACGCCAATGGTCGCTCAAAGACCAGAAGCTCACATACTTTAGGGAATCTGAGGAAGCCAGCGCGGTTTTCCTCCTTAGACGGGAAGCTCTTTAGCGGGAGAATCCTACCTCGAAAGAGGCTGCTTGAAACAGATTGGGTACTGCTTACGGTTAAAGCAGTATAATATGCAACACCCGGCAGGTTGGCGACAATTTCCCTGCCCAAGACCGAAAACAAAGCAAAATGGTACATCCCAAAAGCTGGCAAGGCTGGACATGTTTTACGTGTGTCTATGGATGTGGTCGCAGAAGTGAAAACGTAACAGACGGAAAACTGAATAGATGCCAGTGGACGCCACAGGATCACTGGAGAGTCTGAGTAAACCCGAATACTGCTTCCCCCGAAGCAGTATTTGTTACTTCCTTGTAATAGGGTGGTAACAAATACTGAAAAGTATTCGACAATAGTTGGTCTCTTGTATTAAGTTACAGGTAATAATAGGCAGTATGCTAACTGACCTATGCCAAAGCGCTTCCGTTACATAACTTGAGTGGGAGGTGGCAGCTAGTGAGAACCACTAGCACCGTATAGCCTCCTGGAACCCATTGTTCCAAACAATAGAGTTATGGCGTGATAAGAGTGGTTCAGATGTATTGTGTGAGGTGGGACTCTATCAAGTAATCCGGTATTATATAGAGAGAAGGTGTTGCTGGCTGTTGGGGAATAGCTAGTAATACTGGAAGACTTAACCACACCAGTGTACGGTCGAATAAGTTTTAGTATAGTCTTTGTTTACCTTCAAAAGAAGGGTTTGGTTTTGGGTACAAAAAAGCTCTTTAGAGCTCCTGCTTTGTGTTGCATATTGGGGTTTATTTCTGAAACTGCCTAGTCCACGTCCGTATGGATGCTAGAAGGGCTAGGCTTTTTCACACCCTTAAAAAAGTTCCACTGAAATCCGTACTTTGGACGGATTTTATACGAGCATAGATTATAATTAAGAGGTTGTCAATTCATGTTCTCTATCCTAGCCCCGAGATTGGTGCGTAGGTACATTAGAACCTCCGACAATAGTATGCGGGAGGAGTATGTACCAGTATCTCACACCCCCAGCTTTACAAAAAGCATAACGTCTACCTTCAAGCTGGAAGATGGTATGCCTGTGCCGTTTCTGCTAAAAGCAGAATCACAAGATTTGCGTAAGAAGTTTTATTACGAAGTAATACAGGAAGCTAACCCTGATAGCATTAAAAGTGCTGTAAAGTTTCTGAGAAAATCCCAG
>JBOFFJ010000124.1:0-3850 GCA_051648565.1 Phocaeicola sp. | reverse complement strand
CAAACTTGAGGATGAATTCCTTGGCGGCGTTGTTACGAACACCAGCAGACAGGCAATCGAGCGCCTTGGTTACGATTTCGATGCGGCCATGTTTGTGTATGTGAACACAGGCGGAAGTCAGAACAACCTGAATGGCTTGGTCAAGAGCCTTGCCCTTGAGCTTGGTGTCAGCGATGAGGGCGTTAAGGTCGGCGGTTTCACGAACGATTTGAGCGGCTACGATTTTCATACTTGTTACCTTTAGGTGAGTGTGTGATTACAGTCAAGAACTATCAGGTGATAATGCTTGAGTGTAACAGCTAGTCATTGTTGCCCGAAGGCTAACTAGCTTGTTACTCGAACAACCTTTCGGTTGCAGCCCAGAATTTCTCTCTGGTGCCTAGCTCTTTACATCGGAGCCGACTAAATTTCCCCAGCCTTACGGCCTTTTCTCGCATGGGAGGATGTGTCACATCCCTCGATTACTCGCATATGCTTTCATCTCTTTTCGACCTTTAGTTTCGGCGCATGGTCTCAGCGAGCCGACCTAGTTTAGAGAGCGGGCAGGCTCTACAGCTCACAAGGGGTCAATTCATTCTCCGAAATCCGCCAGCAACAAGGCCGTACACTTAGGAAAGGGTTCAACTTAGACCGGCTAGTTTGCCGCCGCTGGTAGCCAGTAACATGTGGTCACTGTCGCGCTATGCGCTGCTCCAACTTACATTGTTAAGGTTGATTCCGCTAACACCGTGGGCTAATGCCTTGGGTTGCCACAACCTCAACTCCCTGTCAGTACCCAACTTAACATCCTGTCAGTTGGTACGCTCATCATACCGGAGTATTCAGAGCCTGTCAATCTTTTTCTTTCTTGCCACACCGTTTCCGGTAGGCTATCGGGCCAGCTATTCGCTACCCTTCATCTTGGTGCCCATTCTAGCAGAGCTATCAGAGCGTGTCAATCTTTTTCTTTCCGGCTAGTGAGTAGCGAACCACTCTCAAACCGTGAAGCAATCTTATCAAACTTCAATCTGCTTTGTCAACCCTGATTATGTTCGTATGCCTTATCAGGTGGCTAGTTAGGGTCTAAGTCATGGCTCAAGGTAACTATTATGTATTGCCTTGGCACTATCTGACTTACTACCCGTTGACGATGCAAATATTATAGAACTTTGATTCGCATTGCAAGGATTATTTTAACCCTCTAAATCAGTGAAGGATTAGAACCTTCTCAGAACACTGGTGAATCACCCCGTTCCCTGACCGTGCGACTATTAGATACTATCTAAATTCTAGATGCAACCTTTTATTTCAAGATAGATTCATCCTCTTACTTATAATGATAACAAGTCTTTGATTACTACATAAGATAGAGGCTTGTCAATGCTTTATCTAACCCTTCTTCTCAATTAGCATAGACAATCCCGCGTGTCAACAATCTCAGGTGATAACTGAGTTAACGCGGGGAGTTATTACTCAACCAAAAAGAAAAGAAACGCTGAAGAAGAAAGAGATAGTATGAATGAATACTCAACCAACTAATCCTAATGGAACTTGCGGGAGAAGCATGGAGGGAGGGATAGATACGCATCAATCAATCATAGGCAGGGAGCCCATGGCGTGCCATTCTCTATCAGATATTTAATGGGATACATTGTGCCCGAGGGATACCGCATCGAGTGCATAACTATTCAATCATATCGCATGGATAATGAGAGAGTATCAAGTGCAACTAATGTATCGGATGGCATGGGACTTGACTTGACCAGCGAACATATGGGATAATTAGGGATTGTTTCGGCGTGCAATGTGAGAGACCCCTTCCCCCTTTTTGGATATGGGAGAGGAGAGCTAGCGTCGTCACGGGTCAGTGAGCATCTGTTAAATGAGGGGACCCCCACTTTATAGGTGATTCGGGTGTAATTTTCGCGCAGAAGAAAGTTAAACTATTTCATCGAAAAGGACTGAGATTTTGCTCTTTTTTCAGTTAACTAAGGTATACACTTTAGAAAGTTAAGGTGTTAATGGGAAGGGTGATATACTCCTCCTCCCATCTACCCCACTCCACTAACCCTTCTCTTTCTCTTGAACGGGGAGAGGTGTATCTTTATGACCTCCCATCTACTACAGTGCTAAGGCTGTCGAAGACAGCTATGACTCCCCATCTAATACATTCCCTTCTACAGCGTCTTCTTTATATATCACCTCCCATGTAGTTCCCTTCTTCAGCGTATCCTTAATCCCTCCTGTTGGTTCTCCCATAAAATAAATTGAAAATAAATACTAATAGATTCTCCACCAATCTGTTAATTCTAATTGTAGCGTTTCTGTCTAGTCTTTAGATGGCTTCTTAGCCTCGGAAAAGGGATGGTGGTGGGTGACTAGACAGCTATTGATTTCCCTGCCTACAACTTCTATTAATGGAGAAAGCATGGAAATTACAAAACGCGATGAAACTACAGGTCGCTTCCTTCCCGGTCACGCCGGGCCAGGTCGCCCCAAAGGTTCACGTAATAAGATGACACAACTAATGCTTGATCGTGTTTCAGCCCGTAGTGAGGATGGCCTCAGTATGGAAGAAATCATGATGGACATTGCACAAGATCCAAACCAGCCTTCTGAACTTAGATTCAAGGCGGCGGCAAAAGTCGCAGATCTTGTCTTCCCGAGAGCGGCCTCTGTAGAGGTGACAATCGACGAGGAAGGGTCCATGGATGGTACAGAGCTAGATGCACGTATCAAACAATTAATGGCGTTGTCAATGCCTAGTGAGTGAAGACTCGTCATTTTATAAAATCCCGAAGTTGGTGGTAAGAGTAACTTCCAAACAAAACCACAGACACTATACCAATACAAAACTACAAGAGGAGTTGGGAAGCTCCTTATCCTATTGACAAGCCCCCTTCAGATGTTCTGTTGGGGGTTATTTTTTAACTTTGGAGAGATACAATGGATTTAAGCAAAATTGACCTCTCCCTTGTTCCGGTAGAGTATAAGGCCGAATTACTTGAGCTTCTGGAGAAAAGGGAGGTATATCGTAGGTACAATAAGTTGGAATACTTTAACCCCTACGAGTTCCAAAAAACGTTCTATGGAGCATCAGGTGAATACCAACGTCGCTTTTTATGCGCGGCAAACCGAGTAGGCAAGTCCTTCTCTGAAGCTGCTGAAGTGGCTTGGCATCTCACAGGTAAGTACCCGGAATGGTGGAGTGGCCACCGTTTCAAGAAACCTATACTATTATGGTGCGTAGGTATTACGAGTGACTCAACAAGAAAGGTTCTACAAAAAGAATTGTTTGGCACTATCGTAGCTAAAGATCATGCCGCTATCGGGACAGGCGCAATCCCGAGGGACTGTATCGACTTCGAAACTCTAGAGCGAGACGGAAACAAGATCCTTATGGCAAAGATCAAGCACTACGATCATAACGGGTTATCTGACGGTTTCAGCTCAATCGAATTCCGGTCTACTAACCAGGGCGAACACGTACTGATGGGTGCGACTGTGGACTATATATGGATAGATGAAGAAGATCCATTCCGCAGTCTAGAAATATACTCTCAATGTGTAACCCGTACGGCTACCACTGGTGGCCTTGTAACTATTACTGCAACTCCCGAAAATGGTTTGACCAAGTTAGTTGACTTGTTCATGAAAAATGATAAGGGTATGTTGTATTTCCAGAATGCCACTTGGGATGATGCCCCGCACTTGACTGAAGCAGTTAAAGCGGAGCTATTGGCATCTATCCCCGAATGGCAACATGAAATGAGAAGTCGAGGGATACCAATGATGGGTGAAGGTCTGGTTTATGATGTTGCTGAAAGTGATATTGCTATAGAGCCGTTTGAGCTTCCTAGTCATTGGCAAC
>JBOFFJ010000123.1:0-30645 GCA_051648565.1 Phocaeicola sp. | reverse complement strand
CTGAGCTGCAAAGCTCGTAAAGAGCTTGAATCTCACTAAAATTCACTTTTACTGTTGCCATAAATTCATTTGTTTTTAAATTCTGGCGCAAGGTAGGGAGTTATCATGGGGTAGCAAAGGCGGTATTTGGGACGTTTACTGATTAGCTCTATCACGGACCGTGTACTTCCTGAGATTAAAGCTTGGAAGTCTCGTACTCTTGAGCGTATTTACCCCATTGTATGGATGGATGCGATTCATTATAAAGTAATGGACGAACGTGGTTGCGCCGCTAGTCGTGCTATTTATAATGTATTAGGTATAGACCGTGAAGGTCATAAGGAGTTGTTAGGCATGTATATCTCTAAGAGTGAAGGAGCTAACTTCTGGCTAAGCGTGCTCTCTGATCTTCAGAATCGTGGAGTTGAAGATATACTAATAGCCTGTGTTGATGGGCTTAAAGGCTTTTCTGATGCAATACAGAGTGTGTTTCCTGGTACAATCGTTCAGCTTTGCATTGTCCATCAAATACGGAATTCCATTAAATATGTGGGCAGTAAAAATCAAAAAGAATTCCTTAAAGACCTCAAACTTGTTTATGGAGCTGTTAGTAAAGAATCAGCAGAATCAGAGCTACTAAATCTTGAAGCCAAATGGGAAGAGCAATATCCCATTGTAATTAAATCATGGCGTGATAATTGGGATAAGCTCACTGAATACTTTCAGTTTACAGCAGCCATTAGAAAACTTATTTATACCACCAATACGGTAGAGGGATACCATCGTCAGATTCGAAAGGTAACAAAGAACAAGGGGGTATTTCCCACGGATACCTCCCTTGAAAAGCTTGTTTACTTAGCTTATCGAAATGTGAAGAAGAAGTGGACTATGCCATTAGCTAATTGGGCAACTATTTCCCAACAATTGGCCATTAAATTTGGAGAGAGGTTCAAATTGTTCTAATTTTACGCTCGTCGGGACGGGTGGTCCCGCCCCTTGCCGCTAGGGCGTTCCCCGACCGATGATTTAGAAAGAATAAAATTGCGTGACACAGTTTATTTTACGCTCCCTAAAAACTAAATTATTAAATCTCCAACAAAAGTTGGCAAGTCCAGTTTCTTCAAAGTTGATACACTTACTGTCTGGTTTCATGGGTAGGTTCTGCTTTCGCGTGTCGGCATAGCATCTCAATTCGTTTGAGAAAAACGAATTAGATTTTAGAATCTCAATGTTTACAAGTGTAAAATTACACTTTTTTTTGTGTAATTCAATAGCGTGGTCAAATATCCTCCATTATCTCTGATTAAAACCATTTATTTAAGCCTTGGCTTAAATAAATGGTTTTAAAATATTGCCCTCTTTATCTTCTGGATAGAGTGCATTCTCAGCTTCTAGCTGTTTAGCCATGGCTTGAATCATTTCTATCAACTTATTGTTTTCGGTTGTGGCTAGATTCTGTATTTCGATCGGATCCTTTTCCAGGTTGTATAATTCATACATGGGCCGAGTTGGGAGCTCTGGATTGTAATAATAGATTAGCTTCCAGTCGCCATCCCGATACGACGTGAAATAGCTTCCTCGGTGTGTATGTGGAAAGTGAATAAGTACCTTATTGGATCTTGTTTTGTTGTATTCTCCCTTTAGTTGTTCAGAGAGATTGAATCCATCTAGGATATGCTCTTTCGGTAGTTTTGCACCTGCTACGGAGAGGATGGTAGGGTAAATATCCATTACGGTTGCCATTTGAATTTGAATAGCATTGGATTTAATTTCCTGTTTCCTTTGTAACTTATTTTGGTGGTTTACTTTTGCCCAAGAGGCTATAAAGGGTGCTCTTGCTCCTCCTTCATATTCGCTTCCCTTTTTTCCACGTAGTGGGAATGAAGAGTAGTGTCCTTTTTCATTACCTAGTGGTGCATCGGATCCGTTATCTCCCAAAAAGATAATCAGGGTATTCTCTGCGACTCCTTTTTTTTCTAGGTGGTCCATCATATCGCCTAATGATTTATCCATACCTTCAATTAGCGTTGCAAAGGCTTTTGCTTGATTGGAGAACTGGGGGGCTGTGTAATTGCCTATAAACCTTTCATCAGTTTCGAATGGTGCATGTACAGCATAATGAGACATGTACAAGAAGAACGGTTTCTCTTCTTGAATAGCTCTATCTATCTGTTCGTTGGCTTCGAGTGTCAGTGCATCACTTAGAAAGGTATTGGTTCCATGATATTTGGTAAGGTGGGGAACTGCGTGTGATTTACCTCCTTTGATGTGGCCATACCCATTTTCACCGTGATAGCTACCAGGATGTCCGATTGAGGATCCCCCAATGTTGACATCGAACCCCACATTTTGTGGGTTTTCTCCATTGCTTCCTACAGGTCCAAAGTGTGCTTTCCCAATGTGGATTGTTTTGTATCCTTCCTGTTGCAACACTTTGGGAATGGTTGGTGTGTTCTCTGTTATTCCATTCCAGTTCCACTCTTTGGGTCCATAGGTGTTTCTATTATTGCCAAATCCATCGATCCAGTTGGTGGTTCGGTGTCTGGTTGCATTTTGTCCCGTCATGATGGATGCACGGGTAGGTGAGCTAACACTTTGTGCATAAAAGGTTGAAAAACGTACCCCTTGGTTTGCCAATCGTTCCATATTGGGGGTTCTGTACCAGTCATTAAGAGGGTATCGTTCAGGATTTCCTTCTTGATCAGTTATAAATGGCAATGAGGTATCCATTAGTCCCATATCATCGACTAAGAAAACAATGATATTGGGTTTTTCTTGCGCACAGATTTGCTGTGTAAATAGGAGTGCGAGTGAGGTTGTTAGTAGCTTGTTCATAATTTATCGGAAGTATAAAGAGCCCCATCCTCTCTTAAATAGGGGTTTGATAGGGCTCTTCTTTTTGCGAATACTAAGTTTTTGTTTGTTTCTTGGTTAGTATAAATCAATGGGTTTTAATACAAAAACTGCTTCATAATCAGCATAGGGTAGTCTGTGCTGCTCTTCGGGCCACGCTCCCCAGGTGTCAATACATCCCAATCCGTGCTGGCGCATATCGAAGTTTACCTGTGTAAGGTTACTTTCTGTGATATCGGCAGCATGACGCTGTTCTTTGGCTTCTAAATCGTCTAGCTGCTCCATGGTGTAGTGGAGGGCTGATGCTTCGAATGGTTTGTTAGATTCTATTTGTATGCCCTTGGTGCCTGAATCAATCACTCTAAAGAAGCGAAGGTCACTCTTGTTTCCATTTTCTTGTGGGCGAATGTAAGGGAAATACTGGTCGGTTACTTTCCCGTTGTAATGTCCAATAAAGGTCGAGAAGTTTCGGTCGGTATAGTTTTCAATGGGCCCTCTTCCGTAGTAATCTACGGTGTTGTATCTTTTCGGCATCTTTACGCTCAATCCAAAACGATATAGATGAGGCATTTTTTCGGCTTCTGGATTGGTTTTGAGCTTTTGTGTAATTTCAATTTCGCCCGTTGCATTGATCACATACTTTAAAGTTAATTCCGCTTCAAGCTCCTTGAGTTCATACAATGAAGTGATTGTAGCACTATTAGAGGCATACTCTACTTTAACCTCCTTGGCTCTTCCTAGTGGATTCTTCCATGCAATAAACTGTTTTTGGGTAGATGCCCCGTAGTCATTGTCTGTTGGAGCTCTCCAAAAGTTGGGTTTAATGGCCTCTCCATCAAGGATCATATTTTCTCCACCAATGATATACTTGGTAATCAATCCCGAACGTCGGTTAATGTATACTTCGCTATTTTCTCCTTTTACAGTGATTCCATTCAAATTATCAGCCACCGAGACTTTCTCTTTGCAGTGTGTTACATCGGTGCTATAGCTGGTATAGGGATTGATCACAAATTGTTGTTTAGCTATCTCGTGGTTGGCCATTACTAGATTGCTATATCTCTTCGTGTTGTAGTATACATTTAGAAGTAGTTCACCTTGGTTGTAGCGGGAGGCATCATATCCCAACTCTATCTGCTGGGTAGTTTGTGGTAGCACGTTCAATTGATTAATCATACCCGATTCGACTATTTTCCCTTGTTGGATAAGTTCCCAAGCTAATCGTACATTTTCGAGGTTTCTGAAGAAGAACTCATTATAGATCTCTATTTTCCCTTTTTGACCATCGGTAAGGGTGGTCCAAATATCTTGATGGACATACTTTACTTCATCGAGGTGTGGGTTGGGAGTTCGATCGGGGGTAAGTAGGCCGTTGTTATTAAAATTATTCGATGAGGGAAGGTCGCGACCAAAATCGCCTCCGTAGGCATAAAACTCGGTACCGTCACTCTTTCTCCAACGAATGGATTGATCAATGTAATCCCATATAAATCCTCCTTGTAATACGGGGTATTGGCGGAAGGTGTCCCAATAGGTTTTAAAACCTCCCATTGAATTACCCATAGCATGTGCATATTCGCAGAAGATTAGGGGGCGGTTCGTTTCTCCTTTGGCATAGTTTATTAAGCCATCATATCCCCAGTAGAAGGGAACAAAGATATCTGTATGTGCTTTAAGTCCAGGTCGTTCATATTGCACCGGGCGTGTAGGGTCTAGCTCTTTCATTGCTTTGTAGGTCTCTTCGAAACAGCAGCCGTCACCCGATTCGTTGCCCATACTCCAGAATATGATAGAGGGATGATTTCTGTCTCGTTGCACCATGCGGAGTGCACGCTCTAGGTGTGTTTGAGTCCACTCGGGCATGTTGGCAATCGCTTCATACCCGTGTGCCTCGATGTTGGCTTCATCGAGTACATAGATACCATACTTATCGCACAATTCATACATGTAGGGGTCATTTGGGTAGTGACAGGTACGAACGGCATTGATGTTGTTCTCTTTCATGAGACGTACATCTTGTTCCATCCGTTCGCGTGTTACGTAGTAGCCTCCTTCGGGATCTCCTTCGTGCCGATTTACCCCTTTGATCAAAATAGGTTTTCCATTGACAA
Source organism: Phocaeicola sp. (assembly GCA_051648565.1). Classification (GTDB taxonomy): domain Bacteria; phylum Bacteroidota; class Bacteroidia; order Bacteroidales; family Bacteroidaceae; genus Phocaeicola. The sequence continues at coordinate 25,702 of JBOFFJ010000123.1, read as the reverse complement.
GTAGCTGCGAGTTCTTAATCTCAACGCTTCTGAAACCCACATTTTGAGGGATAACCTCGCTTATATTTCCTTTCGCATCTTTGAGTGTAGCGGTTAACTGGTAGATATAAGGTGTCTCTGCACTCCATAAATGTGCATTTTCTACCGTAATGGTGCTCTTAAACTCTCCTTTGGAATTGGGTTTTCCCGAGGTTTCTGCGACCTTTTTGCCTGCTGCATCAAATAGTTCAAGAGTCACTGATCCACTGCTTGCTGCAGCTCTTGACTTTTTATCGAATAGAGTCGTTACATTTAAAATCCCATTTTTATAGGAACTATCGGTTAACCCTTCTACTACAATATTGTCTATGCGATACTTATTTCGGGCATATAGCTCTACATCGCGTTGTACCCCTGAGAATCGCCAGAAGTCTTGACACTCTACGTAGGTACCATCGCACCAGCGTTGGATTTGGAAGGCTATTACGTTGCTATCTGTTTTTATGTAGGGAGTCAGATTAAACTCGCACTTCATTTTGCTATCTTCGCTGTAGCCTACTTTTTTTCCATTGACCCAGAGTGTGAGGTTAGAGGTAACCCCTCCAAAGGATATAAAGACCTCTTTGTCTTTCCAGTTTTGAGGGAGCTCTATGGTTTTACGGTAGGAGCCTACGTGGTTATCTTGTTCGGGAACTTTGGGTGGTTCTCTTTTAATGAGGTAATCGAATACATAGCCTGAATTTACATATACAGGGTCTCCATAGCCAAGTACTTCCCAGATTCCTGGAACAGGTATTTGATCCCAAGCTTGATCGTCATAGTTTATTTGAAAGAACTCTTTGGGCTTTTGCCACAGGTTTTGTACCCACTTAAACTTCCATTGTCCATTCAAGGATAGGTAGTTTTCGTTGTTATATTTATCTCCTTCGAGGGCTTTCTCTTGGGTTGGATAGGCGGTGTAGGTTGTTCTCATCTCCTCTCGGTTGATGCTATTTACACTCGGGTCTAGCCACTCTGGTTTTTGCGCAGATAGCTGAAGAGTAGTTAGAAGGGTAGCGGTTGCTAGAATAATTCTTTTCATGGTGTTAGATGGTGGTTATTTCGACTTGTTTCCTACAATTTGGAAAGGCGTCTTACTTAGATAAATTTTATATTCATTGATGCTTTGAGGGGCTCCTGGATCTACACGTGGTAGGTATTGAAAACCACTGAAGGTACCCTCTTTCCCGAGGTCAAGAACCAAATGATGGGGGGCTTTACCCTCTCTATTGGTTGACCAGTAGGTCGACTCTTGAAGGTCGAATATCTTCTCGGCTGTTTTGTTACCTGTTTTAATATCTTCATCGCTGCAATAAACCACACTCCAAGGTTCGCGTGAGGCTCTTTGTTGTTCCTCATCTAGCATGTACCACTCTGCAATGGCTGCTACCCCTTTTTTATCGTGGGTAGAAAGCACCTCAATGCAGAGGTAGCGCCCCGTAACTGGTTGGTCAAATTTCATCTCTTGGTAGCCGTTACCAGTAGCAAAGGTTGTGTGGATGACTGTTTTTGTCTCATCGATTTTAAGTTGCTCGCCCTCTTTGCGGTTAAGAACGGCTTTTGTTTGGTTCAATTGGTCCACTATGTGGGTTGATATTCCCTCGACTGTAGCCTCTCTGGGGCCAACAATATCGAATACAATAATTTCATTTTCTCCTTTTCTAAGCCAGCAGCCTGGCATATAAAGCGTTTGTTGCGGTCCAATTTCCCAGAAACGCCCCATAGAGTGTCCATTGACATAGACCAAACCTTTTCCCCAACTTTCCATGTTGATAAAGGTATCGCCCACTTTTTTAAGATTAAAAGTCGCTCTGTAAAAGCCTGCACCTGAAGGAGTATTTATCGTTTGGTAATTCTTCTCTTTTGCAAACTCATAATCGACAGGGAGATTATATACTTTCCAGTTCTTTAAGTCAATGTTCACAATGCTTCCATTATCGAGGGCATAGCTTAAGAGTACCTTCTCCGTAATTCCTTTGAAATCTTTAATAGACGATCCAAAGTTTACGCGTCCCATTGCTTCGACAAGAATATCAATTTTATCTCCTTTATTTAAAGGAGGTATTACAATACTATTCTCATTGATGCGGCGATCCATGGTACCCACTTTCTCTCCATTGATAAAAACTTGCACATAATCCTTGGGATCGGTAATTGTCATCACGCTTTTTTGAGAAACCTCGGGAGCCGTTGTGGAGTAGATAATAGATCCCCAGCCTTGATCGAACTCTTCCATCGTTTTAATCTCAAAACTCTCATTGCTCTGGGGCAAATTTTCAAATAGAGGGGCAAATTGAGTCAATGAAACCTTTGGGAAAGTGATCGTAGGAACGGGCTTGGGAATGGAACTCATTTTTTCGCCATACATGTAGTTAGAGAGCATGTTGCGTAGCTCTACATACTTAGGGGTAACCAATCCAGCCTCGCTTATGGGGGCATCGTAATCGTACGAGGTTACATCGGGTGTGTAGGGAGGGTTATTTGCCCCTGCCCAGTGCCCCCAAGTAGTTCCGCCGTGGGTCATATAAAGGGAGAAGGAGATTCCTTTGTCTAGCATCTCTTTCATTCCTTGAATCATGGTTGCGCTATTACGTGTTTCGTGTTGACTGCCCCAGCGATCAAACCAACCGCTCCAAAATTCGCTGCACATAAGTGGTGCATGGGGACGTACCTCGCTTAGTTTCTTGAACTGCTGTTCAATGTTGGCACCGGTACCAAAATTGATGGTCCAAACAAGGTCGTCCAATCCATTGTTCATAAAATTAGAACTCCAGTCGCATTGGAAAAGTGTTACCTTATCAAAACCGACTTTTCGTAAAATATCGCGAATGGCAGTTACATGTGGCTTGTTGGTAGCATAGGCTCCAAATTCGTTTTCGACTTGTACCATGATAATGGGGCCTCCATTTTCGATGGTTAAATCTTTTAATTGATTGGCTACTTGAGCTTCGAATATTTCAACTCGCTCCATGTAGTAGGGATCGTTATCACGAACTTTAATCTCTTTTTTCTTGAGTAGCCACCAAGGAAGTCCCCCCATTTCCCATTCGGCACAAACGTAAGGACCAGGACGTACAATGACATACATCTGATTTTTTTGTGCCAACTTAACAAACTCACGAATGTCATTGTTGCCTGTGAAATTGAACTCATTTTCTCGTTGCTCGTGAATGTTCCAAAATACATAAAGGCAGATGGTGTTCATGCCCAAAGCCTTACACATTTGAATGCGGTGTTCCCAATATTCGCGAGGTATTCGGGGATAGTGCATCTCGGCTGCTTTAATTACAAAGGGCTTTTCGTTCAATAAAAACATTTTATCGCCTAATTTAAAACTTTCGGGCGTTTGTGCCGCAAGGGGAGTCCTACCGAGTAGGAGAACAGAGGTCAATAGCAGTGCTATGAAAATAGTTCTTTTCATGGTTTGGTTTTTCATGTATTATTTAGATAGTAGCGAGTCTGGTTAATTTAACTCAAGGTACGTGTTTAGCTCTTAAAAAAGGTTTTAATGGACAAAAATAATGATTTTTATTGGGATTGCTTTATCTTTCAGTGTGTTACTTGCCTATTTTATCTCTTTGTCAGATCAACCCGTTGGCGGAATTAAATTAGCGCATATTTAACTCCTCCAATCGGTTTATTGTTAATGTGGTTTGTATATTGCAGGATTGTAAATGCGCTTATTTTTCCAAGTATTCTGGTAAACAATCCTACTGTTTCTTTACCATAGTTCCTTACTATCATGAACTGGTCACATAGTTGTGAAAAATCTGTTTCGATTCTTTTCCTTGCTTTAGCAAATGGAATGAATATTGGACTCCAATCTTTTTGATTGAGTCTATGTGGTACTTCAAGTTTTATATTTGCAGTCTCAAAGAGATCCAGTTGCACATTCTTACTGATATATCCTTTATCCCCTAAAATACTGCAGTCACGATATTCATGTTTGATGTCTTTAAGATAATTGATATCATGAACACTTGCTTTGGTAAGGTCAAAAGAATGTATAACTCCACTTAAACCGCAAATAGCGTGTAGTTTATATCCATAGTAATAGCTCTTCTGAGATGCACAATATCCGAATGATGGAGCTTTATGGTAATCGTTTATCCCCATCTTACAACGTTTTCCTCTTGCTACACGGCATACCTCTATAGGTTTTGAATCAATGCAGAAGTATTCTTCACCACCATCTATCGTTTCAGCTATTCGCTTACGAATAGAATTATATAAAGTGGATGTAGTTTTACGCCTATCATTATACTGCCGTCTTGAAAACAGATTGGGCATGTCATTCTTATACTCAGAAAGCCGGATGAAAAGATTACTTTCACTCTCTATGCCCATGGCTTCTGATGTAAGACTCAAAGCGATAACTTCTATATCTGAGAACTTGGGAACAACGTCTGGGCGAGGAATATTTCCTTTCTCATTGATGAGGTTATCGCCGAATTGCTTACAAATCCTGAGAATTTTACCGAATATTGTATATAAGTTGTGCATATATTGAGAGTGTATTAAAGGTTTAGCAGTCTCTAATATACTACAAATTAATAATGTGTATAACTTTTTAATTCCGCCAACGGGTATTATCTAACTCTATCTATAAGTTTTCAACTCTTCTATCTGGAAGGATACTTAATACTCTTTCCTCTTTCTGTAGGAACTTTTTTAAGATTATAGCAAATTGTAATTTGCTGATTCTAGGATGCTTACTTTCCACGATACTACATATTTATTTTCTATTTATCCCATTTTTTTTATTTAAAAGAAGAGATGAATAATCCTATTAGATGTCTATTTTTAGCCTTTCTCGTTTAAAACTATCATATTTACTCCTTTTAAATTAAAAAACCATCACTTTATAGCTAAAAAAACTACTAGATTATTTTGTTTTCTCTGAAATATCCCTACCTTTGCAAGGTTAAAATTTCAAAAGTGGTATTTATGAGCACATTATTTATTCATATTTTGCTATGTGGCATTATTCTTCTACTGATTCAGTTGGTGGGAAGTGAGTGTTGTGCATAGATGTATGAATAAACAAAAAATACATAAGCCTTTCTCACTTCCAAGTGCGAGAGGCTTTTTTTGCTTCTACCCGATGATAGAAAAATAAATCAATAAAAATAAATCTATGAGCGACAGATTATTCATTTTCGATACAACATTAAGAGATGGTGAGCAGGTTCCTGGATGCCAGCTAAATACAGTAGAAAAGATTCAGGTTGCCAAGCAATTAGAGAGTTTGGGTGTAGATGTAATCGAAGCTGGATTCCCAATATCTAGCCCTGGCGATTTCAATTCGGTTATTGAGATTTCCAAAGCGGTAACATGGCCTACTATTTGTGCTTTGACACGTGCAGTAGAACGTGATATTGATGTAGCTGCCGATGCACTTCGCTTTGCTAAGAATAAACGTATTCATACGGGTATTGGTACTTCCGATTCACACATACGATATAAATTTAACTCTAATCGCGAAGAGATTATTGAACGAGCTGTAGCTGCTGTTAAATATGCAAAGCGCTATGTGGAGGATGTAGAGTTCTATGCTGAAGATGCTGGTCGTACGGACAATGAATATTTGGCACGTGTAGTAGAGGCAGTGATTAAAGCCGGTGCTACTGTAATTAATATTCCAGATACAACTGGTTACTGCCTGCCTGAGCAATACGGAGCTAAAATAAAATATTTGATGGAGAATGTGAGTAATGTAGATAGAGCTATTCTTTCTACTCACTGCCACAATGATTTGGGGCTAGCTACTGCAAATACCATCAGTGGGGTCTTGAATGGTGCCCGTCAAGTTGAAGTTACTATAAATGGAATTGGTGAGCGTGCAGGGAATACCTCTTTGGAGGAGGTGGCTATGATTATAAAATGTCACAACACCATTGATGTTCAGACAAACATAAATACGCAGAAGATATACCCAACAAGCCGTATGATCTCTAGCTTGATGAATATGCCTGTACAGCCCAATAAAGCAGTGGTAGGAAGAAACGCCTTTGCTCACTCTTCGGGGATTCACCAAGATGGGGTATTGAAGCATGTAGAGACCTACGAAATCATGAATCCCAAAGATGTGGGTATTGATGATAATGCCATTGTATTGACTGCTCGTAGTGGTCGTGCTGCTTTGAAACACCGTTTACAGGTGCTTGGAGTGGAGCTTGACCAAGAGAAGCTTGACCATGTATATGAAGAGTTCTTGAAACTGGCTGATAAGAAAAAGGATATTACTGACGATGATGTATTGGTATTGGCTGATGCCGATAGAAATATCAATCACTGTATCAAGCTAGATTACTTGCAAGTAACGAGTGGAGTAGGGGTTCGATCAGTAGCTAGTGTGGGCCTTAATATATCGGGTGAGCACTTCGAAGCAGCTGCCACTGGTAATGGTCCTGTAGATGCAGCTATTAAAGCATTGAAGAAGATTATTGATCGCCAGATGGTAGTAAAAGAGTTCACTATTCAGGCCATTAGCAAAGGAAGTGATGACATTGGTAAGGTACACATGCAGGTAGAATACGACAACCAGATCTATTACGGTTTTGGAGCAAACACAGATATTATTGCTGCTTCGGCCGAAGCATATATTGACTGTATTAATAAATTTAAAAGATAAAAGACACATAGGAATGGCTAACACACTTTTTGATAAAATTTGGGATGCACACGTTGTACAGAATGTACAAGAGGGTCCTACACAACTCTATATAGATCGCTTGTACTGTCACGAGGTGACCAGCCCACAGGCTTTTGAAGGTATGCGCGAACGTGGTATTAAATGTTTTCGTCCAGAGCGCATTTACTGTATGCCCGATCACAATACACCAACACATGATCAAGATAAACCCATCGAAGACCCTATTTCGAAGAAGCAGGTGGATGCACTAGCAAAGAATGCAACCGATTTTGGTTTGAGTCACTTTGGTATGTTGGATAAACGCAATGGAATTATTCACGTAGTAGGCCCAGAACGTGGGTTGACTCTGCCAGGTATGACCATCGTTTGTGGAGACTCGCATACTTCGACTCATGGAGCCATGGGAGCCATTGCTTTTGGTATTGGTACCAGTGAAGTAGAGATGGTTATGGCATCGCAATGCATTTTGCAATCTCGTCCTATGACCATGCGTATTACAGTCGATGGTGAATTAAAGAAGGGAGTTACTGCCAAAGATTTGGCTCTTTATATGATGGCTAAACTAACTACAAGTGGTGCCACAGGCTACTTTATAGAGTATGCAGGCGAAACTGTTCGTACGATGAGTATGGAGGGTAGGCTAACGCTTTGTAACTTGAGTATTGAGATGGGTGCTCGTGGAGGGATGATTGCTCCAGATGATATTACCTTGGAATACATTAAGGGCAGAGAAAATACGCCTACAGGTGAAGAGTGGGAGAAATCGGTTGCTTACTGGAAGAGTTTGAAGAGTGATGAGGATGCTACTTTTGATAAAGAAATTCATTACAATGCAGCCGATATTGAACCAATGATTACCTATGGTACAAACCCTGGTATGGGGATGGGTATTACCGAATCAATTCCTGTTGAAGAGAGTGTATCATTCCAAAAATCGATGGAGTATATGGGCTTTCAAGGAGGTGAATCTTTGTTGGGTAAGAAGATTGATTATGTATTCTTAGGTGCTTGCACCAATGGACGTATTGAAGACTTCCGAGCATTTACCTCTATGGTAGCAGGTAAGCAAAAGGCAGCGCATGTTATTGCTTGGCTAGTACCTGGGTCGTGGATGGTCGATGCACAGATACGCCAAGAGGGGCTTGATAAGGTGTTGGAAGCAGCAGGTTTTGCTATCCGCCAACCTGGATGTTCGGCTTGTTTGGCTATGAATGATGACAAGATTCCTGCAGGAAAATATTCCGTATCTACCAGTAACCGTAACTTCGAAGGGAGACAAGGGCCTGGTGCACGCACCTTGTTGGCCAGTCCACTCGTTGCTGCTGCTGCTGCCATTACTGGTGTAATAACCGATCCTAGAAGTTTAATGTAATTCCTAACCCAAACACCCTTATGAAACAGAAATTTGATGTTATAACTAGCACTTGCATACCTCTTCCACTTGAGAACGTAGATACGGATCAAATTATTCCAGCTCGTTTTCTGAAAGCAACTACGCGCGAAGAGCAGTTCTTTGGCGACAATCTTTTCCGCGATTGGCGTTACCATCCCGATGGTTCGATTAATACGGAGTTTGTATTGAATGATCCTACCTACAGTGGTCAAATATTGGTGGCAGGTAAGAACTTTGGTTCAGGTTCTAGCCGCGAACACGCTGCTTGGGCTATTGCAGGATATGGATTTAGAGTAGTGGTATCGAGCTTTTTTGCCGATATTCATAAGAATAATGAGCTGAATAACTTTGTACTTCCCGTGGTAGTGAGTGAGGAATTCTTGCAAGAAATCTTTCACTCTATTGCTGCTGATCCAACGACTCAATTGGAGGTAAACCTTCCTGCACAAACCATTACCAACAAAGCGACAGGTAGAAGTGAAGCATTCGAAATTAATAGCTACAAAAAACACTGCTTACTGAATGGCTTAGATGATATTGACTTTTTGGTAAGCCACAAAGATAAAATCGAAGCATGGGAAAAAGAAACGTCCAAATAGAGATTATGGATACTACACTCCGCGATGGTGAACAGACCAGCGGAGTCTCTTTTGTACCTCATGAGAAGCTGATGATTGCTCGCCTTTTGGTAGAGGATGTCAAGGTAGATCGCATTGAGGTGGCATCGGCACGTGTATCGGATGGTGAATTTGAAGCGGTTCGAATCATTAGTGATTGGGCGGCTCGTCGAAACTTATTGCATAAAATAGAGGTGCTTGGCTTTGTAGATGGTAAGAATTCGGTAGACTGGATTCACGCTACGGGTTGCCGGGTAATTAATCTGCTTTGTAAAGGTTCCTACAAACACTGTACGCAGCAACTTAAAAAAGAGCCTGAACAGCATCTTCGTGAGATTAAAGAGGTGGTAGATTATGCTAATTCACAAGATCTTACGGTTAATGTATACTTAGAGGATTGGAGTAGTGGTATGAAGGATAAGCCCGAATATGTATTCCAAATGGTGGATGCCTTACAGCACACTTCTATTAAACGATTTATGTTGCCCGATACGTTGGGGATTCTTAATCCACTGCAGGTGATTGAGTTTATGCGTAAAATGAAGAAGAGATATCCTACACTTCATTTTGATTTCCATGCCCACAACGATTATGACTTGGCAGTAAGTAATGTATTGGCAGCTGTGCTAAGCGGAGTTACAGGCCTTCATACCACCATTAATGGATTGGGCGAACGGGCTGGTAATGCTCCGCTATCTAGTGTACAGGCTATCTTAAAAGATCACTTTTGTGCCACAACCAATATTGATGAGAGTCGCTTAAATGATGTGAGTCGGGTGGTCGAATCTTATTCGGGTATCATCATTCCAGCCAATCAGCCTATTGTAGGTGAAAATGTTTTTACGCAAGTAGCTGGGGTACATGCCGATGGGGATAATAAAAATAACCTCTACTGCAACGAGCTTCTTCCAGAACGATTTGGTCGCAAGCGTGAATATGCATTAGGAAAAACGAGTGGTAAAGCTAACATTCGTAAGAATCTAGAAGATTTAGGTTTAGAACTTGATGAGGAGTCTATGCGTAAAGTAACGGAACGAATCATTGAACTAGGCGATAAGAAGGAGTTGGTTACGCAAGAAGATCTTCCCTACATTGTATCGGATGTGTTGAAACATGGGGTATCTGATGATAAAGTAAAATTGACCAGTTACATTATGAATCTAGCTCATGGACTTCGCCCCATGGCTGCACTTAAAATAGAGATCAATGGAATAGAGTACGAAGAGAGTTCGAGTGGCGATGGTCAGTACGATGCTTTTGTGCGGGCACTTCGTAAGGTATATAAACATACCTTGGGACGTAAATTCCCGATGCTTACTAACTATGCAGTATCTATTCCTCCCGGTGGGCGAACCGACGCCTTTGTGCAAACGGTCATCACTTGGAGTTTTGAAGGAAAGGTATTCCGTACCCGTGGCTTGGATGCCGACCAGACGGAGGCGGCTATTAAAGCCACGCTTAAGATGTTGAATATATTGGAAGAGGAGTTATGAAAAGGTGGCTACCCTACCTATTGATTGTAGTGGCATCATTTGCTATTGCTGCTCTGTTACACTTTATCATCCATGAAGGGTGGGAAACGGGGATTCAGTCAAAAGGTGACTCTGTAGTTTATCTAGTAAGTTTCTTCTTCTTTGCCGTAGTTAATTGCTTAAACTACTACCAATGGAAAGAACGAAGAAAAAAGAAGAATCAAACGAATAAGAATAAATAAAAAATAGAATATGAAATTAAACATTGCAGTATTGGCCGGTGATGGTATCGGACCAGAAATAGCCGAGCAAGGGGTAGCGGTAATGGATGCCGTTTGCCAAAAATTTGGACACGAAGTAAGTTTTCAACACGCTATCTGTGGCGCTGCTGCTATTGATGCAGTAGGGGATCCTTATCCTGAGGCAACACACGAAGTGTGTAAACAGGCAGATGCTATTTTGTTTGCTGCTATTGGCGATCCCAAGTTCGATAACAATCCTACAGCAACAGTTCGACCAGAACAAGGATTACTAGCTATGCGTAAAAAGTTGGGCTTGTTTGCCAATGTACGTCCTGTACAAACCTTTAAATGCCTGATTCACAAATCGCCTTTGCGTCCTGAATTGGTAGAGAAAGCCGATTTTGTTTGTATTCGCGAACTTACGGGTGGGATGTATTTTGGTGAGAAGTACCAAGACAATGACAAGGCATACGATACTAATATGTATACACGTCCCGAGATTGAGCGTATCTTGAAAGTAGCGTATGAATATGCTATGATGCGTCGCAAGCACTTAACAGTAGTGGATAAAGCCAATGTATTGGCCTCTTCGCGTTTGTGGAGACAAATAGCTCAAGAGATGGCTCCTAGCTATCCAGAGGTAACGACTGACTATATGTATGTGGACAATGCAGCGATGCGTATGATTCAAGAGCCGGCTTTCTTTGACGTAATGGTTACAGAGAATACATTTGGTGATATATTAACAGACGAAGGATCGGTTATCAGTGGCTCTATGGGATTGTTGCCATCGGCTTCTACAGGTGAAGGGACTCCTGTATTCGAACCCATTCACGGTTCTTGGCCACAAGCCAAAGGTTTGAATATTGCCAACCCATTGGCTCAAATTCTTTCCGTAGCCATGTTGTTTGAACATTTTGGTTTGAAAGAGGAGGGGGCTTTGGTTCGCCAAGCTGTAGATGCTTCTTTGGATGCAGAGGTGCGTACCCCCGAAATTCAAGTGGAGGGTGGTGCTAAATATGGTACAAAGGAAGTAGGTGCTTGGGTGGTGAATTACATTCAAAACAAGTAGTATTTCTTTAAATTGATGAGTGCACACCAATCCATTCTGCATGAAAGAGGCTCTCTAGAGCCACTAATATGGAAAAGGAGAATGTGCTAGAACTTCGATACTGCAAAAGAGTCTTTTAAAAATGCTCTTATTACGAAGCTCATCGCTATTAGATAAAGCATGCACTCCAAAAGTTAGCAACAAGACTTTTGGGGTGCATGCTTTATTTAGAACAAACTGGAGCGGGAGAGTTAACCTTACTATAGAAGGTAATGGCACATTGTTTATCTAGATAAAGCTAAATGAATGAGAAGATGCTATACAAATTCTTCGCAGGTACAATTTTTATCTAGATAGATCAAACTCCTGAAAAGAAAGATCCTGTTATTAGTAAAATAGAGGATGGTGTTTCTTTCACCCCATTAGAACTCTTTTTTACTTCTCTACGCTTACTCTTACCAGCTCTCAAATATAGGAACCATTTTTTTTCGTATATTTGTATTCCTTTGTATAATAAATCCTATGAAAAGAGCTGTAACCTTTCTACTCTTAAATCTATTTTTTACACTTGTGGCACCTTGTGCAGAGTGGAATAGCTTTGTTTTAAACTTTGATAAAAATATCTATGGCCATGGTTCACAAACTTGGCAAATATCCTCTTATAACGAGACTTGGACCTTTTTTGCTAATAAGAAAGGAATGCTTCAATTTGACGGGAGTGAGTGGAAAACACGACCAATGAGTAATCAGTTCGATGTACGTTCTGTATTAGCTTCGCCTGCCCAAAAACGAATTTATGTGGGTGGAATCAATGAATTTGGTTACTACCAACCCGATGAAGTGGGAAATATGATTTATAGTTGCATGTCTGATACGTTGCCTGATGCATGTCGCTATCTTGGAAATGTATGGGGTATTCACGAGGTGGATCATATACTCTATTTTCAGGGGGATAATAAGGTGGTGAAATATATCAATGGAAACTATACGGCAATTGAAATGAATGCCAAAATAGATTGTTCGAGTATGGTACGTGGCACGCTTTATCTGGGTACAGATCAAGGAGTATGGGTGCTTATTGGAAATAGATTTTTCCCACTTCAAGGAGCCGAGGATCTTACCTCAAAGCGAATTCGTGGTTTTGTACCTTATAAGGAGGGGGTACTTATTGTAACGGCTTACGATGGACTGTTCTATTTTGACGGACGTAAGGTAACTCCTTTCTTAACTGGTGCTGAGAGTTTTATGCTCGAGAATGAGGTTTTTTGTGTTGCGGCTACTGATACTAAAATAGCCTTAGGTACCATTCACAAAGGAATTCTAATCATTGATTCTAGTACATTAGATGTAAAATACTGCAATGAATTTAATGGGTTGTATAACAATACCGTACTTTCTCTGACTTTCGATAAAATAGGGAATTTATGGGCTGGATTAGATAATGGGATTAGTTACGTCTATCTAAATTCGCCTTACTCTAACCTGTATGCCTATCCTTATTCATTTGGAACTGGCTATAGTGCTTTTGTCGAGAAGGATAAACTCTATTTGGGTACCAATAGAGGGTTATATTATACTGCTTATCCTGTGAAGTCTAATGGAAACAGCCCACAAATCCACTCAGTAGCTCTTTCGAGTGGTCAGGTTTGGAACCTCTGTAAAGTGGGTGATGACCTTTTCTGTGCCCATGATAGGGGGTTGTTTAGACTGGAGGATAATACGATGCACCGCCTTGGTGAGCTCACGGGTGTTTGGTCTTGTAAATCACTCTTTAATTGCCCTAACTTGATGCTTATAGGTACCTATGATGGGCTCCACTTGGCCAAGTATGAAGCAGGTAAATGGCAATTAATGGGCAAGATTGAAGGGGTAAATGATTCTTGTCGATTCTTTGAGCAAGAGAGTGAGCAGATTATTTGGTATCAAAATGTAGACCATGTGGTTCGATTGGAATTATCAGATGACTTTATGCATGTTACTAGTTCCAAATCTTACTCCTCTCAGGACGGACTGCCTGAGCATAGTACCATTCATATCTCTAAAGTGAAAGGAAAAATATGTTTTGTAACTGATTCGGGCATTTATAAATTTAATAAGGAGTTGGACCAGATAGAGCCCTGTATAGGATTAAATAATCAGCTAACAGGTGCAACTAATTATTTACGCCTTGCCGAATACCAGAATCATTTAATTAGTTTAACCTCTTATGAAATTTGTATTTCGAATAGTGAGAGTTATAAGCGTGGCTCCAATGCAACGGTCTATACCATGAACCGTTCGCTTATTGAGTTAGTACCTACTTTTGAATCATTTATTCCAATAGCCGACTCGTTGGTGGTTATTCCCAATGAAAATGGCTTTGCATTGCTTAGCCACTCTTACAGTGGAGATAGAATTAACCATCACTCCTCTATTTTTATTAAGAAAATGTATGCGTTGGATTCTTTGGTTTATGTGGCCAATTTTTTAGGAGAGAAGAAAATTCCTCAGCTGAGTTATAAGCAGGGAGCTATTCGATTTGAATATGGTGTCTCTTACGGCATGAATGATGACGTACGTTATCAATATCGCTTGAATAAAGAAGCATGGTCTTCGTTCTCATTTACCCACATGAAAGAGTATAGTCAGTTGCATGAAGGAACCCACCTATTCGAAGTGAAGGCACTCTTTCCAGATGGTACCATCTCTATTGATTCTCTTGAATTCCAGATTTACGCTCCTTGGTTTCGTAGCTATCTAGCATATCTTCTCTATTTTCTTCTCTTTCTCTGGGTAGCTTGGCTTATCTATAATTGGGATAATGATCGGGTAGGTCGGAAGAAACAGCAGGCAATTGTAGAAAAAGAGTATCAGCTACAGAAACTCGAGCTTGCTTACGAAGAGGAACGGGAAGAGAAAGAGCGTCAAATTATGCTACTTGAGAAGGAGAAATTGGAGTATGAATTGCAACATAAAAGCCAAGAAACCACCCATCTCATGATTAATGTGGTTCGAAAAAATGAGATGCTTACTGATATCAAGGCAGAGATACAGCGAGTTGCTTCACAAATGAAGAGTGATAATTACAAAGAGAGCAAGCAGCAGTTAATGGTTATCAATAACAAGATTGAATCGAACATTCAGAGCGATGAGGTGCTTAGACGAATTGAGGAGGAGTTTGACCTACTTCACAACAACTTTATGAAGCGTTTAAAAAACAGACATGCCGATTTATCAAACAGTGAGCGAATGATGTGTGCTTATCTTAAAATGAAACTCTCTACAAAGGAGATTGCTCCTCTACTGAACATATCGGTACGCGGTGTAGAGACCATTCGCTACAGGTTGCGTAAGAAGTTTAATTTAGAGCGGGAAGATAGTTTGACTCAATATTTGGAAAATGGCTTATAGCTGCTTTACTCTGTGAGTATTGAGATTATTTTTCTGAATCGTTAGCTCGATTACTAAAAAAAGAGGGAGTGTCAAGGAAGGCATTCCCTCTTTTTTGCATATCATCGTGTTGTTCTATAAACCATTTTCTGTTTCACCTCTTTGAGCTTCTTTAAACAGTTGTGCGTATTCTTTACAATTTGATAATCTGCTACTTACATTTACTTGACGTATTCGTAGCGTATTCCTTTTTTTTGTTTGACGTGTTTAAGAATGGTTTTATTTTGTGATAAGAAGCAAAAATGCCCTTATGTTTGCAACAGCTTGAGAGAGCAAACTATTACAGTGTTAATCTTAATAATCTAGTATTTATGAAAAAATTAGCAGCATTCTTAGTTCTGTTAACTTTTACCTTACTCTCCGTAAAGGGGCAATCAATCGAGGTAAAAGGTGTTGTGGTTGGGGCATCGGACGGTGAACCCCTACCTGGAGTAAATGTGGTGGTAAAAGGAAATAGTGCCACAGGAACTATTACTGATTTAGATGGCGAGTTTTCACTCTCCTTACTACCCAATGTACAACTACATGTTTCGTATGTAGGATATAAACCACAAGATATTTCATTGAGAGGAGAAACCTTTTTGCGCATTGCTTTGCAAGAAGATACCGAGGCGCTTGATGAGGTGGTAGTAATAGGGTATGGTGTACAAAAAAAGAGTGTCGTAACAGCTGCCATTGCCAGTGTATCGGCAGCCGATTTAGAGAAAGTAGCACCTACACGGGTGGATAATGCTTTGAAAGGAATGGCTGCAGGGGTTACTGTAACTTCGGCCTCTGGACAACCTGGCGAGGGTTCTAAAATTCGCATCCGTGGGGTAGGTACCATCAATAATTCAGATCCATTGTACATTGTTGATGGAATGCCTATTGAGGGGGGAATTGACTACCTAAATCCGACTGATATTGCAAGCATCGAGGTGTTGAAAGATGCTGCATCTGGTGCCGTATATGGAGCACGGGCAGCCAATGGGGTTATTCTTGTTACCACTAAAAGTGGTACCATTGGTAAAGTGAAAGTAAATTATGATTTTGGTTATAGCTTGCAAAATCCTTGGAAGGAACGCGAGGTGCTAAATGCTACTGAG
Source organism: Phocaeicola sp. (assembly GCA_051648565.1). Classification (GTDB taxonomy): domain Bacteria; phylum Bacteroidota; class Bacteroidia; order Bacteroidales; family Bacteroidaceae; genus Phocaeicola. The sequence goes on along the minus strand of JBOFFJ010000123.1, from coordinate 9,740 downwards.
TATGCTCTCTTAATGAACGAGGGGCATATGAATGCTGGAATGGCACCTATTTATAGCGATCCTTATGCGTATGGTTCGGGTACTAATTGGCAAAAGGAGGTATTTAATTATGATGCGCCCATGCAGAATCATCAACTTAGTATAAGTGGTGCTAACGAGAAGACCAACTATTTTTTGTCGATGGGTTATTTCCAGCAAGAGGGTATTGTAGGGGGTAATTACGATCGCTCTAACTACGAACGTTTAACACTGCGCTTAAACTTAAACAATGTTTTATTGGATACAAAAGAGCGCAATTTTCTCAATAAGATTACCATTGGAGTAAATGCCTCTTATGCCAATGTAAAATCAAAAGGTATCGCAACCAATTCAGAGTTCGGCTCACCTTTGGGATCGGCACTTGCCTTATCGCCTATTATCCCTGTTTATGCTGTCGATGAGGAAGCTGTATTGAAGCAGTACGAAGGAATTGCTGATTTTACTCCCATCTATTCGCCCGATGGTAGACTTTACTCCATTGCAGGAGTTGATTACAATGAAATAACCAATCCGTTGGCCCAACTTTCGCTGCCAGGTGCAGAGGGGTGGAGTCACAAATTTGTCTCCTCTTTCTTTGGTGAGATTCAGTTGTGGGACAACTTGAAGTTTCGCTCTCAGTTTGGTGCCGATCTCTCTTTTTGGGGTACTGATAGTTGGATGAAAAAGTATTACTTAACTGCCAATAACAAGGCACCTCGTTCTTCTGCACAGAGTGAAGCAAGTCAAGGACTTGTATGGCAATGGGAAAACATCTTATCGTATGATAAGACCATCGGTAGCCACTCATTTGCCATCATGTTGGGGCAATCGGCCAAGAAGACTACAGGACGTACAGTAGGTGCTTTTAATTACGATTTGATTGAAGAGGATCCCGATAAAGGTAACTTAGGCTTTACATCGGGCTTGCGCGAGAATGGCGATGTAAATGGTTGGGGCTATATACACAGTCCACATACCATGGCTTCCTATTTTGGTCGGGCTAGTTACAACTACCAAGAGCGTTATATGGCACAAGTAACGGTCCGTCGCGATGGATCGTCCAATTTTGGTCCTGATAATAAATGGGCTATTTTCCCCTCCTTCTCACTCGGTTGGAACTTAACTAACGAATCGTTCATGGCTAACCGTCCTGAGTGGCTAACCTCATTAAAAGTAAGAGGCTCTTGGGGTAAAAATGGGAATGAATCGATTGGTGCATTCCGCTATATGGCCCTTAGCCAACAGGGTAATAACTACCAATTTGGTAAGGATTCCAATTTGGCTATTGGTACTAAACCTAGTATTTTAGCCAACCAATCTATTCGCTGGGAAGAGAGTGAGCAAACTGATATAGCCCTTGACTTTGGCTTCTTTAATAATGCATTGACCTTTACGGCCGATTATTATGTAAAGAAAACCAATGGTATGCTTATTGAGATGCCTATCCCTAATTATGTAGGTGAGGCAAAACCATGGGGAAATGTGGGTGAGATGGAGAACAAAGGGGTAGAGCTTGAATTTGCTTACCGCTTTAGAACAAACGATTTTAATGCACGCATTGCTGGAAATGCCTCTTATCTTAAGAATACGTTGATTAATTATGGCAATGAATCGGGTTACCAAAATCTAGACTCTTCACACGGTATTGGTACCTTGACTCGTGCACAGAATGGACTTCCTTTCCCTTACTTCTATGGTTTTAAAACGGCAGGTATCTTCCAAAATATGAATGAGGTAAAAGAGTATACCTATATCAATGCAGAAGGAGAGACCAAACTCATTATGCCCAATGCTGTTCCAGGCGATGTACGTTTTGTTGATACCAACAACGACGGTGTAATAGATGAGTCAGATAAGACAAACATTGGTAAAGGGATGCCCGATTGGACATTTGGTTTGACTTTTAATTGCGACTACAAAGGATTTGACTTTAGTATGATGTGGCAAGGAACTGTTGGAAATGATGTGTTCGATGCTACTCGTCGTACCGATATAGCTAGCATGAATCTGCCCGCTTACATGTTGAATCGCTGGACGGGCGAAGGAACATCCCATCACATTCCTCGTTTTGTTATAGGCGATAATGTAAACTGGCAAACCTCCGATCTCTATGTTAAGGATGGTTCGTACCTTCGTCTTAAGAATATCCAGTTGGGTTATACACTCCCTAGAATGTTAACCAAGAAGTGCTTTGTAGAGCAACTTCGCTTCTATGTGGCTGCCGAGAATCTACTGACTCTAACCAACTATGAAGGATTTGATCCTGAAATCTCATCGGGTGGTACTTCGTTAGGTGTAGACCGTGGTGTTTATCCACAGGCCAAAGTATATACTTTTGGTGTAAACCTTAGCTTTTAACCCTCTAAAATGAATAACATGAAAAAAATATTCCCTCTTATAGCCCTTGTTGCCTCGTTGGGTATGACGGCTTGCTCTGATGATTTTCTGACTGTAAAATCGCCCGATAAAATATCAATCGAAGAGTATTATAAAAATGAATCGCGCATATTCGAAGCGTTGGTAGCAGCTTATGATCCCTTGCAATGGCCCGATTGGGGTATGGGAGAGTACAATCCCCCCGCACTCATGGCCGATATCATGGCCGATGATCTTTGGATAGGTGGTTCGAATGTAACCGATAATCAAAATTGGCACCTCATGTTTAATTACGAGGCGCTGCCCGATAGAGTGATTGGTGGGGTTTGGACCTGTTACTACTCTGGTATTAATCGCACCAATAATGTGCTTCACTTTATGCAGTATGTACAAGGAATAAGTGATGCCAAGAAATCTCTCTTTCTAGCCGAGGCGCGTATCCTAAGAGCCTATTACTACACCTATCTGTGGAAAATGTGGGGAAACATTCCTTACTATGAACAAAATTTAGAGTTCCCCTACATTGGTCAGCAGTATAGTGCCGACGAGGTGTATGCATTTATTATTGCTGATATTGAGGAGGCCATTACCACGGGTGGATTACCCATGAAGGCCGATGCTGAAACCTACGGTCGCGTTACTCGTGCTATGGCTTATATGCTCTACACTGAGGTGGTGATGTATCAAAAAGATAATTCGAAGTATGCCACTGCATTGGGATACATGAATCAAATTATTAGTAGCAACGAGTATGCACTTCATGCAGACTATGCTGAGATATTTGCAGCCGAAGGAGAGTGGTGTAGTGAATCAATCTGGGAAATTAACTACAAGAGCGAAGGAGCTGTTCGCTCATGGAATGGTCCGTTGGTATCGGGCGGTACCGTTCTTCCTCGCTTAATTAGTCCCAATGGTTGGGCCGATGGTAGTGAAGGACGTGACAATGGTTGGGGTTTTTGTCCTGTACGCCAAGAGTGTTACGATAGGTACCAAGAGGGCGATGTACGCCGCGAAGGAACCATTTTTAGTACCCAAGGTAAATCATACAATCCTCGTTACCAAGATACTGGTTTGTGGCTCAACAAGTACATGGCCCGAAGTGGGTACAACGATGGACAGCTAGCCGATGCCGATCTGAATTGGAACAATAACTTACGTATCTATCGCTATGCCGAGGTGTTACTCAATGCAGCTGAGTTGATAAGCTTGGGTGCTGGTGCTGGCGATGCTAATGGCTATCTAAACCAGGTTAGAACGCGTGCAGGAGTGCCAGTTGCTACAGCTACTACCGAGAGTGTATTGGCCGAACGTCAATTAGAGTTTGTTGGCGAAGGAAAACGCTACTGGGATTTGATTCGCTCTGGTAAAGCCTCTTCAACCTTGGTACCCGATAGCTATGGATACCGTAAAAATAGTTGGTCTAGTAGTAAAAAGCATTTACCTATTCCGCAAGCAGAGATCAATGCCTCGCAAGGTACATTAACCCAAAACAACTATTAATACCCTTGGAATATGAAAACAATATGTAAAAATATAACCCTACTTACCCTCTTCTTGTGGCTAGTAACTGCCTGTACGGATAGTTTTAACCACCCCTCACAGGATCGGATTCCACTGGCAGCCGATATTGATTATAAGATAGATGTGGATCAGTCAACCAATGAGGTTACCTTTATCCTGAATAATATGGGATGTAATCCTGTTTGGATTTTTAATGAGAAAGAGTACTCTACAGTCAATGGATTAACCCGTGTTTTTGCTGTAGCAGGTACCTATAATGTAGAGGTTAAAATATCGAATGAGAGTGGAGTAAGTGATGGATCAATCACCGCCTCCTTCACCCTCAACAATACCATTGTAGACTTTACCCGTTACTTTAAAACCTTTGGCGGCGATGAGAGCAAAGAGTGGGTGATAGCCAAAGAGCAAGCGGGTCACTTGGGATGCGGTCCATCGGGTAGTGATGGATTGGAGTGGTTTACAGCTAAACCCAATGAGAAAGAGGAGTTTGGCTTATACGAAAATGTGATGACCTTCTCCTTTGCAGGCAATTACAACTTCAACCCCGGTGCAGCTGGAACGGTCTATGTGAATACAGGTTGTAGTATCTTCTCGGAGTACAACACTGGCGAAGATTTTGCAGCTCCTGTAACGGCCTATGATGTAGCATACCAATTCACTGTAACAGGCAATGATGTGTTCTTAACCCTGCCTGCCCAAAGTTACTTGCCCTACATTCCTAACGATGACATTTACCAAAACCCTAGTTTCCGTATTCTCTCTTTAAAGAGCAACGAAATTCAATTGGTAGCCGATAATGGCGAAATAGCTTGGCATTACATTCTTGTTCCCGCTACTAAAGAGTTGAGCCGTGAAGAGAAGATGGCTGGCACTTGGGTATGGGACGGAGAGAAGATGGGACACCTCAGTTGTGGACCTTCAGGAACCAATGGTACGGAGTGGTGGAATGCCATGGCTAATGAGAAAGAGGAGTTTGGTATTTACAACCATCAATTAATATTTGGTGCAGATGGATCGTACCAATTCAATCCAGGTGAGACAGGTACATTTTATGTAAATAAAGATTGTACCCTATTCCCAGACTACAATACTTCGGGCTCTGACTTTACCGTGCCAACTAGTAGCCAAACAGCTACTTGGCAATTTGTAGATGAGGGGGCAGATACCTTTATTGAATTCCCTACACAAACCATTGTAGGCTATGTACCCAATGATGCCCTTTGGGTTAAACCTAAATTTAGAGTGATTACTCAAACGGAAACCGAACTCCATTTAGTAGCCGATAATGGAGAGATAGCTTGGCAATATAGATTTATTAAAGAGGGAAGTGGCGAAGAGAGTGAACCTCCGGTAGCATATGATCCAGATTCTGAATTCAATCTTTGGAAGCATGCTACCTTTACCAACAGCTTCTACTATGCACCCGGTTGGTCGCAAATAGCCGATCCTGTAGTGGTAGCCGATGGAAATTCATACACCATTAAACTTCCCGAAGCTACTAGTGACCAATGGCAAGCGCAAGTCTTTTTCTTGACAGATATCTCGACCAATAGTGCCATTAACTATGACTGCAGCATGCTCTTTAATGCCAACCAAGAGTTGAAGCGAGTAACTGTAAAACTGGTGAAAGAGGGAGATGATGATACCTTCTATTTTACAGAGCTTATTTCATTGAAGGCGTACGAAGAGTATTTGGTATCCTTTACCAATATGCCAGGTTTAGATATGGAACAGGTTAAATTAGTTTTGGACTTTGGCGGCAATCCTGCCAATACAGAGGTCAATGTAAGTGAAATCGTACTGAAGAATACACTTGATGATGATGGCTCTCGCTAACCAACTCATTCATTCAATTCGTGTAGAGAAGAAGAGGCTTTTTTAACTTCTTCTCTACACACTATTTAAACACCTTATGAATAGAATTAAAATACTATTTATGGCTACTGCTATGTTGTTCACCTCTTCGGGGTGTAGTAGCAACGAAGCTACTTCCGAACAGGAACATACACTTACCTGTACACCACTCTCTCTAAGCTTTGGCAGTGAGGCGGGTAGCAGTAACATTGCACTATCTGCTACCCGTGAATGGGGAGCCTATAGTGACCAAGAGTGGATTACCTGTACCCCCTCTTCTAGCTTAGAAACGAGTGCCACCGTAGCACTATCGGTAAAGGCCAATAGCTTACGTACCCCACGCAGTGGAGAGGTAGTGTTCCGCTCGGGCAATTTACGCCAAACAGTCACTGTTACCCAAGAGGCAGCTCCTGCCCCAGAGGTTGACCCCGATATCAATGTACCTGCTGGTTATGAGTTGGTATGGAACGATGAATTTAAAGAGGGTACTCGTCCCAATACCGATTTATGGAGTTACGAAACCGGTGGTGGAGGCTGGGGCAATAACGAACTTCAAACCTATGTAGCGGGCAGCCAAAATGGTGAACAGCTAGCGCAAGTATCAGATGGCATCTTTAAGATTATTGCCAAAAAGATAGGAGGAAGTGTCTACTCCATTCGCATCAATAGTCGCGAGAGTTGGACCTATGGCTATTTCGAAGCACGCTTAAAGCTGCCCAGTGGCAAAGGCACTTGGCCCGCTTTCTGGATGATGCCCAAGAACTTTACTTCTTGGCCAGAAGATGGTGAGATTGATATCATGGAGGAGGTGGGATACCGGCCCAACTGGGTTTCGTCTGCCATTCACTGCAAGTCGTATCACCACTCCATTAATACCGAGAAAACAGCCGAGAGCTATCTTGAAACGGCTCAGAGTGAATTTCATCTGTATGCCTTGGAGTGGACGGCCGATTACATTAAGACCTATGTAGATGGTAAGTTGCTCTTTACTTTTACCAATGACAAAAAGGGAAATAAAGATACTTGGCCCTTCTATACCCCCTTCTACTTAAAGCTCAATTTAGCTTGGGGCGGAAACTGGGGTGGAGCGCAAGGAGTGGATGAGTCTGTCCTGCCAGCTACGTACGAAATTGATTATGTACGCGTGTTTCAAAAGAAGTAACCGCTACCTATTCACCAACAAACTATTTTGATTTACCTATTGCCACCATATCACTATTAGCTAGGTGGCCATACGTAAATGATTAATTCATAAAAAAAACAATCAACTAGAATGAAAAAGATAAAACTACTAGCAGTCACTCTCTTTACAGGAGCCTGCATGGGTTGTACCTCTCTTCCGCAGGGCACCAAAGAGGATGGGGTAGAGAAACGAGTGGAGTCCCTACTTGCACAGATGACGCTCGAAGAGAAGGTGGGGCAGATGAACCAAATCTCCTCTTTTGGCAACATTGCCGATATGCATGGATTGATTAAAAAAGGCGAGGTGGGCTCTATCCTCAACGAGGTAGATGTAAATCGAATCAACGCTTTGCAGCGGGTGGTCGTGGAGGAGTCACGCCTTGGAATTCCTCTTTTGATAGCACGCGATGTCATTCACGGCTTTAAAACCATCTTTCCTATTCCATTGGGGCAGGCTGCTTCGTTCAACCCCGATGTGGCTTACCAAGGAGCGCGTATATCGGCTATTGAGGCCTCTTCGGTAGGAATTCGGTGGACCTTTGCTCCCATGATTGACATTGCTCGCGATCCACGGTGGGGGCGTATAGCCGAGGGGTGTGGCGAAGATCCCTACCTCACCTCTATCTTGGGTGCTGCCATGGTGCGTGGTTACCAAGGCGACTCTTTGCATCATGCTACCTCTATTGCCTCTTGCCCCAAACACTTTGTAGGGTATGGCGCTGCCGAAGGGGGACGCGATTACAATTCGACCCACCTGCCCGAGCGTCTGTTGCGCAATGTCTACTTGCCTCCCTTCCAAGCAGCTGTAGAGGCGGGTGCCGCTACCTTTATGACCTCTTTTAATGATAACGACGGTATTCCATCTACTGGGAATCGATTTATATTGAGAGATATTTTACGTGATGAGTGGCGATTTGATGGATTGGTGGTGAGTGACTGGGCTTCGGCTAGTGAGATGCTGGCGCATGGCTTTGCCAAAGATGAGGCCGATGTGGCCATGATTGCCGCTAATGCAGGGGTAGATATGGAGATGGTAAGTTACACCTATGTAAAAGAGTTACCTAGTTTGTTACAAGCGGGCAAGGTAAAACAGGCTACCATTGATAATGCTGTACGCAATATTTTACGGATTAAGTTTCGTTTAGGTCTCTTTGAAAATCCTTATGCCGATGAGCAACAACCATCGGTTTTCTATGCTCCTGAGCACCTCGAAGCAGCCAAACAGGCAGCAGTAGAGTCGACTATCTTGTTGAAGAATGAACGTCACACTCTTCCGCTTACCTCTGCCGTGAAGCGGGTAGCGGTAGTAGGACCCTTGGCACATGCACCCTACGAGCAGTTGGGTACTTGGGTATTTGATGGCGATAAGAACTATACACAAACTCCATTGCAGGCTATTAAGAAGTTGGTAGGAGCTGATGTTGAGGTTATTTTTGAGCCTGGATTAACTTACAGTCGCGAGAAGAGTACAAGTGGTGTAGCCAAGGCAGTAGCTGCCGCTAGAGCTGCCGATGTGGTACTGGCCTTTGTGGGCGAAGAGTCTATTCTTTCGGGCGAGGCACACTGCTTGGCCGATCTCAATCTGCAGGGAGACCAACAACTCTTGATAGCCGAGTTGGCCAAAATAGGTAAGCCATTGGTTACGGTGGTCATGGCAGGTCGCCCACTGACCATCGCCAAAGAGGTAGCAGCCTCATCGGCATTGCTCTACTCTTTCCACCCAGGTACCATGGGAGGGCCTGCACTGGCCGACTTGATTTGGGGGAATGCCATACCTAGTGGTAAAACACCAGTCACTTTTCCTCTTGCAGTAGGGCAGATACCTATTTACTATGCGCACAACAATACCGGTAGACCTGCTACCCGTAGCGAGGTGTTGCTAAATGAGATTGCCGTCGAAGCGGGACAAACCTCGCTGGGGTGTACCTCTTTCTACCTCGATGCCGGTTTTGATCCACTCTTTCCCTTCGGTTATGGATTGTCTTATACTACCTTTGCTTATAGCAACATCCAGTTATCGGCTACCGAGCTTAAGAGCAGTGATGTGTTGCAAGTAATCTTCGACTTAACCAATAGTGGTAACTATGATGCTACCGAAATTGTACAACTCTATGTACAAGACAAGGTAGGCTCTGTAACGCGTCCGGTTAAAGAGTTGAAACGTTTTGATCGCATCACCCTTAAAGCAGGTGAGAAGCGAACCATCACCCTCGAACTACCCATTGAAGAGCTTGCCTTCTGGAACATTGAAATGAAGAAAACGGTAGAACTAGGTGATTTTAATCTTTGGGTAGCACCCGATAGTCAAAGTGGCGAGGCTATTCCTTTTTCAGTTGTTGCTTTTTAGCTTTTACTTTTTAGCTTTTACTAGTATAGTATAGAATAGATTAAGAGTCAATTGATTGGATAAAGAGTCATTTCATTGTTTAATAAATAGAACTGTTTTCTTAGTGTACTAGGTTTTTAAAGTAGGTAAGATTGGGGAACCACCTGCAAGCATGGGCTTGGGGTGGTTCTTTTTCGCTTTTCCTCTAATAATAGGCCTTACATGAGATTGAAGAATGCTTCTAGAAAGAGAGGAGACTTGAATAGTAGAGTGATGAGATAAAGGGTTAAAAGTAGCAGATGTAATGAATAAACAAACTCTCCATGTCTTAGTACAGATTTACTTTACACCGTTTTAACACTTTAGTAAAAATGGTATCAAAGAAAATTTCTCGTAAAGTCTATACAGAAGACTTTAAATTGTCTGTAATAAAAGATTACTATTTGAATAATCATAGTCTTCG
>JBOFFJ010000122.1:0-1729 GCA_051648565.1 Phocaeicola sp. | reverse complement strand
GGAATCACTTTTGCTACCACTACAACAAATCCCCTAAATTGGTGCCCATACTCAGAATCGAACTGAGAACGTCGGATTACAAAACCGATGTTATACCATTTAACTATACAGGCAGTGCGAAGAGCTACCAAGAAACTCTCCCGTCGTCGGTGATTGGCTTCAAAACATGAACGCATTACACCTTGGGTTTTAGACTAGCTATACTCCATTGGAGTCCTTTAAGGTACTAGCCTGCCGGCTCGATTACACCCTCAACCTTATTTGGTTTTTGTTACTTTACTCGATGTCTTGAGCGAATGCTGACAAAAGAGTCTTCAGACGTTGGTCTATTTGTTCTTTGGTCATCTTGTCGTCATCATCGATTTTTACTTCAACAGAAGCTGCCTTCGGGAATACCATATCGGCAATCTTCGATGCTGCTTTAAATCGCAGTTCAGATGGTGCGTTAGGATCTTGTGCAATATCAAGCATAATTTCCTCAACGGACAAACCGTCTTCACTACGGGCAGATACACGATCAAGCATGAGCTGAGTCATCTTGTTCCGCGAACCCTTCTTACGCCCCTTGCCAAGTTTATTACCTGCAACGAACTTACCAGTTACCTGGTCTTGCCCTTCTACCATAACGATCTCTCCTATTGCTAAGAACGTCTTACACTTAGTTATAGCTCCCACTATTTCTTTTTCTTGCCCACCCCCCTGCGTAGCAGTAAAATGCCGCAGGCCGCGCGATTTTTCAAATCACGTTTCTTATACGCTGAAGAAGGAAGAGATGTAAGGTATACACTGTAGTATAAGGTAGATGGGAGGTCATATCCTAAGAGATGTTCCATTCATCAGTACTACGTACTTCTTCATTCCACTAATATAAGTGTTATCGTTCATGTAGAAGAAAGAGACCTTCTCCATTCACTCTCCATTATCAGCGAAGATAGGAGATGGTTAAAGGAACGCTGAAGATGAGTCAGATGGGAGGTCATAAGAGTGTGGTAGATGGGGAGTCATAATCACTCCTAACTCTATACCTAGTGATAGCTCTCCAAATCTCCATTTCTTGGATAGCCCCCTTCGTGAAAAATAATTCGTGTGGAATATTAATCGAGGGACCCTCATTTTTAAATTGCACTATCGGGGTATAGGAGGTTGGCGCTTCATGCGTCGGATCTTTTTTGGGGGAAGGGGTAGTTGACGTAAGGGTAAAACATGTATTCCCTGTGAATGTTTCCGTTGACGTAAAGGTAAGGTGATGGCAGGTCATTCATAAATAATGTCGTGTGTCAATCCCCATGTAACACAATTCATACTATATTCCGTGTGTCAATAGGTGCCAATAGTACCCCGTGTGAGGTATCCCTTGCATAACCATTCAACCGTCTGATTAATCCTTATGACTAGGCATGTATCAATTTCCTGCCTTTGTATGGGCTTACCGATGGACAGTTGATAAGACAGTATTCATTGAGAGTGACTATCTATTCATTGTATACTTTTCTTTCCGTGTATCTTTATTTTTTATTGAGTAATATTCCCCGCGACAACGTTTGACAGGTTGACTATTGCTGTTACATATGATAAGTCGCGGGTTCTTGAGATATTCCTTGACATCTTTGAGTGTGTGTGATAGTACGCGCGCACGCATATATAAAGGCACCGCTTTATTTAAAAATAGTTGAAATAAAAGTTGTGATCCTCTGAAAGGTGTGTAGAATAGCCCTTGTTGAATCGCAAC
>JBOFFJ010000121.1:0-1299 GCA_051648565.1 Phocaeicola sp. | reverse complement strand
GTATTCATCAGAGGTGCATACCAGAGGGATTATGTTAAGGACTACCCCTCAGTGTAATAAGGCTGTTATATGGGGCGGCTTGGCTATGGTATATAATATGCCTGCCTCTGTTATACTCTGTTATAGAGTGTCACAGCGCATCATACATAGTCACACCTCATACACCTGGTTAACATACCTGGCCCAACCATGTAAGGGTATTGTATGGGTTGTTATACACATGTTATATGTTCTTTATCTTTGTTCTTCTTTCAGCGTATAGGTGTAATGTATGGGTAAAACATTTGCACGGCTTATGATTGAGGGGCTCAATAGAGTATGGCCGTGCCTCTAAAGAGGTATTGAATAAGCCTGGTTAGTGTGGTATTCGCATGTCATAGGTAATAAAGAAGGGATAAAAGATTCGTACTTATTTGATCAAGGGTCTTGTGTTCCCTGCTTTATGCTGTATAGTGTCTCTCATCAACACGGCACACCGCCAGGTTGATTGGAAAGGGGATTACATTCTCTTTCATGTTCTTTAAAAACTTGCTTGCTTTATCCTTATGATTATGGATAATAGCTCCATCTTCTCCGATAATGAGAAACCAAAGGGATTTAATTGCCCTAATGATTTGGTGATGAACTAGGAAAGAATAAAAGAGCTTGACTTGATAATCAGAATGTGGATAATAGGCAGCAAGTTTTAGAAATCTTATCTTACTTTTAGAGGTTGTTAGTATGAGCGATAAGCAGTTATCAGATATGCTTGTAAACGTGACCAAACAGTGTTATGCTTTGGCCTACGGTTTGGGAATCGGTGCTCTGTTCCTTGGTGCGGTCGGTTTTGTAACAATCCGTTGTGTTGCTCTTTACTACGGCTTTTAAAAGAAATTAATAATAACCCTTGCCCCTTGGGTAAAATGGGGTTAGTATGAAAATCCAAATCCTAGAAGGAATATTAAATGAGTGTAAAAATTAGTCTTGCCAATGTGATTCGTGATGCCGCTGGTATCTCTGCTCTGGCTGTATCCATTCAGAAAATGGGTAAGAAACTGGATAAAGATATCCAGATTGCGCTGGCCTCTGCTGCTATCCATGCTCATGAGCACGGCCAAGTAACACCGCTGAATGACGTGCTCGACAAGCTCCCGTCTGGTGCCCGTGGCAATGCTGCCCGCGCTTATGTAGAGGCTTTCGCCCCTGTTCGCTGGCACAAAAAGAACAAGGCTTTCACCTGCGATGCAGAGAAAATGAAAGCTGACATTCTGGCCGAAGATGCGAGCGAGGAAACCAAGGCTTTTCTGGTTGACCTGCTGG
>JBOFFJ010000120.1:0-1538 GCA_051648565.1 Phocaeicola sp. | reverse complement strand
GCGTACTTGGCTTTGAGATGTTTACGGCGGGCATCAGACTTCATAGGCTATCCTACATTGGTGGCGGCACAGTACCCTGGGCGCAGTGACCCCCAGAAATAAGGGCTAAGTGATTAGCCCTGATATTATTTCTTAACTCCCCTAGCTGAGGCTAACTTCTTACCCTCTTCATTCCACGATTGAGTCGTGTTACTAGGTTTATCATTCCGTCTAGTACCATTGAATTCGGTTTCTCTCTGAATGAAACGCTTTTTGCCTTGAACAAACTGGCGTCTCATTTCTTGGGAAACATCTTTATCATCAGCGGTATTATTCAGGGTTGCCAAAGTTTTAAACTTCTTATCGCTAAACTCTAATGAGCGAGCATTGATAAGACGCTTATCCTTGGCGCTGCGTCGTGTGTGTGATTGCTTCTTAGCTTTTGGTTTGGTTCCATATCTGGGAACCTCAATGTTAAACTGAGTCGCAATTTTCTGAATCTGGTCTGACATCCTTTTACCGGCTTCTAGCTCTTGCCTATAAGGTAACAGCTTTTCAAAACCTGGTTGCCGTTCCTCTATAATGGTTAACCCGTGGGGGTTATTAATAAATACCAATGGCATCTGAGTTTGTAAGCGAGCGATACGTGCTCTTGCCTCATTGCTTTTACTCTTATCACTGGATGCAATAAGAACCCTAGCCCGTTTAAGGAGTAGAGTTTTTGTTTCTGGGCATTTGCAATTCTCAATCTGTAAAGACAAGAGAATCATTTCTTTTCGCAACACATCCTTATCTTTCATAACGTTGTACCAAATTCGATACCTTGTGAGTATCTTAAAAGATTCTTAATAAAGAACCCTTTAAGATAGCCAGTCGATTGTAAGACAACTGGCAAATCTTCGAAGGGCAGGCCAGACACTAACGTGTCACTGTATACAGATGCCAAGCTTGATTTGAAGCCCCTCTACAGCCCTCGCATCGAGTAGTAACGTTCACATAACAGGCAGCGTAATCCTAACGCTATCACCTGTTAAGCGGTTACAACTTACCCGCTAAGGCTGAAATGTTTCCCCCAGTTACTTTCGATGGCGGGGACGGTATCAAGTGCCGCTCGGTTGTACCTCTAACAGTCTGGGAAAGGATTATCCTGTAACCCACATCCAGATTTGTTAGACTCTCTCACCCCCTACACCATGTTGCGTACCCAATGGACTGCGCAACCCTCACCGTGCTTTTTTCTGGTTCCACTTACACCGCTTTTAAGTGCAAGCAAGGGCGAACCCACGAGGCAGCCTAATAATGTCGGCCTCGTATTCTGTAAGAAGCCATTCCCTGACCGACAACAACCGCTAGGCGGGTTTACGCTGTAAGAGAGGGGCAGCGACTCAGGCGAATCAATCCTCTAACACACACTGGCTAGGTGTATGCGTACTCGATACCAAACATTGTATCTTATCAAAGAGGCTATGTAAACCCCTTTTGTAAGGCACAAGGCGGGCGGCATAGTACCCTTTATTGGCGGCTCCCGTATGAGCCAGATGCCATCCCCTTATAACCAT
>JBOFFJ010000119.1:0-1534 GCA_051648565.1 Phocaeicola sp. | reverse complement strand
CATTATTTGTCCCCATCTATTGCATAAACAGCCTTTACTCTGTCAGCAGGGAACATGGCAATCTTACGTGATTGAGCTACTTTACTACGTTCTTCATAAACATAAAATTTAATAAAACCATCGCCACCGATGACACGATGAGCAGTAACTTCAACATCACTGCCATCCACCATCTCAACCTTATAGGTATATTGCATAAAGTTCCTTAGAATTTACGATGCTTACGGATTGTACCTTTGCCAACAACCTCACCTTCTTCACGCTGACGATTGGTACGAAGCTCTTTACGCTGGAAAGAAGTACGATACGCTGTATCATCCACTTCATCTTCCAGAATTTCCAGAACTTCATTCTCAATTAGCATAGCATTTTCGATTTGGCCTTTAGATAGCTTAGTCATAATCACTCCGTTTCATCATTAACAATAAAGAAATCCACACCTTCCACTTTACCACCTAGATCACCATTGTAAATCTTCATTCCATACAGAGTCTGCATCTTTCCCGCTGACAAAGCATAAAAGGATTCACGAGGAATATCTAACATTTCAGCGAATCTACGTACGCTGTTTAGTTTATATATCATACCCGCTGAGTCAATAATCGTGATACCACGAGGTTGACGCCCACGGCGTACAGATTTAAGGGTAGGCATTGGAATAGACATGGTTGACTCCTAGAATAAGTTTGGTTACATCTAATATTAACCCTTCCTATTTGGATACATAACAAATAGTACCCCATTCTCTAGTAGAGAAGTATAAGAAGTAGTAGAAGAAGTAGTAGAAGTGTTTTACGAAGTTAAAAAAAGAAGTTATACTTCTAACTAGCCGTAAAAACACCCCAAACCTTACACTAAAGTCAGTTAAATAGCTCTTTTTTAATGAATTTAATCACCTCCTCATTACCTTCAGTAGTATCGAAGTGTTTTGTACCCTCCGATGGAAACTCTTTCCAGTCATATATCCAAGTTCGTGAGTCACCTACAAATCTTCGATGACCCTCTCGCTCAAGAGATATGAGCACAAGCCGATCACCAAACGCTTGCTTCATCGCATCGAACTCAGGCTGGAACCCTCCATCTGGAATGATCCATACTGACTCTTGTTCAGCGTCAAACTCAGCAAACTTGATATACTCAGCTACCCATTTCCCGTAGTAATCCTCACCAAAGAAGGGCTTCACATAGTTTTCACTGATGTGAATCATCAACTCTCGTGGTTTCTTACCGCCTAGGAACTCTTGACCAGTATCTTTCCACCCTTTGGTTTCATACTTCTCAAAGAATTCAGAAGCAGCGATACCAGTGGTGTGGATAAAGAGGTTGTACATGGGGAATTTAAAGGAGGCGACGCGAGCGCCGCACTCCTTGGTAATGATATCAGCAATTGTATCTTTACCAGTCTGGGGTGGTGCGTTCAGAATGAATATCTTATTCATGACCACTCCTCCAGGGAAACTTTGATTTTCTCTACCCGATCAAGGTGCGCTAGTACAGCTTCCTCAATTTGCCATAGGCAGGTATTCTCATCGAA
>JBOFFJ010000118.1:0-1077 GCA_051648565.1 Phocaeicola sp. | reverse complement strand
CTTAGTAGAGTAGATACAAACGACCTAGTAATTAGCTCGTCGCATCCTTACATCTTTACCGGACCACCTAGGTGGCGCGGGTGTGCCACCTAGGTGGTCCGGTAAAGACCTCGGCACAGAAAAATGAATAACTTCGATGAAATGGGGCTTTTTAGCAGTTGACTCGATTTAAGAAGAGGGGTCCAACTGCTCATTTGTAGGAGTTGAACAGATCTGTATAGATTGTTTGCTTTCAGCCGTAGGCGCTCAATAATAGTGTGTTATGCGAACTGAAACCAAAATTCAGTGAATTGAAATTGGGGGAAAATAATGGAATATAAGGGAGAGGTTCTAAAAAAAAGATGCAGCTTGCACTAAGAAGAGTTCTTTAATAAAAGCGTCATTATTTGCACAGAAAATGAATTCAGAACGGAATAACTATGTAAATAATTACTATATTTATAGTTTGTAAATCGTGATTATATGAAAAACTTATCTCAATTTGGAGCTATTCCGGTGGATTACGCTGTTTTGGAGTCGTTTCTTTCCGATTACAGTGCACCTCGCCACAAGATAGCCTCTCTTGAAAAACAGGGACAAATCCTGCGCCTAAAACGTGGGCTTTATGCGCTCTCGCCCGAAGTGTCGGGGGAGCTGCTGCAACGTGAGCTCATAGCAAACCATATCTATGGTCCATCGTATGTCTCAATGGAGAGCGCCTTGCGTTATTATGGGCTTATTCCCGAAAGTGTATATGCTGTAAAATCCATGACCACGAAGCGTTCCCGAAGTTTTGAGAACGCAATAGGTAGATTTGACTATACCCTTTGCGAACCGAATTACTACTCAATAGGGATTAATATTAAAAGGTAACTACTCAGCCCCCCTAGGAAAGGTCCCTTTATAGCCCAATTTAAATTAGGCGAACTAAAAAGGGTTCGTTCAATTGTGTTTAATTCTTTTATTCTACCTTTGCTTACATGAAGTATCCAGTTACAGATCTTGAGGTTTTTGTGCGCCTACTACTTTTCAATAATAGAGAGCTAAAATCAGAGAACAGTCTACTTGAGAGTGAATTATCGAATCTCTCTTTAGAGC
>JBOFFJ010000117.1:0-1207 GCA_051648565.1 Phocaeicola sp. | reverse complement strand
CTAACCCAAGAATTTTATCCACGGATCTTCACGGATAAGAGCTTCGTTACCTCTACGCTATGTGTTCAATCACTCACTCGGATCTAAACCCTAACTCAAGAATTTCGTCCACGGACCCACACGGATAAGAGCTTCGTTACCTCTACGCTATGTGTTTAATCACTCACTCGGATCTAAACCATAAACCCTAACCTACTAACCCAAGAATTTTATCCACGGATCTTCACGGATAAGAGCTTCGTTACCTCTACGCTATGTGTTTAATCACTCAATCGGATCTAACCACTAAACCCTAACCTACTAACCCAAGAATTTATCCACGGATCTCACGGATAAGAGCTTCGTTACCTCTACGCTATGTGTTCAATCACTCAATCGGATCTAACCACTAAACCCTAACCTACTAAACCAAGATTTTTATCCACGGATCTTCACGGATAAGAGCTTCGTTACCTCTACGCTATGTGTTCAATCACTCAATCGGATCTAAACCCTAACTCAAGAATTTCGTCCACGGATCTTAACGGATAAGAGCTTCGTTACCTCTACGCTATGTGTTCAATCACTCAATCGGATCTA
Source organism: Phocaeicola sp. (assembly GCA_051648565.1). Lineage (GTDB taxonomy): Bacteria > Bacteroidota > Bacteroidia > Bacteroidales > Bacteroidaceae > Phocaeicola. The sequence goes on along the minus strand of JBOFFJ010000117.1, from coordinate 628 downwards.
AACCCTAACTCAAGAATTTCGTCCACGGACCCACACGGATAAGAGCTTCGTTACCTCTACGCTATGTGTTCAATCACTCACTCGAATCTAACCACTAAACCCTAACCTACTAACCCAAGAATTTATCCACGGATCTCACGGATAAGAGCTTCGTTACCTCTACGCTATGAGATGTTTAGGCTGCATCCACGGGTCGCTCTGCTTACCCCTGGTTACCCACATGTTACCCTTTCAGGGTAAAGAGCTATCGCATCGCTAGCAAAATGCAAATTATTCACGCAGATCTCGCAGATTACGCATATTTTTTGCCTAACCGTCTACCCTCTAACCCACTAAACCCTAACCTAACTAACCAGCTGCAACAGCAACTAGTTAGTCCATAAGCACTGCGGAGCAGGAAAGAAAATGATAAGTATTGTTAAATATTTGGGCTTCGGCGCAATTTGGCGCAGTTTGGCGCAGTTTGGCGCAATTTGGCGCAGGGCACCCTTGTGAGTGGTGTACATTTGTGCTATACCGAGAGGGCAATGTCGCACTCTCATAAAACCAATAAATTATGGCATTAAAATATTTCAGGGTAGAGAGAGTTAATCAAACTTATCGTGGGGGAATTAATAAAAAGGCATCC
>JBOFFJ010000116.1:0-3066 GCA_051648565.1 Phocaeicola sp. | reverse complement strand
TTTAAATGCCTCTGCTGGTATCTCTAGTGTAGTGGCATGTTTCTTGCCATTTCCAGTTCTAGAGAGCCAGGATTTACCTTCTTGATTTAGTATTGTAATATTCTTAAATGACCGACCTTTTAGAAAATTATTCTTTACATACATAACTACATTTTCAATCTTACCTTTTGATTCTTGATCTGATTTTCTACAAAAGCTCACCTTAAATCCGTTCTGATTAACTAAAGTTTTTTATGCACTAGAATTTTGCTTTTACTTTGCCATTTTTTGACGGTTCAAAGTTACCGGTTACATTTAGAGGTTTAATTACTTTGTACGCTCACAAGATTAAGATTCACTTTTATAGTCTTACCCCCAAGAGCAGGTAAGCATAAAATAGGATACGCTCTCTATTGATCATAAAGCTGTACCACTCCTCTAGTCTGCCAGTCTGCACTGCCTGAGCAAAGCTTTGAGCACGAGCTAACATCAGGCCTCGGATGCACTGTACTAGCCGTTACAAAATGTTGAATCAATGCAGCAAACTCAGCATATCCACTAACTCTACCTAAGGATGCCTTTTTATTAATTCCCCCACGATAAATTTGGTTAACTCTCTCTACCATGAAATATTTTAGTGTCATAATTTATTGGTTTTATGAGAGTGCGACATTGCCCTCTCGGTATAGCACAAATGTACACCACTCACAAAGGTGCCCTGCGCCAAATTGCGCCAAATTGCGCCAAACTGCGCCAAATTGCGCCGAAGCCCAAATATTTAACAATACTTATCATTTTCTTTCCTTCTCAGCAGCGCTTATGGACTAACTAGTTGCTGTTGCAGCTGGTTAGTTAGGTTAGGGTTTAGATGGTTAGAGGGTTAGGGTTAGAGGTTGTGCAAAACAAAGATCTGCGAGACTAATTCAACAGCTGCGAAAGCAGCCTCAACAGCGAAGCCTCAACATATCTTTGCTAGCGATGCGATAGCTCTTTACCCTGAAAGGGTAACATGTGGGTAACCGCGGGTAAGCAGAGCGACCCGTGGATGCAGCCTTAACATCTCATAGCATAGAGGTAACGAAGCTCTTATCCGTGAAGATCCGTGGACAAATTCTTGGGTTAGTAGGTTATGGTTTATGGGTTAGATCCGATTGAGTGATTGAACACATAGCGTAGAGGTAACGAAGCTCTTATCCGTGAAGATCCGTGGAAAAATTCTTGGTTTAGGGTTTATGGGTTAGATCCGATTGAGTGATTGAACACATAGCGTAGAGGTAACGAAGCATCTTATCCGTGAAGATCCGTGGATAAAATTCTTGGGTTAGTAGGTTAGGGTTTATGGGTTAGATCCGATTGAGTGATTGAACACATAGCGTAGAGGTAACGAAGCTCTTATCCGTGAAGATCCGTGGATAAAATTCTTGGGTTAGTAGGTTAGGGTTTAGTGGTTATATCCGATTGAGTGATTGAATCCATAGCGTAGAGGTAACGAAGCTCTTATCCGTGAAGATCCGTGGATAAAATTCTTGGGTTCGTAGGTTATGGTTTAGTGGTTATATCCGATTGAGTGATTGAATCCATAGCGTAGAGGTAACGAAGCTCTTATCCGTTAAGATCCGTGGATAAAATTCTTGGGTTAGTAGGTTAGGGTTTAGGTGTTAGATCCGAGTGAGTGATTGAACACATAGCGTAGAGGTAACGAAGCTCTTATCCGAGAGGTCCGTGGATAAAAATCTTAGTTTAGGGTTTATGGGTTTAGATCCGATTGAGTGATTGAACACATAGCGTAGAGGTAACGAAGCTCTTATCCGTGAAGATCCGTGGATAAAACTCTTGGGTTAGATGGTTAGTGGGTTATGGGTTAGATCCGAGTGAGTGATTGAACACATAGCGTAGAGGTAACGAAGCTCTTATCCGTGAAGATCCGTGGCTAAAAATCTTGGTTTAGGGTTTATGGTTTAGATCCGATTGAGTGATTGAACACATAGCGTAGATGTAACGAAGCTCTTATCCGTGAAGATCCGTGGACGAAATTCTTGAGTTAGGGGTTAGATCCGATTGAGTGATTGAACACATAGCGTAGAGGTAACGAAGCTCTTATCCGTGAAGATCCGTGGATAAAATTCTTGGGTTAGTAGGTTCTGGTTTATGGGTTAGATCCGATTGAGTGATTGAACACATAGCGTAGAGGTAACGAAGCTCTTATCCGTTAAGATCCGTGGATAAAATCTTGGGTTAGTAGGTTATGGTTTATGGGTTAGATCCGATTGAGTGATTGAACACATAGCGTAGAGGTAACGAAGCTCTTATCCGTTAAGATCCGTGGATAAAATTCTTGGGTTAGTAGGTTAGTGGGTTAGGGGTTAGATCCGAGTGAGTGATTGAACACATAGCGTAGAGGTAACGAAGCTCTTATCCGTGAAGATCCGTGGATAAAATCTTGGGTTAGTAGGTTATGGTTTATGGGTTAGATCCGATTGAGTGATTGAACACATAGCGTAGAGGTAACGAAGCATCTTATCCGAGAGATCCATGGATAAAAATCTTGGTTTAGAGGTTTAGAGGGTTAGGGAAACAAAATCTGCGTAATCTGCGTAATCTGCGAGAATATCTCTCTCTTTGGACTGTTGCATCTGGTTAGTTGGCTTAGGGTTTAGAGAAACAAGATCCGCGTACTCTGGTTGATTCGTCACTTTTTCATTGATTTTAGTATTGGCTATTTCTCTTTGATAAAAAGTTTGCAATTGTGTCTGAAAATAGTTGCTGGCAACCTTTTGTTGCACGTGTCGAGGAAACTAGCCACTAGCAGTGTGATCTGATCTACACTCAAATTCAACTGTTCAGAAAGCGAGCTGATACACCCATGGAAGTAAACCGTACTGCTATGCTATGGATGAGAAGGTACAAGCTTGAATATCTCCACCAAATCCACCTCTTGAGAAAGCTCTTTTTGAGCGCCCTTTTTTTTATTATTAAATTCTTTAATTTCTTCTTTCCTATAAAGTGTGCGGATTTCGTAATTTTTTTCTGTGCGGATCGGGCTCATTACGCACACAGAGCTCTCCTGTGTAGTTGTTTCTATTACAG
>JBOFFJ010000115.1:0-1401 GCA_051648565.1 Phocaeicola sp. | reverse complement strand
GTCGAGGGTGAAATTTTGGGAGAATGGGGCATCCGAAAATGGGTACCTTCCAAAACAAAAAACAAACCCAAACGCACCAACATCCATATTGCAAGACAATTGCTACGACAAGAATTGCTCGATCAGCTTGGTGGAAATGAGCTTGTTCAATGGGGGCATCAATTCACTGCTTGTCAAACCGTTGAAGAGGGTATTCAACTGGATTTTATAGTCGATGGAGTTCGCAAAAGAGTAAAAACTGATTTGTTAGTTGGAGCCGATGGTATTCGAAGTGCTGTTCGCAAAGCTGTGGTTGGCGATATGGCGGCCCCATTGCGCTACTTGGGCTGTATAGTTATTTTAGGAATTTGCCCTTTGGCTGCGCTTGAAGATTTAGAAAGCCTTTTATTAGATGGTGCTACGGTCTTTCAAACCGCCAATGCCAAGGAGCGCATTTATATTATGCCTTACACCGCCGATTCGGTCATGTGGCAATTGAGTTTTCCGATGGATGAAGATGCTGCCAAACTATTGAGTAGTCAGGGATCTAAAGCCCTCAAAACCGAAGCTATTCGAAGAACCCAATGGCATGATCCTATTCCACAAATTCTTTTGGCTACAGAAGAATCCCTTGTGTCAGGGTATCCTGTATATGACCGAGAATTGTTAACACCCGAGGTATTAGCAAAAGCAAACCAAGTTACCTTACTTGGCGATGCCGCCCATCCGATGAGTCCGTTTAAGGGACAAGGAGCCAATCAAGCCCTATTGGATGCGCTTTCGCTAGCCAGAACCATTACCAAAGGCTGTGGACCCAAGTCAAATTGGAGAGCCAAAGGAATTAGAGCTCAAGTTTTAACTCCTTTTGAATCAGAAATGTTAACCCGTAGTGCCGTTAAAGTAAAAGACTCAGCTGCAGCGGCACAATTTTTACATTCCGAAGTAGTACTTCATGAAGGGGATGAGCCTAGAGGAAGATGCTTGCTGAAATAAACCAAACTTATTGTACCTTATTCAATGATTAAAAAACACCCAAAACAAATAATCTAACGAAAAGCCAAACCATCTGAAAATAATTAGATTCTCTAAACTTAAATTTAAGAACATGAAAAAAACAATCATTTTGTGTGCAATAAGTATAGGCAGTATTGGTTCAGCAAAAGCACAATCACCATCGGCAAATTTGAAATTGGACACCAGTACATTTCAAACTCAAGAATTGACAATCGAAGGAAAAACGATCAAAGTAAGAGCCTTTGAAAACAGAATATATGTAAGCAATCCCGTCGATACAGCGTATCAAAAAATGAATATTTATATCCCGGAGGCCTACTTTAACAATCAAACGATAAATGGGTATACCGCTCAAACGGCCCCTATTTTCTTTCCGAATAAAGTAGGGGGTTATATGCCAGCCCAACC
>JBOFFJ010000114.1:0-1036 GCA_051648565.1 Phocaeicola sp. | reverse complement strand
CTGGGAAAGAACCTGTGATACTCTCTCAACTGGAACATTTAAAGCGATTGCTGCATCATTCATATTACAGCCATTCTACAGGTAGCTGTTCATTACTGTGAGGGCTTCAGGGCTCACAGATAGGGGTGCGAGTTCTTTCGACATAATAATATCTCCTATACATTAAAGTAACAGTATATAACATTTAAAATAGATTTCAAGAAATTTTGCTAGCCTAGTGGTATTTAAAGAGCCGGGTGGGGTGGTGGGCGTTTGTGTGGTGTTTTGTGGTATTTACCGTGTTTTGTGGTACTTTGTGCTACTTTGTGGTATTTACCGTTCTAGGAGGTATTTACCACTCCCCGGTCTAGGGGGTATTTTCAAGTATTTACCGTTCTTTGGCGCTAGAAGCCTTTCTGTGTTTCCCGTATTTTCAAGTATTTACCGTTCTTTGGCGCTAGAAGCCTTTCTGTGTTTTTCTTGTAGGCTACGTGTGGGGGTGCTAGGCCATTTTCCAAATGCGAACAAGTCTCATTACCGCCCCCTATATTACCGCCCCCTATTAATATATATATTATTAAGACCGGAGATATATATTTAAATATATATCCGGCTTTGTATTTCTATTTATTATTTAACATGCTGATAAAAGAGTAGACTTTTAAATAAGTAATTACGTATTTAAGATGAAATATATACAGTAATAGCTCTAATTTACTGGCCTTGCCTGATCTTACTTTATCAAATAACGTCATAATAAATACCCCCTATTAATATATTATTAAGACCGGATATATATATTTAAATATATATCCGGCTTTGTATTTCTATTTATTATTCAGCAATTCTAAATCTTTATTAATAACCTTTGCGTCATAGGCTAACACTCCCAAACGCCATGCCATATCTAACACGCCATCATGGTCATCATATAGCACAATGCTTTTTTCGTCTCGGGTGCGTTGTGCTAGCTTTATGTATTCCGCCTTGTAAGCGGCATCCCCTAGGCTGTAAATCCTTGGTGCATCGCTCCCGAAATATTTGGCTAGCTTGTCCC
>JBOFFJ010000113.1:0-1555 GCA_051648565.1 Phocaeicola sp. | reverse complement strand
AACATTTTCTGTTCATCGGCTAGTGGCCCTGGCATTTATAGATAACCCACTATCCAAGCCTCTGGTGAACCACATTAACGGGGTAAAAACGGATAATAGAGTGGAAAACTTAGAATGGGCCACGCATAGTGAGAATGTTCAACATTCTTTTGATACAGGATTACAGGTATCCCTAAGCAAAGCAGCGCATCCAATGTATAAGGGATTAGTTGAGGTGTATAAGGGTGGAGTACTGGTAGCAACCCTATGCGGCAGAAATGAACAGATAGATTTTGGTCTTAATCCTAGTAATGTTTCTGCATGCCTACAAGGGAAGAGGCATACCCATAAGGGTTATACATTTAAGCGTATTGAAAAGTAACATACCAACCCCTGTACTTTGTGCAGGGGTTTTTTCACCTCTGGAGATAGTTATATGAATCATTATACATTGAATGGTGAATTTCTTACTGCTAAAGAAATTCGGGAGATTGCAGAAGACTATATTGGAGCAGCGGCTTATCATGTGCCACTGGAGTATGTAATTCAAGAACTACGTAAGCACGATTTCAATATTAAGGTAGCAGGTACTTATGGCCAGTCCTAACACACATAGAAATGTTGATACTGCAGCTTTAGACTTTTACACTTCGCCTCCGGATTTTGTACATAATGCCATTAGGTACATAAAAAGTGGTGAGCTGTTGTGGGAACCTTCGGTTGGTACCGGAAAGGTAGCTAAACCCCTTGAGGAGTTAGGTTTCTCTGTGCATTGCTCTGATATCTATGATTATGGGTATATAAATAAGGAGGGAAAGCCTACAGAAGTTCAGGATTTTCTCAGCATAGAGTATGCCCCTTTCTTCACCACAACCATTATAACTAACCCACCTTATAAAGGTGCCCAGAAGTATGTCGAACACGCTCTTTCCTTACTGGAAAGTGGTGGAAAGGTTATAATGCTACTAAGGCTTGATTTCCTTACTAGCCAATCTAGGGGTAAATTCTTTAAAGAGGTAGGACAACTAAAGCACGTAGATATATTCTCTTATAGAATTAAATGCTTAAAGGATGATATAGACGATGGTAAGTCTTCTGCCGTCAACTATGCAATTTTCGTTTGGGAAGTAGGCTATACTGGCCAACCTATTATTGACTGGATTACAAAATGATTAAATACATCAAAAAACGTAATGGCACTATTGAAGCATTTGATGCTACTAAACTCAATAAATGGGCAGAATGGAGCTGTGATGGCTCTGATGCATCATGGGCTGCTATCTCGGGGCTAGCGATTGGTCAGCTACCAGAGACTTGTACCTCAGAGGATTTGCAGAAAGCCCTTATTAATGCCGCCGAGAGTTTGATTGCTGGTGACTTCTCTTATGATATTCCAGCTAAGCGTTTATACCTTGCACAACTGAGAAAACAGGTTCATGGGCAGTTCGAGCCCCTTAACTTGCTAGCCTACATTAAGCTAATGGAACAGAAAGGTAAGTGGTCTAACTTCTCTAGTAAGTACACTCTAGATGAGTTATGTGCTTTGGCAGCAGCAATCGACCATACTAGAGACCTC
>JBOFFJ010000112.1:0-2058 GCA_051648565.1 Phocaeicola sp. | reverse complement strand
GCTATCGCGGAAATTCTTCAACATATTACGTTCCTTTCATTGGTTTATGCGATTATTATAACAAGAAACTGGGTTGTTGTCTATGGTTATTTCACGGCAATTAATCCTGTAACAACCAAAATAACTCCGTATGATATTGATACAGAGAATGATAGGATACGTATAATGATACATGCTTTGCGACTATACTTAGCTTTACAATACTCACATAAGCAGCTCAGCCCTAAGCACACCACCTAAAAAGAGAATGTACTTAGAATCTGAATAAAAATAGTAAGCATGTATTATTCTCCAGTAAAATATTTTGACTGATTAACAAACTCTTCCACAAGGGCTCGCCGCAAGAGCGGCGAAAGCGTGTCGTACTCTTTATCTTTTACAAAGTCGTAAATACCGTAGAATTCTTCGTCTAGGTCTTCCATACGCTGTAGTGCTCGCTTATTCCGCATCAAGAACTTTTTAGTGATATAATGCTTTGTCTTGATTTTAAAGAGCAACTCCTCTTTAATAGAATAAATCATAAAACCTTCAAACTCACCGTTCCGTTTCTTCACCTCTCCCAGTGTAGTTTCTTGGTACGCTACTGGATGGACTCCCAGCACTTCGGCATAGTTATTGCGTACACTGAGGGGTAAGTGCTTACCGTCTTGTAAAACTGCTAGAAGATGTAACCCTTCCGTTTCTGACACAATATGCGGATCTTCTGGAGCTACTACTTCAAAGGTAAATACCAAACCTTCTGGCATAGCTTCTGGGTTTGCTTGCTTATAAAAGTACTTAGTCCCTAACTTAACGAACTCCGAGTTTAGTGACCCCGTAGTAGAGAACAGAAGTTCCCCCTTATACCGTGTCACATTCAACATAAACCCGTTTATCTTTGCATCTGCAATTACTGGGGTATTATCTGGAAGTTCTGCCCCAGTGTTATTCTCCCCGTAATTAAACACTTTCAAAAGCGGGTGAACGATTACCTTATCTCCATCCATTACCAGACCACGGAATAGCTGTAGTTCTGGAGTCCACAGGTTATTATAAAACACCTTAGCTACATACTTATAGATGGAGTATCCACGATGGTCTTCTTTCTTCTTAATGAGACCTTCTGACATCAAACGGTCTGCAATCTCTTTAATATTCATAAGTATTCTCCGTTAGGCCAGAGCAGTTTTTGTAGGAGTATTCGGGTTTTTCTGCGTAACCTGCTGCTAAATCCCACTACCTCGTGCTGGTACAAAGTACCCAGCTTATACCTATGGAGGTACTGCTTAATACGTAGATACTTGTTATACCTCATCATATGCTTAAACATAATCTCTCGAACTCTTTCTAGCTCTTCTGCTTCGGCTAGCTCTTGCTTAAACATAATCTCTCGAACTCTTTCTTTCTCTTTTGCTTCGGCTAGCTCTTGCTTATCCATTTCTTACCTCAGCTTAATTGAGTGATAAAGACGGGCTTCTTGTTGGCACAAAGTTTTCTCTGGCACGTTATGAACCGAGGTACCACCGTGGCGATTCTCTACTACTAGAGAGACTAAGGGGATTTCCATAGATTTAGTTAAGTCTTCATAGAATTGCATCTCTTTATTAGATGTGGAAGTATTATGCACCACAACAGTATGTCCTGCTTCTAGGAGCTGCTTTGTTTTGTCCTTGCAGTATTGGTGGGCCTTACTTAACTTATTTATATCGAACTTATATTCCTCACCCCAGTAGTCGTCAGCAGAGACTGGGATTGCATCTTTAAACTGGTGAGCGATAGTAGTTTTACCAGCACCAGACACTCCACGCAACATAATCAACATCATTCTCTTATCTCCAGTTTAGTGATGATTTCCGTACCCGAATGTCGGGCTTTCTAGGCCATAGAAGGGCTATTAGTCTATTACGGGCTCTAAGAGTTAGCCCGTAGTCAGAGTATATCTCAAACTGTGTCACATCCCCGCTAGCGTATTCTACCAAGTATCGCTTTACTTTTAAATACTGTCGGTACTTTGCGGCGTGCTTATTTAATATTACGAACACATTATGTGATACCCTTGCGGCAGCCAACTCTCCAGCA
>JBOFFJ010000111.1:0-1052 GCA_051648565.1 Phocaeicola sp. | reverse complement strand
CATGTTAATGAACATCGGGATGTTATCCAGAGTGGAAGCATCCTTACGGTTCAACCATTGACGAACTGCTCTTTTTAGGTCGCCATATGTATTTACATCATTCATTTGTAGAACTCCTCTTTAACCTTAGTGAGCCATTCATCATCGTGTGGAGTATTCGTACTTTTAACGATACGTTCAGCAATCTGGAAGAAAGCCCACTCAATAAATTTCTCACCAATCATGGCAACAGCCAGCCTAGAAGCAAACTTCTTAGCTGAAAACATAAGAGCATTCATCATAGGTGACTCCTTATGGTTTTGGAGGTATCGGCAGTGTTGGTGGTATATCTGCATCATCAAGCCACTCAATCCACTTATCCCAATCATCTCCACGATTCTCTTCCCACTCAACACGGTCTTCCCAGAGAACCCAACGACCTTTAGGAGGTGGTAAAGGAGATTTAGGCATACAATCCCACCAATTGATACCAAGAGGTGTGAACTCAATCTTCTTCATATCGTGATGGCCTATAAAGTTTTTATAGGCATTAAATGCTCGGGCACGAAAATGATAAGGATAACCTTGACGACGGAGGTTTTGTTTAGCACTGTTTTCATCTTTAGAGAAAGCTACAATAGCTTTCATCCGATTGCAAATGTGTCGAGAAGCCCAGAACTTATAAGCCTCCGGTGTTTCAATAGGAAAATCATACTTATGCATAGGAGGATTTGGCATCCTTAACTCCTTTTTAATTTATACATTACAAATGTAATTAGCGTAGATAGACTTGATACCTTAAAAATAAAGGGGCCGAAGCCCCTTGTATTAGTTATTGGTACCGTCATCAATCATTTCAAGCTGAGATGTTAGTCGAGAACCTATCTCAATCCAACTCTTACGGCTTGTACCAACTGCCAAATAGGCTTTAGTAATTTTCTTGGTGGGGTCACTTGGGAACAACGGATCCCACTCATCACAGACTACAACTTCACCAAACATTGTTGGAACGACGCCGTTATAAGCAGGACCACCAACATGGTTAATACGAGAACCCATAATACGGTTACGTT
>JBOFFJ010000110.1:0-1118 GCA_051648565.1 Phocaeicola sp. | reverse complement strand
AGATAGAATATTAAAAGGATATGCATTAACATTAGCCAATGGATTTGTCTCCGCTAAAGTCTTCCCCGCAAGCGATCTATTAATTGCCAATGTAAGAGCCGTTGCTATCCCCTGATTTATCTCTGCATCCGCCATGATGGATACCTTTCGATAGTGATGTAATTAGAGGATAGCGTGATACTGCGATTACTCAGCACCCTCGGTGTACCTTATAGGCATATCATTCTCAACCAACTTTCCACACATGTAGTTCAGAGTGCACGATTGGAACCCCCATATCCACCTGTGCTTTACTTGCACTAGAGCTACCATCCCCACATTGACCCAAGCCAATTGTAGCAACCGCTTTCAAGCCGTAGTGTTGTAACACCACTGCCGACTGTGTAGTCAGTTCAAAATACCCCTCAATTAAAGTCTTAGTAGGACCAGATGAGTATTGTGCATCTGTAGCCAACAACGTTTTACGGCTGGTGTTAGAGTAGAGTCTGAGAGTATTGGCAGTAACGCCCACACACATCGCCCAACCGCGCACGTAATAATAGCCAGCTGGTAAGATAAGCTGGTTCTTATCTAGGATTGCACCTAGCGCATTGTACTCCATGGTGTTAAGTTGACGACCTTGCCATACCTTAGCCGAGAATGTTCCACCATTCTGATAGGTTTTATTAGCAACCTTACAGTAGTTTCCCACCACGAAATTGTTGAGTGGTTTGGGTGCAGTCAGTGGAGTAATACGAACTTCTTCCCCACCCACGAATGGAACATCGAAGGTAACTCGGGTAGGTGTTAATACAAACCCCTTTGTTTTCAGTAAGCCGTTAACGTAAACATCTACCACGTTGTTATGTGGGATGTTTAAGAAAACTGTTTGTCCAGGACTTGCCACGAAATCAAATGGGGTTGCTACCTTAACCGTGCCCAAGGAGTGGAAACCTACTTGCCCACCAACTTTACCATAGAAGGTATTGTCAATCGCTGCTGCTTCCGCTTCTAGTCCTTTAACGTAAACCCCACCAGTGGACATCAGAACAATCTTAACAATGTCATCTGCTTTACGCGGGGTTAGTACTTTAACCTTCGTGGGGTCTGTTAAATCTAACCTTGCAGAACTCAACAGA
>JBOFFJ010000109.1:0-1182 GCA_051648565.1 Phocaeicola sp. | reverse complement strand
CCTTTAATATCAGCGATTTTCAATGGATGTGTTATTCCTGCTTTAGCCATCTTAATGGCGAAAGATAAGAATGGCCGTAAAGTACGCTCAATCTCCTTGGATAAGAACGCTCTTCTACGAGACTTATTCTGGGTATTTGCTGCGGAAATTACTTTAGTACTTCTATTAGGCTTCAACTCGATTACGATCGCTTCAGTATTATTACTTAACGCTATCTATGTCGGTTATGCTATCCACTTGTATATTGACGCTAAACGTCACGGTACAAACGTGGTTGAAGAGTATGAAGAAGAATCAGTAGAACCTTCTAGCCTAGGTGTTATCGGTGATGTTATGAAGTTTAACTTCTATAACTTAATCTTTAAGAACCGTGGTTTAAACACGATGTCTGCTATCGTCGTGTTAGGATTAGCTATCATCGGTATTTCTGCAGCCTCGCACCTTCTAGTTGAAGGTATTGTAGGTTCTGCTGCCGTATTAGGTATTCCAGCGTTCTTCTCTGGTATGGTATTAGGTGCCGCTGCTTCTTCTATTCCTGATCTGATCCTATCCGTTAAGGATGCTCAGAAAGGTGAATACGAAGATGCTGTAGCAAACCCATTGGGTTCTAATACTTTTGATACCACTGTAGCTTTAGCCTTACCTCTCCTGGTATGGTTCTTGATCAACGGAGTTGATTCACTGCCTTTACAGCAAGACGGTGCACTAACTATGTTGCGAGTATCAATTATTGCAGTGACTCTGGGTGTTGCTGCGTCGTTGGTACTTAAGTATAAGAATATCACGCATGGTGTCGCGTACACTCTGCTAGGTATCTTCGCAGTATGGCTAGGCTTTGTAGTGTATCTACTAGGCTAAAGTCATACTGGTTTAAAAAGGCCTACACGGGCCTTTTTTAGTTTTTCCACTAGAAAAGTTGCAATGTAACAAGGAAGTTTCAAGAAAGTTTCAGAAGAAAGGTAGGCTGGACGGGGCTTGTAGACGTTTTGCTACATTGCTACATTTCTCAAGCGTTTTATATACAGACTAATAGAGAGAGGAGGGGAGGGATAGGCTTCTATATAAATAAATAAAATTTCGTTTAGTGTATAGATATGTATATTTAAGTAGCAATGTATCCAAATCACCAAATTTAAGTCTCTTTTTCTAATAGTGTATATATAAAACGCAAAAAAAATGTTG
>JBOFFJ010000108.1:0-1902 GCA_051648565.1 Phocaeicola sp. | reverse complement strand
TGAAAAACAAGACCATTTTGGCTTTGTTATTGGCTTTTCCGGTTGTTATTATAGGTATGTTTTATATGGAAATGCCCTTTGCCAACGAAATTATGTGGGCACTTTCAACTCCTGTAGTGTTTGGGCTAGGGAATCATTTTTTTATAAATGCTTGGAAACAAGTGCGCCACCGTACTGCCAATATGGATACTTTGGTTGCTTTGAGTACAGGCGTAGCCTACTTTTTTAGTGTATTCAATACGCTTTTTCCGGAGTATTGGCATCAAAAAGGATTGCACGCACATGTTTATTTTGAAGCCGCTGCCGTAGTGATAGCCTTTATTTTATTAGGCAAATGGTTGGAAGAAAAAGCCAAATCCAATACTTCCACCGCCATCAAAAAGTTAATGGCTTTGCAACCGAATACGGTCACTTTGTGGCTAGACAACGAGCAGCAAAAGGTAATTTCCATTGATCAAGTCAAAGTAGGGGATCGATTGCTGGTAAAACCCGGCGAGCGAATCGCTGTGGATGGTGTGGTCATTAGCGGCGATTCTTATGTGGATGAAAGCATGCTGAGTGGTGAACCCATTCCTGTACTCAAAACGGCAACTGAAAAAGTTTGGGCAGGTACGTTGAATCAAAAAGGAAGCTTGGTTTTTAGTGCCGTACAAGTGGGTTCCAAAACGCTTTTGGCTCATATTATCAAAACGGTGCAAGAAGCGCAAGGAAGTAAAGCTCCAGTTCAAAAAAAGGTCGATTTTATCGCTAGTATTTTTGTACCTGTGGTTATGGCAATTGCTGTTTTAGCCTTCGTTTTGTGGTGGACTTTAGGGGGAGAAAATGGTTTTACACAAGGTATTATGGCTTTAGTCACTGTTTTAGTGATTGCTTGTCCTTGCGCCTTAGGATTGGCAACTCCAACAGCCATTATGGTTGGAGTAGGGAAGGGTGCCGAAAATGGGATTCTCATCAAAGATGCACTGAGTTTAGAATTGGCACAAAAGATAGACACCATCGTTCTAGATAAAACAGGTACCATAACCGAAGGAAAACCTAAAGTAACCGATGAGCTGTGGAGTAAGGTTGATGCTCATTTACGCTCAATTTTGTTGAGTATTGAATCGCAATCCGAACATCCTTTGGCGGAAGCCGTTGTCCATTATTTGCAAGGAGTTCCAAAGGTTTCGATTACCAATTTTGAGAGTATAACAGGGCAAGGTGTTCGAGCCAAAGTAGAAGGTAAAGATTATTTTGTGGGGAATCCCTCTTTTTTAAAAACCAACCAAATCAAAATAAACGAAGACTTTCTTCAAAAGGCTACCGTTTGGGAAGCCGAAGCCAAAACCGTAATTGGCTTTGCTAATGCAACTAGCGTTTTAGCCCTCTTGGCCATTTCGGATGCGGTAAAACCCACTTCAGTGGCTGCGATTCGTGAGTTAGAACAGATGGGCATTGCTGTCTATATGCTAACGGGCGATGCTGAAAAAGCCGCGCAAGCGATGGCTACACAAACGGGAATTACTCACTACAAAGGCGGAGTGTTACCTCAACAAAAAGCCGATTTTATCAAAGAATTGCAAGCTCAAGGCAAAACCGTAGCCATGGTGGGTGATGGAATTAACGACAGCACCGCATTGGCCCAAGCCGATGTCAGTATTGCTATGGGGAAAGGAAGCGCCATTGCTATGGAAGTGGCCAATATGACACTAATGACCTCTGATTTGCATAAGATTCCACAAGCGATTCGCTTGTCTAAAGCTACTGTTGCTACGATTCGACAAAATTTATTTTGGGCTTTTATTTACAATGTGATTGGTATTCCTATAGCGGCGGGTGTTCTATTTCCGTTCAATGGATTTTTGCTTAACCCGATGCTAGCGGGTGCAGCTATGGCACTAAGTAGTGTAAGTGTGGTCAGTA
>JBOFFJ010000107.1:0-2500 GCA_051648565.1 Phocaeicola sp. | reverse complement strand
TCCTTTCGACTTCGCTCAAGGCAAGTCGAGCTTTTTTATATTCTTTATCTCAGTATGTTAAAATATTAGTCATTAGACAGTAGGCAAAAGCCAAAAGTTTAATGGACCCGTGCAACGACTAATGGCTTATGGCTATTGGCAAATGCCTTAAAATCTTAAGGTGGTTATTGCGGCGGGGCTCACCTCTTCCCATTCCGAACAGAGAAGTTAAGCCCGCCTGCGCAGATGGTACTGCAATTTGTGGGAGAGTATGTCGCCGCCTTTCTTTAGAAAACCCTTCATCTATGATGAAGGGTTTTTTTATAAACTACTTCATGTAGGGTACCTTAGCTCAGATGGTAGAGCAATGGACTGAAAATCCATGTGTCCCTGGTTCGATCCCTGGAGGTACCACCACTCACGCTCGGATGGTGAAATTGGTAGACACGCTGGACTTAAAATCCAGTGAACAGCAATGTTCGTGCGGGTTCAAGTCCCGCTCTGAGTACAAAAAAACTCCAATAGACCAATCTATTGGAGTTTTTTGATTTAACAATGCCTATACATTTGCCCATTGTGGCTCCCTAACCCCGATAGCAGCGGCATCCTTGCTTGGCGGGGTTCGCCGAGCAAGATATAGCGGATAGCGGGAACAATATCTATAAATATAAACTATTGTGGGGGTTGCTGATTATTTTTATTAAAATCGAGCTGAAAGAAGGCTTCAGTATATAGTGTAAAGCGATTGGATCCGTGCAAAAGTGGGGAATATGCTAAAAGATTGGATACTCTGAATAAGATGAAATCTATTTTTCTTACCCCTCTAATCTGACTTCTGAAGTTTTTATTTTTGCATTAAAAGATTATTCACCATTTTTTTATTTTTAAGGAGTTCATGAATTTCATTTCTGCAGCTGCATTTGTATTTCTATTGTCAAAGTGGTTTAGAATTGATTGATAATTGAATGTTATTGTATTTAACACAATGTTGAAGTTTTTAGATCCTGAATCTTCTACTTTTCTATACCAATAGGCTAATTTTAGCATTGCAACATTTTTATCGTTATTCGTGTTGTAGATACTTCTTAATTGTTGAGATTAATAGTGCGCTATTTTTATCTCTGGATATAGTTCAGTTCAAATAGAATTTCAGCTCTTTCTTGCTGGTTTATTGTCCATTTTTCGCGAGATTTACAGAGTAGATACCGGCTTCTAGCTAATACTTGCTTTAAGGAATCACCATTAGGCAAAAGTTGTGGAATATATCTTTTGCTTTCTGATTTAGCTTTTATTATGGCTCGATTTTCCATATCCATAGCTTCCATCGGTGTTTGATTCTGGTTTCCTGTAAAGCTTCTAAGGCAAGTTTTTGTACATGGAATATATCGGTTACTTGTATTGCTTTTGAGGAACATTTTTACTTCTTCATTTTTCTCCCGTCTTCCCAACCTCTTTTCATGTCTTTTACATTGTTTTCCCAGTCGTAAATCAATTCTACAGACATCCAAGTAAGCATACCCAGCAAAAAGACATACACGTCACGTTTGGTAATTTTCATAAGTTATTGTATTAGTTAATGTTACTAATATAATAAAAATAAAGTTACATTTTATGTACAATAAAAATAGTAGGACGCTTGTGTAGGTCTACTTTTTCTTTTTTCCAAGCGTTGATTTTCTTGGTTTTGATGTATTCTGTGGGGAGTGTTATATCTGTAGCTACGCAAAGATGGGTTTCAGGATGAAGAATTTGAATCAAATCTTCGAGTAGTTTGTTGTTGCGATAAGGCGTTTCGATGAAAATTTGAGATTGGTTTTTGTCGAAAGATAATTTTTCTAAAAACTTCAAAGCGGACTTTTTTTCGTCTTTTTCGATGGGTAAATACCCATTGAAAGTAAAGCTTTGTCCGTTCATTCCGGAGGCCATAAGGGCTAATAGGATAGAGGAAGGACCTACTAATGGTATAACTTGTATGCCTTTTTCGTGAGCAATTTTTACAATAGCGGCGCCAGGATCGGCAACGCCAGGACAACCTGCTTCGCTCATTAGTCCCATATTTTTTCCTTCGAATAAGGGTTGAACCATAGCCAAGTGCTCTTTGTTTTCGGTGTGCTTGTTTAGGGTAAAAAGGACTAATTCGGATTGCTTTTTTTCTGGTTGCACTATTTTGATTGATTTTCTGGCCGTTTTTTCGTTTTCTACGATGTAATGGTCAATAAAATCGATGCTTCTTTTGATGGTTTGAGGTAATACATCCATTGGGTCGCAGTCGCCCATAGTGGTTGGAATAAGATACAATTTACCGAAAGAAGAATTTGTTGTCATCGTCTTTTATTATAATGTTATAAAAAAATCGGTTTTATGAGTGTTGGTTTTGTAGTTTTTTGGCAATTGCATCACAGGCTTCATCAAGCATTTGGTAAACGTTTTCAAAACCATTGACTAAGCCGTAATAAGGATCAGGTACATCAACGTTTTCTCCAGGAAATAATTCGTTCAAAATCATCTGTACTTTGTTTTT
>JBOFFJ010000106.1:0-58356 GCA_051648565.1 Phocaeicola sp. | reverse complement strand
CCACCTAGGTGGCACACCCGCGCCACCTAGGTGGTCCGGTAAAGATGTAAGGATGCGACGAGCTAATTACTAGGTCGTTTGTATCTACTCTACTAAGTAATTTATATTATTTCTGCAGAGCTAATGTTGTTGCCCCTGCATTACAATGTGTTGTGGGTTTTGACTATTCGGTGGGTAGATGGTGAAGGGTTGGTGAAGGATAGGTGAAGCTTAGTACCCCCTATCCTTCACCGTAAGTTGCTGAAATACAAAGTGTGTGAAGGATTGAAGGATAAAAATAAACTTAAATTGTAGTAGGGGGGTGATAGAGGGGAATTTTTGGTAATAGCCCAAACCCACAACTTTTGCAGGTGAGTTATTAGACCTCCTTCTTTACGCCAATCGCCTCTTTTAGTTAGAATGAACTAAAAGAGGCGATTGGCGTAAAAAGGAAGCAGCAGCTTTATTCTATCACTGGTAGCAATAAGCGAGTTGCGGCATCGGCTTGGTGATAAATCTGGATGTTTTGTTGCATCAAGAAATCGACTACGGTACATTCGTAGGTATTGATAAAGCGTTGTGGATTACGGTCTATGATGGGGAACCACGAACTCTGTATCTGAATCATTAAGCGGTGACCTGGTAAGAAGGTGTGTGCTACATCATACAAGGTGTAATTTACTGGGGTAATCTCACCTGGTACAAATGCTTTGGGAGCATCAAATGCTTCGCGGTAGCGACCGCGGAAGAGTTCGCCACGTACCATCAACTGGTAGCCGCTCATGGGGTAGTTACTTTTTAGCTCCTCTTTCACCTCTTTGGGGTAGCTAAAGTTTTCGGGGAATACATCAATCACTTTGACCATAAAGTCGGCATCTGTACCACTGATGGCTGCTTTTAGCTCCACTTCGATTGGCCCTCCTAATCGTAGCGTATCCTTTAGCGGCTCCGTTACAAAGGTAATTACATCGGGGCGAGCGGTGGCAAATCGTTGATCGTCCACCATAAATTCGCGGGTGCGGTAGGTGGTGGGTAGTGCTGTGTAGGGAACCGGACGAGACATATCTGATACATATTCTGTAAAGGAGTGCTCTTGGGTAGGAGCTTGGGTCGATACGCTACCATTGGCATGTATATAATAAGGAGTAGGGCTCAGTGTAGTAGCAGGCCACTTATCATAGGTACGCCATTTCATATCGCCCGAGTCGAATATGTTTACCTTATTGACAGGTTTCTCACCACTGTTATTGAGGTAGTACGAGAAGAATGGATACTCAATGTGGTCTAGGTAATAGGCTGAACTGCTTTCGCCAAAGTAGATATTTCCAATGCTTTGAAAGTTGCGGCTGGTCCAAGCACCGTGCCACCAAGGGCCAAAGGTGAGGTAGAGCTCGGTAGTGGGTGATTGCTCTTGGATGGCACGATAGAGTCCCCAAGGACCGTAACAATCTTCGGAATCAAAGTGTCCACCTACTACTAGCATGGCTGGCTTGAGGTTATAGCACGAGGTGCGCGCATCACGCTCTTGCCAGAAACTGTCAAAGTCGGGGTGATTCTTGATGTTGTTCCACATGGTTTCTGTTGTATCTTGTACCAGGTTGTCAATATCTTTAAAAGTACCTACTGCCAAGAAGTCGGTGTAGACATCGTTCTTTACAATATCTTTGATTACCCCTACACCGATGTTGCGTCCCTCTAGGCGGGGTAAGAAGTTGGTGGTTTGTAGCAGGGTAAATGCTCCGTTATGGTGGCGGTCATCTCCGCGGTACCAGTCGGTAACAGGTGCTTGTGGTGATACAGCTTTTAAGGCAGGATGACCACTTGAGGCTGCCATCGTAGCATAAAAGCCATCGTAGCTAATTCCCCATACGCCGGCATTGCCATTGTTGTGGCTATTTTTGGTAAGCCACTCTACGGTATCGTAGGTATCTGTGGCTTCATCTATCTCTTTTTTCTTCTTGTTTCGATTTTTGTTGAGTGGGCGTACCTGTACAAATTGCCCTTCGCTTTGGTAGCGGCCGCGTACATCTTGAAAGACAAAAATGTACTCATCTTTTACATAGTTCCACAAGTTGCGGGTAATGCTTCGGTCATATCCTTCACCATAGGGTGCGCAGGAGTAGGGGGTACGTTGCATCAAGATAGGGTGCTTTTGGGCTTTACTCTTGGGTTCGTAAATGGCGGTGTAGAGCTTTACTCCATCGCGCATAGGAATCATTACTTCGCGTTTGGTGTAGTGTTGGTCTAGGTGGTGGATGAGGCTATCTTTTGACTTATCGGCTTTGGCAGGTGTTGCAAAGAGCGATAGTAGCATCCATAGTAGCGAGGTCAGTTTGGTCTGTTTCATATAAGTAGTTTGATTTGTTTCTCAGTAGAGTGGTTTGTGCATCTCTCTAGTTAATCTTTTTGCAAAATTAAGGAAATATTGAGAATGAATGGGCTTTTATGGGGTGGTAACTTGAAGTGGTGGTAAAATAAAATTGCGTTTACCTACTTTGGGGAGAGTTAGGTAAACGCAATTGTTACATCTTCTTGTCTGTAAAAAAGGGCAGTGTGGAATGTTTAAATCTTTCGTTTCCACCACTTAGCTTTACTTAAATAGATCCATGAACCTGCTAATATCATACTCCAATAGAGTATCTCAAGTGTCCAGCACACCCAAACGGCTGGCTTCGATAGCACAATAAAGTAAATAGATATGGAATAAATAATAATTGCTATTACCTCTACCACTAGCGAACTCTTGGTATTTCCTGTACCCGACACAATATTAAATAAAATACTGCCAGGTACTCCTACTAAGCAGTAGGCCAGCAATACATAGAGTGAAGCTACCGAATCTTCTATGAGCGTAGCATTATCGGTAAAGATTGATAAAACTACTTTGGGGTAGATAGCGGTAAAGGTGATGAGCGGTAGTAGCATAGCATAACAGAGGGCTATGTTGGTGCGAGTAATCTTTGCTACCTCTTTTAACTTTCTCTCGCCAATGGCATTGCCCACGAGTGAAGCAGCCGAAGTGGCAAATGCCGATACAAAGACAAAGAGCAACATACCAATGCTACGAATGAGATTAGATATGGCCAAAGCGCGTTCACCAATCTGCTCTACGGCTACAAAAAACATAAACCACACAAAGATGGTGACAAAGTATTGTAACATGGTCCAAACTGATATATTGAGTATGCGTTTAATAGCCTCCATCTCAAAGCGAAGTTTAGGAACTATCTGGTAGATGCTGGTATCTATTAGTTTGGTATATCCTAGGTAGAACAGTAATCCTACAAATTCGGCTATGACCGATGCTAAAGCTGCTCCCTTTATTCCCATCGGTTCCATGATACCTCCTCCAAAGATGAAGAAGTAGTTTAAGCAAACATTGGTAAGAGTCATTAAGAGCGAGCTATAGATTAGGACATTGGTCTTCTTAATACCTACGAAGAATGCTCTGTACACGATGGTAATGAAAGCGGGTAAGATACCAAATACTCGAATGTCTAAGTAATCCATGATGGCACTATATACACTATCGGACGAAATGATGGCTCCAAACCCGAACGAGGCAAATAAGTTGGTTATGAGTATCAGTATCAAGGCCAATAGGGCCAAGAAGAGGGTAGACTGCCACACCAGTAGACCAATGCGTGGATAGTTGCCCTCGCCATTGCGCCGTGCTACCAACGCTTGCAACCCAATACCAAAACCAAAGCCAATGTAATAGATGGCCATATAAAAAACACCTGCTAGGGCCGATGCGCCTAACTCTACTTCGCCTACACGTCCAAGAAAGATGGTGTCGACTACATTGATTAAGTTTTGTAGCAGTAAGCTAAACAGAAGAGGCGAGGCTACTTTTAAGCTCTCTTTAATGTGCCTTTGATTGATACCCATAGAATAATCTAACTTTTTATTTCAGGGTGCAAAGATAGTGCTACTTATTGGTTTATCCATTGATTCTTTATTTACTAAGTGTTAAATATTAAGTGAATAATTATGCATTACATTTATTGCGTTGTTCTGCTTATTTATTTGGAAAAGAGTGGTTTGCTTTTTTGCGCTATTTTTTCTAGCTTCTTCTGGAATGGGTGTTAACAACTTATTTAAGAAGAAAAAGAGGGCGCTGTTCTAAACCTCTTATAGCCTTTACGTGTTAGCTCTTTTTTACCTTACCACAATAGCTATTGTAGCACCATTCTCCAAACTTTTCACCTCAATTAAGGAAAAATTTCGATAATAGTTGCTACCTTTGCTATACGAATAACGAATAAAAACGTATTACTAATTTCAACCTAAAAGAAAGTATGGCAACACCTCCGTTCCACTATCAACCGATGTTCGATTTAGGACACGATGATGCAACTGAATACTATTTGCTTACCAAAGAGCATGTATCTGTAAGCGAGTTTGAAGGAACTCCTATTTTGAAAGTAGCCAAAGAGGGACTTACCGAAATGGCAAATGCTGCCTTTCGTGATGTTTCATTCCTATTGCGCCGCGCACACAACGAGCAAGTAGCAAAAATCTTGCACGATACGGAAGCGAGCGAAAACGATAAATTTGTAGCACTCTCTTTCTTGCGCAATGCCGAAGTAGCTGCTAAAGGAAAACTTCCTATCTGCCAAGATACGGGTACTGCCATTATTCACGGCGAAAAAGGACAACAAGTTTGGACCGGTTGTTGCGACGAAGAGGCCCTTTCACTAGGTGTATACAAAACTTATACCGAAGAGAACCTACGTTACTCGCAAAATGCACCTTTGAACATGTACGATGAGGTGAACACCAAAACCAATCTTCCTGCTCAAATTGATTTGGAAGCTTCTGAAGGTATGGAGTACCACTTCTTGTGTGTAACAAAGGGAGGTGGTTCGGCTAACAAAACTTACTTGTATCAAGAAACTAAAGCAGTCTTGAATCCTACTACCTTGGTTCCTTTCTTGGTAGAGAAGATGAAATCATTGGGTACAGCAGCTTGTCCTCCTTACCACATTGCTTTCGTAATTGGGGGTACATCGGCCGAGAAAACATTGATGACCGTTAAGTTGGCTTCTACACACTACTACGATTCACTTCCTACAACTGGTAATGAACACGGACGTGCTTTCCGCGACATTGAACTAGAGAAACAGGTATTGGAAGAGGCTTACAACATTGGGCTAGGTGCTCAGTTTGGTGGTAAGTACTTGGCGCACGATATTCGTATTGTTCGTTTGCCTCGTCACGGTGCCTCTTGTCCTATCGGTATGGGTGTATCTTGTTCGGCCGACCGTAACATTAAATGTAAAATCAACAAAGAGGGTATCTGGATTGAAAAGATGGATAGCCACCCAGGTGATTTGATTCCTGTTGAATTGCGTCAAGCGGGCGAAGGCGATGTAGTTACTATCGACTTGAACCAACCGATGCCTGAAATCTTGAAAGAGCTTTCTAAACACCCAGTAGCTACTCGTTTGTCTTTGAACGGTACCATCATTGTAGGTCGTGACATTGCTCACGCTAAGTTGAAAGAGCGTTTGGACAGCGGTTTGGATCTTCCTCAATACTTGAAAGATCACCCTATCTACTACGCTGGACCTGCTAAGACTCCAGAAGGTATGCCTTGTGGCTCAATGGGCCCCACTACTGCCGGACGTATGGACTCGTATGTAGATCTATTCCAAAGCAAAGGGGGTAGCATGATTATGTTGGCCAAAGGTAACCGTAGCCAACAAGTAACCGATGCTTGTCACAAGTATGGTGGTTTCTACCTCGGTTCTGTTGGAGGTCCTGCAGCTATCTTGGCGCAAGAGAACATCAAGAGCATTGAGTGCATAGAGTATCCTGAACTAGGTATGGAGGCTATCTGGAAAATTGAAGTGGTAGATTTCCCTGCTTTCATCTTGGTAGACGATAAGGGTAACGACTTCTTCAAACAGTTACAACCTCGTTGTGCTGGAAACTGCAAGTAAGCGTACCTCTTTTCTATAAATGATTTAGGGCACTCCATTTGGGGTGCCCTAAATTATTTATAGACTCTTTGAACTCCAGCATCTGTTTTACTTCTCACGTACTTTAATGCAGTTTTTACTTTTCTTTCTGCTTCTCTCTCTTAATGAACTTACCCCTGCTACAGATAGCTGTGGCAGGGGTAAGTTCATTAAGAGAGAGTGTTGAGACTTGCTCTTCTATTTCTGGAAGGTGGAGTATTTAGTAAGCCGATCGGTATTTACCATTCTCCTTATCCTCCAACATATTTAGGTATGAGGTATAACGCGATTCGCTTATGAAATGCTCTTCTACTGCTACACGTACAGCACAACCGGGTTCGCTACGGTGCGTACAGTTATTGTACTTGCACTCGGCCGATTTGGCAAAGATCTCTTTGTAGTAGTGTCCTACCTCTTCTTCTTCCATGTCGAAGGTACCAAAGCCTTTGATTCCAGGAGTGTCAATAAGGTAACCTCCATCTGCTACCGGAAACATTTCTGAGAAGGTAGTGGTGTGCATTCCTTTGTTGTGGTAGCCTGATATTTCGGCCGTTTTTAGGGCACGATCGGGCATAATGGCATTAATCAGGGTCGATTTACCTACTCCCGAGTTACCCGAAAGCAAGGTTACCTTACCTGCTAAATCCTGTTTTAGCTCCTCTACCCCTATGTTTTCTAAGGCAGATACCTTGAAGCAGGGATACCCTATCTGTGTATACATGTGGATAAGTGCATCTAGGTAACGCATCTCATCCTCGTCGTATCGATCTACCTTGTTAAAGATTAATTTAACGGGTACACGGTATGCTTCGGCACCTGCCAAGAAACGATCGATAAAGATGGTCGATGTTTCGGGGTAGTTGATGGTAGCAATAAGCATACACTGGTCTAGGTTGGCCGCAATGATGTGCGACTGTTTAGACAAGTTAGATGCGCGACGGACGATGTAGTTCTTTCTATCCTCAATCTCGCTAATTAGGGCCGTACCCTCTTCGTTGGCAATAATCTTTACCCAATCGCCTACGGCAATAGGGTTGGTGCTGCGAATACCTTTAAGGCGGAACGTTCCTTTGATTTTACACTCAATGGTTCTTCCGCACTCGGTCTTTACCTGGTACCAGCTTCCTGTATTTCTGATGACTAATCCTCTCATGCAAATAGCCTGAGGGCTTAGACAGTCATAATCTCTTTCTCCTTCTCTACCAACATCTCATCAATGGTTTTGATGTATTTGTCGTGTAGTTTTTGGAGTTTGGCTTCGCCATTCTTTTGCTCATCTTCGGCCAAGCCATCTTTTACCGCTTTCTTCAATGCATCGTTGCCATCGCGGCGTGCATTACGTACGCTCACTTTGCCTGCTTCCGACTCTGCTTTACATTGTTTAGAAAGTTGTTTACGACGCTCTTCGGTCAATGGAGGGATACCGATACGGATAATCTCGCCATTGTTTTCGGGCATGATACCGAGATCAGAGTCAATGATCGCTTTTTCGATGGCGCGAAACATTCCTTTGTCCCAAGGTTTGATTACGATGCTACGTGCATCGGGTGTGTTGACAGCAGCTACGTTGCTAATGGGTACCATACTTCCGTATGAATCTACACGGATACCGTCTAGCAAACGGGTGCTTGCTTTACCTGCACGGATGTGTGCAAATGATTCCTCTAAGTGCATGATGGCCATGTCCATCTTGTCTTGTGCCTCGCTGAGGCAGCTCTTAACGTCTGTCATATAGTCTGTTCTTTTAAGATATTGTTCTAAATAATAGCTTTTTAATTAGACAAAAGTACGTATAATTTGGGGAATGTGCAAAAGGTTCTCTTATTATTCAGTTCTTGTAGATTGCTTTGGCTGGATAGTTTTCGTACTCTTTTGTTTCTTTATCATTTGGTTATAAATAGCCCCGCAGTAGGTGTAACTACTGCGGGGCAAGTAAAAGCGGAGTTTTCTTTCTTCTGCTCTGCTGGTTTAAGTGAAGTGAGTTACTACTTAATAAACCCCAATGTAGAACTGCCCTCCTAGGTTTTCGAGTGTAGCACCTACGGTAAAGGCATCGGCCGATGTAGAGGAGGGATCGAACAGATAGATAGCTCCATTTCCGCCTACAGGGGCTAGGGCCATGTGGAATTTGCCATCTTTCAATACTCCGTTTTGGTATTGACGCAACCAGAGTGGGAAGTTGAGATTCATCTTGACAGCTGTTTTTGCCGCTATATCGATGCGTGCTATTCCCCAAGCCGACTCTGCTTCGCTCTGTCCTTTTGTTAAATCGTAAATAAGTGCATACCCAATGTTATTGCCCACATAGAACCAACCAAGTGATCCTACTTCTGTGCCTAGTGCTGCTGATAGATCAAAGCTGTAGCTGTTATCATACGCTTCGTTGCTAATGCGTAACATCATCGCTTTTTGGCCATTACCTACCATTTGGTAGATATCACCACTCTCTACAACGTGTGCAGGAGGGGTGCGGTATCCGTAGTTCTCGCCTGTGCAAAGGGTAGAAGAGATTACCTTGAGGTTGGTCAGTGAGGGGTAATCGGCTACTAGCATGGTGCTGTGGTAGTTGGTTACGGTTACATTCTCGGCTGTTTCGGGGTTGTAGCTGCGTTTGGCTACTCCGTAATAGGCTTTGTTACCTGTAATGACGGGTGCATCAATGCGCCAGATGTTTAGGTTCTGGGCAATGTCTTCTGCACTGCGTGGTATCTCGAGTGACTGTACAGCACCGAGTGTCATACCAGCTGCTCCTGCCCCTAAGTTTACTGCTACTAAGCTAGCTGTGGCTTTGGAGTAATCATAGATTGTCCCCGCTTCGTCTTTGTATTGGCGAGTAACGGTTACGTTGTGTAGCAAGGCTGTTTCGTCATTTACTTTGGACCAACGAGGGTTGGTGCTTCCTACGGGTGTACCTACATTGATGGTATTGATGGCTCGGTAGCTCTCGCCCCCATTTACTTGAAATTTACTAATGGTTCCGCCACCGTAATCAAGGCTATAGAGGTATTTACCATCTTCCGATGAGTTTACACGGGCTGTGCGGGTAGCGGGTACTTCGAATCCAAATCCTTTAAATCCGATGGTTCCGGCTGTTACATCTTCTTGGGCTTGAACGTAGACGCCGTCATTGCCATCATCGCCCACACCCAATACGATATTATAATAGTTTCGATCTTGATTTCCTTCAAAATCGTTTCCATTACCCGTTAGGTCGTCGTTGTTGCTGCAAGCTGCCAATGCAGTTGCACAGGCCATGAGGGCCCAAGCGTAAAAATGTCCTTTTTTCATACTCTGTTTTTTTATGTTGTTTCTAATTTTCTCTTTTACTGATAGTAACTTTCTCTACTTCCTGTTTTATGTTTCTCTTCTAATCTCTCTCTTTTAAATATAAGATTATTTCATCTCTTTTGGGAGTTGGATATCTCTTCCTATAGTATAGGCATCAGTATTCTCTTTAAAAGATGCGGTAGCTTACTTTGGCATAAAAAGCGCGTCCCGGCTTTTGTAGTGCCCAGTTATCGAATACCTGTTCGTCGGTTAGGTTGCGTCCGTTCAAGCTAACGGTTAGTTTGTTCTTGGGGAAGGTGTATGAGAGAGCGATGTCGTGTACCAGTTGAGTGGGGATGAGTGCTTTTCCTGCCCCACCTATGCTCTCCCAATTGCGGAAGAACTCGTGTACATAACCTAGGTTGTAGCTGATAGAAGTGCGCGAACCTTTTTGTAGTAGGTTCTCAAATATGTATTCGGCTTGACTGTTCATGGTAAAGTAAGGTGCATTGCGCAACCTATCGCGGTAGTAAGTATACTCTTTGCCGGTAGCATCGTACTGCAGATTAAAGCGGGCATCAAACCACGATACATTTTGTGTCAAGAAGAATCGATTGTAGTAGTTGTAGGATAGCTCGGCATCGAATCCTTTGCTCACTACCTTGCCCAAGTTTTCGTATCCGTAGGTGCCAGTGGTGGAGTTCTCTGTACCTCGCATTATCATGTCGCTTATGTTGCGTACAAAGAGGTTTACATCGCCTCGTAGTTGGTGTTTGCCCCATTCAAAAGTACCTAGTATCAAGCCGAGGTTGAAGTTGTGACTTTTCTCGGGCTCTAACTCATAGGTGGCGTCGATGCTTTCGGAGGTGTTACCCAGTAACTCATTGCTTTCGGGTAGGCGCAGTGCGCGTTCGTAAGAGGCTTGAAGCAAGAGGGTAGGGGTGATTGCAAAGGCAATGGTAGCGCCATATCCAGTATGGGCAATCGTTTTATCGTACTCCACAAAAGATACTTGATTACCGCTTTTAACGGGATCTTTTAACGCTACGTGTTGCAGGTAGTGTTTGGCAAAGAGGGAGCTCTTGAGGCGTTGGTCAAAGAAGTTATTATCGTAGGTGCCGCCTATAATTTGCTTGGTTAAGTAGCGAGTATCTGTGAGTTCTTGTTCGGCTTGGGGAAGTAGCTCATCGGCTACATCGCGTGTAAAATGGTTGAATAGGTAGTTGAGGCTAATGCGGTGATTGGGATGTAGCTGATAAGCTACATTGGCTCTACCTGCTAAGGTACGCTCTCTGTTTTTAGCCAGTGTAGCTGTACCTTGTTCACCTCCACCGTTGTTCCACTTGTACCAATCTTGGTTGGCTTCGTCCCAAGTGCGTTCGCCTAGCCAATTGTATATATAGGGTACTGTATCGTTTACCCAACGGTCGTTGTGCGAATAAGATACGAAAGCATTTATGTCGAGTCCTTTGGTGAGAAGGTCCTGTTTTTCGTATTTCAAGTTGGCCATTTTCGTAGACTGTCCGGTGCGTCGGTTTCCAAATACCACCTCCATGGTTCCTCCATGTTGTACATCTTTGTTCATGTCCGAGTAGAGTAGCCCTACGGTAAAGCGGTCTGCCCATTTTACGTTGGTAAAGCCGATGTTGGTGTTGAGACCATAGGATTCGTACGAGTCGTGAAAACGTTTGGCTTTTACATGATCTAATTGCCAACCTGTAGCAGGGCCGCTTACGTATACTTGGTCGCCCCATACTTTGTAGTTGTTATCTGTGTAGTTGTAAAAGAGAGATCCATCTATCGTAAAGCCTGTTTTCTCGTTGCGGTAACTTCCATCTAGATGGCCGCGGTGGGTGTTAAAGGAGCCGTAGGAGTAAGAGGTCGATAATCTGTTTTGTGCCCCTTTTCTCTTCTTCAAAACGACATTGATTGCTCCACCCAATGCATCTTCGGATAGATGAGCTGGTACTACCCCTTTGTACACCTCTACCCGCTCTATCTGTGCAGATGGAATGCTGCTTAGAGAGAATGAAGAACCATAGTTGCGTAAGGGAATGCCATCGATGAAGATACGTACCGAGCTACCCGATAGACCATTGATGTTGTAGTTGGTTTCCGATCCCATACCTCCCGATTGACGGATGCGCACCCCTGCAGTGCGGTCGAGTAGATCTTCGGCTTGAATGGATTGCAGGTTGAGTTTGGCCATATCGAGTACACTCACTGAGAATCCTTTCTCTTTGAGTTGCACCGCTTCGCTTTTTCCAATCACTACTACTTCGTCTATTTTTACGATGGAGCGCTCAAGTGTAATAGCAAGGGGCATTTGATTGCGTTGTATGGTAGCTTCTATTTGTACGGGTACTGATTCGATGGATTGTATTTCGATGGTATAGGTGCCGTGTGGTAGATGGTGAAGCTCAAATTCACCTTCCTCATTGGACAAGGTGCTTTGTTGGAGCTTAGCTATGAAGAGTGTGGCAAAGGCTACCGGTTCTCCATCGGCAAAGGTTAGCTTACCAGAAGTCATTCCTTTGTGGTGATGCCCTTTTCTATGGTGCTCTTCCCCTTTGTGATGGCGCTGTTGTGCGGTGGTTGTGGTGCTTCCTATTATGAATAAAAGTAGTGTGGCAAGTATTGTTTGGTAACCCATTTTGATTGTATGTTTGTTTCGAATACAAAGATATAGCTATGGGTTAGGGTGGACAATCACTTCATCTAGGTATATGCAACGGAGCACCAGCTGTTTTATCCCTATTAGTAGTGATAGGAAAACTGTAAAAGGTTGGTTTTAGTGATTTTCCGAATAGTTCTTTTTAGATTAATTATTGTATTCCCTAGTAAGTAAAGAACCTGGCCTAATTATTACGAGTGTAAAGCTATCTGGGCTACTATTAATAGGAAAATGAGGATCAATGGAGCGTGTCAATTAATAATTGAATGTCGTTCATAAATAAGTTTCTAACTACCTTTAAAAGTAAAATCGGGATTTAGTACTTGACTAAATCCCGATCCTGAATATCACTTGTGTAAAACTGATGGGCTGCCCCAATAATGGAATATATTCACAGTTTTAAAGTCTACTCTTATTATTTATCTAAGTCTCTTTAGCGACTATTGAACCAATTCCCAAGGGCCCCATTCATCTTTTCCAGGATAATCCCCAACTGATACATACCATTTGTTTTTATAGATAGAGCCTTGGTAAGATACGTAGGTATCTGGGTTTGGATAGGTAGCATTTATATCATACTCGAATGCTTTATCTGGTGTAGTACCTTCGCCATCTTCTAAGATTAACTCCCAAGGGCCGTTAGAATTTCCGGGTATATCACCAAGATTTACCCACCATTTGCTGCGGTATTTTTTTCCATTATAGGTTACTATGGTTCCTGGATTGGGATAACTATTGGCTGGATTGTACTCCTCAATTGTTCCGTTGTCACCGCCGTTTCCGTTGTCACCGCCGTTTCCGTTGTCACCACCGTTTCCGTTGTCACCGCCGTTTCCGTTGTCACCACCGTTTCCGTTGTCACCGCCGTTCTCATCTACATTTCTAATGAATGCCCAAACATCAGTTTCACCTGGTATATCACCTTGTGTCCACCATTTATTACTCCACACTTTATCATTGTACAAAACCAATGTACCACCTGTTGCATAAGTTGTTTCTCGCTTCCAAAGAGGTAGGTCTTCGACTGAGTTGTCACTAATTATTTTAATGGTTGTGATAGCTTGTGCTGTTTCATTCGCATCATTTGCTACTACTACTTTTAGTTCATGTACTCCTATCTCTAATCCGCTTACTGATAGTTGAAACGGTTCTGTATAACTTGTTCCAATAACTTGGTCGTCAATATAGAAAGTAGCCATAGTGGCTCTTCTTGCTTTGGCAGTAAAGTTGAACGTTTCACTCTCTCTAATCATTGCATTGGCAAGTGGAGTGGTAATACTTACTGTAGGTGTGGTTACAGGTGAGTGATTCTCTAAGATTTCGTAGCTTATTTGTGAGTAAGTAACGCCATCCATAGCAGGATTAATAGCTGATACTTGTAGTAATTGCCAGAACATCACTCCATCTCCTTTACCTGCACGATTATGACGACCTCCTTCGGCTACATAGGTTGCATACTCCTCTACTTTTTCTTCTGTATAGTTGTAATAAGGTCCCCAAGGTTCGTTAGGAACGTGCATGCCAAAAGCTACACGGAAGCCATATATGTTGGCGTAATAGGCATAGGAATCATACATGATCTCGCGTTGTGAGGCCGACCCTGTATTGTAACCTTGAAAAGCTACAAAGTCTAAATCACTACCTACTGCTTTGAATACGGGAATCATGTGACCAGTTGAAGCAAATCCATACAATGAAATGGTGTAACCTGCAGCATCGGTTGAGTGATACTCATGTGCTAAATCATCACCTGTAACCTCTGCACGTTTGCTGTATGCATAAGGTGACTCTGCATCGTCGTTGGCTGCATAGGGAGTTGAACGTCCTAATGCTCCGCAACCTGCTGGTGCACAGGCAATCAAGAACCCCTCTTCTTTAGGGAGTAACTTGCGTGACTCACGAATCATAGTAATGAAACGTTCTACGTTGATGGGCTCACCAATGGTTTGAAAACCACCGTTAGGCTCATAATCCCAATCGATTCCATCAAAACCAAAATCACGTACAAAGTCAGCTATAGCTACATAGTCAATATCATACGCCTCATCGGTTCCCCAATACGTTTCGCCACCAATCGAAAGAATTACTTTGATACCTTTTGCTTTCAGATGATCGACTGTCTCTTTTAATACCAATCCATCGTAAGGTACTTCAATTCCTACCCCTTTGATATCAAAAGAGCCCTTTGTATAGCGCATATTGGGCTTGATAAATGAAAGGAAAATATGGGTAACCTCTTCAGGCATATTTCGGAGTTTACTTCCCGATGCGGATGGGTAAGTTTCACTCCAAGAGGGAAAGTAGCCAACTACGAGTGGCGTTGTTGCAGACAGTGATCGAGATTCGGCTGTCGTAAAGCGGTTAGTAGAGTCATTTTCTTCAAACATCTCTACTTGATTGCAGGCACTTAGTGCCCCAAGAAAGCATAGTAATGCCATCAAGTTTTTCTTCATTTTTTTAAATTTTGTGTTGATTAAAATAAATAAGTGTCGAGTGTAAAAATAGCAGTTTTATTGTGACGAAACAATCACTGTGTAAAAAAAACACTCTATTGTTTTGATGTATGTATAAAGATGGAGGAATTTGAATAGATGTATTTATTCGTTTTTTTTATTGGGCCGTATTTTAAATTATTTGAATATAATTAGGTTATGTCGGTCTTGTCTTTAGGTTCTTGATGCGTATAGATATGTGAAATGCACCCCAAAAGTTTCTATCTACTTTTGGGGTGCATTTCACATATCTGTAACAGGATTGTGCTCTCTCTTTAGGTCTTTAAGCGCACCCTTTTTATTTTAGAGTCTCCTCTTTTATGGGTGTACAAACGTACCAATAGGTTCGCCATTCATCACCTTTTCTAGGTTTCCTACTGTATCCATATCGAATACAATGATGGGTAGGTTGTTCTCTTTGCACATGCAAGTAGCGGTTAAATCCATTACTTTTAGGCCACGTGCCAATACCTCATCGTAGGTAATGTCATCAAATTTAGTGGCTGTAGGATCCTTCTCGGGATCGGCTGTGTAGATACCATCTACGCGGGTACCTTTTAGCATTACATCGGCCTCTACTTCAATACCTCTTAATGAAGAACCCGTATCGGTTGTAAAGAAGGGGTTACCTGTACCTGCCGATAGAATCACCACTTCGCCACGCTCCATTGCTTCGATGGCTTTCCATTTGCTATAGAATTCGCCGATGGGTTCCATACGGATGGCAGTCAATACGCGTGCTTTGACTCCAGCAGCTTCTAGTGCACTGCTTAATCCCAAACTGTTAATAACGGTAGCAAGCATGCCCATTTGGTCGCCTTTCACACGGTCAAATCCTTTGGCCGATCCACTTAGTCCACGGAAAATATTTCCTCCACCAATTACAATGCTTATTTGTACGCCCATGGCGTGTATGGCTTTGATTTGTTCGGCATATTCGCCTAATCGCTTCTCGTCAATACCATATTTCTTCTCGCCCATTAGGCTCTCTCCGCTTAATTTAAGCAGGATTCGTTTAAATTTTGCCATATATTCTTTAGTTTATCTGCTTCTTTTAAAAAGTGCTTCAAAGATAGTGATATAATTTAAAAGGAGGAGTGTGTAGCCTTTGAAAAAGCCCCTTGTAGTGAAGTTGCTCTCTGCATTCCTCCTTGTAGTTGTTTATTTAGAAGGCTCATGTTGATTAAGTCTCGATTACTCGATAGACACTATTTTCTTGTTGGAAACGTTTCCACTCCAATTAAGGGAGAATAGATGCATAAAAAAGAGAAAGAGGAGAACCGAAAGAATGTAATACTTGTTAGTAGAAGGAGTGAACCAAACAAAAGCAATACCATGGAAAAAGTAAGTAAATGTCCTGTAACAGGTGCAGTAGCGGCCCACCATGTGGGTAGCAGTGGAACAAAAAATAGTAATTGGTGGCCTAACCAGTTAAAGTTAACCATTCTTCGGCAACATTCGCCTCAAAGTAACCCTATGGGTGCATCGTTTAATTATGATGAGGCTTTTAAAACCCTTGATATGGTTAGCCTGAAAAAGGATCTACACGCCTTAATGACTGACTCACAAGATTGGTGGCCAGCCGATTTTGGCCATTATGGTCCCTTCTTTATTCGGATGGCTTGGCACAGTGCGGGAACCTACCGTACAGCCGATGGACGTGGAGGGGCAGAGAGTGGGCAACAACGGTTTGCTCCCCTTAATAGTTGGCCCGATAATGTGAACTTAGACAAAGCTCGCCGTCTGTTATGGCCCATCAAACAAAAGTATGGGAATAAGATATCGTGGGCCGATTTAATGATTCTTACAGGTAATGTGGCACTCGAATCGATGGGATTTCAAACCATTGGTTTTGCGGGTGGACGTGCCGATGTATGGGAGCCCGAAGAGGATATCTACTGGGGGAGTGAGGCCAAATGGCTAGATGGTGGAGCTAGAAAGGGTGAGGATGGGAAACTAGAGAATCCCTTGGCAGCTGTGCAAATGGGATTAATCTATGTTAATCCCGAGGGACCTAATGGAGTACCCGATCCGCTAGCAGCTGCGGAGGATATACGCACTACTTTTGCCCGTATGGGAATGAATGACGAAGAGACGGTAGCCTTGATTGCAGGTGGTCATACCTTTGGCAAGGCACATGGAGCCGCACCTGCTATGCATGTAGGTCCCGAACCAGAGGCTAGTAGCATAGAGCAACAAGGTTTAGGTTGGCACAGTACCTATGGATGTGGTCATGGAGATGATACGATTTCGAGTGGCTTGGAGGTTACTTGGACACAAACACCTGCTAAATGGAGTTATTATTACTTTCAGAACCTATTTGAATTTGAATGGGAGTTGACCAAAAGTCCTGCAGGTGCCCACCAATGGGTAGCTAAGGATGCAAAGCCAGTAATGCCTTATGCACACGATAAGAGTAAGTTTCATCTACCAACCATGATGACGACCGACTTGTCGTTGCGTTTTGATCCTATCTATGAAAAGATAGCGCGTCGCTTCTATGAGCATCCATTGGAGTTTTTACAAGCCTTTGCACACGCTTGGTTTAAACTTACCCACCGTGATTTTGGTCCCTCATCGCGTTATTTAGGTAAAGATGCACCCAAGGAGAGCTTCCGTTGGCAAGACCCCATTCCTCCCTTGAACCACGCTGTAGTGGATGCAGCAGACATAAAATGGTTGAAAGAGCGAATCTTAACATCGGGTTTAACCCTTTCAGAATTAGTCGCTACGGCATGGGCTTCTGCCTCTACCTTCCGGGGTTCCGATAAACGGGGAGGAGCCAATGGTGCCCGTATCCGTTTCGAACCGCAACGTAGTTGGGCAGTGAATAACCCTGAACAACTCCAAAAGGTGTTGGCTCAGTTAGAACTAATCCAAGCAGAGTTTACCACAACTAGCAAAAAGGTATCTATGGCCGATTTAATTGTATTGGGTGGTTGTGCAGCTATTGAGAAAGCGGCAGCTGCTGCAGGTCATCTGGTAGAGGTACCTTTTACACCCGGGCGTATGGATGCTTTGGAGGAGGAGACAGATAGTGCTTCGTTCGATGTGTTGCAACCCATGGCCGATGGTTTTCGTAATTATTTAAAGACTAAGTACACCATCTCTACCGAGGAGTTACTCATTGATAAAGCCCAGTTGCTTAAATTAACTGCCCCAGAGATGACTGTTCTTCTGGCTGGTATGCGTTCGCTAGGTGCCAACTACAATGGTTCGGATTGTGGCATATTGACTCACAGGGTGGGCGTGTTAAGCAATGACTTCTTCCTTAACTTACTCGATATGAATACTGCTTGGATGCCACTAACCGAGGATAAAGAGCAATTTCAAGGAAGAGATAGAAAGAGCGGTGAGTTGCGTTGGACAGCTACCCGGGTAGATCTTCTTTTTGGCTCTAACTCGGAGTTACGTGCTATAGCAGAGGTCTATGCAAGTAAAGATGCCGAAATGAAGTTTTTAACCGATTTTATTGCAGCTTGGAATAAGGTGATGATGCTAGACCGGTTTGATATCAAACGCTATTAGGTTTGTTAATAAGTATCGTTGCATCAAGGTGTGCTGAATAATAAAAATAGATATTGTTACTCTGCTTACTGTAGTGTACTAAGAAACTGTCTTGATTTGCTTATTTAGTTCTATTTAGCATAACTTATATCATAGCTAAGTGTCTCATGGCTTGTGAAGTATCTGGTATTACTTCGTAGTCTTTACTAAGTCTTCTAAAGCTTTCAAGCCATGAGTTTTTTTCTCGATAATCTATCTTTTTGGAGCATCATGCATGAGTACAATCTTCAAGATTCACTTATGATTTTTTAGTCGATATTTTGTTTTTGTGTATTTTTAAGTAAAATGTTTTTTTTAGTGAATTCTATTTAGTATCTTTGAGTGTTTAATCATTGCCACATGAAGTATAGTTCTCAATACAAACAGCTTTCTCTGGAGACTTTACAGTTATCATTAGATAGTCTTTTCAAGAAGATTCGTTGGGTGAAATTAGGTGATTCTTTATCTCCTAACTTTAGCACTTGATTTCCGGCTTACTTTTAAAAATAAAACGACCAGACTGCGAAATCTTAAATTCTCGCAATCTGGTAGACATAATAATTCAGAGCATCCTACTTACTACCCATTCAACCTCGAATGTTGTCTTTAACAAATAATCTTTGGGATCAAAATCCCGGTTGGTAAAACACAAATTTAAAAATAAATGAATAAAACACTACTTTTGACTGCAGGCACCTTTAGCCTAGCAGCATTTTCTTACAGTTGTACAAGTAAGTCCAAAGAGAGTAAGCCTGAAAGACCTATGAATATTCTTTTTATCATGAGTGATGACCACTCGTATCAGACCATCAGTGCTTATGATAAGCGGTTTGCTCATACACCCAATATCGATCGAATAGGGAATGAGGGTACGCTCTTTAGGAATAGTTTTGTGGCCAACTCCATCAGTGGACCCAGTAGGGCTTGTATGTTGACTGGTAAGCACAGCCATAAAAATGGGTTTACCAATAACAGTGCTCGATTTGATGGAGAACAACAAACTTTTCCCAAATTACTTCAGGAGGTTGGTTACCAAACAGCGGTGGTAGGGAAGTGGCATCTCTCTTCCGACCCTACGGGTTTTGATTATTGGAACATTTTGGTAGGGCAGGGGGAGTATTACCAACCTACTTTTATTGAGAATGGTGTTAAGGGGGTTAGGGAAGGATATGCAACCAATGTGACAACCGATATTGCATTGAATTGGCTTGACTCGACACGTGATAAGGATAAGCCGTTTTGCTTGCTTTTACATCATAAGGCACCACACCGTAGCTGGATGCCCGATACCCAACATTTGGGTATGTATGATGAGGTGGAGTTCCCTTTGCCTGCTAACTTTTACGACTCCTATGAGAATCGTATAGCGGCTCAGCAGCAGGAGATGAGTATATTGAATGATATGGATTTAATCTATGATTTGAAGATGGCTGATAAAGAGAATGAGATACGGGGTACGAGTCCAGCTATGGAGAGAGCAGGCCGAGCGATGTGTAATAGCCGAATGACTGCCGAGGAGAAGGAGGCTTGGGATGCTTATTATGACCCTATTATTGCTGAATTTAAGCAGGAAAATCCAACTGGGAAAGAGTTGGCAGAGTGGAAATACCAGCGCTACATGCGAGATTATATGAGTGTTATTCACTCGGTTGACCAAAATATAGGTCGCGTTCTTGACTATCTGGAGCAGAATGATCTATTAGAGAATACGCTTATTGTCTACACCTCCGATCAAGGTTTTTATATGGGTGAACATGGGTGGTTTGATAAACGATTTATGTATGAGGAGTCCTTCCGTACACCGCTTTTGATGCGTTATCCCGGTGGAAAGCAAAAAGAGATTAACCAATTGGTTCAAAACATAGATTATGCTCCTACCTTCTTATCTATAGCCGGTGTAGAGGTACCTTCGGATATTCAAGGAGCATCTATACTGCCTTTACTCCAATCGGATGAGAAAGCAGAGTGGCGTAATTCATTATACTATCACTTCTATGAATACCCAGCAGAACATGCAGTTAAGCGTCATTATGGCATTCGAAATGATAGGTATAAACTCATTCATTTTTACAATGATATTAATGTCTGGGAGTTGTATGATTTACAAAATGATCCATCGGAGATGCATAATCTCTATGGCGACCCTAGTTATGGAAAGGTAAAAGAAGAGATGCATCAAGAACTTATGAAGTTGGAAGAGCAGTACGATGTAAGAGAACGTTTGAATCTATCTTCTTTGTAGGTCTTGAGTAATTAAAGGATATATAGCGAAGTGATTAAATAGGAATGTTGATTTTACTATTTAATCACTTTGTTGTAATATTGGGCTTGTGGAGTCTATTTATGTCATTTTGTCAGTTTCTTCTGTCAACTAATTACAAGAAAAGTTTGGCACGTTTTTCGTATAGTATAGAATATACACAACAATTGGTGTATACTCTAATTAATTATCAAAATATTTTAAATAACAACTATGAACATTAAACCATTAGCAGACAGAGTATTGATTCTTCCTGCAGCAGCAGAAGAGAAAACCATTGGTGGCATTATTATTCCTGACACAGCGAAAGAGAAACCGTTGCAAGGTGAGGTAATCGCAGTAGGTAGTGGTACCAAGGACGAAGAGATGATCTTGAAGGCTGGCGATACGGTATTGTATGGCAAGTATGCAGGTACGGAGATGGAGTTCGAAGGAACAAAGTATTTGATTATGCGTCAAAGCGATGTAGTTGCCGTATTGGGATAAGCAAATAGAATTTATTTAATAACACGTATAAAGAGAATAAGCGATGGCTAAAGAGATATTGTTCAACACCGAAGCACGCGACGGTTTGAAAAAAGGGGTAGATGAGTTGGCAAATGCCGTAAAAGTAACCCTAGGTCCTAAAGGACGTAACGTAATTATTGAGAAGAAATTTGGCGCACCTCACATCACCAAAGATGGGGTAACGGTGGCTAAAGAGATTGAACTAGCTGATCCGTTCCAAAATACGGGTGCACAGTTGGTTAAATCGGTTGCTTCGAAAACAGGCGATGATGCTGGTGACGGTACTACTACCGCTACGGTATTGGCACAGTCGATTGTGGCAGTAGGGTTGAAAAATGTTACAGCAGGAGCAAACCCGATGGATTTGAAACGCGGTATGGATAAAGCAGTAGCCAAAGTGGTGGAGTCTATCAAAGCGCAAAGCGAAATGGTGGGCGATAACTACGACAAAATTGAGCAAGTAGCTTCTATCTCGGCCAACAATGATCCTGTAATTGGTAAGTTGATTGCCGATGCGATGCGTAAAGTATCGAAAGATGGAGTCATTACTATCGAAGAGGCTAAAGGTACCGATACTACGATTGGTGTAGTAGAGGGTATGCAGTTTGATCGTGGTTACCTATCGGCTTATTTTGTAACCGATACAGAGAAGATGGAGTGCGTAATGGAGAATCCATACGTATTGATATACGACAAGAAGATTTCGAACTTGAAAGATTTCTTGCCTATTTTGGAACCAGCTGTACAAAGCGGTCGTCCTCTTTTGGTCATTGCCGAGGATGTAGATAGCGAAGCGTTGACTACCTTGGTGGTAAACCGTCTTCGTGGTCAGTTGAAAATCTGTGCGGTGAAAGCTCCAGGTTTTGGCGACAGAAGAAAAGCGATGTTGGAAGATATTGCCATCCTTACAGGAGGTATCGTGATTAGCGAAGAGAAGGGATTGAAACTCGAACAAGCTACCTTGGAGATGTTGGGTACGTGCGATAAAATCGTGGTATCGAAAGACAATACAACGGTAGTGAATGGCTCGGGCTCGAAAGAGGCTATCCAAGACCGTATCAAGCAAATCAAAAACGAAATGGCTAACACTACTTCGGATTACGACAAAGAGAAATTGCAAGAGCGTTTGGCTAAATTGTCGGGTGGTGTAGCGGTTCTTTATGTAGGTGCTGCTTCGGAAGTAGAGATGAAAGAGAAAAAAGATCGTGTAGACGATGCACTTTGTGCTACGCGTGCAGCCATCGAAGAGGGTATTGTACCTGGAGGGGGTGTAGCTTACATCCGTTCAATCGATGCACTTGAAGGCATGACTGGCGAGAATGCAGACGAAACAACCGGTATTGAAATCATTAAACGTGCCATTGAAGAGCCTTTGCGCCAAATTGTATTCAATGCGGGTAAAGAGGGTGCGGTAGTGGTTCAGAAAGTACGCGAAGGAAGCGGTGACTTTGGTTACAATGCCCGCAAGGATGTATACGAAAATATGTATGCAGCTGGTGTAGTTGACCCTGCTAAAGTAACGCGTGTAGCCTTGGAAAATGCTGCTTCGATTGCAGGTATGTTCTTAACTACTGAATGTGTCATTGTAGAGAAGAAAGAAGAAAAACCCGAAATGCCAATGGGTGCTCCAGGCATGGGTGGTATGGGCGGCATGATGTAATCAGCTCCTCAGCTACTTTGAAATAAGCATATAGGTACCTCTTTAGAGGAGGTTCCGCTAGGAAAATCCCTGTTAACACTGGTTGGCAGGGATTTTTTTGCTATCTTTGAGTACAAGGAGCTACCCAAATCACTCCTTATATAATAGTAGGGCCTCTATGTTAGCATGCCCTACTATTCACCTATTTAATAAAAAGAGATGAGAACAACCGCATTTATTTTGGCCTGCTTATTTGCTGGCTTTGTAGCTGCTCAAAGTAGCATGAAAGAGGCTTTCCAGAAGGCCGATCAGATAGTAACCGCTATTAAGCCTACTCAGTTTCCTGATAAAAGAGTCTCAATTGTTGATTTTGGGGCAGTGGCCAATGAGGCTGAAACACTCAATCACGAGGCCATCAACTTAGCGATTCTTGCTTGTAACCAAGCAGGAGGGGGGATGGTAGTAGTCCCTAAAGGTGATTTCTATACAGGGCCTATTACGCTCAAGAGCAATGTAAACCTACACTTGGAAGAGGGGGCTGTACTGAAATTTACGACCGACAGGAGTTACTACTTTCCGGCTGTGCTTACGCGCTGGGAGGGGGTAGATTGTTACAACTATCGTCCGCTAATTTATGCCTATGGCGAGACCAATATTGCTCTAACAGGTAAAGGTACAGTGGACGGACAAGGAAGTGCTACCGAGTGGTGGTATATGAAGGGGGGACGCTTTACTATAGCTGGCAACATAGACCAAGGCAAGGGTAGAGAGAAATTACTAATGTATGCCGAAACCAATACTCCCATTGATAGACGAATCATGACGGAGGAGGATGGATTGCGTCCGCAACTTATTAATTTTAACCACTGCAAGAGTGTGTTGATTGAGGATGTGAAGTTAATCAACTCGCCCTTCTGGGTAATTCACCCCATGTTTTGCGAAGATTTAATTGTGCGTGGAGTGAAGATAGAGAGCCACGGACCTAATAGTGATGGTTGTGACCCTGAATCGTGTAAGAATGTATTGATTGAGGATTGTTTGTTCGATACGGGCGATGATTGCATTGCTATTAAGAGTGGTCGTAACAACGATGGACGTAAGTGGGGCATTCCGAGTGAAAACATCATTGTCCGTAACTGTGTGATGAAAGATGGACACGGCGGGGTAGTAGTAGGAAGTGAAATATCGGGAGGATACCGCAACTTATTTGTGGAGAATTGCGAAATGGATAGCCCTAACTTAGATAGAGTAGTGCGTATTAAAACAAGTACTTGCCGCGGGGGAGTGATTGAAAATATATTTGTGCGCAACATCAAAGTGGGTGTTTGCAAGCAGGCGGTGATGCGCATTAACCTTGCTTATGAGGGGGGCGAAGTGTGTGACCGCTCTTTCCCACCGATTGTACGGAATGTACACTTAGAGAATATTACCTCGAATGGTAGTGAGTATGGGGTGTTGCTCAATGGATTGGAGCAGGATGCCAATATCTATGATATCTTCGTCAATAACTGTGAGTTTAATAATGTGAAAAAAGGGGGGAATCGTACTACGGGCAAAGTGGCCAATGTGAACTATACCAACCTTAAGATTAATGGAAAGCAGGTGAAGAAATAGTTTTTAATCGCTTTCTAGAGTTGAAAAAAGTAAAGGAGTTC
This sequence comes from Phocaeicola sp., assembly GCA_051648565.1. Classification (GTDB taxonomy): domain Bacteria; phylum Bacteroidota; class Bacteroidia; order Bacteroidales; family Bacteroidaceae; genus Phocaeicola. The sequence continues at coordinate 34,371 of JBOFFJ010000106.1, read as the reverse complement.
ATTCAATCTCATAATGGGAGTGAATGAACTCCTTTTTTTCTTCTTTTAGTGTGTAGAAAAATGGGCTTTCCGAAAGGCAAAAAGGAGAAATATTACTAACTTTGTGGCAATTGCAACAGAATTTATTAATACTATAAAAATTAGCGATTATGCAAACAATTGAAAAGTTTAACTTTGCCGGAAAGAAGGCAATTGTACGTGTGGATTTCAATGTGCCTTTGAAAGAGGGTGTAGTGGGAGACGATACTCGTATCCGTGGTGCACTTCCTACACTTAAAAAAATATTGGCCGATGGTGGTAGCTTAATCATCATGTCGCACATGGGTAAACCCAAAACAAATCCTGATATGAAGTTCTCTTTGGGACAAATTACAGAAGCGGTAGCCGAAAGACTAGGTGTGCCTGTACAATTTGCTCCTGACTGTATGAAAGCAGAAGAGGCTGCTGCAGCATTGAAACCAGGTGAAGTGTTGTTGCTTGAAAACCTTCGTTTCTACGCAGAAGAGGAGGGCAAACCACGTGGCGAATTTGCTACAGACGAGGAGAAAGCAGCTGCGAAAGCTGAATTGAAAAAAGGTCAAAAAGCATTTGCTGAGAAATTGGCTTCGTATGCAGATTGCTACGTAAATGATGCATTTGGTACAGCTCACCGTAAACATGCTTCGACTGCAGTAATTGCTGATAGCTTTACAGCAGAGAACAAAATGTTGGGCTTCTTGATGGAGAAAGAGGTAACAGCGGTTGACAATGTATTGAACAACATCCAACGTCCTTTTACTGCTATCATGGGGGGTGCTAAGGTATCTTCTAAAATTGGTATCATCGAAAACTTGATGGACAAGGTAGACAACTTGATTATCTGTGGAGGTATGACTTACACATTCGTGAAAGCGCAAGGTGGTAGCATTGGTAACTCATTGGTAGAAGATGACAAACTTGAGTTGGCTCTTGACATCATTGCGAAAGCAAAAGCAAAAGGTGTTAACTTGGTAATTGGTGTAGACAGTGTGGTAGCTGATGCATTTTCTAACGATGCAAACACACAAGTATGCCTAGATGCTGAGATTCCTGCTGGTTTCATGGGTCTAGATGCAGGTCCTCAAACACAAGTGTTGTTTAGAAACGCTATTGAAGATGCAAAAACAGTTCTTTGGAACGGTCCTGCTGGGGTATTTGAATTTAGCAACTTCGAAGCGGGTTCTAAAGCAATTGCTGAGGCTATCGTAGAGGCTACTTCAAAAGGTGCTTTCTCATTGATCGGTGGTGGTGACTCTGTAGCTTGTATCAACAAGTTTGGTATGGCCGACAAAGTTTCTTACATCTCGACTGGTGGTGGTGCATTGCTAGAGGCTATCGAAGGTAAAGTACTTCCAGGTATCGCTGCTATCAAAGGCGAATAAATAGATAACTACCAAGTAGGGTTCTACCTGGTGTTATATAAAAACAAAGAAGCCATCCCTCACAAGGGATGGCTTCTTTTGTTTAGTGATTGGTTATATGGCTCTTCTTCTCTCTTCAAAAGGCGATAAGTAAGAAGTCTCTGCTTTATCTTTATTCTTTAGAAGAAGAAAGTCTCTTAGAAGGAGTAGCTGGTGGTAGCCACAAAACGATGGTTGGATACATCGTGCGTATCAATGACTCTACCATTGCTTTTGTTAAGGCTACCATACCAAGCGGTAATGATGGAGTACTCTACACCAAAACGCCAGTGAGGAACGTTGTAGCTTGCTTCGAAGGTAAGATTGGTTAACTGATCAACATCCGTTCCTGTACCGTACATCTTCGTTACGGCTTTGGAAGTACCAAGGTTCTTCATGTAGCCAAGTAATAATCCACCTCGCCAAGTATCGCCGTAAACGGCATTGATCCACGAGGAGCTGTTGCGATTAGGAGTATAACTCTGCTGGCCTGTGCGTTCGTCGGTGGCTGTTACACCAAATCCTCCCATCATGCAAGAGTTAGTGAGGTTAGAACTGAGGTAGGATTTAGCTGCCAAAAAGAGCTTGGGAGCGGTATATTTACCATGTAGCATGAATGATACCGAGGTTACTCGCTCATCTACTTTATAGGTATTATCGCCTACGGTAGAGGTGGTGCGTGGAGCAAGTGATAGGAGTTCAACTCCCCCTCCCACTAACCAGTTGGCTCCTTTGTAGTCGGCTCCTACAAAAAACTCGGGTAGTAAACCATTCTTCATGTAAATATGTGATCTTCCTTCGGGGCCTACTGAGGTAAATTGTGCTTGCCAGATGGTAGCTGCGGTAACTGCCCATCCACCTGTTTTGTAGCGGTAGCGAAGCATGGGCGATCGGTTCAAGGCTTGAAAAGGGGCACCTGTGCCTAAGTTCATCACTTGAGGGAAAACCTCGCCCCAGAGTGGGTGCCAATATTGTCCAGCTAGTAGGTCCATCTTTCCCCAATCAAGGCTGAAGTAGAGGTTACGGATGCGGATAACCGAGAAGTTGGTGCCCGACCCTCTAAAGTCGAATTCAGCGTTGGCAAAGGTTTTGGCGCTTCCTAGTTTAGGTCCAGCTACATTGATACCAAAGCGGCTGTATAGGGTGTAAAAACCTCCGTTGGGAATTGAGTTGAGATCTTTTCCATCGGGATCGTAGGCGTGGTCTTTGGGGAAAAGATAGATAAGGCCATCTACCATCTCTTCGTTTGCACGGCTGTTGTAAAACAAATCCATACGCACTTGGCCGTATAATTTGTAGTCAAATTTCTTTGTTTGTGCAAAGCTAGTAGCTCCACACATAATCAAAAGGATAATTAATAATTGTTTCATAAGGTCTGTTTTCAAAAAACGATGCAAAAGTAGTGTTTATTTTAAAGCAATCGGAAGTTAGGAATAAAAAGATGTCGTTTTTTGATTACTTACTTACAAATAACTCTTTATCAGGGATAATAGTTGCATGAAAATAGCAGAAGGGCTTTCATAAATAGAATAATATGTTACCTTTGTGATTCTTTGTGTTTAATAAACCTTATTTGATATAACTGATCTATGGAGCCTACTAAAACTTCATTCGTATCTGAACTGACTACCGTTTTTACGAAGCGGCAGAAACAGTTTATTCAATTTGCCTACTCCTATGTGCGAGATTGGGCCGAGGCAGAGGATATTGTGATGAATGCATTCACCTCAGTTTGGGAGCGAAGAATCCACTTGGAGGGACATGAAAACTTAGCTGCTTTGCTACTAACAGCTATTAAGCATAGATCACTGAATCATATTCAGCACTTGGAGGTGCGTATGCGTGCCGAACAACTCATTGGTAATGCCCAACAGAAGGAGATTGCCCTACGTATTGCTACCCTTGAAGCGTGCGATCCTGAGAAAATATTTTCGGATGAGATACAGCAATTGGTGCAAGAGGCTATCGGAAAACTTCCTGAGTCTAGTCGGGCAATTTTTGTGTTGAGTCGTATGGAGAACCTCTCAAATAAGGAGATTGCCCAGAAAATGCAACTATCTGTAAAGACTGTAGAGTATCACATAACTCGCTCATTAAAAGAACTTAAGTCTTCTTTGAAGGATTTGTATATGGCTTCCATTTTTCTTTAATCCTACTTTTTCTTAAAAAAAATCATTTTTAGACTAGGGTTGCCCTTTACTTACTTGTTATTATAGTAAAGAGAAAAGAAAATGAACACACACCTATTACATAAATATTTTAGAGGAGAGGCCACTCAACGAGAGGAGGCTGCTATTGTAGAGTGGGCCGAGGCCTCTGCTGAAAATCGAACTGCTTTCTTAAAAGAGAGAATGATTTTTGATGCTACACTTTTCGCAGAAAAGAGACCCCAGCAGAAAAGAGGTACTCTTATGCTCTATTCTCTTCTTTCGGTGGCAGCGCTTTTGGCCCTTGTTTTTCTAATTGGCATGCCTACTGCTGAAAAAGAGCCGCTGCTTACACAGACCATTCGCATTCCAGCAGGACAACGCGCACAAATGGACCTTCCCGATGGAACAGTGGTTTGGCTCAACTCGCAAACAGAACTTACCTATGATGCTGATTTTGGAAAGAAGGAACGAAAGGTTTACTTAGATGGAGAGGCTTACTTTGAGGTGGCACACAACAAAGAGATTCCATTCTTTGTATCGACAGAGGCGATAAAAGTGGCGGTAACAGGAACCAAGTTTGATGTTCATGCCTACAAAGGGAGCAATAGTTTTACGGCTAGGTTAGTAGAGGGATCAATTGATCTGTATGCTAACAACTCGCTGCAGAAACCATTAGCCAGCCTCACAAAAGGAAAGTTTTTCTCGGCTCGTGAAGGACTTTACAAAGTGGGTGAGATGGAGAATCAGAATGAGCTGGCTTGGATAAATGGCATCTACTACTTTGACGATGTTCCTTTTGGAGAGCTGTTGCAGCGAATAGGGCTTTACTACAACTATACCATCACAGTTCGTACGCCTGCTGTACTAGAGGGATACCGATGTACAGGGAAATTTAAAGATTTAGATGGAATTGAACATATATTACGGGTTATTCAGAAAGATCACTCGTTTACTTACCAAATAGATAATGAACTAAATCAAATAACCATTCAATAATTTTCTAACTGTTAAACTAAAAAAATAATACTATGACTCCGTAAAAAGAAGGAATCGGAAAGTACCCCCATACTCCCCGATTCATAGCTAACAATTGACCTTAATCAAATTTATTAACTTAACACATGACAAAGATATGAGAAAAATTTCTTTGCAGGGACAAATATGTCCAAAAAGTTTAGCTTTTAAACAAATATTTCGTACTATGAAGGTAACCCTCTTCCTCTTATTTCTAGCTACTTTCAGTGCATTTAGTAAGGATTTGCACTCGCAAAATGCTAAAATAGATGTAGACTCGCACACAATGAAAGTTGAAGAGCTCATTTCGACTATTGAATCGCAAACAAACTATCTTTTTGTTTATAACAAACAGAATGTAGACCTGTCGCAAGTAGTAAACGTAGATGCTACCGATAAATCGGTGGCCGAAGTGTTGACCGAAGCTTTTGCAGGTACTACCATTCGGTATGCAATGGAGGGAAAGAACATTGTGTTAACCAAAGAGAGTGCATCTACACATGCTGTGGAGCAAGACAAAAATATTACTGTAAGAGGTAAAGTTACAGATACTACAGGTGAAGCCATTATTGGTGCCAACATTCTTCAACAAGGTACAACCAACGGTACCATATCGGATTTCGATGGTAACTTTACCGTTGATATACCTGCTGATGCTACATTGGCTGTTTCGTACATTGGTTATCAAAGTATCACTGTGCCAGTAAATGGAAGAACCTCAATTAATATTGTACTAGAGGATGATGCCTTGAAACTGGATAATGTGGTCGTTACTGCTATGGGTATTAAGCGCAAAGAGGCTTCATTGACCTACTCTACCCAACAAGTAAATGGGGATGAACTGACTCGTGCTAAAGATGCCAATATGATTAACTCACTAGCTGGTAAATCGGCAGGTGTGCAAATTACTAAGAATGCATCGGGATTGGGTGGATCGGCTAAGGTATCGATTCGTGGTGTACGTTCGGCCAATGAGAGTGGAAACAACCAACCGCTTTATGTAATTGATGGAGTACCGATGTTGAACTCTACTACCGAACAAGCTTTCAGTGTAATGGGTGGTGACAACGATGGTGGTAACCGTGACTCGGGCGATGGTATCTCGAACTTAAATCCAGATGATATTGAGAGCATGAGCATCTTGAAAGGTGCATCGGCAGCGGCACTCTATGGTGCACAAGCAGCCAATGGGGTGATTTTGATTACTACAAAGAAGGGAAAAGAGGGAATGCAACGCGTGATTTTCTCCTCAAACTTAACGGTAGATAATACGATTGAAACGCCTAAATTTCAAAATAATTATGGACAGAGTGCAGGTACAGATAGCTGGGGTGCAAAAGCACAATTGACTGACTATGACAATGTGGGTAACTTCTTTAGTGGAGGTATTACAGCAATCAACTCACTCTCTATTCAAGCGGGTAAAGAGAAGATGCAAACCTATTTCTCGTATGCTAATACAACAGCTACAGGGATTGTGGATGCCAATAAATTGAATAAGCACAACTTGACCTTCCGCGAAACAGCCTCTTTGTTTAACGATAAACTAACGTTGGATGCTAATATCAGTATGATGACGCAAACAATCAATAACCGTCAAACTTCGGGTGGGTACTATATGAACCCTTTGGTAGGTCTTTATACCTTCCCACGTGGTATGGATATGAGTCCTTATCGTGATAACAGTGGGTATGAATATTTTGATGAAGGACGCAACATGCCTTTGCAAAATTGGTATACATCGACTGCCGACTTTGAACAAAATCCCTACTGGATTACCAACCGTATTACCAGCAAAGACAAGCGCTACCGTGGTATGGCCTCTCTTTCGGCCAATTGGAAGGTAACTGATTATTTGAGCTTCCAAGCACGCGGTAATGTAGATTATATCAATGACAAGTTCCAACAAAAATATTATGCGGGTACAGCCATGAACTTGTGTCATGAGAATGGTCGTTACGTAGATTTGAATAGCCAAGAATTTATGGTGTATGGAGACTTTATGGCAATGTTCAACAAAACATGGAGTGACTGGTCGTTGAATGCAGCAGTAGGTACCAGTGTAAATAGTACCAAAGCCAATCTGTTGAAACTTGACTCAGGTAAAGGTGGTTTGTATTATGCCAATGTATTTACGGTAGCTAACATGATTCTAAATGATGCCGGTAACTCGTATGTAAATGAAACATTGAATCAACGCCGCACTATTCAATCATTATTTGGAACTGCGCAAGTGGGTTGGAAAGAGGCACTTTATCTAGATGTAACCGCTCGTAACGACTGGTCATCGACTTTGGCCAATACTACACACATGAAGAAAGGATTCTTCTATCCTTCAGTAGGTCTTTCATGGATCTTTAGCAACTCATTCGAGATGCCAAGTTGGATGGACTTTGGAAAGATTCGTGCTTCTTGGGCACAGGTAGGTAATGACCTTCCTATCGGTATAACTTCGCCAGCCGATGTGATTACAGCAGGTGGAACTATTACACCGATTCAATATGGATTTGATGAAGAGTTAAAACCCGAAATTAGTACTTCGTATGAAATTGGTGCTGAGTTCCGCTTCTTTAACCAACGCCTTGATCTAGATTTTACCTACTATCGTACCGATACTCGTAACCAATTGCTTTATGTGAACGATCCAGCAGGACGTTATCCATTTAAATACATCAATGCTGGACAAATTCGTAACTCTGGTTTGGAGATAACATTGGGTATCACTCCTGTTATGACAGAAGAGTTCCGTTGGAAGAGTGCATTTAACTTCTCTACAAACAAGAATAAAGTGGTATCCTTGGGTGGATATGATTCATTTGATTATGGTGCAGGGGTAAGTATGCCTTACAGAATGCGTGTAGTAGAGGGTGGTTCACTTGGTGACATTTATGGTAATGCATTTGACCGTAATGAAAAAGGTGAAATTATATTGGGTGAAGATGGTTTGCCTTCGTTTAGCACTGGTAACAACTCATTGATTGGTAACTCAAATCCTGATTTCTTATTGGGATGGAGCAATACCTTTACTTACAAAGGATTTAATTTATATTTCTTGGTGGATGCTCGTGTAGGTGGCGATGTGATTTCGTTGACACAAGCAGCACTCGATGCAAGAGGAGTAAGTGCCAACAGTGGAGCAGCTCGTGACCAAGGGTTTGTACAACTCGAAAATCACCAAATTAAGGATGTAGAAGCATTCTACCGCAAAGTGGGTAACCGTGGCGAAGGTAATACAGAGTACTACCGTTACGATGCAACCAATATTCGCTTGCGCGAAGTTTCGATTGGTTACTCTTTCCCCCGTTCTATCTTAGCCAAAACAAGAGTGTTCCAAGCTATTGATGCCTCTTTGGTAGCGCGTAATCTTTGCTTCTTCTACAAAGATGCTCCGTTCGATCCAGATGCAATCATGTCTGTTGGAAACGGTAATCAAGGGGTTGATGTATTTGGTATGCCCACTACACGTAACATTGGTTTCAATCTTAAATTCACTTTCTAATTTGTAAGCACCATGAAAAAATATAAATTTACCTTTGCTCTTCTTTTAAGCGGAATGCTTGGACTAACCGCTTGCACAGATAACTTTGAAAGCTATAATAAAAATGATACCGCTTTTACCGATGAATTGCAAGATTATGACTTTCAAAAGCAGCTAATACCCTTTAAGACCATACAGCGTGCTATTGTCTATCAAACAGGGGTAGATGGAACCAACTGGCAATACCAAATTATGCAAAACTTGGTGGCCGATATGTTTAGTGGCTATTTTCACGATCAAGTAGGTAGTTTTAATAACCAAAACTCGACCTATGCTTTGAATACAGGATGGTGTGCTGCACAGTGGAATTACACCTATGCACAAGGGATGCCCGTGGTTAAAACGGCCGAAGAACTCTGTACAAAAGCAGAGTATCCTACTTTTTATGCAGTCACTAAGGTGATTAAGGTAGCCATGATGCACCGAGTAAGTGACTATTATGGACCTATTCTTTATACCAATTTTGCCACTGCCGATGGAATGCCCGAGAGTCAAAAAGATGTATATGCTCGCTTCTTTGCTGATTTGGATGAGGCGGTAGAGCTTTTAAAGGCACATATTGCAGCAGGTGGAGCTGAAACTTTTGCCAATGCAGATTTTATGATGCCACAAGGAAAACGTACTTATGCGCAATGGGTGAAGTTTGCTAACTCGCTTCGCTTGCGTTTGGCTATGCGTGTATCGAATGTGGATAAAACATTGGCGCAGGCTCAAGTGACCAAAGCCCTTGATAGTAACAACGGTGGCGTTCTTACAGCTTATGATGAAACGGTAGGCCAATATGGGGTAAGTAATCCTTTAGGAGGTGTTTCTGGCTGGGATGAGGTCTTTATGAATGCTAGCATGGAGTCGTTCTTAACAGGTTTTGAAGATCCACGCTTAAGTAAGTTCTTCGTACCTGCTGCAGGGGGAACTACCATTGCACCAGAATTACTTCCTATTGCTGGTACTTACAAAGGGGTACGCCAGGGGACTAATATACTTGACAACCGATATGGAAAACATGCCAGAACAAGTATAACTCCTGCGAGTGATATTGTTATAATGACAGCTGCCGAAGTTTGGTTCTTACGTGCTGAAGCTGCGTTGCGTGGATTGACTGGTGAGAATGTAGAAGCGTGTTATAAGATGGGTGTTGAGACCTCTTTTACACAGTGGAATGCTGGAAGCCCCGATGCTTATTTGGCAAGTGAGAAGAGTCCTGCTCCTTATGTAGATGCATTTGATAAAAAGTTTGATGAGGAGCTTCCTACTACTACTGTAACTCCCAAATTTATGGCCGATGGTTCATTGGAAGAAAGATTGGAGCAAATCATTACCCAAAAGTGGATTGCGCTCTATCCAGAGGGTTGTGAAGCATGGGCTGAACAACGCCGTACAGGGTATCCTAAACTATTAAAAGTGGTGGTTAATAACTCAAACGGAGTAATTGATACCGATAAAATGATTCGCCGGGTTCCATTCCCACAAGAGTATATTGGTAGCAACCCTACGCTCTACAATAAATTGAAAGAACAGTTGGGTGGTGATGACAACGGAGGCACTCGCTTGTGGTGGGATGCTGGAAAGAATAATTTTTAAGTGAATGTTTTACTATTGATTTTTTAGCGTTTTTCGAAAGGTTTTGAGTTTGTAAGCGGTGAAGGGATTATCTCTTCACCGCTTTTTTGATTCCATGCTGTGAGGCTTTTTTACAACCATAAAGGGGTTCCATGGCCGAGTGAAGAAAATCGATTTTTTCTAAAGAGAGACACTTTTTGCTAGATTATAACAATATTCCAATTCTAAAATTTTGTTGTTATATACTCAACACTTCGTTATTGAAACTTCTCTAAAGTGTGTTTTTCTGTTTAATTAGCTGCTGTGAATTGGTATAAGTGTAGAAAATAGACCTGAATGACCATTTATTACACATGGTTACATAGTCATGAATTTACATTTGTGTTAAAGTTTTTACTTTGTTAATTAAACAAATTTCGCATGAAAAACAAAATGAACTTGAGATTCTCTATGGCTGTGGCTTGCTTAGCCCCTATCTTTGCTGCATGTAGCGTGCAAAATGATACAGCTACTGGTCAAACTCAACCATCAATTACATTTGTATCGGGCTTACATAGCCCTTCTGCTCGCTTGAATGAGGCGGGAGATGAATGGGTCGAAAAGGACCAAGTTGGTATCTATATGCTAAAGTCGGGTACCGCTTCGGTTGTTGACTTTGCTAACGTACCTTATCAGGCTGAGTCTTCGGGCGCGGTGACCATTTTTCAGCCCCAAGGAAGTAAAATTAGTTATCCCATTGATGACTCTTCTGTCGATTTTATCTCTTATTATCCCTATACTGCGGGAGTAATTGATGGAATCTATCCCATTAGTCTAGCGAATCAAACAACGAGTTTGACAGCTCATGATTTGATGTTTGCTAAAGCAGATAATGAGGGTCGTGGTTTTACTTCGGGTTCAGTCTCTTTTACTTATGCCCACCAACTTTCCAAATTTACTCTTCAAGTGGTCGATAACCAAGGAGCTTCTTTGGCAGCTCAATCGGTCACCGTTAAAGGGATGAATACAGTTGCTAGTTTTGATTTAATGAGTGGCACATTAGCTACTCCAAGTACTATTGCCGATATTCAGACTTATGGTATGAGTAAAGGATATGAGGCAGTACTCCTTCCATTTACATTGGCTAGTGGACATGCTGTAGAGGTAGTGGTAGATGGAAAAGTCTATACTTGGAACATGAATGGTAGCTACCCAGCTTTGGAGGTAAAACCAGGCTATGCTTATACATTTAACCTGAAAATCAATAGTTTCTTGGGTGAGATAGCTGGTGAACTAATTGACTTTAATGGGAATTCTGTAGCACCTTGGGGCGACGGAGATACAGACGAAGAAGAGGATTTTACTGATTTAGACTTGTCCTTCCCTACACACGAGAATGACGACCTAGTACGTGCTTTCCCAGGTGCCGAAGGAGGTGGTATGTTTACTACCGGTGGCCGTGGTGGTCGTGTTATTAAAGTAACTAATTTAAATGATTCGGGTACAGGTAGTTTGCGCGCAGCTGTTGATGCAACAGGAGCTCGTACCATTGTATTTGAGGTAGATGGAATCATTGAATTAAAGAGTCGGTTGGTTATTCGAAACAGTGATATAACCATTGCAGGGCAAACGGCACCAGGTGATGGAATCTGTTTGAAAAACTACAGTTTTGTAGTAGCTGCCAATAACGTAATTATTCGCTATATCCGTTCACGTATGGGGGATGAAACACAAACGGAAGATGATGCTATGTGGGGTCGTTTCCTTAAAAATATCATTATTGACCACTGCTCTATGAGTTGGAGTACGGATGAGTGTTCATCCTTCTATGCTAGTGAGAACTTGACGGTGCAGTGGACTATTATTTCGGAGAGTTTGCGTAAATCGGTGCATGGTAAGGGAAATCACGGTTACGGAGCCATTGTAGGAGGGGTGAATGCTTCATTCCATCACAACCTATTGGCTCACCACGATAGCCGTAATCCCCGTTTTGATGGAGGAGATGTATATGGCACTTCCGATAATCCATTAACCAATGACCAACGTGTGGTTGATTTCCGTAACTGTGTGGTCTATAACTACTCTAACTACCCAGCTTATGGTGGTGAGGGACAAAAAGTGAACTTTGTAGGCAATTACTACAAATGGGGACCTGCCTCTATATATGGTCCCGATGCTGATACCAATGGTAAGAAACGTCGATATTTCTACCGCATTTCGGGCACTAAGAGTGCGAATGGCGTTGTAGTAGATTACGGTTGTCCATGGATCTATATGGGTGAAAATAGCAACTACCTCGATGTAAGCGATGGCAATGATGGAGGCTCGAATGCCAATAACTGGGCGGGTCTTGAGTATGATATGACTAACAAAGGTGAAACTGATTATACAGCTTTAAATGCTTCTTTGCCCATTTTACCCGATGGTAAAGCGGCTAAGGTAACCACTCATGCAGCAGCAGTAGCCTTTGAACGAGTAATGGATTTTGCAGGTGCTAACCTAAAGCGCGATGCTGTGGATGAACGTGCAGTAAATGATACGCGTACTCGTACGGCTGCTTGTATGGATGGTGGTAATGGTAGTATTAACGGTATCATTGATACACAAAGTGCCGTAGGTGGATGGCCTACCTATAAGGCAGGAGTTGTTAAAGTAGATAGCGATGGTGATGGTATGCCCGATGCATTCGAAAAAGCATTCAACCTCAATATGAACGATGCGAGCGATGGTAATACCAAGACGCTTGACCCAACTGGACGTTACACCAACTTAGAGGTCTATCTACACTACTTGGTACGTAAGAGTGTGAATGGCCAGGTAGCAGGTGGAAACTATACTACATTGAATTAATATTTACTTTATGATGAAAGTTATCATGTCTAAAAGAAATCTATATATAACAGCACTTGCTTCGATGGCTGCACTCTTTGGTGCTTGTAGTCAAGAGCAGGAAACAGCGGACTTAACTAGTAGAGCCATTACTTTTGCTTCGGGAGCAGGCAACTTCAACAGCCGCCTTAGTCAAGATGGAAATCAATGGAGTGCTGGCGATGAGATTGGAATCTATATGTTGCAAGCAGGTACCGAAGCAGTTGCTGGATACAGTAATGTGCCTTACCGTGCCGATGCAGCTGCACAGACCACGGCTTTTCTTCCAGTAGCAGAAGCTATTAGTTATCCTGAGATGGGAGATGCAGTCGATTTCATGGCCTATTATCCCTACAGTGGTGCCATAGAGGGTGGAATATACCCTATTCAATTGGCCAATCAATCGGCTAGTTTGGTGGCTCATGATTTGATGTATGCTAAAGCCAATAATGGGGGGAGTGGTTATACTTCGGGCTCTGTTGCTTTAAACTTTACTCACCAACTGGCTAAGTTGCGTCTGCTCTTTGTGGACGAAGAGAATAACCCTTTGACTCTAGATGCTAATGGAATTGCCATTCAAGGGATGAGCACCACAGCTCAATTCTCATTGGCTACAGCTACCCTTGCTCAGCAGGCCGATGTGTTTCCCATTACTCCTTACTTTACAGGGAGTAGCTATGAGGCTATTTTGCTTCCCTATGTAATAGGAGCAGGGCATGAAGTTACGCTGAGTGTTGCAGGTAATCCTTATCGTTGGGTAATGAATAGTACTCATCCAGCTTTAGAAATCACTGCAGGAAAGGCTTATACCTTCAAGGTAACGGTTAAAACATCGGAAGCCGAGGTGGAAGTGGTATTGGTTGATTTTGACGGTAGTACTATCGACCCTTGGGGCGATGGAGGTGCCGATAACCAAGAGAAAGAGGTGATTGAAGATATTGACATTCCAGCCGATTTTGAACAGATTGTTGTTGCAAGTGGTGCTTCTATTAAGGATGCCTTAGCCAGTGCTACTACCGCTAAAGTGGCTATTTTACTAGAGAGTGCAGGTAGTTACCAAGAGGCCAGTAGCTTTGCTATACCTGCCTCTATCAAGTCGCTGATGCTTGTGGGTAAGAGTGGTACCGTTCCTGCTTCGGTTTACTTGGGTGGTTCTCTCTCCTTTGCTGGTGATGTTGATCTGTTCCATCTTTACCATGTAGAGCTGCACGGTGTAAGGGGTTCGGGTTACCTCTTTAATCAATCGACTAAAATTAATTTAAAAGAGAGCATTATTGAGCAGGCAGTGTTGCACGATTTACGTGGTTTGTTTCGTATGCGTAGTGGTACAACAATGGGTAGCTATAAAATAGTCAATAGCATTGTTTATGCCATTGATAACTACAATCTATTAAGTATGGAGAATGAAAGTACCATTGAAGAGGTGGAACTCTCTAAATCAACCTTCTTTGATTTCGCTGGTAGAGCCATTCATCTTAACTCAGTAGCTGCAGCTACCCATGTGGTAGTTGATCAATGTACCTTTAATCAAGGTCCGCTTTATGCTATTGTACAATTTAATGGCACCCACAAAGGAACGCTTACTTTTACCAAGAACATCATTGGATTGCCTTTTAATGATACAAGAGGAGTCTCTGTTGCATCGAATGCTGAGTCAATGAGTGAATCGGGCAATTACTATGTAAGTAACACCGTATGGCAAGGCACAGCTGTAGGTGAAGATTGTGGATATGCAGCCTCGGCTCTCTTTGGTGATTATACTAAGGGCGACTTTACGCAGTCTAAAGTGCAAGCAGGTGACCCACGTTGGTACAAGTAATCCAATACTAAATTGATTAATTACGAATTTAAGATAACAAGATATGAAGCTTAAAAATATGATACTCTGTTCCATGCTACCTTTGGCATGGACAGCTTGTAGCAGTGAGGAGAATTTACCACCTGTAGAGGAGGTAAAACCGATAACATTTGTAGCAGAGATTAATCCATACCCCGATGCAACTAAAAGCGAATGGAGTGTAGGCGATAGAATGGGACAATATATGTTGCCTACAGCCACTCAAAGCATTGTTTCGGAATGGGCAAATAGACTCTATGTGGCACAAACTGGAGGCGAATCGGCCAACTTCTCCGCTACTCATCCTTTTGAATATCCAGCCGATGGTTCGAAGGTAGACTTTATAGGGTATTATCCTTACAGTGACCAGATAGCCAATGGCATCTACTCCATTAATCTGGCCGATCAAACAGCAGGTACAACTGCTCATGACTTGATGCGTTCCATCTCTACTGCAGGCTTGGCACAAGGTGCAGCTACCGAGTTACCTCTTATCTTTTCACACCTACTAGCTAAAACCGTTTTCCGTGTGATTGATGAATCTGGTGCCGAAGTGGCCCCTAGCTCATTTGCTTTGCAGGGCATGAACAGTGCCGCTACTTGCAACTTATTAGTAGGCTCTTTACATGGTAGTGGATCGGTAGCTCAAATAGCTCCTTACCAATCGGCATCTAACCTATTCAGTGCCATTGTTCTTCCTGGCAACTTACTGGATAGCCATGCCATCTCCTACATGGTAGAGGGTGAGGAGTATCATTTTAATTTATCGGAAAGCGAGAATAGTTTGACTAAATGGCAAGCGGGATATCGATACACCTTTACCATTACTCACCATCCACATGAGGCACCAAGTGCCAGTGTAGAGATAGAGAGTGGCTCTATTGCTCCTTGGCAAGAGGAGGAGTATAACGATGCTGTGGCCGATTTAGTCTTGAATTATGCTATATTTCCTGCCAATGAGGCGGTAGATGTATTCAAAGATGGTTACTTGCGATTAACCTTTAGCGGTGATGCACCGCAACTGGGTAACTCGGGTAAAGTAAAGATTTTTAAGGCAGCCGATCACTCTTTGGTAGATGAAATTGATATGGCCGATACCCATTCAAAGTTAGAAAATAGTAGTTTACTACATACTAAGATGGATATTATTGGAGCAGGTACCAGTAGCAATCGCTACCGTGTGGTTAATTACCAACCACTTACGGTTGAGGGCAATACGGTTACCATTAAGTTGCACTCCAATAAATTGGATTATAATACCGCCTACTATGTATTGCTGGACGATAAGGTGATAAAGCACAAAGACTTCCTAGGTATAAAGAATGGGGCTAAATGGAGCTTTACTACTAAAAAAACTCCAGCCATCCCTACAGATGCCAATCATACGGTGACAGTAGGTTTAGATAATGCTACAGCCGATTTCCGTACCATCCAGGGTGCCATTGATTTCTTGGCATTGAATGTAAATAACAATCTGCAGAAAACAGTATTCATTCAAAATGGAGTGTACGAGGAGTTGCTCTTTATACGTGGCATCAACAACTTAACCTTTAAGGGAGAGAGTCGTACAGGTGTGCAACTACGCTACGATAACTACGATGATTTGAATGGAGGTACAGGTGGATCGGCTTCCATCTCTCCAAGTGCAGCTATGGGCTCTTCGATACTTCAATCGGGTGGGCGTGCCATTCTTCTACTTGAAATGTCGGATAAAATTCGTTTTGAATCCTTGACCATTCACAATACCCACGTAAAAACGGGTAAGGGAGACCAAGCCGAGATTATTTATGCCAACAATGACACCCGTGCCATTGCTTTTGTAAGCTGTGATTTGTTGAGTTGTCAAGATACACTCTGTTTGAAAGGGTTCTGCTGGTATTACGACTGCATGATTGCTGGCGATGTAGACTTTATTTGGGGTTCTGTAGCTGCTGCTCTCTTTGAGAAGTGCGAGATTCGTGCCGTGGCCGATGGTTACATCTTGCAAGCACGTGTAGCCGATGGCAACAAAGGGTTTGTTTTCCTCAATTGCGATTTGACCACTACTGGAGTAGCCACTCGTATGTTCTTAAGTCGTACAGCGGGCAATGCCTCTTACTTTGATAACATTACACTGGCCAACTGCAAAATGGCTCCTATCTATGCTACTTATGGTTGGGGCTTATCGGGTGGATCTAGCGGCACTCTGCCTAATCCATCGGTGGCAACGCTAGAGAATGGTTACAAAACCTATAATTGTACCGACTTGGCTGGTAATGCAGTATCTATTGCCAATGCTCAGCATGCATACGCTTTGAGTAGTGCAGAGTTTGAAGCACACTTCAGTAACCGTAGTTTAATCTTGGCAGCCTATGCAGACCAAGCTTGGTTTGCGGAGTAATTCTCTTCTCATTTAACTAACGTGGGCTCCTCTTCTGATTCGTTGTTCGGAAGAGGAGCCCACTTGTTATTTGACTCATAAAGCCGAAATATGCTTCTCTGCATATTTCGGCTTTATGAGTCAAATAGGTTTACTAGCATTCAATGTATTAGTCGTAGTTATACCGTTACTCGCTTCTACTGATTAGGGTAGAGCGTAGATCTCCTCCATATCTCTACTTTATCTCTTCTAGTTTAAGTTTGTTGTAGAGCGCAGGTTTTCTCCAAATCTCTACTCTATATCGTATAGTTTGAGTTTGTTGTAGAGCGTTTTTCGATCTATACCTAACAGAATAGCAGCTTTACTTTTGTTGTAATTACTCTTGGCCAGTGCCTCTCGAATGCGACTCTTCTCACTCTCTTCGTCGTATAGATTGAGTGTGGTTAGTGAGGGAGCTATTGCTATAGCCTGCTTTAGCTCTTGGGGTAGTTCGGCTGCTGTAATGTTATCTCCTTGTGCAAGTAGGGTAGCTCGTTTAACCACATTCTTTAATTCACGCAAATTTCCAGGCCAGTTGTAGTTTGTGAGTAGTTGGCTTGCAGTAGTATCAAATCCCACAATGTTTCGTTCCAACTCCCGATTGGCCTGTTTTAAGAAGAGTGTGGCAAAGGAGAGAATATCGCCTTCACACGCTTTTAAGTTGGGCATTTCGAGGGTGAATTCATTCAATCGGTGGTAGAGATCTTCGCGGAAATTCCCTTTTTCAATGGCTTGCTGCAGGTTTTCGTTGGTAGCACTTACTACCCGTATATCGACCTCTATCTCTTTGGCCGATCCTACCGGGCGGATGCGTCTCTCCTGCAAGGCACGTAGTAGCTGTATCTGTACCTCGTAGCTTAAATTGCCCACTTCATCCAGAAAGAGTGTGCCTCCATTGGCCGCTATAAAGGCCCCTTTTTTATCTTGAAGGGCTCCCGTAAAGGATCCTTTGAGGTGACCAAAAAACTCTGATGCAGCCAGCTCTTTGGGAATGGAACCGCAATCGATGGCTATAAAAGGCTTATTGGCGCGTTTACTAAGTTGATGAATGCGGTTGGCCACATACTCTTTACCCGTTCCACTGGCTCCATTGATTAAAACCGATAGGGGGGTAGGAGCTACTAGGGCTACGTGGTTGTAGAGTTGGATGGCTGCTTCGCTCTCTCCCTCCATATAGGTTACCCCTCCATCCTCTTCAATGCAGAGGTTACCATTTGGCAAGTTGCCACTCAGTAGCGTACCACTGAGTGGCTTTTCTACTGGGGCAGATGGAGTTGTTGTAGATGCAACTGAGCTGCTCGTAGCCAATGCCTCTTCTAGCTTCTTCAGCAGCATATCGGGTTGGATGGGTTTGGCTATATAGTCGGTGGCTCCACTCTTCATGGCCAGTACGGCCGATTGAATCTCGGCATAGCTAGTCATCATGATAAAGGGGCAAAGCTGCCCTTGCTCTTTGAGCCAATTGAGCAGATAGAGTCCATCTTGGTCGGGTAGGCGTAGGTCTGAAAGTACTAGGTCGAACCTCTCTTGGGTGAGTATACTGCGCGCACGTGCATTGTTGCTGGCACTCTCTACCGCAAATCCTTTCTTCTCTAGCCATGTCTTTAGCATGGTAGCAAAGGTTAAATCATCTTCGACTATAAGTATTCTTTTTCTCATCTATCATTCTCTAAAGAGAGTTTCTTTGCCCATGATATCTCCACAAACTAGTTGCTGACTGGGCTCTTCTCTCGTATCTTTTCTTCTTGTTTTCTCTCTCTTTGTTTCTCTTTCTCTGCTCCTTTTTTGGGGCACTACGCTTCTAGCTCCTTTTTTAGGTAATCCCTAGCTGCTGCAATAACTTGTTCTATCTCTTTAATTAAACAAGTTGCCGTTTCGAGTAGTTCATTCGTGCACGAAGATAGCGTTTTTTGTTGCTCTATCCACTGCATTCTTTCTACTACTTGCGTTGCTTGTAGCATGGTAAATAGGGGAAGCATTTTATGGGCTAACTGAGTTAGCTGAGGCACCGATTGCTCTTTTATAGCCTTTTGCCACGCTTCGTAATGGTGGGTGGTCTCTTGAATGAACGATGCTATAATTTGAGCAGCTGCCTCTTTGTCGCCTGCCGAGAAGAGGGTGAGTGCTGCAAAATGGTAGGCTTCTTCTCTCTCTTCCAAGTGCTCTCTCCCTGGGTTGCAGAGCTGTTGATGAGCAAGGGAATCCTCCTTTTCTGTTAAGGAGGGAAGTGCCCTGCCCACTACCTCTTCAATGGCCTCTTTCAACTCCTGTTGCGAGAAGGGTTTGTGCAGTATCTGTGCAAATCCCTCTGCTTCTACATCGGCTAGTTCCATTTCGCTTCGAGCAGTTACGGCAATGGCTGGTAGGGTTCTGGCATGTGTTAGTTCCATGGTACGTAGAGTGTGTAGCAACTCTATACCGTTCATAGCGGGCATTTGCAGGTCACTCAAGAGTAGGGCTGGCTTTTCACTTTTCACCCATTCCATCAATGTGGTTGGGTTGGTGGTTCCTAGTGCCTCTATCTGCAAGTTGCGCAGCATCTGTGTGGTGAGTTGGAGCTGAATGGGATCATCGTCTATCAGTACCACCTTTAGTAGGCTGTTGTGCTTCTCCTTTAGAGAGGGCGAGGAGTTTGGTGTTACAGACAGTGATTCTGCCTTAATGCTTTTTACTTGTTTGCTCAAAAAGGCCTTCTCTACCCCTGCACTGGCTTGTGGGAGTGGGAGGGTAACAAAGAAGGTGGTTCCCTTACCCACTTCACTGCGTAGGTAGATGGTTCCTTCGAGTAGTTGAATAAGGTGTTGCGTGATGGCTAGTCCCAACCCAAACCCCTCTTGGGCCTGTGCATTCTTTAGACGGGTAAAGGCCTTGAATAGTCTCTCTTGTTCTTGGAGAGGGATGCCGCTGCCACTGTCACTTACGGATAGTTCGAGCTTTCCCTCGCGTACAAAGGCGTAGAGTTTAATCTCTCCTTGCTCTGTAAACTTAATAGCGTTCGAAAGTAGATTCTCTATAATTTGGCGCAACCTAAAGGGATCACTGATGTAGACATGCGTTGGTAGCTCCGTTAGCTGGGCTTGGAGTGCAAGTCCCTTCTTTTGGGCCAATGGTAGGTAGCTGGTTACAATGCCTTCTAGCCACTCTCTTACCACAAAGGGGGTACGCTCTACCTCTACCTTGTGTGCTTCGAGTCGGTGGAAGTCAAGCAGGGAGTGGACCAAGTTTAAAAGGTGCGTGGCCGATTGATGCATGTTGGTGAGGTAAAACTGCTGTTTTATTTCGGGGCAGATGGTGGTTAATAGCTCAATGTACCCCAAGATAGAGCCCGTGGGGGCTTTAATATCGTGGGTAATGGTGAGCATTAAGTTCTCGCGCAGCTTTAGTAGCTCTTCGGCACGTAGTTTGGCTTTCTCTAATTCGCGGCGGTAGTGGTTGCTTTGGGTTACATCTCGCCACACCAATAGGAAGAAGATAAAGGCTAGCAGAATGGCCACTACGGCAATGGCTGTAATGGTCTTAACCGATCGGTTGCGTATGAGTTCCTCTTTTTCGGTACGTAGTTGTTCGAGTAGTAGCTCCTCTTGCTCAATATTGGCCAGGAGTTGATTTACCTTTTGATTGAGCATTAGCCCATTGAGCTGCAAGGTACGAATGCGATTGGTTAGTGCCACTTTGGCCTGTTCTTGGGTATCGGTGAGTTGCTCTTGAATCCCTTTTAGAATAGAAACAACGGTATCCGAGGGGCTAAAGCTAGCTATGAGTGTATCGGTGTAGACCTCCTGAATCACATTCTTTACTTGGGTTGAGTCACTTTTGGGTGGCGAAAAGGCATCGGCTATCCGTTTAAAGAAGCGTTGACGCTTTTTGTGGATGGTGTATGAGTTACTACGGGTCACCACCTTATTGGATATGCGAGGCTGCGTGATGAGGGAGTCGGGTTCGCTAATAAGTGCCTCTATCCGCTCTTGGTAGGCTTTATCGGCCGAAGCCTCTTCCATGGTTTGTAGCAACTGGTTCATGTTGCGGCTTTTTTGGCGCAACAGCACCTTTACGGTGTCCAACCGCAGCAGTTGGGAGTTATCGGTGAGTAGCGGGCGTAGCGAGTCCACCTCTTGGGCAACTTGACGCATGAGTGCTCGGTAGTTGTGGTACTCTTGCAGGGTACCTACGCTAAGGGATTGGCCAATAATCTCTGCTTGGTAGAGTTTATTGGCCACTTGATTGGTTACTTTACGCTGCTGTATCAATACACTTTCGTACGCATCTACCTGTGTGAGCGTGCGCATTTCGTGGTAGATGTAGCGTATGGATACAATGAGTAGGAGTGTAAGTAGTAGGTATCCAAAGGCTGCCTTAACGGGGGTGGTGGCCTTTATTTTCATGGGGCTACGTTGCTTAGTTGAAACTCATCTTTTTCATCTGCTGGCGGAAACGGATGTAATACATAATGCCAGCGGCTGTTAGTCCAAAGGGGAAAGCCATCCAGATGCCAAAGAGTCCTCCTTCAAGTACAAAGCCAAAGAGATAGCCCACAGGGAGTGAAATGAGGAAATAGGCGATGAAGGCAATGACCATAACGGGATTCACATCGGCTATGCCTCGTAGGGCATTGGCATAGTTGCACTGCATGCCATCGCCAAATTGATAGAGTAGCAGTGGAATGACAAGGTGCGCCACCATGAGTGCCACCTCTTCGCTACCGGTAAACCAGATGCCCAGTTGGTTGCGCAGCACTACAATGGGTAGTACGGTGGCAAAGGCCATCAGGAGTATGAGGTGGAAGCAGGCAGTGGCCGAACGGTTGATGCCTACCTTATCTTTTTGTCCGTGGAAGTAGCTGATACGAACCGCTACTGCAGCCCCCATACCGTAGTAAATCATAAAGCAGAGCTGTGATACGGTAAGCATTACTTGGTGTGCAGCCAGTTGCATGGTTCCTAACCAACCCACCATAACGGTGCTTAGAGCAAAGGCAGCTGTCTCCATACCCATTTGTAAACCAATGGGTACGCCTAGTTTGCTTAATCGGGTAGCTTCGATACGGTTGATGCAACTTCTTTTGAACCCTGTAGCAAAGCTTTTAAACTGTTTAGAGAAGAAGAAGATGGCTGCAAAGAGTAGCGCCATGTAGATGCGCGAGGCCAATGTGGCAATACCTGCACCCTCTAGTCCCAGTTCGGGGCACCCAAACTTTCCATAGATAAGGAGGTAGTTACCTATTACATTGAGTAGGTTGCCACTCAGTAGAATCCACATAGATAGTTGTGTCTTACCAATTCCATCGGTAAACTGCTTAAAGGTGTTGAACCAAGTCAAGAAGGGAATGGAGAAGAGTAACACCAAGAAGTAGGGGCGCATCAAGGGAAGTAGCTCTTGGGGCTGCCCCATGTGATGGATGTTAAAATAGAAGAGTACCATGCAGAGTGAGATGGCCAGTGCCAGTAGGGTGTTGATAAAGAGGCTGTTCTTTACCACTCCCCCTACTGACTCAGTCTCACCTTTTCCCCACAGGCTTCCTATAACAGGAGTAAGCCCGTAAGCAAAACCTGTAGCGAAAACAATGGCTAGCAGAAAAATGTTATTGACAAAACTAGCTGCAGCAAGCCCATGGGTGCTGTGACGCGCTATCATTAAGGTATCGGCAAATCCCAATACCACCATACCCACTTGTCCTATCACAATGGGTATACCTAGCTTAGCCAATGCTCTGTGGTGGCTGCCATAGGTTGCTACATAATTTTTCATACTTTCGCTGCTTTGTAATATAAAACCGAACAGTTGGTGCGGGCAAACAAGCGTTGCGCCACCTCTTTTACTTGCGTGCTATTGACGGCACGATACCTAGCCACTTCGCTATTGATATCTTCTGCTTCTCCTATTAATTCATAGTAAGCCAGGTTTGTAGCTACACTTAAGTAATTCAAGTTACTAAAGATTTGTTCACTCTCATAGCGATTTTTCACCTTTTCCAACTCTTCCTCTTTCACCTCTTCGGTTTGCATTTTGCTTAACTCTTCCCAAATGGCTGCTTCGGCTTGCTCCAAGGTAACTCCTGCGGCAGGTTTACCAATGATGTGGAACAACCCTTCGTCAATGCTTCCATCAATGTGTGCATCGATAGAACCAAATAGCTGGCGATCTTGCACCAAATGCTGAATTAAGCGGCTGGAACGACCGTTGCTTAAGAGGTCGCTTAGCATATCGCAGGTGTGGTAATCGGCATGTTTCCGATCGCACATGCGGAAGGCCATGTAGAGCGAATCAAGGGGCACGGGGCGTTCTACCGTGAGGCGTCTCTCTTCGGTTTGAACAGGCTCTTTGGGGAGTGCCTTGGGCGAAGTTAGACGGCTTGGTATCGATCCAAACCACTTTTCGGTTAGTCTAATTGCCTCTTCAAAGCTGATGTGGCCGGTGATAGATAGAATGGCATTGTCGGGGGCATAGAAACGGAAGAAGAACGATTTTACCTCTTCTAGCGTAGCTTGCTCTATGTGGCTGAGCTCTTTACCAATGGTGGGCCACTGGTAAGGGTGTACCTTGAAAGCCATGGAACGAACCAGGTGCGATACATCGCCATAGGGTTGGTTGAGGTTACGTTGTTTAAACTCTTCCATCACTACATTTCGCTGTACATCGAGGCTCTTCTCATTAAAATCGAGCGAAAGCATCCGGTCACTTTCCAGCCAGAAGCCGGTCTCGGCATTCTGGCGGGGAAGTGTGATGTAGTAGTTGGTGAGGTCATTACTGGTCCATGCATTGTTTTCGCCACCTGCCTCTTGTACCGGTTGGTCATATTCGGGTATGTTAATCGAACCACCAAACATAAGGTGTTCAAAGAGGTGGGCAAAACCGGTATTCGATGGGTCTTCGTCGCGTGCACCTACATGGTAGAGCACGTTAATAGCCACCATTTGGGTAGTGGTATCCTCGGAGTGGACCAATCGCAGCCCATTGGCCAGCGTGTGTTTATTTACTTCAATCATCTTCTTACTTTACAGTTGCTTTCAGAATGCGGATATCAGTTGTAGGACGGTCTCCACGGTTGGTTTTGGCCTTCTCAATATTCTCTACCGTCTCCATGCCTTCAATTATTTGGCCAAAGATTGTATATCCTCCATCTAGGTGAGGTGCACCTCCTACGGTAGTATAGGCTTGTAGTTGTTCGGGTGTAAAGCGGTATTTCTCCTCTTTGTCGGCTAGTTCGCGCGCTTCTGCCTCAAGTTTATCTTGTAGTGCTAATAAGCCTGCGTTATCATTGGCTTTACGCATTTTGTAAATCTCTTTCATGTGGTTTCTAGCCAAGGTATCGAAGATTGCTCCTTCGCGTTGTTCGTTCATCTGAATCTCCATGCCTTGCAATTGTGCTTCAGAGAATTTACGTCCAGTAACGATGTAGAATTGACAGCCCGATGAGGCTTTCTCTGGGTTCACCTCGTCGCCTTGGCGGGCAGCAGCTAAAGCTCCTTTTTGGTGGAAGAAGGGAGTTTTCATCTCCGCAGGAATGGTATAACCTACATCGCCTGCACCTAGTGAAGCGGTATCCGAAGCTGTTTTGCTATCTGGATCGCCTGCTTGAATCATAAATTGTTTAATCACGCGGTGAAAAAGGGTCTCATCGTACAATCCTTCTTGTACCAACTTGATAAAGTTTTCGCGGTGAAGCGGTGTTTCGTTGTATAACTCGACAGTGAAATTGCCTAGGGTTGTTTCAAAGTGTACTTGGGTACGGCTTTCGTTGCTCATATTCTTTTCTCTTTTTTGATGACCTGTACCACACGCAGTTACTACGAGTAGTATCAAGCCAATGATTAGTAGATTCGTTGATTTCATAGAATGATGTTTTAGTTTTCTAGCATGAATGACTAAAACTTAGCAAAAGTACAAATTAATTGGGCTATCTACTCTAAGATGGCGCACAATTTAGAATCATTTGGCTACTCCATAGCACTCATTCTCTCTCTCCTGGGCATCTATTTGATTGAAGAGGCTGTTCTATTCTTTGAATGTCAGTGTGAAATTAGAGAATTTACGTTGAAAATTAGAGAATTTGCGTTGGAAATTAGATAATTTCTGACGTAAATTCTCTAATTTCTGTCAGAAATTGGAAAATAGGAGCGGGTGTTTATTCTTTTGAGAGAGCGGGTGTAATAAAAAGGGATTGATTGTTTAGATTTATAGCCCTTATTGGACTCTCTAAAAAGAGGGGTAGAGGGTTACTGGGGGCCATAGAGTAAGGAGCTGTAGTAGTCTATACTTTGACATATTCTTTAAAAAGTGTAACTTTGTAGAGACAACCCAAGCTTACACTACGCTATGAAACTCTTGTTGACCCTCTTTCTCTTTTTACTGACCTGTGGAGCTAAAGCTCAACACATTGGGCTATCGCCCATACCTAGTTTGCCTAAACTACCGGTAAATGCCATTCACCGCATCTTTCAAGATAGCGAGGGGTATATGTGGTATGGCACTGTAAATGGTTTGTGCCGCGATGATGGGTACCGGGTCGATGTGTTTCGGTCTGATATAAATAGCCCAGGACTGCTCGATAATAATTTGATAGAGTCTATAGCCGAAGACAAACAGGGCAATATCTGGTTTGGTACCAACAAGGGTGCTTATTGGTTAGACAAGCGCGACTATTCGGTTCGAGCAGTGGACGGCCAACGATTAAAAGGACAATTTATTCATCGGGTGGATGCTACGAGCGATGGTTTGATGTGGATTTCCATAGCGGGTTCGTTGCTTTGTTACTCCAGTGAGCAGGTGTTACTCCATGAATATCCTGTTACGAACAATGGAGTAAAGAGTCACGTGGCTGGTTTTTGTGAAAATAGAGCGGGTCAGATTTTAGTGACCTATGCGCAAGGATTCATATACACGCTTGATCGGGCAACAGACTCTTTCCAGCCATACCCCCTGTTCATAGATAATCCCAACTTTGGGATGATTTTACAAGATAGGGAGGAGGAGTTCTATTGGATTGGTACGTGGAACCGTGGCATTGTGAAATTTGACCCTACTGCTTCCAATCAAGATTCGGTATATGTGTACCAACCCTTGCCTCTAAATTCGATAGGGAATAAGAATCACTGCTTTCTTTATCTTGAACAAGATGGTGATTTGGGCTATCTTTGGGGAACTACTTCAGAAGAGCTTGTGGCCTTCCAAAAAGGAAAGGATAACCAATTGGAGCAAGTCTCATTACCTCAGTTACTTCCTTCATCCAATAAAATGTTGAATGAGATTGTAAGAGACCGTTATGGTAGTCTATGGGTTTCTGCTTTCGATCGGCCTAGCTTTATTATTCATTTCACCAATGATTCTCGTACGGATTATCAGATGCCAGCACTTCGTAAAGCTACTCATGCTAATCCTGCTATTATGGCAATGGTTGATAGTGGTGATCAAATTATGTGGGTTTCACAAGAGCGTACGGGGCTTTGCTTGTATAATTTACGGAGTGATGAGTGCTCTTTATATAGTGATTCTAACCTCTCTTTATTGCCCTTTGGGATGATTAAAATTATGGCTCCTAGCTCTTTGCCTCAGAGTGTATGGGTAGCTCCTAGCTCTTCTAAGAGGGTTTATCGATTGGGGCGAAATAAGATGCAGATGGAGTTGCTTGATGTGGCCGACTTATCGGCTGTTATCGAGATAGGAGCTGTTCAATCGATTCTAGAGGCGCAATCAGGAAAACAGCTCTGGGTAGGAACGAATAGTGCTTTGTATAGATACAATATAGAGAGAAATAAGATAGATAGCAGTTATAGTGACCTTGGGTTTATAACCGATATGGTGGAGATACCTACTGGCGAACTGTGTGTGGTTACTAGTGATAAAGGATTTTATAGGATAGATAAAGAGGGAGTTGTTACTCATATCCCTATTCTTCACCATTTCTCTTCCGTTACTTTTACCACCGATAACCTGTTGTGGCTAGGTAGTGATGAAGGCGGACTCTATGCATTCGACTTAGCAACTCATCACTTTTCAGACCATAGTGATGCTTGTGGATTGCAAGGTAATATGGTGAATCAGGTGATGTCTGATGTGTTTAATCATCTTTGGATAGAGACCAATCAGCGATTAATAGAGTTCAATCCACGCAATAACTCTTTTAGTACGTATGAAACAACTGATGATTCGATGCTGTTATGGCGTTTAATCCCCACATCGATGTGTGAAGGTAAGGATGGAAAAATCTATGTAGGCGGTATACCTGGTATCTCTTCGTTTACCCCTTCTAATCGTTTAGAGAGTGCTGCTAAGGTGGTAGAGCCATTGATTACGAATGTAAAATCATCGGGTAGTTCACTGGTCTTGGGTCAAACTAGGGCAGGATGCTCCTTGCGCGAAATTAGGTTGACTCCTGCTGACCGAAATGTCGAAATAACCTTCTCTTCGTTGAACCATCGCTTTGCCCATAAAATACGATACGCCTATCGCTTGGTAGGAGTCGATACGAATTGGACCTATACAGCAAGTGGTGAATGTTGGGCCTTTTACAATCAAATTCCTGCTGGCGAGTTCCTATTTGAAGTAAAGGCTACGGATGAACATGGACTTTGGAGTGACCAAGTAACCCAACTGAAAGTGTGTAGAGCTCCCGCTTTTTATGAAACTTGGTGGGCTTATATTTTTTATTTGCTATTGATTTCTGTTTTACTCGTTTGGGCAATCTGGGCCTATTTAGGCCGAATGAAAAGGAAAAATAATGAGTTGTGGAACGATAGTGAAGAGATGCTTAGAATGCGTCATTATTTGAATAGCGAAGTAGAGATGCCAGAGTCTGAATTTACATCGCTGGATAAAGCACTATTAGATAAAGCGACAAAGTGTGTGGAGGCAAACTTGACAGAACCCGATTTTGATGTCACCTCTTTGGCGGCAGGAGTCAATATGTCTCGGTCTACTTTGACGCGTAAATTGAAAGCTATTACTGGTAAGACTCCCTTAGAATTTATACGCAATATAAAGATGCAGCATGCACATTATTTGCTCGCAAATAAGGGAACTAGCATTGCTGAGGTAGCTACTAATTTGGGCTATTTTAATCGTAAATACTTTGCCTCTTGTTTCAAGGAGGAGTTTGGTATGACCCCTAGTGAGCTCCAAAAGCGGGCTAAAATTGATTCAAATGAGGGCTAAAAATGGTTCAAAATTGCATTTGGCTTGTTTGATGACCCTCTTCGGGTAAATTATCGCCCTTCTGTTTAAATATATTTCTATTGATTTGTACATTCCCTTTGGATAACTAACCTTTGTTATTCTGACTCGCTCGGGCTTTATAAGGCAGCAATGTTTTTGACTCAAATACTTGGAGTGAAGATATAGTATCAAGTTGGAAGATGCTGGAAAAGCAAATTCCTATCGGAGTTGTATGACCAATCACGATGTGGATGCTATTCAATAGGGATATTTTTTCTTTTAGGGATTAAACTAGATAAAAAAACCGATGAAACTGAAACAAACTATTTGGGCTACCTCTATAGCTCTTCTGCAAGCAGCCCTTCCGGCTACGGTAGCTGCACAACTTACCACACAGGTAGAACCCTTTTCGATTCACCAAGTGCGCTTAACGGATAGCCCTTTTCGGCATGCCGAAAGGATGGATGCTTCGTATATTCTTGGATTAAATGCCGATAGATTATTGGCCCCCTATTTAAAGGAGGCTGGGTTAGCTCCTAAAGCGCCTAATTATACTAACTGGGAAAATACAGGACTAGATGGTCACATTGCCGGTCATTACCTTTCGGCACTATCTTATATGTATGCTGCTACGGGCGATGCACGTATGCTGGAACGTTTGGAGTATGCGCTAGCTGAATTGAAGCGTTGTCAAGATAGGGTAGGTAATGGTTACCTCTGTGGGGCACCGGGTGGAACTCGAATATTTAAGGAGATAAAAGAGGGAAAGATTGGGGCTTCTGGATTTGGGCTAAATAGTGGTTGGGTACCACTCTATAATATTCATAAAATATATGCTGGTTTGCGAGATGCTTACTTGCAAGCAGGGCAAGAGCAGGCCAAAGAGATGCTGGTAAAACTAACCGATTGGATGGTTGAGCTGGTAGCTAACTTGAGTGATGAACAGTTGCAACAGATGTTGCGCAGTGAACACGGGGGGCTGAATGAGACATTTGCCGATGTGGCTGCTCTTACGGGCGATAAGCGCTATTTGAAATTGGCACACCAATTCTCGCACCAAGAGGTTTTGCAGCCTTTGTTGCGTAAGGAAGATGCTTTAACAGGCATGCATGCCAATACCCAGATACCGAAGATTATAGGATTTAAACGTGTAGCCGATATAGAGGGCAATCAAGCGTGGGATGAGGCTTCACGTTTCTTTTGGGAAACGGTGGTTAAACATCGCTCTATTACCATTGGTGGCAATAGTGTGCGCGAGCATTTTCACCCTGCCGATGATTTCTGTTCGATGCTAGAGAGTGAACAGGGGCCTGAGACTTGCAACACCTATAATATGCTCAGATTAACCAAAATGTTGTACGAAACGAGTGCCGATGTAGCTTATATGGACTACTATGAACAGGCACTTTATAACCACATTCTCTCTACATTGAATCCTGTGCAGGGAGGATTTGTTTACTTTACTCCCATGCGTCCTGGCCACTACCGTGTCTATTCGCAACCACAAACCAGTTTTTGGTGTTGTGTAGGATCGGGCTTAGAGAATCATGCGCGCTATGGCGAAATGATTTATGGTAAGAGAGAAACCCATCTTTTTGTAAATCTATTTATCCCTTCAACGGTAGAGTGGAAGGAGCAGGGGCTATCTATTGAACAACAAAATCGTTTTCCTGAGGAGGCAGCTACTGAGTTACTCATTGTCGATGCTAAGAAAAGAACAACTTCCTATTTACACCTGCGCTGTCCAGGTTGGGCAAAGCAAGAGGAGCTACGTTTATCTGTGAATGGAGTTTCGACTCCTGTAACGGTTAAGGAGGGCTATGTAGTGGTAAAGGGTAGTTGGAAGAAGGGTGATCGTATCCGTTTGGAGATGCCGATGCATTTGCGGGCAGAAACGACCCCCGATGGTGCATCACAATACTCTTTCTTGTATGGTCCCATTGTATTGGCTGCTTCGTTAGGTACACAAGATCAAATTGGCATGTATGCCGATGATAGTCGTGGGGGGCATATCGCCAACGGTCCTCAATTGGCTCTCCATCAGCTTCCTATCTTAGTGGGCGAGAAAGAGGGGGTATTGAATCATCTAGAAGCTGTAGCTACTAAGCCGCTGACTTTTGTCTTAAATAGTGTATCGCCTAGTCGTTTTGAGGGGTTAGAGTTAGTGCCTTTCTACCAATTGCATGAGTGTCGTTACATGGTTTACTTTCCGTTGGTAACGAAGGCAGCTCTTGAGTTGCAACAAGCTGAGTGGGCAGCTGCTGAGGAGGTGCGTGTTGCGTTGGATGCCATTACGGCCGATAAGGTGGTGTGTGGTGAACAGCAACCAGAGAGTGATCACTTTATTGAGATGAGTCATTGCCATACAGGTTCTGATAATGGGGTTCACTGGCGAGAAACAGCTGATTTCTTTAGTTATCAACTGCGTAAGAATAACCGAATGGTTACGCACATTCAGGTTGATTATTTGGCCGATAAAAATCGTAATGCAGCAGTTTGTGTAAATGGTGAACTCATTGGAGTGCTTCAGTCGACTGAGTGGGGAAGAGTATCTGTGCAATTGGAGCTACCTAACCAGTTGCGTAGTGCTGATAAAATAGAGTTGACCATTCAGAAAGGAGAGTCGAATGTGACGAATCGGATAGTAGAAGTCCGACTTTTAGCTAAATAATTGTATTGATCTATTTTAATGGCTTTTTGAAGCTTTTTCACAGATAGGCAATTCAGGGAGCATTGTGTATGCCTCTTGGAGTGCCTAATTTCTACTCTAGAAGCGTGTTTTTTTTGAATTTGCTAGTGAAAAAAGAGCAAGATGTAACTCTTTGGTTTCTAAAATCATGTATAAATAAGCGAAGTGTAGAATTCAATAAATAATAACAATAATTTGCAATAGTCATTTAGAAGTCGTAATTTTGACTCTATTAGCCGTTGAACCTATTCTTGAATAATCATGTGCTAGAGTACTTTTATGGTCATATATTTTTAAAGATCAAGAACAATCTTTGGTTATCTAGTAATTTAAACAATAATGCAGGCAAATACACTCTTCTCAAATTCGCAAAACAATGCCATCGTACTGGACTCTTTGAAGGCCTTTCACGGAGGTAGAGACTACGATACTGTTATTACAGGTATTTTGCAAAATATACTTCATTTGTATAAAGCAAATCGTACTTATATGTTTTTATATGACTTTGAGAGGGGGATTCAGCGGCATGAATATGAAATTTGTGCTCAAAACACCTCTACTCAGCAGGCAAATATTTATGAGGTTCCTTTGTCGGATACCCCTTTTGTAAATGATTTTGTCTTTAATAAAAAGCCCTGGGTCATAAACAGACTCTCTGAAATAAAGGAGTATGCTCCTTCGGAGTATGAGATTTTAAAGTCACAGGATGTTACCTCTTTAATTCTGGTTCCTCTTATTTTTAGAGAGAATGTATTGGGGTACATTGGAATTGATATGGTAAGTGAGTATAAAACGTGGGATGAAAATGATTTAAATTTACTCTTCTCACTTTCTCAAATTATATCGACTAGTGTTGATATGAATCACCAACTCAAGCAATCCAAAGTGAAAGTGGAGCAGGCCGAGAATGGATACAATCAAATTCAACGTGTCTTTAATGGAATTTACAATGATATCCCTGTGGGTATTGAACTCTATGATGCTGATGGTTTCTTGGTTGATATTAATCCAGTTGAGCTGAACCATTTTGGCATAAAGAGTAAAGAATCAGTTATAGGAGTCTCTGTTTTTGATAATCCTATTTTACCCGATTATGCAAAACAGTTGCTCCGTGAAGGGAAAGATTTTGAAATTATTCTAGATTATGATTTCCAAAAGCTAGAGGGGTATTTTAATTCTTCGTTGGCTGAATCTACCATGAAGTGTTTTAATGTCATGGCTAGCGTTGTTCGCGACAAGGGAGGAAATATCTATTGCTATCAGCTCTTTGTGACAGATATCACTAACTTGCGACGCACACAAAATGAACTTATTATAGCTAAACAAAAGGCGGAAGAATCGAATCGATTGAAATCTCTTTTTTTGGCTAATATGAGTCACGAAATACGTACACCGCTTAATGCAATTGTGGGTTTCTCTGATTTGCTTCATTTGTCGAATAGCCCAGAGGAGTTGAACCAATTTAAAAATATAATCAAAGAGAATAGTGATCTGCTACTGAAAATAGTAAATGATATACTCGATCTGTCGAAGATAGAGGCAGGTGTACTTGATGTCTTTATGGAGACTTTTGATCTTGTGATGTTGATGGAGGATGTGGCTCGAACAATTAAAATGAATTTTAATAACCCCTCAGTCGAATTTCGTATACATTCACCAAATCCCTATTTCTTTGTGACAACCGATAAACAGCGAATGGCTCAGATAATGGTCAATTTTTTATCGAATGCTTTTAAGAATACTTCGTCTGGACAAATCGTTTTGGGGTATGAGCCAACTCTAACTGGGGCAAAGATTTTTGTAGAAGATACTGGAATTGGTATTCCTAAGGAGAAGCATCCACTAGTGTTTCGCCGATTTGAAAAACTGGATGTTTTTGCGCAAGGAACTGGCTTGGGCTTGACTATCTGTAAAGCGATAGCCGATGTGTTGGGGGCAGATATTGGTCTAGAATCTGAAGCCGGTAGGGGATCTCTTTTTTGGTTCTCGTTTCCATGTAATGATAAGATGATCCGCACAGAGGGATAATTCAATTCTTCTTTTCTTATTTGCTGCTAATGTACCCTCTTGGTACCGTTCATGTCACTGTTCTGATACCGCTCGTTCTTATGTTTTTAGCTTTCGTATTACTCTCTTGATACCGCTAATTTTCCTCTGTTGATTTTCCTCTTTCATATTTGCCACCTTTTTCTGTTTGTTTTCTTACTATGTCCTATTGGTAGGTTTTGTCTCTTTTTCTTCTACCTTTTTTCCTTCTTTTAAATTGTGAGATATTCTTTTTTTGCTGATTAGGCTAATCTTTTTCTTACAATTATCTATTTTAGGTGATACTTTCTCCGTGCTTTTCTTGCTTGGTTAGACAACTCTCTATTATAGCTGATACGATGTACAGAGTTAGTATTGGTCTCCGTGCTTTTCTTACTCACCTAGGCAACTCTTTTGCTGTTAATTATTGGGATGATGTGATAGTGATAGAGTTTTACGGATTCTAATTCAACTTATAAAGTACTTAATGCATCCTTAAAAGTAGAAAACTCTATTTTAAGGAATGAGAGTGGAGTTTGGGCAATCTTTTAGTTGATACGTTCATTGCTCATTTTTTTGGATTTTTCTTTTAAGTAGAGGGAGATAAAGTCTGGTGAAGGATAGGTGAAGGATTGAACCTCCTATCCTTCACCATAACTGATTGATTGATAGCAGCGGTGAAGGATTGAAGCTTCTTTTTTTATTTCATTTGATAGGGGGGTAGGAGGGGAGGTTTCTGCTGTTTTAGGTGATTTAAGTGTTATTGAGTCTTTGGATGTTAATAGCATTCGGATTGTAATTTGCTATTATTTATAGTTTTACTTTTTGGTATGGCTGTTGATATGGATCCAAAAATCACCTAGTGGTTTTCTTATGCAGATGCAATTTTTGCCCTTTTCATCGATATGCTCTTTTTTTTGTTCCTTGTCTAGAATATTCTTTCCTTCGTGTAAAATGATATATTAACTAATACTTTCTAGTTGTCGAGGTCTGTAATAGTGTGGCTCTTTTACTGAGCACTCGTATAAGCTTCTTTTGTAATGGTTTACTATTTATCAAGGAGTGTTGTAATATAGTCTTTATCTTATTTGGAGAATCCAGCCAGTACAGGGTTATGTACAAATGTTTCTTTTGTAAGGTTCCTGCTCTTTACCTAGGAAGAAGTGGAATCTATTTATTTTTTAATGAAGCGTTGATTCTAGTTTGTAATCGAAATTAGATGCTTCTGCCTGTTTAGCTCCCCATTGTTGGTGAAATAAATATAACAAAAGCATATCTGTTTTAGACTTTTCTTGGATTCTTTGCTGGATGATAGTAAGTGGAGATGGTAAAATCAATGACTAGTGTTTTAAGTGCGTGAGAAATTTAGATTCTGCTGGATGATGTTAGATAGAGGTAGTAGACTGATGCTGCAAAATCATCTTGATTTCAGTTTTTCTGGTATCCTCTGCTGGATATATGGTAGGTGGATATGGTAAAATCAATTACTAGTGTTTCAAGTAGGTGAAAAAAATAGATTCTGCTCGATAGAGCTGGTAAAATGAATATCGCAAATCGTCTTGATTTCTGTTTTTCTGGTATCTTCTGCTGCATGATGCTCGATAGAGTTGGTAAAATAAATACCGCAAAGCATCTTATTCCAGGACGATTCGAGTTTTTCTTCTGTATGTTGTGCTTTTAGTAGTAGATTCAAGGTTAAATCAGATTGCTTTTTACCCTGTACTATATAAATAAGGCGTGTTCTAAA
>JBOFFJ010000105.1:0-1016 GCA_051648565.1 Phocaeicola sp. | reverse complement strand
CCTATGTAGTTACCAAGGATGAAGGACCAAGATTAGGTACTTCATTAGAGGGTTTAGCTGGGTTGAGAGCTGTTTTTGCTGCTGATGGTAGTGTAACAGCTGGTAACTCTTCACAAATGAGTGATGGTGCAGCTTTCGTTTTGGTCATGAGCGAAGAAATGGTAAAAGAATTGAACATTCAACCTATCGCTCGTTTAGTAAACTTTGCTTCTGCTGGTGTTGAACCAAGAATTATGGGGATTGGCCCAGTAAAAGCTATTCCAAAAGTCTTAAAACAAGCCGGATTAACGCTAAATGATATCGATTTGATTGAGTTGAATGAGGCTTTTGCTTCTCAAGCATTAGCTGTTACTAGAGAACTCAACTTAAATCCAGACATCATCAACGTAAACGGTGGCGCTATTGCGTTAGGACACCCTCTAGGGTGTACAGGAGCTAAACTTTCGGTTCAATTATTCGACGAGATGAAACGCAGAGGCAACAAATACGGTATTGTTTCTATGTGCGTAGGTACAGGACAAGGAAGTGCTGGGGTTTTTGAGGTAATGTAAAAGCCCCCTAACCCCCGAAAGGGGAACTCCAAAAACAATTCAAAAAATAAAGTTCTTTAAAAAAGTATAATCACATCTTTAACTTTATTAAGGTTAAAGAATTTAAAAACCTACTGACCCCTAGTAGGAATTCCCTCATCGGGGGATTAGGGGGCTACTATGAGCAACAAAACAAGAGGTGGTCAATTCATCGTAAAAGAAACAAAATGTGAAGATATTTTCACACCAGCAGATTTTAATGAAGAACAAGTAATGATGCGTGACTCTGTAAAAGAGTTCGTAGACAAAGAATTATGGGCACACAAAGCTCGTTTTGAGAAGAAAGATTATGCTTATACCGAAGAAACCATGCGTAAAGCTGGAGAACTAGGCTTACTTGGCGTAGCTGTTCCTGAGGCTTACGGAGGGTTAGGAATGGGATTTGTATCAACTATGTTGGTGTGTGATTATATCTCTGGAGCAACA
>JBOFFJ010000104.1:0-1881 GCA_051648565.1 Phocaeicola sp. | reverse complement strand
TTAGTCTCTAATACCTAACCGGATTAACTATAACGCCGTTAATCAGGGCTTCAATAAGAGGCGTATTCACATAGAGGGTTAGTGTTAGTCCCCCGTAACCGTGAATCACTTTGCGCAGAATTGACGCCTATAAATAGGTGTATACCTTGCTTGGTGATTCACATGTTGGTTAAAGGTTCTTATCTTTACCCTAATGCTTTCCGCCGGATTAGTGTCTGATATAAACCCGTCTCTTTCGAGTGGTCACGCACTATCAAGGGCCGCTTTCCGGTAGACCTTTCAAACTAATTCACTACTCACTAAACGCCTTGTGTAGCACTTTCTGATATTTCCAGTTAATGACTTGCTTTGTTGACGTGGCCCCCGACTTCTAGCGGCTAACTAATCCTAAGTTAACCCATCGGAAGACCTAAAACAGTGTGCCTTATCTCTGTTTCCGTCTCGCACTTCACAACCTTCCAGCCGTCTGGCCTTTTTTACCCCGTGAATTGTCCCCGCCTTGGCGTTACAATCTAATGCTGTCTTAAGACATTCAGATAACTTTTAAACCTCCCCGCTTTCTAATACCCTCTAACACTTTCCTTTTTAAGGCTGTCAGGTACTATAGTTCGAGTTAACAAGGGCTAAAGGTTTCTTACTACAGGCCGAAACCTGTCTTAATTACACATCGGGCTAATCAGTGTTACTACCAACTAACGTCGCTTTTGCTTGCTAATCTGGATTAATGAGATGCTTATCCACCTCTTTCGGCTCTATGTCAGTTTATCAACTGTCTGGCCTAACACGCTGGCAACTAATCACTTGCCACCTTGGTTCACATTATACGTTGTTTCTGTATCCTGTCAACCCTTTCTTTCTTTCAACCGCTTGGGCGGCTCACTATCTCACTTTCTTACCGCCTATTTTACACCGTGGCGGCCTTGGTGTCAAACTCTTTTTTCTCTTAACTTATCCGGAACTTCATACGCTTCCGGCAACTACTTTTAAAGGCTCCATGCCTCGTTAAGATGTCTGCTTAGGTAGACCGCAGCAGATGTAAACATTATAATCAAAGGCTCTTAGTTTGTAAAGCCTTTTGTTATCCTGTTTAGGATGCTCTTTCTTTCTTACTACGCTTTTTTAATTCGGTGCCTGTAAAGGTCAAGGTTGTGTACTCGCCCTTTATAGTGGGCTTTGCCATTACCATATCTTTAACAGTTGGGAACTGTGTTTGCATTGCTGCTAGCTTGTTACCCAACATTTCACTATTACGGATAGTTATTTGCTTGTCCCATGGCTGGCCGTAGGTTCTGGACAACTTCATATCTTTGTAACCCTTCCCGATTCGATGTAAGTATTATAATCAAGTATTTCAGGGAAGTAAAGATTTATTTTCTATTCTTTCCGATATGGCTGGCGAACTTCTCTAACAAGCAAACATCAATCATTTTAGCTTGCTCTTTATCGTAGGCCCTTAAGCCAGTGGGGAATTTACGTGGGGAGCCGTATCGCTCTATCAACATGTCAAAAGTGTAAGTTGTGGGGTCTCCTATAACAACCTTTATGGAGTTCCTACCCTTGCCAATACGTGTGGATACCTTTTCACGCTGCTTAACCATACACACCATTTTACCCTTGCTGCCATTAAGATTGGTGTGTGTGATAGTATCTTGAACCCCTGTACGCTGGTTTACATTAATAAGGGAGTCAGTTTCTTTCTTGCGTGGTGATGGTACAGCGTAGATCCCGCCGCTCATAATGGCATCTAAGCCACCTTTAATCTTTCGTGTAGGCTCTTTGCTGGTTTTAAAAGTCTTGCTAGCCATTGTTGTAATTAACCTCTATCAGTCGGGGTAAATAAGGGCTCGATATGATCAAGCCCCCTTGTTATAACCTTATTAG
>JBOFFJ010000103.1:0-1134 GCA_051648565.1 Phocaeicola sp. | reverse complement strand
TGCAACAGGAGGCTTTAACGCACAAGAGTAACGTACCAGTGAATCCTATCCGATACATACAAGTAAAACTACCTGAAGGAGTCACCATTACACGCACTAATGCATCTACCCAAGAGATCATTGCGCTACTCACCAAACTAACTTCCGTCTTATGCTAGGGCTATCGGCTACCTACAACTACTTCCTCTCTTATGGAAGGGTGGATATGCGTAAGGGGTGCTTTAGCTTGTCGCAGTTGGTTCGCGAAGAGATGGGAGAAAATCCCTTGGATGGAAACAATGTCTACATCTTTCTAGCCAAAAACCTAAAAGTGGTAAAAATACTTCATTATGAACGTGGATTCTTTGTGCTCTATGAAAAGCGACCCCTGCAAGGGAGGTTCAAAAAGCCTCTTTTTGACACTGTCTCTCAGAAATATCAAATCAGTTGGAGCGATATGGTTTGCTTTACTGAAAGCGTTGTAATCAGCTCTATGCGTATATCAAATGCCACCTAATTCAGATTAAATAATTGAATATCAGAATATTAATCCATGAGTAACTTGCAAAAAAGCTATCATTTTAGTACCTTTGTGCCTGATATGATAGACGAAAGAATGTTCACTTTACTCAAAGACCAACTCTCTCTGGCACGAGCCGAGAAAGATAGTCTTTACCTGCAAATCGCAAGTTTGACGGATGAAATTCGTATGTTGCGTCAGGAAAGTAAAGAGGGTCGATTGCAAGATCAAACACTCATCAAAGAGCAGCAAACAGCGCTCTCCTCTATTCAAACACAATTGGAGGCAGCTAATGAAACAATAGCACTTCTCAGCCAAGAGCTAACCAGAGAGCGTGACCGCAATGCCAATAACAACCGCAAGAACTACAGCCGTACAAGCGAACAGGCTCGCTTACTCAATAACAGAGAAGCCGATAAGCGTTCGCTAGAGAAACAAGAGTTTACGGGTGCTTCTTCAGCAAGCTCTTCAGAAGAGCCTACTAAAGAAGAGCCTGCTAAAGAGGAACCCGTAAAAGAGGAGAAGAAAGGCAAACGAAAAGGCTCTAGTAAGAAGGAAGCAGCCGATAAGTTTGTGGGTGAAACCATCACCCACAAACTAGCTGACTATCATACACTCCCTCAAGGGGGGCACTA
>JBOFFJ010000102.1:0-31612 GCA_051648565.1 Phocaeicola sp. | reverse complement strand
GTCTACATTTATTACTATGTAAAGTAATTTAGGAAGCATCTATCAAGCATGTAAACTAAATAAGGAAAGAGTTCAATCAAGTGTGAAGCAAACCAGTAAATATAAACTTTTGGTGTAAAGTAAAGTCAGGTATAGTCAGAGGTGCAGACCTTTCAGGTGGGTCACCTAGGTGGTCCGACCGCGCCACCTAGGTGGCACACCTGGAGCACCTAGGTGGCGCGGGTGTGCCACTTAGGTGACCCACTTAAAACATTAATAAATAGCGCACTTAAGATAGTAACGAAACAGAATAAAGCTCCTAGTAATTACAGACACTTGCTCCATTGCCTACTCACTACTTTTAGATGACCCGAGGAGAGACTCCTCCAATTACCAACTCTCTGCATTTCCTACTTTCAGCCTTATGTATTGATAACGTGAATATTAGAATAACTAAAACTAAAAAGTAAGTAATTGAAATTGGCACTATTTTTATCTAGATGAATAAGAATTTCTCTACATGAATGGAACACCGCCCCCTTGCTAAATAACTCCCCCTCTCTCTTTAACAAAGAAAGATCTATATAAACTAAAAATCCGCGACAGACCTCTGCCACGGATTTTCCCATTTTATATACACCTTTAAACAAAATAATTTGCTCATACCCTGTTATTCACTAACCCCTAGCTACAGGGCATGAGCGGGTTTTCCTTATTTAGTCGCGCGGGCTTCAGCAATGTAGCCCAACGCTTCTTTACATTTTTCTGTTACGTATGCCCACTCTTCTGCAGCTACCTTATCGTTAGGGAATAGTTTAGAACCCATTCCTACGCAGAATACACCTGCTTTGATCCATGCTGTAAGGTTCTCCTTAGTAGGTTCTACCCCACCAGTTACCATCAATTTAGACCAAGGCATTGGAGCTAGCAATCCTTTCACCAAGTTAGCACCAAGTACATCACCAGGGAAAATTTTGCAAAGATCACAACCCACCTCTTGAGCGAAACCTACTTCAGAGATGCTACCACAACCTGGCGTATAAGCTACCAAGCGACGGTTACAAATCTTCGCGATTTCTGGGTTAAACAAAGGACCTACAACAAAGCAAGCACCTAGTTGAAGGTAAAGAGCTGCAGTAGCAGGATCAACAATTGAACCAATACCAATTGCCATTTCTGGACACTCTATGGCTGCATACTTTACTACTTCGGCAAATACTTCGTGTGCAAAGTCGCCACGGTTAGTGAATTCGAACGCGCGAACACCACCTTCGTAACAAGCTTTTACTACTTTCTTTGCTACTTCTGCATCTTTGTGGTAGAATACAGGAACCATACCAGTTGAGCCAATTTTGCTCAACACAGCTATTTTATCAAATTTTGCCATTTTATTTCTCTATGTTTAGATCAAAAAGAAAATTAACGTTGTACACGACCGCTAGCGTCACCACCTGCAAGTGCTTCTACCTCTTCTACAGTTACCAAGTTGAAGTCACCGTTGATAGTGTGTTTCAATGCTGAAGCAGCTACTGCAAACTCCAACGCTTCGCCTTGGTTAGGTTTTGTCAACAAACCGTGGATAACACCACCCGAGAATGAGTCACCACCACCTACACGGTCAACGATAGGAGAAATGTCGTAACGTTTTGACATATAAAATTCTTCGCCATTGTAGATCATTGCTTTCCAACCGTTGTGAGTTGCCGAGAATGATTCACGCAAAGTAGAGATTACATATTTGAAGTTAAACTCTTTTGCCATAGCAACAAAGATACCTTTGTAACCTTCAGCATCCGTGTGACCTGCTTCAACATCTGCATCTGGTTTAAATCCTAAGCAAAGCTCAGCATCTTCTTCGTTACCGATACATACGTCTACGTACTCCATCAAAGGTCTCATGATTGATTGAGCTTTCTCTTTTGTCCATAATTTTTTACGGAAGTTCAAGTCAACAGAAACAGTTACACCGTTACGTTTTGCAGCCTCACAAGCTAGCTTAGTAAGCTCAGCAGCTTTGTCAGAGATAGCAGGAGTAATACCCGACCAGTGAAACCAGTCAGCACCTTGCATGATAGCGTCAAAATCGAAATCAGTTACATCAGCTTCAGCAATTGCAGAGTTAGCACGGTCATAAACTACCTTGCTAGGACGCATAGAAGCTCCTGTTTCTAAATAATAGATACCTACACGGTCACCACCACGAGCTACGAACTCTGTGTTTACACCATATTTGCGCAATGCATTAACAGCCGATTGGCCAATTTCGTGCGTAGGAAGTTTAGATACGAAGTAAGCATCGTGTCCGTAGTTAGCACAGCTAACTGCTACGTTTGCTTCACCACCACCATAAACTACATCAAACGAATCTGATTGTACAAAACGAGTGTTCCCAGGAGTTGAAAGTCTCAACATGATTTCACCTAAGGTTACTACTTTTCCCATAATATCTTTTATTTTATATTTAGTATGATAATAATTTTCGTTCTACTCCGATCTTTTAACACCACCAAAACAGTGTGCGTACACGCTCTTACAGAGGCTCTTTGAGCAGACTCCAATCAGAAACCATTCGTGTACGCGCACAAAGGTACTGCTTATTTTCAAATATCCAAAAAAAGTGCTATATTTGTAGCTGAAAAAATAAAAACAAAACACTTTATTCATCAGCAAATAGTCACGCTATATAATAAGGTGTAAAGTAACGAAATGGTATATGAACAAACTACCTGAACGAATAAGAATAAAAGATATTGCACGCCTAGCCGATGTATCGGTAGGTACAGTTGATAGGGTATTACATGGCCGAAGCGGAGTCTCAAAGAGTAGCCGCGAACGGGTAGAAGAGGTTTTAAAGGAGCTAGACTACCAGCCCAACATGTATGCCAGTGCATTGGCTTCAAATAAAAAGTATACATTTGCTTGCCTACTTCCTCAATACCAAGAGGGGGGATATTGGTCGGCAGTCGAAAATGGAATTGCTAGAGCAATAGCCGATTTCTCTGACTTCCATATTACTCTTTCTATCCTTTATTACGATCAGTACGACTCTCAATCGTTTGTAGAGGTAAGTAAACAGCTTCTCTTCGAAGAGCCCGATGGGGTGCTATTGGCCCCTACTACTCCCGAAACAACTGCTCAATTGACTGCCCTGCTCAAGGAGAAAGAGATTCCTTACGTTTTTATTGACTCCAATATCAAAGAGCTGCAACCACTAGCTTTCTTTGGACAAAATTCGATTCAGACAGGATACTTCTCGGCACGTATGACCATGATGTTGGCACAGAATGCCGAAGAGATTGTAATCTTTAGACAGCTCTACCACGGTAGATTGGGTTCTAACCAGCAGGTAAATCGCGAAAATGGGTTCCGCCAATACATGAGTGAGCACTACCCTACTTCACGCATTATCGAATTGAACTTTTATGCCAAAAAGCCGGATGAGGATGAAATTATCTTAAAGCGATTCTTTGAAGAGAATCCACACATAAAATGTGGTATTACCTTTAACTCGAAAGTGCATATTATAGGTGAATACCTAACCAAGCACAACAAGACGGATTTCAAACTAGTGGGATATGACTTGACAGAGCAAAATGTAGCCTGCCTAAAGAATGATTCGGTTGACTTCTTGATAGCTCAGCAACCTACTTTACAAGGGTATAGCGCCATTGAAAGTTTGTGCAACCACCTTATATTCAGGAAAGAGGTAAAATCTAGCAACTATATGCCTATTACCCTACTCACCAAGGAGAATGTAGACTTTTACCTATATGCTATTAAGCGATAGATAGCATTGTAAAAATAGTCATTAACCCCTTATGGGGTTTAAAGGATCCTTGCTTTAAAGGAGTCTTTTTAAATAAAACAACAACTAAATATTTTGAACTAATTGACAAATAATGGAAACAAAGTACCTAAAAATTAATCCAGCAGACAATGTAGCAGTAGCTATCATTGATATGAAAGCAGGTGAGACAATGGTCATTGATGGAGTTACAATTACTCTACAACAAGATGTACCTGCCGGACACAAAGTTACGCTTCAATCATTTAGTGAAGGCGAAAATGTGATTAAATATGGTTACCCTATTGGTCACGCTACTTGTGCAGTCGAGGTAGGATGTTGGATGAATGAGAATCAAGTAAAAACAAACCTAGCTGGTTTGTTGGACTACACTTACAATCCAGTAGATGTAGCACTTGACATTGCTCCTAAGTCACTTAATTTCAAAGGGTACCGTCGTAAAAATGGCGAAGTAGGTATCCGTAACGAAGTGTGGATTATCCCTACAGTAGGATGTGTGAATGGTATTGCTAACCAATTGGCCGAAGCTTTGCGCAAAGAGACTAATGGAGAAGGCGTAGATGCCATCGTAGCATACCCACACAATTATGGTTGTTCACAATTGGGTGATGACCACGAAAACACGAAAAAGATTCTTCGCGATATGGTACTTCACCCCAATGCAGGTGCGGTATTTGTAATTGGTTTGGGATGTGAAAACAACCAACCCGATGTATTTGAGCAATTCCTAGGCGAATACGACAAAGATCGTGTAAAATTCATGGTGACTCAAAAGGTAGGCGATGAATTTGAAGAGGGTATGGATATCTTGCGTGGACTTTATGCAGTAGCAAAAGAGGATGTACGTGTAGATGTACCTATCTCTGAACTTCGTGTAGGTTTGAAATGTGGTGGATCGGATGGCTTCTCGGGCATTACAGCCAATCCATTGTTAGGTGTATTCTCTGACTTCTTAATTGCTCAAGGTGGTACTTCGGTATTGACAGAGGTTCCCGAAATGTTTGGTGCTGAAACAATCCTAATGAACCGTTGTTCAAACAGAGGCTTGTTTGATCAAACTGTACACCTTATCAACGACTTCAAAGAATACTTCCTTTCACACGGTGAGCCAGTAGGCGAAAACCCCTCTCCAGGTAACAAAGCAGGTGGTATCTCTACATTGGAAGAGAAAGCACTTGGATGTACACAAAAATGTGGTAAGAGCTTGGTATCGGGCGTTATGGAATATGGCGATCGCCTAGCTGTTAAAGGATTGAGCCTTCTTTCGGCACCGGGTAATGACCTTGTAGCTTCTACTGCGTTGGCATCTTGTGGTTGTCACATCGTATTGTTTACAACTGGTCGTGGTACTCCATTCGGTACATTTGTTCCAACGATGAAAATTTCTACTAACACTGCTTTGGCAACTAACAAACCAGGATGGATTGACTTCAACGCAGGTACCATTGTAGAGAACGAACCTATCGAGAAGAGCTGTGAACGCTTTATCGACTACATGATTCAAGTAGCAAGTGGCGAATTGGTAAACAACGAAAAGAAAGGATACCGCGAAATTGCCATCTTCAAAAAAGGGGTTACTCTTTAATTGATTGGTTTTCACAAAGAGAATCCACCTATTTGAGCCCATCCCCTATTGAGATTCTACCAGCATAGAGTAGCATAGTAAGGAGCTATAAAAGCCCAGGTAGATGATACAAGCCCAGCAGCTTCTAGCGCTTTCGCGCAAGCAGGAGTTGCTGGGCTTATTTTGTGGGTAGGCGCGACCGTTTTATGGAGGGGGATAACCATTCTACCTCTTTTTTATTGGCCAAGAAGCAAGGTATTCATTCAAGACAGCACTACCTTATAGAGATTACAGAGGCACTAAATAAGGTAAATCGGTCTTAAAGTTATAGGTACAAACAGGAGTGAACTAGCCCATGCGGTTATAAAATCCACTAAATAAGGAGCTAAATAATAGGATTAGCTGTTCCTTACCAAGGAATTATAAGAGATTGCCCATCCTTTTCAAGCCCAATTTTTTCATACCATCGATTATATTCCTCGTTCTTTGTTTTTATCCATGGCGTAAACTCTGGATAAGAAACACCAAAATTAGTACGTTCTGTGGCATGCTTTACTAAAACTGGAGTTTTAAATCCCCATACGTTTCCATCAGCCGACTCGTACTTGGTAGAGGATTTTGCAACAGCAACGCCGCTAGCTGATTTATCTTTATCTGCCTCATAAGTATTATAGAATCCTGTAGGCTCATATCCAGCTAGATGTATTTCATACATAGCACCA
This sequence comes from Phocaeicola sp., assembly GCA_051648565.1. Lineage (GTDB taxonomy): Bacteria > Bacteroidota > Bacteroidia > Bacteroidales > Bacteroidaceae > Phocaeicola. The sequence goes on along the minus strand of JBOFFJ010000102.1, from coordinate 25,542 downwards.
TTGTTGTTAGTAACAAGAAAGAAATTCTGAGTCGTTGATGTTTCTACGATATGCTTAAAAGCGTTGTTCACTGCATTCCTATCACCTTTTCCATTAAAGGTAACAGTTACAGTGAAGAGACCTTTCGTAACATTAAGCTCATCATTAATGGTATTATAATAGCTAATACCATTCGCTTTGCTAACAGATAATCCATTCTTTGACATGAATGAATCATCTGTTAATTTCTTTAAGTCATTTACATAAATTACTGGATAGTTACCATCCCATTTAACTTCGGCAGTCAGTGGTTCAGCTGGCTCTACGTGATTACTCATAGAGTAGGAAATTTCAATTTGATCTTTGTCTATATAATCTTGATGTAATCCTTCTAGCTTTAAACCCAATTGTTCTGCGTATCCACCTCCTCTAGCACGTATGTGAAGTACTATTTTTAATTTCTCTTTCCAGAATTGACTGTTATCTCCAGCATCATTAACAACAGATTCTAAATCGTAATCTACAACTAAGTCGTTGTAATCTCCAAAAAACAAGCCCGCTTCTGTATCTTCTCCATCTACATTTGATTTGCTAGGCCAAGTATCTTCAAACATGACTACCCCGCTGCAGTGATAAGAGGTAAATCCATCAGCATTGATCATATATCCTGGAGTTCGCTCTGTACCACTGTAGGTAAGCTTTACTTCTCGCGTTGGCTCGTATATATCAAAATAGTGCTGTGCACCAGGATCAGATGATCTAGATTCACTTAACACATCGGATACTGCCATCTTCGTTACTACAGCCTCATTTGGAGTATTGTACATAACATAGACCTCATTCAATCCATATTGAAGGGGAAAAGTAATTTTCTCTTCATCCACGACGAGTGGATAATTCTTAATAATCGGCCGTTCACAACTAGGATCTGTAAAAATAGAGATGTACCGTGCAGAGGTTGTTGGTTCAGTTGAGGGAATCTGTGACTCCTCAACAATTTTGCCATTAGTGCTGCAAGAACCAAGGGCTAATAGTAGTAAATAGAAGAAATGTCTCATAAATTATTTATTTAATAATTAAAACCATTTTTAAATTGAAGCAAATATCTAAAGAGTTAAATATTAATCTGGCATTCTTACCAAAAGCTTGCTAAACTGCTTCCTTGAATAGCTTTATCTACTGTCAGGCTACTAATAATCAATAATTAGCACGAGCACAAATATAAACATAACTTCACATACCAAGCACTTAATTATCGCATTTAACCTTTTAATTATAATTTGTTTACTGTAAATGTCATTCTAATTAGAACTTAACAATACAGACTTAATAATTAAGTATTCAACATTAAAATAATCCCTCTCTTTTTCCTATTTTTGTGCTGATTAAGCTGATTTTTCTTGTTGATACTATTAGATTTAACAGAAAATACCAGCATTACCTAACAAAAATATTTATGGATAAAGAGAACAGCCATATTCAAACCAAGAATCCAAGTCTCTGGGCTTTAACTCCCTTGCTGGTTTTTCTATGCTTCTATTTAGTGACCTCTATCTTGGTCAATGATTTCTACAAAATACCCATTACAGTAGCCTTTATGGTATCGTCTGTTTATGCAGTCTGCATAACCAAGGGGCTTACATTGAATCAACGAATCACGCAATACTCAGTAGGTGCAGCCAATCCAAACATCATTACCATGGTTTGGATTTTTGTCTTGGCAGGTGCCTTTGCCAGCAGCGCCAAAGCCATCGGGGCGGTAGATGCTACAGTTAATCTCACCCTGCAACTCTTCCCCGACAACTTGTTACTGGCAGGGCTATTTCTAGCTGCCTGCTTCATCTCCATTTCTATGGGAACCTCGGTGGGAACTATTATTGCCTTGGTACCTGTAGCAGCTGGTATTGCCGATAAGACAGATACCAATTTAGCCTTTATGACGGCTATTGTGGTGGGTGGAGCTTTCTTTGGTGACAACCTCTCCTTTATATCGGATACTACCATTGCTGCTACCCGTACACAAGGGTGCTCTATGCGCGATAAATTTAAAGCCAATATCTTGCTGGCACTTCCTGCGGCACTACTAGTACTTGTTTATTATTTTTTTATGGGACTAGATGTAACCAATACACACCAAGCCCAATCGGTTGAATACATCAAGGTGATTCCCTATCTATTCGTTCTTGGAGGAGCCATAGCAGGTATGCATGTAGTATTGGTGCTGTTACTTGGAATCTTATCGACTGGGCTAATTGGTTTGGCTACAGAGAGTACCCTCTTCTTTGATTGGATTGGATCGATGGGCAGTGGCATCACAGGCATGGGAGAACTCATTATTATCACCCTCATGGCAGGTGGTATGTTGGAATTGATTCGATTTAACGGTGGAATTGATTATATTATTTTAAAACTAACCCAACACATCAACAACAAGCGAGGGGCAGAACTAGCCATAGCAGCACTTGTGAGTGTAGCCAATGTATGTACCGCCAATAATACCATTGCAATCATTATAGCAGGTCCATTGGCCAATAACATAGCCGATCGTTTTAAGATTGACAAGCGTAAAAGTGCCAGTATTCTAGATACATTTTCGTGTGTAGTACAGGGAATTATCCCCTATGGAGCCCAACTACTTATTGCTGCTAACTTGGCAGCTCTCTCTCCTATTAGTATCATTGGTTACCTCTACTACCCCATGGCTATTGGAGTGATAGCCCTCTGTTCTATCCTCTTCAGATTTCCACGGAGTTATTCATAACCTTCGGCGTAGCTTATAGAGATTTTTCCTTTTCCTATCTACTTTAATTGAGAGAGGTAAAATAGGTACTGAACTCAGCAAGATAAAGAATCAGGAAGATGATTACCCTTTCTAAGAGACTCTTTTAACTAGATAAGATCCATATCAAGACTCAAATAAATTGAGTTGATATGGATCTTATTTGTATATACTAGTTAGATACCAGACCCTTAAAAAGCAATCTCGCCCTTTAAAAAGAAACTTCTTTTTAACTCATGATAGGCTCTATGAAGGCAAATAGCAAGTCTGGTTCTAAGTCTATCTTGCAAGGACGAGCTTACGAGAACCAACGTACATAGCAGAAACCTTGTCTGTGAACCAAGTCAGCATGCTTAGGATACATACGGAATGCCATTTTGAAGTAGTTACCCGAATTCGAAACACTGTGTATCACTTCAAAGGTGTGCAGAGTTCCCTCTACTTTCACCATTTCGAGTGGAACTACTGAGTAGATACGCTCTTTGCCATCTGTATCAGTAAAAGTAGTTACTAATTCGATGCCAATAGAGTCTTCCAACCCTTTCTCATCTACTACAAAACTCATTTTGTACTCCTTACCAGCCTCTAATAGCCCTGCTCTAAATTCATCCGAAGTCTCTCTAGAGAGCACCTCTATTGAATCCCACACAGCAGCGACTTTCTCTTTCCAAGCAGCCAAAGCTTTTGCTTTTGCGTATGAGTTGGCATTTATAATTTTAGATTGAGCCGATAATTTGCAGTAGAATTTGGTGTAGTAATCATCTAATTGACGCTTCATGGTATAATGAGGCGCTACCTGAGCAATCGAGTTCTTAACACTCTTCACCCAACCTTCAGAGTATGATTTACCTTCACGATCATAGTATAAAGGTAAAATTTCATTCTCTAAAATAGTATAGATAGTTGCAGCATCTAACTGGTCTTGGTATCCTTGATTTTCGTAAGTACGTTTCTCTGTCAAAGCCCATCCAGCTCCTTCACGGTAGCCTTCTAGCCACCATCCATCAAGTACAGAGAAGTTTAACACCCCATTCATCAAAGCTTTCTCACCCGATGTACCCGATGCCTCGAGTGGACGAGTAGGAGTATTCATCCAAATATCTACACCAGATACCAAACGGCGTGCTAATTGCATGTCATAGTTTTCGAGGAAGATAATCTTACCCAAGAATTCAGGACGACGCGAGATTTCGACAATGCGGTGAATCAATCCTTGGCCAGCACCATCGTGTGGATGCGCCTTACCAGCAAATAAGAATTGGATAGGACGATCGGGATTGTTAACAATCTTAGCCAACCTTTCTAAATCAGTAAACAGTAGGTGTGCACGTTTGTAAGTAGCAAAACGACGGGCAAATCCGATAATTAGGGCATTGGGATTAATCTTATCCATCAATGACATGATGCGTGAAGGATCTCCCTGGTTCTTCAACCAAGTATCTACAAATTGCTTGCGAATGTAATCAACCAATTTGTGCTTCAATGCTTGGCGAGTAGCCCACACCTCTTGATCTGGCACATTGTAAATAGCTTCCCAAATAGTTTGATTAGATTGGTCTTTCAAAAACTCGTGGCTAAAATGTTTAGCATAGAGTTTCTTCCACTCTGTAGCTGTCCAAGTAGGAAGGTGCACACCGTTGGTAACATAACCTACGTGGCTCTCTTCGGGGAAGTAACCCTTCCAAATATCAGAAAACATCTCTTGCGATACCTTCCCGTGCAACCAGCTTACACCATTCACCTCTTGGCAAGTGTTGCAAGCAAAGGTCGACATACAGAAGCGTTCGTTCATATCCTCAGGATGGATACGTCCCAATCCCATCAGGTCTCCCCAAGAGATACCCATCTTTTCGGGATAGCCACCCATGTATTTGCCAAACAATCCTTCGTCGAAGTAATCGTGACCAGCAGGTACTGGAGTATGAACGGTATAAAGCGAAGAGGCACGAACGATTTCAAGTGACTCATCAAAAGAGAAACCTTTACTTACATAATCACAAATACGTTGCACGTTGCAAAGTGCTGCATGCCCTTCATTACAGTGGTAAATATCTTTCTCAATACCTAGCTTTTGAAGCATCAACATACCACCAATACCAAGCAAGATTTCTTGCTTCAAACGGTTCTCCCAATCACCGCCATAAAGCTGGTAAGTGATAGAGCGATCGAACTCACTATTTGCTTCGTGGTCCGTATCGAGTAGGTAGAGTGGAATACGCCCTACATTGACTCTCCATACATACGCATGTACCGTGTGATTCAAGTAGGGAACATCAATAACCAAAGGCTGCCCCTGCTCATCAAGCACTCTATCCATTGGTAAGCTAGCAAAGTTTTGTGCTTCGTAATTAGCTATTTGTTGCCCCTCCATGGTTAAACCTTGGGTGAAATATCCATAGCGATACAAGAAACCAACGGCACATAAGTTTACATTGCTATCAGATGCCTCTTTTAAGTAGTCACCAGCTAGCACACCCAATCCACCCGAGTAAATCTTCAAAACATGTGTAAGACCATACTCCATACAGAAATAGGCTACAGAAGCACGTTCGCTGTTAGGTGCTTCATCCATGTACTCTTTAAACTTATTATAAACAGCATCAATGCGAGACAGAACCTCTTGGTCTGTTGCTAGCTGCTCCATTTTCTCGTAGCTTAAGCTCTCTAACAGATACAACGGGTTTTGTCCAGCCTCTTTCCAAAGCTGTTCATCTAAATCTGCAAATAATTCAGTCGCTTCATGATTCCACGACCACCAAATATTGCGTGCTAATTCTTCCAGTTTAAGAAGAGCCTGAGGAATACGCGATTTCACTGAAACGTTTTTCCAAGCAGGACTATTCGTGTTACTAATCTTGATTTTCATTTCAATCAACTTTTACATTAATATTAAATACCTTCTCTCAACAATCTTTTACCTACATTGCGAAGGGCTACTTCGTATGCTTCGTAATAATGTACGATAAAATGTTTCCACAATGCCTTTTCGGCTAGCTGAGAAGCATTATCTCGTACTTCATCTATTTTATTTGGGGTAAATGAAGCATATTCACTTACCGAATTCTTTATCGCATCAGCCACCTCCGAATAGTTATAATCGGAACGGTGAATCACCTTTACACCATCACTCAGTTTACCATATTGATTGCCCAATAGAGAGTTAGCCCATAGACCAAACCCAGCAAGGTCTGTAGTAATGGTTGGAACATGAAAAGCAATACTCTCTAGTGGAGTATATCCCCAAGGCTCGTAGTACGAAGGGTAGATGCTTAAATCATGACCGATAATAAGGTCGTAATAATCCAAATCTAGCAGTCCATCTTTTCCATCTAAATAGCAAGGAATAAAAATCACCTTTACTTTAGAGTGGATATCATTGGGCATTCCCAAGTATTTCAGCATGTCGAGTACTTGATCATGGCTCATATTGTGTAACCAGTGGGTTACAAAAGGGCACTCTAAGGGGGTATCGAAGATGTTACCACTTATGATTCGCTCACGCAGGTCAGCTCTACAATCGCCTGCCCATCCTGGAACTTCAACAAAAGCTAAAACCTCTTTCTCCAGCGTCTCATCGCGTAGCAAGCGGTTCATTGCCTCTAGGTATACATCGATTCCCTTATTCTTAAACTCGTAGCGGCCACTTGTTCCAAGAATGAGTGTATCTTCAGGTAGCTCAATGCCTAGCAAACAGTTAGCTAAGTGCAACATCTTTTTGCGTGCATTTTTTCGTTTTGATTCAAACAGGTCTCCTTTAGGAACAAAATCATCCTCAAATCCATTGACTAGAACCACATCCGCAGGCTTATCTAATAGCTCTAGACACTCCTTATTGGTTAAGTCACTAACCGTAGTAAAACAGTCACAGAAATGGGCAGCCCGTTTCTCAATGGAGTGTTTGGCTTCTACATTTAGTTCGTTAGCCATTTGGTCGCCATTGTAAGCGAAGAGATAGTCGTAAAGCGGTTTATGGTTTCCTGCAATAGATCGACCTACCGTAGTAGCATGGGTTGTAAAGATAGTGGCAATTTGAGGAACCTCTCTCTGTAAGTAAAGAGCCGCCATACCTGTCATCCACTCGTGTGCCTGGAAGATAACTTGGTCTTGAGGTGTTAAGTTGAATCTATAAAAGCTCTCTACTACCTTTCCTGTGGCATAAGCAAACATAGAGGCTTCGTCGTAATCTCCATAACCATGCAGCGAATCAACGTGGAAATGCTCCCACATATAGCCATAAATTTGATCGCGTACCTCAAAATAAGGAGTAAAGTCTACTAAAATAGCAACAGGATTTCCAGGTATGTTCCAACGTCCTACCCGTATGCGTAGACCATCTTGTTGGGCAGCATGCAGCTGCCACGCCTGAAACAGTGATTTGTCTTCTTGGAATAGTCTATTCTCGTTATCGTGTCCAAAATCAGGGCCAATAAATATTAGTCGTTCGCTTAAATGTGCTTGAAGCGTTTTTGCACGTGTAGAAAGTACAGTATAAATGCCACCGACCTTATTACACACTTCCCAACTTGCCTCAAATAGGTAGTCAGGAACTTGTTTATCTTCCACCATATTCTCCAATCTAATTTAACTTAAAGACAGTAATCACACAAAAATAATTATTTAATCCGATAAAATAGGCTTTTTCCGATATTTCCCTCATTAAATCTAAATTAAATAAAATTCTATTACATTCTAGTTGGTAATAGACTACTTCATAGCTATTGAATAGCATAAATAACAAAAGCGGATGAATTAAGTTTACTTAATTCACCCGCTTCCTATAAATTGTTCAATGTATCTGTTACACCATCAATACAGCTACCAAAGCCAAGATAGCGTAGAATTCAGGGAACGCAGCATAAATCATCGTGTTTGTTTGAACGTCGTGTCCTTGAGCCATAGCCGAGATACCATTGGCACAAACTTGACCTTGACGGATTGAAGAGTACAAACAGATAAGACCCACACCTAAGCCTACACCTAGCATCAACGGTCCAGAAGTACTAAAATCTTTGCCCATAGTCATCAAAAAGGCGATAAAGCCATAAAGACCTTGTGTAGAAGGAAGGGCTGAAAGGATCATATAACTAGCCGATTTAGAGCTATCTTTTTTCAATGCACCTACAGCAGCATTACCCGCAATTGTAGTACCATAACAACTTCCAATACCAGCTAAACCCAACATTAAGCCTAAGCCGATGTAACCTAAAATTTCATTCATATTGTTTACTTATTTAATTGATTATTATTATTTAATGGTCGAAAAAGGTTTATAAGTCTTACCTTTTCCTTGATAACCTGAATTTTTAAAATACTCTACAAAAGTCAAACGCAAAGGGTGAACAAATGCACTCAAGCAAGCCATCCCAATGTTTAGTGTATGACCAAAGATAAGAATAGCGCCGCAACAAATGGCTGTCAAAATAGTACCTAAGATAGGCAAAGCACCTATTTCAATATCAATCATAAAAGCCAATTGGTTAAATACTACCCCTAACATACCACTAGCCAATCCCAATGCATAGAGACGAATGTACGAAAGCACATCGCCTACCAATCCAGTAGCCATGTTGTAGCTATCCCACAAGCCAGCACCAATATTGACAAACACATTGCGTTTGAGGTTGTTGAATAGGAAAATACCTATCGATGAGATACTACCTATGATAATAAAAGCCCATTTACCCAATTCGGGTGTGATGCGCTCTAAATGCATCAATCCACCTGTAGCAATAAACCCTACTACACAAATAAACCACCCCCATTCACTGAGTGAATTCAAGAATCCGTATCGTGCTGTCGATGAAATAGCTTTTACTGCCATAGCAAACAAGATATGAATCACCCCAATAGCCAATGCTAAATACATTTGCTGATCCATGGTAACCATATATTTCTTTGCTTCTTCCAGCCAAGGAAGGTTTGTTTCAATCAAGTTAATTCCAAAGAAGGTACCAAACACAGCTCCTAATAGCGTGGTTGCAGCTCCTAAGGTAATAACCAGATTCATCATACCAGCCATAGAGGCAGCCACCTTCTTCTTCAAGATAAATCCAAGAAGAATCAACAGCAAGCCATATCCTGCATCACCCACACAGAAAGCAAAGAATAGCGTAAAGAAGGGTGCCAACAGCGGTGTGGGGTCAAATTCGCCATATTCAGGCATCCCATACATCTTGGTAATCACCTCATACATCCGGCTAAATGCGTTATTCTTTAGCTTAATTGGAGCATGATCCTCTTTGAGCGCCTCTCTAATTTCGAAGTAAGCCCCCGATTGAGTGAGGTAGTTGCGTACACCTTGTTCATTCTCTGCAGGAATCCATCCCTCTAAGAAGATAACCGATGCTTCGGCCATGGGTTCACTACTCTTGCGCACCTTCTCTAAGTCGGTAGTCTCTAGCAACTGGCGGTAATACTCTTTCCAAGTAGTATAGTATCTCTTGCTAAACGCTTTCAAGGCTTCAGTAGCCTCTTCTACCTGTTTATTGAGCAACACTCTCTCTTGTTCAAGTTCCGAAAGGCTCTTCTTGGGTAAACGAATGGGTTCTGCATCAATCTCTACCTCCTCTTTAGAGAGTGTGATAAAGTAAAGACGCCCCAATTGCTCATCTAGTTGAATCGCATTGTACTCCTCCACCCATGCTGGGTCAAAAGCAGCCTGCTTGCAGGTATAGAATTTCATCTTCCATCCCAACTGCTTAAGCGCTCTCACCTTACTCCAGTCAAAGTTGCCCCATACATCGAAGCTATCTACCTCTTTTTCCAGTAAAGGAAGTTTTTGGTTCAGCCCTTGCAGTTTGTGTTGAAGCTTGGTATAAGCAACTTGTAGCTCATCGGCTGTTAAGTCGCTCTCTACTTGCGGGCTCATTGCCTCACCAGCATAAGCCAACATCTCGTCCAACTGATCTTTGTATAAGTTATTCTTTTGTTTTAACTCTAACAAAGCATCATCTAGCTCTGCGCGTTGCTTCTCGGCTATGTGTACTACACCCAACTCTCTTACCTCATTCAAGAACTGTTCGTACTCTTTGTGGTAAACCAAGAAGGATAGTTTTTTCATTTTTGTAATCATGCCTCTGCCCCCTTTCTTTTCTCCTGAATTGATTTCAAGATCTTTTGCGACGATTTAGAGAGATTCTCTTCATCCTCCATAAAACGTTTAATTTTACGCAGTGCATCTTGGTAACCAGGAATTTGTACCTTCTCAAAAAGATTCACCTTTTGAGTGGTTTTTTTACGTGCATGTTCTAATAAGTTCAATTTAGCCAGCATAAACTCCCTTGCAATAGCTGTTTGTGCCAATCCCTTTAGTAGTTCGATACCATCGAAATACCATTTAGGACTGTTAAACAGGCTGAAAGGGCGAATGGCAAAGTCTACATTTTCCAGGATAGGAACCCGTACCCCTGCAATTTTCTTTATGCCCAAATGAACATCATTCACTTTTATCAATGAAGCATCAAATTCATTCCAAAGTGCAAACATGGCCTCATAGGTTTGGATTTGTTGCTCCAAACTCTTTTCCAACTCTTCCGCATCGGTCTTACACTTCTTCACTTCCATGCGCAGTGCACTCTCCTTATTTTTAATGATAGGGAGCGTACGCACACGAACCTTCAGTTGCTTTTCCAGCTGCTGATGAGAGGTTTTATTATATTGAAATTTTATAGCCATCTGTTCTACTTTTCAGTGATTAACTTCTGCTTACTCTTTCCAGTGTTGCTCTACCAACTCTTGTTTGATATTCACCTCTGTTGGCTTAAAGTGTTTGCTAAATAAGCCCCACGTTACATCAAGCATTTCGGTTGTATCTAAGTTCACATCGATTGCGAGGAGTTGATTGGCATACTCTTTCGCAAAAGCCAATGTACGCTCATCGTAGTTAGTCAAGTCAAAACCATTCTCCATCTTCGTTTTAGCATTGGCTGCATCGGCATACAAACGTACCGCCGCATTCATCACCTGTGGATGGTCCTTACGTGTTTTCTTACCACTAACAAGCTGTTTCAAACGAGAAAGCGAGCGGAATGGATCCACAATTACTTTACCAATATCGCTATCTCTGCGTAAGAATAGCTGACCCTCGGTAATGTAACCCGTATTATCGGGTACTGCGTGCGTAATATCGCCCCCACTTAGTGTAGTTACCGCAATAATGGTGATAGAACCACCTGCTGGAAATTGCACCGCCTTTTCGTAGATCTTTGCTAAATCCGAGTAAAGTGAACCTGGCATAGAATCTTTCGAAGGAATCTGATCCATACGGTTCGATACGATGGCTAGCGCATCGGCATAACTGGTCATATCGGTAAGTAGTACCAATACTTTTTGGTTGTGCTCAACGGCAAAGTACTCCGCTGCCGTAAGCGCCATGTCGGGAATCAACAAACGCTCTACAGGAGGATTCTCCGTTGTATTTACAAAACTGATGATGCGATCGAGTGCCCCTGCATTCGAAAAGACATTCTTGAAGTAGAGGTAGTCATCATTGGTCATACCCATACCCCCCAAGATAATCTTGTCGGTCTCTGCACGAAGCGCCACATTGGCCATTACCTGGTTAAAAGGTTGGTCAGGATCGGCAAAGAAAGGAATCTTTTGTCCAGATACCAAGGTATTGTTCAAGTCGATACCCGCAATACCTGTTGCAATCAACTCCGAGGGTTGTTTGCGACGTACGGGGTTTACCGAAGGTCCCCCAATTTCCACTTCAGTACCTTCAATTTGCGGTCCCCCATCAATTGGGTTACCAAAGGCATTAAAGAAACGTCCCGAAAGTTGTTCACTCACCTTTAAGGTAGGCGATTTACCTAGAAATACCACCTCGGCATTGGTCGGAATCCCTTCGGTTCCTTCAAAAACCTGTAGAGTTACCTCGTCGCCCGAGATTTTCACCACCTGAGCCAATTTCCCATTTACCATAGCCAGTTCGTCATAGCCTACCCCTGTTGCTTTAAGCGAACAGGTAGCCTTTGTGATTTGGCTAATTTGGGTATATATTTTTTGAAATGCTGTTGTTGCCATCTCTTCTTATTTACATTACTAAAACCCGTTTATTTCACACTCTTTTCGGCCACCAATGCTGCCAGCTCTACTTTAAAGCCTTCGTACTGTTCCGATTTGTATTTTGAATAGTTCATCTGCTTGCACACATTGATCATTTTTTTGAAGTAATCCATCACTTCAACAAATGTATCGAGTTTAAACTCGGTGTGGCAAATGTCCATAATCAGATTGAGTAGCTCCTCTTGACGCTCCAATGGAGTAACCGAGTCAATCTCATCAAATGCATCTTGTTGCAAGATAACAAAGTCAATCAACTCCGCTTTCCAGAAGGTAATGTGATACTCTACCGGTACCCCATCATCCCCAAGGATGTTGATTTGCTCGGCAATCTCTTTACCACGTAACAAGCGTGTTTTCACCTCATTCACCTTACCAATCCACTCACCGTTGATGTGCTTCTCGATATAAGCTTCAAACTCAGGATACTCCAAATATTTAGAGTAAGAGTCAATGGGGTTTACCGCAGGATAACGCTTTCTATCGGCACGTTCTTGTTCGAGTGCATAGAAACAACGCGCTACCTTTTTAGTATTCTCCGTTACCGGCTCCTTCAAGTTACCCCCTGCTGGAGATACCGTACCAATGAAGGTAATAGAACCCGTTTCGCCATTGTTTAGGTATACATAACCACAACGTCCGTAGAAGTTAGAGATGATTGAAGAGATATCCATCGGGAAGGCATCCGGTCCAGGAAGCTCCTCCATACGGTTCGACATCTCACGCAAAGCTTGTGCCCAACGCGATGTAGAGTCGGCCATCAACAAGACTCTCAACCCCTGTGCACGGTAGAACTCCGCCATACTCATGGCCGTGTATACCGATGCCTCACGTGCCGCTACGGGCATGTTCGAGGTGTTAGCAATAATAATGGTACGCTCCATCAACTTACGTCCCGTATGTGGATCGACCAATTCGGGGAACTCCGTAAAGATCTCTACCACCTCATTAGCACGTTCACCACACGCCGCAATAATTACGATATCCGCTTCGGCTTGTTTCGAAATAGCGTGCTGAAGCACCGTTTTACCTGTACCGAAAGGACCCGGAATAAATCCAGTACCCCCCTCTACAATCGGGTTTACGGTATCAATTACACGCACCCCAGTTTCCAACAATTTAAAAGGACGTGGTTTCTCTTTGTAGTTGGTCATCGCCTTTTTAACCGGCCATTTTTGGATCATGTTTACAGGAATTTCTGTTCCCTCTGCATCCACCAACACCACTACTGTATCCTCAATGGCATATTCACCTGCTGCCACAATCGACTTCACGGTGTAAGTACCTAGTAGTTGGAAAGGAACCATGATTTTAAGTGGTTGGAAGTTCTCCTCCACCTGTCCTAACCATGCCGATGGCCCCACTTGGTCACCCACCTTTACCAACGGAACGAAGTTCCACTTCGAACCTTTATCCAAAGGATATGTATATTCACCTCTTTTTAAGAAAACACCTTGCATCTTATCAAGGTCATTTTGCAAACCATCGTAGTTTTTCGATAGCATACCAGGACCCATTGTCACCTCTAGCATGTGTCCTGTAAATTCGGCTTCAGCACCCACTTTCAGTCCACGTGTACTTTCGAACACCTGCACATACACATTGCTGCCTACCACCTTAATAACCTCCGCCATCAATCGATCGCCACCCGTGTGAATGTAACAAATTTCATTCTGAGCCACAGGGCCATCTACAGCCAGGGTAACCATGTTGGCAATTACGCCACTAACCGTACCTTTTGTTGCCATATTTCTTTATTCTATATTATGATCTAAATTCTTCGGGTATTTGAACCTCTCCCTTTAGTTGATTAATAATCTCTCTAAAGCGTTCATTTCCCTTTTCACTATCCATTGAAATCCAGCGCTGTATCATCTCCAGTCTTACCAAGAAGGCAAACAGACGCTCTACTGTAAAGTAGTTGAAGAAATATTCATCCTCCATCCAGTTCCATTTCAATAAATCTAACTTCTTCTCTCTCTCTACCAAATCTTCCACCTCGCTAATGCGCAGAATGGGTTCGAAATGGTCTATTACATCAGTCAACCCGAAATCTCTGGCATTCGAAGTGCGAATCATCTCACACACTTCACTCTCTCCTACCACTACAGGCGCTACCTCTAGTTGGTATTTACGAGCACTCCAAGCCGAAAGTAAATTATTCAAGTCGAGATTAAACTCGTACCATTTGGCAATAAAACTATTGGAACACTGCATGGCATAGGCATAGTAGTAGCTAGCCAATAGATCCTCGGCTGTATGCAACCCATCGGTTGGCAGCGTAAGATAGGTTTCAATAAATTTAGAGAGATAAGCAGGAAATTTATTGTCTGGAGTATCACCTTCGCGCACGGCACCAATCAAAGCCAACAACTCTTCGGCAGAGTAGTTTCCTTGGGCAGCCGTTACAGCCTCCTTATTCTTGAGTAGCTTAAGTAAATCAACATGATCAAACTTCAAGTAAAAGATATCAACTATCTTCTTATCCTCTTCAGAGAGTTCAGGGTAGATTTCCGTTTTAAAGCTAGCCACTGTATAGCTCAGTTTCCCATCCTCAAGGGTGAGGTCGGGCAAACCAGCCACCAGGCAATAATAGTTTGTCATAAGCAGGTGTTAAAACAACATTTCCACTAGTTGAGGACGCAAGAATGCTTTGAAGTAGTTTTCAAACTCAGCCTCGCCAAAGTTTACTTTGTACGAACCATCGGCTGGCGATACCACAAAGAGCGCTTTTGAGCCATTTACCTCTTTAATCTCTACCCCTTTATCTAAAAGAGCTTTTGCATGCGCTGCAAAATAGCTTTTCAACCCTTTGGCATCAGCTGTCGAGATTACAATGGCTTCGTTGGCAGCCCATTGGGTAGCTAGTGATACAATAAACTTATTTAGGTACTCTTTGTCAGCAACAAAACCCTTTACAGCATCTCCTACCACCTGTTTAGTAAGTAGTGATGCGATTTCCGTTTTAAGTGCATTTACAGCTTGCCCGGCAAATAGTTTAATCTCTGATTGTGTATTCTCAGCACTCTCTACTGCCTCTTTCTTAGCCGTAGTAACGATTGCTTCGGCCTCTTTCTGTGCTTCAGCTACAATTTTAGCCGCTTGCATGCGTGCCTCATTGATCAAACGCAATGCCTCTTCGTTGCCTTTTTCAACACCTTCGCGATAAATCTTATCGGTCAGCTCCTGAATCTTATTTTCCATAATTTAAGCGTATATATTTGTTTAACACTATATTTTCTAATTTACGAATCACTTTCTTGATTCGGCTCAAAAATACAAAATTTGGTGTAAGTCAAACCATTTTCAAGAGTAATTCTTAACAAAATAAGGGTAAAAAAACAAAAAAAGAGGAGTAAAGCACTTATTTTACGGTTATTAGCCTTTTTTTTTGTCGCATCAAATTCATCTTTTCATGGCCTTTTTACAACATTCATTTTCCAAGAAAGGTTCACAATCCTTAACCTCCCTCTTTTTTTATAGTTCATTATGGCGGCCTATTGTCTACTTTTTGCTACCTTTGCAGCTCCAAATTTTAAATCCATATAGCTCTTATGCAGGAAAAAATTATTATTCTTGATTTTGGCTCACAGACTACGCAGCTTATCGGACGTCGTGTGCGCGAGTTAGACATGTTCTGCGAAATCGTACCTTACAACAAGTTTCCACACAATGACCCATCGGTAATTGGTGTAATCCTTTCGGGAAGCCCCTTCTCAGTGTACGATGAAACAGCATTCAAAGTAGATTTAACAAACATCCGCGGAAAATATCCTCTCCTAGGTATTTGCTACGGAGCACAATTCATCTCGTATACTAACGGTGGAAACGTAGAACCTGCTGGCACACGCGAGTATGGTAGAGCCCACCTCGAAACATTCGATGCTACCAACCCCCTATTAAAAGGTGTAAGAGAGCATTCGCAAGTATGGATGAGCCACGGCGATACCATTACTGCTATTCCCGAAAACTTCAAAATCATCGCTTCGACAGACAAAGTTAAAGTAGCTGCCTACCAAGCCGAAGGCGAAGAGATGTGGGGCGTACAGTTCCACCCCGAGGTATTCCACAGCGAAGACGGCGCACAGCTTCTTAAAAACTTCGTAGTAGATATTTGTGGTGGTAAACAAGATTGGAGCGCTGCTTCATTCATCGAAACAACCGTAGCCGAATTGAAGGCGCAAGTAGGCGATGACAAAGTAGTACTTGGTTTAAGCGGTGGTGTAGACTCGTCGGTAGCAGCCGTCCTTCTACACAGAGCCATTGGCAAAAACCTTACTTGTATCTTTGTTGATCACGGTATGCTTCGCAAAGATGAGTTCAAGAATGTAATGAAAGATTACGAATGCTTGGGCCTTAACGTGATTGGTGTAGATGCAAGCGAGAAGTTCTTTAGCGAACTAGCCGATGTAACCGATCCAGAAGCAAAACGCAAGATTATTGGTAAAGGCTTTATCGATGTATTCGATGTGGAAGCACACAAAATAGAGAATGTAAAATTTTTGGCACAAGGTACTATCTACCCAGACTGCATCGAATCATTGAGCATTACCGGAACCGTTATCAAGAGCCACCACAATGTAGGAGGTCTTCCCGAGAAGATGAAACTACAATTGTGCGAACCACTTCGCCTACTATTCAAAGACGAAGTACGCCGTGTAGGTCGTGAATTGGGTATGCCCGAGCACCTTATTACTCGTCATCCTTTCCCTGGACCTGGACTAGCAGTACGTATCTTAGGCGATATTACTCGCGAAAAGGTAGCTGTACTTCAAGAAGCCGATGATATCTATATCCAAGGTCTACGCGACTGGGGTCTTTACGACCAAGTATGGCAAGCAGGTGTAATCTTGCTTCCAGTACAAAGCGTAGGTGTAATGGGCGATGAGCGTACTTACGAGCGCGCCGTAGCACTTCGTGCCGTAACAAGCACCGATGCCATGACAGCCGACTGGGCTCACCTTCCTTACGAATTTATGGCCAAAGTATCGAACGATATTATTAATAAGGTAAAAGGGGTGAACCGTGTTTGCTACGATATCTCTTCTAAACCACCTGCAACCATTGAGTGGGAATAAGATCTACAAAATTGTGCATCCATTTAATTGCACAATCTAAATAACAGAGAAAGTGGTGAAATAGTATTCTTTTATACTGTTCACCACTTTTTTAATACATTACACCCTCCTGTTTTGTAAAACAGGAGGGTGTAATCTGAACCCATCGTGGGTAGCATGTAAAGAACTGAAGAGTTTATAATTTGCTTTTGAGCTACAAACCTCTAGCAAATAAACAATAACAAAGCCTAGAAATAGTAGAGCTATAAAAGAGAATAGAGTTGGTAAAAGATTGAGAATCCTTTACCAACTCTATTATAGTGAATATAGATGGACGAAAAAATTAATGGAAAAGCATTTCACCTTTAATTCGTTCAAATTTATCTTGACCTGCTTTACGTAGTCTAATGCTACCGTCTGCCCAAAGTGAAGGCCATCCACCAATAATATGTCCTAAGAACACTGCTTTAATTTCATGCAAACCCTTGCTTAATGCCATTGAAGTATCGGTACGTGAAGAGCGTTTTACCTCGCCACTGTTATTGATTACCAATTGACCATTGATCCAAACCTCTTCTAGTTCAGACGATAGGTAGTAAACCCCATCTTCAGGGATATTTACATAGCCTGTAGCAATGGAAGCATATTGAGGTACACCACGCATAGACTCGGTGCTCTTCACTTGCGATCTTAATTCGCGTGTTTCCTTAATAACTTTACTCTCCTTAACTTGTACATTGGCTGCAACAAATTCGGTTACATTTAAGTACATGCCATCAAATATCTCCATTTTCAACCCGGGTTTTACACTTGCTACCTCTTTAGCAGGAGCAAAATTCTCCTTTACTACAGCAATTGTACGAATCTTACTTAGTTTACCTGATGGAAGTGCTGTTGCTATTTTAAGTGTAGTAGTCTCAGTTAGAGAGATTGGAGCAGCATAGTGAGTCGATTGAGCAGTAGGTTCAGTACCATCTACGGTATAAACCATTCTTGAAGGACGTGAGGTGGTAAATTCCAGAATTGCTTGATCTGTAAAGGCCACTCTATTTGAAGAGCCTTTGGGTTGTTCAGGCATAGGAATATGGTAGTTCAAACCGTGTTGGTCTAAACGTACATAGGCATTGTTAATACGACGCTCAAAATCTTTGTAATCTTTGCGGTCAAGGTTGGTCCAACCAATCTCGGCAACTGCAATGATACGTGGGAATACCATGTGGTTACGATTCTCTTCGGTATACATATATTCCGACCAAATATTACCTTGTACACCCAATACAAAGTGACCTTTACCCATCGCTGCCAATGTATCTGGAACGGGGTTGTAGCTATAAGTTCTCTCTAAGGTAGTGTATCCACCAATGGCTACTTGCTCCAATTTAGGATCACCTTGGTAAGCATCTAAGTACATACCATTTCCACCTGGAGTCATAATAACCGTGTGATTCATAGCAGCAGCAGCAATACCACCCTCTTCACCACGCCAAGACATCACGGTAGCCGAAGGCGCTAAACCACCCTCTAAGATTTCATCCCATCCAATGATTTTCTTTCCTTTTGTAGCAAGGTATTTCTCCATACGTTGAATTACGTAGCTTTGCAATCTCTCTTCGGCCGAATGTGCTTTATCTCCTTTAAGGCCCTCCTCTTTGATTCGTTTTTGGCAAAGTGGACAGGCTTTCCAGCTCACTTTAGGACATTCGTCACCTCCGATATGGTAATATTCACTGGGAAAAAGAGGTACCATTTCATTAATTACATCTTCTAAGAATGTAAAGACAGACTCTTTACCTGCACACATTACAATATCTTCTACCCCCCAAATAATACGTGGAGTACTCTCTTCGCCTTTGCAAGAGAGCTCAGGATAAGCAGCAATAGCTGCCATTTCGTGCCCTGGAAGTTCTAACTCGGGAACTACGGTTACAAAACGATCGGCTGCATATTGTACAATCTCTTTCACCTCTTCTTGTGTATAGAAACCGCTGTGCGCCGTACGCTCACCATCGATACGTGTAGCACCCACTTCCGTTAATTTGGGATATTTCTTAATCTCAATACGCCACCCTTGATCATCTGTTAAGTGCCAGTGCATGCGATTGATTTTAAAAGCAGCCAATACATCAATGTATTTTTTTACATTTTCAACCGGCATAAAGTGACGACAAGGGTCAAGCATAATACCGCGATAGCCAAAGCGAGGTTCGTCTTTAATCTCTACGGCTTGTGCTACCCAGGCAATTCCTTTTATTTGTTGAGTACTCTCAATTTCGGCAGGAAGTAATTGCATAAAGCTTTGCATACCATAAAACAGACCGTGTGCTGTTTTTGCAGTAATGTTTACGCTACTCGCTGTAACAGCTAGTGTATATCCCTCTTCGTTTACATCAAGTGTAGAATCAATCGCTAAAGTGATATTACCGCTGCCACTTACTTTGATGTCAAATCCGGTAGATTGGTTCATCTTAGCTGCAAAGAAAGCTGCAACACTCTCTGCTTCGGGAGTAGTAACGCCAAATGAGCTACTAGGAGATAAGGTGAAGATTCCTTCTTGTTGGACAAGGCTTTGCGGCATGGGGATGATGTTTATCCCCTCATTGTAGCTCTTCACTTCGCCAGTTGCATCACTACATGCCGTGAAAAAACTTAATGCCAGAGCGGCAAATAGAGTTAGAGTGTTTCTTTTTTTCATGGAAAAAATAGGTTTGTAATATAAGTTTAAATAAATTTGAATTTGTGTTACTGTACAAAGTTACAAATATTCTTTGTTATTACATGACTCTTATTGATACTCATTGACTTTTTTTATACCAATCATTAGACTTTCTAACAGTAGCTGAAGAGTAAACTCACTAAAATAGGACAAAGAGTCTTAAGATTAATCATAAATAGTCGTTATATTTGTACACATTGCATTCACCTAGTACCCATTTACAACCCTCTGAATCATGAAACGAATCAGCCAACAACGCGAAAGCTTTAAGCAAGGCAACTTTACACCCACCCAGCGAGTAAACTACCTGAAAGCGCTTAAAGCACAACTCAAACTACACGAAAAAGAGATGTTAGCAGCGCTCCAAACCGATTTAGGCAGAAGTTCGGGCGAAAGCTTTCTAGTAGAGCTCGCCATGGTCTATGCAGAGATCAAATTGATGGTGAAGCAGTGCAACAATTGGAGTCGACCTAAAAGCGTCAAGGCAAGCCCTGCCCTCTTTGGCTCCCAATGCACCATTACTCCCCAACCCTACGGACAAGTACTCATTATATCGCCTTGGAATTACCCCTTACAATTGGCCTTTATGCCACTCATAGGCGCTATTGCCGCAGGTAACTACGTGGTATTGAAACTGTCAGAGAGCGCCATTGCCACCAATGCCGTCATTCAGAAAATAATCGAATCCCTGCCTTATAGCAACGAAGTAATTGTCTACGATGGGGGCAAAGAGGTAAACCAAGAGATACTAAGTCACCGTTTTGATTACATCTTCTTTACCGGATCTACCCAATTTGGCAAAGAGATTATGAGAATAGCTGCACAACACCTCACACCTGTCACCCTCGAATTAGGTGGCAAATCGCCCGTACTGGTTACAGCCCACTGCAACCTTGAAGTAGCTGCCAAACGCATTGCTTGGGGAAAAAGCCTTAATGCCGGTCAAACCTGTGTAGCCCCCGACTACCTACTGGTCGAAAAATCAATAGAGGAGAAGTTAGTAGAGCGTATCATCCACTATTGGCACATATTTTATGGAGCCGAAGCGAGCAAGAGCCCTGTTTACGGTCGGATGATTACCCCCCAAGCCACTGCACGTATTCAGCAACTAATAGCTGGCGAGAAGATTCTATACGGTGGAAAGATCGATGTAGAGAGTCGATATGTAGCACCCACACTGGTTAAAGTAGAGAACCCCCTATCGCCCCTTATGCAAGAGGAGATTTTTGGTCCCATACTGCCCATCATCACCATTGATACCCTGCAAGAGGGAGTTGAATTTATCAATCAGCGCGAAAAGCCACTGGCACTCTATATCTTTGCCTCTACGAGCGAAGCAGCCACCATTCTCTCTACCACTAGCAGTGGCTCTGTAGCCATTAATGATACCATTGTACAAATAACCAACCACCGTCAACCCTTTGGTGGAGTAGGTGCCAGCGGTATGGGGGCCTATCATGGTCACTATTCATTTACCACCTTTAGCCACTACCGCTCTGTACTGCACTCCTCTACCCGGTTCGATTTTAGCATCAAGTATCCACCTTATGCCATTAGCAACCTCTTTAAATGGTTAATGGAGCATCTAGGATAACCCCCACTCCTCCTACAAAAATCGCTGCTTACCCATTGCCTGAGTAAGCAGCGAGCCCTCCAACTAAGCCAGATAGAACTGAACCTGCTCCACCGATAAGTAGAGTAGTTTAGATATATCGTGTTCGGAGAGACCACTTTCGTGAAGCACTTTGGCCATCGATCGAATCAATAGCGTGTTCTGCTCCCCCTCTTGCTCCTTCTCCTCCATCGCCTTTGCCTTCCTTATCAAGAAAGCTTCACGCTCCTCTATTTCGGCTAGCATCTTATCTTCCAGCTCCATGCCTCGCCTAACCTCTAGCATAGCCGCTGCATCGAGCAACTTAGTAAAGAGCTGCTTCACATCATCTGCTGCTCCTTCTATATCAACCTGTAGGTAGCGTTTGGTTTGTGGCTGACAATATGCTTGATCAAAGAGCATCAATAGCTGCTCCAAGTGGTTGCGATGATGCCCTGTAATCAAAGGAATCTGGACAATAACCGTATCGGGTATATGCACATCCATAAATAGGTGAGCGTTTGGAACGGGGTTATTCTCATAGTCCAAGTAGTTACGATGCACATAGACTACAGGGTCTGGCAAACCATCAAAGAGGTAATCCAACAGGTAAATAGAGACAACAGCAAGGCCACAGCTACCCTTCTCCCCCTTTTCACTCTTCCAGTTTTCAGCCCCCTCGCCCTGCAGATAAGGCATACCCAAATAGTGAGTAGCATGCAGACTATCACTCGCAAGCCTACTCTTTTGCAACTTAACCAGTATCAAGTACTCCAACCCATCACTCTCCCGCACCTTTACCAGAAAATCTATTCGAAAGAGCGAAATCTGCATCGTATCAAAATCGTGTGGGCATGTTTCAAGCTCTACGACCTCCTTCTTTAGCAGTGCCGAAAGCAATAGTTTGGCTATGGCTAAATCATTCATTAGGTGTTTAAATACTGAATTGTAAATAGGGTTGGCAATAAGAATCATGGTATAAATGTTAGTGTTATCGTTCTACTGTAAAGTCTCGTTTAGATAGCGACTACACCCTATTTAAACCCAAACTTTCTGCATCCTATAACAATTTATCACCTCTATTAGTTCTTCACTCCCCCCTTCTTTTGCTTACCTACCACTTTTAGGTAGCATCAAAACCTATTTTTACCCCCTCTACCCCCCTACTATAAGTTACATTCGTTTTTATCCTTCAATGCTTCACACTTACTGATTGCTAGATCGTTACGGGTGAAGGATAGCCTTTTCATCCTTCACCTATCCTTCACCCGAAATGGTAGCCTAAGACAGAGAACTGTTATACAACTAATTACCGCTCATACCTCACTCCTAATCTAGCAAAAGATTAACTACTTTCCTTTGTTTATCAGCTGCTTCTCTTTATCTTTGCAAGGTAACGAACTAAAAAGGTTGAATCATGAGTAATTACATTCGTTTTGATTGGGCTATGAAGCGCTTGCTTCGTAACAAAGCCAGTTTTGTGGTATTAGAGGGGTTACTTACTACACTGCTAGGCGAGCAGATAAAAATAGAAAAACTACTAGAGAGTGAAGCAAACAAAGAGGATGAGCTTGATAAATTCAACCGAGTAGACCTCTTGGCCGAGAACACCCACGGAGAGCTAATTATTGTCGAAATCCAGAACAACCGTGAGTTAGACTACTTTCACCGCATGCTCTACGGCACTAGCAAAGCTATCACAGAGTACATCAATGAAGGAGAGGCTTATGGGGTGATTCGTAAGGTGTATAGTGTAAATATTGTCTATTTCGATTTAGGTCAAGGTACCGACTACGTCTACAAAGGAAAAACTGAGTTTATAGGCTTCCATACCAACGAGCTATTAAAACTCTCTGCTGCACAACGCAAACAGTTTGCAAAAGAGACGGTAGGCGATCTCTATCCAGAGTATTATGTGCTTCGAGTAGATGGATTTGACGATGTGGCTCATACCCCACTAGACCAATGGATTTCCTTCCTTAAAACAGGTGATATACCCGAAAATGCTACTGCATCTGGACTACCCGAAGCACGCGAAATTCTTCGCCGAGATAAGTTAAGCAGGGAAGAGCTAGCGGCATATAACCGACACATTGAAGCTTTACGCTACCAACAAAGTGTTATTACCACCGGTTACAAGGAGGGAAAATACGATGGATGGAAAGAGGGTGTAGAGGAAGGACGTGAAGAAGGACGTGAAGAAGGACGTGAAGAAGGAAGAGAGGAAGCCAACAAGGTTACTGCTCGTAGGCTACTTGCTCTTGGTATAGACCCCACTACTATTGCTCATGCCACAGGGCTTACTCCTGGCGATATAGAGTTGCTAAAGTAGCTAAAGGATCATTTGAAGACTCCTTTACAGCATAATTAACTATATAAAGAATAGTTACAGTCAGAATGATAGCCCAAGAACACTTGCCCACTTCCCTTTTCTTCTGTAGCCAGAAATAAGAGAGACTAGGAATAAGTCCAAACCACTTCACTTCATTTTAATAATTCTCCATCAAACAGACACCATCCTTATGAATGTAATAAAACTCATTTTTTACCAAGTACTATATTTGATAGGCCTATACCGTAGTCTTCCCCACCGATGATTGCTAAAAATAGCTTTTACCGTGACTGTATTTTTAACGCTACTCTTGAGAGTGAGATGATGCTCACCTCATACTCAAGAGCGAGATTCCGATGAATAAGAAGTTTGAGACAGCGGTAGTGTCCGACTTGGACAGCAATCTATTTCTCACTAAAGAACTTCTTTAGATCTATTCCCTTAGTGGTTAGTCTATACTTTTGATTGATACTTTTAGGTTTATCCGGAATGGTTAATTCAATATACCCTTGTTCAATAGCAGGATTTAAGAATGTTGATCTGAAATACTCTCGATGAGAGATACCTACTAGCTTTTGAAGCTGCCCTCTATCCATTTCACCACTTATCACTAGAATCAATCTTTTAACATGCCCGGTAACATGCTCGGTAACATGCTCGGTCGCGAGTTCAATAGCGTCATTTATAGGGAATATCATTCTCGTAAAGTTATCCATAAATTTAAAGCCATCCTTTCCGTATGCCCTAACAATGCGAGGCACTCCAGAACCCAGCGATTCAACCAGTTCTAAGTCACGATAGATTCTCATCAACTCTTTGTTGCGAGGTATAGATATCCCTTCAAAGAACTCCTCCTTACTCATTGTTTCAGGCAATGTACCGGCCGAAGTTATTTCTAATCTATTTTTGTCATCTAAAGAATTTTACATAACTTGCGATTTTTTATCAGTTAGATCAGTGCAAAATTCTATTTTATTACTCAAGATATGATTTGGTCATAATATTTAAAGATCAGAAATAGATAGAGACTGCCAATTGATGTATTTTTAAATTAAATTACAGTGTAAAACAATAATGATAAGCATAATAAAAGATCATTCTTTGATAATATTCGTTTCTCTTACTTTATTCGTTTTTTTCTATTTCCTTTTGAACATTTATAGAATGTATGGATGCCGAAAAAATATTCCTAGAGCTTTGAAAAGTAAAGATCCTTTAGATGATTTGAATAATACTAAATTATCTAAGCTAAAAGATGATTTGCCTACAAATAAGCAAATGCCATTAGAAACTACAAAGTTCAATCGTGTTGAACATGAATTACGTGTTTCTTATAGTTTGTCTAGTAAATGGGTTTTTAACAATAGGTCCCGCATTATTTCTAATGCAAAAGGATTCTATCTTAATACAGAAAAAAGCAGTAACTCAGCTTTTATAAGCGGCCCTATTGGAAATCCTGCTACTTCGGGTAGTATATGGATAAAGCGTCCTAATAAAAATGGATGGAGGCAAATTATCCATTTTTATTATGGGACAGAAAATATAGTTGGTTACATTAAAGAAGCTGAAGATGGAATTCTCTACAAAAGAGAACTAACTCAATCTGAATTCATGAATATAAATATATGAAATTGCTAACTTTGCATGGGCGCTCAGTTAAGCTAAAAAATGGACTTTCCAACGGTAGCTGCAGACTAAATTAAGCAACATTTTTCTAATTATCAATAGGTTTACTGTTATTCCAAAACTCGCCTACAGTTAGGTTGCCCAGCGCTGAGTGCCTGCGAAGTGGACTTGCTAATTTTTGGTGGACATTTAATTAAGCTACATTTAGTAATTTAATATTTATATCATTTAATTGACCCCAGAACTCCTCTATGGTGAGATTCTTGAGGTACGAATGCCTCCTTTTCTTGTTGTACCATATCTCTATGTACTCGAAGAGTTCTGTCTTCATTTTCTCTTTTGGTTTCTTTTTATAACCATAGATAAGCTCTGTCTTTAGACTTTTAAAGAAGCTTTCTGCTA
>JBOFFJ010000101.1:0-1190 GCA_051648565.1 Phocaeicola sp. | reverse complement strand
AACTGCTGCCTGTTTGATGTAGCTAGCGTAATGAAAGGTGGATTTGAGTTAGCAAACACTAAGTATACAGAACCTCAGTCTTTGCGAACAGCCCTTCAGGTTTTGGCGGATATTATCCTCTGCGCATCTGCGCAGCAATTAGGTGGTCAATAAGGCTACCCCTAGCCAGTAATGGTTAGGAACAAACTAGGTGAACACTGATGACAAAGTGGTGTGAGATTAGCGACTAGCTTATGCAGTAACTGGCATATTAATAATCTTGCTAACAGGGAAGGTGCTGGTAGCTCCAGCAATAATCCTGTGCCAAGCCTCTAATTCTACCTCGCGTCAACCACACTAGAGGAGAATTAAAATGGATACAATTACTTTTGATGATAAGACATTCTATAAAACACCTTGGGAAGGGTACTACGTAAGTAAGGATGCAATAATTATATCGGTTAGAACTAAAAACGCTAAGGCAGTTAATCGTCTTGACTTCACAAAACCCAGATACTTGAGTCTACGAACACTAGACAAAGATGGTTACGTCAAGATTACGTTTAACGTAGATTGTACAGCGTACTAACTCAAGCTTCATCAAGTTGTGGCCCAGACCTTTATAGGCCCACCTGACGGGAAAGTGGTAGACCATATAGATTCAAACCGAAGCAATAATCATGCAGATAACTTACAGTACTTAACGCACGGACAAAACTCTAGTAAGGGAAGGGCGGGCAAACGTCCCGCATCCGCTCGCAGAGTTAAGATATGTTTTACAGATACTGGAGAAGTACACGAGTTCCCTACAGTATCATCAATAACTATACCTAACATAAACTCATCATCCATCTCCAGATTTCGGAGAGGGCTGTTACAGGGCAGTAGGGCTAAAGTACTAATTGTAGGATTAGAGGAAGGTCAAGAGACTATCGAAATTAAGGTAAAGCACAAAGCGTAACTTTATGAGTAGAGTAGGGGTTTGTTTTGTCAACCTCGAAGCGCCTAGCCCCTACGGTAGTAGGGTGAAGATATAGTCCAAGGGGTGGCCGCCCCTGTTTACTGTGGCCGAATTGGATAAAGTCCTTGTCCCTTATTATGAAAAGTCCATGTCGAGAAATCTTAAGGATGCGGAACGCTGGAATATCCCTAACGCAGCAGAGTACGCTCTCGCGAAGACTGAGGATGAATTGAAGCAAGGACTCCAAGCC
>JBOFFJ010000100.1:0-3495 GCA_051648565.1 Phocaeicola sp. | reverse complement strand
ACTGGAAATAAATTCCCCACCTACCCTAGTAGGACCAGGGCATCCGCCCCAAAACCCTTTGGAAGAGGTTCACTGGAAAAGGAAAAGAATTAACCTACTTATACTATTATCACCTTTTATTCAAAACTCTTACAAAATTCTTTAAACTTTAGGGCAAGAGCAATAAGATAAGTAAAGATAAGTTTAAGTATAAGTTTAATTTAAGTATAAGAAAAATTTAAAGTTTTTACTTATATTATCGTCCAAAACACCCTTTTACTTACACTTTTCACTGAAGAAAAATAAAATAAATTATGTAATAAAGTAAGGCAGATGCAAGGTCATATTCCACTGGTAGATGGAAGGTCATATTCCCTCTGATGGATGCAAGGTCATTCTTATTCACAGCGAAACAAGGAAGTTGATGCGGGGTCATTTATGCGATAGCGTAAACACTATTATCGGGGAGTACACACCCTCTCTTTAAACAGAGCATACCTCATTTATCATAGATTCTGTCGGGGTATGTGAGGCTAGCTACTTACCCAAAAGTTCAAAAGGGGGAAGGGGGTGCCTTTACACGGGGATGATACGCCATGATATATCCCTCTGCATTTGACTTATTCCAGCGGCCACTAGGCGTAAGACTAGCGTCATTACTACGTATCGGGAGAGTATCATCGGTATTGTAATCGGGAGAGATGTATGTAGTTGATGGACTATGATTCAGAGTGTGATGGATACCCATCTACAGTATTAGTGAGAGATAACAGGTGGGTAATCATGGGGCATAGCTTATGGGGACGTAACACCGTTAGAATTAAATCCTGTGTCGAGGGTGTGTGAATGGCGGGCTATCATTATGTCCCATCAACTAGGGCTAATCCGCCACCTCTATGAGGAATAACTATGGGGAGTAGTGTATGGGAAACAATGTGTTCCTTCTTATCTCTTTCTTTTCCAGTGGATAGACAATACTGTATGGGTATAACTGGCACCAGTCCACCACATACGTGGGCCTACATACCTTCTGGTGCGTGGTAACACTCTTGTTGACAACTCCTTACCTTTGTGCTATTCGCATGTGCGTACGTGTATAAGAATGAAGAGGTAGAAGGTTTAGGTAATTAGTTGAGGAAAGTACTTGCACTGCCTAATCAGTGATGGCATTATAGCTACATCAAGTCAGGGACAACTTAAAGGGTAACAAGATGAAATTGAATATAAGAGTTAGTAAAGGTGAAGGGTATAGCGATCGGAAATGCTGGAACCCCCATCTAGTGCAAGGGCCTTTTGGTGTGATGAATATTGAGAAGGCCGAAGATATGAGTGACGCTGCTAATCAATACGCTGTATACTTCGGTTACTTAGATGGAATAGAAATAGTAAGTAAGACTGAAGATGGTGGGAGAATTTGTTCAATCAACCATTGACTTAATAAGATTAGTTATTTATAATAGGTTTACTAACTAGGAACACTTTACTGAAATGTTTTCTTAGTATTATCGTCAAATTTCTAATTCTCTTACATAAAAAGGTAAAATAAAATGATTGCTAATAAGCAAATGTCATCATCAACTGGAAATATTCGTGCCCTGCTCATCATTATCACTGCTTTGGTTGCATTATGGTTCAGCCCTATAGCTAAAGCGGAGGTGTTAGATACTCAAGGGCATTGGGACGTTCACGATCACTATATTAAAGTTGGTTTTGTTGATCAGGAAGGTTTTACCATCAACGTGGGCATCCATAGTGATGCCTCAATATCTATCTTGATTGCCAATCCTGATACAATGAAGCACGGCAGCACACTAGCTCACAGCTATGAAGGGGTTGTATCAGTTAACGGGAAACGAGTTAATATGACGTTTGAGCTATACGATGATGGTTCTACGTATATTCTTTCTAAAAGCAAAGCAGGGGACAATCACATAGCCTATCAACTATGGAACAAAAGCGAAGTAACTTTTAAAGGTACGGGTTTAAACTTCTGGGTTAGTGCTAAAGGTGTCCAAAAGGCTTGGGCCAGCATGATGAAAAAGAGTGCGATTTAGTTATAACAAAGGGCTTTACTTTACCAGAGCCCTTGATTATAATAGATTCATCAAGTCGGGGAACAATTCCTAGACACTTTGAAAGGGTTAATAAAATGTCTGATCAACAACTCTCACAAGCTCTGGTTTCTGGTTTCAATCAAGTAAAAGGCGTTGCTGTAGGCCTAGCTGTAGCCACTGCCTATTTAGGTGCTGTAGCTGCGGTGTGTGTGATGGGCATTCTATACTTTTACGGCTAAGAGGTGTACAACATGGAACTATTCTTCATAACTAATCTGTGGTGTGTAGTTCTAATCTGTTTTGTAGTCATGGTTTACCTGATAAGAGATTACTTTAATGACTAAACTAGAACTTAAAATCATCTGGCAAAACGCTTGCTACGCTACTGACAATGCAAGGATTGAATGGATTACCGCCTCTAACCAAGATAAACCACAAGAGCTTGTGGCACTGTACTGGGGTGTATACATGGACGAAACCAAGGCAGAAAAGATTGCTTTTGACAACTACTTTCACAGCAAATAAAAGGTTCCTAAAATGATCACTATCAATTACTCTGGTGTAACAGTTCAGCACGTAGCAGTTAAAGCAGTGGTAGAGGGCGAGCGCCTTAACGTGTACGGCCGCTTAGGTGACCTAGTGGCAACCTACCCAGTAGATAGCGCAGAGGTGATGTAATGGAAGCCGTAGCGATTGTGATGTGTGGTTTGTTTGGTATTATGGTGATAGCATCTGTAACCATGTTAGCAATAGTAGAGAAGGTATCCCAAAAATGATGCGTAACAAAGCAAGCCAACGCCGTATAGAACAAGCCGTAGCACTAGCGAATATCAAGGCACCTAACCACAACCCCGTTAAAGCAGAACGTCAAGCATCCATCCCACTATCAGCAATGTGTAAGGGTTAATTATGAAAAAGCTATTAGTAATCGGTTTATTAGGTTTAACTTCTTTTGGTGCTAACGCTGTAAGTGGTGTGTCGGTGTTCGGAAAAGGACTAGTAGAAGATAGTGTTTCAAGGGTTAACGTAGATTTTGCGCGGTGTAGCGTATCAGGGAATGTAGGAGACCCTAATGTAATTTCATGCAACAATTACAATTTACTAAGTACACTAGATGACGGGGGTTCGTGTAAAACAGTATCTACATACCACAAATTAAACAACGGCAAGGTTGTGATTACACAGGTTCGGATAGGTTGCCATGAGTATATCAACAGGGGTGTTATAGGTAGCGGCGGGGTATTACCTTTAAACTAATTGAAATTATTATAACAAAAGGCTTTGACAAACCCAGAGCCTTTGATTATAGTAACCACATCGAAGCGAAGGACGGTACGGACTAGCCCACAAGGCCCCGAACAGTCTAGCCAAGTAGTAGAAGGCAGCGTATGAAATGCCTTAACGGTGAGAAAGAAAAAGGTAGACAGGTAGTAAAGAGTTTGGTAAGATAGGTTCACGGTGA
>JBOFFJ010000099.1:0-1988 GCA_051648565.1 Phocaeicola sp. | reverse complement strand
CTGTAACCCTTAAAATAGTATGCCTATGAATTAAAAGAAAAAAAACCAGTATTGTAGCTTTTCGCTACACATAAAAAAAAGGTCCCCTAACTCTTCTTGGCGGTTGACTAGAGGACCAAAGCAAATAAAACCAATGTTTCACTTAACTAGACCAAACTATGAAAAAAAAATCATTTTTACGGGGTAGGTATGCTTTTTATTGCCTTTTGGTACTGCTTGTCTTTATACCCTACTCCCCCTTACAAGCCACAACCCAAAAAAGGCAACCTTTACTACCCCATCAACAGCAACGCATTCAAGGCATTGTATCGGACGGAAGCCAACCCATTCCTGGAGCAAGTATCTCCATCAAAAACAAAAAAAATACCACCACCTTTACCGACTTCAACGGACACTACCTCCTAGCTGCCGACTCCAATGATACTTTAGTGATCGCTTTTATGGGATTTACTACCGCGCAGGTTCCTATACAGGGACGAAAAACCATTGACATAACCCTACAACTGGATGTTACCTCTTTGCAAGAAGTAAAAGTAAATGCAGGCTACTATACTATCAAAGAAAGTGAAAGAACTGGTAGTATTGCCAGAATTACTGCCAAAGAAATAGCCACACAACCTGTCACGAATGTACTGGCAACGCTACAGGGGCGAATGGCTGGGGTAAGCATTACCCAAACCACGGGTACGCCTGGTGGCGGTTTTGATATTAAAATTAGAGGTCAAAATAGCCTTCGTGCTGATGCCAATGCCCCCTTATATCTTATAGACGGGGTTCCCTATGCTTCTGACCCTATAGGTTACAACCAAACTGCTACCACCTTCCCATCAGTAACTAGTCCTTTGAACAGTATTAATCCCGAAACGATAGAAAGCATTGAAATACTTAAAGATGCGGATGCTACGGCTATTTATGGTTCCAGAGGGGCAAATGGTGTCGTACTTATTACCACCAAAAAAGGGAAGTCTGGAAAAACCACCATGACCCTTAATGCTTCTTCTGGCGTTGGGCATGTTACGCGATTTATGCAACTTATGACTACCCAACCCTACCTAGCCATGCGAAAACAAGCCTTTATTAACGATGGCCTGACACAATACAATCCATGGGACTACGACATCAATGGTACTTGGGAGCAAAACAGATACACGGATTGGCAAAAAGAATTGCTTGGAAAAACCGCACAAATCAATGATGTTCAAGCTACACTTACGGGAGGTTCTGAACAAACCCAATTTTTATTGAGTGGTACTTTCCATAAAGAATCTACGGTATTTCCTGGTGACTTTTTGTATAAAAAAGGTGGCAGTCAATTCAATTTGAATCATCGCTCGCCAGATGATAAATTCAAAGCCACGGTATCTGCAAGTTATACGCTTCAGGATAATAATCAACCCGCTTTTGATTTGACATATGAGGCTCGTTCTCTAGCCCCAAATGCCCCTGCGCTATACCTACCAGACGGCTCTCTTAACTGGGAAAATGGTACGTGGGAAAATCCATTGCGCCATCTCAATGCCCAATACAAGTCTACCACCAAGGATTTGATTGCCAATACGGTAGTATCGTATGAAATTTTGCCTGATCTCTATTTGAAAAGCAGTATGGGCTATACTCATTTGTCTACATTGGAAACCAGAACGGCTCCCTCTACTATTTACAATCCTGCTTATAATGTGGGTAGTGATCGCTCTGCTATTTTTACTAACAGTACCTATCGCTCTTCTTGGATCCTGGAACCACAGGCCAATTGGGAAAAAGAATACCGTTTTGGAAAAATTGGGGTGCTATTAGGAGCTACCTTTCAACATCAAAACAGCAACACCTTAGTACAATCTGCTAACGGTTTTAGTTCTAATAGCTTGATTTATAATCTCGCTGCTGCTAAATATGTCAATGTCCTGATCAATGACGACACTCAATACAAGTATCAAGCTTTTTTTGGTCGCTTTAACTACAATTGGCAGCAACGTTACCTACTTAACTTC
>JBOFFJ010000098.1:0-7727 GCA_051648565.1 Phocaeicola sp. | reverse complement strand
CTTCCCATTCCGAACAGAGAAGTTAAGCCTTGTCACGCCGATGGTACTGCAGATTGTGGGAGAGTAGGTAGCCGCCGTTTTTTAGAGAAGTCCTCTGGTTCTAATAAGAACTGGGGGATTTTTTTTGCGTTATAGCTAGTTATTGTAAACGATATATTCTTAATCTGGTGGGGTGTGCTGTTTTCCATCTCCTATTAAAGAAGGAGGTGTATATTTGTATATGCGCTTCTTTTTTCCGAACTTGCAAGCTGTAAGGCCAAATACTGGTATGGTCGATAGGATGACTGGTTTATAACTTTACCTGTTGTATAGAAGAAGAGCTTACTTATCAAATATGACTGGTTTATAACTTTATTTGCCGTATAGAACGGCTTACTTATAAAAAATGACTTGCTTATGAATGATTTTACCCCTTGGACCTTGTTGGTCGATATTGGAATAGTTTCTATCCTGCTTTTGGTGGGCAAATTGCTGCGCGTAAAGGTGAGGTGGATTCAGCAGCTTTTTATTCCACCCAGTTTGTTGGCGGGCTTTATAGGGCTTGCCTTGGGAGGATATGGGCTCGACTGGTTGCCTATATCGAATCAAACGGGTACCTATGCGGGTATCTTGATTGCTTTTGTTTTTGCTACGCTTCCTTTTACGGCACAGCGCAAGAAGAGGGGTAGAACTTCCTCACAGAATGATCCAGTTTCGACCCAGAAGGGGAGTACGGCTGCATCGACCGAAATGGGAGGTACGGCTTCGACCGACGGAGAAGCACCAGTTTCGTATCAAGCAGAAGGCAGATCCTCTATCCAGATGAAGAGTACGGCTGCATCGACCGAAATGGGAGGCACGGCTTCGAATCAGACTGGAGTTTCCTCCGCAATGGGGGATAGAGCTTCGGCTGAAACGCCTCAGACGGGGGTGATGTGGGCCTATTCGCAGGCGGGTATGTTGCTGCAGTGGGCGCTGGGGGGATTCCTTGGGCTCTTTGTGTTGAACCGTTTCTGGCCGTTAGATAGTGCTTTTGGCATTACCATGCCGGCGGGTTTCTCGGGGGGACACGGCACGGCTGCGGCGGTGGGACAGGCTTTTGGGGCGCACGGTCACGAGGATATCTTGACGCTGGCCATGACGGCGGCTACCTTTGGTATTTTATCGGCGGTGGTGATAGGGCTTGTTTTGGTGAAGTGGGGGGCTAGAAGGGGGCATACCTCTTTCTTGACGAGCTTTGAGCAGTTACCACCAGAGTTTAGAACGGGTTTGTTGCCGCTAGATAAGCAGGAGTCGATGGGTAGGAGTACTTTGTCGCCTATCTCGATGGATTCGTTTACCTTCTACTTTGCACTGCTTTGTGTGGCTGCATTGGGGGGCTACGGAGTGAGTCGGGGGGTGAATTACCTGCTGCCTATGTTGGAGCTGCCGGTCTTTAGCTGTGCCTTTGTGGTGGCGTTGCTGCTGAAGAAGGGGCTGGACCGTGCCAAGGTGGATGAGTTGGTGTGTAAGCAGACCATGGGGCACATTGGTGGTACGCTGACCGATTACTTGGTGGCTTTTGGCATAGCCTCTATCAAGCTCTCGGTGGTGTGGAACTACTTTACTCCGCTGGTTATTCTGTTGCTATGTGGATTGCTCTTTACGCTGCTCTATGTGTTTGTGGTGGGGCGTAAGTTGATGAAGAGCCACTGGTTTGAGAAATCGCTCTTTACTTGGGGGTGGTTTATGGGGACTATGGCTATGGGTATAGCGCTGTTGCGGGTGGTAGATCCTAAGATGCAGAGCCGCTGCCTAGATAGTTACGCGCTGGCTTACCTCTTTATAGCACCGGTGGAGATTGCCATTATTACGCTGGCTCCGGTGGCCTTCTTGCAGGGGTATGGGTGGTTATTTTCGGGGGTGTGCCTGGTAGGGGCGCTCACCATTCTAGCTACGGCTTACTTTAAGGGGTGGCACAAAGCATAAAAGGGTGGAACGAGGTAACAAAGTTTTTCCTTGACCAGGGTAGGCAGAAGCCTTCCTAGATGGTTCAAGGGAGAGTAACGTAACGGGGGTGGTATTAAAGACGGCTCACGGGGTAGCCATCTTTGTACTGCCGTGGCGATACACCAGTGTAGCGTTTAAAATATTTCCCAAAGAAGGAGATGTCGGGAAAATTGAGCGAATAGGCTATCTGTTGGATGGTCATATCGCTCGATCGCAGCTTGGAACAGGCATCGGTAATAACCAATTGGGCAATAATCTGGGTGGGAGTCTTGCTGGTTATTTTGTTGACGGTGCTGCTTAGGTGCTGGGGCGAGATGTGGAGCAGGTTGGCGTAGAAGCCTACATTGCGCTCTTGGCGGTAGTGCTTGATGATGTGGCGGGTGAGTTCTTTTACAATCTCTTCGCCTCGACCTGTTCTACCATAATTGTTTCCTTCGTTTATAGTTGTTGCTTGGTAGTTGCTTCCGTTGTTTCCTTCGCTAGTTGCTCTGTTTCCTTCGTTTATAGTTGTTGCTTGGTAGCTGTTTCCGTTATTTGCTTCGCTAGTTGCTTGATAACTGTTTCCATTGTTTCCTTCGTTTGTAGTTGTTGCTTGGTAGTTGTTTCCGTTGTTTGCTTCGCTAGTTGCTTGATAACTGTTTCCTCTGTTTCCTTCGTTTATAGTTGTTGCTTGGTCGCTGTTTCCGTTGTTTGCTTCGCTAGTTGCTTGTTTCGTTCCTCTCTTATTCGTTCTTTTGCTTCTTCTATTCCCCTCGATTAGCTCCTTTACTCTGCTCAATTCGCCGTGGGCGGTGGTTTGGTAGTAGTTGCTGATGCTGTGAAAAAGGGTGAGTAGCTGGGTGCTGGCTAGCTCGGTGGTCATGTGAAAACTAGTAAGCTGGATGGTGCGTTGCAACAAGAGCATGTAATCTTTCACGATGCGGGCTACCCTGGGTTGCAGGGCGAGCATGGGGGCTTGAAGGATGGAGTTTACACACTCCATAAGGGCGGTAAACGAGGCGGTGTTGTTGAGTAGTTCTTTGTCGAATACGGTGATATAGAGTTGGCAATCGGCCGATTGCTTCATCACTTGGAGGAAGCTATTGGGCAGAATCACAATGAGGCTGTTCTTGCTTAGGGTGTAGTTAGAGAGGAGGGTGGATAGCTGGCAACTGCCGCGGGTGCAGAGGATGAATAGGTAGCCAGTGGTTTGGGTACGAGTTTGGAAGAGTTTTGCCATGCCTTGCGCTTGGTCGATGGCTACGTGGAGGGGTTCATTCCGTTTAATAAAGTTAAATAAGTCTTCTTTTATCATACAAACTAGCTATTCGTTGTTTTAATAGGATACAAAGATAGGTGGAATATAGCAACAAATAAAGCGGAATGCTTAAAAATAGACCACTATCTCTAACATGTGGCACTTGATGCGGCAAGGAATATAGAAGATATTTGCATCCTTATAATAAACAAAGAGTAATCGGAAAATGAAATGTAATCAATTGTTAAGTGTAGTGGCTCTATCGGGGTTGCTGTGCGCTTGTGGACAAACGAAGAGTGAAGAGCAAACCATTCGCCCGGTAAAGGTGAAGGAGGTGGTGACTATGGGCACTATCGAAAAGTCTTATTCAGGAATCGTAGCACCTGATCAGTTTAGTAACTTGGCCTTTAAAATGTCAGGACCATTGGTTGCCATGAATGTAGAGGTGGGCGATCGAGTAAAGAGGGGGCAGGTGGTAGCCGAGCTAGACCCAACCGACTTTAGAATTGACCTAGAGGCTAAAAAGGCGTCGTACCAAAATGCGAAATCGCAAGTGGAGCGGGCTGAGAAATTGGTGGCCAAGAATGCCATCTCTACGCAAGAGTATGAGAGCTCTCTGGCCGCTTTTACCAATGCCAAGAGTGGGTATGAGAATGCACAAAATACGCTGGAGGAGACTAAACTACGTGCTCCATTCGATGGGTTTATTCAAAGTAAACCAGCCGAAAACTACCAACGTGTACAACCGGGCGAACGCATTGTGACGCTCATTAACCCCGATAAGTTGGAGATTGCCTTCAATGTACCCGAAACCAACTTGCCTTACTTGTTGTCGGGAGCCGATATCTACGTAGAGTTTGATGCCTACAAAGGAAAACGATTCAAAGCCAAATTGAAGAAGTATGTAGAGGCATCGCCCGACGGGGCAGGGATACCTGCTTACCTATCGATGGACGATCCACAGTTTGATGTGAAGGCATTAAACATTGCGGTGGGCTTTTCGTGTAAGGTAACCGTGGCGCCTCAAAGCCAAGCTATCTTTACTAACAACGAACTAAGTGTGCCCCTATCGGCTATTGTATTTGACAATAACCTCAATAGCAAGTGCGTATTTGTATACAACGGTAGCACAGGCAAGGTAGAGCAACGCAAGGTGAGTGACAACGGGGTGATTATAAATCAAGAAGATGTGGTGGTTACAGGCCAAGTGAAAGCGGGCGATAGCGTTGTAATAGCGGGAGCATCGTACTTGGTAGATGGCCAACAGGTGAAATTACTAACTGAATAATTGTAGAGGAGCAACAAAATGAATATCCCTAAATATTCCATAGATAACCGCAAGGTAATCTACTTTTTCCTGACCATCTTATTAATAGGTGGGGTTTTCTCTTTCTTTGAATTGCCTAAAAAAGAGGACTCTCCCTTTATTATTAAGTCGGCTGTATTGGTAACACAATACCCAGGAGCAACGCCACAAGAGGTGGCAACCTTAATTACGGAACCGATTGAACGCGAAATTCAATCGATGTCGGAGGTGTATCAAATTAAATCGGACTCCTATTTCGGGATGTCGAAAATATCGATCGAATTACAGCCTACCATTGCGGCAGAGATGATGCCCATTAAGTGGGACGAGCTGCGACGCAAGGTGGCCAATATAGAGCCACGCCTGCCAGCAGGAGCTTCGAAAATTACGGTCAACGATGACTTTGGCGATGTGTTTGGTATCTACTATGCACTGACGGCCGATAAGGGATTCGAATACAAAGATTTGCGCTACTGGGCACAACGCATTCGTACCACCCTTACCCCCATTGATGGGGTGCAAAAGGTGACCCTATTTGGCGAGCAGACCGAAATTGTATCGGTTAAAATATCGACCTCTAAACTAGCTAGCCTTGGGGTAGACCCATCGGCAGTAATGAACGTATTGCAACAGCAAAATGTACAGGTCAATACGGGCGATGTACAGGCAGGTAGCTACCAACTACGCTTGCGTGCAGAGGGTACTTACACCAGCCTAGAGGATATAGAGAATCAGCTCATTATGACCAGCAGCGGACGCGATGTACGCCTAGGCGATATAGCCACCATAGAGCGTGACTACCTAGATCCAGCCAACACCTTGATGCGCGTAAATAGCAAACCAGCCATTGGGCTAGGGGTGGCTACCGGACCCAAGGACGATGTGGTAGCGGTAGGTAGATCGGTCGAAGCGGGACTCAAAGAGTTGGAAAAACTGCTGCCACTGGGCTTGGAGGTGATACCGATCTATCCCGAAGATAAAATTGCACACGAGGCCAACAATGGCTTTATTATCAACCTACTGGCGTCGCTCTTGATTGTAATTGTCATTATCTTTATGGTGATGGGATCTAGAGCCGGTATGCTTATCGGTAGTTCACTACTCTTCTCGGTAGGGGGTACACTCCTTATTATGTACCTCTGGGGAGTAGGGTTGAACCGTACCTCGCTAGCCGCCTTTATCATTGCCATGGGTATGTTGGTCGATAATGCCATTGTGGTAACCGACAATGCACAGATTGGTATACAGCGTGGTAAATCGCGCATACAGGCCTTGATTGATGGAGCACGCAAGCCACAAATGGCTTTGCTAGGAGCTACCCTGATTGCCATCTTCTCTTTCTTGCCACTCTACTTGGCACCCGCAGCGGTAGCCGAGATTGTGAAGCCACTCTTTATTGTACTAGCCGTATCGCTCTTCTTGAGCTGGGTATTGGCTTTGAGCC
This sequence comes from Phocaeicola sp., assembly GCA_051648565.1. Classification (GTDB taxonomy): domain Bacteria; phylum Bacteroidota; class Bacteroidia; order Bacteroidales; family Bacteroidaceae; genus Phocaeicola. The sequence continues at coordinate 1,772 of JBOFFJ010000098.1, read as the reverse complement.
AAACCACTACCTTTGGTAGCTTTATCTTGAAAGAGCCCGAACCCGGTGTGGAGGCGAAAGATCCTTACGATAAGAAGTTGTATCACCGTTTTGCCAGTTTCATGAACCTGCTTATCAAGCGTCGTTTTGTGACACTCATGGTGGTGATTGCTACCTTGGCCTTCTCGCTCTTTGTGATGGGACTGATGCCACAAAGCTTCTTCCCCAAAATGAGCAAGCCCTACTTTAGATCGGACTTGATATTCCCCGAAGGGTTTAGCATACACGAGGTAGATAGTGAAGTGGCTAAAATGGAGGATTACTTGGCACAACACCCCAAGGTGAGAACCTACTCGGTAACACTGGGAAGTACCCCTATTCGTTACTACTTGGCCAGCTCATCGTTTGGTCCTAAATCGAACTACGCCAACGTAGTAATCGAAACCAACGACCCCGAGGATGCATCGGAGGTGGAGGGAGAGTTCTACCAACACATGGTGGCCCATTTCCCCAACATCATTACCCGTTCGGCACTCTTTGCCCTATCGCCAGTGCCCGAAGCAGCCATCGAAATAGGCTTTATCGGTCAAAATACCGATACACTTACCGCCTTGGTAGAGCAAGCCAAACAGATAGCACGCGAGTGTGACATGGTGATGGATGTACGCTCTAGCTGGGGAACGAAGGTGCCCATCTGGAAACCGATGTTCTCGCAACAAAAGGGATTACGCTTGGGTATTACCCGCCAACAGGTGGCCAACTCGTTCCGTACATCGACCAACGGCTTGGCACTGGGTGAGTACCGCGAGGGTGACCAATCGCTCCCTATCATGCTGCAAGATGCCGATAAAAGCGACTTTAACCTAAACGATATCAAGAGTATTCCGGTATTTAGTACCAAAGCCAAATTGGTGAAGGTAGAGCAGGTAATTGACAACTTTGAGTTGGGCTATGACTACAACGTAGTGCGTAGATTTAACCGCGAACCCTGTATGTTGATGCAGTGCGAACCGCTGCGTGATGCCAATGCTATGGCGGCATTCCAACAGGTATATAATGCCGTGAAGGATAAAATGGTACTGCCCGAAGGGTATGAAATGAAGTACTTTGGTGAGCAAGAGAGTCAAGATATTAGTAACAAGGCATTGGCGGCCAATATGCCCCTTACCTTCTTATTGATCTATATTACGCTGTTGTTCCTCTTCCCAGCCAACTACCGCAAGCCGATATTGATTATGTTGATGCTTCCGCTGATGTTTATTGGGGTAGCATGGGGCTTAATCTTGTTTGGAAAATCACTCGACTTCTTTGCCATCCTTGGTTTGCTAGGATTGATTGGGATGAACATCAAGAATGCCATTGTATTGGTTGATGAGATTGGTGCTCAATTGGCCGATGGCAAAGTGGGCAAAGAGGCAGTTATTGAGGCTACCAAGACACGGATTGTACCGGTGTCGATGGCTTCGGGTACTACCATCCTAGGTATGTTGCCCCTATTGGGCGATGCGATGTTTGCCGGTATGGCAGCCACCATTATGGGAGGACTCTTTGTATCGACCATCCTAACCATCTTTGTACTTCCGGTAACTTACTGTATATTCTTTAAAATTAGAGCAGACAGAGAGACCAATTAGTACTTCAACAGCCGTAGTACGCTAGCTGGAAGAATCGTTCGAATCGCCTTGTTTTAGGTGGATTGTAAGAGGTAAACCAGTTAGCGTTTCAACAGCCGTAGTAGGCTAGCTGGAAGAATCGTTCGAATCGCCTTGTTTTAGGTGGATTGTAAGCGGTAA
>JBOFFJ010000097.1:0-1014 GCA_051648565.1 Phocaeicola sp. | reverse complement strand
CGATGTGTGTATATTGCCTGATACCCCCGATGGATGCAATACCTTGATTGAAATAAAATGAAATAAATCACAGAGTGCTAGACCTTATAAGGAGTAAATCTTTGATTACTTCATACAGTGCCCTTCTGTCAATCCCTATCCTGTAATGAAACTGTAAAATCGGAGCTAGTATAAGGTAAAAAGATTAGAAATTACCATTGCTTGTTAATACATCTATCCATCTATCTCCAACTGATTACATCCTCCTTACATCCTACTGACTAGGGCCTATGATCTTTCACAAGCATTTAACAGGGATGAAACCCTGCTTACTTGTGCAATGATAACCCGTAACAAATTATCCCTAGCCATAATCCTTGTTAAAAGAATAAAGAACACTGGTAAAAGAAGAAATACAAAGAAGTAACAGGTAAGTAACATCACCTTATAAACTGTCCCTTTGTCAACTGTCCTTTATCCGTTTGTGTAAGAGGTAATGAGTAGATGTTAATCCATATGGTGTACTGTTATGGGGTACATGTTAAAGGGTATACAATCCCATAAACGAATAATATTAGAGCAGATGCCACCTTACAACAGTGAGGAGATTCACCGACGGCGACTCACATACACTTAAACACTCGCCCACAAATAACGGCCCCTCGTTACAGTTGCGGTATCCTCGTAACACCGACAGGGTAACTCTGTCCCCGTACACTGTCCCTACCTATCACGTCCCCTCTACTATTGCTTAGACGCTGCTACATACGATGTCACCTCGTTACTACCTACTGACCTCCCGCAAACATCCCTTTAACAGTGATGCCTGATGCCCTGCCATAAACGGCAGCCCTTGTCAACCCCCGCCCAGTCTCAAGCGGCTCCTTTACCCCGAATAAATAAAGGTAGAAATAGATGAAAAAGTGTGGTATGCTGTAGAGCCCGACCCCTTCCCCTTTTTAGAGATCCGAGTACGCAGAGCGCCACCCGTATACCGGCAGATGAAATTATAAAGTGAGGATAGCCTCATTTAAT
>JBOFFJ010000096.1:0-1092 GCA_051648565.1 Phocaeicola sp. | reverse complement strand
AGGGGTACAACCGAGCGGCATTCGATACCGTCCCCGCCATCCATCGCGTAATATGGGGGAAGCGTCTCAACCTTTGCGGGTAAGTTGTATCCGCTTAACAGGTGATTGCATTAGGATTATGCAATCTGTTAAGTGAACGATACTACTCGAAACAAAGGTTGCAGGGGGGCTTTAAATTAAGCTTGGCATCTGTATACAGTGAGGCATTAGCCTCTTGCCTACCCCCCGAAGATTTGCCAGTTGTCTTACAATCGACTGGCTATCTTAAAAGGTTCTTAATCGAGAATCTTTTAAGATACTCACAAGGTATCGAATTTGGTACAAAGAAATGAAAGAAAAGGACGTTTTGCGAAAAGAAATGATTCTCTTGTCAATCAAGATAGAGAATTGCACATGCCCCGAAACAAAAACTCTACTCCTTAAACGGGCTAGGGTTCTTATCGCATCTAGTGATAAGAGTAAAGTTAACGAGGCAAAAGCACGCATTGCCCGCCTTCAAGCTCAAATCCCATTGGTTTACCTAAAGAATCCCCACGGGTTAACCATAATTGAAGAAAGGCAAACAGGCCATCTAAAGCTGTTGCCCTTTAAGAATGAGCTTGAAGAGGGTAAAAGGATGTCAAACCAGATTCAGAAGATTGCGACTCAGTTTAATATTGAGGTTCCCAAATCGGGAGCCAAACCAAAAGCTAAGAAGCAATCACCCACACGACGACATGCCAAGGATAAGCGCCTAACTGGAACTCGGAGTCTTGAGTACAGCGAACGGAAGTTTAAAACCTTGGCAACTCTGAATAGAACCGTGGATGACAAAGATGTTTCCCAAGAGGTGAGACGGCAGTTTGCTCAAGGCAAACGCCGACTAATCCAGAGAGAAACCGAGTTCAATGGTACTAGACGGAATGATAAACCTGGCGTAGATACCCAATCTTGGAATGAAGAGGGTAAGAAATTAGCCTCAGCCAGGGGCCTCAAGAAATAATAACAGGGCTAATTCGTTAGCCCTTATTTCTAGGGGTAGTTGCGTCCAGGGTACTATGCCGCCGCTGATGAAGGAGCACCCATGCAATCCACTAACCGCACCAAGCAACT
>JBOFFJ010000095.1:0-4267 GCA_051648565.1 Phocaeicola sp. | reverse complement strand
TTTATGCTGCGGATTGAATGCGAATTACTATCATTCGTATTCAAGGGGTTTGGCCATCCAGACGTTTAGCCGTCTAGACGGCCGGATGGCTAGCCGTCTGGAGCTCTGGGTGGCCGGACGGCTGGAGCTCTGGACGGAGGGGTGTCTGGAAGGCCGGATGGCTAGACGGGCGGGCAGCCCTGCTGCGCCTTAGTACTAAAACGACAAGTACTTTTTCGATGTATTACAGGTGTCAAGTACTAATTCGATATAAGTAGAAATTCGACCAGGGTCGCGTAGCAAGTTTTATTTTGTGATATTTGGAGGGGGTAAGAGGAGATTGCGTGGAATTTGGGGAGGCTTAAGGGATTTCGCCGGTTTCAATGGCTTCGCCATTGAGTTTGGCGGTAGGGTTGAGAAAAAATACAGGGTCGGCCACCATACCCTCCGCCGCTACGCGGCGTCTTATATAGATAAGGTGTGAACTGGGAAATAAGAAGTAGAAATTCGATATAGTGAAGTAGAAAAATGACTGGGATTTTAAGGAGGGAAGTAGAAAAACGAGGTAGGAGGTTTGAAGAGTAAAAGGGTATAATAAAGTAGTAAAACGATGTAGGGATGGAAAAAAGCCTAAAATAGCCTTTTTTATCCATCTTTCTCTATAATTACCCTATAAATTTTAGTTATAACTGTAGCCACTTTTAGTTTAACGAACTTTCTGGAATGGCTCACCGACCGTGCATACGAAAATTTTCTAGATGGACGCTGAAGGAGTCGAGACCGCAGGGGGTCTCTCCAGGCTAAAAATTTTCTTGCACTGCCATTCCAGATTCATAAGATTTTCTCTGTCCTACCAGTATATCTTACCATGCTTTTGTCTATGATGGAAGTTTTATTTTACTGTATTCAAGTATTTAGGGGGTAGCAGAAACCGCCCCCTAAACCGCCCTCATGTTACATCGTGAATGCTGAGGTTGTTGGTAGTGTTGTCTTGGTATGTGCCTTCAACCACTTTCTTCCTCTTTCCAGCTATGCATCGGTTGAGGAAGGATGGCCAGCACATTCAAAATACAGGTCGGCGAGTTCGGGGGAATTCTTCCTGTCACCCAACCAAGTGTAGTATCTTGAAGCGTGGATGGTATTCATCAGAGCTACCAGTTCTTTTCTTGGAGGTAGGTTTTTGATATTGGGGTGCGGAGTCTTTTTAGCTGTTTCCCATAGAAAAGCTGACAACAGAGTTATCTCAGGTATATTGAAGGGAACTGTACCCTTCCCAGTACCGTATGGACGGAGCTTATCTAGCAGGAAAGTTACGAAGTCGTCCAAGTCAAAGTCGATGACTGTGTTGCCCTTTTCAGCAGCAACCCGTACTCTTTCCGTTGGGACAGTAGCATTCTATGCCACCTCGAACTCTGGTTCTCCCAGCTCTTTGATTACCATCTTAAGTAGGTATGAGCTAACAGTGGTGCCAAATACTTTTTGCAATAACCCACGCTGAACGCTCAGTGCGCGGGTTCCAGCTTTAGAAGCTGGGCTCGCGAAGGCTGTGATGTTTGCTTGAGCTTTAACCTACTCCAGCAACTCATCATTATTGAACCTGTATACTTGCTTGGTTCTCTAGTACCACATCTATGCTAAGAATGTAGAGAAGTTATCTGTATGCACTCCCATGTCACTCAACTTACCTACATCCTGCAATAGAGTATCTGGGAAGCTTCCCGAAATAACAGGATATTGGTCTGTAGCTCGGTCAATCAGTAGACCTACCTGTTTCGGCTCGTCCTATTTGTCATTCAAGGATAGCCACGTAAACTACCCTTCTGCAGGGTATTCATCGTATGGCAGCATATACTCGAATACATTAGGTAGCCCTGTGACCTGAACCTTCTCCCCCCGTAGCTCCAACCATTTTACCTAGAATGCTGCCTCTAGGTCAAGCAGGTTCTTGTACTTAGTAGCTGCGGCAATATACAAAGCCTATTTGAAATCCGGTAACATATTCTCGAAAGGAAGTACCTGAGTAGCTTCTTCAACATCATAACCCTTAGCAATAAGGTCGTTTAGCTACTTCATATCCTTGTCATGTTGATATCGGTATAGTTTCATTTGTTCTCTCCTAAAAAGCTGAGACCCGTTCCCAGCTACTTTTATTAGTATATACTATTTTTGTCTCTGGGTAAAGGACAAAAACGAAACAACCCAGCACAAGGCTGGGTTATGTTAATTACCAAATCACTTTGTAGTTATCATCTTCGGTGAGACCATGACGTTCCATAATCTCCTCGCGGGTAGGTCGCTCACCATTATAGACATGCCAATTTTGTCCTTGGTCGTCTCCCAGCAGGTAAGGGTTAATCATGTGCAAACCAATACCCCAACCTTCCCACATCAAAATCCAGTAGCCATTAGCCATTATTTTCTCCTAATCTTATACATGTCAGCACTAGGGATATACTCAACGCCATAATCCAGTAATTGCAAGATTGTAATAAGATTTACAGTAGTTACACCTAGGTCTACTGCCCCAGATACACCGCATTCACCCTTCTGGTCGATGGTTCGGATAATCTGGTAAACATGCTTTTGAATGTCATTCATTTCAAAACTCTCCCTACTTTCCTATGCTCTACGTTGTGCTCGTTTAAACTCTTCCTGAGACTGTGGCAACCCACCCTCCAGACATAAGACCTTTTTAATGTCTTTTCCTAACAGTTTTAATAGGAAACTCTGGGTCACTAATTGACCTCTACGGAGTTTGATAATAATCTCGTCTGCACTGGAAATATCTGGGTACTTTTGTCTTACTAAGTCCGCGGAGGTTCTACCCGCTAGTAGGTACTCCGGGTTAATCCCTAAATCAATAATGTAAGGCATTATTGCTCCTTTACCACATAAACTTCAAATTTCTCGCCGTAAGAGATCGTGTACCCCAGACTTCGTAGGTACGGCATAACTTGGTCACAATGTACTATTTTCTCTATCTCACCACGAACGAGGCATCTTCCGTCTCTATCTACTATCTTGGTGATTATCTCCGCCTGACGTTTAACTTCAACCATTTCTAGCCTCCAAAAACCAACCCTGCGCCTCACCACCAAAAGGTGGATAGCGCAGGATTAATGTTACGTGTTAGGTTATTCGCCTGTGTAGGTATTCTGGGTTTTTATCAAGAGTTTTGTGCATTTTCTCCAATGCCCAGGCTGTTTGCCACTGTGAAGATTTCTGCTCTACCTCGCATAATCGGTTAGTAAGGGCTGCGTTGATACTACGCAGCCTGTGAACCTCATACACTGCTATTACTAGCAGTATAGCTAAGATAAGAGCCAATATTCCGAAAAACTCAGTCATTAAAGATATGTCTCCAGTTTAGCACGAATCTGTGCGAGCGATGATTCTGCCTTTTTTAGCTAACCACAGTGCTACTGTTAGTCGCTGAGTGCTATCATTGTGCAGTATACAGTTAGCGCATAGCCCATACTCATCAATCTCTGGCTTACCGCACTTACATAAGTAAGTTTTCAATGGTGGCACAAACGGCAGTTTGAACTCTCTGTATCTATCGTAAGTCCGCTGCAGTTTATGTAACTCATTGCGTACACGAACTTCTGGAAGGTTTTTCACTATTACAGGTACTTGGTGTAGTCCCAAAGAGTCCCATAGCTTGAAGTAGTTCCTAAAGAGTACCGAGTACCAGGGTCTTTGTCTGTAAGGGTCAAATCCCTCTTGAAACTTAATGTGCAATACTCGCTTATTAGTGGTAACTGGTAGTGCTTTTTGCGGCACTTGGTCGCCGCTAATATCAATGTAAGGCATTTAAGTTCCTCCCGATTTACGCAATTATTATATCAAACAACGGAGTTTTGGGCCAGAAATGTAATAACTTACCAAACCCCTTCGGAGAATAGCTCCCTACCAGAACCACCATTACGCTCTTCATCGAAGGGCTGGCCGTTTGCCAAGACTAGTTGCATTGCTTCTTCTCGGTCCATGAATACTCGCCACTGGTCAATAAAACCCTGCTCTTCTTTAGCAATAACAGAGCGACCAGACTCTTTAAGGCCGATCCAATCTGCTTGTTCGTGCATAAGCGGATCCCAGTGACGAACGCCTACCAGTAGAAAAACTCGACCATCTTTAAGGGTAATACGATTAGCGGCACAAACAACTTTACGCGGAAATGAGTGCATTCTCAAGAGCCTCCATTAGATTGTCATAGATTTTAACTTCTTCAGCTGTTTCAGCATAGGTACAGTCAGCTTGAAGGGCCATAAGTACAACTGCTGCCTCT
>JBOFFJ010000094.1:0-1510 GCA_051648565.1 Phocaeicola sp. | reverse complement strand
CTTAGTAGAGTAGATACAAACGACCTAGTAATTAGCTCGTCGCATCCTTACATCTTTACCGGACCACCTAGGTGGCGCGGGTGTGCCACCTAGGTGGTCCGGTAAAGACCTCGGCACAGAAAAATGAATAACTTCGATGGAATGGGGCTTTTTAGCAGTTGACTCGATTTAAGAAGAGGGGTCCAACGTAAGCGTCTCCACGGTTCTACCTTGCTTCTATTTTTCTAGCATCTTACTATAGTGGTCTCCACTCTTTGACAACATTTCCAGTCATTTAAGGTGGATTGTTTTATTTTGTCATTAACTTAGTTTAGCTTTATGCTGCTTGGTTATAGACCTCGTATGGGGTTTTGTATGCCAAACTTTGATGTGCTCTTTGCTTGTTATAGAAATCAAAGTATTCTTCCAATCCTTCATAGAGTTCTACTCCTGAGGTTGGGTGTTTGATAAATACATACTCATACTTGACAGATCTCCATAATCGCTCTACAAAGATGTTATCCAATGCTCTTTTACGTCCATCCATACTTATGGTTATTGCGTGTTCCTTGAGTGTTTCTGTAAAAACATCAGCTGTGAACTCGCTACCTTGATCTGTATTAAAGATTTCTGGTTTTCCATGCTTTTTGATTGCCTTATTCAATACCTCTGTCACAAATAGACTATCATGGGTATTGGATATTCCCCAACTCAGAACATAGCGTGTATGCCAATCTATGATAGCACAGAGATACATGAATCCTTTGCCCACACGAATATAGGTGATATCTGTACTCCATACTTGATTTCGATAAGTAATGGTTACATCTCTAAGCAAATATGGGTATTTCTTGTGTGCTTTATTAGCTATTGTACCCTTGGGTAAAGGATAAATAGCTGAAACACGCAAAATCTTAAAATAACGCCTGATAGCCTTACGCCCAATAGAGTACCCAAGTTTAAAGAGCTCATGGCTCATTCTTCGGGTACCATAAAAGGGATATTTGGTATAAAGTACGTCTAGTAAATCTAATATTGTTTGATCATTATTAGAAATAGCGGCCACTGGAGTATAATATAGCCCAGTACGGCTAATAGACAAAAGTTCACTTTGGCGAGAAAGAGAAATCGAAGAGTGATTACGTTCAATCATACAGCTACGCTCTTTCACAGACCTAGCTGCTTGGACTTTTTTTTTAGGAATTCTAGCTCCATCTCAAGTTTGCCAATCTTCGCATAAAGTTTATCATCCAAAGCAGTTCGGGCAGAAGCTTCTTTTGTTTGCTTATTGCTGTTAGTGAAGAGAGTTTCGGCATTCTCTTGAAATTGTTTTTTCCACTGAGAAACTTGGTTAGGGTGAACTTCATATTCACTAGCAATTTCATTTAAACTGCGTAAACCTTTAAGCGCTTCAATAGCAACCTGGACTTTTAAAGAAGAGGGAATTCGTTTTCTCATAATCAGAATCTTTTGGTAAATATAAGAATTATATCCACCTTAAGCAACTGTACAAAAATGGGGAACCATTATA
>JBOFFJ010000093.1:0-1536 GCA_051648565.1 Phocaeicola sp. | reverse complement strand
CAAAGAGAGAGATATTCTCGCAGATTACGCAGATTACGCAGATCTTGTTTCTCTAACCTGCTAACCCTCTAACCAGCTAACCAGATGCAACACCGCCAAAGAGAGAGTTATTCTCGCAGATTACGCAGATTACGCAGATTTTGTTTCTCTAACCCTAACCCTCTAACCATCTAAACCCCTAAACCAAGAGTTTTGTCCACGGATCTACACGGATAAGATGCTTCGTTACCTCTACGCTATGGGTTTAATTATTCACACGGATATAACCTATAAACCACTAACCATCTAACCCAAGAATTTTGTCCACGGATCTACACGGATAAGATGCTTCGTTACCTCTACGCTATGGGATATGTTGAGGCTTCGCTGTTGAGGACACTTCGTGTCTGTTGAGGCTTCGCTGTTGAGGCTGCTTTCGCAGCTGTTGAATTAGTCTCGCAGATCTTTGTTTTGCACAACCTCTAACCCTCTAACCTAACTAACCAGCTGCAACAGCAACTAGTTAGTCCATAAGCGCTGCGGAGCAGGAAAGAAAATGATAAGTATTGTTAAATATTTGGGCTTCGGCGCAGTTTGGCGCAGTTTGGCGCAATTTGGCGCAGGGCACCTTTGTGAGTGGTGTACATTTGTGCTATACCGAGAGGGCAATGTCGCACTCTCATAAAACCAATAAATTATGGCACTAAAATATTTCATGGTAGAGAGAGTTAACCAAACTTATCGTGGGGAAATTAATAAAAAGGCATCCTTAGGTAGAGTTAGTGGGTATGCTGAGTTTGCTGCATTGATTCAGCATTTTGTAACGGCTAGTACAGTGCATCCGAGGCCTGATGTTAGCTCGTGCTCAAAGCTTTGCTCAGGCAGAGCAGACTGGCTGGTACAGCTTTATGATCAATAGAGAGCGTATCCTATTTTGGGCTTACCTGCTCTTGGGGGTAAGACTATAAAAGTGAATCTTAATCTTGTGAGCGTACAAAGTAATTAACCATCTAAATGTAATCGGTAACTTTGAGCCGTCAAACGAACCAGATGCAACAGTGCTAAGAGAGAGATTCACGCAGATCTCGCAGATTACGCAGATCTTGTTTCTCTAAACCCTAACCCTCTAACCTCTAACCAGATGCAACAGAGTCAAAAGAGAGATATTCTCGCAGATCCCGCAGATCTTATTTTTCTAAACCCCTAACCCTCTAAAACCCTAACCAGATGCAACAGTGCCAAAAGAGAGATATTCACGCAGATCTCGCAGATTACGCAGATCTTGTTTCTCTAAACCCACTAACCCCTAACCAGATGCAACAGTCCAAATGAGAGATATTCACGCAGATCTCGCTGATTACGCAGATCTTGTTTCTCTAACCCTAACTCTCTAAACTCTAAGTCAATAACCCAAACAACAGCTAGAGAGTCTCCTCTATCCAGTCTGTAGCGATATTACGCTCCTCGGGAGAGTAGTTGAGGGCTATCAAGTGAAGCTGTTTGCCATTACCCACGAACTGCTCGTAGTACCTCTTGCGATGTATCTGGTCCATTGCA
>JBOFFJ010000092.1:0-1226 GCA_051648565.1 Phocaeicola sp. | reverse complement strand
ATAATAATTTAGAAAGATTGTTGTGGCTTCGCTGTTGAGGCTGCTTTCGCAGCTGTTGAATTAGTCTCGCAGATCTTGTTTCTCTAACATCTAACCGCTAACTAGATGTAACAATCCAAAGAAAGAGATTCTCGCAGATCTCGCAGATTACGCAGATCATATTTCTCTAAACCCTAACCTGCTAACCATCTAACCCAAGAATTTTATCCACGGATCTTAACGGATAAGAGCTTCGTTACCTCTACGCTATGTGTTCAATCACTCACTCGGATCTAACCCCTAAATCCTAACCTTCTAACCCAAGAGTTTGATCCACGGATCTACACGGATAAGATGCTTCGTTACCTCTACGCTATGGGTTAAATTATTCACACGGATATAAACCCTAACTCAAGAATTTCGTCCACGGATCTACACGGATAAGATGCTTCGTTACCTCTACGCTATGGGTTCAATCACTCAATCGGATCTAAACCCTAACTCAAGAATTTCGTCCACGGATCTACACGGATAAGAGCTTCGTTACCTCTACGCTATGGGTTCAATCACTCAATCGGATCTAAACCCTAACTCAAGAATTTCGTCCACGGATTTACACGGATAAGATGCTTCGTTACCTCTACGCTATGTGTTCAATCACTCAATCGGATCTAAACCCTAACTCAAGAATTTCGTCCACGGATCTACACGGATAAGAGCTTCGTTACCTCTACGCTATGAGATGTTTAGGCTGCATCCACGGGTCGCTTCGCTTACCCGCGGTTACCCACATGTTACCCTTTCAGGGTAAAGAGCTATCGCATCGCTAGCAAAGATATGTTGAGGCTAACGCTGTTGAGGACACTTCGTGTCTGTTGAGGCTAACGCTGTTGAGGCTGCTTTAGCAGCTGTTGAATTAGTCTCGCAGATCTTGTTTTGCACAACCTCTAACCCTAACCATCTAACCTAACTAACCCATAACCCAAACAGCAGCTAGAGAGTCTCCTCTATCCAGTCTGTAGCGATATTACGCTCCTCGGGAGAGTAGTTGAGGGCTATCAAGTGAAGCTGTTTGCCACTACCTACGAACTGCTCGTAGTACCTCTTACGATGTATCTGGTCCATTGCATCCTGTGAAGAGCAGTTATGCTTAAGTTCGAAGAGGTAGATATGATCCGGGGAGTGGACAACCATGTCTAGGCGACCCTTATTGGTGTAATGTTCTGCTGCAATGGCAACACCTGCCA
>JBOFFJ010000091.1:0-2052 GCA_051648565.1 Phocaeicola sp. | reverse complement strand
TGGCTACAGTACTTACGCGTCATTGCAAGCTGATGCGATTCTGCTCAGTAATACGAAATGGCAGGTTGCGTTGGATGTAAGTGCAATTGAGGCTAGAGCTAATATTCTGGGTATTAGTATTCCTGAGCTTATCGCTCAGAAGTTGGCCACATCGTTAGTACAGGCGGGTATTATAAGCCTACGCGTAAAAGAGATTTTGAGGAATCGCCTAAACGACGATTACATTACTCATCTTTATATTAAGAGTAATCAACTTCCTCCTAATTCGACTACTGCTAGCCGCTTTAGCTCCTCAGACCATTATGCTGGGGAATTAATGAATATGTTTAAACAGAATGAATTTAACTCGCCATTAGTACACCAGGGGTTGGTCCAGCTAAGTGCATTTGCAGACCGAAATGCTTCATCTTTCCCACAATACGAGCTTCATCAAGAGTTTTATAAACTGGCTGGTGAGTTTAATGATACAGATGTAGGCGGATTAGTTGATAATGATAGAGAACGATACTCGCTTTGGCTCCAGCACTTGAAAAAATCAGCTATGAGATTTGACATAGAGGCTATAGAGTTATTGTCAACCTATCGGCTTGATGTTTCTTTATATATGAATGAATTAAAAGACTACACGTATCATGAAAATGTAGCAGTCAAATGCGAAGATGCTGGGTATATGCAACATGCATATTACTGGTGGATTAGAGCTGCATTACAAGGGTCTATTAACGCAATGCACAAGTTGATTAGCAACTATGAAAAAGAAGACTTATATCGTTGTTGGATATGGGTACTTCTTGCAGAGTGTATTGGGTATGATCTCCTAAATGAGGTCGATACATCCACAACTTATGATATGCATGCGGGTAGTGACAAGAATACATTCACTATTCAAGGGCAGTCTTTTCCTGCACTGACATTACCAGCTCTAGAGATGGTCTTGCATCACAAGGCTCAGCGAGTCGTAGATAAGCTATGTCAAGAACATTTTGATGATGGAATCGTATTTGAAGATCACGGCTCATATGACTAAGGCGGAATTAACTAGAAAAGATATTTTTTATCTTTTGTGTTGAGTTTTTATTTGTAATCGACAGCTGTCGACAGTGTGAGAGGCGTGTTAAAACGTGAAAATAATCATTGCCTCTCACGCACTACATTTAGATCTTGCTGAGTTAGGTGTGCTAATTACTTTAACAAAAGATAATTCACTCAAAAAATGAGTGTTGACACACTATATTTTAGTAATTTCTTATTGTAAGTGCAATTTTCTTACTTTAAGGAAAGCTAGCTCGAAGGAATTAAAAATCTGGATTATCTTCGCTGCGAAGCAGCGGAATGTTGAAATTCTTAAATTTTTTAATTGTTCTCAATAATAGTAAATGGACAGTTTTTCGATTTTTTCAAGTGGGGTAAATGAAAAAAGTTCGAAAAAAGATGAGGTTGGTTATTTTTGAAGCGTTCTTAAGGGGGGGTTAGCCTATCAGCTACCTCGCTCTAGGTGCACACCCCATGTTGGATTCGTCCTACAAGTACTATTACTGCCTGAGCCCCTAAAGCTGTCGACAGCACCTCTGCTGGCCGTTTACCACCTAAGCCCCAAGCTGGGCGATGTAACCATGACAATGCTCTGGCGGTATTGTTTCTGTGGAGGAAGAGAACAGCTTCGAGTGCCTGTACAACGCCGTATACCCTGGCACCCTGCGAGATTGATAGGGGAGCCTCAATCCTCAGCTTGCGAGCAACAGTGCTCCGGCTAATGCCTGCTAAGCGGCATATCAAACCTGAGTCTGTGTTCATCAATTCAGCTAGTCGATGAATGATGCCAGGAGCTACGCCAGCTATGATCCAGAGATGTGCACTCAGTGGATCTTGAGGGATGTTGAGAGTCGTCATAAGGGTGGGGGCTGAACTAGCCAGCGTACTGGGTTGATAAACTGAAAGTGACATATTTTACTGTTCCCATATTGACAATGATTTGTTCTCATCATCGTACTCGATGTTCAGATTTTCTGACAGTTACCTCACTGGTTATAATTGTTGATGTTGCTGCTAAGG
>JBOFFJ010000090.1:0-2176 GCA_051648565.1 Phocaeicola sp. | reverse complement strand
CCCATTGCAGAGGACAGGCGCTTGATAAACTGCGCGGTCATTTCTTCGGAGTCCTTGGGCTTGAAATCACCCTCGGGCTTGAACCCCAGCCACTCGGTTTCCAGCAGGTCAACCAGAAAAGCCTTGGTTTCCTCGCTGGCATCTTCGGCCAGAATGTCAGCTTTCATTTTCTCTGCATCGCAGACGAAAGCCTTGTTCTTTTTGTGCCAGCGAACAGGGGCGAAAGCCTCTACATAAGCACGGGCAGCATTGCCACGGGCACCAGACGGGAGCTTGTCGAGCACGTCATTCAGCGGCGTTACTTGACCGTGCTCATGAGCATGGATGGAAGCAGAGGCCAGCGCAATCTGGATATCTTTATCCAGTTTCTTACCCATTTTCTGGATAGAGACGGCGAGGGCAGAGATACCAGCGGCATCACGGATTACATTGGCAAGACTAATTTTTACACTCATTTTACATTCCTTCTTAGGGTTTGGATTCTCATACTAACCCCATTTTACCCAAGGGGCAAGGGTTATTATCAGTTGGGATAAGTAATTTTATCCCCTTGCATGTCGTCTATTATCCACACTCGGGGGTAGTATGTCAACCTTTATCATTCTTTCCTAGTGCATCACCAATTAAGCGGGCAATTAAAATCCCTTGGCTTCTCATTATCGGAATGAACGAGGGCTATTCTACACACCTCTTTATGAAAGTCAAATTTCATTTTCATGAAACCGATTTTCATTTTCATGAAACTAAATTCCCATTTCATGAAACCGTAGCGGCCTGGTGTTCCCTGACCACGAGACGAATCATACCTTTCTCTTTTCATGAAAGCAATATCTATTTTCATGAAAGAGCAAAATCATTTCCCCTCTTTATTACCTATGACGTGCGAATAACACAACTCACCAGGTTAATCAATACCTCTTTAGGGGCACGGCAATACTCTATTGAGACCCTCAATCATAGGCCGTGCAAATGTTTTACCCCACAATAACACCTAGACGCTGAAAAGAAGAAAAGAGGTAACAATCACATAACACCCCACCATTATGTTAAGGATATGTAACCAGGTTGTGGGGTCAGAGAACATTACCGCATACATACACAACCAGGGATAGACACGCATGTTAATGACTATGGGTTAAGGTAAAGGATAGTGATGGCATGGAATATGATAACCCTAGAGGTCGCCATGCACTATAACGGGCCTGAAACATAATAAGACATCCCGCATAACAATTCGCATGGGTATGCACTATGTATGAATCACTATGCACTATCGCATGGCTTATCACATACATATCAATGACTTATGATAACACTTGACGCATGGTTATTGTATGGTATGATATCCCCAGTTTGCAGCGTAGGAGCATTGACCCCTCTCCCCCTTATACGAATACGAGAGACACGACCAGCCTCCCATACCCTCTCGTAGGTTTGTATAAATGAGGTATACCCCGCATGATTAAGGCTATATGATACCGCATGAATCATTTCAAATCATCATGTCGCATGTACTCTTTTCATCAGCGAATTTGCTTACATTAAATAAATTAAAAATAGTTGCCTATTTCTGTAAGTTTTTACTCATTTTTACAGCTAACTTAAGGTATAGTTACCTTATTTCATAAGCAATTATCCTTAGAGTCTACGACTCCCCATCCCCTCCTTCCCCCTCCTTCCTACCTCCGCTGTAAAGGGAATAAATGAAGAAGAGTATGATATCGCATCAATCTTCTTTCTTCAGCGTCTCCCTTTCATCATAGCGCATCCGCTATCCCTAATCTATTAATATGTAATCACTCCTTTCTCTCAGCGTTAATAGAATGAGAGGATGAAATGGTTCTTCCTTCTCAGCGTAAAAAGAAGGGGCGTTTAGCCTCTGTGTAAGGAGAATCGTGAATGGACGATAATGTAATAATGAAGGATGCCATTAATGGCCAATTCCTTTCGGGCAACACTCTAGGCAAAGGCCGACCTAAAGGTTCCCGTAATAAGATGACACAATTAATGCTTGATCGTGTGTCCTCTCGAAGTGAAGACGGATTATCTATGGAAGAAATAATGATGGATATTGCTCAGGATCCTAACCAACCCGCAGAGCTGCGTTTTAAAGCTGCTGCTAAAATCTCAGATTTGGTTTTCCCTAAAGCTGCTAGCATCGAAGTTCAGATGGATG
>JBOFFJ010000089.1:0-1484 GCA_051648565.1 Phocaeicola sp. | reverse complement strand
CTAATCGACATATGTTCGTGGGGGTCATCACCCACTTCCTCAGCGTGTACACAAAGCTCGTTAAGACAGTCCTTACCACCACCAATACTAAATTGATGTTTAGCAATCATCGTAAATTTGTGAACTCGCTCAAGCTTTTTCATATGTCACCTTAACTGATTTGAAGAACTTCTCTCGATTTCATGCAATTATTATATCAAGAAAACCTGTTCAAAGCAATTTTTACTTTATTTTAATGTGGGGCCGAAGCCCCACATATTAACCGCGTTCTGCTGTAGTCTTCCACCTGTAGTAGCCATAGAGGCTATTAAGCAGAAAAGCAGACCACATAATCAGTGTTGCAACACCTTCCCCATCATTGGCCATCGTGGCTTTAACCCACATAGCTATACCGGAAAGATTTACCAAAATCCAGCACAACCACTGCTCGGCATACCGCTTTGCCATAAGGACAGTAGCTACTAGAGATAGTACTACGTTAAAGCTATCAAGCCAGGGATGATTACCACCAAAATTAACTAGAACTTCATGCCCAAGGTATACGGCAGCGGCGGTTGCTACAGAGATGTTTAGGATATCCCACCAAGCCAAAGACTTGGAAGTTACCTCCACTTCATCTTGCAGACTACGGTTCCAAAGGTAGAATCCAATAAACTGGAATGGTACATAGACAAGCCAGTTTAGAGTCATATCTCCGAAGTAGCCGTTCTGATAAGAAATGAAACCATACAAGCTACAGTTAACTAGCCCCCAACCAAAGTTGGATAGTCGCTTCTCTGCAACAAGGACAACACACATAACGCCGGAGAAAGCACTAAGCATTCCATACCAAGTGTCTCCCCAGTAAACTGAAAGACATACAATCGTTGCTAGCATAGTTGCTAGGTAAGCTTTACGGCCATTAGGTAATGTGGCAATATCGTTATATACCATCATTTGAAGAACTCCTCGTCAATAATTTTGATTGCCTTCTCCAAACGCTCGGAGTAGGTTCCCGAAACACGTACTAGATTACCAAAGTTGTCTGTGTTACGTAGAGTTAGCATAGACCTAAATAGGTCATCTGTTTTACTCCGGTCTTTATTCACACGCAACCCATCAGCAACCCACTCCACATCACTATCCAAGAAGAGTGTAAGGTCATACTTCTCTAACAACTCATACTCCTCTACTAGAGGGTGAGTATTACCTTCGTACAACTTACAGTAGAAGTTTGTTACAAATGCGTTAGTATCCGCGAACAAGATTCTATTGGCTGTCTTGGTAGCCTGAATTTCATCTTCGTACCTGCGAGCAGCAATCAGTGCATAGTCATTGAATTGTAGCAGCGATTCATCCATGCACATATCTTGTTCGCAGAACTTGCGTCCGTATTCTTCTACCCAAGAAGTCTGGTAGATTTTGGCAAGATATTTGGTAAGTGTGGTCTTACCGCAACTTTCAGTACCGATAATACACACCTTCTTTACATAATGCTGACGCAC
>JBOFFJ010000088.1:0-1483 GCA_051648565.1 Phocaeicola sp. | reverse complement strand
TGGCTGCTCGTCGTTCTGAAGCTAAGTGTACCTTTACTGTGACTTACTACAAAGATCCTGCCAAGGTAGAAAAAGAAGTCCGTAGCTTTAAAGGTTATGTGACTAGCTATAGCGAAGTTGGTGAACTTGACGCACAACGCCAATGTAATTGGTCTATCGCTGTTGACGGTGGTATCCAATACGGTGAAGCCGCTACTATCGCTGCTCGTAAAGCTAAGTAAGTAAACAATAGGGGAATAGGGTTTATTCCTTGTTCCCCTTTTTATTGAGGTATCCATAAATGAAAAATCTATTATTAAAAAACTACAAAAACAAGAAGGTGAAGTTCACTACCTTACCTGAAGAAATCAACATCCGTGAACTATCATACCGTGGCTATCTTGAAGTTATGCGAGCCTCTACCCCTGCTGATAAGTATGTAGCTGCTATCCTCTTCGGTGTGTGTAATGAAGATGGTTCTCTGTGCTTTACCTCTGATGATTGTGATGAAGTAGCAAACGCTATGTCTTTTGAATCTATCATAGAAATCGGTAATGAAATCCTTACCTTATCTGATAAAGGATTCGACACGGTAAAGTAGCTCGCCACTTGCTTATAGATGATAACGAAAGATTCATCCTTGAACTAAGCCTTAAATTAGGAATCCCCGCTTTTGAGTTAGAAGAATGGCCTTCTTCAGAAATTACAAGGTATAAAGCCTTGAACATAATTTCCCCATTCACCGATAAAGCTCAAGCTCAACGTGATGGTTTACTAATGTCATTAATCCGTAATCAAAACATTACTAAAAGAAGCCAAGCCGTGAGAGTGCAAGACTTACTCCCATACTTAGAAGATTTCCCTAAATATCTGGAACATCCAGACGTTACGAAAGCACAAAGCTTTCTCAGTAATGCTAATCAAGCTTGGCAAGTGGCCGACATTAAGAAACACATACAGGAAGCTATCGACGCTGAAGAAGCGAAGACTAACCCTGATACCTATTTAATTTCCAGATTTAAGGAGATGGTTAAATGAGTAATATCAATATATCCCTAAGTGCTAACACAGCGCACTACACGCAAAGGTTAAGGCAAGCAAAGACAGACACAGATCGAAACCTTATCCAGATGGAAAAGAAGTTTGAATCCTTTGGTAAGAAAACTAGTGATTCGCTAGGTTCTATTAATGGTTCATTAAACACAATGACAGGAACCCTAGCCAAGATGAAAGGAGGTGGTATTGCTGTTGGTGTTATTGCTATCGGTGCTGCCATACTAGGGGTTGCTAATAGTGCTGTTCAGGCTATGAAGAATGCCGAACTGTTAGACAAGACATTAAAAGATTTCGCACAGACAGCGGGAATGACTACAGAAGAGTTTATCAAGATGAAGTACGCTGTTGAGGCGTTATCTAATATTTCTGGTGAACAACTGGGAGACATTTTCAAAGACTACAAAGATAAAGTTGGTGATTTCATTAATACGGGTGGTGGCCCTCTAAT
>JBOFFJ010000087.1:0-25909 GCA_051648565.1 Phocaeicola sp. | reverse complement strand
CTACAGATCCCATTGGAGCGACAAGCGAAAGCGATGATGAACAAAATATTTACGCATTTTATAGGAAAGAAGAAATTAAAGAATTTAATAATAAAAAAAAGGGCGCTCAAAAAGAGCTTTTTCAAGAGGTGGATTTGGTGGAGATGGTCGAGCTTGTACCTTCTCATCCAGAGCATAGCAACACGGTTTATTTCCATGAGTGGATAAGCTCGCTTTCTGAACAGTTGGATATGAGTATAGATCAGATCACACAGCTAGTGGCTATGTTTGCTCGACACAAACTCCTGGAGGGCAACAAGAGGTTGCCAATAACTATTTTCAGATACCATTGCAAACTTTTTATCAAAGAGAAATACCCAACACGAAAAACTAAAAACAATGAAGAAGAGACCAAACAACCAAACTACGAGTACCGAAATCAGAGGATCCCACGAGTCGAAGATTTGCCTGACTTCCACCTTGCCCGAAGCGCTAGAGCTAGAGCAATCGCTGCTGGGTGCAATGATGTGCTGGAGAGAGGTGACACAGGCCGTTGAGTCTTTATTGACCCCTGAGATGTTCTACACGGAGTCAAATCAGACTATATACCAGTGCATCGTGGATCTTCTCAAGGAGAATGCGCCGGTGGACATAGTGGTGGTGTGTGAGAGGTTGCGCAAGGAGAATCTCCTCGAGAGGATAGGTGGCGCATACTACGTGACGAAGCTCACTAGCCATTCCCACCGGGTGATAGATCCGATTTACTATGCTATGATCATCCGCGAGAAGTATTTCTATCGCGAATGTTATTTCCGTATGAGTAGTATTGCCGAGGCGGCTTTACATCAGTCGATGGATGCCGATGAGCTTAACTGCGAGATGCTGCGCCAGGTGCAGTTCTTGGCAAACCTGGAGGCTGACGATGATAGGGAGCAAAGATGGAGCGATGCCATCGACCAATCAATGGTCGAGTATGATAGACGCCGAAGGTTGTCACTCGAGGGCAAGTCTACGGGCTTGGAGTCGGGCATAGCTAATCTGGATATGATAACCTCTGGATTCCAGCCCGGAGAGAACATCATCCTCTGTGCTCGTCCTTCTATGGGTAAGAGTGCTTTTGCGCTGAGTATGGCTCAGCACATGGCTAGTAAGGGCCACGGTGTGGTAATCTTCTCTATGGAGATGAGTCGTATGCAGCTCACCAATCGTGCGCTCGTGGGGGTCTCGGAGATCAACCCCACTCTCTTCAAGAATGGTACTCTCACTGAGATAGATCAGGTGATGCTCGAGGATGGTGCCGCGGCTATACGTGATCTGCCTATCACCATCAACGACAGTGCCATGATCACCATGACGCAGGTCCATGCTCGCGCTGCTGCTCTCAAGAGGGAGGGTAAGTGTGATGTGATATTTGTGGATTACATTCAGCTGGTGAGTAACTCCAAGGAGCGTAAATATCAGAATCGTGAGCAGGAGGTGGCTCAGGTATCTCGGGCTGCTAAGATGATTGCTCAGGACTTGAACATATCTGTCATCATGCTCTCGCAGCTTAATCGCCAGTGTGAGGCTCGACAGGACAAGCGTCCTATGTTGTTCGACCTGCGTGACTCGGGGGCCATAGAGCAGGATGCGGATATAGTCTTGGCTATTCATCGTGAGGAGTATTACAATAGGGTGCCTGAGAATAGAGGTAAGGGGGAGGTTATTGTCCTAAAGAATAGGAATGGGGAGCTTGCCTCGGCTTCATTTTCATATAACTCTTCGATGACGAAGATTTGGTAGGGGGATGCATCCCCCAGTCGCTATGCTTACTGGGGAAATGCAAATTATTCTCGCAGATCTCGCAGATTACGCTGATCTAAATTCTAACCCTCTAAGCACTAACCCACTAAACCTTTTTTATCCACGGATCTATCGGATAAGATGCTTCGTTACCTCTACGCTTGGCTATCGATTTTATCCACGGATCTACACGGATAGATGCTTCGTTACCTCTACGCTTGGCTATCGATTTTGTCCACGGATCTATCGGATAAGAGCTTCGTTACCTCTACGCTTGGCTATCGATTTTATCCACGGATCTACACGGATAAGAGCTTCGTTACCTCTACGCTTGGTTATCGATTTTATCCACGGATCTATCGGATAAGAGCTTCGTTACCTCTACGCTACGTGTTCTTTTACTCACACGGATCTATCGGATAAGAGCTTCGTTACCTCTACGCTAAGTGTTCTTTTACTCACACGGATCTATCGGATAAGAGCTTCGTTACCTCTACGCTTGGCATCCACGGGTCGCTTTGCTTACCCGCGGTTACCCACATGTTACTCCTTCGGGTAAAGAGCTATCGCATCGCAAGCAAAGGCTGCGCTGTTGAGGGCGTTCCGCCTGTTGAGGGACTTCGTCCTGTTGAGGGCCATGGCCTGTTGAGGACACTTCGTGTCTGTTGAAATTCAAACAGCTGCTATAGCAGCCTCAACAAGCGAAGCCTAAACAGCGAAGCCTCAACAGCGAAGCCTCAACAGCGAAGCATCAACAGCGAAGCATCAACAGCGAAGCATCAACAGCGAAGCCTCAACAGCGAAGCCTCAACAGGCGGAACGCCCTCAACAGCGAAGCCTCAACAGGCGGAACGCTCTCAACAGCGCTAGCCTCAACAGGCGGAACTCCCTCAACAGCGAAGCCTCAACAACGCTTTATGATCCAATCATCACCTATATTATGAATAGTCAGATCATAGTTCATTGCAACAAGACATATCTGTTTGCCCTTTGCCACAAACTGCTCAGCATAACGCATATCCTCTATTTGCTTCATCGCCTCAGCGGCCGACTTGCCATACTTATATTCGAAGATATAAACCTCGTTCTGAGTCTCGATTATAGTGTCCATACGACCAAGGTTGCTATACTTCTCGACCGTCACCATCAAACCAGCCATGCGTAGCAACAAATATATCATAGACTTAAAAACACCTTCGCTCTGTATACGCCCATCGTAAGGGATGGCAGCCAAGTGAGACTTTAGCACCCTTACCACCTCGGGGAGATCACCAGACTCAACAGCCTCAGAGAGAAGATCTGCATAGTGAAGAGTCTCAGTGTAACTTTTATTACTCAACAGGGCTAAAAGATAAGTGCTGTATGACTGCTCCACCTCAAGATTAGGGAAATCTAGGAAGAGCCTCACGCTCCTACCCGCCCCACTCTTCTTACCTTTAGCTATTGTCAAGTAACCAGTCTGGTACATCAAAGAGCGAGCCTCGAGGTGAGCTGGATCAAAATGGTTCAACATCTCCTTTGAGATAGGCTCATGTAGGAGGTCGAAATAGTTGACATTCTGCTTCTGTAGTTGCTTTATCACGAAGGTAGGAGATCCTGTCTCGAACCACCAGTTCTCAAACTCACCATCCTCCATGAAGCGACCTACTGATACAGGATTGTAGACAGTATCCGCTAAATAGTGGAAGCGATAACCATTGTACCAACGCCTTACCAATGACACCATCTCACAATACTCAACCTCCTCATTTTTTGCTAATTGAACCATCCTCTCACCGAAATGAGCCTCTAGCTCCGACTGTGTAAACCCAAACATAGTAGCATAATACTGGCTCATAGATATATCTATCATGTGGTTGAGCTTGGAGAAGACGGATACCTTCGAAAAGCGTGTGACACCCGTCATGAAGGTGAAGCGGAGGATGGCATTAGCTGCCTTGATCTGTATGTAGAAATTCTCGAGTATGGCGCGTATCTCCTCTAGGTGGGGAGCATCGATGTTGTTGACCAGTGGTGCATCGTACTCATCTATGAGCAGCACGACCTTACCCGTTGGGGATAGTGCTGCGGCCTTGGTGAGGATGTGTTCGAATATTACTCCGCAATCCGTAGTGTCTGGAAAAGTAACAGATAGAGCATCTGCATTATTCTTTAGCTGATTTATAAGAGCTTTATTAAACAATTCAGCCGAACTGTGATTCATTCTTGACATATTCAGATCAACCACAGGGTACTCCTGCCAATCATAATCCATCGAATCAATCTTCAAACCAGCAAATAGATCCCTACGACCCTGAAAGATATACTTCAGGGTCGATACGGTCAGCGACTTACCAAATCGACGAGGTCGGGAGAGAAAGAAAGTATTACTTATACTTGTCACTAGCCGTTGTAGATACTCTGTCTTATCTACATAATTGGCTCCTCTCTCTATGAGGTACTTAAAATCGTAGGTATCTGTGATTGCTGGTTTCATAATAGTTGGCTATTTGATAGGGCAAAGATAGTAATAATTTCGTGAATGCATTGTTGATAGCCCCTTGGGCTTGTTGTGGCTGGCGCTGTTGAATTATTCTCGCAGATTACGCAGATTACGCAGATCTTGTTTTGAATAACTTCTGATCAAAGAATTTTATCCACGGATCTATCGGATAAGATGCTTCGTTACCTCTACGCTTAGCTATCGATTTTATCCACGGATCTACACGGATAAGAGCTTCGTTACCTCTACGCTTGGCTATCGTTTTTGTCCACGGATCTATCGGATAAGAGCTTCGTTACCTCTACGCTTGGCTATCGTTTTTATCCACGGATCTATCGGATAAGAGCTTCGTTACCTCTACGCTACGTGCTATTTTATTCACACGGATCTGACCTACTAACTTAAGAGTTTTATCCACGGATCTATCGGATAGGAGCTTCGTTACCTCTACGCTAAGTGTTGAATTATTCTCGCTGATCTCGCAGATTACGCAGATATTGTTTTGCCTAACCTACTAAACCCCTAACCTAAGAGTTTTATCCACGGATCTATCGGATAGGAGCTTCGTTACCTCTACGCTTGGCTATCTTTTTTATCCACGGATCTTCACGGATAAGAGCTTCGTTACCTCTACGCTACGTGTTGAATTATTCTCGCTGATTACGCTGATCTAACCCTCTAAGCCCTAAACCTTTTTTGTCCACGGATATTGTTTATTTACCATAGATACAAAATTCTCTTTGTATTAGAATTTAATATTCTAATGCAAAGAGAATTGACATTGATTGCGCAGTGGTAACGTAGCTCCCATCCGACCTATCCGTGGAGAATAATCTTGAATTGAGGTGTTACAAAACTCTATCTGCGTGAATAATCCGTCTGACTGCGCAGTGGTAACGAAGCTCCCATCCGACCTATCCGTGGACAAAAATCTTAGATTGAGGTGTTGCAAGACCCTATCTGCGAGATCTGCGTAATCTGCGTGAATAATTGATCTAACTGCGCAGTGGTAACGTAGCTCTTATCCGACCTATCCGTGGAGAATAATAATGGATTGAGAAGTAGCAAACCCTCAATCTGCGAGATCTGCGTAATCTGCGTGAATAATTCGTCTGACTGCGCAGTGGTAACGTAGCTCTTATCCGACCTATCCGTGGAGAATAATAATGGATTGAGAAGTAGCAAACCCTCAATCTGCGAGATCTGCGTAATCTGCGAGAATAATTCGTCTGACTGCGTAGCTCTAACCCCCGAAACCACAGCTCCGCAGCCAAGAAAATACTAAGTATTGTTAAAAAATTGGGCTTCGGCGCAATTTGGCGCAATTTGGCGCAGTTTGGCGCAATTTGGCGCAAGGCCCCCTCGTCCATGATATACATTTGTACCATACCGAGAGGGCAATGTCGCTCTCTCATAAAACCAATAAATTATGTCATTAAACTATTACATGGTGCAGAGAGTTAATCCAACTGATCGTGAGGGCGTTAGAAAGTGGTACCCACAAGTGGAAGTGAAGGGGAAATTGTCATTTGATGGGCTGACTCAGCGTATTGCTACAGCCAGTACAGCATCCGAGGCGGACTGTTCACTGGTGCTAAAGGCAATGGTAAAGCAGATCATACTTGCGCTGAATGACGGTATGAGTGTGGAGATGGAGGATATAGGGACACTATCGATGAGTGTGAAGGCTATGGGAACCGAGGAGATGGAGGAGTGGAACACGTCGATGATAAAGGCCAAGCGTATACTCTTCCGCCCTTGTTCAGCACTTAAGAGTGAAGCTAAGAAAGTGAGCCTTAACCGTGTACTACCTCGTGAGCGCACGATATAATTAACCCTCTAAACTTTTTATGACCTATGATCAGAGTTTCAGATAGAGGCGTATCACTCATAAAGGAGTTTGAGGGGTTCAGTGCCAAACCATACACATGCAGTGGTGGCAAACGAACCATAGGATATGGCCATACAGGCAGGGGGGCTCACGAGCTGGGAGCTTATGTCACCGAAGCTGCGGCACTTATACTTCTTCGCATCGACATCCAAAAGGTAGAGATCGAGCTCAACAGCCTCATACGCAGCTCTCTGAGGCAGGGACAAGTGGATGCATTGATCAGTCTGGCGTTTAATGTAGGGTGCGAGGCACTACGTAGATCGACCCTCTTGCGCAAGCTCAATGACGACCCGGACGACCCTACCCTGGGAGACGAGTTCAGGCGATGGCACTACTCCAATGGAGTTCCTCTAAAGGGTCTCATGCGTCGCCGCGAAGCGGAGGTGGCTCTCTTCTTGAGTAAATAATACTCTCCCCCTCCTCTATCGAAACGATGATCTATCTTATTATTAACCTTATAATTTTTTCAACTATGCGTAAACTTATCAAATCGCTCTCCGAGCTTCTAAAGGTGTTCCATGGCGCAATGCCTTGTATCAGGGAGCAGAACCGTATCTACCGTGAACTGTATGAGGAGCTCAAGGTGCTCGTGGAGGAGCAGCGCCAGGAGCGTGCTCACTTCCAGCAGGAGCTGCTACGGCTGGAGAAGTTGATCAACCGTGCTTTCGAGTGTGAGCACAGGAGTGTCTGTCCGGTGATTGAGTAACTGAATAAAGGGAAGTCCATATGGACTTCCCTTTATTCGTCTAATCCGAGGGTCGCTCTGCTTACCCCCGGTTACTCACATGTTACCCCTTTTAGGGTAAAGAGCTATCGCATCGAAAGCAAAGGCTGCATCCACGGGTCGCTTTGCTTACCCCCGGTTTCCAACATGTTACCCCTTCGGGGTAAAGAGCTATCGCATCGCAAGCAAAATGCTAATTATTCTCGCAGATCTCGCTGATTACGCAGATCTAAATTCTAACCCTCTAACCAAAGAATTTTATCCACGGATCTATCGGATAAGAGCTTCGTTACCTCTACGCTTGGCATCCACTGGTCGCTTTGCTTACCCGCGGTTACCAACATGTTACCCCTTCGGGGTAAAGAGCTATCGCATCGCAAGCAAAGGCTGCGCTGTTGAGGGCGTTCCGCCTGTTGAGGCTAGCGCTGTTGAGAGCCCTTCGGGCTTGTTGAGGCTGGCGCTGTTGAATTATTCTCGCAGATTACGCTGATTACGCAGATCTAAATTCTAACCCTCTAACCAAAGAATTTTATCCACGGATCTATCGGATAAGAGCTTCGTTACCTCTACGCTATGAAATCAATTACTCACGCTGATCTCGCTGATTACGCAGATCTTGTTTTTACCTAACCCATTAACCTCTAATCCTTAACCCAATACCCATCTAACCAACACCAAACCACTAAGCCCCTAAAGCATTCTTAAGGAAATTCATCGATTTAGCTATCCACTCTTGGCGTATGGCATTCACACGATCATAGTCAATAGGTTTATGTATTAACTCATCTGTTAGGTCTTCAGGTGAGAAAATCAATCTATCTTCTAGGTTGAAGATCTTAAGGAGTGATGTGAAGCGAGTGAGGCCTCTGTTTTTATTTGCTATTGCCACAAATGGCTTATTGAATATTATAGCAAAGACAGTTCCATGAAAGGAGTCTGTGACTACATACTCGGCATCCATGAATCCTCGTATCCATTCCGACGGTTTTGGATAAGTTATATCCTCGACCTTAGATCTTTTATAAAGTGAGAGATGCTCTTTCGGCATCACCTTGCGAGGAGTTAACGATAGTGTTCTAGATATCCTATCTATTATTTGCTGCTTTTCGGATGACTCATCGAGTACGTAACTCATAAGTTTACCCACACCCTCGCCGACTCCATCTGACTTTACAAGTGCTATGTAATCTTCCTTTGATAGAAGAAGTGTAGGATCAAGCACGTGCATAGCATCTACTCCAAGCTTCTCCTTGCATAGCCCAACAGCAGAATCCTCACGAACAGATATAGCATCGAACAATGTAGCTAGCTGACGAGCCAGCTGAGTCTGCTCATCTGAGAATTCCCAATCAGAGACACCAAAAGATGCAGCATATGTTAAGCGCTTTATACCTTTTCTGTTTGCAGCAAAGTCAAGAAAGTAGTTTGGGATATATGAGTATTGAGGTCGCCACACTTGGTCGCTCCCTACCACGAAAGTATCGAACCGGTTTTGCATATCATCAGTTGGAAGGGGTTCACGACTTGTGAAATCTACAGTCTTGATATGGTCTAGTACGAACTGCTTAGTATGCCTTCCTACAGAATCTAACTCGATTTGCGTTGGAAAGTGTAGTCTTATTGAAGCTCCAACCCTTTTCCCAAGAAACCTCATTAGGATATGTTTTCCTTGTGATAATACTCTTCCTTTGATATTAGTAGCTATGTGAATAAATGGTCTCTCATCAGTAACGACATCATGCCCCATATCACGAAGCACTTTCTGAAGGGCATAGGCCTGAAGGAGTCCTCCGTAGTTATTATGAAGTGGTTGTGTTAGCACACATATCTTTCTTTTCATCTTATTCTCTTTATTATTTCTATTAGACCCATACTACTAGCAAGATTGTATATCTTAGATTTTGCTATCTGCTTGAAGGGTGGATTTGTATTTTTAATAATTAGTTTGATTACAGATTTACTATCTACATATTTAAAAAAGCTTTCTCTATTTGGATGAGTTTTAGCTGATTTAGTAATACTAGGGTTACCGGCATAAGCTGAAGCAAAGGTTACCTCTATTTTTTCTTGTGAACCAGAAATATCACTGTATGCCTTTTGACCTCTTTCTGTAGATATCATAACAAGTGACGCTCCCCTATCATCATCAAATTCTGGTAGTACGTTCTGTATACCCCAGAAGTCTGCTATTGTAAGGTCACTCCCTGATTTAAAACTCTTTGATGGACAAGAGTGGCATGAGGGGCGTAGATATAAATCTCGTAAAAAACCTCGCATGAAGATGTTTTCATTAAGTGGCTCGCGATGCGAAACTATATTTTCATCCGCAATGCGGATGGTGGCTGCGAAACTAAATTTTTTCCATCCTTCACTCTTATCTCTGAAACGAATATCAGAAAAAGCTGGTTTAGTGGTGGCTGAAACTAAATTTTTCTTCTCAACAGAGTTGAGAAGCTCTTTTATGTATAACCTCCACACTTTCGGTGATGGTACGCCGTGACAAACAAAATCCACCAATAGAAGATTAGAGTAATCCTTTCTAAGAAATAGTCTTAATCCTGCTACTTGACATGGTGTGCCTGAAAAGAGTACTTGACGACCACTCTTGAGTTGTTCTCTCACTTGAGAAAAACAGTTTCCTATACGACTCTGAAGATATTTAGAACCTCTAAAAAGATACAGATCTTCTATGCGCTCAACATAGTGGTGTTCTACCTCCCAATTAGAATCAAAACGAGCACCAAAGACTACACCTCCTTGGCGTATTGTCTGCTCGGCAAGGAGGGTAAAAACTCCTCCCGAAGAACTCTCACGACGAATAGTTTCGTCTATGTTCTTTGCTGCATAGGTGAGTGGTTCAGTAGTAGGTGCTGGTGATTGTACTAGCACAGGACACACCTTTTCGCATAGTGAACACTCTATACATATAGACTCTTCCACTTTAGGATAGAGAAAACCTTCATGGTCTTCGCCCATCGTTATGCAACTCTTGGGGCAGATCTGCGTGCAGGCATTGCAACCGACACACTCCTCTTTATAGACAATATTGATCATTTGGTTATATTGAAACGTTTGAGTAATACCAAAACATAGTCCAATAATTTATTCAAAAACGAAGATCCAAATGTTGCAAATCTGATATAATCAAGAATACCTTTATTGTAAAGCTTTACGAAATTATCTTTTGCTTCTGAAAACTTATTATTCCTAATATTTAGATCAAAGAATATTCTATAATATTTTTGATCAACTACACTTAACAATGAGACTTTTGTATCCCAGTCCAACAACATACTATTAATTGTCTTAGTTAGAATAGCCTTATGCTCTAATCTACGTTTAAAAATCTGTAAATATGTTTTATATTCTCGAGAGTGTGAAGACGACCTTACAAGGTAATATCCTATTGGTCTACTTATATAACCACATCTATTATTGTAAAGTAGAGGAAGCATCATTTGCCAATTCTGTCCCCCTCTAGATTCATAAATCAAACGATTGGGATTTGATGTTATAAAATCACTAGATCTTGCCATATATCCAATAGGACAATACCAATAAAATTGTTCCAAAACACAATCCATAAAAACATCCCTATTAATATAATCAACATCGCCTCTAGCGAATTCACCGATTATATTATAATTTGACTCTTCTACTAAATAAACATTTGATCTTACAATAGGACAATCTAAATTTTCTTCCAAAAAACAAACGAATAGTTCTACTGCATCAGTAGAAAGATAGTCGTCGGAATCAGGCCACATAAGATAGTCGCCCTTAAATATTTTCAATCCTTGATTCAACGCAGCAGCTTGTCCTGCATTGTCTTGACATATATAAATGAAGCTCATACCCTCTGCTTCGAATAGCGGGATGTATGATTTGGCAACTTCTTCTGTTCTGTCCGTCGAGCCATCATTTACAAAGATGACTTCTAAGTTTTTGTATGTTTGAGCAAGGAGAGAATCAAGTAGTCTATGAAGAAATTTTTCTCCATTGTAGCAAGGTGTGATTACACTTACTAGTTTTTCCATATTATTAGCTATTTTCTTATACATGAATATATCTTTGATCTCAATTTTTCAATAGTCTCCTTATCTAGAATATATAAGTATGAGTAAACTATTATGAAAAATGAGGTAGTCAATACAACGCAAACTAAACGTAATAGTCCTTCACTCATATAACTACTTACCCATAAGGCTGGAGTTGTAGATATTACAACCAAAGGCATAAGTCGAAGAAGTACTTTTTTAATAAATGTAATAAAACTAAATACAACAACATATTTTGATAGAGTATAAACATTCGATAGACATCCTATAAATACAAATAGTGCATTAATAATATATGGTGTAACAGGATAGGTTGAATTCATAAAGAATATATAAGATATAGGAACCACTAACATATAAAGTGACCCATTAATTAAACTAGG
Organism: Phocaeicola sp.; assembly: GCA_051648565.1. Taxonomy (GTDB): domain Bacteria; phylum Bacteroidota; class Bacteroidia; order Bacteroidales; family Bacteroidaceae; genus Phocaeicola. The sequence continues at coordinate 14,610 of JBOFFJ010000087.1, read as the reverse complement.
TCTCTTGATTTTTCCGGTTGCATGTATCCCACTTATAACAACAGAGGACATGTTAGCAACAAAATTAAAAACTAGAGTCCATCTAGTAAAATCTACTGCATAATCGGGTACTAACTTAAGCCACATTCTTAATACATATGGCATCTCTATCATTAATGGAAGTGAAAGGAGTAATAATAAGATGAATGAGTATTTTGAAGCATTATATATTAATGTAGACATATATTTGTAATCCCCAGAAGCATAGGACTTAACTATTTGAGGTCTTATTGCCGTAAGAATATTACTAGCAAATGCCATAACTGATCCTTGTACACTACCTGCAATCCCTGCTGCTGCATTCATTGCTGTTCCAAAAAAAACATTTATCAACATATTTACTCCTTGGGTCCTAGCTACAACACTCATGTTACCATATAAATCCCATCCTGAGAAACTTAACATATTACTTAATACAGGCTTATCAATAATAAGCTTGAATCTAGACTCCGTAAAGCTCCTTATACAATAGGCTCTATACGCTATTGCAAACATTGTAGAAGTTAACAAAGTTAGAGTAGCATATAAGAGAAGTCTATCTCCATTGAAAGCTAGTAATATCCAAACAACGCCTAATCTAATAAAAACATTTAAAAGCTCCATATAAGCGTAAATATTCATTCGCTCATGTGCTATTATAAGTGCGTTATAAGGAACCTGAGTTATACCTATAACTGTGGACAAAATTGAAAACTGGTATAAAATACGGGCTGTATTCATCCGTTCTGGAGATATTACTAGTTTATTTTCTAAAAACCACAACCCAACTGTCTCCCCTAGAACAAATATCACCCCTGCTATAATAATATGTACAATAAGAGCTGTTGAAAAGATATTTCTAAGCTCTTCCTGATCTCCTTTACCAATTCCAAAAGTTAAAAATCTAGATGTTGCACTTCCCATTGAGGAGTTAATGAAAGAAAACATTGCTACTACTCCTCCCACTACGTTAAATATACCATAATCGTCTACGCCTAATGCATTTAAAACAACTCTGGATGTATATAAACTAACGCTCATACCTATGAACATCCTTAGGTACAAAAGCAAAGTATTCTTGGCTATTCTCTTATTATTGGCTGAATTGGACATATCTATTCCTAATATATTATTATAAAAAGAGGTCACTCGCAGTTGGTGTGCTGGAGTGGCCTGTGGCATTTGTTAATTTCGATGTAAAATTAATGCTTTTTTTGAATGGGGAAAGAAAAAGGGGGAATAATTCCAAAGGAATTGTTGAGGCTGCATCCACGGGTCGCTTTGCTTACCCGCGGTTACCAACATGTTACCCTTTTAGGGTAAAGAGCTATCGCATCGCAAGCAAAGGCTTCGCTGTTGAGGGCGTTACGCCTGTTGAGGCTGGCGCTGTTGAGAGCCCTTCGGGCTTGTTGAGGCTGGCGCTGTTGAATTATTCTCGCAGATTACGCAGATTACGCTGATTACGCGGATCATGTTTTGAATAACCATCTAACCTAAGAGTTTTATCCACGGATCTACACGGATAGGAGCTTCGTTACCTCTACGCTACGTGGTGAATTACTCAAACAGATCTGACATACTAACTTAAGAGTTTTGTCCACGGATCTTAACGGATAAGAGCTTCGTTACCTCTACGCTACGTGTTCTTTTACTCAAACGGATCTGACATACTAACTTAAGAATTTTATCCACGGATCTACACGGATAAGAGCTTCGTTACCTCTACGCTACGTGGTGAATTACTCACACGGATCTGACCTACTAACTTAAGAATTTTATCCACGGATCTCCACGGATAAGATGCTTCGTTACCTCTACGCTTGGCTATCTTTTTTATCCACGGATCTATCGGATAAGAGCTTCGTTACCTCTACGCTTGGCTATCTTTTTTATCCACGGATCTACACGGATAGGAGCTTCGTTACCTCTACGCTTGGCTATCTTTTTTATCCACGGATCTACACGGATAAGAGCTTCGTTACCTCTACGCTTGGCTATCTTTTTTATCCACGGATCTACACGGATAGGAGCTTCGTTACCTCTACGCTTGGCTATCTTTTTTATCCACGGATCTATCGGATAAAAGCTTCGTTACCTCTACGCTACGTGTTCTTTTACTCACACGGATCTGACCTACTAACTTAAGAGTTTTGTCCACGGATCTTCACGGATAAGAGCTTCGTTACCTCTACGCTTGGCATCCACGGGTCGCTCTGCTTACCCGCGGTTACTCACATGTTACCCCATTCAGGGTAAAGAGCTATCGCATCGCAAGCAAAGGCTTCGCTGTTGAGGGCGTTACGCCTGTTGAGGCTGGCGCTGTTGAGGGCCATGGTCCTGTTGAGGACACTTCGTGTCTGTTGAAATTCAAACAGCTGCTATAGCAGCCTCAACAGCGAAGCCTCAACAAGCAAAGCCTCAACAAGCGAAGCCTCAACAGCGACAGCATCAACAGCGAAGCCTAAACAAGCGAAGCCTAAACAGCGAAGCCTAAACAGCGAAGCCTAAACAGCGAAGCCTAAACAGCGAAGCCTAAACAGCGAAGCCTAAACAGCGAAGCCTAAACAGGCTCTTAAAGAGCCCTCAACAACTAAAAAGCGCTAAGGTCGTATGACCTTAGCGCTTTTTAGTTTATATCTCCTTGAGGATGGCTACACGGTTACAGCTACGTTGATTACATGGCTGTTCACTAGAACCTTTGGCCTCTGTGATGATGCAAGATGGGTTGATGCCGTATTGCTCTACGAGCACTTTGGCTACGTTGTTGGCTCTACGGTTGCTCAACCATAGATTGTAATCAGGTGAACCAGTATCTATATCAGCATATCCTGATATGAGGTATTTCCTGTTTGGGTTTGAGCGTATCTTCTTTGCCATGGTGGCGATTACCTGGTACTGCTCAGTGACCACTATGGAGCTGTTGTTGTCGAACAGCACACCGAACTCTATCATTGGTTCTGCTTTAGTCTCTTGTAGGGTGGCTACTGCAGTCTCTGTTTCTAGAGTGACATCACTCTCTGTTGTTTCCACCTCCGCTAGAGTTGTCTCTGGTTCTTGTGGTGTGATATCCTCTGTTGACTCCTCTACGTTACTCTCTACGACTGCAAGAGGGAGTTCTCTGAATACCTCGATAATCATAGGTGCTTTGGAGCGCTCCTCGACTAGCTCGGCATGTAGTTGTTGGTTCTCTATACCGCACTGCTCTAGTGAGGTGAAGAGTTGGTTGACCCTCTCGTTGAGTCGTTGTAGCTCTCCTGGATATTGAGGGTTATATTTAGCGAAATCTCGTTTAGGGAACTTAACCGACAGCCCGGCACTCATGGTGAATAGTCCATCGAGTGTTCTGTTGCCTACCTTACCATCCCAATCCTCAGGAAGGATAGCTAGGCCTGCTTCGAGATTAAAGTCTATGTATCTGGATAGTCGGAAGTTATTGATTAGTCCTATCTGCTCTGTTGGCACTAGCTTAACATCTTTGCCATTGGAGAATCCAAAGCCGGCATAGAGTATTGGCTCGTAGATGCGATTGGGGCTATAACTGAAAATGTTTAACATATTTAGCATCACGTCCATACGTAGCTGGTAGTAGTCCCAACTCTTGAACTCTGTATGGTCGTATAGCTCAGTGCTCTTTAGATGGAAGCCTGAGTAGACGGCTCTTGCCCCGAAATAGGGTATGAACCATTTACCTAACTCTATATTATAGGTTGGAGTGAAGCGGTCGCTTGCTGATGTTTGTGCGTCGCCTTCGCCCATATAGAGGTTGGCTCCTGCATTGATACCTATGTACCAATTGTCTTTGAACTTATTGGTAACAAACTGCTCCTGCACTCTTTTTACAGATTCCTCACTACTCTCTTGGGCAAGGAGTGGTGTAACTGCAAGCGTGGCAAACGTGAGCAGCAGCGGGAATTTTTTGTAATTCTCCATGTTTAGTTAGTTATCTTGGGTTTTGATTAGATTTGCGAAGATAACATAATATTTCAAAGGTTCTATTAATTAGCACTTAATTTTAGTATAAGAATATATTTTTTGTATATATATTGAGGGCTCATGGTGTCTGTTGAGGCTGGCGCTGTTGAATTATTCTCGCTGATCTCGCTGATTACGCAGATATTGTTCTACCTAACCCCTAACCCTCTAACCCTTTTTGTCCACGGATCTACACGGATAAGAGCTTCGTTACCTCTACGCTTGGCTATCGTTTTTGTCCACGGATCTACACGGATAAGATGCTTCGTTACCTCTACGCTACGTGTTCTTTTACTCACACGGATCTGACTTACTAACTTAAGAGTTTTATCCACGGATCTACACGGATAGGAGCTTCGTTACCTCTACGCTACGTGTTCTTTTACTCACACGGATCTGACCTACTAACTTAAGAGTTTTATCCACGGATCTATCGGATAAGAGCTTCGTTACCTCTACGCTACGTGTTCTTTTATTCACACGGATCTGACCTACTAACTTAAGAATTTTATCCACGGATCTCCACGGATAAGATGCTTCGTTACCTCTACGCTACGTGCTCTTTTATTCACACGGATCTGACCTACTAACTTAAGAGTTTTATCCACGGATCTACACGGATAGGAGCTTCGTTACCTCTACGCTACGTGTTCTTTTACTCAAACGGATCTGACCTACTAACTTAAGAGTTTTATCCACGGATCTACACGGATAAGAGCTTCGTTACCTCTACGCTACGTGTTGAATTATTCTCGCTGATCTCGCAGATTACGCAGATATTATTTTACCTAACCCACTAAGCCCTAACCACCTAACCTACTAACCTAAGAGTTTTGTCCACGGATCTACACGGATAAGAGCTTCGTTACCTCTACGCTAAGTGTTCAATTATTCACACGGATATTGTTTGTTTACCATAGATACAAAATTTTCTTTGTATTAGAATTTAATATTCTAATGCAAAGAGAATTGATATTGACTGCGCAGTGGTAACGGAGCTCTTATCCGACCTATCCGTGGACAAAGATTGACTGCGCAGTGGTAACGGAGCTCTCCATCCGACTTATCCGTGGACAAAAAACATGACTGCGCAGTGGTAACGGAGCTCTCCATCCGACTTATCCGTGGACAAAAATGAACAAATTTTGTAATATAGTCGTTATCAAGTAAATGAGATTAAAGAATATACTATGATAACAACTGAATACGATAAATATACCTACAAAATATTAGGGGCTGCAATGGAGGTATACAATAGGCTTGGTACTGGTTTCTTGGAGAGTGTATATGGTGAGGCTTTTGCAAAGGAGATGGAACTACAGGATATTAGATTCATCAAAGAGGCACCTATTCCTATACATTACAAGGGTATAGTGTTAGAGAAGAGGTTTACTGCTGACTTTATCTGTATGTCTGATGTTATTGTAGAAATTAAAGCTGTCTCGTCTCTTAATGATGGTCACATGGCTCAGACTATTAATTATCTTAAGGCTACAAAAATGCCGATTGCTCTTCTTATTAACTTTGGGTCTGAGAAAAGGATTGAGTATAAGAGGGTGTTATCGAAGGATTATTTAGCTTCCACGGATCTTCACGGATAGGAGCTTCGTTACCTCTACGCTTGGTTATCTTTTTTGTCCACGGATCTACACGGATAGGAGCTTCGTTACCTCTACGCTTGGTTATCGTTTTAATCCACGGATCTATCGGATAAGAGCTTCGTTACCTCTACGCTACGTGGTGAATTATTCTCGCTGATCTCGCTGATTACGCAGATATTGTTTTACCTAACCACTAACCTCATAACCATCTAAACCTCTAACCCCTAACCTAAGAGTTTTGTCCACGGATCTACACGGATAAGAGCTTCGTTACCTCTACGCTTGGTTATCGTTTTTGTCCACGGATCTCCACGGATAAGAGCTTCGTTACCTCTACGCTTGGCTATCTTTTTTATCCACGGATCTCCACGGATAAGATGCTTCGTTACCTCTACGCTTGGCTATCTTTTTTATCCACGGATCTATACGGATAAGAGCTTCGTTACCTCTACGCTTGGCATCCGAGGGTCGCTTTGCTTACCCCCGGTTTCCCACATGTTACCCCTTCGGGGTAAAGAGCTATCGCATCGCTAGCAAAGGCTTCGCTGTTGAGGGCGTTCCGCCTGTTGAGGCTGGCGCTGTTGAGGGCCATGGGCCTGTTGAGGACACTTCGTGTCTGTTGAAATTCAAACAGCTGCTATAGCAGCCTCAACAGCGAAGCCTCAACAGCGAAGCCTCAACAGCGACAGCATCAACAGTGACAGCATCAACAGCGAAGCCTCAACAGCGACAGCATCAACAAGCGAAGCCTCAACAAGCGAAGCCTCAACAGCGAAGCCTCAACAAGCGACAGCCTCAACAAGCGAAGCCTCAACAGCGAAGCCTCAACAAGCGACAGCATCAACAGCGAAGCCTCAACAACGAAGCCTCAACAGCGAAGCCTCAACAGCGAAGCCTCAACAGCGACAGCCTCAACAGCGACAGCATCAACAAGCCCTAAGGGCTCTAAAGAAATAAGCCTCGACAGCGATGAGCTGTTGAGGCTTATTTAGTGTTATTTCTTCTTCTGTCCGTAACCATAGCCACCGTAGTAGCCATAGCCGTAGCCGTAGCGGCCGTAGCGGTAGACGTTGGAGTCCATGTTGACGTCATTGGCTAGGATATAGAGGTTGGTTAGTTTACCCTCTGATACTAGTCGGTTGACGTAGTGTATGGATTTCTTAGCTGAATAGCCTGCTCTGACGACAAAGAGGTTGGTGTCTGTGACGCGGTTGAGCAGGTAGGTGTCGGATATAACCCCTACTGGTGCGGAGTCGATGATGATGTAGTCATAACTGTCGCGCATCTCCTTGATCATATCATCTAGTCGCTGTGACATTAGTAGTTCATTCGGGTTTGGAGGGACTGGTCCTGCAAGGATGAGGTCGAGTCCTGAGTAATCCTTCATTGTTGTCACTAGTGAGCGCCAGTTATCTGTTTGACCTGAGAGGTAGTTGGTCATTCCCTCTGCTTGGTAGTTGAAGATACGGTGTAGCTGTGGGTTTCGTAGGTCGAGACCTATGAGAAGTACTCGCTTGCCTGTGAGGGCGAAGGTTACAGCTAGGTTGGCTGCTACGAATGATTTTCCTTCTGTAGGGAGGTTGGAGGTGACGGTGATCACCTTGCGACTATCTGCTCCTGAGAGGTACTGAAGGTTGTTTCGCACTGAACGGAGTAGCTCGGTGATGGCTGAGGTTGAGCTCTGGCTAACTACCACAACTCTATCTCGTTTAGCCTCCTTGACGTGGCATAGCTCACCAAGGATGGGGATTTGTGTGAGGTTCTCTATGTCGTGACGATCATGTATCTTAACATCTAGGAGTATCATCAGTACTATGATGCCAATTGGGAGTGCTAGTCCTATGACTAGTGCCGCGAGCATGATAGTTGCTCCTTTAGGCGCAATGAGACCTGAAGCTGATGGGTCTTCGATGATACGTGCCTCTGGTGTGGCTAGTGCCATAGTCAGGGCGTTCTCCTCTCTCTTCTCAAGAAGGAAGATGTAAAGTCCCTCCTTGATCTTCTGCTGACGAAGTATCTCGGCTAGCTCACGCTGTTGACGTGGCACCTCTGATAGTTTGCTGTCGTAAGAGCGCATCTGGCTCTTCATCTCTTTCTCGGTGAGTTCGATCTGACGGCGTGCTAGGGTGATACCATCTAGGATGTTGCTGCGCATAGACTCTATGTCTCGTGTGACAGCTAGAACCGTTGGGTTGCTATCGGAGCTAGAGCGAAGTAGGCGGTCGCGGCTGGTGATCATCTGGTTGTACTCAGAGATGATGGCCGTAACGGCAGGGTCTGATACTCCTAGGTTGGGTATGATAGCGTTGCTATTCTCTGGCGTTGAGACATACTCCTCTATGTATTTTAGCAAAGTACGCTCTAGCTCGAACTGAGTAAGTTTGTTCTCCACTTCGGCTACACGAGAGATGGCGTTTCCTCCATCTGCTACTATGCCTATCAGCTTATTGTCGCGCTTGAACTCCTCAACGTCTGTCTCCACTTGTGAGAGCTCTTGCTGTATGGCTAGTAGTCTCTCGTTGATGAACTGATTGGTGTTTACACCCTTCTCGTTCTGCGTGGTCTTGGCATTGTCGTTGTATACCTCTACCACTTTGTTTAGTATGTCGGCACCACGTGTGATGTCTGACTCTGTGATGGTGAGTCTAAGTATTGTTCCTCCTTGTTTGACAAGAGGCGACACCTGTACGCGAGCTGATAGCTGGGCTGCCTTGGAGAGTGGGTTGACTATGGTTAGGTCAATGGGCTCACTCCAGTGATTGGCATAGGGTGTTTTGTTGAGAGTGATGGTACCGAATGGTAGGCTCAATTGAGCTGGGAAGCTCTCTACTCTCTGCTCTATTTCTACTCCGCCATAGTTACCCTTGATGATAGCTCCTTGGTTGTTTGGTGTTATCTTCAGGGCCAAGAGTGAGTTGATACGTGATGAATTGTCTCTGTCTATCTCAACGGATATGGGAGTGCGCTTGTATAGATCGGCTGAACGAAAGCGGAACTCTTGTGAGATGTTGACATGGAGTTGTAGCTCGCTAACAACCTTTGCCATCATGTTCTTCGAACGGATGAGTATCATCTCATTGTCGAGGGAGCTGTTGTTCATATTACCGCCTGCCATACGCTGTAGGGCTTGGATATCACTGGCTCCCTTGGACTTGTCGTTCATCAACACTGTTGTTGAGACGGTGTAGATGGGTGTTTGGCTTTTGAAGTACACTACCCCAATGACCAGGGCTATGAATACTGAAAGGACTATCCACTTCCAATGGTGGATATATTTTAGGACGAGGTTGATGGGACTCTCACTCATCTGGTTATTTGTCTCTACCTGCTGTATGTTATTGGGTTGGTTGTCAAACATAAGTGATATTTTGGATATATATGTATGTAACTCTCGTTAGGTTGTTGGTTAGTGGTTAGCGCATTAGTGATATTAGCACTGAGGTGATACCTAGCAGACTGCTGATGATGCCTGTCCACCAGAACTCTGACTGTATGCTCCAGCTGCGGTTTCCTTCTGTGCGGTTTGGCTCTACATATACTAGGTCGTTCTGTTGTAGATAGAAATTGTCTGAGAGTAGCAGGTTTTTGTCTTGTAGGTCTACACGTATGACATTGCGTATGCCTTGGTCGTCGGTGCGGATGATCATCACATTCTTACGTTTACCCGTGAGGCTTAGGTCGCCGGCTTGGGTTAGTGCCTCGAAGATGGTTAGTCGTTCATTCTCTGAAGTTACCACTCGTGGGCTTTTGACTGATCCAGTGACAGTTACATTGAAGTTCTTTAGTCGAACGATGATCACGGGCTCTTCGGTGATGAAGTGTGGATAGATCTTCGATTTGATGAGGCTTTGAAGCTCTGGTTTGGTTAGCCCGCCTATGTTGATGGTTCCTAGAATTGGGAAATCAATATTACCTTGGTTATCTACGAGGTAGGTAATAAGCTCGCTATTTGAGGTCATCGACTGCTGGTTGGTATTTGAATTGAGACCAGTGGCAGAGAAGGGTGAGCCTTGCATATTGAAGGGCATGGATGCGGTCATATCGGAGGTGACCACACGTATCATAACTAGGTCACCAGGACGAATGATAACCTCTGGGTATCCGCTCACCTTGGCAAGGGTGTCAGTGGTTAGTGTATCCGCATCTATTAGGTAGGGCACCTTCTTGTAGGCTGTGCAAGAGCTTAGAAGAAGTAGGGCTAGAAGTAGTATCTGGCTCAATTTTCTCATATCTTGATAATTAGTTTATAATTCATAATTGGTAATTCACAATTGATAATTATGAATTGCTTGTTTCGGTTTCTATGTCTAGTGTCTCGTAGATTGAGTTGCGACTCTTGAACTCTGGGACTAGTTGCTTCATCTGGCGAACTGTCTCCATTGGGTTGTTCTCGAGGGCGCAATTGATCATTGCATCTATATTTGCGTGTATAGTATCGAAGTCGTACTCGCGTACCTTGGCTACCATGATCTTCTCGTGGTGGGTAGGCATGGTGAGCTCCTGGTCATTGAGTAGCTCTTCGTAGAGCTTCTCTCCTGGGCGTAGTCCTGTCTCTATGATATCTATATCTTTACCTGGAGTGAGTCCAGCTAGGCGTATCATGCGTGTGGCTAGATCGTATATCTTGACTGGTTGTCCCATGTCGAAAACGAAGATCTCTCCCCCACTTCCCATACAACCTGCCTCTAGAACTAGGCGACACGCTTCGGGGATGGTCATGAAGTAGCGTATGATATCTTTGTGTGTGAGGGTGATTGGTCCTCCTTTTGATATCTGATCTTTGAAGAGTGGTACTACGGAGCCGTTGGAGCCTAGTACGTTGCCAAAGCGTGTGGTGATGAAGCGTATGCGTCGTCGGTGCTCAGCATGTAGGTGTTCGAGCGAGAGGAATAGTGACTGTACATATATCTCAGCTATTCGCTTAGAGGCTCCCATGACGTTGGTCGGGTTGACGGCCTTGTCGGTAGATACCATAATGAACTTGCGTGCTTTGTATTGTACGGCAAGGTCGGCCATGGTTTTTGTTCCAAGTACATTCACTCGCACGGCTTCGCATGGGTAGCGCTCCATCATAGGAACGTGCTTGTATGCTGCGGCGTGGTAGACTATCTCTGGCATGAAGGATTCGAAGAGAATCATCATTCGGGTCTTATTGGTCACATCGCCTATGTAGGTGATGAGGTTAAGATCGGGGTGCTCGCGACGTAGCTTGATCTCTAGTTCGTGCAGTGGTGACTCGGCTTGATCGAGGATGACGAGTAGCTGTGGTGAGTAGCGTGCTACTTGCTGTGCTATCTCACTACCTATAGAGCCGGCTGCTCCTGAAACGAGTATCACCTTACCTACGTGTCTCTCGGCAACTACGGCGTTGTCTGTCTTGATCACTTCGCGATCTAGGAGATCTTCGATACGTATTTCGTGAACGGATACTCTCGCTTTGTGATTGCCATCACGATTACGGAAATCTGTTGTCCCTCCAACTACTAATAGTTTGACATTGACACTAAGCATCATATCTATGAACTCAGTGGGAAGGGTCTTTAGTTGTGCCTCTAGAAAGAGTATCTTATCTATATGGTAGAACTGTATTAGTTCTAGTAGTTCGTCGCTGCTAGAGGGTGACTTGACAACTGGTATGTTGGCTATTCGCACTCCATCGAGTGAGTGTCCCTCTTGTATGAGTGCTACGGGCTTGTAGATAGACTCGCTATCGGAACTTAGCTGTTGTGCTAGTGAGATGGCGTGTGTGTCTGATCCGTAGATGGCTACTCTCTTTTTGCTGTAGTTGAGCGATGAGAGGAAGTAGTATGAATACTTCACTACAATGCGCAATAAGAAGAGCATCAAGAAGGATAGTATACCGTGTAGCATGGTCCACATTGAGGATAGGCTTGGTATATATCCGAAGTGTTCTAATATGGATGAGACACCTACGGTGGTTATGGTGGATAGTGAGACCATAATAAAGAGACGTGTCATCTCGTTTAGGCCTGAGTATCTAACAGTTCCTCTATATACCTTGGTTACAAGCTCGAAGATGGCATAGATGAGCACTATGATTAGCATCCTCAGGATTAGTCCACTCGGGGCTGGTTGATTCAATAGCAGCCTGAAGGATAATGTAACGAGCAGGAATGAGATTGATACCAGAGAGATGTCTAGTATGAAAATTACCCATCGTGGTATGGATAGGGCAAACATCCCTTTATCCTGCAATAACTGACTAATGCTCTTTGCTAATTTATTAAAAATACTATTCTCTCTACTTCTCATTTCTCTTCAAGGTATAACTTTAATGATTGACTAAAAAAAATAATGCACCTAATTATATTAACTAGGTGCAAAAATAGTAAAAAATATATACAGCGAAAGATATATCTTAAATAAATATGGATTACAAGAAAGTTACAACTCCTGTATGTAGATTGAAGATGGCTCCTACGATCTTTATCTCCTCCTTCTCCTCCATGTGGCTAAGGATGGTGCTCTCTGCTCGTATGCGATCTATCATATTGATTACATTGGCCTTAACTACCTCCTCTTCGAACTCAGGTGAGCCATGGTTACACCCTTTGCTTATGCATGAGTCGATGGCTGGTTTGATCTTGTCTAGCATCTTAGTCATGTTGCCTGCTTCGACGCCTTCGCATGCTGCGTGAACGGCTCCGCATGACTCGTGGCCAAGTACAACAACTACCTTAGATCCGGTATGCTCGCAGGCGTATTCCATACTCCCTAGCATATCTTCGTTGATAACATTTCCTGCTACACGTGCAACGAAAAGGTCGCCTAGTCCCATATCGAAGATGGTCTCAACGGGTACTCTCGAGTCGATGCATGAAAGGACGATGGCCATCGGGTGTTGTCCTTGGAGTGACTCTTCTAGTTGTGCGTTGTAGTCATGACCGTGGAGGTGGCGCTCAGCGAAGGCTTGGTTGCCTATCTTTAGTGAGTCTATCACTTGGTCTGGGGTCATGGCTGCTACGTGCTCTGCGGTTAGGACGTGTGATTGTACGCTCTCTTTAGAGCTTGGATTGCAGGCTGTGAATAGCATTAATGTGCTAACAGCAAGGGTTAATAGTTCTTTTCTCATCGCTAAATGAATCGTTGTTATTAGTAAATTGGGTGCAAAAGTAGTAGCTTTATTAGAATAATCTATATAGTTTTAATTCAAAATCTATTAAATAAACTATATTTGCCCACAACAGTGTAATAGATAAAACCTTATAATAATCTTATCCATATGAAAACTAAATCTATTTTGGGGTATGTGTTTGCTGCCTCTGGAGTATTACTCCTACTTTGGAGTGGTCTGAAATATATTAATATGTCTGAGTGTGAGATGATAAACATGGGCATAGGCGTGGGCTTGTGTATAGTGGCTGCTATACTATTATATAGCGACAGTTACGAGGATAAACATAAGGCATAGTCTCTATTGTATGTGAAATTTATCGCCTCATTGTGTGGTCTATTAAATAATTATTATGACTTTTGTGGTGCTAAACAAACATTAATAGGAGATAAAAATGAAAGATGTGATGAGAAAAAAGCTCAGTGAGTCCAAAGGGGCTCGTTGGGGGGTGCTGGCTCTGGTGTCATTCACCATGCTGTGTGGTTATTTCTTGACCGACGTGATGTCGCCTCTAAAGCCTATGCTTCAGCTGCCTGTAGATCAGGGTGGTCTGGGATGGGATAATAGTGACTATGGGTTCTTTACTAGTGCTTATGGGTGGTTTAATGTCTTTCTTCTAATGCTGATCTTCGGTGGTATGATCCTCGATAAGATGGGGGTGAGATTCACCGGGGCTATGTCACTGGGTATTATGGTGACGGGTATTGGTATGAAGTATTGGGCTATCACTTCGTTGGAACCAACGGATATGGTCACTGTTTTTGGTAATCAGCTGGGGCTTCAGGTGTTGATGGCTTCTATTGGCTACGCTATTTTTGGTGTGGGTATTGAGATTGCTGGTATCACCGTTTCGAAGATTATCGTGAAGTGGTTTAAGGGCAAGGAGTTGGCTATGGCCATGGGTCTGGAGATGGCTTGTGCGCGTATTGGTACGGCTTTGGCTCTGGGTGTGACTCCTTTAATTGCTAGCTTCTTTGGTGGCTCGATAAGTATGCCTATACTAATGGGTCTTTTGCTGCTTTGTGTGGGTCTACTTTCATTCTTGGTTTTCATGGTCATGGATGCACGCCACGACAAGGAGCTGGAGGATACGACAGAAGAGGAGGAGCCTTTCAGATTTGGTGATATACTGGATATTGTTCGTATCAAGGGTTTTTGGTATGTGGCTATCTTGTGTGTTCTTTTCTACTCTGCTGTATTCCCTTTCTTGAAATATGCTCCGGATTTGATGGTTAACAAGTTTGGTGTGGACGAGAAGCTGTCGGGTATCATCCCTTCGCTGCTTCCTTTCGGTACTATCTTATTGACTCCTTTCTTTGGTAACTTGTATGACCGTAAGGGTAAAGGGGCTTCGATAATGATGTTGGGGTCTCTGCTTATCGTTCTTGTGCACTCGCTATTCGCCGTGCCGTGGTTGAACAACTGGGTGGTGGCTCTTGTACTGATGATGGTACTGGGTGTGGCTTTCTCTCTTGTCCCTTCGGCTATGTGGCCTTCGGTTCCGAAGATCATCCCTGAGAATAAATTGGGTACGGCTTATGCTCTGATTTTCTATATTCAGAACTGGGGTCTAATGGGTATTCCTTATATGATTGGTAAGGTGTTGGATAAGTATTGTGTGATTGAGGGTGCTGAGGGTGTTACTCGTGCTTCGTATGACTACACTATACCTATGGTGATCTTTGCCACGCTTGGGTTGTTGTCTATCCTTATCTCTTACCTTCTGAAGAAGGAGGATGAGAAGATGGGATTCGGTTTGCAGCTTCCTAATATCAAGGAGTAATTTGTAGTGTTTCGTTCTGTTGGGGGGTATTCTTCAATGGTGTGATAATATGTAGATGGTCTGGGGATTTGCCTCGGACCATCTTTTTTTGTTGTGGGTTA
>JBOFFJ010000086.1:0-1094 GCA_051648565.1 Phocaeicola sp. | reverse complement strand
GCTTTGTTGGAGCCCTATGAGCCAAACTTAAAGAAGAATTTGGAGCAACTAATCAGGCGTTATCCCGACTTAAAGTATTTATTGCCCACGACCTGAATAATTGCTATAATTATTGCATAAATTGAAACGAGGAACGTTGGAATGAAACGAAGCACGGATTTATTTGACCTACTAGACCGTCGCACGGAGGAACTACGCCACCTCGCACAGCGCCATACTACCCATAGTTGGTTGACAAAGAAGGCTAGTAGAGTCGGAGGCAGGGCTAATAAGGTACTTTTAGATCTGATAGACATTCACCGTAAGGCTTGGGAGATTTAACTATGTTGGCTTATGCTAAAAACTTAGTGCAAAGTTACAACCATATTAAGAACGATGCGGTAGCAGTGGTTGACTCTGTGGCACAAACCAGAGATTTGAATACGGCTTGGGAAGTTTTCCGCGAGCTACAAGAGGTTCTACCGAAGCTAGACTGGGTTCCATCTCGTGAACGCTACCCAGAGTTTCGAAAACTGTTAGACAGTGATGAATTTTGCGTAGACCGGCATATGTATTTTGGGTTTGCAGACTCTCTTGACGAGCAAGCTAGGCTAGTACTGGAAAATGCGAGTGATGAAGAAATCTCCTCGATGTTTCCCGAAATGACCCGAGAAAAAATCGAAACCCTCATGTGGGAAATCCTGCATGGCGGCTACTCTGGATTCACTTACGACTGGTGATTAAAACAATGAAACATACTACAACCATTCATGAACTTAGAGAAAGATGGTTCAAGCAGATAAAAGCTAGCCCGTACCCGCACCAACATCTTACTAGAAAGCAAAAAAGAATTTCTGGTAGGGCTGGACGCACTGCTTGGCAAATTATGTTAAAAGAATTAGTAGCTCTATGCAAGACAGGTAAGTATCCTGCCAAATTACGACCAACTCAAGCACCTGACACTTTCGCTATTGGGTACGGAAATGAGCAATCTCTTTGACATAGAAGACGCATGGGGTTCTGAGATGGTATCCCTTAGCCCTAAGCAATTTACAGGCGTACTTACTAGAAAGCAGAAACGGGTAGGTGGTAGAGCCTTTAGGGTAGCCTCTAAG
>JBOFFJ010000085.1:0-1033 GCA_051648565.1 Phocaeicola sp. | reverse complement strand
TGGGTAAATCTGGGGAGTAAGTTTTAGGAGGTAACCGAGTTTCTATACCCCTTCCCGTTTTACCTATCTTTACCTCTATTACACCCCTTGACCTTAAGGAATCTCTTGCGGCTCTGGGGTGTATCCAAGCGTAAAGTTTAGGGTTATTCACTTCTTACTTACCTTTTCTACGATTGCTAACATTGTTACAGAAGCAATTACCATAATACCAAACAAACCAAACATTAAGATAACTACAGCTTGCATTATATCACCTCTAACACTAGGGCATCAGTAGCCGGATAGGTTGCCACTAAATCACCAGAACGGCCGTACACGTTTAGGCGCTCGCCTTCTACCACTACGCGAACTGCTACGTGCTGGACTTGTACACCAGAGTATTGGACAGTAATCATTTAAGTTTAATCCCCACAGTAACAGGCTGGCCGCCTTGTTGCTTAATTAGTAAGTTTAGGTGTTTTACACAATCCTTAATACTGCTTGCAACTTCCTCTTGCTTAGAGCCTTCGGTTATAACTACAACCAAAGAGCGCTTGCCGTACAAAGCCTTAGCAATTCGTGCCATGTAAGAGGATCCACCGCAAGAAGTTCCCGCCACTGTAATCATTTCGATTTCCTTTATTTGAAATTAAAGTAGTTATTAAAAGCAACCTTTTCCGCCTTTGCCCCTATTAGGTACATACTCCAGTATAGAGCTACAAGGGCTTTGGGCTTCTCTTGGTTAGTTGCTGCTACCCATTCATTTCTAGCGTTATCAGTATCAATACAAGCATTCTGCCAGATGGTTTTAAGCTCTACCTTGCTCACCGGAATAAGTCCCAAACTAGATAAACAATACAAATGGAGCAGACTAGAACCACACACCAGAGATTAATTAAAAGAAACAATGTCATAGTGGTTACCTTACTTGGCTGAGTCTTTCTCTACAATCGCCACGTAAAGGTTTGCCAAGTCCTTTTTAAAAACCACTGCTGAATACAAAGTGGGGAACCCACCCTTAACAAAGATCCATTTAGAAAACACACCCTTTTTG
>JBOFFJ010000084.1:0-73272 GCA_051648565.1 Phocaeicola sp. | reverse complement strand
ATGCGAGGGTGAGGTTCTTAAAAAAAGTGACACACAATATTCTCGAGTCTCATTCGCTGAGAATAGAGTAGTAGAAATAATAGAACCAAAAAAAAGCGTGTAAATCACTCGATTTACACGCTTTAAGCGGAGAGAGAGGCTCTTTCTCCTGAACCCTATTAAAATATCAATAAGTATCAAATAGCTTGTAATCAGTATTTTATATTGCTTATTGATTTCGAGTAGAATCGTGTTGTATTATATAATATCATATCTTTTTGGTGTAAATAGTGGTGTAATTTTAGAACTTTATTTATACCTTTGCACCAACAAAAGTTGTATAACTATGAATATAAAACGAAGCATACGAATTGCCATTGAGAATCGCAAGAAAGATGGCGTGCCTGTTGTTGAGAATGTACCTATTCGCTTACAGGTCTTTTTTGGTGGTAAAAGAATAGATTTTACCACTGGATATCGGATTGATGCTGCAAAATGGGATTCTGCCAAGCAGCGAGTGAAGAACAATATCACAAATAAGCAAAAACAGTCTGCTTCGCAAATAAATAGCAACCTCGCTAAGTATGAGACTTATATAAACGAGATATTTCAAGATTTTGAAGCCAAAGGTACCGAGCCGACTACCGAGCTGATAAAAGAGGCTTTTGCTGATAAACTCAACCCAAAGGTTGTAAAGAAGGAGAAAAAAACAGAGAAGCGAAAAGAGAAAAAATCTGATCTCTTCACCATGTTTGATGAGTTTGTAAAAGAGTGCGGTATCCAGAACAACTGGACGGAATCGACTTATGAGAAATTTGCAGCGGTGAGAAACCACTTAACAATATTCAAAAAGAGGCTTACATTTGAGTTCTTTGATGAAAATGGATTGACGGAGTATGTTACATACCTCAGAGATGTTAAGCAGATGAGAAATAGCACCATCGGTAAACAACTTGGGTTCTTGAAATGGTTTTTGAGATGGTCTCTAAAAAAAGGATATACCAAAAATAATGCTTTCCAAACTTTCAAACCTAAAATTAAGAATACACCGAAGAAGGTTATCTACCTTACTTGGGAAGAGCTTACAAAGTTTCGAGAATTTGAGATACCTGAATCTAAACAGTACTTGGCTCGTATGCGTGATGTATTTTTATTTCAATGTTTTTCAGGATTAAGATATTCTGATGTGTTCAATCTTAGGCGAAGTAATGTAAAAGAAGGTTACATTGAGATTACCACTGTAAAAACCGCTGATAGCCTTAGAATAGAGTTGAACAAGCATAGTAAAGCGATACTTGATAAATATAAAGATGTAGCTTTTGAGGGTTACAAGGTGCTTCCCGTCATAACAAATCAGAAAATGAATGACTATCTAAAGGAGTTGGCAGAGATGGCAGGGATAGACGAACCAGTACACCAAACTTATTACAGAGGTAACGAACGTATCGATGAAGTTACACCGAAATATGCACTACTTGGCACACACGCAGGTCGCAGAACTTTTATATGTAACGCATTAGCACTTGGCATTTCTCCGCAAGTAGTTATGAAATGGACAGGGCACAGCGACTATAAGGCAATGAAACCATATATTGATATTGCCGATACAGTGAAAGCTACTGCAATGGATAAGTTTAATAATTTATGATTACCTTTATCGTAATATACTATCAGTTATCTGAAATTGTGACAACAGTATTGACACAATTTCAGCTGATGGCTATTTTACAGTGTGTATGAGCAAAAATAGATAACTATGAGCCAGATAACCGATTTTTTACCACAGCTTCAACAACTCAGAAGAATATATGTAGATTTCATCGAACTTGACCAAGTGGATTTTGATGATTATTGTAAGGTGATTGACTTCTACTATGCGCATCGTGATGTGGGGCAGTTCGAAAAGATGATGCTCGATATGCTCTTCGAGAAGGATAAACAGACATTTGCCATAGTGCTGTCAAGTCTGAATGAAGAGCTGCAAAAAACTCTTGACCTATACTACGATAATGATGCTATGTTCGACAATATAGAGCCTAAGTCTGTTAGTGATAATATTGAAATGAAGTACTATATTGATATAGAGAAACTTATCGGCGAGCTAAATCAATGTGGAGCGGAGTTTACTGATGTTGCGGATATGATAAATCGCAAGGTTGAAGCCCCTGAGGATCTGAGCGATGAAGATGCTTGGGATAAGTATGAGGTACTGTTGGCGCAACATCAATCTATTACTGAGCGATTATATGCAGTATATCAGAAACATATCGAGTGTAATGTTATGGCGAAAAAGTATTACATAAATCCATTTTCGGATCTGTGCGATCTGTTGGAGGTGTTTCAAGATATTGTCTTAAAATATTTACCCAGTGAGATAAAAATGGAGCCGTCGCAGCCGACCACTCACAAATCGTTTTTCAATATGGACATCGTCTCTTCGATATATAACCTCTGCAATGATGAGCAGTGGGTAGCCATTTCGGAGTTGGAGTTTTACAAGATACTCAACAATCAATCCACTTTGGCGGAGCTTACAGTCAACAAAGGCGAGACTATCCGAATATGTTATCTGATCCACCTACTTAGCGAACGTCTCGATGGAACAGATCGAGTAGTGTGGCGTAAAGAAATCCTTCGCAAGTTGGGTATCTCTGAGAGCTATTACAGCTCAAAATATCGTGAACCTGTTTCGGAGCTTCCGAGCGCAAAATCAAAGCAATTTGCAAAGGAGTTAAACACCATTTTTAAGAAACAATAAAAGATAATTATAATGAAAAGACCAGAGATTTACGCAGAAGAGCTTGTGATGATTCAAAAACAACAATTACTCATTATGATCATTTGAATGATTGTGTTAATAGTACTATCGGCAAATTTACATATTGAAATATATCATATAATTTGAGGGTTATATTATCTATTTGAGTTCACAAAGCCTCAAAGAATATTATTCTACCACTCGTCCACCACTTATACCACTCAAAATAATTTTATAGCTATCTGATTTTCAGGTAGCTATATTTTTTATTACCACCTCCTCACCACTCATATCATAGAGTACTTTTGCTGTGTCCGGAACAGATAACAGCCGAAGTACAAGGCTATTGTTTAATTCTAACAACTATCGAAAGTTATGAATATTAATGAGCTAAAACAGAAGCCTATTTGGCAGATGACAGGTGAGGAGTTTTTACAACTACAACAAAGTGTGGTGGGTGGCGAGATGAAATCATTAACATCCACCACAATAAACACAACCGACAAACGCCACGTTTACGGCATTTTGGGTATCGCTAAACTTTTTGGCTGCAGTATACCAACCGCTAACCGCATCAAAAAGAGTGGTAAGATTGACAAAGCCATCACCCAGATAGGTCGCAAAATCATTGTTGATGCAGAGTTGGCATTGGAACTTGCAGGACGTAAAATAGGTGGGCGATGAAAAAAGAAGAGAATAACGAAGCCACTAAGCAATCCAAGAACGAGCGTATAGAGGCGTTCTTGAGAGAGCGGTATGAGTTTCGGTTCAATACGGTTAAGAGTCGCACAGAGTTCAGGTACGACAAGCGAAGTCGCTTTACATCTGTGACTAAAATCGATCTGAACTCTATCCGCAGAGAGTTAGACCGTGTTGGGATGAATACCTCTACCGATAATATTCGAGCCATTTTGGAGAGCGATTTTTCGGAGCGTGTAAATCCTGTGCATCAATATTTTGAGCAGTTGCCACGTATGCAAGGAACGCAGGCGATTGAACGACTTGCTTCAACAGTAACGGTACAAAACCCTACACATTGGGTTGAGTACCTGACTAAGTGGCTTGTAGGTGTAGCAGCCAATGCACTAAATGACGATGCTTGTCAAAATCACGTCTGCTTGGTACTTACAGGTGAGCAAGGAGCGTTTAAGACGTCATGGTTGAACCGTATTTGCCCGAAGTCGCTCAAAACTTATCTCTTCACTGGAAAGATTGATCCGCAGAACAAGGACGTTCTAACGCTAATTGCCGAGTGCCTCTTTATCAACATTGACGACCAACTCAAAGCACTCAACAAGCGAGATGAAAACGAACTCAAAAACCTTATTACCACGCCAGCAGTCAAGTATCGCCGACCCTACGATGTTTATATCGAAGATTATCCTCACTTGGCGAGCTTTATGGCATCGGTCAATGGTAATGACTTTCTGACCGACCCAACAGGCTCACGTAGGTTCTTGCCCTTTGAGGTGGTAATGATTGATAATGCAGCATCAAAGGCAATTAATATGGATGAGGTATATTCAGAGGTGATGTTTCTCTTGGAGAGCGATTTCCGCTATTGGTTCAACGACGAGGAGATTCAAGAGTTGCACCGTCAAAGTTCCGCATTTCACGTGCAAACAATCGAGTATGAGATGCTTGTGCAGGGTTTTGAACCGCTAACGGAACTTACATCCGACGATTGCTTTATGACCACAATGCAGATAATGAGCTATCTAAAATTGCAAACAACGCTCACTTTCTCCGAGAAACGGATGGGCGAGGCTTTGCGTAAAGCAGGTTTTGTGCGAATATCTAAACGTGTGACCCCCAAATCCTCTGTCTATGGTTGGTTAGTGCGGAAAATCACGCCTAATCCTTTTAATAATTGTAATTAATCTACTTACTACATTACTACAATAGAGCGTAATACAGTGAAATAAAAAGGATTACGGCGTAGTAGCTTCCAATTTTCAGACCTACTACACTATTACGACGCTACTACAATGTGTAGTAGTACCATTTTTAATCATTCCTACTACACAAACATACCTGTTATTCAATGAATTATAGCAGAGTAGTATGTAGTAAGATAAAATTCAAAACTTATGGAAAATATAAAAAACATAAATATTCGGGCATTTCTTGCCGAGCAGGGGATTTTGCCTTCGCAGGAGCGATCAGGTTACGGAATGTACCTATCACCATTCAGGGCAGAGAGCTTGCCTAGTTTTAAAGTAGACTACACAAAAAACCTTTGGTACGACTTCGGCAGTGGTGAGGGTGGTTCTATTATCGACCTTGTTATGAATTTGGAAAAGTGTTCCACCCATGAGGCGATTATAAAACTTGAAAATTCAGGCTCTCACTTTTCATTTCACAGGGTTGAACCAATTGAGTTAGCACACTCAATGCTGCAAATCCAATCTGTGCAACCATTGCAGAACCATCACTTGATAAACTATCTGCAATCGAAACGCTCAATTGACATAGCCATCGCAAAACACTATTGCAAGGAGATTCACTATACCATTGGTGATAAACAACGCTACGCAATAGGTTTTCAGAGTGATGCAGGAGGTTGGGAGCTTCGCAACGAATACTTCAAAGGCAGCACTTCGCCCAAGTCTCCGACCACTATCGGGAACAGTTCCGAAACCTGTTGTCTCTTTGAGGGGTTCATCGATATGCTATCATACTTGACCCTGAAAAACATCACCACGCCATCGGTAGATATGGTTATCTTGAACTCCGTCCACAACCTTCACAGAGCCGAAGATTTCCTAAAGCAACACCAAACAATCCACTGCTTTTTGGATAATGACAAATCGGGGTGCGAGGCGCACAGAAAATTAATAAAACGTATGTCTGTTGTTGATTGTAAAAGTGAGATAATCGATCAATCTCCATTCTACCGTAATCATAAAGACCTAAATGAGTATCTGGTCAAAACAAAAACAAAAACAAAAACAGAATCACTACCGACACCAATAAGGAAGCCTGTAATGAAACACAGAATGTAATAAGTAGTGATTGTAATAACGAAATGATTAACGAATTAAAAACTGAAATAGATAATGAAAGCAAAAAAGATTTCAAAAGAGGATTATGTAAAAACCTTCTGCCGTGACCAAAGAATCCGCAGCCGTCAAACCCTATATGTGAGCAGTAGAGTCCACCGCAAGATATGCTATCTCGCCTTTCAACTACGCAGCACACACACCTCGACTGCCTCGCTTGTCGATACCATCCTGACCCACCATCTCGAAACCTACAAAGAGCCAATCGATGAGATTATGGATAGGGGCTTGAGTAATGTTGAGCCAGATCCAACCACAAATCACTCTGGCAGAGTAAGCAACGATGAGTTATACGATATATTCAAATAGCGTTCAAGTCAGAAATAATAAATGAATTAACACTTGAAATCAGAACCATTATAGGGTATAGCATAAGCAAGTTTATGTTTTTGGTACCAAAAACCCTACTTGCTCCCGATGGTCAGCCGTGTGACGGAAGCGAATAGATTATTATTCCACATTAAAACAAGTAAAATGAAAGTACATAATAAAGGCGGTCGTCCCGTCAAAGAAGATATAGAAAAACGAAGATACCGAGTGAACTTGATGCTCAACACGGAGGAGTATCTCACCCTTGCATCGAAAGCCGCAGATGCCTGTTTGTCGTTCAAAGATTACCTCCGTGCCATCATCCCCAAAGTAGAAATCCGACAACGCCTCTCCACCGAAACGATGGAGCTGATTCGGCAATTGGCAGGCATGGCAAATAACCTAAATCAGATTGCCTACCGGGCCAATGCGGCAGGCTATCGGGATGCTCGAACCGAATACCTATTCCTTGCCGAAAAGATTGACAACCTATTAAACGAACTCGAAAAATGATGGCAAAAATCACTAAAGGTTCCGCTTTTGCCGGAGCCGTAAAATACATCTTTGACCCCAAAAAGCAAACAGAACTTTTGGCTGCCGAAGGGGTGAGATTAAAAAATGTAGAATCTGTCGTCCAAAGTTTTGAAGCTCAACGGCAACTTAACACAAGAGTTACTCGGCCGGTCGGCCATATCTCACTCGACTTCTCGGCACAAGACCGCGAGCAACTCGACAACGCCACAATGGTTGCCATCGCTCGTGAGTATATGGAGCGGATGGGTATCCGTGACACACAGTTTATCATCGGTCGTCACCACGACCGTGAACATCCACACATACATTTGCTCTACAACCGTGTCGACAACAACGGCCGCACCATCTCCGATCAGCACGACCGCCCCCGCAGCACCAAAATTTGTCGGGAACTGACCGAAAAACACGGACTATATATTTCAAGCGGCAAAGAGAACGTCAAGCGACAACGCCTGCGAGAGCCCGATGCAACAAAGTACCTCATCTATGATTCACTGATGCTACATGTTCCTCAGTCCGGATCGTGGAGCGAATTGCAAAATAGACTCCGAACAGAGGGCATCGAAATCGGCTTCAAAACCAAAGGTTCCACTACGCAAGTCGAAGGTGTACGATTCACGATGAACAACCTTTCATTCAACGGTTCCAAAGTAGATCGCCAATTCAGCTACTCAAAAATTGACTACGCTCTGCGACAGAATGCACGTGAAGAGAGACAAAGTTTGCAGCCTATACACCCTGTTCAGCTCGACCGAACCGAGCAACACGAAAGCAGCTCATTAGGCAACACCATCGGCTCACTCTTCGATCTACCGACATTCTCCAATGGCATCGATCCGGAAGAAGAGACGTTCCGTCGCCAAATGCAACGCAAAAAGAAGAAAAAAGGAATCAGATTTTAAACACTTAAAAATTAGAAAATATGGATGCAAAACTCGTAATCACATCATTCGATGAACTTCGCAAGCTCATCATCGAACAGTTCAAAAACCTCTCAAAACAGATGGAGTCGGCAAAATCGACTCCACCAACAGTTGACACCTCCCAAATCAAAGAGTTAATACGGAATATTCCTCAACCCGATCTTTCGAACTTGGAGCAATCAGCCGCCAATACCAACGCCTTAATCCGCAGTGAATTTCAGCGATCACAAGAGCAGCTACACGAGCTAAACGAAAAACTCGACAATCGTCAACCTGCTCCCCTGCCACTACAAAAGCACCTCCACACTGTGGAACTAAAATCGTCAAAGGTAGTCGTTGCATTGGTCTCGCTCGGAGTAGCCTTGTTTAGCTCAGCAAGCTACAATATCTATCAGTTCACAGCAAATAGCCATTTGAGCGATAACGATATTAAGTTTCGCTACATCAAAGCATTTGGAGAAATCACCCCCGAAAACCTACTGAAACTCGAAACCATCTTCGAATACGAGCCCGACAAACAGAAACAACGCTCCATCCGTCAGATGGTCGAAGAACACGAACAAGGTGTTGAACAGCGAGCCCAAGACCTCGAACAAGCCCGCCTAAAAGAGGCACAAGCCGAACAGCTTCGCAAAGAAGCCGAACGTATCAAACAGAAAAAATAGATTATCAATCAGTTGAAAAGATGGAGATTTTTAGCATTCTCCATCTTTTCGCTTTTATATAGCGTAATTTTTCATATCTTTGTAATATGACAGATGTAAACATCAAAAAATAATTTGAGATGAACCGAATAAAAGAAATCCTCGAAGAGAAAGGAATTAAACAAACGTGGCTCGCAGAGAAGATCGGCAAAAGTTTCAGCCAAACCAACGCCTATGTCTGCAACCGCCGCCAACCCAGCTTGGAGCAACTCTTCGAAATCGCCAAAATCCTTGGTGTGGATGTGAAGGAATTAATTGATAATAAAGAAATGAAATAGATATGCGAGAATTATTGAATAAAAGTAAAACGAAGATATGACAACACAGTCAGAGCAAGCACTAGAGCAGGGGTTGATTAAAACACTTCTCTCTATGAATTACCAAAAAATTGAAATAGCAGACGAGAATGCTCTGGTTGCCAATTTTCGGAATCAACTGAATAAGCATAATAATGTCGAACTTACAGATGATGAGTTTAATCGCATAATGATTCATTTGGAAAATGGTTCGATATTCGCTAAAGCAGAAAAGCTTCGTAATCGGTTCCCTCTGACTCGTGATGATGAATCAGTAAGGTGGGTTGAGTTTCTAAATACTCAAGAGTGGTGTAAGAATGAATTTCAGGTTTCGAATCAGATTACTGATGAGGGTAGGCGCAAATGCAGATATGATGTTACTATTTTGGTGAATGGATTGCCCTTGGTGCAAGTTGAACTTAAAAAACGGGGCGTAGAGCTTAAACAAGCATACAGCCAAGTTCAACGTTATCACAAAACGGCATTCAAAGGGCTTTTTAACTATATACAGATATTTGTTATTTCAAATGGGGTAAATACCCGTTATTTTGCCAATAACCCAAATCAGGGCTATAAGTTTACATTTCCTTGGGCTGATTTCAAAAACAACCACATCGACCGTTTGGATATATTTGCCTCAATGTTTTTTGAGCAATGTACTCTGGGGAAAATGCTTGCCAAGTATGTGGTGCTGCATCAATCGGACAAGTGCTTAATGATTCTCAGACCTTATCAATTCTATGCCGTTGAAGCACTGCTTGATAAGGTAGCTAATTCTGTGAAGAACGGATATATTTGGCATACTACAGGTAGCGGAAAAACTCTTACCTCATTCAAGGCTGCTCAGTTAATAGCTGAGATGAGTGATATCGACAAGGTGCTCTTCGTTGTCGATAGACACGATTTAGACACCCAAACAAAAAAAGAGTATGATGCTTTTGCGCCGGGGGCAGTCGACAGCACCGACAATACAAAAGAGTTAGTCAAAGCATTGCAGGGCAAGAAGAAATTGATGATAACAACGATTCAAAAGTTGAATCACGCTGTGCAAAAAGATAGATATAGCAAGGCATTACAAGGTGTTAAGGATAAAAATATCGTAATGATATTTGACGAGTGTCATAGGAGTCAATTCGGAGATATGCACTCAAACATCACGGGCTTTTTTAGCAAAATTCGTTATTTTGGTTTTACAGGCACTCCAATTTTTGCCGACAATGCAAACAACGGTCGTACCACTAAAGATATATTTGGCGAACGTCTCCACGAATATCTCATCAAAGATGCTATTGCAGATGAAAATGTACTTGGTTTTCTAGTGGAGTATCATGGTAAATGGAAACGAAAAAGTGAAGCCGATAAACAAGTTAAATCTATTGATACAGCAGAAGCCCTACTAAAAGATGAGAGAATAGCTTCAATAACCGATTTTATACTATCCAACTACAAATCATCTACATACGAAAGGGATTTCAATGCTATGTTTGCGGTTGGTGGTGTGAAGATGCTTATCAAATACTATGATATGTTTAAGAGTCGTAACCACGACCTGAAAATAGCAACTATATTTACTTACACCCAGAATGAAGAATCGGAAGATGAGTTTACAGGACTGGGGCAAGGCTTCGCCTCTACCCAAAACACCAGAGACATTCTGGAAGGGTATATCCGAGATTATAACGAAACATTTGGTACAGACTTCGATACAGACCATTTTGGGCTCTACTACGACGACATCAATAAGCGAATGAAAAATCGCCAAATCGACCTTCTGTTAGTATCTGATATGTTTCTTACGGGGTTTGATGCCAAGAAGCTCAATACGCTTTATGTAGACAAAAATCTCAACTATCATGGTCTTTTGCAAGCCTTCTCTCGAACCAATCGAGTGCTGAACGAGAAGAAAAAATTCGGCAAAATCACCTGTTTTAGAGATCTTAAACAGCGGACTGACGATGCCATAAAACTCTATTCCAACAACAAATCTTCGGAAGTGGTTTTGATGAAACCATACGAAAAACTTGTTGAGAGATTCAATCAGATGGCAGCCGAATTTTTATCTCACTTCCCTACGGTAAAGAGCGTCGGAAATTTAGACTCAGAGTTGGATAAGCGTCGTTTTATAATTCTCTTTAGGGCAATGCTTAGACTGAGAAATGAAGTCAAAGGCTATAATGAATTTGACGCAGAAGACCTTACGATTGAGGAGCAACGATTTGCTGATTATCAAAGCAAATATCTCGATATGTCTAATGAGTTTGCAATCACCTCTGAAAAAGAAGATGCAGAAAGTATCCTACAAGATATTGATTTTGAATTAGAGTTGGTACATCGAGATATTATCAATGTGATGTATATCCTCGCCCTTCTTCAAGACCTTAAACCTGAATCTTCATCATATCCAAAAGACAGGAAGGCTGTTCTCGATACAATGGATTCAGACCCCGACCTACGTTCAAAAATAGCTTTGATTGATAACTTTATCAAACTACACATTGATGGACGACAAAGCGATGATTTGCCAACCGACATGGAGGGTGATTTGGATAAATACATAGCCACTCAAAAGGCAATTGCCATTGAACAAGTTGCTGTCGAGGAAGGCATTGATAGCTCTTTGCTGCACGAATATGTATCAGAGTATGAGTATTTAGGAAAGCCCAAGAATGAAATAATCAAGCGAGCTATTGATCCGCTTAAATTATCATTTATGGATGCTCAAACAAAGAAAAAGAGTTTAATCGACAAAATGAAAGATATTATTAAACTATTTAGCTGGAATTAAAAATATGAAATTACCGGAGCCGCAATCATCTACTTTTTCAGGCTTAATTAGCGATATTGAAAAGGGCCAAATTAAAATCCCTCAGTTTCAACGAGAATTTGTGTGGGATATGCAAAAATCTGCGAATTTGATGGATAGTATTATTAAAGGCTATCCTATTGGAACTTTCATTTTTTGGAAGACAAAGGAACGATTACGCAGTGTTCGGGATATAGGTAATATATCTTTACCGGAACCTAACAATGGAGATTTTGTAAACTTTGTTTTAGATGGGCAACAAAGACTAACCAGTCTTTTCGCAAGCCTAAAGGGTATAGTAATTACAAGAGAAAGAGGGCGGACTGATGATTATTCCAATATGTTTATTGACCTTAATGCAAAGGAAGATGAGCAAATTGTAATTACAGATATTGAAAATAAAATAAAAGGATCTTATATTAAAATAACCGAACTATTATACGGAGGACTTACATTTTTAGCAAGTTTTCCACCTGAATACCTGACTAAACTTGAAGAGTACAAGAAACGAATAGAAAGTTATTTGTTTTCAATTATTTATTTAAAAGAAGCTCCTCTTGATATAGCAACAGAGGTTTTTACCAGAATTAATGTAGGGGGTAAAGATTTAACTTTGTTTGAAATAATGGTGGCTAAAACATTTGATTACGAAAGCAATTTTGATTTATCTGAAAAATACAACGAGCTTATAGATAGACTTCGTCCGTTGAATTATGAAACAATATCCGATGCAACAGTCCTTCAATGTATATCCACATTTTTAACCAAAGAATGCACGCGTAAGGAAATATTAAAATTAAATAAAGCAGATTTTATAAATTGTTGGAATAATGGTGTAAGTGCTATTGAATCTGCTGTTGAATATTTTATAAGTTACTATAGAATCCCTGTTAGTCAATTACTACCATACAATGCTCTCATAGTACCATTTGCTTATTTCTTTTACAAGAATGTGGATAAACCAATAGGATTAAAACAAAAATATCTTCAAGATTATTTTTGGAGGTGCTCTTTGTCTGGGAGGTTTTCTTCCTC
This sequence comes from Phocaeicola sp., assembly GCA_051648565.1. Taxonomy (GTDB): domain Bacteria; phylum Bacteroidota; class Bacteroidia; order Bacteroidales; family Bacteroidaceae; genus Phocaeicola. Next base: position 60,869 of record JBOFFJ010000084.1, on the reverse strand, counting down.
CGTAGAAACGAAATTATCTCAGGATATAAAAAGGATAGATTTAATATTGCAGGACGAATTACCCAAATATGACTGGGCTGTAGATATCTCCAAAGAATCAATAGAAAACAATGGGTATTTCAGCACGGGAAGAAGTTATATCAAAGCCCTTTTGTGTATATACGCATATCATCAGCCAAAATCATTTAATGATGGCTCATTGGTTAATATAAGTAACTATTGGCTTAAACAAGCAAACAGTAAGAATTACCACCACTTCTTTCCTAAGGCATATTTGGAAAAACAAAAAGTAGATTTCTTCCTTATCAACCATATTGCAAATATTACGATAGTCGATGATTTCTTAAATAAACGAGAGATAGGAGCCAAAGCACCTTCTGTATATATGAAAAAATTCATCAAGCAAAATGATGATATTGATGAGACTATGAAAACTCATTTGATTCTTAACATAGAAACTTTTGGTGTATTAGAGAATGATTACGATCGTTTTTTTAGATCTCGAATAAACGCAATCTGCAAGGAATTAAAAAAACGAATTATTGAGCAAGATGGGGATAAGATGAATCAAGTTTCAAATCCATCAGAAGAAGAGACTGAAAATTAGAACAAAAGACTTATGAGCGAAGAACAACAAAGAATATTGAAAGCACAGCTATGGAAGATGGCGTGCGAAATGCGTGGCAATATGAACGCCAGCGATTTCATGAATTTTGGACTGGGATTGATATTTTATAAATATCTTTCCGAACGGATTGAGATGTTTATCAACGACCAACTTCAAAACGACAATACCGATTTTAGAACAGTTTGGGCTGATGGTAACGAGGATATAAAACAAGAGCTGCGTAATGTCGCCATTGAAGATATTGGCTACTTTTTGGAGCCTGAATATCTGTTTTCTACACTTGCGACAGATGCAAAGGACGGAAAATTTATCCTTGAAGCTTTGGGACAATCGTTCAAACATATTGAAGACAGTACACTGAGTGCCGAATCGGAAGATGATTTTCAAAATCTATTTGATGATGTGGATTTAACATCTGCAAAACTGGGTAAGACGGCCGACGATAAGAATAAGTTAATCAGTAGTCTATTGTTGGCTCTTGATGAGGTCGATTTTTGTCTCAAAGACACTGAAATTGATATTTTGGGCGATGCTTACGAGTATATGATTGGTGAATTTGCGGCAGGCGCAGGGCAGAAAGCAGGTGAATTTTATACTCCGCAGCAGGTATCAAAAGTATTGGCTCAAATTGTAACAGCCGAAAAAGAGCGTGTTCGTAATGTATATGACCCTACCTGCGGTTCAGGTTCACTACTTTTGAGTGTTGCAAAGGAAGGTTTTGCAGAATTTATCTATGGACAAGAGAAAAACCCTACAACATATAACCTTGCCCGAATGAATATGTTGCTTCACAATAAACGATACGATAAGTTTGATATACGAAGTGGCGACACATTGGAGGATGATCAATTTGAGAACGAGGTTTTTGATGCAATAGTTGCAAATCCACCATTCTCGGCTCAGTGGAGTGCTGATAGCAAATTCAATACAGATGACCGTTTTAGTCGTGCAGGAGCATTAGCCCCTAAGAGTAAGGCTGACTACGCCTTTATTCTGCATATGATTCACCACTTACACGATGGAGGTACAATGGCTTGCGTTGCCCCTCACGGGGTTTTGTTTCGTGGAGCTTCAGAGGGTAAAATTCGCAGGTATCTGATTGAAACAAAGAATTATATAGATGCTATCATCGGACTTCCAGCCAACTTGTTTTATGGCACGTCTATACCCACCTGCATTTTGGTGTTAAAGAAATGCCGCAAAGAGGGAGATGATATTTTGTTTATTGATGCTTCAAAAGAGTTTGAAAAGGTCAAGACCCAAAACAAGTTATTGCCTGAACACATCGAGAAGATTGTTAATACCTATAAAAGCCGTGCTGAGATTGAAAAATATTCTCACAAAGCGACTCTTGCCGAGATTGCCGAAAATGATTTCAATCTGAACATTCCTCGTTATGTAGACACATTTGAGGAGGAAGAGGAGATAGATATTAAGGCTGTGATGGCCGAGATTAAGACACTCGAAGCCAAAAGAAGTGAATTGGATAAACAGATAGATGTTTATTTGAAAGAGTTGGGATTAGTCTTTTAATGCCAAGTCCTCAATGCGATTACAGAATGAAATTAAACAATCGAGATGAAGAACAACAAAAATAATAATTGTAATTTTCCAACTTTGCGATTCACTGAGTTCGAGGGCGAGTGGAAAAGATATAGAGTATCTGACTTTCTTGAATTCTATTCTACCAATTCATTATCTTGGGAACAATTAGATTATGATGCAGGTGAAATAAGAAATATACATTATGGTCTAATTCACAAAGGGCTACCAGCCATAGTGAATATTGATGAATGTAGATTGCCGTTTATAAAAGAGTCAAACACACCCAAAAGCCACACACTGTGTAAAGATGGTGATATTGCTTTTGCTGATGCCTCCGAGGATACAAATGATGTAGCTAAAGCTGTTGAATTAGTTAATTGCGATGGCAAGAAGATCATATGCGGATTACATACTATCCACGGAAGAGATAGGCTGAATATTACCTATATAGGATACAAAGCATTTGCATTTTCTTCTCCAAAATTTGGTGTACAAATCAACAAAATAGCTCAAGGCACAAAAGTTTTTTCAATAAGTGCAAAAAACTTTAATGAACTATTTATAGGCATACCGTCATTAGATGAACAGAAAAAAATTGTTTCATTACTATCCTTGATTGACGAGCGTATCGCAACCCAAAACAAAATAATTGCTCATTTAGAATCTCTAATTAAAGGGCTAAGTCAAATCATTTTTGAGAATAATGCAGGATGGAAGGAGTCTACTATCTCAGAAGTTGCTTCTGTTGTTAGTGGAGGGACTCCAGATACAAGCATTCCTTCCTTTTGGGGTGGTGAAATAAATTGGTTCACACCTTCTGAAATAGGACGAGCAAAATACGTTAATAGTAGTGAACGGACTATTACCGAAAAAGGACTGAAAAATTCAAGTGCAAAATTATTGCCACCTAATAGCCTTTTACTTTCAACAAGAGCAACTATTGGTGAGTGCTCTATTTGTCAGTCTACTTGCACTACTAATCAAGGTTTTCAATCTCTTGTTGCCATCCTCGTTGATTATGAATTTCTCTATTATCTAATACGAACAAAGAAATCCGAGCTAATAAAAAAAGCTTGTGGTTCAACTTTTCCTGAAATCTCAGCGAATGAAGTAAAACAATTGAAAATCTTAGTCCCAACTATTAACATACAAAAGCAAATAGCCAATCTACTAATGAGTGTAGATGAGAAAATAACCACCGAAACAAAAGTTTTAAGTGTATACAACCTGCAAAAACAAACACTCCTGCAAAGCTTATTTATATGAACATCTTTTGTAATAAATACGTTTTTTGAGACAATAGGTGTTCTCTGAGTGCCTTTTCGAGTTCACATTTGCTATTGTAAGAGTCTAAAAGCTCTGACAAACAGATTATTTCATCTTCTCTACTTGGTAGAAGAATAGCTTTATCTAAAAAATGTTGAGTGGAAATATTTATAGTGTTTTTAGCTCCTTTTTGTATGAGTGAATGCAGATAATTACTTGTCCTAATGGGAGATGCAAAATAGTGTTGAATAATTCTTCCTATATGTATGCTTTTAGGTTGATAGACCCCATAAAGTGGTGATACTGCAACGGCTACATTTACTAAACTTTGCTTTACAATTCCAAAAGGGAAGCTGCCGGTAGGACTCTTAGTGTACACCACATCACCTAGTCTTACTACATTGTAGTTACTTGTGTCTTTAGCGGCAAAAGACCTTCCAAGATGCTCTATTTGGTCAACAAGTCCAACATCAACAGAAACGGAATAAACAGGAAATAGGCTTGTGTTTAACTCCTTACGCTCAATCATCAATTCACTTAATAAGTAATTCCGCCACCCTATTTTACTTGTCGTAGAATAAAGCCCTTTAATTAGAGATTCAATTTCTGTTTTGGATACACTTGTGGAAAAGATGTTTTATCCAAGTGACGGACAATTATCGTTAAAATTCAAAGAGAATAATCAGCAATGGGAACAGCACTTCCTGAAAGATGTGGTTATTAATTTTAGTCAGAGAAATAAATCTCAGACACAGTATCCAATGTGTTCTGTGACAAATGATTTTGGTTTTGTGCCACAATCAGAAAGATTTGAGGAAAGAGATATGATAGGCGAAGATATATCTTCTTATAAAATTGTCAACAAGGGGGACTTTGCCTACAACCCTGCAAGGATAAATGTTGGTTCCATAGCTAAGTATGAAGGAGATAAGCCATGTATGATTAGTTCGCTGTATGTTTGTTTCAGACCTAAATCCGAGATGTCATCCGAATGGCTTCGCCATTTACTCAAGTCTAAAAGGATGATATACAACTACAATCTGTTTGGCGAAGGTGGAGTAAGAATATATCTGTTTTTTCCAAACTTTGGACGTATTAAGATAAACGTACCGCCTCTCGAAGAGCAAGAAAAGATAGCAACCGTAATATCAACTATTGAGCAAAAAATATCAGTTGAAAATTCGATTCTTAATAAAATGAATACTCAAAAATCATTCTTGTTAACCAAGATGTTCATATGAACATCTTGGTTAGTATATATTGTTTTTGTTTTTCGTATAAGTGATTAATTGCTAATTTATTCGACAGGCTTTCGTCAATAAGTCTTAATGTAGTAGCGATCTTTTTCTGCAAAGCCAAGTTCGGAATTAATATGCACATTGATTCTACCTCTGAGATATAATGTCTTTTATGTTCTTCGGAACGAAGCTTCATAAATATCAGATATTGAGAAATAAAATAAGTATCATTATTTTCTTTTGCTCTCAGTATTTTAATTGCTGATGACTTTACCTTGAAGGGGAAATTAACAAACTTCGAATCCATCGTAAAGTCATCAAATACAATACATTCCCCTTTATTATATATATTGTGTTTCTCGTCTGTATACCCAAGTATGAATGCTTTATTCGCAGTTAAGACTGGAGTTTGAGTACTGTTATTCGAATAGATAGGGGTATCAACAATGTAATTTGTAGGTTGTTCATATTCAAGTATCTCTTTGACTTCTTTCTCTACATGCTCTGTATGGATAATATGTGAACACAACTTATCTCTTAGTGTATCCTTTAGTTTCTTATATTCCTCAATTATTTTGTTTTGGGTTGCGATACGCTCGTCGATTAAGGATAAAAACGACGCTATCTTTTCTTGCTCCTCTAAACTCGGAATTTGTATCGGTAAAGAATAAAAATCTTCAGATTTGATATTCATTCTATCGTCCCTTGCTCCGAAATTTGCTACGTCTCGCATATGTTGGTGCCATACTTTTGACTTGAAAACACATTCTAAGAATATTGAAAATACACCTTTACTGTTAATCCTAAATATTGTATATAATGGAGAAACAATACCCGTAATGCCCGTGTGATTAACACTCATAGCTCCAACCTCTGCATTGTTAGATAATCTTGGATTGTAAACAAAATCGGTAGGTTTTACTACGTAGTAATTAACGAGGTTGTCCTTATTAACTATATTCCTGTCAAAGTATTCTTCTTGTAACACTATTCCGTGAATGGCTGAATTTGAAAATACAGTCTCAATCTTATTATCCTTATTCTTCTCTGATGATTTTGTTACAATATCCCTCAATCGTACCTGTTTCCACTCCCCAGTGAACTCAGGGAATCGCAAAGTTGGAAAATTAACAACTTAAAATCCTTAATCTTAATTCGTTTTTATATATTATAAATCAAATATTTTAAAATCAAAAAAACATGAACCAATTTCAGGAAATCATACGCCTATGGCGTGAAGACAAAAAACAGTACGTAAAGACATCTACAATTTCAGCGTACACGCTACTAATCGAAAATCATATTCTGCCAGCCTTTGGAAAGGCTGATAGAATCAATGAGGCTGATGTACAAGAGTTTGTTTTTGAGAAACTAAATTCCGGCTTGAGCCAAAAGTCAATTAAAAACATTCTTATAGTTTTGAAGATGATATTAAAATTCGGAGTTAAGAATGGATACTTTGAATATACCCAAATTGATATAAAGTTTCCGACTCAACGAGAGAAACAAGAAATAGAGGTTTTAAGTAGGAGTAATCATAGAAAAGTCATATCACATATTCAAGAAAATTTCACATTTCGCAATCTTGGCATTTACATCTGTCTTTGTGCTGGAATGAGAATTGGCGAGATATGTGCTCTTAAATGGGAGGATATTGATACCGAAAATGGTATTATAAGCGTTAAGAAGACTATTCAACGAGTATATATGATTGAGGGAGAAGAGCGTTATACCGAACTTATATTAGATTCTCCAAAGACCAAAAACTCCATTAGAGACATTCCAATGACAAGAGACTTACTAAAATTGCTAAAGCCATTAAAACGGATAATGAACAACAATTACTTTGTTTTAACAAATGAATCAAAACCAACCGAGCCACGTACTTATAGAAACTACTATAAACAATTTATGCAAGAGATAGGTGTGCCTATCCTTAAATTTCACGGACTCAGACATAGTTTTGCAACACGTTGTATAGAAAGCAAATGCGACTATAAAACTGTTAGTGTTATACTAGGGCATTCAAATATTAGCACAACTCTAAACCTATATGTTCATCCCAATATGGAGCAAAAAAAGAAATGTATTGATCAAATGGTAAAAGCTCTAAAGTAGTTATTACATCACAGTTACATCAACCATATAGAATAATCACTACCTTTGTCGTGAACTAATTGATGTAACGATGAAGAAAAGAACAATTACTCAGCGTGATTACATCAAAGCCAACAGACGAGCAAGTCGTTTGGCGGAGATTGAGAATCACGGCCGCCCTGTGAGTATTGCAGGAGTGCACAAGTCGAAAAAGGTTTATGACCGCAAGCGTGATAAGGCAGAGATGAAAAAGGCTCTGCCTTATCTGTTTTTATGTGGCTTATGTGAATGGCTGCAAAATCTACGTTATTTCATCAATACTCCCCTCTCTACACCCCATCGGGACCATCCTCCACTCTAAGATACACATTATACCCTATAAGGTATTTCGCTATCAATAACAATGATTCTATACCCGAAATGGTATGGTCAGAACTACTGACCAATGAGACAAGCCAAGATATATGACAAATGGTAATTTCAGGAATAGATAATTGAAAGAAAATGGATTATCTATTCATATTTTTACTATCTTTGCAGAAGATTAAAAGTGAAAGATATGAAAACACTCTCTGAACTTGGAAATACGCCAATTGATTTTGCGATACTAAAATCATTATTTTCTGACTACAAGTCAGTTCATAATAAAATCAGTGAGCTTGAAAAGTCTGGTAAAATTATAAGGCTAAAAAAAGGCATGTACATTGTGTCTCCTGATGTTAGTGTACAGCTTATATCTGAGGAACTTATTGCCAACCAACTATACGGACCATCTTATGTCTCGATGGAATATGCATTACGCTATTACGGGTTAATTCCAGAGAGCGTTTACATCGTTAAATCAATGACTACCAAACACTCTAAAGAGTTTAGAAATTCACTTGGAACATTTCAATATACAGGATGCTCTAAGGAATATTTCTCAATTGGTATAAGACAAGAGATAAAAGGACTTACTTCATTTATTATCGCTTCTCCAGAAAAGGCACTATGCGACTTGATTATAAATACTCCAAACCTAAATTTACGATTTCAGAAAGATATATTAACCTACTTGGACGAAGATCTTCGCTTTGATATGGATGCTTTATATCAAATGGATAAGTCTATATTTGAGCAATGTATAAAAGTCGGCAAAAAAAAGGCTACAATAATGAATCTACTTAAACTTTTACAACGATGAATACTATATTCGAGCAAATGCTCTCTAAATATCCAATTATTAGTGACAAAGACCGTCGTAATGCAATCTACGAGGTAATGCAGCAGATAACATTGGCAGGACTCTATCGAGGAGGTTTTTTTGACAAGGCTGCTTTTTATGGAGGTACTTGCTTAAGGATATTCCATAAGTTGGATCGGTTTTCGGAAGATATGGACTTCTCACTATTGTCACAAGATGAGTCATTTAATTTGGAAGACTATTTTCCTGCCATCAAAAATGAGTTTAGTATATTAGGTCGTGATGTAGTCATTAATAAGAAAGACAAAAAGAATTTCGGTAAAGTCGAATCCGCTTTCTTGAAAGATGATACAAAGGTGTATGACGTAGCGTTTCAGACTGAGAGAAATCTAAAAATAAAGATTGAGGTAGACACAAAACCGCCACTAAATTTTCAAACTGAACAGAAACTGTTACTGCATCCATTTTCTTTTATGACACGATGTTTTACTCTTCCTGATTTATATGCAGGTAAGATGCACGCTTTAGTATTTCGTTCTTGGAAGAATCGAGTAAAGGGTCGTGATTGGTATGATTTTGAGTGGTACGTGAGAAATGGTGTTAGGTTAAATTTCAATCATCTTCAAGAGCGGATTCGTGACTTTAATGAATTGGAAATAAACAAAGAAGATTTTATTAAACTACTAAAAGAAAAAATAATTTCCACTGATATTGATATGGTAAAACAAGATGTAGTGCCATTCGTTAAAAATATCGACAATCTACAGATATGGTCTACCGACTACTTTATTCAGCTAACAGATATGATTATTTTCGAATAAATCACTATCTTTGCCCCAGCAACCTGTTTGTAACACAATTATGGTAACAGCCACAAAATCAGATTATTCCATTTGTTTTTTGGTTGTAAGAAAAAATGCTAAAAAATGCGGTACAACACACAAGTGTAACTATTTGAAAATCAAATAGACAAACTCTCCGGAGAGAGATGTCTATTTGTCAAAATGCACTTTGTACCGTTTAAAAGGCGAAAACGATGGCTATCAATAGTATCAATATGTTGTATTGGGTAAACGACAAAATAAACTGAGAGCAAAAGATATTGAGAAGATTATAGACTCCTACCAGTATTGTAAAAAAGAAGATAGATATTCTCGATCAGTTTCAATGGAGGAAATAGAGAATAATGGATATAATCTCAACATTTCACGCTATGTCAGCACTGCCAAAGACGACGTAAAAATAGATTTACTGGAAGTCAATAAAAAACTGATAGACTTAGAGGGTAAAATCTCTGAAGCCTCGGAGCGACACAATAAATTCCTCGCAGAATTAGGACAACCATTAATAACAATAGTGAAAGAGAATGAGAAATGAAGTCGAAGAGGCGGTAAAACAAATTATTAGAACAATCAGGACAAAAAACGATGCGTTTCTTGTCCTGTGTTCTTTGAACTTGTTAAATGCAGCCGTAAAGAAAGACGAATACAAAGAATTAATAGGCTGTGGATTAATCAAGCCAGCGGTTGCCAAATTTGTTCAATTCTGCACTACTGATGTAGAATCTAATCTCGTTGAAGAGCTAAAGTATAATGTACAGGAACAATGTACATACATCCGCTGTTATGGCATTCAATTCAGTTTTCACAATGTAGGTGTAAATAGACTTGGGGAAGATTTTATTAAATCATTTGCGAATGAAAGGGTTGTTTGGGATGGCGTTCGATTACAACCAATCGCTTTAGAATTGTATCACTTGGCAAAGGACTCTAAGGGACTTAGTGTGAATGAAATACAAGATAGGTTTAATAAGTTGATTACAATAAAGTAAATATGGACAAGAAAGATACTATAGTAATTGCTATTATAGCGTTTATCGCCATAGCCATAGCTTATGTGCTTAATATTTCATTAACACACTTTTCTGCCATAAGAACAGTAGTTACAGCAGACAATTGGTTGCTATTTTGGGGTAGCTATATTGGAGGCGTAGCCACGTTGATTGCTGTTTTTCTTACAATTAGACAAAACGCAAAAAATAACGATAGGTTAGTCAAACAACAGAATGGCTTGATAGAGAGGCAGTATAAAGAAAAAAAGTTAGATCAATACAACGAATCGCTCCGGAATAATTTAGAACTTCTAAACATTGTCGATACCAGTGGTATATTGGCAACTATTAGGCACTCTGATTTAGTGAGTGAAAAAGAAGTCCTTGATTTTTTCATTTGATTTGCAATTTCGGTATGTTACAAAGGTAGACCTATTTGGTTGTGCGTCCCAAACAGAACAAGCATACTACACCAAATGGATTGAAGCACGTAAGTTATTATCAGATATATTAGACCTGCAATTATCATTTATAGAAAGAGTATGGACTTCCCAACGGTAACTGCAGACGAAGTTAAGCAACATTTTTATAATTATCAATAGGTTTAATATTATTCCAAAATTCGTCGATTGTCATATTACCCAATGCGGAATGTCTGCGGCACTTGTTATACCAACACTCGATATACTCAAAAATCTCTAACTCCATCTGATAAGCCGATATTAACTTATTGCCATAGATGAGTTCACATTTCAGGCTCTTAAAGAAGCTCTCAGCCACAGCATTATCCCAACAGTTTCCCTTACGAGACATACTTTGAACCATTTTCATTTCACTGACAAGAGTTGTAAACTCCTCACAGGCATATTGTACGCCACGATCTGAATGAAACATCATATCCTTTTTAGGAGTTCTATTCTTAACAGCCATCTTCAAGGCAGCAACGGTTGTATGTTCTGCTTTTAGACTCCTGCTAATACTCCATCCAATCACTTTTCTATCAAAAAGATCTATTACCGTAGTCAGGTATATGAACCCATCTTTGGTGTGAATATAGGTTATATCATCCACCCAAACTTTAGAAGACTCATCCACCGTAAATTCTCTATTTAACAGATTTGGAGCGATATTATATGTGTGATTAGAGTTTGTTGTCGCCTTAAATCGTTTACCAATCCGACTCCTTATGCCTAACTCTTTCATATAGCAAGCTACAGTTGTTTGGCATACTAGGATATTATCTGCTCTAAGATCACAAGATATTCGAGGTGAACCGTTGCGCCCCTTTGCACTAAAATAGTACTGATATATCATAGAGAGTAAATACTCTTTTCTCTCAATACGAGCCGTGTATCTCTCTTGCTTATAATTGTAGTATGATCGTGGGCTGACATTTAATGCACGTGCCATCATTTCGACAGAGTAACGCCCTTTATTGCTATCCATAAATGAATACTTTACTTGTCTATTTTTGAAAAGATGGCTATCGCCTTTTTTAATATCTCCAGCTCTAACTCTCTATCCCTAAGAGTCTTTTCCAGCTCTTTGATCTTGCGTTGTTCATCGGTTAGGCGCTCTACGCCTCTACCTTGGAAGCTCGCAGAGCCATACTCCGAAAACTCCTTACGCCACTTACTAAGCATGGTTGGAGACATACCCAACTCTTTTGCTAATGCACTTTGATATGAACGCTCGTAACTTAACTTAACAGCATTCTCTTTAGACTTCTTACTAAAATTCTTTCTTCCCATTTTTCAAAGGTAATTTTTATTGCCGAATTGGCACAGCAGTTACCGTTGGGAAGCCCATCAGATTGCTTCTTCTGTTACTTCACACTCTGTGCCGAGTAATCCGAATCAAACAGATGGATTGTCTGATGATGGCAGAGAGAGCTACAAACAAGTTGCAGCACACTCTGCAATGGATGCTGTAGCATCTAGAGGATAGACCTCGTATGAGGATATGAAATCAATCGCCATAGCTCAATCAAGAGTATATGGCGATGATTTTTATGGAACAATATATTCCTCATTTTTATATTTGATAATAAAATATTTAGCTTTAGGAAAAGAAACCATTCTGTAGCTAAGACAACCGCTTGGGCTCTACGAAAAGTAAAGAACTTAATTCATACTATTACGGCTGATAATGGAAAAGAATTTGCAAAACACGAGGAAATAGCACAAAAATTAGAAATAAAGTTCTATTTTTGTAAACCATACCACTCTTGGGAACGTGGGGCTAATGAAAATACCAACGGACTAATTAGGCAATACATTCCAAAGGGTACGGACTTTAGTGAGATAACCAACAAGCAGATTAAGCGGATAGAAAATATCCTTAATAATCGACCTCGTAAAAGACTTGGATACCTCACACCAAATGAAAAATTTAAACAAATTATTAACCAGAATTCAGTTGCATTTGCAAGTTGAATTCAGCTCATGAAATTCTATAATGCGGTTGTATTATCCGCTTGAATTCAGCACCAAAGAATTAATAAGCCATGAAGCATATACCGAACATTGTTTTGATTTGCTTAATCTGCATGCATACATCGCAAGTTTTTTCACAAGAGAAATCACTAAAAGAACAAGCATTAGAAAAATTTAAAGCGGAAAATTATAACGATGCTATCAATTTGCTTGAACAAGCATTAAATCAATCGGCTAATAATGCCGAAATTTATTATTATTTAGGTTGGTTCAATCATTATCGGGCATATGATAGTCGTCCTTTGAAAGGCTATGACTATCGCTCTTCTGAACGAATCTTTGAATATCTGGACAAAGCAATTGAACTAAATCCAAATCATGGTGATGCAAAATATTTCTACGGTGCAGAGTGCAGTGGGAATGCATTTAATGCTATGCAAAACTATGATTCTGAAAAGTTAAAATACTTCTATGAACTTGCCTATAAAAAAGGGGCTTACCCTGATTGGCTGATTGAGTTTGGCGAGAACTTTTTAAGTAGTTGTGACCAAAATGCCATCCTGTTTACAGCAGGCAATGCTGACTTTGATGTCTGCTCGTATCTTCAGCTTTGCTGCAATTTCAGAACAGATATAACCCTCATACCTATTGGAAACATTGATCGCCCTTGGTATGTCAGTTTTCTCAAAAAAGGGTTAAAAAACAGTGTTAGAAGAATTGAGATTGGGTTGACTGAAAACCAGATATTAGACATACACCCTTTTAAATGGAAAGAAACCAATGTTTTAATTAATGTATCTCAACAAGATAAGCAGGAATTTAACTTACCGACTAACTATCAAATGGAATGGACTGTTTTCCCTGACTTGCAATCAGAAAGAATGAGTTCTAAAATTGAATCAGAAATAGCTAACAAAAGAACATATCTAAGTCCACGGCAAGCAATCTTACTTCAAATAGTAGAAGACAATTTCTCAAACCGATCAATATATTTTTCAAACTTTGCCGAAGTCTCTTTATATGGAGGTTTAAATGAGTATTTTCAGAATTGCGGACTTGTGTCAAAATTGACCCCTATCAAAACAAAAGAAACGGATTATGAATTTAACAGATTAAGTCTTGAGAAGCTACTTATGTCGAATAATTTAAACCGCTATAAAGATATTAAAACAAATAACATTCCTCGAATTTCGAGAATTGTTTTATTTGGCTATGCAAATTCCGCATTAAACCTTGCCGACATATACAGTAAATCTAACAATAGGAATGAATTAGAGAATGTGATAAAAATGTATTCAGAAAAACTCAAAATAGATTTTAATTCGGCATATGAACAATCTGTCATAGGAGAACTGCAGAAATTACTACCATAAAAAATTCATCTATCCTTTTGTGGAGCTCTATCAGATAGAGGCGAGAAATATTGTTGAGGAGGTTTCTATACATTTTGACTTGAAGTTTAAAAATCAGACATATTAAACGAATTACGTTCCTCGGGACTGGTGCTCCAGCCCCTTGTTACTAGGGTGCTCCCCGAGCGGAGAGGATGGGCTGAAAATTAATGTAAGAAATAGCAAATCAACCTAGAATTTTGCTTGAGCCAAATTATAGACCAATAGTAATCAGGATAGTTCTAAAAAGAAAAACACCAAAATCTACTTTTTGGTGTAGATTTTGGTGTAACCCATACAACTTGCTGGTTATCAGTGTTGTTTGCGGAGAGAGAGGGATTCGAACCCCCGGTACCTTGCAGTACAACGGTTTTCAAGACCGCCGCATTCGACCACTCTGCCATCTCTCCAAGAACTCTTTCTAAGAGCGCTTCCTTTCAAAAGCGATGCAAAGATACGGCTTTTTTTCAATGATGCAATAGCAGAACCTATTTTTTTTCAAAAAAAGTTCACTTTTAGGTAAAAAACCACTCAAATCACCCCAAAACGGGGGCAAAACTCAGTTTTTTACCTATTTTTGCAATATCAATTAGCACAAAACAATGAAACAAATATTGCTTCTACTACTCCTTACACTCTCTATTTTTGGTACAATCGGTGCACAAAAGCGTTCGGCTGCCTTAGAAAAGGAGTTAGAAACACTAAAAAATGAGCCCGAGAATGGGGAGGTATTGAAATTTTTATGCCAATACTACCTCTCGCAAGGCGACTACTCCAAAACGATTACCTATGCAGAGTACATGAAAGGGATAGGCGATAAGGTAAATGACCCCACCTTGATACTCTACTCCTACCTCTACCAAGGCGAAGCTAGGCGCATAAGTGGAAGAGAAAAAAGCGCGCAACAAAATCTTCAACAAGCGCTCCAAATAGCGACCCAACTAAAGAATGACTCAGCACTTAGCCAACTTTACGGAAGCTTAGGCCTCTATTCGGCACACATTGAGCGAGACTACTACCACGCCATCCGCTGGCTCTTTAAGGGAATTGTGTTGGCACAGCACCACAACTACACACCACTCCGCGCAGAGCTATTAGGCAAATTGGCTAGTGTATATTACCTGAAACGAGACCAAGCAGGCCTGCGCTATGCCGAAGAGTGCTACGAAATAGGACACAGCTTAAACAAACCAGCCATTATATACGAAGGTGCTGTGCAGTGCGCCTCTATGCACCTACTGCTAAAAGAGCACACAGCGGCGGTAAGCTACCTTAACGAAGCAGAACAGCTACTACTAAAGTATGATTTTTATGATCAAGCACACACCTATAACCTACTAGGCGATCTACTAGCCGAAGAGGGTGGCTACAACCAAGCATCCACCTACTACAAAAAAGCACTTGAACAGAAACAGGCTTCAAAGAGCTCTTCCATCGTATATGCCTACCTGGGCGAAGCACGCGTGCAAATTAAACAAAAAAGATATAACCAAGCCATTGCTCTTGTAAAGCAGGGTCTGGCCATTTCGTATGCTAGGGCCAATAGTGTATACCGCAAGGAGCTTTATGAAACCCTCTCGCTCTGCTACGAGAATCTACACAACTATGCCGAAGCACTCACTACCTACAAGATTTTTCGAGCAGAGAACGATAGCTTGGCTACGGTACTGAACGAAAGAGATGCCAACGAATTACGCTTCCGCTACGATAGCGAACGTCAAAACAATGCCATAAAAGAGGGTAAACTCATCATGCTGCAAAAAGAGCAACGCATCCAGCAACAGATGTATATATTGGCTATCATTCTACTGGTGTTAGGGCTCCTCTACTACCTTTATCTTCGCAAAAACAGGCTCTACCTCCGCATTGTAAAACAGAACCAAGAGGCCATTCGCCGAGAAGATAAATTGCACCACCGCATTCAAGAGCTCGAACAAAAGAGCCCAACAATAGCCCCTACACCCCAACAAGAGAAGTATCTATCCTCCTCACTAAGCGACGAGAAAAGCGTACAAATATTTCAACAATTGGAGCAACTTATGCAGGAGCAGAAACGGTACAAAGAGAGCACCCTAACCAAAGATAGGGTGGCAGAGGAGCTGGGTACCAACCGCACCTATCTTTCTCAAATTATTAACGAACAAACAGGGCTCTCATTTACCCATTACATCAACAAATATCGCATTGAAGAGGCTGTTAGAATACTCTCCAATCCGGCTGTTAGAACCCCATTAAAAGCGATCTCTACCGAACTTGGATTCAATGCAATCTCTACCTTTTACAACCTGTTTCTAAACAGAGTGGGGATGACACCTGCACAATATCGCAACAAAGTAATGCAATTAGAGAAGGAAGAATAAGAGTGCTTCTACCCCACTTTTCTTTTCTTAAAACAGCAATTGCCGTTATTTATATAGGTATAGGAGCTATTTTATAGTTCTGATTCACTTTCTTTGCAGTAGAAAATGAAAATCAATTAATCTATAAACAAACGCATCATGAGAAAATCTTTTTTCCTCACCACGCTTCTGCTACTGCTCTCCTTATTGCCGGCAGTGGCACAACTACACGAGCCCATCAATTTTCAGTCACAACTAAAAATGATTTCGGATACCGAAGCCGAAATTATCTTTACCGGAAAAGCAGATGCTGGCTGGCATATATACTCTACCGATCTTCCTTCAGGAGGGCCTATATCGGCTACATTCAACATTGACAAGATAGAAGGAGCCGAGGTTGTAGGGAAACTATTGCCACGTGGAAAAGAGGTGGAAAAATTTGACAAAGTATTCGAGATGATGCTACGCTATTTCGAAGATACAGCTACCTTTGTACAACGCATTCAGCTAACAGGTGCCACCTATCGCATAGAGGGCTATTTAGAGTATGGAGCTTGCAACGACGAGAACTGCCTTCCCCCTACTGAAGTATCATTTAGCTATACGGGCAAAGGAGTTGCAACGACCGCTACAACGACTCAAGCAGCTACCACAACCACACCATCGTTGAGTGGTGCAACAGCCCAAGAGAGTGCCACACAACCTATTCCTAGCGCTGTAGCTACAGGTGCAAGCAGTGACTATTGGACACCTGTTATTAGCCAACTACAGAGCTTTGGCGAAACAGGTACTAAAACCGACCAATCGTGGATTATCATCTTCCTTACTGGACTAGTAGGTGGATTCTTGGCGCTATTTACGCCTTGCGTGTGGCCTATCATTCCAATGACTGTTAGCTTCTTCCTTAAAAGAAGTAAGGACAAGAAGAAAGGAATTCGCGATGCTTGGACCTACGGAGCCTCAATCGTGGTCATATATGTAGCACTAGGACTGGCCATCACCCTACTATTTGGGGCAAGTGCGCTCAATGCACTTTCAACCAATGCTCTATTTAATATCCTATTTTTTGCCATGTTGGTCATCTTTGCAGCCTCTTTCTTTGGTGCATTCGAGTTGACGCTACCAGCTAAATGGACCAGTGCCGTAGATAGCAAGGCCGAAAAAACAAGCGGTCTATTAAGTATCTTCTTAATGGCCTTTACCCTCTCGTTGGTCTCATTCTCTTGCACAGGGCCTATTATCGGATTCCTACTAGTAGAGGTATCAACCACAGGTAGCGTAGTAGCTCCAGCCATTGGTATGCTAGGTTTTGCCGTGGCCTTGGCACTCCCATTCACCCTATTTGCCATGTTCCCATCGTGGTTAAAGTCAATGCCTAAATCGGGTGGTTGGATGAACGTTATTAAAGTAGTACTTGGCTTCCTCGAATTGGCCTTTGCACTCAAATTCTTATCAGTGGCCGATTTAGCCTATGGTTGGGGTATCCTCGATAGAGAGACCTTCTTAGCACTTTGGATTGCCATCTTTGGGTTAATGGGACTCTACCTATTGGGTAAGATTCGCTTTGCACACGATGACGAAGAGGGCAGCGTAAGCGTGCCTCGCTTCTTTATGGCACTCATCTCACTTGCCTTTGCCATTTACATGATTCCAGGTCTGTGGGGAGCACCTTTAAAGGCTGTTAGCGCCTTTGCACCTCCTATGACTACACAAGATTTCAACCTCTACAACAACGAAGTACATGCCAAATACGATAATTACGAGCAAGGTATGGAAGCTGCTAGATTAAGTGGCAAACCCGTTATGCTTGACTTTACCGGTTATGGATGTGTGAACTGCCGTAAAATGGAGGCTTCGGTCTGGACAGACGATAAGGTAAGCCGCCTAATCAATGACGACTACATCTTGATTACACTCTACGTTGACGACAAAACGCCACTTCCTGAACATATTAAAATCATGGAAAATGACAAAGAGCGCACCCTACGCACCGTAGGAGATCGTTGGAGCTACTTGCAACGCATTAAGTTTGGAGCCAATGCCCAACCCTTCTACGTATTATTGGACAACGAGGGCAATCCGCTTAATAAATCGTACTCGTTTGATGAAGATGTAAATAACTACATCAACTTCCTTGAAACAGGATTGGAGAATTACAAGAAATAGTATTCGTTAGAGGTTAGAGATGCCCTGTAGTAATCAGGTATATCTCTAACCTTTATCACTCAATTTGATTCACACCATGATGAATAATAGAGAAAGAGAGCAACTCATAGCCCTCATCAAACGCGAAGTAGTACCTGCTACAGGGTGTACAGAGCCCGTAGCCGTATCACTCTGCGTAGCAAAAGCAACCGAACTACTAGGAAAACAACCCGATAGAATCGAAGTCAAACTAAGTGCCAATATTCTCAAAAATGCTATGGGAGTAGGAATCCCAGGAACAGGCATGATTGGGCTACCCATTGCAGTAGCGCTGGGAGCTATTGCAGGAAAATCGGCCTACCAATTAGAGGTATTGAAAGAGGTTACTCCAGAAGCGGTAGAGAAGGGTAAAAAGATGATTGACAATCAACAAATATCCATCGCTCTAAAAGAAGGTATCGAAGAGAAACTCTACATCGAAACAAGCTGTTATGCTGGACAGGAAGAGGCTTCTGCCATTATAGCAGGTACGCATACCCACTTTGTCTACCTCTCGCAAGGCCACTCCATTCTACTTCAAGAGGAGCTATCACAGCGTAAGGAGGCACAACAAGAGGAGGTTGAGTTAACCCTTCGAAAGGTGCATGAATTTGCTACCACCTCTCCTCTAGAGGAACTTTCATTTATTTTAGAGAGCAAAACACTCAACAAGCGTGCAGCCGAAATCTCACTACAAGGAGAGTATGGACACCAACTAGGACGCATTTTAGGAGAAAGTCAGCGCAACCAACAAATACTAGGCAATAATACCTTCACCCACATTCTCTCTTACACATCGGCTGCATGCGATGCCCGTATGGGAGGAGCCATGATTCCAGTGATGAGTAACTCGGGCAGTGGTAATCAAGGTATCACAGCTACCCTACCCGTTGTTGTTTTTGCCGAAGAACAAGGCAACAGCGAGGAAGAGCTTATCCGTGCATTGATACTTAGCCACCTCACCGTGATCTACATCAAACAACAACTAGGCCGTTTATCAGCGCTATGCGGATGCGTAGTAGCAGCTACCGGATCAAGCTGTGGCATTACCTACTTAATGGGAGGTAATTACGAAAAAGTATCGTTCGCTGTACAAAATATGATAGCCAACCTTACTGGAATGATTTGTGATGGAGCCAAACCCAGTTGTGCGCTAAAACTATCTAGTGGCGTATCGACTGCACTCCTCTCTGCCATACTAGCGATGGAGAATAAATGCGTCACTTCAGTAGAAGGAATTATCCAGGACGATGTAGACAAAAGTATAAAGAACTTAACTCGAATTGGTACAGAAGCGATGAACGAGACTGACCGTATGGTGCTGGAGATGATGACAAACAAGCAGTGCGATTAATCACACCGCTTCTCTTTTAGATTAGAAAACAACGCCCGAAAGTTTATTCACTAACTTTCGGGCGTTGTTTCTATGCGGGCATTCTACTATTCGACCATTGTTACTATGTGGGCGTTGTTTCTATTCGGACATTCTACTATTCAACCATTGTTACTATGTGGGCGTTGCTACCATTCGCTCAATCTCCTCCAGGTAAAAGCAACTTTCCTCAATTGACACATTAGCCATCATTAGCTTAGAATAAGTAAAATAACATAGAGTAAGAGTGACTATATGCTATAAAAGTGTAAATTCCAATTCAAAAGTCTACCGCTTTTCGAATTAAAAAAGGACCACCCAATCTTCATTGTTCACTACCTTTACCTATAGCAACGTACGCTATCGGAAACTGCAAAGTGAGCTTTTCCCCTCTATTAAACGAATTCCCTGCTTACAGCATATCAAACGAAAATTTATTGATTGTGGAGAGAGCGATAAGGATGCCGTCCATATAGTTGGCTTTATTAATAAGCTTTATCAGCAAGAGCATAAGCATAAGATTGGAGTAGAGGGCGGGAGGGTAGAAATGAACATAAAGCACAGGCAAACACACGCACCAAAGATACTAAATGAAATCAGCGAAGACCTAAGTGCAATAGAATCAATAGAACAGTAGAATGGCAATCCAAGACACCGATAGAAAAGTATAGAGAGCTACTACCTGATAGATGGAAAAATGGCTAATGGAAAGAAACCATTAGCCGTTTTTAATTAACATACTATATAGAATCGTGGAGACGCTTACAATAGTAATTACTATTTAGTCATTTGTTTATCGAGAAATTCGTAAAATTCTGGTTTTTCACCAAGAACACTAGTGACTAAATTACCATCTTTGTCAATAATGTATTTTGTTGGAAATCCGTTTACAGCATATAAAAGAGATACATCTTGATTTTTAGAGTTTACCACATTAATCCAAGGTAGTTCATTTTGACTTACGGCAGCTTTCCATTTTGCCTCAGTATCATTACACGCAATACCAACAAACTCTACCTTATTTTTGTACTTTTCATAATATTTTTTCATTTCAGGAAAGCCTTTTATACACCATCCGCACCAACTACCCCAAAAATCTAAAACTACATATTTGCCTTTTAATGATGATAGAGTAAATGGCTCTCCGTCAACTTTAGTTAGCGTGAAATCAGGTGCTGGCATACCAGGTTGTAAAGCTTTTTGTGCATTATTAAGTGCAATCATCTTATCGTTTCTCTCTTTCGCTGCATGATAATAGTTAACTAAAACACCTGTTCTATTCTCTTCAGGAATAAGATCTAAACATTTAGCTGCATCTTCTACCGATATTTGTGACAAGAAGTAAACTGAAAGTAATTTTTGAGGATTTGTCTCTATAAACTCACACTTCTTCTGCGCAATTTTTTGATAATCTCTGCCAAACTCAACAACAGACTTGTTAAAGCTCATCATATCATCATAAAATTCACAACCAGAAATCTCAGCATCATCAATTGTTCCATTAATTATCACATTGATATTTGGAAACTTTGGAAATGCTAAATTTTTCATCGAAGCAGCTTTTATAGAACCATCTGCATTGGGAATTTTAGAAGGAATAGCCATAATCACAAGCTGAACAGTAGAGGTGTCAGGAAGATTAAATCCAAATTCTCCACCATTTAACACCACAGTATCAGTACGATTTGAACCATTAACATAATAGCTTTTAACGAGTAAACTGTCACTTTCTACTCCTGAAAGATTTCCGATTACATCAAATTTTTGCTTTGTACAGCCAATTACCGATAACAGTAGAATTAGTATGAAACTCAATTTTACTTTCATAAATAATAATTTTAGCTGAATTCAACCTGCAAATGCAACTGAATTCTGGTTTATAATTAGTTTGAATTTTTCATTTGACGTGAGGTATCCGAGTCTTTTACGAGGTCGATTATTTAGTTTTTATTCAATCCATTTAATCTGGTTGTCGGTTATCTCACTAAAATCCGCACCCTTTGGAATATATTGCCTGATGAGCCCATTAGTGTTCTCATTGGCTCCACGTTCCCACGAGTGGTATAGTTTACAAAAATAGAGAATTAATTTTATTTTTTGTACAATCCTCCTGTGTTTAGCAAATTGGACTTTCCAACGGTAACTGCAGAGCCAGTTCGGCAATAAAAGTTACCTTTGAAACATGGAAAGAAAGAATTACAGTAAAAAAATCAAGGAGAATGCTGTTAAGCTAAGCTATGAGCGTTCCTGGCAAAGTACCTTAGTAAGAGAATTGGGCATTTCGTCAACTTTGCTTAGCAAGTGGCGTAAAGAGTTTACAGATTACGGTTCAGCGAGCTTTCAGGGACGTGGCGTTGAACGCCTAACTGACAAACAACGTCGCATTAAAGACCTTGAAAAAGCCCTAAAAAAAAGAGGTTATTCCACGGAGTAGCCTCTTTTTACATAATGGCTTACATCTACAGATGTTTTCTACAGAGATGTTGTGCAATCGATAGAACGAAAAAAAAACGCTAACCACTCATTAATAAGTAGTTAGCATTTTCTAATGTACACCCGATGAGTGTAGTTTATGTTTTACGCTATTTTACATCATATTATTCAATACCATTAATAACCAATCAATTAAAACAAATACAAATCCTTTTAATGTAGCATTAAATAACATCAAATACCATTATTGTGACCTATTTGTGACCTGTTTATTTGGTAGGTCACAAATCTTTTGTACTTTTGAAGTGATTAAAAACAACACGTATGGCAACAACTGAAAACAGACTCTCAAAAGTCGTTGGGAGTGATGGCAAAAGTCAAATAATAGTGAAGCTCTCTATTAGTCGCACAGAACGACCCTGCTTCAAAAGTGGCATCTTTATTAACCCCGAATTCTTTAAACCCGTAAAGAGCACAGCAAGGGGCAGTATTTATGATGTAGCAGTACCTAAGAAAGGAAAGCTCAATTTCCTAGACATCAAAGAGGCATCCGAAGCAAAAACCAAGTTGGATGTATACATAAACAAACTACTCAAGATTTGCCAAGTTACTGAGGAGAAAAACAAAGAGGTCCTCAACAAAGAATGGGTAGAGAGGGCACTTGACATTATCAACAAGAAGCACATCACACCCGAGAATATCACATTCAATCTTATCAATGATCTTCTTGAGAAGGAGAAGGAAGAGCAAACAGCCAAGAGCGTAAAGAAGCGTAAAAAGAACTTCTTTACTCTCTTTGATGAATATATTGAAACGAATGACAAAGCAGCGGTTAGTGTGAGAAACTTCATGGTACTGAAACGAGTGCTGGGACGATTTGAGCGATTCAAGCAACTAACAGACAAAAAAACATTCAAGCTTGATGTTGACACAATAACAGCGGACACGATCGAGGACTTTAGAGACTACTTCAGAAATGAATCTGCACTTCAAAAAGAGTATCCAGCTATCTTTGAAAAACTATTGACCGAAAACCCTGCAACCACTGATACCAGGAAGAAAGGGAAAATATTAGAACGTGGCCACAACACCACGGTTCTCATATTAAAAAAGTTCCAATCGTTCTTTACATGGCTAAACAAGAAGAAGAAAACAAGCAATAGACCATTTGAAGATGTAGAGATTGGAACGGAGGTATACGGTAATGTAATTTATATCACGCTAGAGGAACGAAACCTTATAGCAGATTTTGACTTATCTGAGAACAAACGTTTGGAGGAGCAAAGGGATATCTACATCTTTCAATGCCTAATAGGTTGCCGTGTGGGTGACTTGCTGAGGCTTACCCCTCAAAGTGTGATAGGTGGCGCCATTGAGTACATAGCCAACAAGACTAAAAAGGAAAAACCGATGATAGTACGTGTTCCACTAAACGAAAGGGCTAAAGCTATTCTTGAGAAGTACAAAGGTGGTGAAAGACTATTACCATTCATTTCAGAACAGAAGTACAACGATGCAATCAAAGAGATATTCGTAGCGTGTGGGGTAACTAGAATCGTTACCAAGCTAGATAGCCTAACAGGTGAAGAGGTGAAAGTCCCCATTTATGAGATAGCCTCATCACACATGGCCCGAAGAACATTTGTAGGTAATCTGTATAAGCAGGTGAAAGACCCTAATCTAGTTGGTAGCCTCTCTGGACACAAAGAAGGCAGCAAAGCGTTTGCTAGGTATAGAGATATAGATGAGGATATGAAGAAAGAACTAGTAGATTTAATAAAATAGAATAAGATGAAAGCAAAGAAGTATTTTGATTTGATGAGAATAAAAGATAGTTTTCTAACTGATAACACAATTGCAGAGTGTGTTGACTTTATCAGCCAATTGAAATTTATTAGAAACGACAGTGAAAAGACAGCTAAAGCAATTGGGGATTTTCTAAACTCAAAAGTAAAATATCAAACAGAAGTATTGAATAGCGATGGTAAACTTGTTACTGCTGACATTAATAACCCCGATAGGTCTTTGTGTTATAGGTATATTCATGCCCTCCATGATTATTTTTATAAGCTATGGAATGACAGGGGTGATGCTAAAACCATACCGTTTGCCTACGCTTATCTGAAATTCTTTCAAAAATACAATTGTATGCCAGGCTTTCACAATAACGATGGGCTACCGAATACCGATTATTGGGATGTACTTGATGCAATTGAAGCGGAAGAAAGCAATGCGAACATGGAAGCACATAAAGTAGAGTCAAGTATTGAACCTGTTCAGCAAGAAGAGAGCAATACCCCATCATCAAAAGAAGGTGGCAAGGTTGTGATTGGTAATAAGGCTTGCATGGTAGCACCTGCAGAGGAAAGCAAGAAGAAGAATAGACCAGCTGAAGAATTCCGAGATATAATTCAGCATGAAGATAAAGACAAACTACTTGAAAGATTGCATTTTCTTATTGATGGAAAGAGCGGTGCAGATGTGGGGTGTGTACTATTAAAAGCAAAGCTAGATGGGTATCTATCCAAAAAGGTAACAATAGGTGCTTACGAGTCTGAATTTGGCATAGTGGGAAGTAAGTGGAGCGCCATTTACAAATATCTTAATGATAACAACATAAATGCTCTTGATAGGGCTAATCAAATAATCATTTTCAACTAAATAGTTACATAAAAAGTAGGTGTAAGTAGGTATGGGTAGGTGGACTACTTGTGCCTACTTTTTTTTGTAGCATTCAGTTATATCTTGTCGTAGTTTTGCATTGTTCGAGGAGGCGAACATCCCAACGACCTTTAAGAACCACACCAGCAGCGACCAATAGGGATAATGGATTAAGCGTGTTGGCGAAATTAAATGGTAGAACAATTATTACAAAACAGTAGCGTGACATTACACGTGTTCACTGAAGATCAGTTACGATCTTACTCCATGAATCTAATCAATGAAGTATTAGAAGCAAGAGAACCTAAGAAGATTGAAGAGGTTTATCGCACCGTGGATGAAACTAAAAATCAACTAAAAACAACAAGGCAAACGCTTGACCGATGGAAAAGAGCTGGTTTGCTTGTTCCTTCACGTGTAGGTGGTAGAGTCCTCTACAAACAAAGTGATATCACTAAACTGATGGAGGGCTAGACGATGGAAGAAAACAGAAAAGGCAGTCACTACGACCGCCCCTCTCATTCCGGGAACAAAGATAACACTTTCAGCGGACAATTGCGCATAGTATTCCAATCATTTTTTAGTTCATCAAAAACGATGTTCCAAGTGGAGAAAGAAACGGGTATCTCACGATCTAACGTGTGTCGTTACGTTGCTATGATGGAAGAATCTGGAGTGATTAAATTCTTGTATAAAGGTTACTGCCCTATCAGTGGGTACATGGCTGGATTCTACTCAACAGACCGCAGTAAATGGGTAGAGCTAAAGCCAAACCCACAATTATCACTATTCACAGAATCTTCACAGCCTACTCGAATAGGTAATATTATGCGAAAAGAAGAAAACAATCCCGAGAGTTTATCACATTACATTCCGAAGAAAGGAGGCGACAATGGCAAGAACTAACAGCTATTTTCCCCATGATAGCAACGCAAAGGACGACCCAAAGTGTGTATTGCTTATAGAGCAACTAGGAATGGAGGGTTATGGCATTTATTGGATGCTAGTTGAAACACTTCGTGAACGTGATAACTATAGATACCCAATCAATCTACTATCTGCTTTGGCTCGTAGACACAACACCACACATGAAAAGGTAAGGGCGGTTGTGTGTTCTTATGAACTGTTTGAGATTGACGGTGAAGAGTTCTTTTTTTCTCCCTCTTTAATCGAACGAATGCAACCAATGGAAGAAAGAAAAGTAATTAATTCTAAGGCTGGTAAGGCTTCGGGTGAAAGTAGACGGCAGAAAGCATTGCAACAAAAAAATGAACATACGTTGAACACGTGTTCAACACACGTTGAACATTCGTTGAACAGAATAGATAAGAATAGAATAGATAAGAATATAAAGAAAACTACTAACGTAGTAAAAGAAACAGCTAACGCTGCAAAGAAAATTCTTTCTTTGACCGAACGTCAATCAATTTTTCAAGAAGAGTTAAAACCATACGTTGAGAAATACGGACGTGATATGATACGAGCTTTCTACGATTATTGGAGTGAACCCAATCAAGCAGTAACAAAAATGCGTAAGGAACTAGAAAAGACATGGAAAACAGATTCACGTCTAAGAACATGGGAAAGGAGGTCTAACAATGGCAAATAATCCTCTAATCACAAATATCGAGGTTGAAAAGCTTGTTTTGGGTACAATTCTTAATTATCCGACCGAACTACTAGCCATAGAAAAGCACTTAAGCCCTGAATGCTTCTATCTAAGCGATTATAATCAAATCTATAAGGCTATTATCGCTTTGCGAAAAAAAGTGTCAGAAATCAACGCTATTACAGTCTTTCAAGAACTCAAAGTTCAAGGTTCAAACCTAGAAATGTACGATGTTACCCAATTATTGGAAACTAAGACCTTCTCAGACTTGACACCCTATGCCCTACTACTTCAAGAAAAAGCAACCCAAAGAGCTTGTTTACCGATCGCGTCCAGGTTGATGGACTTAACGCAGCGAGATGTAGAAGACGTTTCAGAAGAGATTAGCAAAGAAATCAATAACCTGAATGATTTACTACTTTCAGAAAAAAGCGGTATTACTTCAATCGATGAGGCTATTACAGAGCTGTATGAGAATATCAACTTGAATCTATCTAGTACGGGAGCCATTACAGGCACCGCAACAGGATTCGAAAGAATAGACTCCAAAGGAGGTTTACAGGGTAGTGATTTGATAATCGTAGCTGGAGAGACTAGCCAAGGTAAGACATCTTTTGCAAATGCTATTTGCCTGAATGCTATAAAGAACGATGTGCCTATTTTCTACCTCTCTATGGAAATGACATCTAAACAACTTATTTCCAGATTGGCAGCCATGGAAAGCGGTGTACCAAGCAATCAACTTCTTTATGGTAGATTGACAAATGACCAAATATCCAAGTTTGACAAAGGCGTAGCCTCATTGATTAACAAGCCTCTGTTCTTTGACGACAAGAACACAGCAACGATAGATTCTATTATCGCATCTATTCGGTACATGGTAGCCAAACACCAAGTTAAGGGGGTTATAATTGACTATTTAGGACTTATAAAATTTGCTAAGGGAGGCACAAAAGAGCAAGCGGTAGGCGATGCAGCAAGAGACCTGAAAAACCTTGCTAAGGAGCTAGATATTTGGATTATTGCACTATCTCAGTTAAACCGTAATAAGATAGAGCCACAACCAACGTTAGACCGATTAAGAGATTCAGGACAAGTGGCAGAAGCTTCAGATATGATTCTGTTAGTTTATCGCCCAGAGGTCCACGCCAAAGGTTACGGAGAGCCTTACAAAAATATTGACCCACACAACACTGCACAAATAACGATTGCCAAGGGGCGCAATGTTGGTATTGGTTCTTTTATTTGCGGATTCATTCCAGAGCTAACAAAGTTTCACGATCTGAATCCTTCACAACTACCCACAGGTAACAGTGTAGAGAGTAAAGATGATAACCCCTTTTAAACCCAATATTATGAAATTAAGAAATTACCAAACAGATATAGCCAACAGAGCATCCACCATCTTAACACAGTACGGATGTTGCTACTTATCCATGGAGTGCCGCACAGGAAAAACCCTAACAGCATTGCAGACAGCAACTAACTTTGGCGCACGTTCTGTATTGTTCGTTACCAAACTGAAGGCGATCGGGAGTATCAAGGGCGATTATCAGCAGCTAGCACCATCTTACACGATGGAGGTTATCAACTATGAGAGTGTACACAAAGCAGTAGGTAACTATGATTTGATTATTGTTGATGAAGCTCACTCACTAGGTGCGTATCCTAAACCAAGCGTAAGAACCAAGCGAATTAAAGAGCTGGCCAAGGGTAAGCCCGTACTTCTTTTGTCGGGTACACCATCACCCGAGAGCTATAGCCAACTATATCACCAGTTCTACGTTTGCGAGAGCAGCCCTTTTAAGCGTTATAAGAGCTTTTATGTTTGGGCGAAAGAGTATGTTCATATTGTGCAAAGAATGATCAATGGAAGCAGAATAAACGACTATTCAAAGGCATTCAAAGAAAAGATAGAGGAAGCGTGTAAACATCTATTTATTTCCTACAGCCAAGAAGAGGCAGGATTTAGCACAAACATAGAAGAGCACACACTTAATGTATTGATGCAGACGAAAACCATGGAGTATCTGGAGAAGCTCAATCGTTATAAGATTGTAGAGATTGATGGCAGTGTTGTTTTGGGTGACACCCCAGCTAAGCTATTGACTAAGCTTCACCAACTAAGCAGTGGTACAATAATCACAGAAGAGGGGGAATATTTAACAGTGGACCCAAGTAAAGCATACTTCGTCCGTGATTATTTCAAGGGAAAGAAGATCGCGATATTCTACGTGTACAAATCAGAGTTAGAGTTGCTATCATCCGTTTTCTCAAACTTTACCACTTCACCCGAAGAGTTCCAAGCCTCAACGGATAAAGTCTTTATCAGCCAAGTAAAAAGAGCAAGGGAGGGTGTAAGGTTGGATAGTGCAGAGGCTTTAATCTTCTTCAACATTGAGTATAGTTACCTAAGCTATGAGCAAGGAAAAAACAGAATTGTCAGCAAAGAGAGAATCACACCTGCATACGTCTACTTCCTTGCATCCATTGGAGGCATTGAGAGCGAGATATTAAACGCTGTACACGGAAAACAGGACTTCACACTAAGCTACTACCATGGAAAAACTAGAAAGCAGCGTACAGGCTGATATTATCAAGCGATACGAGAAGCAAGGATACTATGTCATTAAGCTTGTAAGCACCAACAAGAACGGTATCCCTGATCTACTTTTGCTTAAAGATGGTAAAGCCTCTTTCATTGAGGTGAAACGCAAAGGAGGGAAGCCGAGACCATTGCAAGTGTACCGAATGCAGGAACTACAAGAGAGAGGGTTTGAGGTGCAACTGTTAGACAAATGAATTATCTACATTAATCTACTTTAGAATATGGGACGAGAGAAAGGAACAAGAAAAACAGGAGGGCGAAAGGTAGGAACACCCAACCGCACTACTTCAACTTTAAAGGAATGGGTAGCCTCACTCCTTGACAATAATCGTGAACAGATTGAAAGCGACTTAGCTTCACTAGAACCAAAGGAGCGTTTAACAATGCTCTTCAAGTTAATGGACTATACACTACCTAAAGCCTCACAAGCAATCGAGGAGCCACACTCTACCACAGTTGATTTTATTCAAGCTAGTATTCACAAGTGTAATGAAATAGAAAATGAAAACAGAAAGCAGGAAGCATCCTAATTATCAAAGAGATTTCTTTAATAGGCACAAAGAGTCGTTAAAGAAGCTAGAGAAAGTAGCCAAGAAGCGATTGGCAGAACTTAAACAAGAAAAGTAGCACATAGCCCCGATTTGATTAAGTTCATTTCGGGGCTTCTTTCTAAGTATGTACTTAATCAGATTGAAGGGAGTAATTACTACTGACACCCTTTTGATGGGCTCATTACTAATGAGGGGGTCGGTGTTTTGCCGATGCCCTACCTCCGATTCATAGAGGGTGGGCAAAGTATACCTATGCTTCACGCTCTAACGATTCGTTATAGTGGATGGTGCGATTTTTAATCACATCATAGCATAATTTAGAAGGGGGTTTCCAAAATAGTAACACCCTCGATGGATGGAATACTATTCCGGTCACGCAATGGGGGTAGCTACTACCGACATCCTGCATAAGATAGCACAAGGTCGGGCCCATGTCGTATTGATAAATTCCTTTCTTATGGATGTACTTTGAAAGTACATCCTTCGCTTGATCCTTCGCTTGACATTTGAATCAGAGGGTGTCTATCTGATGGACACCACAAACTCTCTAGGAAGATCTCATCTAATTAATGTTTGTATCAGAGAAATGCTATCTTTGAGGCCAAAACTAAACAGAGGTGAAATGGAAAATCCAAATTACGCAATAGTACTAAACTCAATAAGCCTATCTCAGACCAAAGCAGCAGAGATTGTAGGAGGTAAAAGAAGGCTATTTCGCCTTATAGGAGAGGGGAAAATAAGAGCAGAAAAAAAGAACCCAAGCCTGCAATCTAGCCCATGGCACTGCAACGGCCTTGATGTTGCGAAATACTATAAACACAACTCAGAATAAGCTGTGTGATATAGGATAGAGGTGACTAAAACAGTTGCCTCTTTTTTGTATGCAGTAGTATCGAATCTTTATTACAAGTTGCTGATGTGAAAGAAAAGAGTAACTTTGTAAGTGAAATGCCTAACGGTGTTTTTAATCACTAAAAGAGTTGTACCCGAGCGAGGGAATACAGCTCTTTTTTTTGCTCTTTATAGTGAACTCTAACTTTTGTGACCTATTTGTGACCTATCACGTAACAACAAAATCGCCAACCATCTATTAACAAGATAATTAGCGATTTAATCTGTACACCCGATGAGAATAACAATATAAAACCATTTAAAACTGTATTAAACTAAGTAATCTGTTTATATGCATATTGAAACAATTTAATATTTCAATTGATTTCATGCAGTTGTGCATTATTACATAGATGTTGTGCAAGTTTGATATATTTGCACAACCAACACAATAAAAAAACATATGGCAACGATCAAAGCTTTTATCCGAACAACAAAACAAGATAAAGAAACATCTATCCGATTCCGTTTAACAGACGGTAGAGCAGTGCAGCTGTTTTATATTTCTGAATTAAGCATACTTCCATCCATGTGGGACTCAGCAAAGGAACAATACAAAGCACGATCTCTAGTTAGAAATGACGACAGAACGAAGCTTAACACAGCTATCAATGATATCAAAGCAACACTCCTATCTGCTTATGAAAGCGATAAACCAACCACATCAAGTGAGTTTGTTATCGCCATAGATAAAAGATTACACCCAGAGAAATATTCAAAGAAAGATTTCTCTTTCTTTGAATATTTTGATCTGTACCTAGAAAAGAATGATAAAGCAGAAACTAGTTTTAGAAACTATATGGTATTAAAACGTACCTTGGGAAGGTTTGAGCGATTCAAACAATTGACAGACAATAATAAATTCTCTTTAGATATTGACACAATCACAAGTGATAATATAGAAGATTTTAGAGACTACTTCAAAAATGAAGCTGCACTTCAAAAAGAATACCCAACTATCTTTGAGAGCATTGTAAAAGATAATCCTGCAACTATTGATAAGAGAAAGAAAGGCAAATTACTTGAAAGAGGAAACAATTCTACTGTTATTATAATGAAAAAGTTTAAAGCCTTCTTCTCCTGGATGAATAAACAGGATATTACAAATAATAGGCCATTTGATAAAGTGGTAGTAGGTAGTGAAGTGTACGGAACCCCTCTTTATATATCATTAGAAGAGCGAAATAAGATAGCTGACTTTGATTTAAGCGGCACGCCTAATTTAGAAGCTCAAAGAGATATATTTGTCTTTCAGTGCTTAATAGGTTGCAGAGTTAGCGACTTGCTTAAGTTAAGCTCTAAAAATATTGTAAACGGGGCTGTTGAGTACATCGCACAAAAAACAAAGGATGAGGCACCAAAGGTAGTGCGGGTTCCACTGAATGAACGAGCGAAAGCAATATTAAAGAAATACGAGGGAGATTGTGAACTTCTGCCATTCATAAGTGCACAACGCTATAACGATGCGATTAAAGAGATATTTACCGCTGCTGGCATAAATAGGCTCGTATCTGTGAAGAATTCAGTCACAAAAGAAGTCGAACAAATACCAATAAACGAAATAGCCTCATCACACATGGCTAGAAGGACATTTGTAGGCAATCTATACAAGCAGGTAAAAGACCCTAGTCTAGTCGGTAGCCTCTCTGGACACAAAGAAGGCAGTAAAGCTTTTGCTAGGTATAGAGATATAGATGAGGATATGAAAAAAGAGCTTGTTAACTTGATTGAATAGAAAAATACCAAAAAAAATAAGAGAACGTTTGCAAATCTAAAAAATAGCGGTATATTTGCACACATGATCGCTTCGGGCTGAGTAGTACAACAACTACTCGGCTTTTTGTGTTTACACAAATTACTACTGAAAAACTCACCCTATTCTATGCGGCATAATCTAAATGACGCATGAATTTTACAATTTCAAAATCAGAACTTTACAACAAGCTGAAGAGCATAAGTAAGGTTATTCAGCCAAAGAACGCTACTCCAGCGTACAGCAATTTTCTATTCGAATTTAATCAAGAGTGTGACCTAACAATCACAGCCGGCGAGGATGCTGGCCGCATATCGGTTCAATGTGAATCATCTACAGATTCTAATAATTTTGCATTCATGGTTGATGCGAAAAGCCTATTGGATGGTATCTCAAGTCTAGCTGAGCAACCCCTTGTATTCAATCTTAATAACACTACATTGACTTGTACATACCACAATGGTAAGGGTGAGTTTGAATTGCCTTGCCACAGTGGAGATGAATACCCAATTTACAATGTAGAATCCAAGGAACTTCCTATATCAATTCCTGCTAAGGATTTTTTATACGGGCTGAATAAAGTTAGCTATGCCGCTGCAGATGACGAGTTAAGACCAGTTATGAATGGTGTTTACTTTGATCAAGACGGCGAGAATGTAAGTTATGTTGCAACAACTGGAAATGCTCTAGCTCTTGCAGAAACTAAAGTAGAAGGACTAATTGGGCGAATGTCGTTCATCGCCCCTACCCGATTTGCAAGGTTGCTTCAGAGTACTATTTCTAAAGATGTCGAAATGGTATCTATATCAATTAGTAGCGTAAATATTATAATATCCTTTGGAGAATTTACAATGGTGTGTAGAATGATTGAAGGTAGATATCCTAATTATCGCTCTGTTATCCCTCAGAACTATTCTAAGAAAGCAACACTTAATAGAACTGATTTGCTATCTACTCTAAAGCGCGTGTGCGTATTCTCAAGCAAAAGCACTTCCCTTGTAATAATGCAGAAGAGTAATTCTGATAGCCTGTTATTGAAAGGCAGTGATATCGATTTCGGCATGAAAGCAGAGGAAACTGCACCTATTGAATCTTGGGAGGGTGATAATATATGTATTGGATTCAATTCAAAATTCCTAATTCCTGCAATTCACGAGATGCCTTGCGACTCAATCTCCATTGAGTTCACCGATCCAAGCAAACCTGCTCTTATACGTAGAATGGATGAAACTCCCTCCTCTCTTACCTATCTAGTAATGCCAATGACAATAAACTAAGAACTATGAATAATTCATTTGAGAAAGCGATTAAAGCGTACTTAGACAATAGAGCTAAGACGGATGAACTCTTTGCAAAGACCTATGCAAAGGAGAATAAGAACCTTAAAGCTTGCTGCAACTACATTATGCAGCAAGCGAAGAAAGAAGGTGGTAGTGCAGTGGCGATAGAGGATGCAGTTGTGTACGGATGGGCGGTTCATTACTACGATGAGGATGATATCAAAGAAGTTAATGAAGTCCAAGTGGCCAAGGTGGTTGCCCCTCAAAAAGATAAGCCAAAGGAGAAAGAAATCATCGATCCAATAGAAGATTTACCTGTTAAGGCTAAGCCAAAATCCAAGAAGAATCACAATCCAGATCAGTTATCACTATTTGACTTTTAATTTATGAAACAATTCAAATTATACAGATTCGCTGCAATAGATTGTAGCGGTAATACAATAGGCTATTTCGAGGTTTACGATCGTGTGAAGCCTTACAAGGATGAAGTCGTAGAGATGATGTCAAATCAGTACCCAACGGCCGTTAAGTACAAACCTATCAAGAATTAGCAATATGAAAAGATTAGTAAGAATAGATAGCCGTATAGTAATAGAGGTTACTATTGCGGATTTCGAGAAGTATACCACACAAGAGCTCATTGATAGGTTTCACAAGAGACAAAATATAGAGAATAATGATTGTGTGAAGTACAGAGGTGGATACGATGCTAGAAAGAATATACCTCTTAATGATTTACAAGCTTACAAAGATCGTAAGGTAACTTCAAGGGAATTAGCAGAGAAGCATAATGTAAGTGTAACAACAGTTCGCAACTGTCTAATACGTGCTGGATTATGAAACCACGTAATGCAAGAGAGAGGGAAATTGTGAAGCTTAGTAGCAAACTTCCATATTTAGAAAAAGCAAAAAAGTGGGCGAAGAAGAGTCTATTTGAACGAACTGCATTCGTATGCAAAAACGAAGCCTGGTGCAGCTGCTGCGGATTTACTTTCGATATTAACAGCGTGTTTCTGCTAGATTCAAAAATAGAGTGCCCACGGTGCAAAGAGAAGATCGAAGAGAAGAAGAGCACAAGGAAAAAGAGTACCGAAGAGAAGTACATGACGGTAGTAACAACAGCAGGAGGCTATCAAGTGTACAGACATATACTTTGTGTCAAAACATCGTATAAGGGAGGAATTAATAGAGCATATCATGGCGAGGATGCACATTTCTTTTTCTGCGAAACTGTGCAAGAGTGGATTAGAGAGGATGGCAAAAGGACTGTAATGGCTGTATCGCGTAATTTGGGAGGCACGGGGTGGTTATATAGTGAGAAGGTGAGCATTAAAAACGAATATCCACAGTACAACTATTATGATTTCTACGCAATCAACGGATATGTTTACCCTCAAGTAAAGTTGCTGCCTATACTGAGAAAGATGGGCTTAAGCAAAAGCATCATAGATGTGCATAGTAGCAAAATTGCTAGACACTTACTGCAAGGGAGTACCGATGTTGAACTAGTCATTAAAACAAAGCAATTTGATGTACTGAAGTACATGTACTCAAGTTATTCACACACGTTGAAGTACAAGCATGCTTTCAATATCTGCAACCGAAATAAATACAAGATTAAAGATGCATCGATGTGGTTTGATTACCTGGATCTTTTATCATACTTCAATAAGGACACTCACAATGCTCACTACGTTTGTCCTAAGAACTTGAAGGAGGCGCACGATGACTTAATGCGAAAGAAGCAGAAGCAAGAGGCTAAACTTAGAGAGATTCGCACACGAGAGGAGAAGATACGAGCAGCTATCAGAAGAAGGGAGCAGATGCGTGAATTCTACGAGTGTAAGATGCCATTTTTTGGGCTGCTAATAACAGATGGGACTATTACGATTAGACCACTTGAGAGCATTACGCAGTTTTACAAAGAATCGAAAGAATTGCATCATTGCGTGTTCACTAACAGTTATTACACAAAAAAGGATGTGCTTATATTAACAGCCTGCAAAAGAGGGAAGAAGCTTGAAACAATAGAGCTTAATCTTAATACAATGAAAATAGTGCAGTGTAGAGGGAAGCACAACGGAATCACTAAAGAGCATGACAGGATAGTTGATTTAGTTGATTGTAATATAAACCTAATAAGAGAGAGGATAGCATAATGAGCTACATTGACCTAATAAACCAATTTTGGAAGATACAAGAAACTGAAGATTTCAGTCCGAACGAGGTAATGTTATATTTCTATCTATTAAAGGAATGTAACCTTCGGGGATGGCCGAATAAGTTTGAGTATCCCAACAAGAAAATCGTCCTCGCAACCGGCATATCAGAACCGACCGTGATTGCTTGTAGGTGTAGATTGCAGCAGAAAGGTATATTAGAGTTTGAAGCTGGAAAAAGGAATGCAAAATCGCCAACTTATTACTTAAATGGCTTAAGTAAACCTTTAAGTAAACCTTTAAGTAAAACCTTAAGTAAACCTTTAAGTAAAACCTTAAGCCTTAATAAAGACTTAAGAGATAAGAGTAAAGATAATACCCCTAAACCCCCTACGGTGGTTAAGGGTGGTGGTATAAACTCAAAAGCTCGTAAGTTATTCGAAGAGCATTTTACTTCGCTATTTGGAGAGCCATATTACTGGGTTGCCAAGGATTCGGGAGGTATGAGCCAAATCATCAATAAGCTCAAGTTTCAGCGAGAGCAGAAGCAGCTTCCAAACGAAGATGAAGAAGTTCTCAATGCTCTAAAGGTTTTCCTCGGAACAATTACCGATGGGTGGATCTATTCCAATTTCAGTGTTTCAAATATCAATTCAAAGTTCAACGAAATTATTTCTAAAGCTAAAGATAAACATGGAAGCAAAACGAATCAACGAGCTAGTGCCACGGATGCAAGAGTACAGACCATCTCAAATCCAAAGTCAATCGAACTCTAATTTCATGATGAACGGCGAAAGAAAAAACCTATCAAGTGATGAGATTGAGCGATTTTGGAAAAGTAAATTCATCGAATCTATGCACAGCATATCACCTGACTTCAAAATTGACGAACGTAACCGAGCAGTTATATCTGCATTGTACACCTGGGTTTGGGCTTCGCTTGATAGAATGAAGCCTGGAGCGTTGGATCCAAGCAAAGGTATTCTGTTCTGGGGAGAAGTCGGCACAGGAAAAACAACACTTCTAAAAGGCTTGCAGCATTACTTGGCTACAATCAACAAGCTAGTGTACGGTTATGCGAACAATGGGATTTGCATCGAAATTCGTTCGGCTGCTGAAATATCTCTTCGCTACTCTGCTGAGGGAATGGATGCACTCAACAAGTGGGTGGACCGTGAAAGAATAAGCCACTTGGCCATAGACGAGATTGGACGCGAGGAAATATCAAAGCACTTCGGTACCTCATGTAATACGATTCAAGCCGTTTTACAGCTTCGCTATGAGCAGCGACACAACATTCTGACATTAGGCTCCACAAACATGGATATGAACGATTGTGGCGAATTTAGAAGCATGTACGGCGAATTCATCCTTGACCGCGCGAAGGAACTTTTCAATATCGTGAGAATCGGAGGAGAATCAAGACGAAACTAAACCAAAATAGCTATGCCAAGAACTAAGATTGAAAGATACATAACAAAACGCTACGATAGGTGGCTTGATTACTCAACCTATCACTGTGGACTACAACAGATGCCCGATGAAGCGGTAGACGTACTGAATGAGGTTCTTATGAGCCTTTGGCAGAAGCCTATTACTGAATTGATGGCTCTATACGAGAAAAAGAAAGGTGAATACAGAGAGTTTGATTTCTACATTTTGAGAGCGATTAAGTTAAACATCACCTCCCCTACTTCACCATACGGCAGCAAGTATAAGCCTATGCCTGTAGATAGTAATGCAGACTACAGCAGAATTGAAATCCTCGATGAAGATAACTCCGATGAAGATACTCCAGGTGCCGTATTGGATAAATTCAACCAAGTGCGTGAAGCTTTCGATGACTTAGCTCTTGCACCATTTGCAAAGAGAATCTTTGAATACAAGTTCTTTCAAGATGGAAGCTTTGCTGATTGGGAGGGCAAAGAGGGAACAAAGGAGCTGTATGAGGTGTATAACGGCGTTGTAGAGCTTATACGTAATCGTCTTAATGGTAATAGCCTATTTTAGGATAAACAATGAATCAATATGAAAGTATACTATGGTGTTGGAAAGATAAACAAGATAAAGAATAAGAGAGAAATCTTGATCTTGTATGAGAACCAAGATAGTTTTCGTTTCCAAAACGGGACATCATACCAGGATCGATTTGTGAAAAGAGCAATGCATCTTGCCTATACAAGAGTGCAAACGAAAGCAGAGGAGCGCGATGCAATGCTATCAAACAGAACATTCACAGCATACTCCATATTCGTAGATGAGAAACCATTTTCTGGATCATTAAGAAAGGCTCTACAGCGCAATAAAGATGTTGAGAGTGGTATCATATCAGAGAAGGAGCTTAAAGCTATATACAATGCGCTAGAGGAGGAATTTAGAAATGTTTTCCCTTCTCATTCAGAGCCTGTAGAGAATAGGACATTATTTGACTTAATGGGAATCTAAAAACAACGAATCAATATGAATTTAAACGAACTAAGAGACGCAGCATACAAGAATGCTTGCGAGAAGGGCTTTCACAACAAGGAGTACAGAGATGAACATTGGTTGTGTCTCGTGAACTGCGAACTAGCCGAGGCTGTAGAAGCGGACAGAGCGAATAGAAGAGCGGATATGGAACGATTCTCTAGAGGTAATCTTGGCAACATAGAGAACTATGCAAATTGGTATATTGATTGTGTCAAAGGCACCGTAGAAGAAGAGCTTGCAGACTCCGTTATCCGATTTCTTGACTTCGCTGGGCTTCGTGGGTTCAATATAGAAATTGAAGAGAATGATTTCTTTGCAGATGAAGAGAGTGTATGTGAATCAGAAACATTTACAGAGACTATTTACGCAATCATGCAGATGCCATTAAGGCTATATTATGAGTACGACTACAGCCGAGAGAAGCAGGTAAACGATATGATTGAAACACTATTCAATTTTGCTGAATACATGAAAATCGACTTCCTAAAGCAAATAGAGTTAAAGATGAAGTATAACCAATCCCGTTGCAAGATGCACGGGAAAAACTATTAAGTATATGCACTGGATAATAGGATGTGTCATATCATTTTTACTATTTTCTCTAGTCGCTTACTTCATAACGATAGTAAACGAATGTAAGCGATGTGACAAGAAAAGAGAGTGTGAAATGGCAAGCTTGAGGCGAGATGTTCCTCCTTGCGAAAAATAGAATAAGTATGAAAGAATTAATACAACTCACTGTAGTGATAATACTGCTCTTTATCCTCTTTGCAGGATTCGAGCTAAAGACCAATCCATTTAGCATTAAATTCCCAAACCTATGGGCTGGAATAGGTTTTGTTCTAGTAATCATTGGTAGCTGTATCCTGTACGGAATAGGCTACGAAAATGGAAGAAATGAAGTAAAAGATGTTATTGAGCGAGCAATAGAAATCGAAAAGAAAGAACTAGAGCAGTAAGCAAATGGAGGTAGGCTAAAAAAGTTTACCTCCATTTATATTTTAACCTAAAAAAGATGAGTAAAGTTAAGATTGACCCCCACGGCTACCGTGTCCACGATGATAATAATAAATCCTTAATCAAAAAAAGCCTCTCCGAGTGCGGTGCTGGCCGCTCTATCCTTGTCGACAATGATGATGTTATTGTAGCCGGCAACGGTGTTTACGAGCAAGCCCAAGAACTAGGCCTTAAAGTTCGTATCATTGAGTCTGACGGATCCGAGCTAATCGCGATTAAGCGCACCGACCTTTCTACTCAAGACGAAAAGCGCAAACTCCTCGCGCTCGCAGATAATCATACCTCAGACACCTCTCACTTCGATTTCTCTGCAATAGTAGAAGACTTTGATTTAGATGAGATAGGAGATTGGGGCATATCTGTACCCGATTTTTCTATAGATGAGAATCAGCTCAATGACTTCTTCAGTAACGAGCACAATCCACAATCAAGTAAACAAAAGTCTTTAATCTGCCCACACTGCGGCAAAAATGTATACGAGCATGAAAATACAAGTGATAACGCACAATAGTATCGAAGGATTTCACTACTACCCAGATGCGCCGGCATTCTGTTCTTATCTTAGTGATAGGCATAGACATATCTTCGAGATAAGATGCTGGAGCACTGTTTCACATGAAAGAAGAGAGATAGAGATAAATCAGATGCAGAATGATATTCAAAACACCTTACAAGAACATTTTGGGACTCCTTGCGAGTTCACAGATATGTCCTGTGAGTCTATCGCAGCCATTATTATTGATTTATTTGATTCAGTTGACAAAGTAGAAGTACTAGAAGATGGGTATGGTGGAGCCATTGTTTCGAGATAATATCAAGGTTCATTTTGCAGGGTGTGAGAATATCGACAAGATAACACCTCTGCACATAGTAGGTGTTCAGTATTATCTATTCACTTGTTATCCCTTTGTTCGACAAATTATGAAGAGCGGGGAGCTCTCAAGTAAGAATAAGAACAGCATTATTCCTACTATTGCGGCAAAACTAGGTAAACACTGCATAATGGACTCTGGGTTATTTACACTCATGTTTGGTGCTGACAAGCATATAGAGAAAGATGAAGCATTCCTAACAAAATGGATGCACACCATTGTAGCTTTCGTTAACCAAACAGGTTTCACAGGCACGTGCGTAGAGGTAGATTGTCAAAAGATATTGTCTCCTGAAGCAGCATGGAAGTTCAGAAAAGAATATAAGCGCCTACTTCCAAACAACCGTATCATCAACGTGTACCACATGGAAGATGGTAAAGAGGGTTTGGATCGTCTTATTGAATTCTCTGATTACATCGCTATCAGTGTACCAGAGCTTCGCATTCATAAGAGCAAAACATACAAGAGAGATGTACACAATCTAGCGAAGTATATCAAGAGCAAGAAGCCTGAAGTTGATATACACCTCCTAGGTTGCACCGAGCCACAGATGCTAAAAGATAATTGGTTCTGTACAAGTGCTGATTCAACAACTTGGACCTCTCTAGTTAGATGGCCGCAGCTACCGTTCGTGATAAATGGAACCAAGATGGTAAAGCATATCTCTGAACTCGATGAAAGTAAATTAATAGAGCATTATAAAGAGAAATTGGAAATCGTAATTGAAAGATGTTCTCTCGATAGAAATACGAAGTCAATTGGAAATCTAGCAAAGATATTGCTAGCAGCCGAGACACATTTACATCAATACGATTACCTATTAGGAAAACAAAGATAATTTATGTACAAAGTAAAAAAAAGATTAGAGGTATCAGCTTCACACAGCCTGAAGCTATCCTACCCTAGCAAGTGCGAAAACTTGCATGGCCATAACTGGATAATTGATGTCTATTGCAAAGCAGAGAAGCTAAATGCAAATGGCATGGTTATAGACTTCACGCATATCAAAAAAGCGGTGCAAGAGAAGCTAGACCACAAGAACCTAAACGAGATATTCCATACCATGAACACAACAGCCGAGAATATGGCTAAGTGGATATGTGAGCAGATTCCCCACTGCTACAAGGTAGAAGTTCAAGAATCAGAAAACAATGTAGCGACCTATGAGAAAGATTAACGAGATATTCTACAGCATTCAAGGTGAAGGAACATTCACCGGCACACCTGCAGTATTTGTGCGATTCTCGGGTTGCAATCTAAAGTGCCATTTCTGCGATACAAAGCACGAATCCGGCACATTGATGAGCGATGAAGAAATTCTTCAAGAGATTAACAAGTACCCTGGACACGTAGTAATCCTAACAGGAGGAGAGCCTTCTCTTTGGATTGATAATGAGTTCGTCAAATTACTCAAGATTCTAGGTAAAACGGTATGCATTGAAACCAACGGTACCAATCAACTGCCAGATAACCTTGATTGGATTACACTATCACCTAAGGATGGAGGAAAGGTAGTCATTGACAAGTACCACGAGTTAAAGGTAGTTTACCAAGGCCAAGACTTATCAAAGTACAGTGGAATAGGTGTAATCAAGTATTTGCAACCGCTCTCCTGTACGAACACAAACGAAGTGATTAGTTACATTAAAGAACACCCAGAATGGAAATTAAGCCTACAAACACAGAAGATATTGAACATTCAATAAAGGAAATCTTCAAGCATATTGGAGAGGACCCAGAACGCGAAGGACTCAAAGGTACTCCAGAGCGCATCATAAGAATGTGGAAGGAAGTATTCCGTGGTTACGATCCGAAACAAAAGCCTAAGATTACTGTATTCAACAACCAAGGCATTGATTGCGGATTTCCTGTTCTTGATTCAGGTAACTTCTATTCTATGTGTGAACACCACATGATGCCTTTCTTTGGCCGTTATTGGTTCGGGTACATTCCAAATCCAAATGGCAAAATTCTAGGTATTTCAAAGGTTGCACGCGTAGTAGATTACTGCGCTGCTAAAATGCAAGTACAAGAGAGGCTCGGAAAGGATATTGTGCAAATGATATTCGAAGCTCTACAAGACCAAGAGAATCCACCTATTGCAGTAGGTATCATCCTAGAGGGTGAACACCTATGCAAGTCAATGAGAGGAGTAAAGAAGCAAGGAAAAATGCGTTCTGCATACTTTATCGGAGGTGACTTTAATTGTGAACCTCTTAGAAAAGAATTACACAATTTTAAAAAACAGTAATATGGCAACACCAAAGAAAGAAGTTAAAGCTAAGACAGGAAGACCTTCCTCTTACAAACAAGAGTACAATGAGGTAGCAGCAAAGCTATCACTGCTCGGTATGACTGACAAAGAGTTAGCCGGATTCTTTGGTGTTTCTGAACAAACCCTCAATAAATGGAAGAAAGACTACCCCGAATTTCTTGAGTCCTTAAAAAAGGGAAAAGAAGTAGCAGATGCAAACGTAGCATCAAGACTCTACCGCCGTGCTATTGGCTATGACTTTGACGAAACAGTTAAAGAGAAGCGTAAAGACGCAAACGGTATCTATCAGATGGTAGAAACAAAGGTTGTAAAGAAGCATGTTCCAGCTGATACAACAGCAGCAATCTTCTGGCTAAAGAACCGTCAGCCCGAGAAGTGGAGAGACCGCAAGGAATTAGATGCAACGGTTAACCTTGGTGATGAATTAGAATCAATGAGCGATGAGCAGCTAAAGAAAATTATCGATGGCGAAGAAAAGTAAGAGAGATGTACTAATCATGCAGGCGAAGGCAGCGACCATACTTCGTAAGCGAGAGGCCCGGAACAACTTCTGGGCTTTTTGCCTATACTATGACCCGAAGTTCTTCTCTAAACGGCTATTCTTAAAGAAGGTGGCCGAAGCCTTCATGCGTGTATATGCCTCTTACTCTAACAAAGTGATTTACCGGCTCGCTGTGAGTATGCCACCTCGGGCGGGAAAATCTTACATTTCGTCACTATTCATAAGTTGGATGCTGGGCCACTTCCCCGAGGAGTCTGTAATGCGTAACTGCTGTAGTGATACGCTGTACAACAAGCTCTCGTATGATGCACGCGATATAGTCAAGGCTAAACGCTTCAAGGAGATATTCCCTGATAGCTCCCTGAAAGGCGATAAGCAGAATGTAAAGAGCTGGAACGTGCAGGGAGCTAAACAGGTGAGCTACTTCGGTGGTGGTGTAGGTGGTACTG
This sequence comes from Phocaeicola sp., assembly GCA_051648565.1. Taxonomy (GTDB): domain Bacteria; phylum Bacteroidota; class Bacteroidia; order Bacteroidales; family Bacteroidaceae; genus Phocaeicola. The sequence goes on along the minus strand of JBOFFJ010000084.1, from coordinate 17,831 downwards.
TGATTGGGTTCGGTGCTTCTATGCTCGCTATGACGGATGACTTGTATAAGAGCTTGGAAGATGCCTTATCAGACAACAATAACGAAAAGGTGTGGTCTTGGAAGCAAGGTACACACGACTCGCGTATAGAGGGGGCATGCTGCATGATTGACATCGGTACCCGTTGGTCGGCCAATGATGTATTAGGCAGAATGGAAGAGGCAGGAAAGTATGATGAGATTATCCGTATCGCTGCCCTTGATGAGAACGATCGCTCTTTTTGTGAAGATGTACACACCACCGAGTATTATCACGACCTACGCGATGAAACCGATGATAGCATCTGGATGGCTGAATACATGCAGATACCCATCGAGGCAAAAGGCTTGCTCTTCGCCAAATCAGAGCTTCAATACTTCAAGCTGGCCGAGATTGCAGGAAAGCAGCCTAGTGGTGTTATTGGCGCCGGTGATACAGCCGATAAAGGTAATGACGATTTCTGTGCACCATTTGCACAAGTGTTCGGTGATCGATACTTTATCCGTGATGTGATATTCACCAAAGACGCTGTAGAGGTAACAGAGCCACGCATGGCACAAATGATTATTGATACCAAGGCAGACCAGGTGCGGATTGAGTCTAACAACGGTGGACGTATCTTCGCTATCAATGTGCGTAAGGCTGTTGCTGCACGTAATAAGTCGTGTCAAATACAAGCACGACCTACTACGCAGCATAAGCAGACCCGCATTATAATGAAAGCGGGTTGGATCAAGAAACACTGTGTGTTCCTGCATGAGTCTGAATACACTAAAGGTTCAGACTACGCACGATTCATGAAGGCGCTAACTATGTACAAGAAAGAGGGTGACAATGCGCATGACGATGCACCCGATGGTATGACTATCCTAGCAGAATTTGCAGAATCTCTGGGGCTAAATGTAAAAACAACCTCAAGAAGAGTTGGAAGAGGTTAATTTATTATTACTTTTGCAGTCGCATTATGAAAAGGGGCGCTTTTGATTAATGCAAACGAGTTGTTTGATGCTAGCTTAAACAGCTCGATGGTGATGGAGTAGCTATCCATTACCACTAGATAAACCATTATACGATAGATTAAGTCGAACGTTAACTCTGGCGCTAGACAAAAGTCACCTTTTAATAAGTATAGTTGAATGGAATATATGTTTTTATTAGCTAACGCTTGTAGTATTGGGATGTTTATTCTCGAATGCTATAAAGTGTACAGTAAGAGTAATCGTTAAGGATAAGTTTTAGACTTATTCGTTGTCTAATGATTATCGATGTCGTAGATGAGACGATTGAATTTCCTTATAATAGCCTACGCAAGCTATTATAAGGAAATTCTAGTTTAAAATAGTATCAATTCAATAATTGTCCACCAATCCAATAGACTGTGCAATACCATCCACTCTTTACTCCGAAATTGATACGTATACCACTTAGCATAATCGCAAACTACATTGATTCTTTTTTTCATAATTAATCAACTCTTCAGGTACTAAATAGGAATCAACACGACACACTATTCCCTAAAAGAGATTGATTTTGTTCTGCTGTTCTGCGAAGGTATAAATCGCTTTTTAAATGGTAGGGACAACTTTTTCACCCATTCGTGACCTTTTATCAAAAGTCACTAAAAAACAGTTTTAGCACTATATTTTAGCTATAAACGACTTATGGCTTCAATAGATGAGATTTTAGCACAAGACGACTTCGGTAAAGTAGTTAGCGACTTATGCGTAGATACAATAGATGACCGCTCCCCACGCGAGTACTTAGAAGAATACAACGGCGACCGAACAAGGCGTATAACCTCAGTAGGGTTCCGTGAAAACAAAAAGGTAGCTGTATATTCTGAAACAGAAACCGAGGTGGACCCAAGCACGGGAGAGAATGTACCAAAGCGACTTCAAGACAAAACCGTAGTAGTAGCCAAGACCGTCACCAATATCCCAAAAAAAATAGTACGTACGGCTGCTGCATTCCTTTTCGGAGGCGATATGAACATTGCTGCTGATAATACAGAGGATGGAAGCTTAGAGTCCTTTAAAATGGTATTTGAACGTAAGCTAAAGATGAAATCCATCTTTATGAAGTTTGCTCGCACCGTATTTTCTGAGACAAAAGCGGCCATGGTATTCTATCCAGTTGTAAAGTCTAAGGTTATAGGACTTAATAACGATAATACTCCTATCATTCAAAAAACCTCTGAGATTAAAGTCAAGATTCTTTCTCTACCTAAGGATGAGAATATTGAATACGAGTTCTACCCACACTTTGACGAGGACGACGATATGGACGCGTTCATTCACAAGTACAGTGCAAAGAACGAAAGAGGTGTACATATAGAGTGTGTGAAAATCTACACAGCGAACACCATCATATCTGCTGTTAAGGAAAGTGGAGAATGGACCATTCAAAAGGATAGAAATCTATTCGGTAAAATCCCCGTAGTATATGCAGATGTAGACAGACCCGAGTGGGAGGATATTGTTTCACCGATGGATCGATACGAAATGCGCCTATCGCGTGTGAGTGATACGAATGATTACTTCGCTGACCCAATGCTCAAGACGTATGGTGTCACCAATCTGCCTTCTAAAGAGACTGTAGGGAAAGAGCTCAACTTTTCGATGGAGATTGACCCCGACACAGGTACATCTTACCACGGTGATGCCGAATTTTTATCATGGCAGCAAAGTATTGATTCGGTCAAAGAAGAGTTCAACAACCTACGTCACGAGATATTTAGCGGTGCATCATGCCCCGATCTATCATTTGATACCCTTATTGGAGTTGGCGATCTTAGCGGTGTAGCTCGTGAGTTTATGACACTAGATGCTAAGATTAAGGCTACTGAACAGATGGAAATCTTTGGTCCAGTAGTGCAACGTGCTGTTGCTATTGTGCAGGCAGGGATGGCGAATATTAGCCACATCAAAGAAGCTGCTGCAATTGAATCAAACTACTTCGAAGTTTCGTTCGGCTCTATCCTACCTAAGAATCTAGCTGAAGAATTACAAAACCTATACACTGCTGGCGGTGGTAAAGCAGTAAACAGCCAAGAGACCCTTACTGCACGCTCTCCATTCACTACAAACGTCAAAGAAGAGGTTAAGAAGTTGAAAGATGAAGAAGCAGCCACGGCAGCTAGTAGCAATCCATTTGGAACTGTCGTATAATGCCAGGGCTATCATTCTACGAAAAGCAGCACATACAGAAGATACTGGCACAGAATAACACTGTAGCTGGTATCTTTAATAGCTTCATCACCTCTATTGCACCAAGGTTGCAACAATGGAGCGAGCGAAGCTCAACAAGTGTATGGCTACGCAATCAAGGTGTAGAGGGTGCAATAGACAGGGAGCTCGAAAAGCTACACTCTCTCCTACTCTCTAACATTACCGAATTCCAAATTGATGCATGGAACCGTTCGGGTAGAAAGCATGAGGACTTCATTACTGAGTACATCAAGGGAATGGCCATTTCAGAGGCTAAGAAGAGTGGTTTGTTTGCAGTCAATAGCAATGCGCTAGACCAATACAAAAAAGGGTTAGACTCAAGGGGAAATGTATTATCCTCACGCGTGTGGCAACTAGCAGACCAAACCAAGTTGCAACTAGAGTATTACTTGCAAACGGGGCTTAGCGTAGGGCGCTCTGCTTCACAAATCAGCAGCGATGTAAGGCAGATACTAGACCAACCAGACAAACGATTTAGGCGCATTAAAAATGAAGAGGGAAAGCTTATACTCTCACGACCTATGAAGGACTACCATCCTGGTCAAGGTGTGTACCGATCCGCTAAGATGAATGCATTGCGTTTGACATCTACATCTACCAATATTGCGTATCGCTCAGCTGACTACGAAAGATGGAGTCAACAGGATTTCGTTCTAGGTATCGAGATACAACGAAGCGGTAATAATAAAGGCCCATGTCGTATTTGTGACCCTATGGTTGGTGAATACCCTAAGACTTTCAAATTTACAGGGTTCCATCCTTTTTGCATCTGCTTTGCAACGCCAAAGGTTTTATCTCCAGATCGCATGGCCGATTATCTACTCACCGATAAAGTATCGTCTTATGGCCTTGTAAGAAGTATTCCAACCTCTGCTAAGGAGTTTATACGCAACAATAAAGAATCGGTTAAAACATCGTATTGGTACCAAGACAATTTTGCAGATGGCAAGAATGCAAACCTACTCACTATTAGGAAGCCTAAGCAAGCGAAAGAGAAGATTGTAGAACAGAAAGTAACAAAAGAAGAGAAGCCTAGAGAACTCACATTGAATGAGAAGCTAGTTAGTACAGAGAATGAGATTCGAAAGAATGCAAAATTCGAAACAGCTGTAGCGTTTGATGCTGAAGGAAATGTAGTAATTGATAAGAGAGGTGCAGCAACAAGCGTTGGATTTACAAGAGAAGAGTGTGCCTTAATGAAGGATTGCGTACTTACGCATAATCACCCACTTGGATGGATGGCAAAAGAAGGCACGCTTGGCCGTATAGGTAATTCTTTTAGCAAAGAAGATGTATTCTTGGCAATAAGTAAGAATGTAGCCGAAATTAGAGCTGTAACTCCTACATACACATTCGTAATGAAAAGACCAGAAAACGGATGGCCAATTGCAATACATGATGCAGAAAGAGAATATCAAAGGCTTAATAGAGAGATAAAAAAGGAGATGGATACCGCAGTTAGTAAGACAAAGACGTATAGAGAAGAAGATATAACTTGCCAAAGAGCTTCAGCATTACATTATCATTTAATTTGGAAGCGATTTGCTAAGGCGAATGGCATTGATTATAGCAAGGCTAAGACAATTTAGTAAATACGAGATTCCCCTCTTGATCCTTATCTAACTGCATGTGAATTTGATTCCCTGAAAGGTATTTATCAGGAATACCATTAGGGAATGCCCCACAGGTATAATCACCAAAATGCTGACAAAACCAACACTTTGAGGAGTAAGGTGTGTATTGTTCTGAATTGCCGTCTAATGTGTAAAAATCTTCCATGCTCAAAAGTAACAATTTTTTCGATTAAAATATAACGCCGAAGGAAAAGTTTTAGTTCTCAGTATATTTTAGAATAAAAAAGTATGATTAAGAAAATCAAAGCAGCCCTTAAAGCGGCTGGAGTACCCGAAAAGTATGCGCCAAAGGTGCAAGCACTATTCAACATCGAATCTGAAGAAAACCTCGAAACCTATGTAAACCTCTTTAAGGATAACATTCTTCCTGACCTTACAGCTAATGAAGCGGAAGCGGCAAAAGCAAAGAAAGATGCTGAAGCAGCGGCCATCGCAGCGTATGAGAAAACGCACGGCTTAAAGGGTGGAAAACCATTGAAACCTACCCCACGAAAAAAACCAAAAGCAAACGAAGAGGGTGAGGAAGAAGATGAGGACGACTTGGAAGGCTTGACTCCTGCAATGCAGAAAATGATTAAGGCGCAACAGAAGCAAATTCAGATGCTTACTGAGAGTGTAACCAATCTTACTACGAATATCACGACATCGGGTAAGACTGCAAGTGCTAAGGCAGCGTTCGAAGGCTCCAAGCTTCCCGCCAAGTGGTTTGCCCGCATTGATGTGAACTCCGAAGTATCTGTTGAGGATCAAATCAAAGAGTTGCAAGAGGAGTTGGCAGAAATCACGCAAGGTAGAGTTAACGATGAGGTGGAAGCTGGTAACTACAGACCAATCACTCATCAAGTGAAAGATTGCACTGAAAAGGAGTGGGAAACCTTGATGAATCAGGAGAGTTCAAGCAATGAGTCCAATGGCGTGGCTAGTTTGGGTCTCGAGTAATCACATTTAATTCATAAAGTTATGTTTTTAAGAAAACAAAAAGAGTTTCAGTATCATCCCGCCATTATTACAATGCTCGAGGATGTCGTTGGCGGCGGAACAGTTAACCGCACCAATGTAAGAACTGCCATTTTTGATGGCAAGGCACTTGATGAGCTACCTCCATTTTGCGTAGTAGGCAAAGCGAGTACGGGAGCTTATGAAGTGTTGAAAACAGCTAAAGTTGTAGAAGCTGTAACAGAAACAGGAACTACTATTAAGGTTGCAAAGAATCATTTATTCGCTGTAGGTGATTTTGTTACCGCTGGAGGTGCTTGCACAGGTGCGGCAGATAAAATTACTGCTATCGATAAGAGTAATGATACTTATGATGTATTGACACTTGCTGCAACTATCGCTGCTATTACCAAAGGTGCTGTTCTTGTAGCAGCAAAAGAGAAAGCTGCTGCTGGATCGGCCGGATTGGCTGTTACCTCTGAATTGGTAATTACAATGGCGAAAGTAGACCTTACTGTTGCAAATCAGTCTTGTGGGTTATTGCGCCGTGGTACTATTAGTGAGGCAAATATGCCTTTCTCTCTTGATGCAAGCTTAAAGAAATTGATGCTTCATATCATTTTTGACTAATCAGTAAAAAATCCAATTGATATATGGAAAAGAGTTTAATTAAAGAAGTGAATAAAAAGAATATGGCTGCACGCTTGAATACGCGTCACGTGAAGCCTATGTTCTTCCCTAACTTCTTCGGGTCAAAACGTGTGACCCGTCTTAAATGGGAAACTTTGGTAGGCGAAAAGGGCGCACCTGTAATGGCTGATGTGGTTTCTTTTGATTCTTCAGCACCTGAAAAGACTCGCGAGGTAATCAGCAAGATGTCTGGTGACATTCCAAAAATTGCTATCAAGCGTTCGATGAACGAAAGCGAGTATCAGGAGTATAAAAACCTTCAACGTGATGCTGCTGGTGATGCTACACAGATGGAGCTTCTTAACCTTGGATTCAAGGATCAAGACTTCGTGTACAACGGTGTACGTGCTCGTATTGAGTGGACTTGTATGCAGTTGATGTCACGCGGTGGTGTTCACTTGTCTGCAAGTAACAACAATGGTATTGTTACAACGCAATTCGTTGGTGTCGGTATGCCAAAAGAGAATCAAATGGTCTCTTCTGTGGATTGGGCTACTGCTTCATCTGCCGATGGTTTGCAAGATATTGAGGACACACTTAATGCTGCTTCTGCACAAGGTGTTTCATTGCGCTATGTAGTGATGCTTACTACTGACTTCTCTCTATTGAAGAAGCAGAAAGCAACCATTGACAAGCTCAAAGGTTGGATCAATGGCACGTCAAAGATTGTAATAACAAAGAAGCTGATTAATGAGTACTTAGCTGAACAAGAAAATCCTTGTCAGATTGTTACAATCAATCCAGCTGTACGCATTGAGGACAAAGCTCACAAACGTAAAACAGTATGCCCTTGGGAGCGTAAGCGTATTTGTTTCTTGGAAGATTTAAACGTTGGTGATATCCAACATGGACCTATTGCTGCCGAAGACTCTGAGACAATCAGAAAGAAAGCAGTAATGGTAAAGAAGGACTTCATCTTGGTTACGAAGTTCTCTACTGTAGAGCCTTACAAAGAGGTTACGAAAGCGGAAGCCAATGCGTGGCCAGTCGTGAATGACCCTGAAGCGATGTATATCTTGAAGGCTGATGGTGCTATATGGCCAGAGTCGGAGGCTACAGAGGGAACAGATAATATTCCGAACCGTTACCTTGGTCAAGACGTAGAGGATGAATCTTTAGAAGCTGAGGATTAATGGCAACTATCAGAGATACTATACTAGAATACCCCTCTATTGAAGAGATGGAGGGGTATCTCGAAAAGGTTGTGAGTGTGAAGCGTGGTGTTGACCTTGACGAGGAATGCACTGCTGAAAACATGAGGCAAGTAGAGTTATGTGTCGCTGATACCTATGCAATGCTCGTTAATTCACCAGACTTTACGGAGAATAAGCTATCTATGACTCACCCACGAAGCTATTACATACAGACCGCAAAAACTCTGTATATAGCTAATGGAGAGCCGGAGAAGGTAGCCAAATTAACAAAGCGTATAACCGTTAGAGGAACAGCAGGAAACAGATGGTAAAGAGATATCCACATAAAGCAATTGTGACACACGAAACCAAAGGAGCGTTAGTGAATGGTGAATGGGTAGAAGGCATTAATGGAAGTGTTGAGCTAATAGGCAGATACGACCCCGTGAATGATGCCCGTATTACCACGAAATTCAACGCTCTAGGGAACGAAAAGCAGGTGCATGGGTATTTTTACACTAAAGCAAAAGCAGACCTCTCAAAAGCTTATCAAAAGCTCAAAGTAGATGCAATGGGCATTGATGCAGACATTATCTGCTGGGAACAATACCAAACCCATTCAATTATCTGCATATGAGTCAAGGTAAGGGTATGAGAGCGCTATTCTCTGATGATGATCTTGAACGCTGGTTTAATCGCTTCATGGATAGGTCAAACGAGAAGCTTTTCAAAGTGCTATCCGCTGCAGGTGAGAAATTCGTTGAAGTAGCTCGCAAGAGTCGTTCTTATGGTGACCAAACCGGAAATCTACGCTCTTCGATTGGTTATATAATCGTGAATGACGGCAAGATACTCTCAGATAACTTCGAACAAGTCAAGAGCGGTAACGAAGGTATCAAGGAGGCTAGGCAGTTAGCAAGTGAAGTGGCCAGCACTCACAAGAATGGTATGGCTCTTATCTGTGTGGCTGGTATGAACTATGCCGCAGCGGTAGAAGCGAAAGGAAAAGATGTAGTAACAAGTGGTACTATTCAGTGTGAAAAATACCTACGTGATACTTTGAAAAAATTGTTCAGTAAGATGTAAGGTATATGGATGAATTTGATGTAATAGATTTCGTTTATGATGCAGTAGCTGCAGCTGACACGGGTGTAACTATATGGAAAGATAAGTCGGATGATGATACAAAGAGTGAACACATTGTTATCAACCATCTTAATTTGAATGAGTTTAGTTTTCACAACAAGATACATGTCAATGTTAACATCTTTGTACCTCTTAGAACGAACGGGACATACAGCCGAACTACGCTCAAAACTCTTAGACGCAAGGTGAGAGCATCCATCGATGCAATCAATAGCGGTGATGGTAATAGTAGAGAGGTTGAAGTATTATTTATTGAGCCTATTCCTGATGCTAAGGAAGGGTTCATGTGTTTGAATGTAAGACTAGAAGTATTAATTGATAATTAATTAAATTATGGCAGGAACAGCAAGACCTATCGCTATGGGCGTAGGCGCATTAAGAATCGGTGATACAGGTGATGGAGTGCCAGGAACAGTACTGTCCTCTCTACCATTGCCAACCAAAAGCTCGGTAGCATTTAACTTCGCCGATCCAAAAACGGTGCAGATTGATATTGAGGGGAGTGAAGAGCCTTTCTACCTTGAATTGGTAAAAGATACGGCAGATTATATCGAGTTCTCTATCCCAACTCCTAGCAACGATGTTATTGTTAGATGTGCTGGCGGTAGTGTAGTCACAGAAGGTGGTAAAGATGTATGGGAGAAGCCTGTGAACACTCCAGATATCCAAGCAACATTCCAGTGCGAGACACTACCTAAAAAAGGGAAAAAGGTTATCTACACGGTAGTAAACGGAAAGGTAACAGCTAAGTTATCTCAAGCACCTGGAGCAGAACAAGCAGAACTCCTTCTTGTACGTGTATATGTACAAGCTGCTATTACAGCAGCGGGAGTTGCAAAAACCGCTTTTACTCGTGAGGTTGTAACAGTAGAGTAATATTCTTGTTTTCTTTTTATTTGTGTGTTGGAATCCTGCATAGCTCAGTTGGTTAGAGCACCTCGTAGCGAGTGTGTCGTCGGTTCGAAGCCGACTGCAGGAGCTTAATTGAAATTATATGAGTATACAAGCATTATTAAATCACGAGACTGATGTAATCACCGAAAGAGCTATCAAGATACCTTTCGATTTCTCAAATCGTGAATCAATACCGAAAAAAGAGAATCCAGACTGCATCGTGATAACACCTATTACCGTGCGTACATGGTTCAAGTTGCGCCCTCTACTACTTCAGATAGACCGAGAGGATTTGGAGAGTGTAGTGGTGCAGCAAGGTGAAACAAGTATCGATGCAATAGATATGATGGATAAATACGGTGATCTGTTACTTGACGTTGTGTGCATTGGTATTCATAACAAGCCTTCGGATCCGCCGGAATGGTTCAAGGAAGCGCTGAAAGATAATTCAACCTGGGGAGATATACGTATTCTGCTGAATGCTATTCTGTACCGAATAGGTCAATTCCCTTTTTGCAAGTCTATCACGACTCTAGCGAGCGTGAGCCCAGTAAGCGAGACGGAGATAATAGCCGCTCAGAAGAATCTAAACAGTTGGCAGGAGTCAGCCAAATCAGATTCCTAGTAGTAGTAAAGGAAGCGTTGGGATTGGGGCATAAGGAGACGCTAGATAGTAGCTGGTCTCTTATAAGCGCAATGATGCAAGAGTATTCATTTGTTATGAGTGAGCGAAATAAGCGCAAGGATGAGAACGGAGAAATTGAAGGAAAGGATTATGAATGGGTAGAGCTACCATCTTTTGACGACCCAAGTAAAACCATCCGCATGAAGCGGTATAATGATATTAATAGAACTTAGTTTTTGCTTTTATATATTAGTTTGTGAATATGTCATACGTTTATTTGGAGTTGTAGCCTCTTGTCTGTGAAGATAGGGGGCTTTTTTATGCTCTCACCTCAATCAGCTTCTTGTTTAATGCTTCGTTGTCACGCTGTAAATTGTCAATCAGCTTCTTTTGATAGGCGATAATCCCTTCAATCTGTCCTACTTTTCGTCCTTTCTCATAGGACTGCTGCAATTCTTCTGCTGTATAGATACTTTTTTTCGCTTCTACGGCCTTTTCTTTACTCGTTGGCATAACTGTATAGATTTTAAATGAAAGATGGCTATCAAATCCCTATTCGCGCCAACGAGGAACATATCTATTCTAACTTCTTAGAACGAGCTATGTGCGGGACCTGATAGCCTATGCTTTCAGTCTCGCTCTAATTGGTTGAATAAATAGTCCCTCGTTGGCAATTGGAACGGTGCAAAGATAGGTAAAAAAATAAATACTTCATGATTTTATATTTTACTAGAAAATATATTATGGGTATAGTAAATAAAGACAATGCTCTGTATTGGGCTACGGGGATAGACAATTCGGGCTTATACAAAGGTCGCGAGGAAGCAATGGGTATATTGAAGGGGTTAGCCTCTCAAGTAACATCATTCGACATCTTCGGGGGTATCGGTGTAAGTGCTGCAATGGCATTCGCAAAGGCTGCTAAAGGATCGTACGACTTTCAGAAGGAGTTTAACCGCAACATGATGGAAGTGGCCACGATATCCAAGGAGGTATCAAATAACATCTCTGGCTACTCAAACCAAATACTTGACCTTACTCGCAATATACCTGTACAGGCTACAGATGCAGCAAAAGCCCTCTATCAGATTATCTCAGCTGGACATGATGGTGCGGATGGTATGAAAGTGTTGGAAGTGTCTGCTAAAGCTGCAGTTGGTGGTGTTACTGATACGGCCACGGCTGCAGATGCTATTACTACAGTGCTCAACTCTTATAAGAAAACAGCAGAAGAAGCTGGCGATGTATCAGATATGCTATTCACAACTGTAAGACTTGGTAAGACTACCTTTGGCGAATTAGGTCAAACTATCTCGCAGGTCTCCCCTATTGCAGCTTCGTTTGGTATCGAGATTGAAGAGGTCCTTGCTGCTGTAGCATCACTCACTAAGCAAGGTGTGCCGACTTCGCAAGCAATGACACAGATACGCGCAGCCATCACGGGTGCTGCAGGTGAATTAGGTGATGCAGCCTTTGAGGGTAGAAGCTTACAAGATGCTATGCAAATGATATATGACAAAGCGGGTGGATCGGCTACAGTCATGAAAGAGATGTTAGGTACTCAAGAGGCTGTTTCGGCAGTATTGGCCATGACGGGAAGCAACGCGCTATCCGCTGCATCCGATTTGGACCAACTTAGACAAAGCGTGGGGGCTGCCAAAGATGCATTTGCTCTTATGGCATCAGAGGCAAGCAATCAAATGACGCTGCTTGGTAATAATGTGCAAGCTGCACTCGCACCAATGGGAGAGGCTATTTTAAAACAAGTATCCGACCTCGCTAAAGGATTCAACGAGGCATTTGCAAGCGGAGATTTGGAAGCATCCCTAAAAACACTTACAGAGCTTATCTTGGCGGTTAGTTCTGCTATTGTGGTGTACAAAGGTAGCCTAGCTGCAGCAGCTGTAATTAAACAGATAAATGTTGCAATATTACGACAAGCAATCATTGAGAAAACACTTGAAAAAGCTGCTATGGCTGGAGGTGTTCAAGGTCATACTGCCTTGACTGCTGCACAACTCAAAGAGATTGCTACAAAGAAGTTGCTTATAGCTCATATCAGGACACAAACAGCAGCTCTCAAGGCCAATGCTGCTGCAATGATAACAAATCCATATATTGCTACTGCTGTTGCTGTTGCAGGAGTGGGTTATGCTATTTACAAAATGGCTACATATCAAACAGATGCAGAAAAGGGACAAAAGAGACTCAATGATGCATTTAAGGAGGTTGAAAAATCATCCATCGGGGAAACACGAGAACTCGCACGACTAAAAGGAGAATTGGATGCTGCGAAAGAGGGCACAGATGAATACAAACGAATTAAAGATGAGATTGTAAGTAAGTATGGAAAGTACCATGATGGATTAGATAAAGAGATTGACAAGGTTGGCTTACTTGACTCAACTTACAAGAAGCTAACAGATTCTATACAGTCCTCTTTCGCTGCAAGACAGTATGAATCATTCAAAGAATCAGAGTCTAGTAAGTTAGATGAAACAATGTCTAAGAATCTAGGGAAGATTCAAGATAGATTGATTGATAAATTAGGTGATGAAGCTGGGGCTAAGTATTATGCTAAGATACGAGATGCAATATTCAGTGGTGGAGTTTCTGTTGATACTGGATTCAATGTTGAAGGGTTAGATTCAGAGACAAAAGGTGTACTTGATAAAATATCTGGAAAGTCAGGTAAGAATGTATTTCAAAATAGAGCAATAGAGGGGTATATCAGACAAATTACCACCGCTCAAGAACTAACTGACGAACTAGATAAAAAAGCACGTGCAAAGTTTGGTATAGATGAAAATAAACCTAGTGGCGGAACGACTGAAGGTGGAATCGATAGAAATGCCACAAATGTAAGTAGCACATACAAGGCTGATCTTGATAAGGCTAAACAAGAGTGGCAGGAGGCTAAGAAAACTCTCTCTGAGATTGAGAAGGATAAAGCAAATTTTACATCTAAACAGTATCAAGATGCTAAGAAAGCTGCAGAAGATGCAGAGAAGAATTACAAGAATCTAGGTGGGAATGCTTCTGTGAAAGTGTCAGATGTAGAAAAAAAGAAGCAGGAAGAAGAAAAAATTAACAACGAACTCCTAATGCTTCAAAAGCAATCACAGCAAGCTGAAATAGATTTGATGACAGAAGGTTCTGCTAAGAAGATGGCTCAAATAGAACTTAACTACAAGAATGAGATTGAGCGTTTGCAGAAGCTAGAAAAAGAGTGGATGGCAGCTCAAGGAGGTAAGCTTACCAGCGACCAGGCTGTTTCCTTGTCTGTATCATACTCCTCTGCTGAAAATGCACGCGACAATGGATTAAATGATGTTGAGAAAGCCGATAATGAATCACTGAAAGAGCTATTGAATCAATACCAAGATTATGCAGCCAAGCGCCTATCAATTAAAGAGCAGTACACAAAGGATATTCAGAAGCTAGAAAAGCAGCGTACGGATGCGAATGCTAGCGAAATAGACCGAGCCGTTGCGGTAGCTAACGAATCAATGAAAAACGCCCTACAATCGCTTGATATGGAGGAATTGCAAAAAGAGATTGATTGGTCCCTAGTATTTGGTAATCTTAGCCGCGTTCCTACCGAAGGGCTCTCCGATTTAAAGAAAAAGCTTCAAGATTTTATCGCTACAAACAACGAGCTTTCACCCGAAAACCTTCAAGCTGTTGTAGAGGCCATTGATAAGATTACTACCGAGCAAACCGAAAGAGACCCTTTCAGCTCCTTGGCTGCATCCTTCCAAACTATGAAAGATGCCAATGTATTGCTAAAGGAGTCACAAGAAGCTTATACGAAAGCCTTGGAGAGTGGAACAGCCGAAGAGTTGAAGAATGCCAAGGCAAAGCTTGAAAATGCCAAAGCAGGCAAACAAAAGGCACAATCAGATGCAACCGAATCATTGAAGGCTAGCGTTGATCGAATGGGTGAGTTTAAAGATGTAGCAGATGGTGTTTTGGGTGTGTTGCAATCATTTGGCATGGAGGTTCCCGATTGGCTTGGTGGTGCCATGGGTGGAATTGATGATATTATCAGTGGATTAGGAGAGATAGATTTAACAAAGCCGATGTCTGTAATAACTGGAGGGCTAAAAGCTTTATCTGGAGCAGTAAACACTATCGCATCGCTTGGAGGCATAATACCAGGGATGGGCGAGAGTGATAAAAGCTTAACAAAAGACATCGAACGGCTCTCTCAATCAAATAACGACCTTAAAAAAGCAATTGACAACCTATCTGAGAAGATGGAGAAATCATCCGTAGCAGAAGCAACAGGTACGTATAACGAGCAAAAAAACTTGCTTGAACAGTCTATTGCAAACACGAAGGAGATGATGCAAAGAGAGGGTGCAGCCTATAAGGGTGGCATTGGCGGTTCTCACTCTAGTAATTATCAGATTGATAAAAATATGGGTGCATCGGATTGGGCCCGTATTAGTAGTATTGTTGGGAAGTCTGTAAACAGTGCTGGTGACTTTTGGAATCTAACTAGCGAGGAGATGGCAAAGGTATCCACAGAGGCAACAGATCTCTATTCTAAGATTAAGGATTATGCCGATGACGGGTACAAGAATGCAGGGCAATACATGGATGCTTACATTGAGTACTACAAGGAGCTAGAAGAGCTCGAGAATCAATGGAGAGAAAAGCTTACATCCTCTTCATTTGATACTATTCGCAGCGACTTTAAAAGTGCATTGATGGATATGGAAGCCGATGCAGAGACTTTTGCAGAAAACTTTGAGAGTCTGATGAAGAATGCTATGCTTGAAAGCATGATGTCAGAGACATACAATAAGAGGCTTCAGGAATGGTATGAGAATTTCTCTAAATCTATGGAGGATGGGGCCCTTAGCAGTTCAGAGCAAAGTGATCTAAAGACTGAATGGGATAAGATTGTACAAAATGCTCTTGATGAAAGAAATGCAATGTTTGATGCTATGGGATGGGACTCCTCTTCTACTTCATCACAAGATCAAGGTTCATCGCGAGGTTTCAACGCTATGAGTCAAGAAACGGGCGATGAATTAAGCGGCCGATTCACAGCCTTACAAATAGCAACAGAAGAGATACGCAATGAGGTGGTAGCTCAAACGGGTATGGCTGCAGATAACCTTCGAATCTTGCAAGAGATATATAGCATGTGTTATGTGAGTATGTCAGAGCATAATTCGATGGTGCTTGAAATAATAGACCTATTGAGTGGTATCAAGAAAGATACATCTAATCTATCATTCATGAGAGCGAGCCTTGAGCGTATTGAAGAGAATACGAAAAATCTTTAGCCTATCTATATATTAAGGCAAATGGGTTAGTAATGAAGAATCAAGCATACATCAACAATGTGGATATAAGCACCTACGGGGCATCCTTTGCAAGTGGAGCATACGCAGCACTTCGTAAACCTGCACCCGAAAAGGAGCTTGTACAAAACAAGAGTAGGCTTGAGCATGGCAAGAGAGTAGTTGCAACGTCAGAAACTATCAAGAAGGATGAACGTAATGTCAACTTGCCGATATGGATAATTGGAAGCTCTGAGGATGATTTCTCAGCGAAATTCGATGCTTTCATGTCGGCCATCTCTGGCCAATTCGAATTGAAGGTACCGAAGCAAAAGACTACCTATAAACTTGTGTATAAAGATTGTCCATCTTACGTAGAATACGGGCTCAAAAAAGCAAAATTTACGCTCAAATTAGAAGAGCCTAATCCAGATGATCGAATTGCATTATGATAGATATAAAGACCACATCGCAAGCTATCCGCTACTCTACCCCTATTAACGAGGGTTGCAAGCGTAAGTTTGAGCTAATGAAAGAGGATTTCATTAAGCTCAAATTCTCCTTGCTTTCTCCTGTGTACTTTAAGCTAGGCGATTACATCGAACATGAGCAATTTGGATTGTTTGAGATAACCAAAGTACAGAAGCCAAAAGAGAATAATACAACGGGTGGATACGACTACGAGCTGCAATTTGACAAATACTACATGAAAGGCAAAAATAAGCCTGTAATGTACAAAGGAGAAGCTGCTTGGAGCTTAACAGCCGACCTTCCTACTCACATGAGTGTATTCTTATCGGGACTTGAAGAGCTTGGGTATAGATACTACGATACTCCTTTTACTTTCTCTATTGACGATACGGTATCTACAGAAGCTAAACTGATTAGCTACGACTCTACTAACTTTATTGAAGCTCTAAATAAGTACGCTGACGCATGGGATTGTGAATGGTGGGTAGAGGATAATGTGTACCACTTCGGCAAGTGTGAGTTTGGCGCCCCTCAAATTTTTGAGAGAGGTGTAAATGTGGAATCAATGACAGCATCGGAGAGTTCGGGTGACTACTTTACACGTGTTTACGGATTCGGATCGGAGCGCAATATCCCTACTAACTACCGACCTACTGAAGAGGGTGTAGTAGTACAAGGTGTTGTACAGAGAAGATTGATGATGCCTGTTGATACTCCCTACATTGACGCATACCCCGACATGACAACCGAGGAAGCTATTGTGGGTGTTGTGGTCCTAGATAATATCTACCCTAGACGTGAGACAATAGTTACTAATGTAAAGACAGAGGAGTACAGAGACGAAATAGAGCAAGAAGATGGCAGCACAACTATAGTTCCCTGGGATGCTTATCGCTTTCAGGATATAGGATTAGACTTTAAAGAGAGCTATTTGCTTGAGGAGTTGAAAGTCAAGTTTGAAAGCGGTTCTTTAAATGGGATGGAGTTTAATGTAAACTTTGTCAAAGAAGATGAGTCGCAATGGTTTGAAGTGGTCCGTAACGAGACCTATGGAAGGCCTTTACCCGACACAGTTCTTTATCCTAAAAATGGAGACAAATGTATTCTAAGTGGCTTTGACATTGCTCTGGTAGGCGAACAGTACGTGCCAGCAGCAGAACAAGAACTTAAAGAAGAAATACAGAAGTATGTAGACAAAATTAAAGAGGACGATAAGAATTACTCTTGCAAGATGATGGCTGAAAGCGTAGACGACCTCTACTCTCTAGGTAGTCGGGTAAAACTTGTCAATGCTGCATACTTCGAGAATGGTTCGCGCGAAAGTAGAATTATTGGTTACGAGTATGACCTTGCTATTCCTTACGACCATCCTGTCTACATCGTTGGGCAAACGGCTAGTTACTCAAGATTACAAGCCTTGTCAGATAAGTTGGATTCGCTAACCTTTCAAGGGCAAACCTTCACGGGAGGAAGCGGTAGCGGTGTGTATCTTATTCGCAAAGGAGATATAACCCCTGCAAGCGACTTCAATGCCTTCTCGGCTCTTCGTGCGCTAGAGACATTTCTTCGTAAAGACAAAGAGGAAGTTATGCCTTTTCTACTTAAGTTCCTTAAAGGTGCTGAGTTTGGGGAGAACTCTTACATCAACGAGCTGGGTGAAGCTTTGCTGCAAGCTCTCAAAATAGGCGACAACGGCACTGGTATCATACAAGACCAAAACGGCTTGACTCATGCTACTGTAGATTACTTGTATGTGCGCA
>JBOFFJ010000083.1:0-1388 GCA_051648565.1 Phocaeicola sp. | reverse complement strand
CGCAAAAGTACGATGTACTAACTCAGTTCACTTAGACTAACGTGTCTCAATAGGTAACTAGGATGTGGAATGGAAGTTCTTGGGTAACTCCGTCCCTTATGGTTCATGGGGATATGATTGCTACAGGTACGGTTCGGGCGGAAAAGTTAGTAGCTGACGCCGCTTTCTTCTAGAAGGCAGGTATAAATACTATTTACGATAGGGCCGCGTAGCTAGGTAGCAACCCAGAAGGTACTTATAAGATGAAGATTGATTTAGCTCAGGGCTTTATTCATATAAGGTAATATATGGCTAAAATTAAAGGCACTACCAAGTATACCCAGGTACACGTATCCTCCCAAACTAACACCTAGGGCCCGCTTGCGGGCACCTATGGTACTATCCAGCCCAATAGTGCAGGGGCATATGAATTTGATTTAAAGGTTGGAATTTACGATTTTGTGTTATACCATACTTCTTGTAATACTAAAGTTTTCGGGGTTAAGGTGTTGTAGAGTGATTCAACGCTTACCTTAGAAGATCTTTTGGGGAGGATTTAAATGATTAAAGTACAAGGGGTCTTAAGGACCCCTCAAGGTACTCCTATTTAGGGGGCTGAGTTAGTATTAACGTAGACTAGAACCTCCTTGGAAGTTCTAGCAGGTACTGGATTCTCCAGCACTACTAGCCCTACCGGAAGTTACCTATTCGACCTAGGTGAGGGTACCTACTCCCTAAAGCTGCGGCTTGCCGCAGATACCACGTTTAGTACTGTTGCTAGTAATATACTGGTGCTCAGCATTATGGACGGGTACAGCTTGAATGCTATACTGGCAGACCAGGATGGGCTGCAAGATGTTAATATTGATATACTAACACAGGTTCTTGGCGCACGTGATACTGCGGTCTAGGCTTAGGCTTAGGCATAGCAAAGTGAGTAGAAGGCTAAAACTAGCGAAACTACGGCTAAAACTAGTGAGACAGCTGCGAAAGCTTCACAGGCCTAGGCTAAATCTAGTGAGGACGCAGCTAGAGCTAGTCAAACTGCTGCGTAGAGCTCTTAGACTACGGCGACCACTAAAGCTTCTGAAGCTTAGGCTAGTGCCAGCACAGCTACCACTAAAGCATAGGAGTCCTTAACAAGTTAGAACGCTGCTAAAGCATCCCAAACGTAGGCAAAAGCTAGTGAAGACGCTGCAAAGCTTTCCCAGAACTAGGCCAAGGTCAGTGAAGATGCTGCCAAAGCGAGTCAGGTATAGGCTAAAGCTAGTGAAAATATTGTTGGGGCAAACTAGGTATAGGCAAAAGCCAGCGAACTAGCCGCCAAGGCTAGTCAGGATGCTGCAAAGGCTAGTGAAAATATTGCCACCACTAAAGCAAACGAGGCCTCATCAAGTGCTTCCAGTGCA
>JBOFFJ010000082.1:0-2211 GCA_051648565.1 Phocaeicola sp. | reverse complement strand
GTTTGACTGCGCAACCCTAACCATTCAGACAGAGAAATTGTAAACTCTTGCGATTTCTCAGCAGCATGGTCACGCTTGGCAATGTAGGTTCGTGCATCCAAAATATCACGATGGACAGCACTCTTGGCCTCATTCAAATCAGGGATAAGACCGGCGAAATCGGCGAGGATAATTTTACGCATGTGCCAACCGGCAAACATTTCAAACTGCCCTCTAGCTTGACTGTAGATGTTAGGCAGACTACCACTCCACATGTCAGCAACACGGGAAACTTGCTGATAGTCTCGGTTTTGCCATTCAAACAGCATACCGTCTTTATCTTGGGTAAAGAAGCTGTCACGGTCAGGGATAACCCCCATGTCCGCGAGGTGGGTCACAAATTGATTTAAGTTCATACATTAGATACTCAGTGCGTGTGGTTGTTGTTTTAGTGAATTCTCTAAAGGGCACTGGCAAGCGGCACAGTACCCTTACATTAATTCTCTAAAAATACATACTCTAGCAATTGCCTTAGTTTAATCTTACTAGAAATTTTGTAATTATTATTCATATGAACAATCTTTCTAGCAAACTCTATCCTCTTCTTGGTGTCCCTTACATATGCTAGGATTAGCGTACTAAGGTCATCATCTTTAGGATAAAGTTTATTCAGTGTTGCGTAAGGGACATCATAATTTTTAGATATCCATTTACGTATATCGTTAACATCCCTTCTTTTTGATATAACATCAGCTTTATGAAACTGCATGTACAGATCATCCCTTACGATGGGAACATCTATATTCTTTTTCTTCTTCCTTACACCATTGTTGCTTATTCGATACATGGCTGTATCAGTAGCGAATTTTCGAACCCTAGCCCTCTCCATGTACTCAGGGCCAACGCCAAATAGGTGAGCAGTGCGTGGTTTCTTTTCCACTTTATGAGGCTCAGGGGTGAAGGTTGTTACCTTAATATCCACCTGAACCTCAGCCATTGTCTTACCAGTTAGCAAAGAAGCGGCCAGACGTTGTTGGTAGGGATTGAGATTATAAGTTTCAATAAGATCTTCTAATTCCCAATCTTCTGAATTTACAATAACTTTTAGTCTTTGGTCGCTCATTTGCATTGTAAGACACCTCTCAATTGAGCATCACATACTCTTCTTCATCGGGTTCATATGGCATCTTACCAAGGTCTTCGAAATCCTTTCGAGCATCTATTGAACCTCTCAAACATTCAGAACTTGTATCCGCAATCCCTTTCAGGATTCGCATGGCGTTTGCCACCTCATACAGTTCTGAATTGTCACCCAAATACATCATTTCCCTCTCATAACAGAGGTCATATTCGGATGAAGTTTCAAGATAGTGCATGTAATTGTCAGCCAATCCATCATCGGCTACAACAACACCACAACTAAGCATACCTAACAGGAGGAAAATGGATTTCATTCTTCATTCTCCTTATCTACATCATGAAACTCAAATGTACCATCAGGGTATCTGTAAACACCATCGAAGGTGATTTCATGATACTCATACATTTCCACATCAGAAGCATACGCTTTAAATGTGTGGTAACTTGCAATCAGTGCGAGAATTGCGATTACTGTTTTCATTTTTATTGTTACTCTCCGAGCGGATAAAACTTTATTGTGCGCCAATAGGGGCTCATCTTTTTGGAATCAATCCATGTTTCATAGCTGATACCAGCAGCAGTGAAAAACATAGCCTTTTTGTTGTTATGGATGCACTTGTAATGCACACCCAATACAGCCTCTATTGTGATTTGGTGAGGAAGAAGAACACCAAACCGAGTAACATCCACAAGGCCATAAGCCAAGTCATCCCAGCTAGTGAAGATTGGCAAATCAGGGAAGTGTTCTTCCAACAGACTGGCAACACGCTTGGCGAACAAGAACCGGCGATAAGCCTCCCGATACATGTTCATTTGGTTCCAGTTCAAGGTACGAATATCAGTAACCTTGTTCTCTTCACGCAACCAAGTACCAAAGCAAGGCAACTCAGGCTTTTGCACGGAGAAGCCCCTTCTCTCTGTCATAGACGGTGATTCCGAAATCCAGAACCTTATCAACTTCTTTGCGGGGGAAGGAAGCAACCAAGTCATCAGTCTTTGACTTCAACTCAACAGCAACTTCGTTAACTTCAACCTGGTAGGCTACAACTTGAAATGGTATACCTTTAAATGTAATTATCATGTAATGTATCT
>JBOFFJ010000081.1:0-1010 GCA_051648565.1 Phocaeicola sp. | reverse complement strand
TAGGACATTCTCCGTTCCATAGATATTGGTATTGACTGCCTGCATAGGAAAGAACTCGCACGAGGGTACTTGCTTGAGTGCGGCAGCATGAAAGAGGTAGTCTACCCCTCGCATGGCGCTATCTAAACTTCTCTTGTCTCTCACATCTCCGATATAAAACTTCACCTTAGGGTTATGGAGTTGGTGTCTCATATCGTTCTGTTTCTTTTCATCGCGTGAGAAGATGCGTATCTCCTTTATATCGCTATCTAGGAGTCTATTCAATACTGCACTTCCAAATGATCCAGTTCCTCCTGTTATTAGTAGTGTCTTTCCTTTGAATGGCATATTTTGTTTCTTTATTTTTCAATAGTTGTTTATTGTGGCAATGTTAGTGAATTTTATTCAATTTATCACTATGATGGGGGGGATTTGGGTTAGGGTTAGAGGTTAGGGGTTAGAGGTTAGAGGTTAGAGGTTAGGGGTTAGGGGGTTAGTTGCTGCTTTGCAACTTCTAACTGCTGAGGGATCAGTGGGTATAATTGACCTCTTGGCAGAGCGGTAGTGATGCTCTTGTCCGTGGAGATCCGTGGACGATAATATTTGTAATGCTGAATGCATAATTCATAATTAAAATACGGAGTCTAAACAATAATATTCACGCTGATCCCGCAGATTAGGCAGATTCAATTCTTAAATAGTCTCGTCATCAGACGAGATCAACAGGCACGAAGTGGCCTCAACAGTCTCGGCCGGTGACGAGACCTCAACAACGAAGTCTCAACAAAGAATTTATTACGCTGATCCCGCAGATTGTTTTGTCGTGTAGGGGCGTATATTTACGCCCTCTTTAACGAAGATGCAATATAATCTGCAACAGTCGTTGCAAATATTTTCATTTAAAGATTGAGACTAGTTTACACTTTATATAAGCTATTAGATCAAAAAACTCACTACAATATTTGGCTATAATTATACAGTGTGACAATAACAGAGACACAATAAACAGTGCAGGATAGTGTAATATCATG
>JBOFFJ010000080.1:0-53020 GCA_051648565.1 Phocaeicola sp. | reverse complement strand
AGCTTGGAAGGCTAATGCTCTATCAACTGAGCTACTTTCGCATCTTTGTTTGTGGGCGAAGAAGGATTCGAACCTCCGAAGTCGAAAGACAACTGAGTTACAGTCAGTCCCATTTGGCCGCTCTGGAATTCGCCCGGCTTGCAGTATCAAGAAGCGTTATCACCGTTGTGATGTGCTCTGTTTCTCAATTGCGATACAAAGGTAGCGCTTTTTCTGAAAGATGCAAATTTTCTATACAATTATTTTCAAAATTTTTTCCTCGAAAAGCGAAGAGAAGGGGATAAAACACTCTTTTATAGAAAGAAAGAGTGTTTCTAAAATTTTACATTTTTCTGCATCAAATGATGCCATCCACCAGCCAATACTCCATGGAGGTAGTTTAAACTTTATTCGCACCGGCAAAAAAAGTTAGCCCCACACGGGCAAGAAGCCTCATCAATCAGCTTTTCTCGGTTCAATTTTCGGAGTGCTTGGTGAAGCTCCCCCCGGATAGCCCGAAACTCGTCTGCAACTAAATCGGGGTTAACCGCAGCAAGCAACGGATCAGAAAAGAGCAAATTAAATCGGTTTCTCACTTTTCCAACGAACGAAGGCCACTCCTCATTTACCGTATCACACAGGGTAATCACATAATCCCACTCTTCCTCCAAAAAAACAGCCATATTAATAGGTAAGTACCAAGATATATTGATCCCCACCTCACCCATTGCCGTAATAGCCTCATCACTTACCCTATCGGCTGGCTCAAGGCCTGCCGAATGCACCTCTATTGTCTGATTAAAAGAGAGCAGATAGGCGCATGCCATCGGACCAAGGGAATTATCATATTTAGTAAGCAATAATACTCTCATAACATCTTAGTTCTATTCTATCATTTATTTTAGCAAATACGGATTAACCACAATCCCATACATCATTCTTAAGAGCAGATCTACATTGAAATCACCCCAAAAACCAGCTGAACGACTGTTACTCTTTAAACAATCATTCCAAGCAAAATGATTTTAGGATAGGAGATCAAAAGCGTTAAAAACACTCTTACACTGGTGCATAGAAAGAAAGGAGAAAGAGCTTTCACCCCGTAAAGAGTCCAAAGTAGGGTCATGAATCGATTCAAAATAGGAACTAAACAAGAGCTGCTGAGGTAATGCACCCCCTTTTTACTATTTTATTCAAATAGGAATAGAGAAAAATAAATCATCTTTCTTACCTTTGCTTTAAAATCTTTAATATTTAGTCTAGATGAAAAATCTAACTCTTTTAGCAACTGGAATCCTTATGGCATCCTGCACACAACAACCCGCCAAGTTAATCTATCCCACCACCGCTAAGGTAGATACGGTAGATGTGTACTTCGGCACCCAAGTAGCCGACCCCTATCGTTGGCTAGAGAATGACACCTCGGCTGCCACGGCTGCCTGGGTAGCGGCACAAAACAGCGTTACGGATGGTTTCTTGGCACGTATCCCCTACCGCCAAAGATTACTGGACAGATTGACCCAAGTGGCCAACTACGAACGCGTAGGAACCCCCTTCAAGAAGCATGGTAAGTACTACTTCTACAAGAACGATGGATTGCAAAACCAGAGCGTACTCTACGTACAAGATGCGCTGGATGCAGAACCACGCATATTCTTAGACCCCAATAAACTATCCGAAGATGGAACTGTAGCCCTTACAGGCATGAGTTTCTCGAACAACGGCAAGTATGCAGCCTACACCATCTCACGCAGCGGTTCGGACTGGACAGAGATCTATTTGATAGATCTAGCTACCGGCGAGCAAATGAGCGACCACATTACTTGGGCCAAGTTTACCAGTGCCTCGTGGCAAGGCGATGGCTTTTACTACAGCGCCTACGATGCACCCGAAGCGGGTAAAGAGTTCTCGAATGTAAACGAACTGCATAAAATATATTACCACAAAGTAGGAACTGCGCAAAGCGAAGATAAGTTGGCTTACCAAAACCCCGCCTATCCCAAACGCTTCTACAGTAGCTTTACTACCGACGACGACCAGCTCCAGTTCCTCTATGAGAGTGGCGAAGGTCGTGGCAATGCCCTCTACTTAAAAGAGCTAAACAAGCCCAACGCCACTTTTGTAGCCTTAGCTACCGATATGGATTACGAATACGCCCCCATCGAGTCGATGGATGGCAAGTTATACATCTTCACCAACTACGGCGCGCCCAAATACCGCCTCATGGTAGCCGATGTAAAACGCCCTACACTCAAAGATTGGAAAGAGCTAGTTCCCGAATCAGAAGCGGTACTCTCATCGGCACAGGTGATTGGTGGCAAACTCTTCCTTACCTACGATAAAGATGCATCCAACCACGCCTATGTCTATAGCCTCGATGGCAAAGCGCTACACGAAGTGGCCCTTCCATCGGTAGGATCGGTAGGTTTTAGCGGAGATAAGAACGACAAAGATTGTTTCTTTGGCTTCACCTCCTTCACCACACCAGGCACCACCTATCGTTACGATATGGAGGCCAATAGCTACGAGCTCTTCCGCGCCCCCAAACTTACCTTCGATTCGGAGAGCTTCGAAACGCACCAACTCTTCTTTGCGAGCAAAGATGGAACCTCTGTCCCCATGTTTATCACCCATAAAAAGGGATTAAAACTAGATGGGACCAATCCTGTTTACCTCTATGGATATGGCGGCTTTAATGTAAGCCTCAACCCCGGCTTCTCAGCTTCTCGCATCCCCTTCCTCGAGAATGGAGGTATCTACGCCCAAGTCAATCTACGCGGCGGTGGCGAGTATGGCGAAGCATGGCACATAGCAGGCACCAAGATGCAAAAGCAAAACGTATTTGATGACTTCATAGCTGCTGCCGAATACTTAATAGCCCAAAGCTATACCAACCCCAATAAGATTGCCATTGTAGGTGGATCGAACGGTGGTTTACTAGTAGGTGCTTGTATGGCACAACGTCCCGAGCTATTTGCCGTAGCCATTCCTCAAGTAGGGGTAATGGATATGCTACGCTACCACAAATTCACCATTGGATGGAACTGGGCCAGCGATTATGGTACAAGCGAAGATAGTAAAGAGATGTTTGAGTACCTCAAAGGCTACTCACCTGTACATACCTTGAAGCTAGGCACTAAGTACCCCGCTACCCTTATCACCACAGCCGATCATGACGACCGTGTAGTACCTGCCCACTCGTTTAAATTTGCCGCCACGCTGCAAGAACACAACGATGGCACCAACCCTACCCTCATACGCATTGAGAGCAAGGCGGGCCACGGAGCAGGCAAACCCATGAGCAAAGTACTCGAAGAGCATGCCGACATCTATAGCTTTATCCTCTACAACATGGGGTTGAGCTACTAAATAGAATTACAATAAGAGTAGCCTACTAGCAAGTAGCACCTAACAAGTTTCCCCCCTCTCCGATTCATGTTGCTTGAATGAATCAGAGAGGGGGAATTTCAGAGCTGCCTGAACAAGCAATAAATGGCACAAACATAGGCTCCCAATACACCTCTACCGCATTTAACGAACTTATATCCGAAGAGTAGAAACTGTACAAATATAGGGTTGAAAACCTATAATGCATCAATATAGGTTTGAGAGCCTATAATGTACAAATATAGGTTTTTAACCCTATAAACTTGTAGAGTCTGAATAAAACACTTATATTTGTGCAAACCAATAGATTATAGCCATGCATGCAACCATATCGGCCGATATTGTCTCTTCGACATCTCTTACTGCAGACGAAACAATAGAACTCAAACAGAAGATAGCAGAACTCTTTCAGCTATTAGAGAAGAAGTATCCAGGCTTTTGGGGAAGACAAATCAAAGGCGACTACCTTGAGTGCTACATACCTAAAGCGTGTGATGCCTTTCGCATAGCACTACTTATAAAGAGCTACATCAAATCATTTCAGAAAACAGCCCTTCCTACTTCCAAAAAATTTCACACCTATGGAGCCCGAATTGCCATTGGCTTGGGAGAGATGCGAATCGTCAATCAAGAGGCTGGCATTCTAGATGGTGAAGCCATCTACTATTCGGGACGTGCCATTGATAATATGGGTCCTGCAAACAAAGGAACGATGACGATAGAGATGAAGGATGCATCAGTAGTTACCCCTTTGCGAACAGTTGCCATACTAACCGATGCAGTGCTAAACTCAGCTAGTAAAAGACAAAGTGAAGTTGTATTTTACAAGCTACTTCAACTAAAAGAGGTAGAGATTTCTCACAAAATAGGGATTAAACAGTCCAGTGTGAATGAACACTCTTCGGCAGCCAAATGGTACTGCATAGAAGAGGCACTCAACTATTTCGAACAACTCCATTTTAAAGCGTATGAATAACCTACTATTCCTGAGCCTTATCGCAGCACATGTAATCAGTGATTTCTATCTACAGCGCGATAAAGATTGCAAGCAGAAGCAAGAAAT
The DNA here is from genome assembly GCA_051648565.1 of Phocaeicola sp. Taxonomy (GTDB): domain Bacteria; phylum Bacteroidota; class Bacteroidia; order Bacteroidales; family Bacteroidaceae; genus Phocaeicola. The sequence goes on along the minus strand of JBOFFJ010000080.1, from coordinate 48,591 downwards.
GAGACTAAAAAGCCCATTCCTCTACCTCCATGCAATCATCGTAGGTAGCCTATCGTGGCTATTCGTACCCTCGCTATCATTTGGGATATGGGCCCTGGCTATCACTCTCACACATCTAACGATAGATACCATAAAAAGTTATTTTCGTCCCAACCTCTGCTCCTTTCTAGTAGATCAACTGGCACATATAGCTCTTCTAGCAGGAGTTGCTACCCTATACCCTAACCAACTGTTCCTACCCGTCAAATGGCTTGACTTCTCCATGACTCTATCCATTCCCCTGCTGCTGCTCGTTGTACTAATCATCATGAAACCCACTAATCTATTGATTAAGATGGTTTTAGAGAAGTACGAAATTGGAGCAACAGCTGGCAATGAGATAAAGAATGCAGGAGCATTAATAGGAAATCTAGAACGAATCATCACCCTACTGTTTGTTCTGATAGGACAATACGGAGCCATTGGATTCATTGTAGCCGCTAAATCACTACTCCGATTCAAAGATACTGACACCTCAAAAACAGAATATGTACTGGCAGGCACCCTGCTAAGCTTTGGCATCGCGTTACTAAGTGGCATCTGCTTAAGCAAATGGAGATAGAATTCCTCACTCCTCAAGCTTCACCACCACATCGCCCACCATACCAGGCAACAACCTACCCGATTGATTCTCAAAATCGGCCTCTACCTGCTCGGCACGCAGTCTACTATCGAGCGCCCCTGCTTTGCGCGATACCACTGCTTTAAAAAGCTCTCCACCCAACGAGCGAACCGTAAACTGAAGGGTATCGCCCACCGATACCAACGAAGAATACTTTTCGTTGATAGCCAGTTGTATGCGTAGCTTCTCACTCTCTTGCAGCACCAACAACTGCTCTTTCTGTCCATTCGAAGCAGCTCCTACTAGGCTACCTACATCGGTAGTACGACGGGTAATGAGACCCGCAAAAGGGGCTCGCACCGTTAAATAGTCAGTCATCGACTTCACCTGCTCGTAGCTAGCTTGGGCAGCTGCAAGTAGCGATTGGTTGCTATCCATCTGGGCAAGAGCCTCATCTAGTGCAAATTGCGAAACCGACCCCTCTACCTGAGAGGCTCTTAACACCCTTTCGTAGTGAGAGTTGGAGAGTTTCACCTCTGCTTGAAGTGAATAAACCTTTGCCTGAAGCGAAGCGAGTTGAGCCGTCAACTCAGGCGCTTCGAGCTCCATCAACAGATCTCCCTTCTTTACCTTCGAGCCGATATCTACCCGAATACTCTTTACATAGGAGAGCACCTTGGCATAAATTTCCGATCGCTTATCGGCTACTATTTCGCCAGGTAGGGTAATTGTAGCAGGTGCAGTGATGGACATAGTTGGAGCTGCTGAGCTCTTCATCGCTTCAGAAGGAGAGCTCATCCCAGATTGGGGAGAAGCCGCCATTCCGGCAGAGGTTTTTTCTCCCTCCAACGAGGAATCTTTTTGTTCTGCAGAGAGAGCCATCTTTGCTTCACCCACGCTGTTTGTCACTAGGTAGATAGCTACCATACCACTTAATGCAAGGGCTAGTGCCACATATATTGTTCTTTTTTTCATCTTAAATTATTTTTTTAATCGATTGATTATTCGGTTTGTAAAGAGCAGTAAGCTCCTTTTTAAAGTAAATTTCTAGAGAGGCTGCAACAAACTCTTTGACGAATTATAATAATCCCCTAAGAAACTTCCTAACATCTCCTCTTATTTTTAGTGTTGCACTGAAGTTAGTTAAGTGTTGCACGCTAGTGAGTTAAGTAATTGACTCCAGTCAATCAAGTGTTGCACTCTAGTGAGTTAGGTGATTGACTCCAGTGCAACACTTGATTGACTGGAGTACAACACCAACTTTGTCAGGTCGTTTTCCTAAAAAGAGTACTATAAACAAGCAACTTTGCCTAATAGTACTATAATCTGCTACGGCATAGGGTCATAAGTTTGAAAGCCTACACCTTACTGTTATAGCTAACAATATAGCACGCTACTCTATAGCTATAGGAGTCTACGGCATAGAATTATAGGGCTCTACGATTGATTTCTCCTCACCCATTTCGCCATCCAACGGAAAGAGTGAAGTAGATTGCAACGAGGCTCGCTGCTGCACCCATGCAAAAATCAAAGGAAGCAGCGTAAGTACCACCAAGGTGGAGAGAATAATCCCCCCAATTACCGCTCTTCCCAGTGGAGCGGTTTGGGCACCCCCTTCGCCAAAGCCAATGGCCATAGGCAACATACCTACAATGGTGGCTATACTGGTCATCAAGATGGGGCGTAGTCGTATTTTGGCAGCTTCCAGAGCAGCCTGCTTGCTATCGCCCATCTCCTTGCGCAACTTTTCGGCAGCTGTTACCAAGAGTAGAGCATTCGAGATGGAGATGCCGACCGACATAATCATTCCCATGTAGGATTGCATATTGAGGGTAGAGCCGGTGGCCAACAAAAGCAACAAAGCACCCATGATTACAGCCGGTACGCTCGACAGTACAACCGAGGCCAACCGGAAGGATTGGAAGTTGGCTGCCAGCAACAAGAAGATCACCACAATGGCTATCCATATACCCTCCTGCAGACTGCGTTGCGTATCCTCCAACACTTTGGCCAATCCGGCCACCTCCACATTGAGCCCTTTGGGCAGTTCGCCCAGCGATTCAATGGCGGCACGTACATCCTTCAGTGCACTTCCTAAATCCTGGTTGTGCAGGTTGGCCACCACGGTAGTGTAGGCCATCGAGCCCTGGTTAAAGGTCTCGCCGTAAGTAGTACCTGGGGTAAGCGTAGCTACATCACTCAACAGCAAGTTGGCATCCGATTTCGAAATAGGTAGGCTAGCCAACTCCTGCGGCGAGCTCATCTTGGGCTGCGGCACCTGCACCTGTACGTTGTAGGCCATGTTCATCATCCCCCCCATCCAAAGGTTCTTGTTGGTAAAGCGCGAGGAGGAGGTAGCAGGTACCAAGGAGTTGGTAACATCGGCCATATCCAGCCCCAACTGCCCGGCCCGAACTCGATCTATCTCAATGTTCAACGTAGGGTAAGCGGTAGCTTGGGGCATCTTCAAATCGCGCAGGTAAGGCAACTTCTCCAACTCCTTCTTCAGGCGCATGGCATACATCTGGTTGCGCGGCTTCATCATCCCCGAAAAACGTACCTCAATGGGGGTATTCACCCCTTGACTCAACACCTTCTCCGATAACTCCATCGGCTCGAAGGTGAGGGATACATCGGGCATCTCGCTCGCTACTTGCGCACGTAATTGCTCTTTAAGCTGCTCCATATCGCCCTTCCAATCTTGTAACGCCACCTGAATGGTGGCCTCGTGTGGCCCTGCATTGTAGAGGTAGATGGGGCTCACCGCAAAGGTAGAAGAGTGTTGTCCTACGAACGAAGAGGAGATACGAATCTTCTCTTCACCCACCACCGTTTTTACCTGATCCATAAAGGCCTTCACCCGCCCTTCGGTGTACTCTATGCGACTTCCTTGTGGAGCCACCAAGCGCACCTGAAACTGACTGGGGTTGCCCTTAGGCAGTACATCGCTCCCAATAATGGTCATAAGAAGGGTGACAAGCGCTAGCGAGCTAACGAAGTAGAGGAGCGAAAGAGGAGCGCGTTTGGGCATCAGCTTCGCACTGACTCCCGCAATGGCTTGATCAAAGCGAGAAGCTTTAGACTCTTTTGACTGAGTGAACTTATCGCTTGAGTAAGCGGTTACACTTTCAACGGCTCCATCAATCATTCCATTTTTGGAGTGATCCAAATCTTTATTAGCAGGATTCTCTCTCTTCCCATCAACTCTATCCTGTGTAGCGTGCTCTTCTTTACTCTTCAAGAACCAAGCCGAAAGCACCGGCACCAAAGTTTGCGACAACAAAAACGAGGTAACCATGGCAAAACAGATGGCGAGTGCCAGGGGCTTAAACATGGCACCCGGTATCCCCTCCATCAACAAGGCGGGGGCAAAGGCGGCCAAGATAGAGAGCAGAATCAGTAGCTTGGGGAAGGCAATCTCTTGACACGCTTCCCAGATGGCTAGGCGCTGCTTCTTGCCCATCTCCAGGTGGCGGTGTATGTTCTCGATGGTTACGGTACTCTCATCCACCAAGATACCGACGGCTAAGGCCAAGCCCGAGAGCGACATAATGTTGAGCGTATAGCCAAAGAGATGCAAAAAGAGTACGCTAGATAGCAACGAAATGGGAATGGTCAACACCACAATCAGGGCCGATCGGCGGTCGCCCAAGAAGAGGAGTACCATTAACCCCGTCAGTAGTGCACCAATGAGCCCCTCCAAAAAGAGGTTCTTTATGGCACTCATTACATAGACCGATTGGTCAAACTCGAAGGAGATGGTTACATCGTCGGGCAGATTGCTCTGTATCAAGGGCAATTTCTTCTTCAATTCGCGCACTACGTCCCAAGTGGAGGCATTGCCCGATTTGGCTACGTTGATGTAGACCGAACGCTTATCGCCTATCAAGGCATAGCCTGTTGCTACATCGGCTCCATCCCTCACCTCTGCTACATCGCGCAAGAAGAGCGTCTCTACCCCTCCCTTTACAAGGGGGATATTCTCAAAATCGGCCATGCTCTTTAGGTTGTTGTTAGTGGGGGTAATCAGGTTCTGATCACCACTTAAAAGGTTACCCGAGGGGGCCGTTAGGTTGTTGCGGCTAATGGCCTCTACAATCTGTTCGGGCGAAAGGTGGTGCACACGCAGCGCCTCGGGATCTACATTCACCTCGATGGTACGGGGACTTCCGCCAAAGGGGGGAGCTGTGGTAATACCCGGAACCGAGATCAAGAAGGGACGTGCCGTGAAGTTGGCAATGTCTTGCAACTGATCATTGCTCTTCGTAGAGCTGCGAAACACCACCTGCCCCACCGGTTGCGACGAAGCATCGAAACGGATAATAAAGGGGTCGGGGGTACCGGGAGGTAAGAAGATTTGCGAACGGTTGGAGAGGGCACTCAACTCGGCTATCGCCTGTCCCATATCGGTATCGGGATAGAAGGTGACCTTCATCAGGGTAAGTCCTTGGGTATTCTTAGTCTCAATGTTCTTGATGCCACTCGTAAAGAGCATCATGTTGGTATACATCTTGGTAAAGTAACCCTCCATCTGTTCGGGCGTATAGCCGTTAAAGGAGTGTGCTACATAAACCACGGGTAGGTTCATCTCGGGAAGGATATCGATGCGGACATCCTTGGTTATTTTGATGCCAAAGAGCACCAAACCAACCACCAATACCAAGGTGGCGATGGGTTTGTGCAGGGCTGTTTTAATTAAATTCATAGGGATTTTATTCGTTCGTGTAACTACTTAGTAGCGGCTCTATCTCACCACTGCTGGCCGCTTGCAGCAGAAAGGCGTGCCACAGGTTTACCTGGATAACGGCACGTTCCGATTCGGCACGGGCCAATTGGTAAAGAGAGGAAACCACCTCGTCTACCACAGCCAGTCCGTTGGAGTAGAGGTTTTGATACTGCTCATACGATTGCGTAGCTGCCTCTACCTGCTTCAATACCGCTACATATTGTTGTTCCGTTAGGTTGCGTTTGCGTGTAGCGTGTCGGTACGATTCATCGAGTTGACGATGGGTCAACGTACGCTGCTGCACCAGTGCCTCGGTACGCTGCTTCTGCGCCCTACTCAAAGAGCGGTTCTTGAAAAGCGAAGTGATGCTCCAACTTAGGTTGATGCCCACCAAGTAGTTGCTTCGGTCCATCCCTACCCCATCTAGGTAGGAAGAAGAGAGATTCTTGGTATCTTGCGCATAGTTGTAGCGAAAACCCGATCCACGTGCTGCTACCGATCCCACCACATTGAGCTTGGGCAATCCATCCGCTTGGTAAAAGCGGGTCTGAATGCGGCTCTCCTGAATGGCTGCATCTTGCGTACGGAGGGCGGGGTGCATGAGGATGATGGCTTCTTCCGAAACCTCTTCTTCCGAGCGCTCGGCTATTTGAAGCGCTAACGTTCTCTGCATGGAGTCATTTGTTGCTACATCGGCTCTAAACAGGGTGCCTACTGGAAATTGGGCAACTACCTTTCCATCACTCTGGAAGGGTTGATACTCCACCCCCATGCGAATGACCAACTCCTTGAGCGCAAGGGCATGTTGATCTTCTGCTTTAAGTAGAGAGATGGTGGCACTGGCTACCTCAGCCTCAGCCATAGAGAGCTCCACACCCGGGCGCAGTCCACTTGTTACCAACGCCTTTACGGTAGAGAGCACTACTGCTGCACGCTCACAGTTGCGCTGTTGTACCTTCACAATCTCTTCCAAGGCTACCAAATCGAAGTAGGCCGAAGCCACCTTTATTTGGTGCTCAAAAAGCTCCTGCTCCAAATCGGCCTGCGAATGCGCTATCTTGTTTTTAGCCAAGTTTACGCGGCTACTGCGGGCACCAAAGGAGTAGATGTTCCAGTTGATATTGGCACTGTAGAGTGCGCTAAATGCCGCATCCCAGTTTTGAGCGGCTTGTGGGGCTCCCATAGAGACCGTACCCTCCCCAAAACCATACTGCGGACCGTGCAGTGCATTGGCTGTGCCATAGAACTGCTGTGCAGATAGGGCTATCTCGGGTAGGTAGAGGGTTCGGCTACTGCTATGATTTGCTTGAGCTGCCGATAGGGAAAATTGTTTGGCTTTGATTGTTTCGTAGTTGGCTACTCCCAATTGCAATGCTTGGTGTAGAGAGAGGAGTTGGTTGGAATCAACCTTCTCACTCTTATTTTGTGCATCGAGTTGGGAGTGAGCAGCTGCAGAATGGTGCAGGGAGGTGGCTACACCCAACAGTGTGCTTTGTTGTGCCCCCACTTGACTTACCAGTATCAGCCCAACGGCGGATAGTAGCCAGCGAAACGGGCTTTTATATCTTTTCATATTCTTTCCTTATTTATTAATCGATTTAAAACGAAGTGGCAATGGCCTCTCTCTTCTGTAATAGGACGACAAAAGCAAGTGGCAATAGCTAGTTCCATGTACTAAAAGAGTACATGAAGAGTCTATTGGACAGATGCACAGAAGGTGAATCTACCCAATTCGTCCGATAAGTGAGTTGTAAAGCTGACTGGTATTGGTTACTCTACCCAGCTGGAATAACTAGTTCTACTAGCCATCAAGCATACTGGTTCTGAGTCCTATTAATAATCAGTCTCTTGGTTCTCAGCCCTATCGGTTTCGTTCTAAAAGATTTAAATAAGGAGTGTAGTGTGACGCAACAAAATATCGCGCCCCGTCAGGGAGATGGGTGAATAGGGAGGTGCCTTGCCACAAAGCAGGTGAAGCACCGTTTGTTGAGGAATAAGGTAGCGAGTTACTACCGGCAGAAAGAGCATTACTGCGTGCTGCTCTAGCGAGAAGGAGTAGGTTTGTAGCTGCAGAGGGGTAAAATCATCCGCATCCACATCAACCACCACTAGCTGACGTTGGGGGCACTCTTTTGAGGAGTTATCAAACGTAGGCGATTCTTCGCCTACAGTTAATTGATTGCCAATCGTTGATCGTTTACCAGCCATTGATTGCTCATCAATGGCTAGGGATAGTTGCTGGGTAATGGATTTGTTAGTAGTTAGCTGCTCGTTGGTAGCTAACTGCTGAGTATCGGTTCCGATGAAGGGAGTGCAATGGTTGGCTTGTGCACAACCTGGTGCAAGCGTTGCAGGAGCTTGGTTTAAATAAAGAGCTACAAAATGATTCCCACAGAGATGCACAACTAGCTTGGGCTGCACCGCTACCAGCAGCACAACAATTCCCAAAATTATAGTTGCTATTCTCTTCATCATCTCTTTTCTCTTTTAATTCTGATTCTATCTTCGCTCTTACCGCTTCTCTTTGTTCTCTAATCCGTGGGTATCGACTATTTGATTTATTGTATAATCCATGCTATCACCACTCATTCGCTTTATAAGGGTCAATTGCGATTGCACTATACCTTATCAATCGGCTTTCTTCGTTTCTCCGCCATCTGCTTGTAGAAAGTGGGAGTCAATCCCGTCACCTTCTTAAACTGATTGCTCAAGTGAGCCGTGCTGGAGTAGTTCAACTGATGCGCGATTTCACTCAAAGAAAGGTGATCGTACATCAGCAACTCTTTGACCCGCTCTATTTTTTGGGCAATGTAATACTTCTCAATGGTAATGCCCTCCACCTCCGAAAAGAGTGCCGAGAGCGATGCATACTCCTGCTTTACCATCTGCGCCACATAATCGGACAAGTTTAGTTTCAATGCACCCTCTTTGCGATGCACCAACTCACGAATGGTCTGCTTAACTTGTTCAATTAATCGAGCACGTCGGTTATCTATCACCTCAAAGCCTACCGCTTCGAGTCGCTCCTTCAACTCACACTGTTGCAGGTTGGTAAGCGATTCTGCTACAGTCACCTCGCCCAATACAACCTGCTCCATCGCAATGGATAGTTGTGCAAAGATGGACTTCACAACCAGCGTACAGCGATCGCACACCATATTTTTGATATATATTGTCTCCATGGTTGAATGGTTCAGGATAGTTTAATTGATTTATGTTGCAAAAGTAATCATTACGCAGCAGCCACAGTTACACAATTGCCGCTATAATTTACACAATTCCCAAACAGCGACATTGAACCGACTGCTACTTCAGTCGCAAGAGCCATAGTAGCATCCAATAATCATAGTACCATTAAAGTAACAAGCTACCTATTTCTCCCTTTTGATGGGAACAATCACAACTTGCTTAACTTCTTGTGTATGCGTAAACTATTTACCACTACGCTAACACTGCTCATAGCCATAGCTGCTCCAGCCAGCATGGGCGAAAGCATTACCCCCACAAAGGGATACAATGCCCCTGCCGCTATAGGCACCCCAATCAAGTTGTAGATAAATGCCCAGAATAGGTTTTGACGCAACGTATGCACAGTTGTATGCGAAATAAGCAAAGCCTCCTCTACTTTAGAGAGATTGGAGCCCACCAACGTAACGCCAGCTACATCCATGGCTACATCGCTACCTCCCCCCATGGCAATACTAAGATCGGCCTGCGCCAATGCAGCGGTATCATTAACCCCATCGCCCACCATCGCTACACACCTTCCTTGAGCCTGTAACGACTCTATGTAGGCCAATTTCTGGGCTGGAAGTACCTCTGCTTTAAACTCTTTAATACCCACTTGTGCCGCAATTGCTGTAGCCGTTGGCCAGTTATCGCCCGTAAGCATCTGCACCTCAATGCCTCGCTTCTGTAATGCCTCAATAGCTGTGATAGAACTCTCCTTAACACGGTCTGTCACCGTCAGCATAGCTATCAACTTACGGGTAGTACCAAACAGCACCACACTACCTACTCCAACAGGTAACTGTTTTACATCAATTCCAAACTGGGTGGCCAATGCAGGGCTCCCCGCAAAGTAGGTTTGACCGTTGTAATGAGCTGTAATACCTAATCCTGCTCGGTTCTCAACCTGCTGCAAAGAGAGCGTTGGTTTACTAACGCTGCACGGAGGCATAGCGGTTAAGCTAGAATCGCCCATAAGCAGCCTCATCTCTTGGGCCACAGCCTGAGCTACCGGATGCGTAGAGCGTTGCTCCATTGCGTAAAGCAACTCTTTCAGCTCCCTCCGCTCATCGTACCACACAGTTTGAGTTACAGCCGGCTTCCCTTCGGTAATGGTGCCCGTTTTATCGAGCACTACCACCTCTACCCGCTTGGCTACCTCTAAACTCTGAGCATCTTTAATTAAGATGCCCCGCTTGGCAGCTGCCCCAATACCCACCATAATAGCGGTAGGAGTGGCCAATCCCAATGCACAGGGACAAGCTATCACCAATACAGTCACAAAAGCCAAGATGCCACGTGAAAGACCTGCTACAGGATCGGCCCAAAGCCAAACAGCCAACGCAATAAAGGCTACTAAGAGAATAAAGGGTACAAATAGCGAAGCAACTCTATCTACCAACTTCTGCACAGGGGCCTTGCTATTTTGCGCCTGCTCTACCAAGGCTATAATCTTGGACAAGAGTGTTTCACTCCCCACTTGCGTGGCACTGAATCGAAAACTCCCCTCGCCATTGATGGTACCCGCATAAACAACGTCTCCTCTTTTCTTAGCCAAGGGCATTGACTCGCCACTTAGCATGCTCTCGTCCAAATACGACTCTCCATCTAGCACAGTTCCATCTACCGCCACCTTCTCGCCTACCCGCACTATCACCACATCGCCTGGTTTTACTTGGGCAATATCAACCTCTACCTGTACACCCTCCTTTTCGACAAGAGCTGTTTGAGGTTGCAAGCCCATCAAGCTTTGAATAGCCGATGCGGTACGATCCTTGGCACGCTGTTCCAATAATCGCCCCAGCAAAATAAAGGCTATAATCATACCTGCCGCCTCAAAATAGAGATGAGGTTCAATACCTTGCTGGCGCCAGAATGTAGGAAAAAGGAGATTGGCCAACGAAAAGAGGTAAGCTACCGAAGTACTAAGTGCCACCAAGGTATCCATGGTAACCGTACGCTGTTTGAGTTGCAGAAAGGTACGCGTAAAAAAACCTTTCCCTAAGTAGAAAAGCACAACCGCTGCCAAAAGAGCCGACAACCACCCAAGTTCTACCGTAGGGGGCAAGAAGAGGCCCAGCAAGAAGAGGCAGAGAGCAAGAAACGAAGCCCACAGGGTATTGCGCTTAAGGCTATCATAAGCTAGTTTTTTACGCCCCTCCACACTCATTTTCAAGTTGGAGCGAGTGGCGTTTTTATGCTGAAAAAGTGCTTCGGGAGAGGAATATTCAGGAGAATATTCTCGAGAGAAAGAGTCTTGAGTAGAGGATTCGTGAGAGGGAGATTCGTGAGTAGAAGCACTTTCAACTGGCTCTTCAAAAATAAGTTGGTAACCAGCTTGAGCAATAGCCTGCGCCAACCCTTGAGGTAATACCTCTTCGCTGCAGGTAATAAAGACACGAGCCGTCGATAGATTAACCGATGCTTCTACTACACCTGGATAGTTACGTAATACTTTTTCGGCTCTATTGGCACACGAGGCACAATGCAATCCCTCGATGGGGAGGTTGTATTTCAGGGTTTTCATACGCTTTCTTCTTATTCATTTAATTGAATACAAAGTTGCAGCTATTTAGTTTAACTGCTATTACACGATTCCTTCTTTTTGTTGCAACATTTCTTGTCTAAAAGCTACGCTCCTACTTCTCTTCCCTTATTCGCTCTAACTAACTACTACTATAATAAATAGCCAACTGCTACCATTACACGCTAAAAAAAAGAAAAAACGCAATCTTTATATTCATTTTTAACCACCATTTAATGGAATAGAATAAGTACTTTTGCACCCCTATTGATGCACTATTAAAATGAAAGAAATTATTACAGAAAGCATGGAATTTGGAACCGAAGAGGTTTCATCTCTCTTCCGCAAAATGCTACTTCCTACCCTACTAGGAATGCTATTTTCGGCACTATTTATTATTACAGATGGTATCTTTGTAGGTTGGGGCATCGGTAGTGAAGCACTAGCCGCTATCAACATTGTGGCACCTATTTTCTTACTCTCAACAGGCGTGGGACTAATGTTTGGGATGGGTGCTTCGGTAGTAGCCTCTGTCAACTTATCGGCAGGTAAGGTAAAGTTGGCCCGCATCAACATGACCCAAGCCATCCTAACATCACTATTAATCATCTCATTACCACTTGCGCTTAGCCTTCTCTTTCCTGAACAAACCTCCTACCTCTTGGGAAGTTCTGATAAGTTGCTTCCGCTAGCAGTGAGCTATATTTATGGAGCCATCCCTTTCTTGGCTATTTCCACTGTTATGCAGGTAGCAGGCTTCTTTGTACGGCTAAGTGGTGCCCCTAAGTTTGCCATGTCTGCCTCCATCGTAGGGGCGGTGATAAACATCGTTTTAGACTACCTCTTTATCTTTGTATTCGATATGGGACTAATAGGTGCAGGAGTAGCTACTGGTATTGGTACAGCAGTTGGTACAGCCATGCTGCTTATCTACCTAACAAAGAAGTCCAATTTGTTACACTTTGTGCGCATCAAACTCTCCCAAAAGAGTTTTTTCTATACCCTCCGTAATGTAAAGTATATGTGTAATTTGGGCTTCTCTTCCCTCCTTTGTGAAGCAGCCATTGCCATGATGATGATTTGTGGGAATTTTATGTTTATGCGCTACATGGGCGAAGAGGGAGTAGCTGCCTTCAGCATAGCCTGCTACTTCTTCCCCATCATCTTTATGCTCTACAATTCAATTGCCCAATCGGCCCAACCCATTATCAGCTACAATCATGGATTGGGAAATAAGGAGCGGGTTCGGAAAGCCTTCTTAGTAGCACTAAAATGTGCATTGGGCATAGGTAGCATCATTGTACTATTTACCATCTGTTTTAGTTCACAAATTGTGAGCCTCTTCATTGAGGTGGTCAATCCAGTACATGCCATGGCTACAAAAGGGTTCCCTCTCTTTGCTATCGGATTTATCCCTTTCGCAATCAATATGCTCGCCATCGGGTACCACCAAAGTGTGGAGCAGAGCAAACACTCCAACCTCATCACCACGCTACGTGGTTTTATCTTTATGGCACTCTCCTTTCTACTGATGCCCCTACTACTAGGCGAGGCAGGTGTTTGGTTAGCTGTACCAGTATCCGAAACGCTCACCTTGGTGGTGGTGGGAGTGCTTTACTGGCGAAGAGGGTAAAACATCCTTATTTTAGCCATCCATCAGTAAAAAGTCTACAACAAACAACGAATCGTTCACCCATCCTTCAAAAGAAAGAGCTACTTTTGCACTCAACAAAACCAACTCTTTGAAGGTTTACACTAGACTCTTCTATGACCAACCTAACAAAGCTAATTCACAGAATTCCAAGATGCAACAGAAACAGATAGGCAGCTTATAACAAAAAGAGTAGTAGAGTACATTTAAAATAGGAATTAATAACAAGGTAAAAAGATTCAATTCATGAAGTTTATTTTAATAGCACTGGGAGTGATACTCATTCCCGATTTATACATTTGGTACACATTTATACGCGGCAATCAATGGGGATGGAACCTACTTTACTGGCTACCTTTGGTACTCATTGTTCTTTCACTCCTACTGGCTTTCTTTGGAGGAATAGGTCAAAGCTTCTTTATGCGCCTCTTCTTTGGGCTACTGCTCTGTGTATCGGTACCTAAGTTGGTCTTCACCCTGGTTTCTCTTTTAGGAAATGGGGTGTCGTGGTTCGCTCCCATAGCGGCTCAAGGGGCCAATCTCTTGGGGCTGTTATTTGGAGTTGTCTCCTTTGTAGGAGCCCTCTATGGCTTTACGGTGGGATGGAAAAAGCTTACGATACATGAGGTAACCATTGAGTCCAATCGTATCCCCCAAAGTTTTGATGGCTACCGATTGGTGCAGTTATCCGATCTCCATATAGGAACCTACCACGGCTCATTAGAGACAGTCGACAAGTTGGTTCACCTAGTGAATGGGTTAAAGCCCGATGCCGTACTCTTCACGGGCGATTTGGTAAACTTAGAGCCCAGCGAACTAGCACCTTTCATGCAAAGTTTAAATCAATTTGAGACAAAAGATGGAGTCTTCTCCATCATGGGTAACCACGATTACTGTACCTATGGCCCCAACAACACCCCGCTAAAAGCAGATCAAAACACACTTAAACTACAAGAGATGGAGCGAGAACTGGGCTGGGACCTCTTACTCAATGAGAGCAGAATGATATACCGAGGAGGAGATAGTATAGCCGTTGTGGGGGTAGAGAATGATGGAGAGCCTCCCTTTCCTTCGCATGCCGATATGGGAAAAGCACTCCAAGGAGTATCGGCCGATACCTACAAGGTATTGCTAAGTCACGACCCTTCGCACTGGCGAAGAGAGGTACTGCCCACGACAAACATCGATTTAACCCTTTCGGGACACACGCACTCCATGCAGTTTCGGATTGGAAACTTCTCGCCCTCTATGTGGACACATGCAGAGTGGGGAGGGATGTATGAAGAAGAGGGTCGCAAACTCTATGTAAATACGGGTACAGGGAGCAACCTTCCCTTCCGATTAGGAGCATGGCCCGAGGTAACACTCATTACCCTAAAGAGTAAACCCTAATAGATAGGTTACCGCTAACTAAGTAGAAAAGCTTACTCAGGAGCGGCCTAACAGCTAACAGAGGCCTCCCTATATGCAGATTGCCCCCACTACTCTATTTAGTAGCGGGGGCAATCTTGTAGAAGGAGCTAGACACACTCATACTCCTTCGTCTCTATCCACCCAAAGAGTACTCTCTTCTTTAGCGAGCAACTTCCGATTCGCCATACTGCTTGTAAATGGTCAACTGATAGGCATACCCTATTTGTGCTTCAATGCGCTTACTCTCGCACGATTGCAACAGCTTTTGCGCCTCCAATAGTTCGGTTAAGGTAGTTGTACCCGCTTGGTAGTAGTTGCGACTCATACGCAGATGCTCTTGGGCCGATGCCACCGAATGATCGGCCAGCAACAGCTGCTTGTAGGCCTCTTGCAGGTTACACCACTCTTGCTCTATCTTAACTGCTAACAACTCCAACCCATTTTGCTGTTCGTTGTAAGCTTGCTGCTGTTTGAGTGTTTGTCGCTTGATGGCATGAGTTCCGCCCCACCAATCTGTAAGAGGTATTTTAACCGTAGCAAAGGCTACTGCCCCACTAAATTTATCGGGCAATAGATTGTGGTAGATGTAATTTCCACCGATAGCTACCGATGGAAGTCGCTTACCTACCTCTATCTTTTTCTGCAACTGAGTAGCCTCAACTTGAAGGGATAAGAGTTGTGCTTCGGGCCGAAGTTGAGCGGCTTGAGTAGCCTCTAAGTGATAGCCTAAGGGTGATTCGATTAACTTCTCTTGGCTGTAGGATAAATTCAACTCTGTTGCAGATACTCCCATAAGTTGAGCCAATAAAAGGCGAGTGAGTTGCTGGCCATTCTCAACCCGCAGTCGCTCACTGGCCAACTGATTCTCTTGGAGTGTAATACGCAGTAGGTCGTTGCGAGTGGTTACTCCAGCCGAAACAAAAGCCTCTACATCGTGCCGTATCTGTTGCAACCACTCCTCCATCGCTTCGATGGTTTTTAAGTTCTCTTGCAGCTTTACCCCTTGCCAGAAATAACCCTCCACCTTGCGTTTGGTAGACTCGGTAGTAAGTGCTAACTGATAGTAGGTGGAGCGACCTTCGAGCTTGGCCAAACGATTGCTATTCACAATCTGTCCTCCCACAAAAAGAGGTTGCATTAGCATCAATCCCCCCACTACCCCTTTCTCAAGAAAACCAATCTCCAACGGGCCACCCGTTAAAGGGTTCTGCATGGAGAGGCCGATTAAATCTTTTGAGGCATGCATATATCCCCCTTGCGCTTGAAGGGTGGGAAAGTAATGAGTAAATGCCTCGCGCTGCGTATGGGCAGAGATGGATTGATTCAATGCGCTGTTCTTTAATTCGTAACTGTGGGCTACGGCAAGCTCTTTACACCTCTCCAACGTATAGGGTTGTGCTTGCAACGAAAGGGTGCAAAGTAGCACACCTGCTAGGTAATATCTTTTTATACTTCTTTTCATCATTATCTATTTTTCATTTCTCAATTGTAGCTCGTTCCACCCATCTCACTCCTTCTTCTCTTGCAAAAGAGAGTTACAAGGAGTTTAAAACGGAGAGCGAGTTGACTAACTACTTAACGACTCATTAGCTACGCTTTAAAAGCTACTTAAAGAGTTACTCACTAAGAATTAAATAGCCTCTTTGCGATATATTTTCCAGTAAACCACCGGCAGTACGGTTACCACCAGCACCATAGAGACTACGGTACCCATACAGATTACAATACCCATAGGCATCCAAAGGGAGCTCTGACTCAGAATCATGGGAACTACTCCAAAAGCAGTGGTAGCCGAGGTAAGGAAAATAGGAAGCATGCGTCGCTTACCTGCTTCATAAGCAGCATTGCGGGCACTGTAGTGCTGCTGGTGGTGCAGATCTTCGGCATACTCAAACATAATGATGGCATTGCGCACAATGATACCCAGCAAACTGATAATGCCCAATACACAGGTAAGGCTAAAGCTTACCCCAGCTATCCAGAGTCCCAAAGCTGCTCCCAATAGACAGAGCAGGGTGGAGAAGAGTGCAACCAGTGCGATGCTTAATTTCTTGAAGTTGAACAGCAAAAAGAGGAAGATGATAACTACCGCTATAGCTAGTCCATTTACAATGGGCACAATGGTCTCCTTGTCCTTCTCAGCATTCCCCCCATACTCATAAGCTACTCCTTGGGGTAGCAGGGGAGCCACCTCTTTCTCCATCAGCTGTTGAACCTCTTTAATCAGTGCCCCCTCGCTATAGCCACGCTTTACATCGGCCATCACGCTAAGGGTACGCACCCCGTTGCGACGAACAATTTGTCCAGGAGTCCAAATAGGCGTAATCTCGCCCACTTGACGCAGCGGAACCATACCTCCTCCCCAAGTAGTTAGGTAAGTATTGCCCACGCCACTGTAGGCTTGCGAATCTTCATCCACCGCTCGCTTTAATACCACATTAAGCGGATAGTTACCCTCCCACAGAGTACCCACCGGAACTCCTCCATAATTGACCGACAAATCGGAAGCTACCGAGGTGCGGGTAATGCCTAACCGAGAGGCTGCTACAGGATCGAGTGCTACCTGCACCGAAGGAACCATCTCTTCGTAGTTGGTATGTATCCAGACCAACCCTTCCAGCGCTTTCATGTGCTGCATCAATGAGTCGGCACTCTCGCGAAGAGAGGCGATATCTTCACCTCGAAAACGTACCTCAACAGGGGTAGCTACATTACTATAATCTAATTGCTTCAGTTTTACATAGGCATTGGGAAACCGATTGGCCCACTCATTGGCATAAGCATCAAGCAGCGCAATGGTAGCCTCGTTACTCTGCATGTTGACTATGAACTGTGCATAGTTGTAAGCAGGTAAATGAGGTGCATAGGTGTTCTGAAAACGGGGCGAACCACTTCCTACGAAACGGGTTACCGAGGTAACTCCTTCATCGGCATCAAGCAGCGTGTAGAGGCTATCGGTAACGGCAGCAGTTTGCTCCAACGAGGCTCCTTGTGGCAAGTATACCTCGACAGCCAACTGGTTGCGATCGGCACGAGGCATCATGCGCACATCAATCTGCGTGAAGAGCAACAAGGCAACTACCACGCTCAAAAGGCCACTCAAGATGGTGAGTTTGGGAAAACGGAAAGTAAGCTGTAACACCCATTCGTAAAGGCGTTGTACAGGGTCGAGTAGGTTAAAGCCCCACCGCTGCTCTTTCTTTTCTTGAGCACGCGCTTTAAGCCCTTGCTTAATCAAGACAAATTGCAAGAAAGGAATAAAAATCATAGCCACTGCCAACGAACTCATAAGCGAAATGGTAATGGTCCATGGAAAGAGGGTCAAGAAGTCGCCCAGCTCGCCCTCCATAGTAAAGAGCAGCGGGTAGAAGGTGACACAGATGCAAAGCGTAGCCAAGAAGATGGAAGCAAAGTAATCTTTGGCACTGCTAATGGCAGCGTGCCAACGCGACAGACCTGCATCCAACCGCTCCAAATAGGCATCAATCACAATGATGGAGTTATCGACTATCATACCCAGCACCACAATAAGTGCAGCCAAGGTTACTGTATTAAGCTCAATACCGCAAAAGTACATTATGGCTACCGATATAAAGATGGTGATGGGAATGGAGGTGGCTGCTACTACGGCCGACCGAAAGGGGAAGAGAATCATCATCACTACCACCACCACTACGATAGAGAGAAAAAGATCGCGCAAAAAGGAGGTAACCGAATCATTTACCACCTTGGGCTGATCGGCTATGCGTTCCATGGATACACTAGGGGGGAGTTGTTGCTGAAAGGCACTCAATACCTGATCGACCTCTTGGCCATAGGCTACAATGTTCTTGCCCTGCTTCATCTCCATCGAGAGTACCAAGGCGCGTTGCTCCCCTTGCTGGATATAGCTATCGGGCGAGGGATACTCGCGTACCACTTGCGCCACATCTTTGAGGCGAATCAAGTTACCAGCACCATCACTGTATACTATTTGGTTGGCTAGCACCTCTTCATTCTCGTAACTTGTTTTTACGTAGATAGGCAATCGCTGCACCTCATCTTCTAGGTGGGCCCCACCCGTGGTAAAACCTTGTTGAAAGAGAATGGCTGCCACTGTTTTACGACCCATACCATATGCCACCATCTTCTCTTCATCAAGGTAGATGGATATTTGCTCTTGTTGCACTCCGTAGCGGCGCAGGTTAGAGACCGAGGGGATACGACGCAACTCTCCCTCGAGCTGAGTCAGATACCCCTCAAGTTCGCGGTAACTCTTATCGGACGATTCGAGACTAATCAACAGGGCCGATGTATCACCAAAATCATCCTTGGCTACCAAGGCCAATACCCCCGTAGGAAGAGTCAGTTTAAACTCCTTGAGTCCATGTTTGATCTTAGACCATACTTGGTCTTTGTTCTTCACCTGAGGGTTGAGCTCTACCATGACAAAGAGTTTGCCATCTTGCGAGAGGCTATAACTCTTCTCTTTGTATATTTCGCCAAAGGTATAGAGAAACTCCTCGAGTGGTTTAGCCACCTGCTCTTCTACTTCGAGCGAAGTGGCACCTGGGTAGAGAGCTACAATCACCCCCTGGCGTACAGTTACTTGAGGAAACTCCTGCTTGGGCATCACTTTAAGGGCATAAATGCCCAGCAGTACCAAGGCACCTATCAAGAAAAGCATCATGCGGTTGTGACGCATGCACGCCTCTATAAATCCAATGCGCTTCTTCATAACTCACGTACATTAACTCCTTCACTCACCTTCTGCATGCCTGCTACAACCACAGCCACTCCCTCTTTTAAACCACTGGTTACCAACACCCCTTGCGGAGTCAAAGAGCCTACCGTCACATAACAGCGCGTAGCTACCCCCTGCTCTACACCCCATACATAGGTACGGTTGTCATTGGCCACTTGAATGGCACGGTTGGGCAAGAGCCAAGAAACCGGTGCAGCTACTGTTGAAGTAGGCCCCGAAGTAGCTGCCGAAACTGCTGTTGAAGCAACAGGCAATGTTACCTGACAAACCATGCCAGGAAGTAACTCTTTTTGAGGATTGGGTAGCGTAAGCCTTACCTCGTAGGTATGAGCCATCCGATCGGCCACCACCCCCTTCTCTGTGAGATACCCTGTAAACTGACTCTTACCCAAAGCGCCCACCTCTACAGTGGCCTGCTGCTGCAAAGCAAGTTGGGCTATCTCTTGCTCAGGCACCGCTATCTTTACCTTTACTTGGTCAAGTTGTAACAACGAAAAGAGCGGCTGACCAGGCAATACATTCTCGCCCGCTTCTATCCCTTTGGCACCAATATAGCCAGCCTGAGGTGCATAGAGTTGGGTATCCTTCCGATTTTGTTCGGCCACCTTGTAAGCTGCCTCTGCCTGCTCCAATTGACTCTTTATCTCCACATATTTTATCTCGGGCAGGCTCTCCTTATCATACAACTCCTGCATACGGCGCATGGCATCTTGTGCCTGCCATAGTTTGGCCTGTGCAGCTTGGTAGCTCTGCTCCAGCGCCTCGCTAGAGAGAGTTGCCAAAAGGGCTCCCTTGGCTACCTGCATACCCGACTGCACGGATACCCGCTCTACATACCCTCCTACTTTAAAACTGAGGTTTACTACTTGTTCGGCCTCAACCACCCCCACGTAACGAAGGGGCTGATGAGCCATCGTTGGCGTAGGGTAATAGAGGGTTACAGCCACCGGCTCCACCTCTTTACGCTCGCTCTGTGGAGTACATCCGGTAGTTAGCCAAAGGGCAGATCCACACCCTAGCGTCAGAGCCATTACATAGTTACTTACTTTCATCGCATTATCTGTTATTGTTATACTCTATCAAAACCCGCCAAAAAGCGGCTATTTCTCTTCCTGCAAAGATGCACCCTTTCATACATAGAGTAACGTCCCTCTAACTACCAATAATGTCCTATTTCCCTCTTTTTCGGCAGATACACTTGATAATCTCCCCTTTTATAGGTTATTTTGGCCCAAAACAACGATTATGAAACAACTGATAGATACCTGTTCATTCACCAAGATTATTGAAACCATACCTGGTGCCAAGTGGCTCAAAGAGGGATTGGCCTTAAGTGATAGTAGCTCCCCATTAGAGTTACATAAATATCCCCTGTTTCATCACCCCTTTCGGCTAGAAGGAGCAGCCATATTTTTGCACCAAGAGGGGTGCGATAAGGCCGTTATAAACCTACGAGAATACACCCTAGAGAAGAATCAATTGCTAATCTGTGCCCCAGGCGACATCGTACAATCCATTAGTAACAGCCCTGTAAATACCCCGCGGGTATTACTACTCTCGCATGCCTTCCTGCAATCCATGCAAATAGGTCTCAACAACTTTGTGCCCACCTTTATTCTACTCAAAGAGAACCCCATCTTTCAGCTTACCCCCCAAGAGCTAGAGGAGCTAGCTACCTACTACAAACTCATGGAAGAGAATATTACACAAACAGGATACTACCAGTTAGAGGTTATGCAACGACTAACAGCTCTCTACCTCTATAAGATAGGGAATATATTGAGCAGAAACCAAGCAGTTTACGAAAAACAGAAACGACACACAGCCAGTAGAGAGAGTATTATACTCAATCAATTCCTACAATTGGTAGCTACGCACCACACCAGCGAACGGCGCGTAAGCTTTTATGCCGAGAAACTTTTTTTGAGTCCCAAGTACTTCTCGGCACTAATCAAACGGGCTAGCCACACCAGTGCTAGCGAATGGATAGATAACTACGTCATTCAAGAGGCCAAATCGCTCCTGAAATACTCCAACCTATCCATTCAAGAGATTACCTACCACTTAAACTTTCCCAACCCCTCCTTCTTTGGCAAGTACTTCAAACAACATACGGGTATCTCGCCCAAGCAGTACCGCGAGGTGTAATAGATTAGAATATCTGAAATTTCAAACCAACCGATAGCCTGAGATAGTCACTCGGCTGTAAATAGCGATTGTTAAAAGCACTAATGATGTAAATATCGCAACTACTAAGTTCATAGAAGAGTGTAGCCGAGCGAGTAAATAATCGTCTCTTGTAGGGAATATCGTAAGTTATGGCTTGGCCAAGAAAGATATGGCTACGAATACGGGTAGAAAAACCATAATAGCCAGCAGGATATCGTTCGGGCTCTTTGGCCCAAAAATGTTCACTAAACACGGTATTAAAATAGAGCCCACAAGTTAGGGGGTCGATAGAGATTTTATTACCCAAATAAAAGCTCCATGGTGTATAGCTCTGTTTCAAGGTTAGAGTCATCTTAGTTTCACTCGAGTTGTATTTGGGTATCACACCTAGCAATAGGTAGCTTCCCCACTCTCCCCGTTTTCCATACTCCCAACCTACTCCCATAGAGATTAACCCCATATCGCCATAACACTGCACCAATAAGCTGGTGGGAATAAGTGAGTAAAAAGCTTCTCGGTAGTGATTTACCCGCCTATCATATCGATAAAAAAAGGAGCTCACAGAATCAATAGCAAGTTGTTCCCACTCTTTCTGCTCCTCTGGTTCCACACCAACTAACTCATCTTCCATCAAAGAGATGGTATCATTCTCCACAGTCACCTGTGAGTAAAGGGTCGTTACGGGAAGAAAAAGTAGAATGGATGGCAATAAAAGACTAAAAAGTAACTGCTTCATAACTGTATCCTCCTGGGTAAACGGTAAATAATAGATAGATCCTCTTCTTTATATTGGGACATTCATAATAAAGTATACCATCGTTAAATAGATCAACTACCGACAAACCATGTGAGTGACCATGCAAACAAAACACATCACCTGGGAAATGCTTTAAATATTGGTGAAAGATGGTGCTCACATTGTTATTGAACACATCGGTATGGGGTGCAGCATGCATCAGAAAGGTGGTTCGAGTAATGTTTGGGGATATATTGGCTAATTCATCTGCCAAGAAAGAGAAATCGGGAATAGGCTCAGAATAATCGTACTCCAATGCATTTGTATTAAGGCAAACAAAACGCATATCCCCCGCTGTAAATCCAAAATTGCTATTGCCATAAAGGGTGCGATAACTCTCTTTTCCTGTACCTAAACAATCATGATTCCCAATGACGCAGAGATAAGGTATGGTAAGGTTGTTCAGAATATCACGCATCCAAATAAACTCCTGCGTGGCTCCAAAATCAGTTTGATCGCCCCCATGTAATACAAAATCTACATCTCCTCGTGCATTAATAGCCTTTACAGCATCGAAGGTGTGGTCATACCAACGCTGTGTATCGCTAATCATAGCAAATCGAAACGATTCTTTCTCTTTCAACAACTGTTCTATTTGCTCCATATTCTTACGACTTATATTGGTTTCACCCGTAATATAAGTATCATAGGGGTGTGTTTCGAACATTTTGCATGCTCCCAAAGTAAAGAGCAGTACCAACAATAAGTATTGACCCTGTTTTTTCATCTTGCTTGCTTTTTATTTGTGCTAATATCTAATCTAAATCTGCTCATTTCCTTCACTCCTCTCCCCCTAAAAAGAGAAAGAAGGCGAGATATTCTTCAATAGATTATGAACTATTCTCCAATTCCCGTCGAGATTTTGATAAATCCCGTCGGGAATTACAGAAATACCGGTGAAAATTGAGAATTATAGCCCGAAAAGTGCAGGAATATTCCCTATCATTTTCTAAAATAGAACGATTCGCTTCTATTATGTATCAATCCTATACTAACTAAAATGCAAATCTACTCAATTTGTTCAATCTATTTCTGTTGCTGAATGGACCCAAACAGAAGAGGTACATTACTAAAGAAGCAAAAGAAAACAGATAAATCGCTTTACACCAAATAATTAAAGACAAAATCATCCTGTTTGCATCCATCTCAACTAACGTCTATTAGACCATTATAAAAGGAAATAGGAGGAGCCTATTCTCTCCCCAATCTAGGGTAGCATCTTTATAATAGAATCGACTAAATCCATCAAGAGGGAACCTACTGCAGCACTCACGCTTATTGATTTTCAAGGAAAGTTTTCTAACTTTGCCCTACTACCCCAAACAGGATTAACCCATATCCTCTCTATCTATAGCTAAATAGTAATAACTGAAAAATATTTACCCGATGAAAAAAAAACTCTCGTTCCTACTCCTATCGCTGGTTGCGATGATAGGATGTGCCTCTAATAGCGATACACTTTCTAACGATGAAACCCTACGCAAAGAGATTGCCCAAATGCTATTGGTGGGCTTTCAAGGAGCAGAAGTAACCCCACAAAGTCCGATTTACCGTTATGTGAAAGAGGTAGGTGTAGGAGGCGTTCTGCTTTTTGATATAGACCTATGCGGCACCAAGCAAGTGGGTTCGCGTAATATTCGCTCCAAGGAGCAGGTAACTCAATTAATTAAAGATCTGCAACAAATCTCCTCCACTCCCTTGCTAGTAGCCATTGACCAAGAAGGGGGGCGCGTAAGTCGATTGAAAGAGGCCTATGGCTTTCCTGCCACCGTTAGTGCAGCCTACTTGGGCAAAATAGATAAGGCAGACACAACTAGCTATTGGGCTAGCGCAACTGCCCGCGAATTAGAAGCGATTGGAGTAAACCTAAACTTTGCACCTGTAGTAGACCTTAATGTCAATCCACAATCGCCTGTTATTGGAAAAATAGAACGAAGCTTCTCTAACCAAGTAGATGTGGTGGTGAAAAACGGTGGTATCTGGGTGGATGAACACCGTACAAAGGGGATTCTCACCTCACTCAAACACTTTCCTGGCCACGGTAGTGCCACTGTTGATTCACACCATGGCTTTACTGATATAACAGATAGTTGGAGCGAAGTCGAATTAGAACCTTTCCAACAACTCATAGCAGCAGACAAAGCAGATATAGTGATGACGGCACATGTATTTAACAAGCACTTGGACGAGAAGTATCCTGCTACCCTCTCGCCAAAGGTGTTACAGAATATCTTACGCGAAGAGTTAGGCTTTGATGGAGTTATCTCTACAGACGATCTCTATATGGATGCCATTGCTCAACACTATACGCTAGAGGAGGCACTCACACACTGCATCAATGCAGGAGCCAACCTACTCTGCATGGGAAACAACAGCCCAGAGGGCTATGTAGAGAATCGTCCACAAGAGGTGGTAGATACCATACTTAAACTAGTGAAGGAGGGAAAAATAGCCTACAGTAAGATAACCGATTCAACCAAACGAATAGCCAAGCTAAAGGCCAAACTAGGCGTATTGGAGTAAACAAAGAGAAAGATCAAATCTTAAAGAAGATAAGCCTCATGGGCAGATTAAAGAAGAGTAAAATAAAGCAGGAGAATCAATGTGAGGCGAAGGTTTCTCTATTTCAAGAGAATAGAAGATAGAGTGATAAAAACAAAAGAGGCTATCAATCAGTACTTAAAGAGGATTGCCCCCGTTTGTTTCAATTTAAAAACTGTAACCAATACAAAATAAAACTCCTTACGTATTGTTTATTTAAAAACAATGCCTATCTTGCAATCGCTAAAGAGCTAAAATTAAACAGAAGATTCAAAACTAAATAGAGAGTTTACTGTTATATAGTGAATTAGAAGCAAAGAATATTCATTTTAATTTAATAAAACAAGATTAATGAAAACAACAGCATTCAAAGGAACAGCCGTAGCATTGGCTGGAAAATTTATAGAGGCAGGAACAGTAGCACCCAATTTCTCATTGATTAAAGGCGATTTATCTCCTTTTCAATTGGCCGATTGTGGAGAAAGCTTCTTGGTACTAAACATCTTCCCTAGCGTAGATACAGGCGTATGTGCAGCTTCTGTACGTAAGTTCAACCAAGTAGCAAGCGAAGTAAAGAATACAAAAGTAATCTGTATCTCAAAAGATTTACCTTTTGCACAAAGCCGCTTTTGTGGTGCCGAGGGAATTGAAAATGTAATTACCGCATCTGATTTCCACTTCTCATCTACTTTTGCAAAAGATTATGGTGTATTGATGACCGATGGTCCACTTTCAGGTCTACTAGCTAGAGCCGTAGTGATTATCAATCCAGCAGGCCAAGTTATTTACTCAGAGTTGGTTCCTGAAATTGTACAAGAGCCCAACTACGATGCCGCATTAGCAGCAATCAAATAAGAAGCCATTGTGTGTTTATAGCAGATAACTATTTTTGATAAGAGGTGTAGTCATACCATAATAGTATGACTACACCTCTTCTTTTTAGTGTGCACGTGAAATATGCTTATGATTCCACATGCTCCTCAGCAGGACTCTTTTGGAAAATCTTATAACCAAGGGTAGCCACTGCTATAGACATCAAAGGACTAATCAAGTTAAAGAAAGCGTATGGCAAGTAGGTCAACGTAGAAACCCCTAAGATTGTTGCTTGGGTCATACCACAAGTATTCCAAGGAATCAACACCGAGGTTACTGTTACTGCATCTTCGGTGGTACGGCTCAATAAACGCCCTTCATATCCCTTGCGATCATAGATATTCTTAAACATACTTCCCGTTAAAATGATAGAGATGTATTGATCGGCCGTGGTCAAATTTAAAAAGAGACCCGAAACAACTGTAGAGGAGACCAAACCCGCACGCTTCTTGGTAAAACGCAGTAACAAGGAGGTTATGCTGCCCAACATACCGCTAGCAGTCATAGCCCCCCCAAAGCACATGGCACACACAATCAACCAAATGGTATTAAGCATACCCGCCATACCGCTGGTAGAAACCAAACTATCGACCGCTTCATTACCCGTATTGATTTGTGTGCTATCAAAGAGTACCTGCATCGCCCCTTTGGCAGTTGCAGCGATACCAGTTACACCATCACCTGCTATCTCTTGCAGCAACTGAGGCTGAAACAGCATAGCAAAAATCAAGGCCAACAAAGCCGAGACAAAAAGAGTAATAATAGAGGGTACCTTCTTAAAGATCAACAAACCAGTCACCAGCGGAACAATAAGCAACCATCCCGAAATCAAAAAATTATCAGAGAGCACCTCCATAAAGAGGGTAATGTGCGAAGTATCCGAAGCTACGTGACTAAATCCAGCAAAAGTAAAGATAAGTAAGGTGATACACATGGAGGGAACCGTTGTAATCATCAAATAACGAATGTGTGTAAAAAGCGGAGTATCGGCTACTGAAGCTGCCAAAACAGTGGTATCGGAAAGCGGAGATATCTTATCGCCAAAATAGGCACCAGATACAATGGCACCTGCTGTCCATCCTACATCAAAACCTTGCGCATTACCTATACCGAGTAACGCCACACCTATGGTAGCAATGGTGGTCCAAGAGCTACCCGTCATGACCGATACCACCGCACAAATCACACACGTAGATACCAAGAATAGACTGGGATGGATAATCTGTATACCATAGTAAATAAGCGTAGGAATCACTCCACTAATCATCCAACTACCCGAAAGAGCACCGATGATAAGTAAAATAATCAGAGCTCCCGTTATTCCAGCAATATTATTAGCAATGGCATGTTCAAAACTTGCCCAAGATTTCTTGTACCCTACCATTGATATAGCCACACAAACCGCTGTAGCTAGCAATAAACAAATTTGACTAGCACCTCCCAATGAGTTATCTCCAAAAAGAGTTATCGCAATGGCCAGTAAAACAATCAGCAGAAATACAGGTAAGAAGGAGAGCAAGGGGGAAGGCGTTTTTTCTTTTCGCATACAAATATATTATAATTTTAAATGAATCTCTTGAGGAGACAGAACTCGCAAATATCTCATTAAAATAGCCAATAAACAATTTCTTTTTTACTCTATAACAATCTATTGAGCTATTTTATTGAGACAACAACAACTTTCTTATAAATATTGAGTTTTTACAAATTACCAGTCACAAAAAAAGGTTAGCAATAGAGTTCAAGAATGGGATGAAACTATTTATTTTTGTACGAATTGATCAACGAATGCTTAAATCAAGCCTCTCAATAAGGATCTGAGTCAATACGAAACATACTGTTATTACCTCTTTTTAACAAGAATCACCCTGCAAGATATGTAAGAATGCAATCTCTAGATTACAAAAGCAACTACCACACATCGGTTTAAAAGAAGAACCAAAGAATAAAAGTGTTCTTTTTACACTTTTATGTTGCAGAACATACCCAAGCATATAGCCGAACTATTGATAAGTGTTACTTTTACACCATTCAAAAATACCTTTTATTTACTAAGTATTGTATATCATGAAGAACTTGAAGAAAAACATGGCTGGAGCAGGCATTGCCCTCACGCTACTTACGGCTTGCGGAACGCAGCAACCCAAAGAGAGTACTACCTTATCGGGCTTAAACCCTGCTAAGTTTGAAGCAATGGTTAATGGCGTAAAACCCGTAAAACTCTACACCCTAACCAACAGAGCAGGTATGGAGGTGTGTGTTACCAACTTTGGTGGACGCCTTGTATCCATCATGGTACCCGATAGAACAGGAACCATGCAAGATGTAGTACACGGATTTGACAATATTCATGATTACCAAACAGTACCAAGTGACTTTGGCGCATCCATCGGTCGCTATGCCAACCGCATCAACCAAGGGCAAATAACCCTAGATGGCCAAACCATTCAACTGCCTCAAAATAACTTCGGTCACTGCCTACACGGTGGACCAGAAGGATGGCAATACCAAGTATACGAAGCCAACCAGCTTAACGATAGCACCATAACACTAACAATGCATTCGGCCGATGGCGACTCTAACTTCCCAGGCAATGTAACAGCCGTAGTTACCTATGCACTAACTGCCGATAACGCGATTGACATTGACTACAAAGCAACTACCGATAAGAAAACGGTGATCAACATGACCAACCACTCTTACTTCAACTTAAACGGCGATGCATCGAGCACCATTGGCAACCATACTCTCTATGTAGCCTCGGACGAGATTACTCCGGTAGATAGTACCTTTATGACTACTGGAGCCATGCAAGCAGTAGCTGGAACCGCTTTCGATTTTAACACACCTAAAACAATTGCTCCCTGCGTAACCAACTTTGATGACGAACAGGTGAAATTGGGCAACGGGTTCGACCACAACTGGGTGCTTCGCACAGCAGGCGATGTAACACAAGTAGCAGCCAAACTAACCAGCCCCGTAACAGGCATTACCCTTGAGGTATATACCAACGAACCAGGTATCCAAGTCTACACCGGCAACTTCCTCGATGGAACAGCTACAGGTAAAAAAGGAGTGGTGTACACCGAGCGCACAGCTATCTGCTTAGAGACTCAACACTACCCAGACTCACCCAACAAACCCGAATGGCCATCGGTAGTACTAGAACCTGGACAAACCTACCACAGCCAATGCATCTATAAATTTGGTGTAGAGAAATAAGACAAATCGAACTAGACATACTAACTTTAAAACAAAATAAAACGTGGGAACATTAGATTGGATTGTAATAGGCATATTCTTTATAGCCTTAATTGGAGTCATTGTTTGGGTGGTAAGCCAGAAACAAAATAGCTCTGCAGATTACTTCTTGGGCGGACGTGATGCATCGTGGATTGCCATTGGTGCCTCTATCTTTGCCTCGAACATTGGTTCGGAACACTTAATTGGTCTAGCGGGTGCAGGTGCATCGAGCGGTATGGCCATGGCACACTGGGAAATTCAAGGGTGGATGATTCTTATCTTAGGATGGGTATTCGTTCCTTTCTATACACGCAGTATGGTATTTACCATGCCCGAATTCTTGGAGCGCCGCTACAACCCCGCTTCACGTACCATCCTTTCGGGTATCTCTTTAATTAGTTATGTATTAACCAAAGTAGCTGTAACGGTATACGCAGGTGGTTTGGTATTCCAACAAGTATTCGGTATCGAAGAGTTGTGGGGCATTGACTTCTTCTGGATTGCTGCCATCGGTTTGGTTATCTTGACCGCTTTCTACACCATCTTTGGTGGTATGAAATCGGTACTTTATACATCGGTGCTTCAAACGCCTATCTTGTTACTTGGTTCATTGGTTATCTTAGTGCTTGGTTTACAAGAGCTAGGTGGCTGGGACGAGATGATGCGCATTTGTGGAGCTGTAACGGTTAATGACTATGGTAGCACCATGACCAACTTGATTCGCGACAACCGCGATCCTAACTTCCCATGGTTGGGTGCTTTGATTGGTTCGGCTGTTATTGGTTTCTGGTACTGGTGTACAGACCAATTCATTGTACAACGTGTACTTTCGGGTAAAAATGAGAAAGAGGCTCGCCGTGGTACCATCTTTGGTGCTTACTTAAAACTTCTTCCTGTATTCTTGTTCTTGATTCCAGGTATGATTGCCTTCGCTTTGCACCAAAAATACATTGGCGATGGTGGTTACCTTCCTTTCCTAGCTAATGGTAATGCCAATGCCGATGCTGCCTTCCCTACCCTTGTAGCAAAATTGCTTCCAGCTGGTATGAAGGGATTGGTAGTGTGTGGTATCTTGGCTGCCCTAATGAGTTCATTGGCTTCGTTATTTAACTCATCGGCTATGCTCTTTACTATTGACTTCTACAAACGTTTCAAACCTGAAACTCCCGAAAAGAAATTGGTAGCAATTGGTCAAGCAGCAACCGTGGTAATCGTAATCTTGGGTATCTTATGGATTCCTATCATGCGCTCTGTAGGCGATGTACTTTACACCTACCTACAAGATGTACAATCTGTATTGGCTCCAGGTATTGCAGCTGCCTTCCTTTTAGGTGTATGCTGGAAACGTACCTCTGCACAAGGGGGTATGTGGGGATTAATCTCGGGTATCATTGTAGGTTTGACTCGTTTGGGCTCTAAAGTGTACTACAGCAATGCAACCGATGTTGCTGATAGCACCTTCAAATACCTATTCTACGATATGAACTGGTTGTTCTTCTGCGGATGGATGTTGCTATTCTGTATCATCGTGGTGGTGTGTGTAAGTTTGGCTACCAAAGCTCCATCGGAAGAGAAAATCCGCGGATTGGTATTTGGCACCTCTACTCCAGAACAGCTAGAGGCAACTCGTAACAGCTGGGACAAATGGGATGTAATTCACTCTATCATCATTCTAGCTATCACAGGATCATTCTACTACTACTTCTGGTAAGATGAGTTACTATGACATGCAATCGCAATTCTACCTAGGTGTGGATTGTATAATCTTTGGTTTTGATGAGGGGGAGCTGAAGCTTCTCCTCTTAAAACGGAACTTTGAACCAGCCCTTGGCAAATGGTCACTCATGGGAGGATTCTTGCAGAAGAACGAGAGCCTAGACCAAGCTGCCCAACGGGTATTGAAAGAGTTAACTGGACTAGAAGAGGTCTACATGGAGCAGGTGGGTGCCTTTGGCGATATCAACCGCGACCCAGGAGAACGGGTAGTCTCTGTAGCCTACTACGCCCTGATTAATGTGAATGACTACGATCGAGAACTAGTTAGAGCACATAATGCAGAGTGGCTCAAAATAGACAAACTGCCTGAACTCATATTCGACCATCCCGATATGATAACGAGGGCGCGGGAATTAATGAAGAACAAGGCTAGCTACAAACCCATTGGTTTTAAACTGCTACCCGAGTTATTTACCCTTACCCAACTACAAAACTTATACGAAGCAATTCATGGCGAAACATTCGACAAGCGCAATTTCCGCAAACGAGTAGCCGACATGGATTACATTGAAAAGACAGAAGAGAAAGATAAACTGGGTTCTAAACGGGGCGCCTATTATTACAAGTTTAATGATAACGCTTACCGCAAAGACCCCAAATTCAAACTATAAATCGCTGAGAACAAGAGCATACCCAAACCTACTCAAGAAGCTTACTAAGCAACAAGAGAAGATAAAGTATGTGGAAACTCTAAAAGCAACAAGCAAATATACAATATGTTAGAAGCATTAAAAGAGAGAGTATTCCGTGCCAACCTCGATTTGGTCAAACACGGATTGGTGATCTTCACTTGGGGCAATGTTTCGGCCATCGATCGCGAAACAGGCCTAGTGGTAATTAAACCCAGTGGAGTTTCGTACGAAGATATGAAAGCCGAAGATATGGTAGTAGTCAACCTAGCCGGCGAGGTGGTAGAAGGAAACTTACGCCCCTCATCGGATACAGCTACCCACTTGGTACTTTACAAAGCATTTCCCGAAATTGGCGGAGTAGTTCATACACACTCCACCTATGCTACAGCTTGGTCGCAAGCAGGTTGTGACATCCCCAACATTGGGACTACCCACTCTGATTACTTTCACGATGCCATTCCTTGCACTGCCAGCATGAGCGAAGCAGAGGTAAAAGGTGCCTACGAAGAGGAGACCGGAAATGTAATTGTGAAACGATTCGAAGGGCTAAACCCGGTACACACTCCCGGAGTATTGGTTAAAAACCACGGCCCCTTCTCGTGGGGAAAAGATGCCAATGATGCAGTACACAACTCGGTGGTAATGGAGCAGGTGGCCAAGATGGCAAGCATTGCCTATGCAGCCAATCCACAACTATCGATGAACCCCCTATTGGTTGAAAAACATTTCAACCGCAAGCACGGCCCTGGGGCTTACTACGGACAAAAATAGTCGGAACAGTTCTGGATTGAACCATCTGACTACTCCCATTAAAGTCACTCTAGCTCACCACAGCACTCTCCTAGAGTAAGAGTCGGCTTAGAGAACTATAGATTAAAACAACTCGATTTATCAAATAATTAAAATAAACAATCATGGAAAAAGCATTTTCTAATTACGAAGTATGGTTTGTAACTGGCGCACAGTTACTATACGGAGGTGATGCAGTAGTATCTGTTGACGCTCACTCAAACGAAATGGTAGCTGGCCTAAACGCTAGTGGCAACCTACCTGTAAAAGTAGTATACAAAGGTACAGTAAACTCATCGAAAGAGGTTACAGCTGCTTTCAAAGCGGCCAATAACGACGATAAATGTATCGGTGTTATTACTTGGATGCACACCTTTTCGCCCGCTAAAATGTGGATTCACGGATTGCAAGAGCTTAAAAAGCCCATGTTGCACTTCCATACACAATTCAACAAAGAGATTCCTTGGGATACCATGGATATGGACTTCATGAACTTGAACCAAAGTGCACACGGTGACCGCGAATTTGGACACATCGTATCGCGCATGCGTAAAAACCGCAAAGTGGTGGTAGGTCACTGGCAAGATGAGTCTGCACAACACAAAATTGCTGTTTGGATGCGTGTATGTGCTGGATGGGCCGATTCTCAAGATATGTTGATCTTACGCTTTGGCGATCAAATGAACAATGTAGCTGTAACTGACGGTGATAAAGTGGCTGCAGAGCAGGTACTAGGTTACCACGTTGATTACTGTCCAGTAAACGACTTGATGGAGTACTACAAAGCCGTTTCGGACGAAGATGTAAAAGCACTCGTTAATGAGTACTTCGAAACCTACGACTGCGCTCCTGAGTTGAAAGACGAAAGCACGGAAGCTTACCTCAAGATTTGGAACTCAGCCAAAGCAGAAATCGCTATCCGCCGCATCTTGGTTGATACAGGTGCCAAAGCCTTCACAACCAACTTCAACGACCTAGGTCTAATGGATCAAATTCCTGGTTTGGCTTCACAACGCTTGATGGCCGAAGGTTACGGATTTGGTGGCGAAGGCGACTGGAAAACAGCAGCTTTGCTTCGCACCACTTGGTTTATGGGTCAAGGTTTGCCTATGGGCTGCTCATTCTTAGAAGATTACACACTTCACTTTGATGGTGAAAAGAGCGCTATCCTACAAGCACACATGTTGGAAATCTCTCCATTGATTGCCGAAGAGAAACCTAAATTAGAGGTACACCGTTTAGCCATCGGTATCGATAGCCAAACAGCACGTATCGTATTTACAAGCAAACAAGGCACAGGTACTGCTGCAACGGTTGTTGATATGGGTAACCGTTTCCGCCTGATTGTAAACGTAGTAGATTGTATCAAGAGTAAAGCACTTCCTAAGCTTCCAGTAGCTTCGGCACTTTGGATTCCACAACCTAACTTAGAGGTAGGTGCAGCTGCATGGATCCTAGCAGGTGGTACACACCACACTAGCTTCTCGTACGATATTACCGCCGAATATTGGGAAGACTATGCCGATATTGCTGGCATCGAACTAGCCATTATCGACAACGATACAACTATCAAAAGCTTCAAGCAAGAGCTTCGCATGAACGAAATTTACTACATGCTCAACAAAGCACTTTGCTAAGATAACTAGATGCACCGAACGGTTCTCTTTGACCGAGAACCCTTCGGTGCTCTTTCATTACACCTTATTATATATAGATTTTTAGACTCAATTCTTTATGGAAAACAAATACGTTATAGGACTCGATTATGGTAGCGACTCGGCTCGTGCCCTTGTAGTCAATGCAGCTACAGGCGATATCCTTGCTGCCTCAGTAAAATATTACCCACGCTGGAAAGCTGGCAAATATTGCAACCCTGCTGCCAACCAATACCGCCAACACCCACTTGACTACATCGAAGTACTCGAAGCCAGTGTAAAAGAGGCCTTGGCACAATGTCCAGCAGGTACTGCCGAAAAGGTAGTAGGTATGGCATTCGATACAACAGGTAGTACACCTGCCTTTACCGACGAAGCGGGTGTACCTTTGGCACTTCACCCCGAATTTGCCGAAAACCCCAACGCCATGTTTGTCTTGTGGAAAGATCACACAGCCGTTAAAGAGGCAGCCGAAATCAATGAACTTTGCAAAAAATGGGACACAGACTACTCCGCTTACGAAGGGGGTATCTACTCATCGGAGTGGTTCTGGGCCAAAGCACTTCACGTATTGCGCGAAGATGAAGCCGTACGCCAAAAAGCTCACTCTATTGTAGAGTATTGCGAGTGGCTTCCTGCACTTATTACAGGAGTTACAGCATCCAAAGATATTGTACGCAGCCGTTGCGCTTGTGGACACAAAACCATGTGGCACCCTAGCTGGGGAGGACTTCCATCGGAAGATTTCTTGACCACGCTTGATCCACTATTGGGCGGATTCCGCGACCGCCTGTTTACAGAAACAGAAACAGCAGAGAAGCCTGTAGGTACCCTATCTGCAGAGTGGGCAGCCCGCCTAGGCCTCTCGACAGATGTAGTGGTTGCAGGTGGAGCATACGATTGCCACATGGGTGCAGTAGGTGCAGGTGTAACGCCTAACACCCTCGTACGTGTAATTGGTACATCGACTTGCGACGTGATGGTAGCCTCTTACGATGAAATTGGCGACAACCTTATCAAAGGTATCTGCGGACAGGTAGATGGTTCGGTTATTCCAGGCATGGTAGGACTAGAAGCAGGTCAATCGGCATTTGGCGATATCTATGCATGGTTCAAACGCGTATTGGAGTTCCCATTGAAAACCGTATTAGCCAACAGCACCTTAATTGACGAAGAGACCAAAGCTAAATTAATTGACGAAGCTTGCGACCAATTAATCCCCGCACTAACAGTCGAAGCAGAGAAAATTCCAATCGAAGAGAGCACCGTTATTGCTACCGACTGGATGAACGGTCGCCGTACACCCGATGCAAACCAACTATTAAAAGGTACCATTACCGGACTTTCGCTCTCTACAACGGCTCCCCGCATCTACCGCGCATTGGTAGAAGCCACTGCTTTTGGTACCAAAGCCATTGCCGATCGCTTCATCAGCGAGGGAGTTCGCATTGACAATGTGATTGGTATTGGTGGTATCGCCTTGAAATCTCCTTTCGTAATGCAAACGTTGAGCGATGTACTTAACATGCCTATCAAGGTGTGTAATACAGACCAAGCTTGTGCCCTCGGCGCAGCCATGTTTGCAGCCACAGCAGCAGGTGTTTACCCCAAAGTAGAGGAGGCTATTGCAGCGATGAATTCGGGCTTTGCCAACGAATATACGCCCAATGCAGCCAATGCCGAAGCTTACCAAGCCATTTACGATAAATATGTCAAGATAGGTCAGTTTACCGAAAAAGAACTATTTGTGTAACCTATAGACAAGCAATTGTACTAAAGTATCGGTGCAAAATAGAAAAGAATTGACTACTTTTGCACCGATAAAACATTTAACGCTATGAATGATAATAAAGTAATGAAGTTAGCAGCGGATAACATCCGCATATTGGCCGCAGCAATGGTCGAAAAAGCAAAGTCTGGACACCCCGGTGGTGCAATGGGTGGTGCAGATTTTATCAATGTGCTTTACTCTGAGTTTCTAGAATACGATCCCAAAAACCCTACATGGGCGGGTCGCGACCGTTTCTTCTTAGATCCAGGTCACATGGCTCCCATGTTGTACTCACAGTTGGCTTTGATTGGTAAATTTACCATCGAAGAGTTGATGCAATTGCGTCAATGGGGCTCTCCTACTCCCGGTCACCCCGAAGTAGATGTATTGCGTGGTATCGAAAACACCTCTGGTCCATTGGGTCAAGGTCACGTATTTGCCGTAGGTGCTGCCATTGCCGCTAAATTCTTAGCTGCTCGTACAGGTAACACCGTATTTGACAAAGAGACCATCTATACCTATATCTCGGATGGTGGTATTCAAGAAGAGATTTCACAAGGTGCAGGCCGTATTGCCGGTCACTTGGGATTGAACAACCTAGTGATGTTCTACGATTCAAACGACATCCAATTGTCAACCGAGTGTAGCGCTGTAATTTCGGAAGACACAGCCATGAAATACAAAGCTTGGGGCTGGCACGTAATTGAGATCGACGGACACGATTGCGACCAAATTCGCCAAGCTATCAAAGAGGCAAAAGCAGAGGCTGAACGTCCTACTCTTATCATTGGTAAATGTGTAATGGGTAAAGGGGCTCGCAAAGCAGATAACTCTTCGTACGAGCGCAACTGTAAAACACACGGTGCTCCACTAGGAGGCGATGCCTTTAAAAACACCATGATCAACCTAGGTGCAGATCCTGAAAACCCATTCGTTATCTTTGACGAGGTAAAAGCGATCTATGCCAAACGCGAAGAAGAGCTAACTAAGATTGTAGCAGCCAAACAAGCCGAAGAGGCAGCTTGGGCAGCAGCAAATCCTGAAAAAGCAGCTAAACTGGCTAACTGGTTGGCAAACAAAGCTCCCGAAGTAAACTGGGCAGCTATCCAACAAGCAGAGAATGCACCTACTCGTAATGCCTCAGCTACCGTATTGGGCGCTTTGGCAGTAGAGGTAGAGAACATGATCTGTGCCAGTGCCGACCTTTCTGACTCAGACAAAACAGAAGGTTTCTTAAAGAAAACACACGCTTTCACTAAAGGCGACTTCAGCGGTGCCTTCTTCCAAGCAGGGGTATCTGAATTAACAATGGCTTGCTGTTGTATTGGTATGACACTACACGGTGGAGTTATCTCGGCTTGTGGTACCTTCTTTGTATTCTCTGACTACATGAAACCTGCTATCCGTATGGCTGCCTTGATGGAACTTCCTGTGAAGTTTATCTGGACACACGATGCATTCCGTGTAGGCGAGGATGGACCAACTCACGAACCAGTTGAGCAAGAGGCACAAATCCGTTTGATGGAGAAATTGAAAAACCACAAAGGCCACAACTCAATGTTGGTACTTCGTCCTGCCGATGCAATCGAAGCAACAGAGGCTTGGAGACTAGCGATGGAGAATACGCACACCCCTACTGGTTTGATCTTCTCACGTCAAAACATCACCAACCTACCTGCTGGTAACGACTACACACAAGCAGCCAAAGGTGCTTACATTGTAGCAGGCTCTGAAGAGAATGCCGATGTAATCTTGGTAGCTTCGGGTTCTGAAGTAGCTACATTAGTAGCAGGTGCCGAATTGCTTCGTGCAGAAGGCATCAAAGTACGCATCGTATCGGCTCCTTCTGAAGGATTGTTCCGTGCACAATGCAAAGAGTACCAAAAAAGCATCCTTCCTTGTGGCGCCAAAGTATTTGGCTTAACAGCCGGTCTTCCTGTTAACCTTCAAGGTTTAGTAGGTTGCAACGGTAAAGTATTTGGTTTAGAATCATTTGGTTTCTCTGCTCCTTACACTGTATTGGACGAGAAATTGGGCTTCACTGCACAAAATGTATACAACCAAGTAAAAGAGCTTTTAGCAGAATAGTCTGTGCCAACAGCGAACTTTACGAAAGATAGTCAGTAGTAATAGCGAAGCCCCTCAAAAAGGCTTCGCTATTTTTATACCCCCTCCTCTACCCAGAATGGTATCAAAAAGAGCATCGTTACGCTTTTTATAAAGACAATTCCCCCCCAACTCTTTATGAACTAAAAAAAAGAACTACTTTTGTACATCTAAAAATATTTATCACTATGAGCAATAATAAAGTAATTGGATTAGCAGCCGACCATGCTGGGTACGAGTTAAAAGAGCAGGTAAAAACATGGTTAGAAGCACATGGTTTTACCTACAAGGATTTTGGTACCTGCAGCGAAGCAAGCTGTGACTATGCCGATTTTGCACACCCTCTAGCACTAGCGGTCGAAGCAGGCGAGTGTTACCCAGGCATCGCTATCTGTGGAAGCGGACAAGGCATTGGTATTACCCTAAACAAGCACCAAGGAATTCGTGCAGCACTCTGCTGGATGCCCGAAATTGCTCACCTAGCCCGTCTACACAACGATGCCAACGTATTGGTAATGCCAGGTCGTTTTATTGACCAAGCCATGGCCGAAGAGATTATGGAGAGCTTCTTTGGTACCGAGTTCGAAGGAGGTCGTCACCAAGCACGCGTAGAGAAAATGGCTGTTAAGTAGCCAAGCTATCTAATAAACAATAAAAAAAAGAGAGGCATTTACACCTCTCTTTTTTTATTATTCCTATCTTTGGAGCTACCAAACTATAACATGAACAAACCCATACGTATGAAAAAGATTTTACTCCTTTTGCTACTTGGCCTACCCCTTGCAGCAACTGCACAAACCCAACCCAACTATTTAACTGGCGCTATTCAACTCGAAGAGAAGCGCGTAACCTTTCACAAAGAGATTCAAGCTACCGGACTAAACCAGGAGCAACTATACGAAACGATGCAGACATGGGCTGCCAGCCGTTTTCAACCCAATGGTAAAATGAATGCACGCGTCCTATTCTCGAAACCAGAAGAGGGAACCATTGCCATTGGGGGCGAAGAGTGGCTCGTATTCACCTCATCGGCACTCTCACTCGACCGCAGCCGTATCTACTACCAACTGTTACTAACCTGCCAAAACGAAAAAGTAACCGCACAAATGGGACGCATTCGTTACTGGTATGACGAGACCCGAAACGGAGGAGAGCGATACACAGCAGAGGAGTGGATTACCGACGAAATAGCACTCAACAAATCCCAGACCAAACTAGCTCCCATCACTGGAAAATTCCGCCGCGAAACCATCAACCTCAAAGAAGAGCTCTTTACCGCTATACAAACAGAGATAGGAAACAAACTCTTATCACTGGGCTACTACCCAGCTCCTAATACACTGCAACCAGCGCAAGCGGCAGCCCTTGCAGCACAAGCAGCAGCGACAGCAGCTACCCCAGCCGTCACTACTCCAGCAGTAGGCACCCCTGCTACTACCATAGGTACAGTTACAGCAACACCCCTCACACCAGCAATAGCCACCCCTACAAGTAGCGGGCAAACAGTCGAAGAGAAGATAGCTACAGCTACCCGCATAACCCTTACAGCAAGCGGCGAACAGTTTGAACTAGAGAAGGCCTACTGGGGTGGTTTAGACCAACTCTTTGGCAAGAAAGTAGCCTCATTCCTACTCGACCAAAGCAAGAAGATGAGCAACATGCTACTCCAAGAGAGCGATAGCTACACCCTCCGCTTCTACCCTGCAGGCGCCGAAATACCATCGGTTACACTAGAGTGCAAAAAGTTAATGACACAACCCCAAACGGGCGAAGAGGCAAAAACGGCCAATGCACTACGTGATGCGGGCAAAAGCTACCAAATGTACATTGGCCAAATTGTAGAGCTAACAGAGGCAGCTCAATAACCTCTTAGCACATAAAGCAACAAAGGAGAACTCCTTTGCGCAGATAGCTTTCGGGCGGTATAAACCTATTTTTCTGTTTATACCGCCCGAAATGGTATACTGCCCCACTAGCTACTTCCCCTATTAGCTGCACAACTCTACCCATAGGGAAGTATAAAACCAGCAAAACAGCTCCAAAAAAAGGAACAAAATAGGAGGAATTGTGCAACTCTAGTGATGCAAACAGAAAACTATTTATGACAAATAAGTTCCAAATGAAACTATTTCAATCCAAATGAAACATGGTTTGATACATTTAACCGCCTCCCTCCTACATTTTACTAATTCTTCACCAAAAAAGGTCGATTTTACAGTAAAACATGGCAGAACGTAATAAATAAAATGTATCTTTGTCAGGATTTAGTGTAAAAAAGAGACCATGGAGGAAGAACTATTAGCCGCAAAAAGGCTCATTCACGACGGGAAAGTAGAAGATGCAATTAGTTTCCTAACGAATCTTACTTGCTCAAAACAAGACGAAGTGTGCAATGATGAGGTGTATTATCTACTAGGTAATGCCTATCGAAAACAGGGTAACTTTCAAGAAGCACTAAATTGCTACCTAGAAGCAATTGAACGAAATCCAGAGAGTCCCGCCGTAAAGGCCAAAGAGATGCTGATGGATATTCTCAATTTCTATAACAAAGAGATGTATAACCCCTAACAACCGATTCATGGCTAAAATTAAAGGCGCTATTGTAGTCGATACCGAACGTTGCAAAGGCTGCAATTTATGTGTAGTAGCTTGTCCTGTACAGGTTATCGCACTAGCAGCAAAAAAAGTAAATAAAAAAGGATACACATTCGCAGAACCCGTTTTGGAAGATACCTGCATTGGCTGCTCGGCATGTGCCATTGTCTGCCCAGACGGATGTATCAGTGTATACAAAGTAAAAGAACAATAAGCTATGGCAAAAGAAGTCGTTTTAATGAAGGGAAATGAGGCCATTTCGCACGCAGCCATCCGCATAGGCGTAGATGGATACTTTGGCTACCCCATTACCCCCCAATCCGAAATATTAGAGACACTAACCGAAGAGAAACCTTGGGAGACTACCGGCATGGTGGTACTACAAGCCGAAAGCGAAGTGGCTGCCATCAACATGGTGTATGGTGGCGCTGGCGCTGGAAAGATGGTCATGACCTCCTCTTCAAGTCCTGGTGTAAGCTTAAAGCAAGAAGGAATATCCTACATTGCTGGAGCCGAACTACCTTGTTTAATCGTAAATGTAATGCGCGGCGGACCCGGTCTAGGAACCATCCAACCCAGTCAAGCCGATTACTTCCAAACCGTTAAAGGAGGAGGACACGGTGACTACCGACTCATAGCCCTGGCACCCGCCTCGGTACAAGAGATGGCCGACTTTGTGGAGCTAGGCTTTGAACTAGCCTTTAAATACCGCAATCCAGCCATGATTCTAGCCGATGGAGTAATTGGACAGATGATGGAGAAGGTGGTACTACCCGAACAACGCGAACGCCTTACCAACGAAGAGGTAATTGAGCGCTGCCCTTGGGCCACTACAGGACGCAAAGCTGGACGCAAGCCCAACATCATCACTTCGCTAGAACTCGATTCGCACGAAATGGAGAGACGCAACCTACACCTACAAGCCAAGTATGCCGAAATTGAGGCCAACGAAGTACGCTTCGAAGAGATAGCTTGCGAAGATGCCGAATACCTGATTGTAGCCTTTGGCTCATCGGCACGCATTGCCCAAAAAGCACTCGAAATAGCCCGCCAAGAGGGAATCAAAGTGGGAATCTTACGCCCCATTACCCTATGGCCCTTCCCTACCAAAGCCATTGCCCAACGCGCCAAACAGGTCAAAGGCATCCTAACAGTAGAGCTCAATGCGGGCCAAATGGTAGAAGATGTGAAACTAGCCGTAGCCTGTAGTGTACCGGTAGAACACTTTGGCAGACTCGGAGGCATCGTACCCGATCCAGACGAGGTAGTAGCAGCACTCAAAGAGAAATTGATAAACTAATCGCACATGAACACCCATCTGATAAGAAACATACTCAACATCATCTTTATGGTGTTAGCAGTAGCAGCCATTGTGACCTATTTTGTAGCCACCGATTTCAAAACATTCATCTATGTATGTGCGGTAGCCATCTTTGTCAAACTGATTGAGTTTTTTTTACGATACATGTGTTAAGCAATAAGGAGAAGGAACTATGAGAAAAGAAGATATCATTAAACCCGAAAACCTGGTTTACAAAAAACCAACCCTCATGAATGACACCCCCATGCACTACTGCCCAGGGTGTAGCCACGGTGTAGCCCACAAGCTCATAGCCGAGGTGATTGAGGAGATGGGAATGACCGAAAATACCGTTGGAATATCGCCAGTAGGGTGCGCTGTATTTGCCTACAACTACCTCGATATCGATTGGCAAGAGGCTGCACACGGACGTGCACCTGCCGTAGCAACCGCTATCAAACGCCTCTTTCCCGACCGCTTGGTATTTACCTACCAAGGCGATGGAGACTTGGCTTGCATCGGTACAGCCGAAACCATTCACGCACTCAACCGCGGCGAACATATTACCATTGTATTCATCAACAATGCCATTTATGGCATGACGGGTGGACAAATGGCCCCCACTACCCTAATGGGTATGAAGACTGCCACCTGTCCACACGGACGCGAGCAAGCACTACACGGTTTCCCCCTAAAGATGACCGAAATAGCAGCTACCCTAGAGGGAACAAACTACGTAACCCGCCAGTCGGTGCACAACGTACCCGCCATACGCAAAGCCAAAAAAGCGATACGCAAAGCCTTTGAATACTCTATGAGTGGCAAAGGATCAAACTTGGTCGAAATTGTTTCTACCTGTAGCGCCGGAT
The DNA here is from genome assembly GCA_051648565.1 of Phocaeicola sp. GTDB lineage: Bacteria > Bacteroidota > Bacteroidia > Bacteroidales > Bacteroidaceae > Phocaeicola. Next base: position 6,589 of record JBOFFJ010000080.1, on the reverse strand, counting down.
GGAAAATGAGTCCCGAACAGTCAAACAAATGGATGGAAGAGAACATGTTCCCCTACTACCCATTGGGCGATTTGAAAGATAACCAATAAAACAGACACGCATGAAAGAGGAGATTATTATAGCAGGTTTCGGAGGACAAGGCGTACTCTCAATGGGAAAAATCTTAGCCTACTCGGGATTGATGGAAAATAAAGAGGTAAGCTGGATGCCAGCCTACGGACCCGAGCAACGTGGCGGAACAGCCAATGTAACGGTTATCTTGAGCGACGAGCGCATCTCATCGCCCATCTTGAGCCAATTCGACACCGCCATCATCTTGAACCAACCCTCACTGGCCAAGTTCGAAAGCAGAGTAAAACCTGGAGGGGTATTGATATACGATGGATATGGCATCTTAGAACCACCCACCCGCACCGACATCGAAATTTATCGCATCGATGCCATGGATGCAGCCAACGAACGAAACATGGTGAAAACATTCAACATGATTATTCTAGGTGGATTGCTCAAGGTGCGCCCCGCCGTAGCTACGGAAAGCGTAATCAAGGCACTGCGCAAAACATTGCCCGAACGTCACCACCACCTCATCCCTATGAATGAGGCAGCCATTGAACTAGGCATGGAGATTATTGAGAAACAGTAAATTCGGCCCTAGGCAGAATAGAATATATAAGATGTCCCAACAAACAAATAGAGCCACAGTGCACTACTTGTTTGTTGGGACATCTTGATAGAATAACTTCATAAAAAAGCCTCCTAAATAACTCTTAAGAGTTATTTACCACTGCAAGCAATTGTGAAAATAGACCATATTCATCCCTCTTTCTACTTACAAGTGAAGAGGATAACTCAAAAAGGAGAGCTTTCGAAACCAGAAAGTTTCTCCTTTTTATATTTTATCTCTATCTTTGCCCTTGTATGAAAAAAATAGTACTCTTATTACTCATCCTCTTCGCCACTACACAGGCGAACGTGTTTGCACAAAATACCATCAATCCCATGGGCTCATCGGCCAGCGGATTGGATCAAGGAAAGTACGACCGCAATGGAAACCCCATTGACACCACGGCTGTAGTGGACTCTAAAACCATTCCCATCGGTCTCTATTCATGGAAGATCGATAACTACTTTGGTAACATCAACAGCATACCCGTAGATACCCTACAGCTGGGCTTTCAAAACTCCAACGACACAGGCGGAAATACCGGCCAGTACAACTACCTCGGAAACTTAGGTTCGCCACGCCTCTCGCGCCTCTACTTTGACCGCCGCGATGCAAGCCAATTCATATTCTCCGATCTCTATGACTTTACCGTATTGCGTCCACAAGATGTAATCTTCACCAATACCCTATCGCCCTACACCAATCTGAGCTACTTTACAGCCGGAAGCAGCCGCTATGCCGAAGAGCGATTCAAAGCCTACTTTGCCGTCAATGCCAACAAGCGCTTGGGGGTAGGATTCTATGCCGACTATGTCTATGGACGTGGCCAGTATAGCGACCAATCTACTGCCCTCTTTAACGGAGGACTCTTTGCTAGCTACCGCGGCGATCAGTACCAACTACATGCCGTATTTAATACAGACAACCTGAAGATGGCCGAGAATGGAGGGCTAGCCGATGATCGCTACATAACAGATCCCGTAGGCATAGCCGATGGAGGCAATGAGTACAAAACCTACGACATGCCTACCCGCCTTACGCAAGTATGGAATCACAGCACTAGTTACCACGGATTTGTAACCCACCGCTACAACCTAGGGTTTCACCGCGAACGCGAAGATAGCACCTCGGTAGCCGACTCCATCATTACCCTGCGTGAGTTTGTACCCGTAACCAGCTTTATTCACACCCTTGAAATTGATGCCAACCAACGCAAATACATTTCGTATAACACCACACAAAACAACGAGAAATTCCTACACAACTACCTAGGAAATGACTCGATAGATGCCACCAAACGCACCTCTATCAAGAATACCTTTGGTATCTCTCTGATGGAAGGCTTTAATAAATATGCCAAAGCAGGCTTAACCGCTTTTATCCGACACGAATACCGTGACTTTGCCCTAGTCGATACCGTTGCAGGAAGCAGTTTACGCCAACTTAACCACTACAAAGAGAATGTGGTAAGTGTAGGAGGCGAACTAGCCAAAAGAGAGGGAAAAACTTTTCACTACTCGGTGCTAGGCGAGGTAGCTATCCTAGGCGAGGACTTAGGACAGTTTAGCATAGAGGCCAAGAGTGACCTCAATTTCAAACTATTTGGCGACACCGTACGCTTTGAGGCCAATGGATTTATTAAAAACCAAAACCCCATATTCTACCACCGCAAGTTCCACTCCAAACACCACTGGTGGGATAACGACGAACTAGAAAAAACCTTCCGCACCCGCGTAGAGGGTAAACTAGCTATCGACAAATGGGGAACCAACCTGCGTGCAGGGATAGAGAATGTAAGTAACTACACCTACCTAGCCAATACTGGCGTGGTTACACCCACTACAGATGGCACACCAGCAGCCATCAAATATGCAGCAGCGGTAGAACAAAACAGCGGAAGCATACAGGTATTCAGCGCCATTTGGCAGCAAAAGCTACGCGCCGGCATCTTCCACCTAGAGACCGAGGTAGCTTACCAAAAATCGAGTAACCAACAGGTGCTTCCACTGCCCGAACTATCGGCCTACGGAAACCTCTTTCTACGTGCTGGACTCTCTAAAAAAGTACTCACGCTAGAGCTGGGCGCCGATGTACGCTACTTTAGCAAGTACTATGCCCCCGACTACCTACCCTCGTTGGGACAGTTCTACCTACAGAACCCCGACGACTTGGTCGAAATAGGTGGATACCCCATTGTGAATGTATATGCCAACCTGCACCTAAAGCGTACCCGCTTCTTTGTAATGATGTACCACATCAATTCGGGTTCGGGCAGTCGTGCTTCATTCTTGACTCCACACTACGCACTCAACCCCTCTCTCTTTAAAATAGGGTTGTCGTGGAACTTCTTTGATTAATTAGATTATAATCTAGGATGAAAAAGGAACTACTCTTTTGGGTACTGATGCCGCTACCCGTGGTGGCACTCTATCTGGCCACAAAAACAACCCCCATAGAGGTGGTAGAGCTGCGCGACTATGCCCAGATTGACGAAGTAAAAGAGATTCGAGCTGTAACAGAGTACAACTCCCTAAGCTTCTACCCTGAAAAGGGGGAGATTAAAGGGTTTCACTACGAGCTGCTACAAGCCTTTGCCCAATCACGCGGATGGGAAGTGGTGGTAGAGCCTGAGATGAGTATCGAAAAACAGGTAGCAGCCATTATGGAGGGAAAGTATGACCTACTGGCCAATAGCCGAGCCATTACCAGCAGCCCAACCGATTCGCTGCGCTACACAGAGCCCTTCTTGCTTACCCAACTGGTGCTGATACAACGAAAGGCAGCAACTCCTCAAGATTCACTCCACATAACCACCCCGCTACAGTTGGCCAATAAAAAGATTTATGTGACAAAAGGATCGCCTGCCATTCTACGCATCCAAAACTTAAGCAACGAGATAGGCGATACCATCTACATAGAGGAGGTAGAGAAATATGGAAGTGAACAGCTACTGGCCATGGTGGCAGGGGGTGATATAGATTACGCTGTATGCGAAAAGAGCCTGGCACAAGCATGGGAGAAAGATCTTCCACAGCTCGATATGAAACAACCCATTGGCTTTACCCAACGCTATGCCTGGGGAGTAAGTCCAGCTGCTCCTGCCCTACTCGATACGCTGAACCACTGGCTAGAGAACTACACCCAAACAGGCGAGTTTAAGCGACTCCGCAAAAAATATTACAACTACTAAAGGCACCTGTTTGGACTAACCTATAAGCCAGCCCCAAAGAGTTGCCACACACATAGCATAGCCCACCAATCGTTAATAAGTTATAGTCAAAAAGGTTTCTAGCTCTATCCATAAACTTTTCAATTTACAGAATATTGCTTCTAAGTAACCACTACAGTATCAGATACCTATAAGTGGTGAACAAGCGTGCTACCTAGAGCTTTAACATTGTTATATTCAAATTAAGCCCATCATGAAAAGAGTTCTTTTTAGAAACCTAGCCCTGCTCTTTAGCTTGGTTCTACTCGGTTTAGTAACCACCAACAAGGCAGAGGCCTGCACACGTGTTTTGCAGTAAGCATCTTTTATGGTAAAACTTTTCCTATATTAGACGTATCATAAATTACAGTAGTGCTTTCACCCGATCAAATCTGCAAATTCACCTTAGAATAGTAAGAATCACCCATGGGTTGAATCGTATAATTCCCACTATTTAAGTTTAGACTATATGTATATTCACTACTATATGGGAAATCTGAAATATAGTATATAAAAGGTAAATCAGCTATCTCAATTGGATAAATATAGAAGCTGTGCGGTTTATTAGACATAACTATTTTTAAAATACCCTCTGTCGTTATCTCTTCTTTTTTGCAGCTACAAAAAGTTGACAATAATAATATTGCTAGACATAAAACTTTTCTTGTATTACTTTTCACAATTTACTTATTTTAGTTTTTTTAAATTTTCAGGAATCAATCAGATATATTAAAACTAATAAGAAACAAGTCTTCTCTCTTCCAAATATTGATAAGTGTTATCATGTTCTATTTTAAATGTTTTGTAAATTGTTGATGATGGAGAACCATCTTTAGGTGTCACTTTAACTTCAAATCTAACACCTGTACCGAGGTAGTACAAATTTTCAAATTCATGACTTATTTCTTTAGACAAAAAGGTGTTTTCGATAACATATTTTCTAGTTTCGCGATTGTATCTTTTTGTTCTTAGGATTATTTCATGTCCAACAACGGCAATATGGGCTATTTTTAATAGTTCAGGATTAAAAACTAAATAATTAGAAAAATCTATATTCCCATAAATAGGAAATTCATGAATCGTTTTAAGCTCTGAATATGCAGGTTCTCCAGATGGCAATTCCCACTCAATAAATATATCTTTAGTCCTAAGAGGAAGTTTGGGCTTAGTAGATAAATATAAAACTCCAAGTGGCTTATCATATAGAGGAATATAACCAATAGCCGATGAAGGGATTTCTATTCCAGGTACATAAAAGACTGTTAGGTTAGCAAGGAAATGAACCATAATTTATAGCAGAGCCAGTCATAGATATGTCAACGTCTAGCGAGACTGTAAATTAAACTGTGTCAGGAATGATTTAATTATTAACTTTGCTAACACCGTTTATTTTTTATGGACAGAGAATTTGATTTTGAAACTATTAAGAACAAGGCTATCGAACAGCTTAAAGCTGGCAAGCCTTTGTTGGGTAAGGAGGGTGCTTTTGCTCCCTTGCTTGAAAGTATTTTAAACGCTGCTCTTGAGGGTGAGATGGATGCTCACCTAACTAGTGATGAACGTTTAAGTGGTAACCGTCGCAATGGTAAGATGCCCAAACAGGTACAAACTTCTTTGGGTGAAGTTACCGTTTCTACTCCCCGTGATCGTAATTCCAGCTTTGACCCCCAATTTATAAAGAAGCGTGAAACGATTCTTGCTGAGGGTGTTTCTGATCGTATTATTGGTCTTTATGCCCTTGGAAATAGCACCCGTGAGATTAGTGATTGGATGGAAGAAAACTTAGGTAATAGAGTCTCTGCTGATACGATTAGCGCTATTACGGATCGCGTACTTCCTGAGATTAAGGCTTGGAAGTCTCGTTCTCTTGAGCGTGTCTACCCCATTGTCTGGATGGATGCGATTCATTACAAGGTAATGGACGAACGGGGTTGTGCTGTTAGTCGTGCTATTTATAATGTACTAGGGATAGACCGCGAAGGTCATAAGGAGTTATTAGGGATGTATATCTCTAAGAATGAAGGAGCTAACTTCTGGCTAAGCGTGCTCTCTGACCTTCAGAATCGCGGAGTAGAAGATATACTAATAGCCTGTATTGATGGGCTTAAAGGCTTTCCTGATGCAATACAGAGTGTTTTTCCTGGTACAATCGTTCAGCTTTGCATTGTCCATCAAATACGGAATTCTATTAAATATGTGGGCAGTAAAAATCAAAAAGAATTCCTTAAAGACCTCAAACTTGTTTATGGAGCTGTTAGTAAAGAATCAGCAGAATCAGAGCTACTAAACCTTCAAGCCAAATGGGAAGAACAATATCCCATTGTAATCAAATCATGGCATGATAATTGGGATAAGCTCACTGAATACTTTCAGTTTACAGCAGCTATTAGAAAACTTATTTATACCACCAATACAGTAGAGGGATACCATCGTCAAATCCGAAAGGTAACAAAGAACAAGGGGGTATTCCCCACGGATACCTCCCTTGAAAAGCTTGTTTACTTAGCTTATCGAAATGTGAAGAAAAAGTGGACGATGCCATTAGCTAATTGGGCAACGATTTCCCAACAATTGGCCATTAAATTTGGAGAGAGGTTCAAATTGTTCTAATTTTACGCTCGTCGGGGCGGGTGGTCCCGCCCCTTGCCGCTAGGGCGTTCCCCGACCGATGATTTAAAAAGAAAAATATTGCGTGACACAGTTTATTTTACACTCCC
>JBOFFJ010000079.1:0-36984 GCA_051648565.1 Phocaeicola sp. | reverse complement strand
CTGTAACTCAGTTGTCTTTCGACTTCGGAGGTTCGAATCCTTCTTCGCCCACAAACAAAGATGCGAAAGTAGCTCAGTTGATAGAGCATTAGCCTTCCAAGCTGAGGGTCGCGGGTTTGAGCCCCGTCTTTCGCTCTCAGAAAAATAAGCTAACCTATTGGTTAGCTTATTTTTTTTGCCCTATTCTCTCCGCTCGGGGAGTGCTCTAGCGGCAAGGGGCTGGAGCAACACTACCGACGAGCGTAACCCGGATCAAGTGGCAAACCAGAGTTGTAAGATAAAGATACCCACTAGAAAGCTATAAGTAACTCCAAGGTATTGGTATAGTGCAAATCCCCAACCGTAGAAGAGGGTACCTCCAATAATAGATTGTTTCCTATTTCTGGGGTTAGAAACTGCTTTTTTAGAGTCGTTTGATGAGTTTCTGGATGGCTTTAAAGAGTAAAAAGAGTAGCGCTAGTAAGATAAGGGCTGCTACCCAGAGTGGGATACCTGCGCCAAAAGAGAGTAAAAAGAGTACTCCTGCTAGTGGGGTTAGTGGATTTAAACTACTCCATGCAAAGGTGTCGCTACTGGGTGTCATGAGGTAGGCTAGGGTTACTAGTAGTAGCAGTATGGCTACTAGGGCTATTGTTGTGGCCGCTGGAAAGTTCTTTTTATTTTTCATACTCTCGTTGGATGGTGATGTTAGCGTGTAGGTGTCAAGCCTTCTCTAAATGGGATACCACACCCTTGGTTAGCGGGGGTAGTTGGTCAAGAGAGGATATTGCCTTAATTGGTTGCAAAGATACAAAAAAGAGGAGATGTAGTAAGGCTCTTTTTAAAACAACTTCCCCCCTGTCACTTCATGCATGAAGTGACAGGGGGGAATGCATATTTATAGCTGTTTGGAGATGCTTCTTGTTCTCTCTGGATTATCCCTTGTAATTCAAGTGGAATCCAACTACTGCTTCAATTCCTTTGCGGAAGATGTCAAGGGAGAAGTTTTCGTTGGGTGAGTGAATGGCATTGCTCTCTAATCCAAAGCCCATGAGTACAGTCTTGATCCCTAATAGTTTCTCGAAGTCGCTGATAATTGGAATGCTTCCACCGCGACGTACGGCGAGTGGCTTCTTGCCAAAAGCTTGTTCAAATCCTTTTTCGGCTGCTTGGTAAGCAGGTAGGGTGATGGGGCATACATACCCTTCGCCTCCGTGCATGGGGGTTACCTTTACTTGTACATACTCGGGAGCCATTTGGTTGATGTAATCTACAAAGAGCTGCGAGATGGTGTGGTGGTCTTGGTGGGCAACTAGGCGGCACGATACCTTGGCGTACGCTTTTGAAGGCAATACGGTTTTGGACCCTTCGCCTGTGTATCCTCCCCAGATACCGCATACGTCAAATGAGGGGCGGCAGCTGTTGCGTTCTAAGGTAGAGTATCCTTTTTCGCCTTTTAAGGCTTTCACGCCGATGGCTTCCATGTATTTTTCCTCGTTAAAAGGTATTTGAGCAATCATTTCGCGTTCGGCTGCAGGTACCTCCTCTACGGCATCGTAGAAGTGGGGAATAGTAATGCGTCCATCTGCATCGACCACCTTGGATAGTAAGTCGCATAGTACATTAATAGGGTTGGCTACGGCACCGCCAAAGTGGCCCGAGTGTAGATCGCGGTTGGGTCCCGTTACTTCAAGTTCCCAGTAGGCCAATCCACGTAACCCAGTGGTTAGTGAAGGAAGCTCTGCGCCTAGCATGCTGGTGTCCGATACTAGAATCACATCGGCTTTGAGTAGCTCTTTGTGCTCTTGAATAAAAGGAGTGAGGCTAGGTGATCCAATCTCCTCTTCGCCTTCGAAGATAAACTTTATATTGTGTGTCAAAAGGTCGTGTTTAACCAAGTATTCGAACGCTTTGGCTTGAATCATGGCTTGCCCTTTGTCGTCATCAGCTCCGCGCGCCCAGATGCGTCCATCGCGTACTTCGGGCTCAAAGGGTGGGTTTTTCCAAAGCTCTAATGGCTCGGCAGGCATTACATCGTAGTGCGAGTAGATCAATACGGTGGGAGCGGTTGGGCTCACCCTCTTCTCGGCGTAAAGGATGGGGTTCCCTTGCGAGGGCATCACTTCGGCACGATCTACTCCAGCCTCTAGTAGTAACTCTTTCCAACGGTTGGCACAAGCTAGCATATCGGCTTTGTGTTGGGGTTTGGCACTGATGCTAGGTATACGTATTAGGCTAAATAGCTCTTCGAGGAATCGCTCTTCGTGTGTTTTGATATATTCTTTTAGTTCCATGGTCTATTAAATTGTTGTGATTTGACTCGATAAAAATAGTAAAAAAAATAGTAGGGTATACTCTTTTTCCTCATTTTCTTCTTCAAGGGCTTGTTCTCTCTATTCTATTTTGTAAATTTGTGAACTAAACGAAAAATGAACTATGGGGAGGTCTGAACTACAAAACGTAAAACAGCGATTCGGCATTATAGGAAATGCAGAGGGGCTGAATCGTGCCATTGATGTCGCTATTCAGGTGGCAGCTACAGACTTATCTGTACTTATTACTGGAGAGAGTGGTGTGGGAAAGGAGACTTTTCCTAAGATCATTCACCAGTTTAGTCGTCGCAAACACGGGGTCTATATAGCGGTAAACTGCGGGGCTATACCCGAAGGAACCATTGATTCGGAGCTGTTTGGGCACGAAAAGGGCTCCTTTACAGGTGCCATAGGAGATCGGAATGGTTACTTTGCCGAGGCAAATGGTGGAACGATTTTCTTAGATGAGGTGGGTGAACTTCCACTAGCTACTCAAGCGCGTTTGTTGCGGGTGTTAGAGAGTGGAGAGTTTATGAAAGTGGGTTCGTCAAAATTGCAAAAGACGGATGTGCGTATTGTGGCAGCTACTAACGTGAACTTTGCGAAGGCCATAGCCGAAGGGCGGTTTCGCGAGGATCTTTACTATCGATTGAATACCATTCCTATTCAAGTCCCCTCTTTGCGGGAACGAAAGGAGGATGCAGTGTTGTTGTTTCGTAAATTTGCGGCTGATATAGCCGAAAAATATCGCATGCCTGCTATTCAATTGAGTAATACCGGAAAAGAGGCACTATTGGCTTACGCATGGCCCGGAAACATCCGCCAATTAAAGAATATTACGGAACAGATATCGATTGTTGAGACCAACCGTGAAATAACGGCTGATATCTTGGCTCATTACCTGCCTGCTCAAGTAGGGGGTGCTCATTTGCCTATGTTATCGGGTAGTAAACCCAGCGAGAAGAGCTTTGAGAGTGAGCGCGAAATATTGTACCAGGTGCTCTTTGATATGCGCAGGGATGTGACGGAGTTAAAGAAGTTAGTTAATGACTTGATGGCCGAACGTAATTCGCTCGGAAGTAGTACAGCACAGCCTGCCTCTACACCACTTGCTACTTTGTATCCAGAGCCAACTCATGCGTTGATGTCGGCTGCAAACCTGCCTACTATAAATATTACACATCCACAAGTAGGCGTGGATAATGAGGAGATAAGTTATGCCGATATTGAACCCGAAACCCTTTCGTTAGACGAAATGGAGCGTGAGGTGATACGCAAAGCGTTGGATAAACACCACGGAAAGCGTAAGCAAGCGGCTGCCGATTTACAAATATCAGAGCGTACGCTCTACCGAAAAATAAAAGAATATGGGTTGGAATAGAACAAAAATAGCCGCGCTGAGCTGCCTCTTTGTAGGTATGTTTGGGGTAACGGCTTGCAGTATATCCTATAAGTTTAATGGATCGTCCATTGATTACACCAAAACGAAAACCATCACGTTTGACTATTTTCAAAATCGTTCAGTTGGTTTTGTGTGGGGACCTATGGAGAATATCTTCAACACAGCTCTGCAAGATATATTTATGCAGCAAACCCGTTTGAAACAGGCCAATCGTGGCGGAGATTTACAACTGTCGGGTGAAATTACTAACTACGATGCCATCAACAAGGGGATTGGAGCCGATGGTTTCTCAAACATGGTAGAGCTTAGAATGACGGTGAAAGTACGCTTCGTAAACAACATCAATCACGCCGAAGATTTTGATCAAAGCTTTACGGCTCGACGTGAATACGATTCGCGCAATCAGCAACTTAATGCTGTGCAAGATGAGTTAGTAGCGCAGATGTGTAAAGACCTTTCGGAGCAAATCTTTAATGCGAGTGTAGCTAACTGGTAATTGAATGGTATGACACTGAATGAGTTAAACGAGTGGATAGCTAATCCTGCCCAATTGAATGTGGAGACACTTCTGCAGTTGCGAGAGTGTGTAAGGAGGTATCCCTATTTTCAGACAGCGCGCCTGCTTTATATTCATAATTTGATGTTGCTTGAGAATCCGCTACTTGAATCTGCCGTAGAGGAGGCTGCTCTCTTTCTATCCGATCGGAAGGTACTTTTTCGCTTGTTGGAGGGAGATCGTTTTCAAATTAAACCGCTAACGAGGGTAGAAGAACTTCCTGTTGTTCCAGCCGAGTCACAGCAACCGTTGCTAAAGGAGGAAGATGACCGAACCTCGTCGCTTATAGACTCTTTTTTGACTGTATATAAGGAAGAGAAGCAGCGAGGAGCTGCTGTACCTGTCGATTTAAGTTTGGACTATGCATCGGTTTTAAAAGAGGAACCCGTTTCGGCTGTAGAAGCTGCCACCGAGATGAAAGGGCAGCATTTGATAGACTCTTTTATAGCAGGCGATGAGTTCCAACTGAAACTCTCTACCTCTGATAGAGCGCCTCTAGAAGAAGAGACATCGGTTGAATGGGACTATTTTAGCGAGGAGACTCCTGTTGCCGAAGTTGCTGAATCAGCACCTTCGATTGTTCCAATCGAGGACGAAGAGAGCTGTTTTACTGAAACATTGGCTAAAATATATGTCAAACAGGGGCGTTATGCCAAAGCTATTGAAATAATTAAAAAATTAAATTTGAAATATCCAGAAAAAAATAGTTACTTTGCAGACCAGATAAGGTTTCTGGAGAAATTGATTATTAACACTAAATCAGAATAAAGAAAGATGTATTTATTATTTGTTGGACTTATAGTCGTGGCTGCACTTTTAATGTGTTTTGTAGTTTTTGTTCAAAACTCAAAAGGAGGTGGATTAGATTCTAGCTTTGCTTCTTCTAATCAAATCATGGGAGTGCGCAAGACGACTGATTTTATTGAGAAATTAACTTGGGGATTGGCTGCTTTTATCGTAGTCGTTAGTATTGCAAGTTCTTACTTTATTCCTGCTACTACTGTAGGTAATTCAGTAATTATGGAGCAAGCTATCCAAGAGGGTGCTACCAATCCATTGAATGCACCTGCTGGCTTTGCTACTCCTGTAGGAGATGCAGCCGATGACACAAATGGTACAGCAGACAGCACAACTAACTAAGATAAATAAGAGGTACATTTTATTTACATAGTACAAAAAGCGTAGTGATGCTGTAACAAGCTGATCTGCGCTTTTCTGTTTTTATTTACTTATATAACCGCTGTATGAAATTGATCTTAAACTTGGTTTGGGTAATTTTTGGGGGATTCTTAGTCTTCCTAGAGTATGTGGTTGCTAGCCTACTGCTTATGATTACCATTGTGGGTATCCCTTTTGGTTTGCAAACCTTAAAGCTAGCTTTGTTGGCGCTCTTCCCTTTTGGTAGTGAAGTACGCCCTACTTCGAGTGATGGAGGTTGCCTTTCTATCTTGATGAATGTCATTTGGATATTGGTCGGTGGAATTTGGATCTCGCTTACCCACTTAGGATTGGGTATCTTGTTCTGTATTACCATTGTAGGTATTCCTTTTGGCTTGCAGCACTTTAAATTGGCGGGATTGGCATTAACTCCCTTTGGAAAAGAGGTGGTGTAATGCTACTCTTCTTTTACGAGTAAGGCTCCTTACATAATAAGCGCCCTATCCATTCTAGTTCCTAGATGGATAGGGCGCTTATTATGTGCTATTTTGTAGGCTGAACCTCTAAAAGGGGATGGTCTGCTTGCTGCATCTCCACCTCTTTTTGCTGAATGGGCTTATTATCTAAGGATAAATTTAACAGCGGTCCAATTGTTCTTCTCGCGGTGGTGTACAAACTCCATTCCTAGCATTTCTGCTTTTTCGCGAATTGCTGCAATGTCTTCTACATAAAAACCACTCATGAAGAGTTCAGAGCCAGGTTGCATACGTGCTACATACTTCTCCATATCGGCTAGTAGAATGTTGCGGTTAATATTGGCAATTACTACATCAAATGGTGCTTGATTGGCCAATAGAGCGGCATCTCCCCAAAGCACCTCTATATTGGTGAGGTTATTTAGCTCAATGTTGTCGCGTGAGTTGTTTACACACCAATCATCTATATCGATGGCTACTGCTTCGCGTGCTCCTCGCATACGTGCCAGAATGGCTAGAATAGAGGTTCCACACCCCATGTCTAAGACTCTTTTATCCTTCAAGTCAGCATCGAGTAGTTCGTGAATGATGGAGCTGGTTGTTTCGTGGTGGCCCGTTCCAAATGCCATTTGTGGATTGATTAAAATCTCGTAATCGGCCTTGGGGGTATCTTTGTGGAAGGTGCTGTGTATAACACATCTATCGCCAATTACAATGGGTTGGAAATAGTTCTTTTCCCACTCTTCGTTCCAATTTTTCTCTTCTACCTCCTGCATGGTGTAGTTTATGGCTACATCGGGTAGGGGGAACGTGCTGATTACCTCTTTAAGAGCTGCTTCGTCCAGCAAAGCTGCTTGGATGTAGGCTTTCTGCCCCTCATCGCAGGTTACAAAACTTTCGAAACCGATTTCGCCCAATAGTGCCGAAAGCACATCATTGGCCGCTTCGGTATGGGGTAGGGTGGTACAAGTAACTTCAATGTACTTCATAAAACATGCTTTAATTTAGAAGGCAAAGATAGGTGGTTCCATCCACTTTTGCCGCATGAAAGGTGGTTAAATTAACTCCCAAGGGTTTTAATTTATCTCTTTCGCACCCTCTTTGTGGTTAGGGAATGGCTCTTTTTCTATTTTTAGGGAAATCCCTATGAAGGAATAGGGAAAAGTATCCATAACAGTTGCTTTCCTCCCTTATCTTTGTACCATCAATAAATATCTAAACCAAAAGATGGAAGAAGGCGTATGAAAAAGATGATTGTAACTTCAGTAATGGTGCTGGCTTTGCCCTTGGTAGCTCTGGCACAAAACAAGGAGGATGATTTGTATTTCATTCCAACGAAAAAGAAAACAGAGAAAGTAACCATCCAAGAGAGAGAGGTTACTGCTACTCAACCAACTACTACCGTTTACACAGAAGCACCTACTACTGTAGTGGTACGAGATGCATCGGGTAAACAACGCGATATTGATGAGTACAACCGTCGTTATACTTCACGCCAGAATAAGTTCTCGGTTGAAGAGGATGTGCTTTACGTCGAAGAGAAGCCATTGAATGAGCGTGGCGAATGGGTAAATGGATTTGAAGGTTCGCAAGACGATTATGAATATGCCATGCGTATTGTACGTTTCCGCAACCCACGTTATGCCATTCCTGTAAGCAGTCCGCTTTATTGGGACATTGTTTATGGTCTTCCTTCGTGGAATTGGAATGTGTACGATGATGGGCTTTACGCCTATGCATTTCCTACCTTCTCTAATAGATTGTGGTGGGACTGGCGTTGGAGCTCGCCTAGCTTTGGATTTGGTTGGAACTCATTTTATGGTGGCGGCTACTGGGGTGGCAGTTACTGGGGTTCTGGCTGGGGAATGGGCTGGGGCGGTGGCTACTGGGGTGGTCACTGGGGCGGTCATCATCACCATCCAGCATGGGGCGCACGTCCTTACTATAGAGGACATGGCTATTATGGATCATCTGCTCAAAACCCAGGTATTCATGCAGGTAGATATAGCTCAAACTTACGGGGGAACTCCTTATCAAGCCAAGCACGTAGTGCTAGAAATAGCTCCCTTCGCACATCGCCTTCGGCCAATGCTCGCCAAGCAGGTAACAGAACCCGAGATATACGTAGCTCAAGAGAGGGAACAACCATTAGAACAGCATCCGATAGAAGTACGAGGGTAGCAGGCGATAGAAGCTCTACATCGGGCAGAGTGGTGACTAGTCGCCAAGAGGGTAATTCGGTACGTCCTACTACACGCACGGTTCGTAGCAATGAGGATGGTTCAACACAACGTACAGTACGTTCATCAAGCACTTATACTCGACCCAGTTCAACCACAGGAGTAAGCTCATCGTATGACAGACCTAGTAGCACACGTACTACAACCCGTTCTTCAGGTAGTAGTTCAAGTAGTACAGAAAGCGGTCGTACCTATCGTACTAGCAGCGAGAGTAGTTCACGCAGCAGTGAAAACTCGCGTAGCAGCAGCTCTTACAACGGAGGCTCTTCTCGTAGCTCTAGCAGTGGTAGCTCCTATAGTGGCGGAAGCTCACGTAGCAGCAGTGGTGGCTCGTATAGCGGTGGTGCTTCACGTAGTGGTGGTGGCTCTTCGCGTGGTCGTTAAACAAAACTCTCTACTTTACGTTTATTGAGAAGAGTTTTCTTTTAGTTGCAAACCTAGTAATAGAAATAATTATGACAAAAAAAATATGGATGACAGCTTGTGCAGCGATGACCTTCGCTTTGGTTACTGCACAAAATCAATACGATGCAGAGCGAATAATAAGCCATGAATTGAGTGGTACTGCTCGCTATGTAGGTATGGGAGGAGCGATGAGCGCTTTGGGTGGAGATCTATCGGTTATGGGTACAAACCCTGCTGGTATAGGTATCTATCGCAGCAGTGATGCTTCTGTCTCTTTTGGGTTTCATAACCGCAATGCTTCTAGCCAATTTAATGGAACAACCATGAAAGAGGGGCAAACCAAAGCCTCTTTTGATCAGGCTGGTTTTGTATATGCTATGAAGTATGGCAATAATACCTCACTGCGCTATGTTAACTTTGGTTTTAATTACAAAAAAAGCAAAGACTTTAGCCAGCTCTTCTCGATGGGTGGAGCATTAGATGGTTTCTCGCAAAGCTTTCAATTAGCGGGTGATTTGGAAGGAACTGGTATTAATAGTGGCGATAAGTTTGACAACCTATTGAATGCTAAGAATCCTTACCGTGATAATTTTGGTACCCATGGCCTATTGTCTATGCTGGCAGCACGCACTGGAGTAACCGATTTTGTCGACAATGGTGTAGTGGGATGGGATGGTAAACAGAGTAATTTCCGCAGTGAAGAGTCGGGCGGCATTCATCAGTACGACTTCAATGTGGCATTTAATATCGAAGATCGTTTCTACTTTGGTGCTACCATGGGTCTCTATGATGTAAACTACAAGCTTTATAGCTCTTACAGTGAATCTTTATTGGATGATGCGGGAGGAAATAATGGACAATACACTCTGAGCAACTACTACCGACAAAGTGGCGGTGGGGTCGATTTAAAGTTGGGCTTTATTCTACGTCCTTTTGAAAATGATCCTTTCCGTATTGGTTTCTCGGTTCATACGCCTACTTGGTATGAGTTGCGCGAGAGTTACGATGCAACGCTTTCATCAGATATAAGTTATTATGGAGAGGGCTACAAGGAGACACTCAGTGACTATCTTGGTAGTGATTATTTAACCTACGATTATAATCTAATGACCCCTTGGAAGTTCAATGTAAGTATGGGTACTACCTTGGGTGGACTTGTAGCATTGGGTGCTGAATGGGAGTATCAAGACTATTCTACAGCCAAGTTAAGAGATCTTGATGATTATTCATTGGATGGAGAGTATGATGTAAAAGAGTCGCTACAGGGAGTACATACCTTTAAAGTGGGAATGGAATCACGTTTGGGTACTGGATTGAGCTTGCGTGCAGGTTATAACTATACAACTGCTGCTTACAAGAGCGAATCATATAATTATCTAGCTTTGTATAGTACACGTACCGATTTTATGAATACCAAAGAGAAGCAGGCAGTGACGTTTGGGTTAGGCTATAAAGGAAGTGTAATCTATGCTGATATCGCTTACAAATACGATATGTATAAAGCTGATTTCTATGCTTTTGATGATATAGATATGGCTGCTACAAAGGTCGACTTTAATCGCCACCAGATGGTATTCACCTTGGGTGCTCGTTTTTAATAGAATAATCGGATAACCTCTGCTCTAGGGTGATAGGGTTTGTCCGATTTATATAATATTGTGTGTGTTTTATTTGTAAGATGTCCTGGTTATCTCTTTACTAAGAGTACCAGGACATCTTTTTTTTGCTCTTCTTTTCTGCTTACTCTATTACAGCTTGTTGAGTATTCTATCCATTACCCAGTTGGTAGCTGTGGCACTGATTCCATCACACGAACAGATAGACTTGCCTTGTAAATGCTCCACCACTGCTTGAATAAGTGGGAGCTGTATGTGTTTAGGATTGGGCAATAGAATCTCTTCGCGTCCACGCTCTGTGTGAAGGGCAATGGGATCAAAGTTGAATACCGAGAAGCAGATACGCCCTTTGTCACCAATAATTTCAATGCGATCCTCTACGGCCGATTCGTGTGCAACAAAGCACCAAGAGCCCGATCCTGGTAATCCCGATTCGAAAGTAAAGCAAGCGCTAACCGAATCTTCGGCTGCATAGAGTCCCCCTCGATTGGCTTTGAATCCTTCCGCTTTTAGGATGCAACCAAACATATCTTGCAATAGATCTAGTTGATGCGGTGCTAAGTCATAAAAATAACCACCGCCAGCAATATCGGGTTGGATGCGCCAAGGGCGATTTATCGTGTTGTAATCTAGGTTACGAGGGGGTTGTGCAAAACGAACTTGTACATTGATAACGTTACCAATTTGCCCAGTCTCTACCAACTCTTTCACCTTTTGAAAATAGGGAAGGTAGCGGCGGTAGTAAGCTACAAAGCAAGGGATACCTGTCTCTTGCGAAATGCGGTTGATGCGTGCACAATCTTCGTAGCTAGCGGCCATTGGTTTTTCAATGTAGACCGGTTTACCCGCTTTCATGGCCATAATGGCAAAAGTGGCATGTGAAGAGGGAGGCGTAGCAATGTAAATAGCATTAACATCCTCATCGCCAATGAGCTGCTGTGCATCGGTGTACCAGCGAGGTATGTTGTTACGCTTGGCATACGATTGTACTTTTTCTTTGTCACGGCTCATTACAGCCACCACTTCCGAACCTTCAATTTGAGCAAAGGCAGGACCACTTTTCTTTTCGGTTACTTCTCCACAACCGATAAAGCCCCATTTTATTTTTTTTAATTCTGCCATATTAGATAATGTAATATTATTTTTTGACTAGTGCTTTTAAAACTCTAGTGAGCAAAGGTACTATCCTCTTCTTTTTTTCAATGCATCTGCAATGAATTATTTTGATTCTTTAATTCGAAGTGCTAGATAGTAGTTGGCTGATTAGCAGCTAGGTTTTACCTGGTTTTTGGTAGCTTAGCTTTATTTTGACTTAGAATTAAGCACTTTTTTTACTCCATGATGACTCCATCAAGAAGAAAAGTCTATTTTCTTCTTGATGGAGTCATCATCTGTTAGCAAGAAATCAATTTAATGAGATGTCTTTTTGTTGCTATTTAATCGTGTGTATAACCATTTTCCCATGTGTTTAAATGTTATAATGTAAAAGTGAAAGTAAATAATTAAATTAACTTTCAGAAAGTTTTGTTTATTGATTTAAATGCTTTTAATTTGTATGCGTAATCGAAGGCCAAGGTTACTTTTTGTTTATACGTATACGTTTTATTGTTTCTATTTAATCAATTAAACATGAATGGTATGAAAGTAAGGTTAATGGTATTGTCAGGGTTATTCGTAGCAGGTCTACTTCCCCTCTGGTCTCAAGAGAAGCCTCAAATTAATGTAGGGACATTGGTACATACCTATGTATCGGCTCAACAAAAAGGGTTTGGAGTGGGGCATGCAGTAGATGATGCTTCATCGTGGGATTTTGGTGCTAATCTATACCGGGCAAGGGTGTTGCTTGATGCAAGACTCACTGATCGTGACTACATATTTGTAGAGACTGAGTTGAGTGCATCGGTAGGAATGGGTGCAGATAAAGCAGCCTCTATCAAGATACTCGATGCCCAGTATGAGCATAAATTTGGTAGTTGGCTAACAGTAGCTGCGGGTAAGATGTTGGTTTCGCACAACCGCAATGGTTTACAGACTGCAGGTACTTTAATGGCAAATGATTTCTCCTATTTTCAATACCCCAATAATATGTCTGAAAACAGTCCATTGCAAAATGATTTGGGTCGAGATGTAGGGGTTAATTTCTTAGGGGGATTTTTTGATAGCAAACTCAAATATAGAGTAGGGGCCTTTAGTGGTCGCCGTACTTTTGAAGATGGCAGTAATCCATTGCGTTTTACAGGACGTTTGGAATTTAACTTTGCTGATGTTGATGCTTACTCGGGTACCAACCTAGGGGAGGGAAAGACCTTTACTTTTGCGGGTGGAGTGGACACGCAAGGTAGTTATGTAGCAGCAGGGGCCGATGTCTATGTAGATTATCCCTTGGGTAGCAAAGGATCTGTGACTGCCAACTTGGCTTACTCTTATCTGAATGGGGGAAATGACCCTACAGCCAAACACTCCTTTGCCGATTTGATTCCTGAACAAGATATTTGGTTTGCCGAGTTGGGTTACTACTTTAAATCGTGCCGTTTGCAACCTTGGGTAAAGTTTGAGAAGCAGAATACACACGATAAGTTGAGTACAACCATAGTTTATGGTGGTGGATTGAATTACTTCTTTAGTGGGTATAAGACCAATGTACGCCTATCGTATATCTCTATGGAGAAGGGTATTGCTAGCAGTGCCGGTGTGATTGATAAAAAAGCGTATGGGCAGTTTTGGATGCAGCTTCAGCTTTTTCTTTTCTAATTTTCTTTTCTTGCTAGTAAAGGATAGATGAAATGAGTTCGTTGTTTTTTTGATTCACTGGAGGGAATTTCATCATTGGCTTCAATGAATCAACTAAAAGATACAGTAACTCCATAGTATATAAAAGAGTAAATACAGAATACAAATAAGAATTACAAAAATGAGAACAATTGATTTTAAAAGAGTGGGCACAACTAGCCTAACTTTCTTATTAGCCGTTTTAATGAGTGTAGCAACGAGCTGTACCTCCTCTAAAAAGAAAGCAAGTGCCGACGGGCAGAATGATAGCATTGTGAAGATTGGTATTTTGCACTCTTTGAGTGGCACAATGGCCATTTCGGAGGTCTCCTTGCGTGATGTCTTATTGATGGGGATCGATGAGATTAATGCCAGTGGTGGCGTATTGGGCAAGAAAATTGAACCCAAAGTGGTTGATCCAGCTTCGGACTGGGACCTCTTCGCTGAGAAATCCAAAGAACTACTTAGTAAGGAGAAGGTGAGTGCGGTATTTGGATGTTGGACATCAGTATCGCGTAAGTCAGTATTACCTGTGTTTGAAGAGTACAATGGTTTGCTTTTTTATCCTGTTCAATATGAGGGACAAGAGTGTTCGCCCAATATTATTTATACTGGAGCTACACCCAACCAACAGTTGCTTCCAGCGGCCGATTATCTAATGAGTGCTGAAGGCGGTGGTTATAAGAAGTTTTATCTATTAGGTACTGATTATGTATTCCCGCGCACAGCGAATGCTATTTTGAAAGCTTATCTATTGGATAAAGGGGTAGCTTCAGCAGATATCATCGAAGAATATACTCCCTTTCATCACCAAGATTATCAAACGATTGTGTCAAAAATTAAGCGATTTGCTATGTCAGGTGGAGCTTGTGTGTTGAGTACTATCAATGGTGATAGTAATGTACCTTTCTACAAAGAGTTTGCTAATCAAGGCCTCTCTTCTTCCTCTTGCCCCATTATGGCCTTCTCGGTAGCCGAAGATGAACTTCGCGCTATGGACACTGAATTCTTAATGGGTCACTTAGCTGCTTGGAATTACTACCAGAGTGAGACCAATCCTGCTAATATTGCATTTGTAGAGAGCTTTCAGCGTTATTGTGCAGCTAATAAACTTCCTGGAGGCGATACTCGCGTAACAGATGACCCAATCTGCTGGTCTTACACTGGTCTATACTTGTGGAAGGCAGCAGTAGAGAAAGCAGGCTCTTTTGATGTAGAAAAGGTAATTGCTGCCCTTTCTGGTTTGGAAGCCCATTCGCCTGCAGGTAGAGTTAAGATGCACGAAAGCAATCACCACTTGGCAAAACCTGCTTTAATCGGTGAGATTCGTGCAGATGGTCAGTTTGATGTAATCAGCCGTACTGACTCATTAATTGTTCCAGAACCATTTAGTAAAATGTAGGCAGATGCGCAACAAGATACTTTTTTTAATTATCTGTCTAATTAGAGTGGGGTGGCTTTCGGCCTACCCCTCCTCTAAATCACCCTCCGCTTTTGATGCCTTTTCTGCTGTTGATTCACTTTCTCTGCAGGTTAATACCCTTTTAAGTGGAACACCCGAGGAGGTGAGTAGTGCCTGGATAGAGCTTTGTAGAGCTCCTTATGTAAACTCGTGGCAGTTGATAGATGCTGCTATGGGAGGAAGATTATACCGATGTGAAGTGGATGCTGTGCAATTGGCTAGTAAAGGAACAGTAGGTGTAGCAGTGGAGAAATACTATATAGCGATAGAACAACGTGGTAAGGGGGATTACTTTTACTTGTATCCTCAGGTAAAAGAGGTGAAAGATCCTTCTATTCTTTCTGTTGTTGAGCCGGTAAAGCTGACGCGTAAAGATCGTACTACACTAGCTGCTGTACTCCCTGTAGCACAACTCTATCACTCACAACCCGAAGTGCGGTTGGCTGCTTATCAGCAAATAGGTGTGCGGCAGGAGGAGGCTTGGTTACCCGATGTAGAGAGAGCTGCTGATCTTGAACAGAGTGATGAGTTGCAGGCTGCAGCCTATCAGACTCTTCATACCCTCTACCTCTTAGCAGGGAGTGATACGCAACAAACAGCTGCTATGGAGTACCTCTTTGTTCATAAAACAGCACAGTTACACACATTGCTACGCAACTATTCAGAACGCCAGGGGGTAAGTAAGGAGAACCGTAAACATGCTTCGAAGGAGTTGGCACAGTGGAATATGAAGGAGCGCAACAATCAGATTTACCAAAATGTGTTTAGCGGACTTAGTTTGGGAAGTATTTTGGTGTTGGTTGCTTTAGGGCTCTCTATCATTTATGGGTTAGCAGGGATTATCAATATGAGCCATGGTGAGTTCTTGATGATTGGTGCTTATACTACCTATTGTATACAACAATTTTTTGAATGTTTTCTACCCGAATCATGGATGGATCTCTCTTTCTTTGTTTCGCTTCCCCTCTCTTTTATAGTAACAGCTTGTATGGGATTATTAATAGAACGATTAATTATTCGCCATCTTTACCACCGTCCATTAGAGAGTCTGTTGGCTACTTGGGGAATTAGTTTAATATTGATTCAGTTGGCACGTACTCTGTTTGGTGACCTGACTACTGTAAAATCGCCTGTTATTCTTTCGGGTGGATGGATGGTGAGTGAGGGGTTAATGTTACCCTATAATCGCCTCTTTATAATGGCCCTCTCTTTGCTACTTTTTCTTGCTGTCTATCTACTCTTCGGTTACACCCGATTGGGAGTAAAGGTGAGAGCAGTGACTCAAAATAGGCAAATGAGTGCTTGCGTTGGAATATCGACCAAGCAGATTGATATGACCACCTTTATGTTGGGATCAGGATTGGCAGGCATAGCGGGTTGTGCACTTACACTGGTAGGCAATGTGGTACCCGATATGGGACAGACCTACATTGTAGACTCCTTTTTGGTTGTAGTAACCGGTGGAGTTGGTAAGTTAGTAGGTTGTGTAGCATCTGGCTTTAGCATGGGGGTATTATCCAAGGCTTTTGAGGCAGCTTTTGAGGCTGTTTACGGAAAAGTATTCTTACTCTTTTTGGTCATTCTCTTTTTGCAATATCGCCCCAAAGGACTCTTTGCCGATAAAGGACGTATAGGAGATGATTAGTGAGTGGTATTAATTAACAATATAGAATAGAAATAATAGAACAAATGGGAAAAGATAAATGGAGTTATCTCCTCTTCTTAGGAATCTTTCTGATAGCTATGCCTTTGGCTAATTTGCTGGGTGTGATTGATACTAATACCCTAACCTTGTGGGGACGCTATTTTTGTTTTGCTATGGTAGCCATTGGAGTCGATTTAATTTGGGGCTATACAGGTATTATGACTATGTGTCAGGCTTTTTTCTTTTGCCTTGGAGCTTATGGGATAGGCATGTATATGACCCTCAGTAATCTACCTGATGGACAGGCGATTCCTTCCTTTATGCAGTGGAATCAAGTGACTGAACTACCCCTTATGTGGCTTCCTTTTCAAAGTTTAGGTGGAGGTGTTGTGGCTTGTATTCTTCTTACAGCTCTCTTTGCTTGCTTTAGTTACTTTATTTTTCGTCGTCGCATTAAGGGAGTCTTTTTTGCTATCATTACACAAGCATTGGCATGGGCTATGTACTTGCTCTTTTCACGCAATGAAACACTTCTAGGAGGGTCGAATGGGTTGACTAATTTTCCTCAACTGTTGGGATTTGATTTGCGTACCGAGGAGGTAAAGGTGGGACTCTACATGGTGACCATCGTTGTATTAGCTCTCATTTATGGTGTGGCAAGCTATCTTACTCGCTCTAAGTTTGGTAAAGTATTGATTGGTATTCGCGATAGTGAATCTCGTCTTCGTTTTATGGGTTACAAGGTATCGCACTACCAAACAGCCATTTTCGTAATTGGTGCCTTGATTGCTATGTTTGCAGGTATGCTCTACTTGCCGCAAACAGGTATTGTTACTCCTGGTAGAATGGATGTGAAAGCCTCTATTGAGATACTTATCTGGGTAGCTTTAGGAGGACGTGGTAGCTTGAAAGGTGCTGTAGTAGGAGCATTGGTCGTAAGCTTTCTTTACAGTATGTTTACCTCGTGGATGCCCGATGCATGGCCTTATGTATTAGGTTCTCTTTATGTGCTTACAGTACTTTATTTTCCCAATGGAATACTGGGATGGTTAGGTCAACTTTGGAAAAGGTTATCTACTCAAAAACAGTTATTACGTGGTGTTCGTTCCCATGTACCCAATGAGTCTAACTAATAATATAATACAGAATTTAAGATAGATAGAATATGTTGAAAGTACGTAACTTAACCGTCACCTTTGGAGGGGTAGTAGCACTCAATTTGCATAAGTTTGATTTGGCACAGAATGAGTTGCGCGTAATAATAGGTCCTAATGGGGCAGGTAAGTCAACCATGATGGATGTGTTGTGTGGAAAGACACAACCCAATCAAGGTAGTGCTCTTTTTAGGGGAACTGAATTAATTGGTCGTTCCGAAATTGATATAAATGATATGGGAGTAAGCCGTAAATTTCAGAAACCGACTGTATTTGATGGTTTGTCGGTCTTTGACAATTTGATGTTGGGTCTAAGTGGGAGTAAGAGTGTATGGAAGTCTATTTTTGTGGGGCTATCGGCTACCCAAAAAGCAGCTCTTTACCATGTAGCCGAGCAGGTTAACTTAGTTGATTGCTTGCAACAATTGGCTGGATCGCTTTCACATGGTCAAAAGCAGTGGTTGGAGATAGGCATTGTTTTGTTGCAAGAGCCCCAATTGCTTTTGATTGATGAGCCAGCAGCAGGTATGTCGGATGCCGAAACAACCAAGACCGGCGAACTATTATTAGGGCTTACCAAAGAGCGTAGCGTAGTGGTGATAGAACACGATATGCACTTTGTAGAACAGATAGCAAATGATAAAGTAACTGTACTTGTACGAGGACAAATCTTGACGGAAGGAAATTTCCAACAGGTGAAATCAAACCCAGCTGTTATTGATTGCTACTTAGGTGCTGCCCACTCTGCACAGAGTGCTAAAGCAAGCTAATGTTCAATGACGGTTAGAGAGAGGAAATGATTAGTAGCCCCACCCGCTAGAAGGAGAGGGGATAAATTATTTATTAAAAGAATTAACTTGTGAATAGATTGTTGCAATTAAAGGAGATTGAAGCCTCTTACGGTGCCTCACAAATACTTTGGGGGGTTAACTTAGAGGTAGAGAGAGGAAAAGTAACCACTATCATGGGGCGTAATGGAGTAGGTAAGACCACCTTGATGCGCACCATTATGGGGGTGATACGTACCCAGGGAGGTGATACGTTGCTAGATGGAAAAGCAATAACGAATTTACCTACGCATAAACGGGCTCAATCTGGCATCGCTTATGTGCCCCAAGGGCGTGATATTATACCTAAACTTACGGTATACGAGAATATATTAATTGGAACAGAGGCGCTGGCCAAAGGTCCCAAGCGTTTTGACGAAGAGGAGATTTATGGACTCTTTCCTATTCTAAAGACATTCCGTGACCGATTGGGAGGTAACTTGAGTGGAGGCCAACAACAGCAGTTAGCCATAGCCCGTGCTTTGGTAGGTAAACCTCAGTTGCTTATTTTGGACGAACCCACCGAAGGAATTCAACCCTCTATTACGCAGGAGATAGCCGATGTGTTACGGGATCGTGTAGAGAACCATGGCTTAAGTGTGCTGCTGGTAGAACAGAAGCTAGACTTTGCCCAATCCTTAACGGATCGTTACTTTATGATGGATCGAGGATTGGTGGTAAAGAGCTATGAGAAGGAGACAACCGACTACGAGGAGTTAAAGAGATACTTAACTGTATAGCGCTTTTTTGTACATACTAGCAATGTGCAATAAACAGCCCTGTACCGTATTAAATAAAAAAAATAAATAGAATAAAAGATGAGACTTGCACCCAGAGATATGGAAAAACTACTGCTACACACCGCTTGTGTAGTGGCACAAAAGAGATATGCCCGTGGACTAAAATTGAACTATCCAGAGGCTATGGCCTTATTAGCAGGCCAATTATTAGAGTTGGTACGCGATGGACATTCGCTAGCTCAACTAGCTCAATTAGGAACACGTATTCTAGGTACTGACGATGTGATGACTGGTGTGGTTGAGATGATTGAAGAGGTTCAGGTAGAGGGAACATTGGTGGATGGAACCAAGTTAGTCTCTATACAGAATCCCATTCGCTACCAAGGATTAGATAGCCAATTGGCTCTATATGGTTCGGGATTGATTAAAACCGATGCCCTGATGAAACCCGATAATAGCATGGAACTCATACCAGGTGCTTCAGAAATCGAACAGACACCTATTGTTTTGAACGAAGGAAGAGATACTGTTAGCATGGAGGTGACTAACAGTGGAAACCGTTCTGTTCAGGTAGGTTCGCATTGTAACTTTGCCGAAGTAAATCGAGCGCTTCTATTTGATCGCTTACTTGCTGTAGGATTCCGTTTAGATATTCCTGCTGGTACCGCTGTACGCTTTGAACCAGGCGAAATAAAACAGGTATCCTTGGTTGCAATAGGGGGAGAGAAGCGGATCTATGGGGGCAATAACCTAATTCAGGGAAGCTATGAAGAGCGTACGCAAGCAATTGAAGAGGTGATGAAGGCAAAACAGTTTATTCAATAAGAAAGAGGAAATATGAAAATAATGGATAGAGAACAATATGTAGCCATGTATGGGCTAACTACAGGCGATAAATTAACTTTAGGCGACACTGGCTTAAAGGTGGTGGTTGAGAAGGATTATACGGTTTATGGCGAGGAGTGTGTCTTTGGAGGAGGAAAGGTAATTCGTGATGGTATGGGGCAAGCTGTAGGCTATAGTGATGAGGAGGTGCTTGATCTCGTTATTACCAATGCACTCATTATAGACCATACTGGTATTGTTAAAGCCGATATTGGGATAAAGAATGGATCTATTAAAGCCATTGGTAAGGCTGGTAATCCTGATATTCAGCCGGGGGTAACACCTGGTATGATTGTGGGTACTATTACCGAAGTGATATCGGCCGAGGGATTGATTGTAACCGCAGGTGCAGTCGATACCCATGTGCACTACATTAGTCCGCAGCAGGCCGATGAGGCACTAGCAGCGGGCACTACTACCTTTATCGGAGGAGGTACAGGTCCTGCTACCGGCACCTATGCTACCACTTGTACCTCAGGTGCTTTTTACTTAGAGAAAATGATGCAAGCTACAGATGGAATTTGTATTAATTTTGGTTTCTTGGGTAAGGGAAATTCCAGTAAGCCCGATGCATTAGTTACGCAAATTAAAGCGGGAGCCTGTGGCATGAAGTTGCACGAAGATTGGGGAACCACTCCCGCTGCTATTGATACCTGTCTCTCAATAGCCGATGAGTACGATGTACAGGTTTGTATTCACACCGATTCCATCAATGAGTGTGGATTTGTGGAAGATACTTTTGCAGCACTCAAGGGGCGTACCATTCATACTTACCATACCGAAGGAGCGGGCGGCGGACATGCCCCTGATATTATCAAAGCATGCTCACAACCCAATATTCTTCCCTCCTCTACTACACCTACCAATCCTTATACTACCAATACCTTTGATGAGCATCTCGATATGTTGATGATTTGTCACCATATTGATAAGAGTAACCCCGAAGATCTTGCTTTTGCCAAGAGTCGCATCCGTCAGGGAACGATTGGCGCCGAAGATATTCTTCACGATATGGGAGCGATTTCCATCTTTACCTCTGATTCGCAAGCTATGGGGCGTATAGGTGAGGTGGTGTGTCGTACTTGGCAAATCGCTTCGTGCATGAAACAGAAGCGGGGAGCTCTTCCCGAAGATGCTTCAACCGATTGTGACAACTACCGGGTACGTCGTTACATATCTAAATACACCATTAATCCCGCTCTTGCTCATGGTTTGGCACATGTAGTAGGATCAGTCGAAGTGGGTAAGTTGGCAGACCTTGTGCTTTGGAAGCCCTCTTTCTTTGGCAGTAAGCCTGAAACGGTTGTAAAGGGAGGAATGATTGCTTATGCACAGATGGGCGACCCCAATGCTTCTATCCCTACTCCTCAACCCTTTATTCCTCGTCCCATGTTTGGGGCTATGGGAAAAGCATCGGCAGCCAACTCTTGCCTTTTTGTATCACAAGCTTCGCTAGAACAGGTAAAAGAATATGGATTGGCTAAGCAAATCATCCCAGTATCGGGTTGCCGCAGTGTGACCAAAGCCGATTTAAAGTTTAACGATGCATTACCCGAAATAGAGGTGGATAATGAAACCTTTCAAGTCAAAGTCAATGGCGAGGAGTTGCAGTGTACACCTGCTAGTAAGCTTCCATTGGCACAATTGTACCACCTATTCTAAAGAGAGTCTCTGTTGCTCTTTCTACTTGGCTACCCCTCTCTTTGTGCAACAGGCAAAGAGAGGGGTAGCTCTTTATTTCTAAATAAAGATTAAAATCGACCAACCCATTCAAACCTTTTTCCATAATCTCCCTCTAACCTAGTAAACATTCGAATGTAGAGAGATAACAAGGTTGCCCCTTTAATTGAACTATTCATTGTAATTAGATTACTTAATTAGAAAAGCAACCAGACCATTAATCAGAAAATTAAAACAACAATCATTATGAAAAAGATTTTTATAGTAGCCACAGCCCTTTTATTTGCTTTGCAATTCAATTTAACCGCACAAACAAGTGATGTACAAACTGCTACTGCACAAACCTCTCCTAGAGGTGAAGTTGCTAAGGTAGAGCGAGAACGAAAGGTACTTACTCCCGAAGAGCGAGAAGCAAAGATGACAGAGCGCATGGTGCAGCAGCTACTATTGAGCGATGCAGAGGCGGCCAAGTTTGCTCCACTCTATAAAAAATATATGGCAGAGAAACGTGCCTTGCGTCCAGAGAGAGCCGAAAAGAGAGAGAGAGGAGGAAAAAGAGGTGAGTCAACAACGAAAGTTACTAGCATAAAAGTAACACCTACCGATGCTGAGATAAAGAAAGCAGCCAAAGAACGTTTTGTACAACAACGCAAAATGGTTGATTTACAGGAGAATTATTACAATCAGTTTTCAAAATTCTTAACGGCCCAACAGGTTGAAAAGGTAATGCGTCCTAATCAAGAGCGAGGAGCTAGAGCAGGCGAGATGCGCCGAAAAGAGGCGAGAGGGATGCAACCCAAAGGAGCGGAGATGAGAAAAGGTAAAGCGATGGGACGTCGTACTGCAGGTTCATCTCAGGTTGATCCTGTTTCAGTAAAAAAGGGGAGCAGTGTAGAGGTGTAAAGAGAATAACCTCCTTTCCCTTTTTAGCAAAGCAGAGAGTTGGTTCATTTATACTGAAATAAATGAACCAACTCTCTGCTTTACTACCCAATTGTATGGCTGTAATACTCCTTTCTATTCATTTATTTTATTTAAATTTGTGCCTTATTTTAGTGGCTCCCTTTCTAGCCACTACATTTACTCCTTTTTTACACACGCTTATTGACTCGAGAGAAGAGTAAAGCTCTTTGTAACTCGGCGTTTTATGTATACTAGCTTATGAAAAATAGAAACAAAAGATGGGTGGCCATTGCCGCTGCCATTCTGGTAATGGGCGGGGTAGCTCTTTACCTCCATTTTACAAAATCCGAAACTACCTCTATGCAGGCTCCTACCTCTTCTCGAAGTAGACGCTCTACGCTCGAAGTAGATGCCCTTGTCTTACATCCCCACGCTATTTCGGAAGAGATTGTAAGTGTAGGTACTATTATACCCGATGAGATGGTTGACCTCGCTTTCGAAACCTCGGGTAAGGTGGTGGCTATCTTCTTTCAAGAGGGAACAGCCGTGAAGAAGGGCGACCTATTGGCACGTATCAATGATGCACCCCTGCAAGCACAGCTGCGCAAACTTGAAGCAGAGTTGGAGTTGATGGAGAGTAGAATCTTTAGACAAAAGGCACTGCTCACACGCGAGGCTATTAGTCAGGAGACCTACGATATTATAGAGACCGACAAAGAGAAGTTGATAGCCGATATAGAGCTAGTGAAAGCAAATATTGCACAGAAAGAGCTTCGTGCTTCATTCGATGGGGTAATTGGACTTCGTAACATCAGTGAAGGGGCTTTTGCTACCACTGGTACCTCCATAGCTAAACTGATTAAGACCAAACCCCTTAAATTGGAGTTCTCCTATCCCGAGCGTTACTCCAACTTGATAAAACGTGGAACAGCTGTTCAATTTACCGTGACCGGAGAGCTTGAACCTTTTCAGGCCGAAGTGTATGCGGTAGAGTCTATTATTGATGAGACGCGCAACCAGCGAGCCCGCGCACTCTATGCCAATGCCGATGGGAAATTAATGCCAGGTCGCTTCTTTAGTATCCGAATCAGTTTAGAGGAGCAGCCCCATGCCCTCACCGTTCCTGCCGAAGCTGTTATTAAAGAGATGGGCAAAGACCTTGTTTACCGGTACAAGGGTGGCAAGGTAGAGGCTGTTTCGGTCACTCTAGGTATTCGTACCAACCAAGGAGTAGAGTTAAAATCGGGTGTGGCTCTAGGCGATACCATTGTCACTTCGGGTCTTATGCAGCTCCGACCAGCACTTGCTGTTAAGTTAAGTTCCATTCAGTAATTACTACTAGCATTCCCACCAATGAATATATCTGAATTAGGTATTAGACGCCCCGTACTAGCTACGGTCTCTATATTAGTGATTATTCTCTTTGGACTCATCAGCTACTCTGCCTTGGGTGTTCGCGAGTTTCCCAGTGTTGATAATCCCATTATCTCGGTCGATGTCTCTTACCCTGGAGCCAATGCCGATGTGATTATGAATCAGATTACCGAGCCACTCGAGCAGAATATCAATGGTATTCCAGGTATCCGTATCCTATCGAGCACCAGTAGCCAGGGGCGCAGTCGCATATCGGTAGAGTTTGAACTCGATGTAGATATGGAGCGTGCCGCCAATGATGTGCGCGATAAGGTATCGAGAGCGCAACGTTACCTACCACGCGATTGCGATCCGCCTACCGTATCGAAAGCCGATGCCGACTCTGATCCCATCATCCGCCTGGCATTAAGTGGCGATAACTTTAACCTGATGCAGCTGACCGAAATAGCCGAGCTTACCGTAAAAGAGCGGCTACAAACCATCTCGAATGTAAGTGGGGTCGATGTGTGGGGCAGACGATACTCCATGCGCTTGTGGCTAGACCCCGAGAAGATGGCAGGTTACCAACTCACCCCACTCGATATTAAGAATGCCATAGACCGCGAGAATGTAGAGCTTCCTTCGGGAAATGTAGAGGGCAATATGATTGAAATGTCTATTCGCACCCTCGGCTTAATGTCTACTCCCAAGCAGTTTAATGACTTGGTGCTTAAAACAAGCAACGGACAGATGGTGCGCTTTAGCGATGTGGGTTATGCCGAACTGGGGCCCGAAGATATACGTAGCAACCTCAAAATTAATGGCAAGCCTGCGGTCGCTCTGATGATTGTACCACAGCCTGGGGCCAACCACATTGATATTGCCGATGAGGCTTACACCCGTATTGCACAGATTCAGAAAGACCTGCCCGATGGAGTGAAGATTATTACCACTTCTGATAATACCCGTTTTATTCGTGCCTCCATTCAGGAGGTAGAAGAGACCATTTA
The DNA here is from genome assembly GCA_051648565.1 of Phocaeicola sp. Lineage (GTDB taxonomy): Bacteria > Bacteroidota > Bacteroidia > Bacteroidales > Bacteroidaceae > Phocaeicola. The sequence goes on along the minus strand of JBOFFJ010000079.1, from coordinate 12,412 downwards.
TGTCGCTTTCATATTGGTTGTACTCATCATTTTTCTCTTTCTGCGTGATTGGCGCGTAACGTTGGTTCCCATTGCGGTCATTCCGGTATCACTCATTGGTGCCTTCTTTGTGATGTACCTGTGCGGATTCTCTATCAATGTCTTGACCATGCTAGCCATTGTGTTATCGGTAGGGTTGGTAGTAGACGATGCCATTGTAGTGGCCGAAAATATCTATGTACGCATTGAACAGGGGATGACCCCTTTTCAGGCAGGTATTGAGGGGTCAAAAGAGATTTTCTTTGCTGTTATCTCTACCACCATTACGTTGGTAGCTGTCTTTCTGCCTATTGTCTTTTTGGATGGTATTACCGGTAAGCTCTTTAAAGAGTTTAGTATGGTTATTTCGGGTTCTGTTATTATCTCCTCGTTTGCTGCACTGGTCTTTACCCCCATGTTAGCCTCTAAAATATTGGTGCGTCGTGAAAAGAAAAACCCCTTTTACGTGGCCACAGAGCCCTTTTTTGTTGCACTAAATAGGCTTTACGAAGAGTCACTTTTCACCTTCTTACGATACCGCTGGGTAGCTATTCCCTTGGTTGTGTTACTGTTTGGTACTATTGGGTATCTTTATACCCAAATACCTGCCGAGCTCTCTCCACTCGAAGATCGTTCGCAAGTATCTGCCTCTTTCCGAGCACCCGAGGGGGCAACCTACGAATTTATGCAGCAATATACCGACCAGATTTTTGAGATAGTCGACTCATTGGTGCCCGAAGCAGTGATTACCTTAAACCGTGCACAGACAGGTGGCGGATTTGGCTTTTTAACCCTGACCAACCTCAAGGAGCGTGAGCGCAGTCAGATGGAGATAGCCGAGCAGCTATCGGCAGCAGTAGCTAAGAAGACACGCGGTAGAACCTTTATTCGGCAGAATGCTACCTTTGGAGGAGCTAGAGGAGGGATGCCTATTCAGTATGTGTTACAAGCCAACTCCATCGAGAAGCTAGCAGAGTTTCTTCCCCGCTTTATGAACGAGGTGAATGAGAGCCCTGTCTTTCAGATGGCCGATGCTAACCTAAAGTTTACCAAGCCCGAAACACGCATTGTGATTGACCGCGATAAAGCCAATGTGCTGGGAGTAAATACCATTAACATTGCCCAAACGCTGCAGTATGGATTGAGTGGGCAACGCATGGGTTACTTTTACCGCGAAGGAAAACAGTATCAGATATTGGGTGAGATAAATCGTGAGCAGCGAAACACCCCCGCCGGATTGCGCTCTATTTATGTGCGCAACAACAACTCCGAGATGGTGCAGCTCGATAACTTGGTCAACCTAGAGGAGAGTGTGGCCCCTCCAACCCTCTATGGGTTTAACCGTTTCGTATCGGCCACCGTTTCGGCAGGATTAGCCAAGGGAAAAACCATCAGTGATGGGTTGGATGAGATGGATCGCATAGCCCGCGAGGTACTCGATGATAGTTTCCGTACCGCTCTAGCAGGCGAATCGAAAGAGTTTAGAGAGAGCTCATCTAGCTTGCTCTTTGCTTTTATATTGGCATTGGTCTTGATTTACTTGGTGCTTGCTGCCCAATTTGAGAGCTTTAAAGACCCCTTGGTTATTATGATTACCGTACCGCTAGCCATTGCGGGTGCACTCTTATTTATGTATTATAAGGATATAACGATGAATATTTTTAGCCAGATCGGAATCATTATGTTGATTGGGTTGGTGGCTAAGAATGGTATCTTGATTGTGGAGTTTGCTAACCAACACCAAGACGAAGGAGTTAACAAGCGCCAAGCAGTATTGAGTGCTTCGGTTCAACGCTTGCGTCCCATCTTGATGACCAGCGCCTCGACCATCCTGGGGCTCTTGCCGCTTGTTTATGCCGCAGGCGAAGGGGCCAAAGGACGTATTGCCATGGGGGTATCGGTGGTAGGAGGCATGTTACTTGCTACCTTTATGACCCTCTACATTGTGCCTGCTATTTATAGCTATGTTTCGACCAACCGTATTACTAAAGAGAAAAAAGAATGAAAAACCACATACTACTAGCTGCAGCTTCTATACTCCTGACTCCTTGTAGCTCTTTTGCACAAGCAGCAGCCACTCTACCAACCGATACTTTAGTGCTGGAGAAGGGAGCTGTTGCCCCTTTGTCGCTCCAGTCATGCATTACTCAAGGAGTGGAGAACAACTTCCAGATTCTGATTAAACGCGAACAAGCAGGCGTGGCTAAAAACAATGCTACACTGGGAAATGCAGGGCTGCTTCCTACCATTGAGCTCTCGGCTACTGCACCAGGAACCTTTTCGAACAGCTATACAGATAGCCGTGAAGAGGGGAGTATAAGCTCTACGGGCGATTATGTGCAGCAGTTAAATAGCAGCCTGAACCTATCGTGGACCCTCTTTAATGGGATGAGTGCACAGGCTACCTACGCCAAGTTGAAAGAGCTTAGCGCGCAGGGAGAGTTGGCTACTCGCATCGCTATTGAGAATTTGGTAGCCGATATCGCCACCTCTTATTACCAGATTGTTCGTCAAGAGCGGCGGTTGCAGATATTGAATAAATCACTCGATCTGTCGGCCGAGCGCGTAGCCATTGTAAATACCCGTCAAAGTGTAGGAGCCGCCTCTAAATTGGAGTACCAACAGGCCGAGGTGGATTACAATGCCGATAGAACGGATTGTGTAAAGCAAGCGGAGCTGATTTATCGTTCGCAAGTGGGCTTGAATGAGTTGATGGCCTTAGAGGAGATAGCCCAAGCTACCAAACTAAGTGATTATGAGATTACTTTTTACCCCCTTGGAGATCGGGAAACACTCTGGGCACAGGTGGCTGCCTCTAACGCTTACTTACTCTCGGCCGAGCGCGATCGCAACATTTCGAAAGAGGAGTTGCGTATAGCCAAAGCCCGCAGCTATCCCTACTTGCGCCTCAATGGTAGTTATGGTTATGGGTCGAGCTGGTACAATACCACCACCATTCAGCAGCGCCAACAGCTCTCGGGTAGTGTGGGGCTCACGGTAGGGGTCACCCTCTTTGATGGAAACAACATGCGTCGTCAGCGCACCAATGCCAAGTCGCAAATTAAGATTGCTGAGCTAGAGACCGCCTCCCTAGAGCTCTCCTTGAAGGCCGATTTAGCCAACCTCTGGATGGCTTATTGCAACAACAAGGTGATTGTAGAGATGGAGCAAAAGAATGTGGCTACAGCGGGCGAGTACCTCGATATAGCGATGTACCAATATAAGTTGGAGGTGATGTCGGGGTTGCAGTTACGTGAGGCACAGAATAGTTACTTGGCAGCCGAAGATCGATTGCTTACGGCCGAGTATGAGGCAAAGCTGTGTGAAATTTCGTTGTTACTCTTGAGTGGCGAAATACTTACCACTTTGTTGTAACGGTAGAGTAGTAGCTCTCTTTTGAAAAAGAAGATCTGCAAATAGCGTTCAAATAGCGAGTCACCCCCTTCTACAGCTATCTGTAGAAGGGGGTGATCTATTAAAGAGAAATCTCTGGTTTCTTCTTTCTCTTTTTGCTCTCTTACTATTCACTGCATCCTGACTGGATTCAATGGTTCAGGGTTGGGCTATTTCTTCTTCTCTACCTCTTTTTTAGGGGTAGCATCCATACCTATCTTCTTGAATGCCGCTTGAAGCTTGGCTTCCGAAGTGCGATCGGCACGGTAGGTCACTTGAGCTGTTTTTGCTTTTAAGTCACATCTTAAGTCGGTTACCCCTTTTTCGAAAGCGATGTTCTTCTCTATTTTGTTGACACAACTTTGGCAGTCCATCTCCGAGATGTCGAAGGTAACTTGCACTTTCTCTTTTGTTTTCTTTGCCTCTTGGGCTTGTGTAGTAGTTAATAATCCCATCACTACCATACATAAAAATAGTACTCTTTTCATACGTTTTTTTTTTAAAAGGTTATCTATCTGTTTAATCTTTCAAGTTAGTTTACTGAGAGGTTGGCTCTACCAACCTTTGGTGTAGGTGATAGAGCCAAGGGGGGGATTACTTTCTCCCCAAGTTCCAACGCATCCCTACGTAGAGCTTGGTGCCATGTACGGGACCCCAAACCATGGTTGCATCAAAGTTGTTGCTGCGTGGATTGGCAGCATCTACAATGGGGTTGCTCTGTTTGAAGTTGGTTAAGTTTTCGCCTCCTAGGTAGACAGACCAAGTGCGGAAGTAGCGCGTAACTTGTGCATTGAGGATGGAGTATCCTTTGAAATTCTCCTCCCACAAAGGGTTCTCTGCATCGGGAGTCGGTAGGCGTCCACCTCCATTAAATTGTCCAGTAACATCAAACTGCCACTTCTTGAGGGGTGTTTGGTACGAAGCGGTAACAAGCCCTTTGTAGTCACTCATCATCGCCTTCTTCACTCGGTAAATCTCTCCCTGCTCGTTTCTATAATCGGTTTGTGAGTCGTTGTAACGGATGGCACCCGTAATAGTAAAGCCGCGAAATAGGGGATAGGTAGCCTCTACCTGTAGACTGTGCGAATAGGATTTGCCAGGTGAGTTGTAGAAGCTGATGGCATGTGGATTGCTATCTACATCGACCACCACTTGTTGTTTGAAGTTGGTGTAGTACCACTCGGCATTCAGTGTTAGCTCTTTGCCAAATAGGGGTACATAGAAGGATAGGTTTACCCCTGTGTTCCATGCCTCCTCTTGTTTCAACTCATCGGCTATGTTGAGTTGGCGGCTGCTGGCTAACAAGAAGTTGTTTTCGGCCAATACATTGGCGGTGCGGTACCCTTTGCCAATAGATGCACGGATGTGGAACCACTCGGTAGGGTTGTACTTAAGGTGCATACGGGGCGTTACAAAGAAGCCAAACTGGTTGCTGTAGTCGCCACGGATACCGGCTAAGAGGGTCAACTTCTCATCCAGTGTATAGGTATATTGTGCATAGGCTCCTGTAACCGTTTCGTTGCGTAGGTAGGGGGTGCGCTGGTTGTTGAGTAGTAAATTCTCGTTGTAGCCATCGTGATTCAAGCTAACACCGGTGCTGATGCTGTGGCTTGGAGCCAACTCCTTTTCGTACATCAAGCTAGCGTAGATGTTGTTTTGGTACACATTGTACATGGTACGGTCGTAGCGAGCCTGTTGGTCGTGGTAGGTAGCCGATGCAATCAAGGCTATACTCTCTACCTTTGCAGGATTCAATATAAGCGCTTGTTTGGTGAAAACCTCTGCGCGGTTGGTCTTAATATTGACCACGTAGGGATCTTCAAAGTGGTGGTGCTTGGTGGCTTGTCCCCCAATTCGGTCCTCATTTAAGTAACGAATACCATACTGAGCCACGTAGTTGTTCTTGGCATATTGCCAGCGATTCATCACATTGACCTGTTCCGTTAGCGGCATCTCTAGAAAACCATCGCCATTGCCATCGTGTTGGTATTTATCGCGCGAGTAGTGTAGAAAAAGACCCGTTGTCAAGTTCTTGTTTACTTTGATAAAGGCATCGGTATTGGCCTCTACGCGGCGGGTATCACTCGCAAATAGGTTGACCGATAGCGGATCGGCAGTAGCGGGTTTCTTAAATTCTACATTGATCTGCCCCGCTAGTGCTTCGTAGCCATTCTTTACCGAAGAGGTTCCTTTTGATACCTGAATGCTCTCCATCCACGCTCCCGGTATGTAGTCCAATCCGTAGAGCGAAGCAGCTCCCCGGAAGTTGGGGTAATTTTCGGTAAGCATCTGTACGTAGGTGCCCGATAGCCCCAATAGCTTGATTTGGCGAGCACCTGTAGCTGCATCCGAGTAGGATACATCGACCGATGGATTGGTTTCAAAACTTTCGGCTAGGTTACAGCAAGCAGCTCTGCAAAGTTCGTCGAAGGTGATAGACTGGCTTTGGAGTACGCTGGTGCGCGAGGTTACGGTAGGAGCACGGCGTTCGCTTACTACTACCTCATCGAGTAGTACATCGTTTTGTAATACAATAGCTAGTGGTTGTTGCTCTTTGGTTACGTTAATTACCGCTGTGGTATAACCAATAAAGCTGATTACTAGCTCTGTGTGTTTTTTGTTTCGCTCTAGTTCAAAGTTACCATCTAGGTCGGTAGTAGTACCTAATTGGGTACCTTGCCAATATACATTGGCTCCCACTACGGGTTCGTTTAATGGGTCAGTTACACGTCCTTTGATGGTTGCAGCTTCTATGCCCATGCTTACGAGTAGCAGGGTAACTAGGAAAAATATTTTTTTGTTCATTTTATTGATACATTATTTAGGTAATATGGCTCTATGTAGCCGCTCCTCGGGGGGAGTGATAGAGCCTATAGAGTAGACGGATGGTACCCAGGATGGGTTGCTACACTTCTATATAGAAGCAGTAACCATCGAACCAACAGGGTACAATAATTTAGACACTAGTGACTAGCATCTTAAAACGGCAACTCTTTTAGCTAAATAAGTAGGGTGGTAAGGAGTGACAGGTAGCTGCGCGGTGTCTGCACAGGGGGGCCGTGGTCACAGTGTGTGGTGCATAGTCTCTCTACTTTGGGCTCTTCTAACCCGCTGAATTGAGCCACCAGATAGGGTGGAAGTGTTAAGACGATAGGGCTTAAATCAAAATCGAGTGTGTAGGCTCTCTCCCATTGGGTATTGATGCGGTTGATGTCGCAACTCTCCTCCTCGCCATCGGCAAGGGGTTGGTCGCTATGCGAGGCACAGCAACTTTGTACACAGCTACTACCACCTTGTTGCTCCAAGGCTATCGCGTGATGGTGTTCGTGTACATCGTAACAACTCTCATTTAAGATAACTGTTAGCCCTTCGCTACGGCAGTCGTTACAGCAGAAAGTAAACAAATTAACTCCTGCTCCACCGTATACTACCAGCAGAGTCAGCAAGATAACCATTGTATTTCTTATTAGTAACTTCATCGCAGGCAAAGATAAAGGAATTTATTTTATCTTTGCCATACGTTTAACGAAAAAAATGGAATGAAGCCTCAATTTCTTATTGGATCTGCCGCACCAGGAAGTGGTAAAACATGGGTTACCTTAGCTTTGCTTCGGCTCTTGCAGCGACGAGGGTTGCGTGTGCAGCCCTATAAGTGTGGTGCCGACTATGTTGATGCCCACTGGCACGGACTGGCTGCTGTACGCGATGCAGTGCATGTCGATGCTTGGATGGGTAGTCCCACCCATTTGCAAACGCTTTACAACCGCTATGGCGAAGGTGCCGATGTGTGTGTAACCGAAGGAGCTACTGCCTTGCTTGATGGCTACAACCGTACCGAGGGGAGTAGTGCCGAGGTGGCCAAATTGTTGCAACTGCCTGTTATATTGGTAGTCAATGCACGCGGCATGGGTTACTCAGTGGCCCCTCTTCTGTATGGATACAAGCAGTTTCATATAGGCGTGAAGATGATAGGTGTTATTTTTACCCAGGTCTCTTCGACTGCTCAATACGACTGCTTAAAAGAGGCGTGTAGCGATGCAGGCGTTGAAGCATTGGGCTATCTGCCCGTTTTGGAGAGTGGTCTACTTCCTAGCCGCTATGTAGCTTTGACGCAGAGTGAACGCAAGCGAGTAGACGATGGGATAGAGGAGCTGGCCAATCAAGCCGAAAAATGGATAGAGATAGATAAACTGCTCAATCTCTCGCAACGCAATTTCCCTTGTGCCTACACCCTGCCTTACACTTCGGAGGTGGATGTAGAGAGCATGCGTCCACAGCGCAAAACCTTGCGCATAGCTGTAGCGCGCGATCCAGCCTTCTCTTTTATATACCGCGAAAACCTGGCTCAATTGAGCAAAATAGCCCAAATTACCTTTTTTAGCCCCATCTATGCCAATGAGCTGCCCGAAGCCGATATCATTTGGTTGCCTGGTGGTTTCCCCGAACTTTTTGCCCGCCAGTTGCAACGACGCAAAAGGGTGCTTAAGGAGTTAAAGGCCTTTGCCGAAGGCGGGGGTAAGATTCTAGCCGAAGGCGGGGGTATGTTTTTACTGGCTCGTACACTCAAGTTGCGCGAAGAGGGTAGTAGCTATGCCATGAGTGCCATTCTGCCGCTCGATATAACACTGGCTCAGCCTAAGCCCTTTGTGGGCTACCGCGAGTTAATCTATCGGGAGAAGAGTTGGCGTGGACACGAGTGTCGTTACTCCTCCGTGGCCGATAGTAGCGATGTAATGCTCTCTATGGGCCATCTCTACAACCACAAGGGGCAAGAGGTAAAGACCTCTTTCTACCGCTACAAGAATGTATTGGCTAGTTACATGCACCTCTATTGGGGTGAGAAAGATTTCTTGAGTCTCTGGGAGTAGGAGTTTTCTCTCTATTCCCCCCCCCTCTACTACTAAATGAAGTTGTTTTTATCCTTCAATCCTTCACACTCGCTGATAGAGAGTGAGTTATGGTGAAGGATAGGGGTCTCTATGCTTCACCTATCCTTCACCATCCTTCACCGCCTCAGATTGTAACTCTTTTTACTTTTTCTCTCCTCTCTTTATTCTTCTCTTCTTAGTACTTTTTTAGAAACGACCTGTTGTTTAAGTTGGTATGTATAAGTGTGTTAACCGAGCCACCTAGGTGGTCCGGGTGTGCCACCTAGGTGGCTCGGTTAAGCTGTTGGTACGTATGGATTGACTCGCTTCGATGGAATGGGGCTTTTTTGCAGGTTGCTGGATTAAGCTCTATGGAGTTGTGGTTTCCGTTGCAGCTGTAGGATGTGGCTTATGGCTCTTGTGTAGATTGTTTGATTTCAGCCCTTCTTGTTGATTGATAGTAGTTTATGGCGAATGAAACTAAAAAATGGTGAATTGAAATTGGGGGGATTTGGGGAGATGACCTTGTGGTTTTTGGTGTGTGTGCGGGATGGGTACATGTTCTTTTTAGCTCATCCGATAAAAGCTACGCATGAATCAAATGAACCATAGAATAAATAGGGTGGGTAAGATGTTATTCATAGTATTTGTAAAAGCAAATAGCAAAATAACGATTTGGAGCGAGTTGTAGTGTTAAAAGTATCTTGTTTTCTAAAAGAATAAAAAAAAGACAATATATTTGTCATACCTCAAAATAAAAGTAGTAGGCTGATAAAATCTAACGCAAGCTTGCTGCTGAATATCCACTTTAAAGATATTAATATGCCAATCGGTGTAGGTAAATATAAACTTTCAGATTATGGTTCGGCGAGCTTTCAAGGACGAGGCGTTATAAGCTACTAACCGTTTATTGCCAGCCCGTTTGCTTTCAGATTGAGAAGTGAATAGGCAGATCGAGTAAATAAAGATTAAACAAGGTTTCGTCATGATGAAATTAACCTATATACAAGAAATTAAATCCATATTGGCGCAAGCTCGCCAGAAAGCTTACGCAGCGATAAATTCTGCAATGGTAGAGGCGTATTGGAAGGTTGGGGAACGAATCGTCAATCAGGAGCAGCAGGGAAAAGAGAAGGCAGCTTACGGCGAGGCAGTTTTAAAAGAGTTGTCTATTGCTCTGACCGAAGAATTCGGCAAAGGGTTCTCGTATGCCAACCTGCGGAATTTTAGACAATTCTACCTTACTTATCCCGACTCAGAGATTTGCTACACAGTGTGTAGCAAATTAACATGGAGCCACAATAGATTGATAATGAGAGTTAATGATGGGAATGCACGTAACTTCTACCTAAAAGAAGCCACTGAACAGTCGTGGAGTGTCCGCCAACTAGAACGCAATATCAACATGTTTTATTACCAGCGGCTTTTATCGTCAAAAGATAAAAGCGAAACACTACCTGCAAAATATACCGACATTTTGCAGGTTTCAGATTTTATCAAAGATCCTTATGTATTTGAGTTTTTGGATATACCGCAACCTATATCAGTTACCGAAAAGGAGATCGAGGGTGCATTAATAGATAAGCTGCAACACTTCTTGCTCGAACTCGGTAAAGGCTTTACGTTCTTTGCACGCCAGTATCGTATCAGTACAGAGACAGAGCATTTTTATATCGACCTTGTTTTTTACAACTATATTTTGAAATGTTTTTTGCTGATTGATTTGAAAGCTGGGCAACTAAAACATCAGGACATCGGGCAAATGGATATGTATCGCCGTATGTTTGACGATTTGAAAAAGCCCGAAGGGGATAACCCGACAATCGGCATTATTCTGTGTGCCGACAGAAACGAAACGGTCGTAAAATACTCGATTTTGAAAGATAGCGAGAACTTATTTGCCACCAAATTTATGCCCTACCTGCCGACAGAAGAAGAGCTTGTTAAGGAGATAGAGGCTGGGCGTAGGAAATTTGAGACGAATGATAATCAATAATAAGCAGCGTGTAGAGAAATATATCCGAGAGAATGAAAATAAATCACAATGCTATCACAGCATAGGTAATATTTATAAGGAAATGTACATCGAAAAGCAAGATAACAAAATAAACAGAAAATTGAACTTAATGAAACTCCAGAAGGAGTTTCCGGACGAACTTGCTATAAAAGTCATTTATGAGCTTGTTTGTTGTAGGATTGATGTAGACACCCCATTCTACCATATAAAAGCTAATATCGAGGAACTGTGCTGTGTAGAGATTATTTCATTAACAAATGATGATGAAATAATTGCAAGATGGTGCGATATGTTGTTGTGTGCTAAAAAGGATGTGGCTAATAATAGTCTATTAGCATATCGATATTATATAATAGCCTATAAAGAGAGTCATGATTGGAGCTTAGCTATCCGTGCATTTACGCTTGTTAAACAGAAAAGAGGTCTGTATTCAAGATATATGGATGAGATATGCGATGATGCGGAATATGTCCTTAACAAAGTAAAATACCCTAATCAATTTAAAACGCTTATTTTGATTGTAATTTCCATTGTGAGCCAGGATAAACTATGTTCAGTGTTTGAGGAAGATATTAAAAATACTTTAAGTGTAGCCAAAGCTAATTTAGACTTTGATAATGCGATTACCTCTGTGGAAATACTTGAAATACTTGGTGTGATATCTTTAGTAGAGAGAAAGAAACAGAAAAGTTTCTTGTTAGAAAGTGATGCTGATAACATCTTGTCATCAGCTGAAGAAAACACTTTCTATCCAACAGTATTACGAAAATATAGCTTGGCTCTTAAAGAAATTTCATCATTGCCAGATCTTGAAGTAGAAAAAGAACGAATATCCCAAAAGATGCTAAAGGAGCAAAATCATTCAGCTGAAATGATGTCACATTTTACCATTCCTATAAAAATAAACAGATGGGATATATACGAAAAGATGATTAATGTATTCAATATTGATTCTCCTATAGCAGCCTTTAGCGCAATAATTAATTTCCCAATATTTCCTAAAGAAGGGATAACTCAGCAACGTGAAATGCTCAAACAAAACGCTTCAATCTTATATGAAAACTTCAGTACAAATATTTGGAAAAATGCTAAAGGGGCTACTATAAGTATCAAAGATGGAGATAATGCGATTGATGATGCAATGAGTCGTTTTGCTCATCTTATGATGATTGAATATCTCTCTGTATTGGTGTGGATATTCAATTCTGCAGGAGAATGCAATACAGAGCCAAAGGTGATTGACAGGTTTCTTAGAATAAATAAAAGTAGATTTATACCAAAAGATAGAGTTGCTTTATATGTACAAGGCTTATGGGCTGGATTTATGGGCGACTATTCTTTAGCTACACATATTCTATTACCGCAGATAGAAAATAGTTTTAGGTATATTGCTGAGCAGCATAGGATAATTACAACGCAGCTTGATAAGAAGATACAGCATGAGAATATGTTGGGTGGAGTATTAGATAAAATTAAACCCGTAACTGATCCTGATTTGTGGGCAGATTTGAAAATGTTTTTAATTGAGAGTGAGGGATTTAGAAATCAGGCATTACATGGGCTAAGCTCTATGCGCGAACTAGAAAATAATGGAATCTACTTTTGGTGGTTATGTCTGAAAATGATTCATCAAACAGACTATTATTTTGGTTTTGATAAATAGGATATAACTTTTTATTTAACCATTTCTTCATTGTGCAGATAGGAAAATGATATCTGTGTCAGATAGGACGATAGAGAACGATTTAGCTCAACTGAAAAAAGTTAGGAATACTTTATCGAGAGGAGGGATGCAAAGAAGGGAGCTGGGTAATTAGTAATCCTTCCACCACTAATTTTACACATAGTAAATAGACTTTGTAGAGATTAAAGAGTGAGAGGCAAATGAATGCTTCTCGCTTTTTTTAATTTACCCAATAGGAGGGAGCAGTAACTACAAAAAAAAATAAGCTAACCAAAAAGGCTAGCTTATTTTCTTGAGAGCGAAAGACGGGGCTCAAACCCGCGACCCTCAGCTTGGAAGGCTAATGCTCTATCAACTGAGCTACTTTCGCATCTTTGTTTGTGGGCGAAGAAGGATTCGAACCTCCGAAGTCGAAAGACAACTGAGTTACAG
>JBOFFJ010000078.1:0-1253 GCA_051648565.1 Phocaeicola sp. | reverse complement strand
GGCTTGAAATCACCCTCGGGCTTGAACCCCAGCCACTCGGTTTCCAGCAGGTCAACCAGAAAAGCCTTGGTTTCCTCGCTGGCATCCTCGGCCAGAATGTCGGCTTTCATCTTGTCGGCATCACAAGTAAAAGCCTTGTTCTTTTTGTGCCAGCGAACAGGGGCGAAAGCCTCTACATAAGCGCGGGCAGCATTGCCACGGGCACCTGACGGGAGCTTGTCGAGCACGTCATTCAGCGGCGTTACTTGGCCATGTTCGTGAGCATGGATAGCAGCAGAGGCCAGCGCAATCTGGATATCTTTATCCAGTTTCTTACCCATTTTCTGGATAGAGACGGCGAGGGCAGAGATACCAGCGGCATCACGGATTACATTGGCAAGACTAATTTTAACACTCATTTGGTATTCCTTCTTAGGATTTGGATTTTCATACTAACCCCATTTTACCCAAGGGGCAAGGGTTATTATTTATTTCTTTTAAAAGCCGTAGTACAAAGCAACACAACGGATTGTTACAAAACCGACTGCACCAAGGAACAGAGCACCGATTCCCAAACCGTAGACCAGAGCATAACACTGTTTGGCCATGTTTGCAAGCATATCTGATAACTGCTTATCGCTCATACTAACAACCTCTAAAAGTAAGATAAGATTTCTAAAACTTGCTGCCTATTATCCACATTCTGATTAAGTCGTCAAGCTCTTTTATTCTTTCCTAATCCATCACCTTTCAATGGGCAATCAAGTCCCAAGGCTTCATATTATCGGAGAAGATAGAGCTATTATCCACAATCATAAGGATAAAGCAAGCAAGTTTTTAAAGAACAAGAAAGGAAATGTAATCCCCTTTCCAATCAACCTGGCGGTGTGCCCTGTTGATGCGGTTAACTATACAGGATGGATGAAGGAATGCAACCCCCTTTATCAATTAAGTACGAATCTTTTATCCCTTCTTTATTACCTATGACACGCGAATAACACAACAACCAGGCTTATTCAATACCTCTTTAGAGGCACGGCCATACCCTATTGAGGCCCTCAATCATAAGCCGTGCAAATGTTTTACTCATACAATACACCTATACGCTGAAAGAATAACAAAGATAACAAGTAACTAACAACTCATACAATACCCTTACATAGTGTGGGGCCAGGTGTTACAGGTATGTGTACCAGGTAGATAGATATGACTATGTGTGATGCAGAGTGACAAAGGATAGGTGTACTGTTAACAAGGCAGGCATATCATATACA
>JBOFFJ010000077.1:0-4283 GCA_051648565.1 Phocaeicola sp. | reverse complement strand
CCCTAAAGGCTTTGGACTAGATAACGCCATCATACAGAAGTAATCAGGGAAATCAACTAGATTGTTTTGCACTTCTGACAGTGGGGAGTTTATCCCCTTGGCTAACCGTTGCCGGTCTGCCCTGTCAGCGAGAGAGATAATAGCAAACTCTCAGGAAAAGGGAATACTTTATTTCATTTATTTTCATGCCCTCAATTCTGCCTCTATTAGTAAAGGAAACGGGCGTACGCGGATAACATATAACTTTAAACGTTGTCAAATCTATTTAGTTTCACCTGTTATTTATAGATAGTAATTATCAACCCTTGTCAAATCTACTTTATCATTTCTTGATCTAAATCAATTGTTAATGAGTAGTTAAATAACGCCTGTATGGGGTCTCTCGCATCATGCCCTATATATGCCCTTGTGACGGCGTGCCAAAAGAAATGGAATCGTTAGAGAGCGATTTAGACACACTACAATTTATATTCAAACTCTCTAATATTAGATAGTATCAAGCAAAACTAAAATAAACCTTTCCATCCTCTTTCATTCTTCCATTAGATATGGTAACGGCATTGCATAAACAGTGCATAACTATTCATTGTTAATACTCCTTCATCCTTCTGTTACCCCACTGTTACAACTCTGGTTTGTGCGCGGCATATTAACAACTAAGGCCATGCTTAGACACACGCGCACCAATATTCCTTAACAATTCCATAACACAATCCCCTTAACACGGAAGAAAAAGAAGGGATACAAACATAACCCAAAGTCTCTACATACTATTAACTATGTAATGTCCTTGTTAATATGGGGTAACAATATGAGGTAGGGAATATGTAGTTGTTAGGCAATGGGATAAGGTTGATGCAAAGATGTTAAATAATCTAGCGGACCCTCATCACCCAACGCAACAATATAATCTAACGGGATTAACATCTAACGAGGGATGCCTTTACATTCCATAACATCTCATACATTTATATCACACGGCATACCACACTATAACCTAGCATCATAGTATTACCCACACGGTATATACACACACGTAACAACTCACACGGAATTATAACAATGTTAATGATTGTCAGCGGAATGGTAGCAAGGGTAACTGGTATGTGGGGGAAAATGAGGGGGTTTGTAAAGGGTTTGTAAAGAGGCCCTTCCCCCTTTTTAAGATTTGGGAAAGCCCGCCAGCCACACATACCCTCGCCTAGGATTTCAATAATGAGGTATACCCCGTCTAAATAGCCCACACGGGTATGACCCCGCATCAAGCAGCGTAGATATGACCTGGCATGAAGCATCTACAGTGTATGACCTCCCATCAAGTTATTTTATTTATCTTCAGCGTAAAGTGTAAGGTTTTCGATTTTTTTGCCATAATGTATAGTATACACTCGTAAATACGAGACACATCCAAACTTGATTCTTCATCTTCTTCCTACACTGTGAATAAGATGATTAAGAGGATAATGATTAATTATCTTCTACCCTTCTACAGTGTCCCTTCTAAAGTAAACTTCCCCTTCTTCCGTGTACCTTCTTTATCCTTCCGTGTATCTCTTTGTAATGCTTTTCCAATTATGTGCATAGTATTAGATGTAGCGTTTCTATTGGACTATAGGTGCTAAGGCACGTAGATAAGGGATGGTGGTGGGTATCCAATAGAATTCATGTTCCCTCCCACATGTGTGTATGGGAATAAAAGAATGGAACGCAACCAAGTTACAGGTCAATTCCTACCGGGAAATACGAGCGGCAAAGGTCGCGTAAAAGGCTCCCGTAATAAATTGACACAAGCTTTGCTCGATCGGGTAGCCGCTAGACAGGAAGATAACCTCTCCCTAGAGGATGTCGTCATGGATATCGCGTATGATCCAAACCAACCAGCCGAGCTTCGATTGAAAGCAGCTGCAAAAATATTAGATATCGTACATCCGAAATCCGCTTCTGTTGAAGTGACATTGGACGACGAGACTGGTATCAGCCCTGCCGAAATGGATGCCCGTATTGAGCAACTTCTTGGACTCGCTAAGCCTATAGAGGTGGAGGAGTTTTAATTGCAGCAATGCAATGATTGTTTAAGAGAACAAAAACCGTTTAAGGTTGATGGTGTAATCGAGCCGGCAAGCCTTCCTTTTTCGAAAGTATTCGGTTCTTCCGAATCTGTAGAAGGTAGGACAAAAACCAAAGTACTCACTTTCAGGTGAGGTAACGACGGGGGTGTTTTACGGTAGCACCCCACTTTTTTAAAAAATTTTGGAGATATTAATGGACCTAGAGAATATTGATTTCTCCCGAATCCCAGACGAGTATAAAGCTGAACTACTGGACTTACTGGAGAAACGGGAAGAGTATAAAAAGTATAACAAACTTGAATTCTTCCGACCATACGACTTTCAGATGAAGTTTTATGCATCGAGCGCTGAGTATAAACGACGCTTCCTATGTGCGGCCAACCGGGTTGGAAAATCATTTAGTGAAGCAGCAGAAGTAGCTTGGCACTTAACTGGGTTGTACCCAGATTGGTGGGTTGGACATAAATTCAACAAGCCACTCCTATTATGGTGTGTAGGTATTACAGGTGACTCAACAAGAAAGGTTCTTCAAAAAGAATTGTTCGGCACCATTACCGCTAAGGATAAAGCAGCTATAGGCACAGGAGCTATTCCTCGTAAATTTATCGACCTCGAAATGTTGGAGCGAGATGGTGACCGAGTGCTGACTGCTAAGATCAAACACCATGGACCCAATGGGGTTCACGATGGATGGAGTTTAGTTGAATTCCGATCAACACAACAGGGCGAACACGTACTCATGGGTGCGACTGTAGATTACATCTGGCTTGATGAGGAAGATCCTTTTAAGAGCACAGAAATCTTTTCGCAATGTGTAACACGAACTGCCACTACTGGTGGTATCGTAACAATCACAGCAACTCCCGAAAATGGCTTGACCAAGTTAGTTGACTTGTTCATGAAAAATGATAAGGGTATGTTGTATTTCCAGAATGCCACTTGGGATGACGCTCCCCATCTCACGGATGAGGTTAAGAAAGAGCTACTTGCAAGTATTCCAGAATGGCAACATGAGATGCGTTCGAGAGGTATACCGATGATGGGTGAAGGTTTGATATATGATGTTGGTGAATCTGACATTGCAATTGATCCGTTTGAGATTCCGTCTCATTGGAGACGTATATGTGGTATCGATATTGGTATAGCCCACGATACTGCAGCTGTTTGGAGTGCATACGATGCAACCTCCGATACAATCTATATTTATGATGCTTACCACGCAAAGGCAGGGGTTCCGTCGCTACACGCAACCGCTATAAATACTCGTGGTAACTGGATTCCAGTCATACTTCCACATGACGCCGATAACACTGAAAGGGGCTCTGGAAGGAGTGTAAGGCAGTATTATCAGGAAGCAGGTGTAAACGTGATGATGGAAACCTTCTTCAACCCAATTGATTGGGATGGAAAGAAACACAATTTAGTCGAGCCAGGGATAGTTGAAATGCTAACTCGTATGAAGACTGGGCGACTGAAGGTATTCAAAACTTGTGGCAGGTTCTTCGAAGAGATGCGCAGATATCATCGTAAGGATGGTAGAATTGTTAAAACGTTCGACGATACTATGGATGCTGCAAGATACTCATGCTTGTCTGTCAAGGGCCGAGGGATTTCCGAAGGCGAAGGCGGAGCAGGCTATTCATCTGCTTATGCCGATATGTGGAATGGCAACTTCAACGCTAATTACTAAGGAGTAATAATGTCTTGTCAAGGTGATGTAAAATTAAACGACGCTAAGCTACAGCAACTGCAAGAGCAAGTGCGTCGCTATCACCACCACGCCATCGGCTATCAGCAAGGTGAGGTAGGTGTTAAAGCACGGGAATCATGGGAGTATTACTACTCTCGTCTCCCTGAGCCTATAACTATAGGTTCTTCTAAATGGGTAGACTCCACTGTGCGTGACGCAGTAAATGGAGTTCTACAAGAACTATCTAGTGTGTTCACAATGGGCGAAGATGCTGTCCGTTTCAGTCCGATGCATTCACGAGATGCCAATGCGGCACGGGCTGCCACTAAGTTAGTTAATCAAATTCTGCTACGTGACAATACAGGATACATTACACTTCATGACTTCTTCAAGGAAGCCTTGATTGTTCGTAACTCATTCCTGAAGCGTTACTGGCACAAAACGACAAAGATTCACAACGAAGAAATTAATGACATGACCAAGGAAGAATTTGATCTGTATATGTCGCAGGTCCTTGAGAATGG
>JBOFFJ010000076.1:0-1177 GCA_051648565.1 Phocaeicola sp. | reverse complement strand
GAGTCTCTCAATCATAGGCCGTGCAAATGTTTTACCCCACAATAACACCTAGACGCTGAAAAGAAGGAAAGATTAAAGAATGTATAACATTAAATTAACACCCCACCATTATGTTAAGGATATGTTATTAGGTTGTGGGGTTAGGGTATACAAGCCCATAACAATACTACCAGGGACAGTTAACGCATGTTAATAGATAAGGTCGGGTGTTAATAACAGTGATGGCATGGAATATGATAACCCTAAAGGCCGCCATGCACTATAACGGGCCTGAAACATAATAAGACATCCCGCATAACAATTCGCATGACTACTCACTATGTATGAATCACTATGCACTCACGCATGACATATCATAAGTATATCAATGGGTTATGATAGAGCTTGACGCATACATATTATATGGTATGATATCCCCAGTTTGCAGCGTAGGAGCATTGACCCCTCTCCCCCTTATACGAATAACAGAGACACGGCTAGCCTCCCGTACCCTCTCGTAGGTTTGTAGAAATGAGGCATACCCCGCATGATTAAGGCTTCGTCTTTCCGCATGTACCCTTTCTTTTTATCATACCGCATGTACTCTTTTCATCAGCGTAATTGCTTACATAAAATAAATTAAAAATAGTTGGCTATTTCTGTAAGTTTTTACTCATTTTTACAGCTAACTTAAGGTATAGTTACCTTATTTCATAAGCAAGTTTCCTTAGACCCTCTGACTCCCTCCCCCTTCCTACCTCCGCTGTAAAAGGAAGAAATGAAGAAGAGTATGATATCGCATCAATCTTCTTTCTTCAGCGAACCTTCGGTTGTTCCTTTTCATCATAGCGCATCCGCTATCCCTAATCTATTAATATGTAATCACTCCTTTCTCTCAGCGTTAATAGAATGAGAGGATGAAATGGTTCTTCCTTTCAGCGTAAAAAAGAAGGGGCACTTAGCCTCTGTGTAAGGAGAATCGTGAATGAACGATAATGTAATAATGAAGGATGCCATTAATGGCCAATTTCTTTCGGGCAACACTTTAGGCAAAGGCCGTCCTAAAGGTTCCCGTAATAAGATGACACAATTAATGCTTGATCGTGTGTCCTCTCGAAGTGAAGACGGATTATCTATGGAAGAAATAATGATGGATATTGCTCAGGATCCTAACCAACCCGCAGAGCTGCGTTTTAAA
>JBOFFJ010000075.1:0-1952 GCA_051648565.1 Phocaeicola sp. | reverse complement strand
CCTGTCTGAGAATTGAAAGGATATAGCGGTGTTGTCCATTTTCTTCATCGAAAGCCCCCCAACCCCCAAAGGGGGCGTTTTCATCGCTGGTAGTTCCCCCTTCGGGGGTTAGGGGGCTACCAGTTTGCTGTTTGATTATCCTAACGGCTTGGGCTTGTGTGATGTTTCTAAGACTTGTTTTATTGTTGTCTCCAGTAACCCATTGTACCCACTCGTTTTTTATGTCTAAGTTGTAATTGCAATTCTGCATAATTCTGTTTTTTTGAAAGGGTGTTATTGGTCCCTCGGGGTCGTAAAGCCCCCCAGCCCCCAAAGGGGGAGTTGGTACTGTTTGTTTTTTAGTTGTTTTCATTGTTTTGCTTTTGATTAATAATTCCCCCTTCGGGGGTTAGGGGGCTTTTTGCTCCCGAGGCGGGACTCGAACCCGCAGACATAAAGTCGTCCACTTTTTAACTCGGGATAACCAAACTAACTAACCTATCTTTTTGGGCAATATGTAGCTTTGGTATGTGTTTTGAATGCCTTGTTTTCTATTACTGCTTTTCTGTAATTAGAAAACGCGTTGTTTTCTTGGGTTGTTAGCTCTTGGCGTGCTATCCAGTTGCCATTGCTGTCTTTGTAAACTTCTTTGTTGTTCACTAAATAACTCTCGTGATCTGTTTTGGGTTGTATTGTAACGCTCATTATTTTGCATTTGTTTAAAGTAAGTCCTGATTTTGAAGCGAAGCCATTCAAAGTAATTCGCTATGTCTTTTCCGTTGAGCACTGCTATAAATAACAGCAGTGCTAAAATGATTATCGTTGGGCTGCTCATAGCTTACAGACTTGAGAAGTTTAAGTACAGGTTCTGCCATTTACCGTCTTCGCCTTTAACCTTGAACTCATAGCCGTAACCTTTGAGGTGGTTTGAAAAGGACTCTTTTATTAGTTTAAGGCCTTCTTTCCAACGTGGGTCGTCAAACTTATCCTCGTGCTTGTATAAATCCATTACTCGACCGTATTCCAGTTCGCCCGCAGCGTTTCGCTCTAAGAAGCTCATTAGGATTTCGTACATTTTGGTGTCACGTTTTTTAATCGCATCGCCTAAGAAATCTTTTATCAGTTCTACGGCTTTGGTGCTACGTTCATCCCAAACTGGTTCAGTATCACGTCTACGGGTTACCCTCATAGTATCCTCGCTATCGGTCACCGAAAAACCGCCTTTGGAATTGCTTCTTAGCTTCCCGTATTCTGAAAGCTTCACGGCTTGGTTGTCCATTTCGATGTGGCAAAACTGCTTAAACTCTCCTAGTTCTCTAAACAGGGCTTTAGCCGTGGTAATTACTTTGGTAATCATTTGGTCACGTCCTTGCTCGTAGGCTGCTTTTTCTTTTTCGGCTTTGGCTCTTTCGGCTTTTTTTCGGTTGGCTAATAACGCTTCCAGTTCAGCTGTTGATAATTCTTGTGTATTCATTACAATTGATTTATGTGGTTATCGATTATTTTTTTTAGTGTGAATTTCACTTTTGCTTCTAGGAAGGCGGGGCATTTATAGTTGCGAACATCGTTGGGAAAGTTCTCAGCATTTAACTGGCTCAATAGCGAACCTCGCTCTTGATTGATGCAGATTCTTTCACCTCGGGAAAAACTAGCTTTCTTTCCTACGCTCTGATTAACGCTGCAATACAACAACACGGCGTGCAGGTCTTCGAGTCTTTGAATTATTTGGTTTGTATTCATGTTTAATTGGCGTTTAAAGCGGTTAAAACTGGTATTCCTTTGGGGCTTTTTTTAATGTCATTTAAAAGGGCTAGCGGGCGAATATTGAACAAACGATAAGTACACTCTCTGTGACAATTATTGAAGTCTAGCGGGGTTACGTTACTACCTACATAGCGATCCGTAAGAATGTGAAACTCACTTTCGCATTTTGCCAACTCCATCAGGAACCAACGGTTTACGGCTGCATTGGC
>JBOFFJ010000074.1:0-1389 GCA_051648565.1 Phocaeicola sp. | reverse complement strand
TAAATAGTAAGGCGTTCCAGCAAGTTCACCTTTTGGGTGGCATAGGCTGTTAGCGATCAAGATTACTAGCTCTGCTTCATCTTCATCAAATGAGAGGTCTTCTCTGTTCAAGTCGTGAATGAATCGTTCGCAAGCACCGATAAGGTTAGAAGCAGCGGGGATAATCCCTGTCAATACATCGTAGGCATATTGGTAAGCGGCTTCTACGCCTTGGAAGTAATCGCCCTGAATACTAAATCCGTGGGCGTCTTCTAAATCGGGTGAGTGTGTGCGGTAGTCGTATTGTTCTAAATCAATTCCTGATAGGTTCCAATACTTCCAAATGTAGGGAGTATTCATTATCTACCCCCTTAATAAATTTGTTTAACATCGTTATGTAATGTGCTTTGGGGAATCCTAGGCTTACGGCAATGTTCGTGAATGTGGGATACTTGGGTTTGTTGTTCTTAACCCAAATTTCATAAAGTGCTTCGAAGTGAACCCAATGAGAGCCCCTTCTTGATTTGTTGCCTGTCCTAAAATCGTAAGGAGTTGGTTTATAGTTAACACCAGCTTTCTTAATGAAGTGTCTTACCATTTGTGTATAGTCAACATAGGGGTAGGACGCTCTCACAGCGATTCTACGGAACCTTCCTGCTTTCGGCATACCTTCGCTTGCCCAGAGGTAGTAAAGTGCCTTGTAGTGGTTCCAATGAGGCTTAGAACGCAAAGAAAGGCTAAGTTTAGCCCCTAATCGGTTCTTTTCTTCTTGTGTAAGGTTTTGTTTATATTTGATAAGGGTTTTACTAATCTTGTTAGCTAACTCTTCTTTATCAATCGGTGGCGTGTAGATTTGGCCTCCTGCGTTTAGGTTAACGCAAGCCTTACCATAGTCTTTTTTAAGCTGTGCTATTAGTTTAATTTCAGCCTGTAACATTTCATCCTGTGAACCGTGGCAACCTACCCACCGCATACTAACTAAATCTTTTCCATACTTCTTAATAAAGTTGAGGATGTATTTACCTGAGCCTTTGTAAGGATCATCGTTAGGGTCTTTGTGAGTTGATTTGTGTAAACCACCATATACGAGCGTTCCCTTGTTTGGGTGTCGTATCAATGAAATGTAGGTGTAATAATAATCTTCCTTGATCATCTGTGTATCTCCTTTTAATCTTTGCGGTTAGCCCTCTTCTTGAGTGCTACAGCTAGAAGGTCATCTTCTGGGTCTTTCTCTGTAATAGCTTTGCTTAACTGTGCTTTAGATTTAGGGGTTAATAGTAACTCGCCTAAATAAGCTTTGATTGTTGTTTGTGCTTTCTCAGCAATTTGGTTATTGGGGTTCGACTTCAATGAAACACCATAGCTGTTTTCAGTCCGAATGACAGCACCGTCTTCTTGTATGGATTTACG
>JBOFFJ010000073.1:0-1151 GCA_051648565.1 Phocaeicola sp. | reverse complement strand
AGGGGGTTAATCACTTGATACGCTCAAAAGAATAAGATTCACTTTTATATTCTTATCCCCAAGAGTAGGTAAGCCCTAAATAGGATACGCTCTCTATTGATCATAGAGCAGTATCACTCCTCCAGTCTGCCAGTCTGCTCTGCTTGAACAAAGCTTTGAGCACGAGCTAACATCAGGCCTCGGATGCACTGTACTAGCCGTTACAATATTCTGAATAAATGCAGCAAACTCAGTATATCCACTAATCCTACCTAAGGATGCCTTTTTATTAATTCCCCCACGATAAGTTTGATTAACTCTCTCTACCCTGAAATATTTTAATGCCATAATTTATTGGTTTTATGAGAGAGCGACATTGCCCTCTCGGTATAGCACAAATGTAGACCACTCACAAAGGTGCCCTGCGCCAAATTGCGCCAAATTGCGCCAAACTGCGCCAAATTGCGCCGAAGCCCCAATATTTAACAATACTTATCATTTTCTTTCCTGCTCCGCAGTGCTTATGGACTAACTAGTTGCTGTTGCAGCTGGTTAGTTAGGTTAGGGGTTTAGTGGGTTAGAGGGTAGACGGTTAGGCAAAAAATCTGCGTAATCTGCGAGATCTGCGTGAATAATTTGCATTTTGCTAGCGATGCGATAGCTCTTCACCCTGAAAGGGTAACATGTGGGTAACCAGGGGTAAGCAGAGCGACCCGTGGATGCAGCCTTAACATCTCATAGCGTAGGGGTAACGAAGCATCTTATCCGTGAAGATCCGTGGATAAAACTCTTGGTTTAGGGTTTATGGGTTAGATCCGATTGAGTGATTGAACACATAGCGTAGAGGTAACGAAGCTCTTATCCGAGAGATCCGTGGATAAAAATCTTGGGTTAGTAGTTTAGGGTTTATGGGTTAGATCCGAATGAGTGATTGAACAGATAGCGTAGAGGTAACGAAGCTCTTATCCGAGAGATCCGTGGACGAAATTCTTGAGTTATGGTTTAGATCCGAATGAGTGATTGAACAGATAGCGTAGAGGTAACGAAGCTCTTATCCGTGTAGATCCGTGGACGAAATTCTTGAGTTATGGTTTAGATCCGAATGAGTGATTGAACAGATAGCGTAGAGGTAACGAAGCTCTTATCCGTGTAGATCCGTGGATAAAAATCTT
>JBOFFJ010000072.1:0-1242 GCA_051648565.1 Phocaeicola sp. | reverse complement strand
TAGAACCCATTTTACAACGCCAGCAATAGCCTTAGCAAAAGGAACTATGTTTTCTGCAGCTGCCGCTCCAATATCGAAGAGCGGTTTAATCCATTCGGCAAACGCCATCCCAACTCTACTAATTTGGTTCTTAAAAGTGCCTATCATGGTCGAGAATTTTCCGCCCGCAGAATCGGCCATCTTTTTGGTCATTTCGTAATATCTTCCTCCCTCTGAGGTAGTAAGCCTAAAGGCCTCTTCCACCATTTCGGCACTGATTGCGCCAGCTTCCATTTGTTTCTTTAAAACGCCCATTGAAATACCCGTGTTTTCGGATATCACTTGTAGCGGGTTAAATCCTTGACCAATCATTTGGTTTAAATCTTGCCCCATCAATCGACCCGTGGCCATTACTTGCGAAAAAGATAAAGACAAAGAAGAAAGGCGCTCCTCATTACCCATAGCCACATCACCCAGCATTTTCATATTACCCATAACCTTCTCGTGGGCGATACCAAAACCGAGCATCGTTTCAGAACCTTTTATAATTCCCTCGTTGCTGTAAGGAGTGGCGTCGGCGTAAGCGTTCAGCTCACCGAGCATATTTTTTGCCTTTTCGGCGGAACCAAGCAATACCTCAAACTTAGTATTGGTTTGTTCCATCTGGACACCCATATTAAAAACGGCACCTATGGAACCCACAACACCGAGCGAAATTCCTAAAGCGCCAACCAGCCCAATCAAACTTTTAAAGCCCGTACCCATAGTGGAACTGAAAGAGCTGGACGCTCTCTCAGTGTTTCTAAAGGTGTTATTCAGTCCCTCCACACGAGTATTAGTCATACCCACACTAGCCGCTATTTGGTTAAGCGAGCTACTGGCGTAGTTTTTCATTTGTATAATAAACTCGTAGGCGTTCATATTATTAAAGTTGTGAGGATTCTTTTTCTTTAGTTCTAATAAAGTGGAGGTTTTGCACCTCTTCACACCAATCTACATCGCTCAATTTGTGAGGTTTTTTGATGTGCATATAGTATCTTAAGTAGGCATCTAAGAGCCTAAAATTGATATATAATTTGCCTTTTGATTGTGTAACGTAATCAAAAGATGAGGCGTCATTAGTATCAATGACCGCCTCTTCTAAAGCTTTTTTATGATGGCTACTTTTTGGCTTTGTAGTTTTTCAATCGCTTGATACAATGGAAATCGTAGCGAGGCGTTATCTCTATCTTTGAAAGCATCGTCTTTCTCAAGACAAATTCT
>JBOFFJ010000071.1:0-1023 GCA_051648565.1 Phocaeicola sp. | reverse complement strand
CCAGATTGGTTGCTACCTTATCTTAGATTGGAATGAAAATGGATAATGAGTGGAGCCTGCTTTATGCAGGCCACTATAATATATCTTAATGCCTTGAAAATGCGTTTATAAGTCTACCGTATAATTTATACCCTGCTTTGAAGTAATCTGGTTTTTTCCCAATTGCACTGATTTTATCCAAATCGATTGTACAGTTCCTGAACTTAGAATTAACTTTAGCTAGGTGCCCATACTCATAGATACTGTCAATTGATGGGAATTTGGTTGGCCACACTGTATTGACCCTGACACCGTAGGCATTTAGCAAAGGAAGTGCATAGGAGATGTGGCTGACCTTTTGAAGGTACCGTTCATTTAAAACGGCAATAACATCAGCACCAATGTGACTATTGACATAATATATTTCGATAGTGTCCGCTTGCGGGTAGTGAAATTGTATGACCTTTACTGGTATTCTGTCTATTTTATGGTGGCGACAAAAATTAACCCTATTTTTTCCCTCTCCTGCATAAATAACCCCTAGTTCTTTGACGAGGTAATAATAAGCATATTTGCCATACTCGGGGGATGTAATTTGAGATATGATTTTTTCTTCATCACCTTTGCAATCTTCTGGCCACCAATGCCAGCTTCGTCCCAAAGTGTGAGGTATTGGAACTAATTTCACGCCAAGATCTTCATAATCTGGGTCAGATGGCAAGAAAGGGATAATGCTTTCCAAAAAAGTATCTCCTCCATAAGGGCCATCATACTCCCCGTATCGCTGTCTTCCATGTAGATCATTCGGTATTTCAGCGGGGTTACGGCGCCCGGTAAGGTCAATTTGATACTTCAAATCGGCAAAGTTTTTTGCCGCAGAAAGCACATCTGGGGATAGATATGATAAATCTAGTTCCTTAACTGAATCTTTAGTCATTAACTTGTGTCTCAACTATTTTTATACATTGTAGGTTTTTGTAACTCATGAGCCAATCGCTGGAGTTCGCTGGTAAGTTTTTGCAGCCGGAAGTAGTGGAGGGATAG
>JBOFFJ010000070.1:0-1154 GCA_051648565.1 Phocaeicola sp. | reverse complement strand
ACCATCAGTTGATACAAATGGCATTTCACGATTCAGTATTCCTTTCACTCGGGTGTTTGTCATTACTTTGGTCCTCTGGGTAATAGACAGATAGGCAATAAGTAATCTCACCAGTTCGTCGCACTTTATACTGGCTGGTGGATACTTTTAACACTCGCTTGTCCTTGCGAGCCTCCGCTGCTTTATAATCTCGCCCATTCTTATGTTTGAATTGGTCGAACTTCATTTTACAATTGCCGTACTCAGGTAGCCAAGCCATCGTAATACTTCTCACCGGCTCTGTGGATTGCCCAATCCCCACTCTCTACTAGAGGGCCAGTCTCTTCATCAATATGGTAAATCCAAGCATCTAACTCTCTTCCATCATCCATATTGATTTTTACCAAGGTACGATCATAGAAACCTCTCTTGGGATCCTTTTCGTTATACCCTTCTAAGCGGTCGTACGGCCCCTCTAATCCACTCTGAGTGGTGTGGTATACATCCACTACTACTGGTTTTTCATTGCTGCTATGAGCAAGGGAGACGCTAGGGAAACCACTACAATAAGCATAAAGATTAATGTTTTGTTCCGTCTTACCCAATCCGACAAACTCACCTCCGGCCATAGCGTTTACAGAATGGTTCCCCATCTTGCGACGTAGTGAACCATAAGTTGCAACGTACACATTTTTCTCAGACATTTATTACCTCCGGTGAAAATAAAAAAGGGCACTCCGAAGAATGCCCTTGATATTATCACTAGATCTGGATGCTATTATCTATTACTACATTGTCAATGACACTTGTTTTATACCAATGGGTGTAGTATGAAGGTGAAAACATATCACTATCATTTACAAGCCTGGAAAACATAATACCATCTCCGCTGATATGAAAGCTAGAAGCTTCAATAGAAAAGGTAGTACCATCTACACGGGTAACAATATAACTATGCATCGAGAACCTCAATAATAAATTTGAAAAGTAAGATAATAAAATTAGTTAGTGCTTTAAGGATATAATACACTAAAGACAACGGCCACAAGGCCCACTCTAGCATTAAGAACCCTATCTCTTCATCCTTGTGTGGGTTTGGAGCCAACACTTGGCGAAACACTACATAGCAAAATCCGATTAGCGCATAGCCAAACCAGAATTCTCCTGACATGCTT
>JBOFFJ010000069.1:0-1077 GCA_051648565.1 Phocaeicola sp. | reverse complement strand
AAGCATTGGCCACACACATCCGAGAACTTGAATATGGTCTACCATATCTACGCGAGGTAGACCAAAAGTGGGATAAGATCCGGATTGCTAAAGCACGGGAGTACTGTGCCTTACTGGAGACCCATGGGTTCCATGATCCAGTTCGAGAAAAAGCTGTTGGTTGCACGGTAATGTGGGCACTAACCACGCTCCTTAAGGATGAGGATATGACGATAACCAATATGAATACATTACTGATGCAAATGGATGGCCCTAAACAGTTTGTAACAGATGTAATACTCCGTCTAAATATGGTATTGAATTATCTAGCTAAGCCGTAGCATACAGCTAAAAGAATACCCCTCCCAGAGGTATTCTTTTTTTTAATTTCTTTACATGCGGCATAAGAGGGAGCCGAAGCTCCCCACTTGATGCCCAGAATGCTTAGGTCTGGTACCGGCAGTCGATTAGACGGCCCCTATGTTAGTATTGAGACATTATGTCGATTGACTAATCGCGGGGATCATTGCCATTGGAAGCGAGTGGTTCGTAACGTACACGTACGCATCATTCTGCAATGTAGTTACATATAATAACATAAGAACATAGTTTGACTATTACAGGAGGTTCGACATGGAACAACTGGCTCTGATACCCACAACACCGTATTATTATTTTTACGTGGATGCTACATCCACTTTACACATTGATACGGTTAAACCTAAAAATAACAAGAAGTCTCAGTTAGTAATCGAAGGTTGTTTGCACATTAAAACCCTTCCCCATTGCAAAGTGGTTTATATCGGTAATACAAAAATAGCTAATATACACACCACCCAAACAACCATACAAACTGACCTATTTAAATTCCACAATAGCTTTGCCTTAATGGAATTCCTAAGTAATATAAGGAATGCTGGATGATCATTGAATTAGATAATAATGATAACTTGGTTTTTGTAAAAGACAATAAGAACATAGGAGCATTGTTCACCAAGATTATACCCGGAGATGTGGCCATAATCTTCCGAGCTGCCGATAAGCTCTACGTGTACTCCATGGTAATGGATCTAACGCAACATGAGTTACGCCAAGAGG
>JBOFFJ010000068.1:0-4926 GCA_051648565.1 Phocaeicola sp. | reverse complement strand
GGTAGGGAGCATAGTGTTGAAGTAGACGGTATCTTCGTTGATTTTGTTCATTACGCAATTCCTTGTTCATCAATTTATATAAATATTATAGCAAGAAACTGGGTAATTTACAAAAATTTTGGTGAAATAAAAAGGGCACGAAGGCCCTTATTTGTTTTTAGTAACTTCTGCTACCACTTCATAGAACTTAGCTTTCCATTCCTCTGATGCAGTAATCCAATAATGTGCTGACTTCTCAGCTTCTTGATACTGCTTTCGGTACCAAAGTGCAAAACCAACTGCAATGAAAAATAGAATCCAAGACATGTTTATCTCCAGTGATAAAATGGTGTCCCCACTGGGACTTGAACCCAGAACCCGCACCTTATGAGGATGTTGCTCTAACCTATTGAGCTATGGGGCCTTAGTAAAATTGGCGGAAGGTGTGAGGGTCGAACTCACAAGGGTCTATTAAACCTCGCTTGTTTTCAAGACAAGTTCCGTCGCCTGCTGTCGGATTGACCTTCCAGTATTCCTTTTTATATCTTTAGGCTCTCTACCTGTGAGAGACCTATACCTTTTTCTTAGCCCATTATCTGATAAACCTAACTCCCTCTAGGCCCTAACCCAAGAATAGTTACTTACCCAAAATTCTATATCTTCTGCGGTAATATCAGGGCAAATCTTTTGTTTTGGCTCTTTAATAGGTTTACGTGTTAGTCCTAAACTCTACAAAGTTTTATCTTGGTGTTGGGCTCTTGTCAGTGGCTGTAGATTGCTGGGTTTATTGTTGTGCTTATTTTCGTCTTTGTGGTCTATCTCTAGCTCCGAACCCAGAGAATCTATAAGTCCAAAAGCAAACTAGATTACACGATGAACCAGACAAGTTCTTTTTACTGCACCACAGTAAAGAGTGCAGTTTAAGTACCCATTAGACACATTTGATAGAACCAACTCCCTGCCTAGCTTTTTAGATATAATTGTACCCTATTCGGTAGCTAGGTAATTCGGAAAACCCGGTACAGGAATCTACTGCATAATACACACCTAAGTATACTGGCGGAAGGGGAGAGACTCGAACTCTCATGCCCCGTTAAGGACTCTTGCTTTCCAAGCAAGTGTGGCTACCATTTCACCACCCTTCCTTTAATTGGCGGAAGATGACAGGGTCGAACTGTCAGAACCTTTCGGTCCACGGCTTAGCAAGCCGCTGCAATACCATTATGCGAATCTTCCATATTAGTAAGTATCGGGGCAATTATCTTTAACCCCCTGATTGTATGCTTCTCTGATTAATGACTCCTGTATCCAATTAGCGGTAGCTTTTTTACTTTCTTCAGTCTCGTAAGAGCCAAAGAAAGTACTTACCTCTACCCTATTAGGTGGTGGAACGGGGGTCTTTAGCAATCTATAGCATTTGATACACATACAATCTCCGTAAATTGGTGCTCCCACTAGGAATCGAACCTAGTTCAGATGCTTACAAGGCAACTGCATCGCCAGCAATGCTTTAGGAGCTTGGTGTTCAGTGCAGGAGTCGAACCTGCGATTCCGCCTTACCAAGGCGGTGTTTTGCCTGTTAAACTAACCAAACAAATTGGTAGTGCGTACTGGATTCGAACCAGTGACCTGACCCTTATCAAGAGCCTGCTCTACCTACTGAGCTAACACACTATAAATTGGTACTAGGTACAGGACTCGAACCTGTGTCTGACGGTTATCAGCCGTCTGTACTAACCTGCTGTACGAACCTAGTAAAATACTTGGGAGGTACGGTTGAAAGACAAACCCAATCTCCCTTGCACCTGTAAACTCAGGTCTTAGTTACAAATACGCCTGGGCTACTTAAAGCGTCGATTTCAATAGAGGCGACTATTAGTAGAAATCCAAAACACAAGTCTGTATGTAACCTTTTACCCGTCGCGGACTGGAACCTTATTACAGGAAAGGAAGCTCCATCACCTTGTCGGTCAAGGGAGAGGGCCAGGTTGCTTTTTATTCAGAGGTCTCACTCGTCGTTGCGTAAATACTGGCAACCACCGCAACGGAGTCCCTGTTGCCTGCGCTCTGAATTTGGTACTCTTAGCGAGAATCGAACTCGCGTTTTCAGATTGAAAGTCTGACGACCTAACCGTTAGTCGATAAGAGCAGTAAATTGGCGGTTCTACCGGGGATCGAACCCGGAGCTTCTACGTGACAGGCAGGTATGTTGTCCAATTAACACCATAGAACCGTTATTTGGCGAGGATACCGAGAATCGAACTCGGGTCATGCGGTAGACAGCCGCGTATAATTACCCCTATACTATATCCCCATAATTAGTAGACCATTTTGGGATTCGAACCCAATCAATCCCCTACTCTATGGCTGGGGCGTTCTTCCTGTAAGAACATAATGGTCATAGTTTATTGGCCACAAGGTATTATAGGCTGTACTTTAGCCTTGTGCTTACGTCCCAGCTTCGAGGGAGCCAAATTTGGAGCAGATAAGGGGATTCGAACCCCTGCTACGCAGCTTGGAAGGCTGGCGGTACACCTTGTACATACCTGCAAAATTGGAGCGAATAGACGGACTCGAACCGTCAACTTTAGCTTGGCAAGCTAACGTGTTACCATTAAACACTATACCCGCGTTAAATTGGTGGAGCCGGCAGGTAACGATCCTGCATCTTCTGGGTTTCAACCAGATACTAATCCATTTCAGCTACAGCTCCAAAGTGCCACCAAAAGGGCCTTTAATCCCACTCTTGAATTTTGCCTCGGTACCGAAACGCATTCTCCCAAGGTAGCACTAATTAGTTGGCCTTGCCGAGCAGAGGAGCTTATCTCTTTCCCACTTGGGAGGCCGTTTAATTCTGGTAGGGAAACTGGGACTCGAACCCAGAAAATTCACCGTTTGAAGATGACATGTATGCCAATTCCATCATTTCCCCAGTATTACGATAGTCTTTGTAGTTTATACAGTGTTAGCTGTAAGAGTGTGATAATATCCTCTAGCTAATTTATGATACCGAAATACTTCAATCTTTCCAGTATTTCATGTAGGTCATGTGCTGATTCTAGTAAAGACCTTATACAATCTTCTGCACACGTAAATATCGTGGGCGGAACAAAGGTTAGTGTTATTGGATAGCTCATGCAGGCTTCTGCAAAAATATCTACTAACTGAGGCAACCCTTCATATAAGGTTCCTAGTGCCATGTGTCTGGCAAAAGAGGTTTCTGTTAAATGACAGAAGTGAACATACTATGAAGTGTTTAAGGCTTTACTAATAAACTAATTTACCTAAGATTCTGTTGACATAACTATATCCCCTAGACTTCGGTAGCCTTGACAACATAAACTAGGTCTACGTACTAAAATAACTAATAAATACTCTCGTTAGAAAACACTTATTAGCTGCCTTTCTTTATACTTGTAAGGCTCAAGTATTGCGCGCATTATACAGAGAGGGAGCCTTGCTGAAGGGTTCTACGTTTTTAATAGTCCCTGACGTGACAGGGTAGTGGCAGCGGCCAACTCTGTATTTATTAGTCTGTTTTTCTGTGCCCGACTTTGGCACCACAACCTCTGCCTTTACCGTTAAGGCTACCCTGGGGTTGCCAGAGATGGGAATCGAACCCACATTCAGTTGTGTTATCACATATTGAGACTATCTGCCAGTAGGATTCGAACCTACATTTGCCGCCATGCCAGCGGCTGTGTTCTCCGTTACACTATAGCAACTGCTCAATAGGTAATTTGGTAGAGGGAGTCGGAATCGAACCGACACGCGTTCGCGTATGAAACGAATGCTCTAACCTTTTGGAGCTACCCCTCTATAATTTGGTACTCTCGGTGGGACTCGAACCCACAGAACCTACGTTCTAAGCGTAGTATGTATGCCAATTCCATCACGAGAGCATTAATTTGGCCCGCTTACCTTAATACGGGGACAGAGGAAGGGTAGTGCCCTCTGACGGTCTTACACATTTCTACTACCAATATCCACTAGCCAGAGTGAAGCAGGCTTTATTTTACCTTTTAAGCTCAAGGTTACTAATGCCAAGCAGGAAAAGTACAAGGCACTAATTTGGTTGCGCAAGTGGGAATCGAACCCACTTCTACTGGCTTATGAGACCAGTGAGATACCTTACCTCCCAAGCGCGTCAGTACTTTACAGTAAAGAGGAGTTTCCACCCAGTTTCTGGGCCGAAATCTTGTTTAAACTTTTTAAGTCTATCCAATTCTTCGGCTACGTCCCCAGGAATCATACTTCCATCTTTTAGGGAAATAAAACTTAAAGTTCCGGTTTTTTGTATATACCGTTCACCTTTATGGTCTTTAATAAAGATACGAGTATTATTTCTCATAAAAGAACCCTTACTAAGGAATTTGGTCTCTGGAGAGTGAATCGAACACTCGACTTTCTGGTCCCAAACCAGACGACATACCACTTGCCTACCCAGAGAATGAAATTGGTGGAGCTATTCGGAATTGAACCGAATTCTGCTGCTTGCAAGGCAGCGGTTTTACCCATGTAAACTATAGCCCCTAAGTTTGGTGGAGATGATGGGACTCGAACCCACAACCGGCGAATTTAGAGTCCGCTGCTCTCCCATTGAGCTACATCCCCGAATTTATGTAACTATTATATCAAGTTATTGACTTGACAGCAATTATTATTTTAAAACGTTCTCTGGGGTGAGCAGTGGGATTCGAACCCACTTTCCCGCTGTCACAGAGCGGAGTTTAACCAGACATAACCTATGCCCACTCCAGAAAACGCTTTAAAATGGTACTCCGTCTAGGTATCGAACCCAGATCTCTTCGTCCGTAGCGAAGTGTTCTATCCATTAAACTAACAGAGCATTAAATTGTTGCAAGGCGACTTTACACTGAGCAGAGCCTTGCTTACATCAGTAACCCATATCTGCCTATTGGCAGCAAGGGAGAGTTTGGTACTCCT
>JBOFFJ010000067.1:0-1102 GCA_051648565.1 Phocaeicola sp. | reverse complement strand
CCCCTTACCCAGAGTGTTACCTGGTTGGAACTTTCCAGAAATGGCATCTTGACCTTCAACCATCTTATGTTCTCCTTACATAGTTAGAAGTTCAATAATAGATTAACGCAGGATGCGAAATTTACATTGAAACCCCCTCGGTAACTATTGCCTGCGGAGCAGGGTTTGGCCGAAGGCCGCGCGAAATTTTCAATTATCGCAGGAAGGATAAAAGAGTACGCTGAAGAAGAAGAAGGTTATACATCCTCTTACATTTGATTGATGGGACCTCATATATACGCTGATAGATGGGAGGTCATAAGAGGAGAAACGCTGAAGAGTAAGGTAGATGCGGGGTCATAGATAGGAGGTGATGAGTAGGAGTGGTTAACCCCCCTTAACTACCCCTCTAGGTTATACCTATAGTTAACGTAAAATATCGAAAAAGCATTGACACCTTAATACATAAACTTTCCCGATAACCCTATCTAACGCAGAATAACCCGTGTGCATTGATACCCGTGTGGAATAACTAAATGGGGGTATCCTCATCTTAGAATCCCAATGTCGGGGTATAGACCTCCGGCCGCTCTCTCCGTTCCAAGAAAAAGGGGGAAGGGGTTCGAGTATACAGCATTCCGGTGTAATTGGCAAGGGAAATCTAACTGGTCGGATGTGTTAATGACTTGGCATCAAACTGTTATGAACCCGTGTGGAATGTTGCGTGTATGTTATACCGTGTGAATCATTCGCTGTAGTATAGGGCGGGATGTCAGGGGCATGGGTACAATGTAACAGAGGATGGCAGGTCATGTGATAGGTATGTTAATGGGGTGTCATGTAGGTGTGATGCCGTGTGACAATACCGTGTGTGGTGTTACATTGCGAGAGTATCCCCGTGATGGTTGTTAACCGTTAGATCATAGACTGTTAACCCGCATGAATCAAAATCCTGCCTTTCATTATCAACCTGTAATAACCTGTTGCCTTTGTTGAGCCTATGTTATTTACTTGTTACACATGTTAAAAAGGACAGTTGAGTTGAGGAATAATGCTAAGGATTATGTGTTGAGGTTAATAGATTCTTACAAGTCTTTTCTTTCTTCAGCGTTTCTTTATCTTT
>JBOFFJ010000066.1:0-2162 GCA_051648565.1 Phocaeicola sp. | reverse complement strand
GCTGGAAGATGGTATGCCTGTGCCGTTTCTGCTAAAAGCAGAATCACAAGATTTGCGTAAGAAGTTTTATTACGAAGTAATACAGGAAGCTAACCCTGATAGCATTAAAAGTGCTGTAAAGTTTCTGAGAAAATCCCAGAATAACCCAAACCTGCTAATGGTTGTTGGTAAGAAGAAGGTGGGACAAGATACTCTTGTGCCCCGTACTAAAGTGGCATTTGATAGTCATAGTGCTCCCTTCAAGTTAGTGGCATTCGATATTGACTCTTGGGTTGATATGGCCGCCCCTAATCCAATTGATTTACCGGAAGTTGGTAAGTACATTGTAGGGTTACTGCACCAAGAGTTCCCAGAATTTTTCCCCGAAACTATGGGACATATTGTGCTAGCATCTTCTTCCGCTGGTATTAGTTCGGGGATTCGTGCTCACTTCTACTTTGTAAACGAGAATGAGCTTACCGGTGGCCAAATTCGCTTTTTGATTGACCAAATCAACCAGAAGCTTCAAGGTTTCCTTGATAACACCACCTACTCGCCAGCGCGCATCCTAATTACTGCACCACCAACCTTGGAAGGTATCTCCGACCCTTTCCACGCAGTAAACAGGCTATACTACACTTTCGGGTGTAGCGCAACTATCCCAAAAGCACTAGAGTCTGCCATAGAAGCCACCGAGTACGAGGAGCTGAATAAGCATCACCTAGAAGTAATGGCGAAGTTAGAGGGAACTCCAGTACTGGCTAATCCTGACATGGATAAAGCTATAGGACAACTCCCTTCAAACTTGCAGCGAAAGTGCAATGATATCATGACCGGTAAAGTAAGTGATAACATGTACATTAAAACCGTACACACGCTGTATTTTGATGCCTTGCAAGAGGGTCTTGATATTAAGGACTTTGAACGCAACATTCTTACACCAATACTAAGGAACTACTCGAAACGCCATGGTAGCACCAAAAAAGTCAAAGATTACCTTCATAACGGTTTCCGCTTCGCTATGGCTCGGTCTATTGCCGATGTTGCTCGTAGTGTGTCCTTTCCTAAGGAAAACAAGTGGAAGCACCAAATTCATGATTGTGAGCCTTCTCCTATGGGTAAGCTTGTGCTACCTGACTCGTTCCCTGAACGTGGTAAGCTTAGTTTTCTAAAAGCCTCTCTAGGTATGGGTAAAACCTACTCTGTTCGTGAGCTACAGAAGCGTGGTAAGCTGGGGTCTATTCTAGCAGTAACTAATAGGGTAACCCTAGTGGAATCTATCGCATCAGCTATGGATTTGGACGTGTATACCAAGCTAGGCTTTGAGATTAACAAGAAAGGTATTGCCACGACTATTCATAGCCTACATAAGGTTGCGGAAAGATTTACTGGACTACCTGGCACTAAAACTCTTTTTATTGACGAATCAGACGGCACTATTCAAGAACTACTGGATAGTGCCATCATCGACGCAGAGCGTCGAGACCGGATTCTCAACGCGCTCTATCTACTTATGATTCAGTGTGACTATGTAGTTCTTGCCGATGGAGATACCTCTAGCGAGACAGTAGAAGCGTACTCTGCTTTAGTAGGGCATACAAAGCCTACGGTTACTTACCAGTCTGAGGTACCGACCCACCTGAATGCAAAAGTATACGAGCATAAGACTGAGCAAGATGTTGTAGGCCACATGCTTACGAATGCTAGCTCGGGTCTGCCTATGCGTATCCTTGTAGTAACAGATTATGGGCCCAAGCAGATTGACGAACTGTCTTATGGCATACAGCAGCACTGTGTAGCCAACGGGGCGCAGGTTCCCACTATAGTTGAAATCCACGCGGAAAGTAGGGATGACGAAGACGTACGGATGATTATGGATGCAGCTGTGCCTACGGATGCCCTTAAAAAGCTATGCGTGGACATTTGTATCACTAGCCCAAGTATGACTTCTGGCGTAGACTTCCAGAAGTACTTTACTCATGTGTACTGTATTACTTCGTCTGGTCTCAATAGTCCTGCAATCCGAATCCAAGCCATCTGTAGAGAGCGTCACCCTATTTATGTTCACTACTGGACTTCTGGGGATGCCAATGGAGGTATCTCTACACCAGCTAAGTGCTTATCCTCCTTTGATAAGGGGATGGTTGGTGAGTTGCAAACAATCTTCTTCTTGAGGAAGATGC
>JBOFFJ010000065.1:0-2460 GCA_051648565.1 Phocaeicola sp. | reverse complement strand
CTTGTGCTTACGTCCCAGCTTCGAGGGAACCAAATTGGAGCAGCTAGAGGGAATCGAACCCTACTCTGCGCGGCTTGGAAGGCCGGCGACACACCTCGTGCTTAACTGCGTAATTGGAGCGACTAATCGGACTCGAACCGATAATTAAACCTTGGCAAGGTCTCGTGTTACCGTTAACACTATAGCCGCATTAAAGTGGTGGAGCCGGTTGGTAACGATCCAACATCCCGTGGGTTTCAACCACGTACTAATCCATTTCAGCTACAGCTCCGTAATTGGTAGGGAAACTGGGAGTCGAACCCAGAAAATTCACCGTTTGAAGATGACACGTATGCCAGTTCCGTCATTTCCCCATTAACTAATAAATACTCTCTTTGGAAAGCACTTATTAGCTGCCTTTCTTTATACTTGCAAGGCTCAAGTATGCGCGCTTTATACAGAGAGGGAACCTTGCTGAAGGGTTCTACGTTTTTAGTAGTCCCTGACGTGACAGGGCAGTGGCAGCGGCCAACTCTGTATTTATTAGCCTGTTTTTCTGTGCCCGACTTTGGCACCACAACCTCTGCCTTTACCGTTAAGGCTACCCTGGGATTGCCAGAGATGGGAGTCGAACCCACATTCAGTTGTGTTATCACATATTGAGATTATCTGCTGGAAGGATTCGAACCTTCGACGTACCCCGATGAGAGGGATGTTCTACCTACTGAACTACAGCAACTACTCAATACATAATTTGGTAGAGGGAGTCGGAATCGAACCGACACGCGTTCGCGTATGAAACGAATGCTCTAACCATTTGGAGCTACCCCTCTATAATTTGGTACTCTCGGTGGGACTCGAACCCACAAAACCTACGTTCTAAGCGTAGTATGTATGCCAATTCCATCACGAGAGCATAAATTTGGCCCGCTTACCTTAATACGGGGACAGAGGAAGGGTAGTGCCCTCTGACGGTCTCACACATTTCTACTACCAATATCCACCTTATTTAACAGGGAAAGTGGATTGCCTGAATAGGCTTTCTTTTACCTTGTAAGCTCAAGGTTACTAATGCCAAGCAGGAAAAGTACAAGGCACTAATTTGGTTGCGAAGTGCAAGAATCGAACTTGCTTTATTCGGCTTATGAGACCGAGAAGATAACCATACCTCCCACTCGCAATTATTTGGTCTACCCGGTAGGATTTGAACCTACGACCCCTCGAATCCAAATCGAGCACGCTACCTGACTGCGCTACGGATAGATAATTACTTAAAGATATTTATGCTGTTTAACGCCAGCCTGATGTTGTCCGTACTTTCTGACACCCATTCGTTGGTGGAGTTGAACTTACTTAATAATTCTTTCTCCTAGGCATGCCTATCTAGTACAAATGCATAACCTATTAAGGTATAATCACGCAATGGTGAACTGGTTTGATAGTTATTTAACCTATCAAAAACATCAACGGATTTCCCTATCTTTATAAATCCTGGCCATGCCGGGTTGCTTATCGCGTAAATGTATCCACAAGTATAAGAGGACTACCCACTTACTGCATTAGCTATCTTTAGAAGGTCTCTCTATACGATAGAGGCTAAGAAGTTTAGTTTATGAACATACCCCTTACTACCCTAAACTTTTGTGGAAAGCTCTTCTTCATTAAGTTCTTTGGTTAGATTAATAATCTAATCTTTAGAGATTAAGAATGACTAGGCATCATCACCCACATGATCCCGTACTTGGGAGTATCTTCCTTTATTGTGTTTCATGTTTTAGCCTACCTAGAGAATGAAATTGGTGGAGAATGAGGGAATCGAACCCTCGCTTTCTGCGTGCAAGGCAGAAGTGCTACCATTATCACTAATTCCCCTTAAATCTTATTTCGACATTGGGTGGATTTTACGAATCCCGTCTCCACCACAACTGTCACAGTCCCATTCGTTAAACGAGGAACCAAAACCGTCATTGTCGTCTAGCTTACCCTTGCAAAAACACTTGGGGCACTTATGGTAATCCTCAAAGTCTTTTGCTAACTTTCGATAAAGCGACTGTTCCATAACGGCTCCTAATTTGGTGGAGATGATGGGACTCGAACCCACAACCGGCGAATTTAGAGTCCGCTGCTCTCCCATTGAGCTACATCCCCGAATTTATGTAAATATTATATCAAGTTATTGACTTGACAGCAATTATTATTTTAAAGCGTTCTCTGGGGTGAGCAATGGGATTTGAACCCACTTTCCCGCTGTCACAGAGCGGAGTTTAACCAGACATAACCTATGCCCACTCCAGAAAACGCTTTAAAATGGTACTCCGTCTAGGTATCGAACCCAGATCTCCTCGTCCGTAGCGAAGTGTTCTATCCATTAAACTAACAGAGCATTAAATTGTTGCAAGGCGACTTTACACTGAGCAGAGCCTTGCTTACATCAGTAACCCATATCTGCCTATTGGCAGCAAGGGAGAGTTTGGTACTCCT
>JBOFFJ010000064.1:0-1858 GCA_051648565.1 Phocaeicola sp. | reverse complement strand
AGAAATTACGTCCCAAAGCCGGGAAGAAGCTGAGTTCGTCATCAGCACTCTGTTGGCGCAGAGTTCGTATATTGTAGGTCGGGGTCACGCCACTGTGCAATTAGACCCTAGGAGCTAACGACCTTTTTGATTTTAATGGTGAATATGAGCAATGTGGTTAGCTTCAGCGGTCTGTAAAACCGTGCTCTCTGGGCCTGTTGGTTCGATTCCAACATTCACCACCAAATTAAGGTAAGCAATGGAAACAAAAGTATGTAAGACCTGTAAAGTTTAGTACCCACTAACACAGGAGTACTTTCACTCTAATGGCTGTACCCCTAAGGGTACTAAAAAGTGGAAGCCTGAGTGTAAGTCTTGTGGCAAGGTTCAAAGGGAAGATAGGTTTTTAGATATTATCTTCTCCGTTTTTCCTGTACTAGAATGCAGTAAGTGTGGGTATAATAAATCTAAGCATGCTCTTGACTTTCATCACCTAGACCCTAGCGAAAAAGATTTTAGTATTTCCCAGGCTAAAAGTAGGGGTATTGGAAAATAGTAGCTAGTTAAAGAATTACAAAAGTGTATCATCTTATGTGCTAACTGCCACAGAGAGTTGCACTAGGAAGATTAATATCGGCGTGTTCTAACGGTAAGATGCAGGTCTCCAAAACCTTGCGATGAGGGTTCGAATCCTTCCGCCTTTGCCACTTTTATAGGTCTTTAATTCAAAGGTTAGAATGGCGGATTCTTAATCCGTTCATCTGGGTTCGAGTCCCAGAAGGCCTACCAATTTAATGCTCGGTTATTTTAATGGGAGAATCCCTCTTTTACACGGAGGGGGCGAAGGTTCGATTCCTTCACCGAGTACCAAACAGTTGAGATGTAGTGTAATTGGTTAGCACAGGAGACTTTGACTCTCCTAGTTAGGGTTCGAGCCCCTACGTCTCTGCCACTTTTAATTCCTTTTAAGGAGTAGTATGACAAAATAGGAAATAGCCTTGGATATTTTAATGTCCAATAGCTTGGTAACTACAAAGGGATTCTCAATAACCAAAGAACTCATAGAAGAGTATCTAAAAGCCTATGCCACAACAGGTGGGGGAAAGATTGGAAAGAAACTAAATGTAGTTTTAGCTAGGAAACTAGCAGCTATTAACTTAGTAGAGTTTAAGGTACAAAATAATCTACCAATTACGGAAGGTTTTGTATACGTAATCTCCAACCCCGCATGGCCAGGACTATATAAAGTAGGCATGACTACTAACCCCAAGCGTAGGCTAGCACAGTACCAAACGTATAGCCCGCATAGGGATTATAAGTTGGAGTGGTTTGGTTTTTTCTTTAATAGAAGGGAAGGTGAGAAACTTCTACTCTCAAAATTAGAGAATCATACCCATGAATGGGTAAAGCCTTCAAAGTTAGTTCTACAAGAGTTGCGGGATATGACTCCTCTAGTTTAAAATAAAGATTGCTATCAAATCGTTGATTTGATATAATATCTACAGAAATTCG
Organism: Phocaeicola sp.; assembly: GCA_051648565.1. Lineage (GTDB taxonomy): Bacteria > Bacteroidota > Bacteroidia > Bacteroidales > Bacteroidaceae > Phocaeicola. Next base: position 367 of record JBOFFJ010000064.1, on the reverse strand, counting down.
GGAAGTTAGCTCAGTTGGTTAGAGCGGCAGATTGTTAATCTGCGGGTCGTAGGTTCGAGCCCTACACTTTCCGCCAAATTATACGTCGCTAGCTTAATTGGTTAGGGCAACTGGTTTTTACCCAGTGGGTTCCGAGTTCGAGTCTCGGGCGGCGTACCATTTTAATGCTCCTATCGACTAGCGGTTAGGTCACTACCTTGAAAGGTAGTAACATGGGTTCGAATCCCATTAGGAGTACCAAACTCTCCCTTGCTGCCAATAGGCAGATATGGGTTACTGATGTAAGCAAGGCTCTGCTCAGTGTAAAGTCGCCTTGCAACAATTTAATGCTCTGTTAGTTTAATGGATAGAACACTTCGCTACGGAC
>JBOFFJ010000063.1:0-1379 GCA_051648565.1 Phocaeicola sp. | reverse complement strand
GTTGAGTTTGATGACAATACCTGTCTCTGGCAAATTGAGCAGGCTATTGCAGACCACCGAGACCGCTGTGAGAAGATTGTAGCGACTACGGAGGCCTGGAATGAATAAGATCTTCATCCTGAACGCTCCACCCCAAACTGGTAAAGATACTATCGCTGATATCGTGATTAAGGAGTGTGGTGCTCACACCAGCTCCTTTAAATATCCCATGTACAACCTGTTTATCCACACAACCGGCATGTCAGCTTCGGAATTCTTCGATAAGTATGACACAAAAGGTTGGAAAGACTCTCCACAAGAGATCTTGAATGGTAAGAAGCCCAGAGAATTGATGATTCACATCAGTGAAAACTTTGTGAAACCCTTCTTTGGTGAAGATTATTATGGTAAATGGGTTGCAGATTACATCAAGTTTGCTGAATTTGACGCTGAAACAGAGTACACATGGATTATACCTGATGGAGGGTTTCAAGCCGAGTACGATGTTATGAAGCGCACATTTGGTGATCGGATGGTTCTGCTATCTCTAGAGCGGGAAGGTCATCGGTACTTCAAAGATGACTCTCGAAACTGGATTTATGACTGGGATAAGTACCCCGAAGATGGGGCAAAGCACTTCGATACTACCGAAGGTAATGAGGAGGTGATTAAATTCATTAAAAAAGAGCTATTTAGTTGATTTTCGTGTAAGGTTTAGGTGTTTTTTACGGCTAGTTAGAAGTATAACTTCTTCTTTTACTTCGTAAAATACTACTTCTTCTTCTACTTCAACTTCTACTACTTCTTCTAATACTTCTCTACTAGAGATTGGATTACTATTTGTAAGGGTTAGTACGAAGTTGAGGTTAATATAAGATGTAACCAAACTTTCTAGGAGTCAACAATGTCTATTCCAATGCCTACTCTGAAATCAGTACGCCGTGGGCGTCAACCTCGTGGTATCACTATTATTGATGCAGCGGGTACAGTATACAAACTCAACAGCGTACGTAGATTCGCTGAAATGTTAGAAATCCCTCGTGAATCCTTCTATGCTCTCTCAGCGGGTAAGATGCAGTCGCTGTATGGGATGAAGATTTATGATGGTGACCTTTCAGGACGAGTAGAAGGTGTAGACTATCATATTGTTAATGAAGAGGATTGATTCTTATGACTAAACTATCTTTGGATCAGATTGCAAATGCTAACCTGATTGAGAATGAAGTATTAGAAATCCTAGAAGATGACGTGGATGATACAGCGTATCGTAATACCTTTCAGCGTAAAGAGATCCGCACTAAGCGGCAGCGTGAAGAAGGTGAGATGGTAGGCAAAGGTACAATCCGTAAGCATCGTAAGTTTTAATGAGAGGGGCCTTGTGCCCCTTTCTTTTTAGGAGA
>JBOFFJ010000062.1:0-2019 GCA_051648565.1 Phocaeicola sp. | reverse complement strand
AGAAATTACGTCCCAAAGCCGGGAAGAAGCTGAGTTCGTCATCAGCACTCTGTTGGCGCAGAGTTCGTATATTGTAGGTCGGGGTCACGCCACTGTGCAATTAGACCCTAGGAGCTAACGACCTTTTTGATTTTAATGGATGTTTTGAGCAGTATGGTGAGCTTCAGCGGGCTGTAAAACCGTGCTCTCTGGGCGTGTTGGTTCGATTCCAACAGGGACCACCAATTTAAGGGCGTAGTGTAATGGTAACATGCCGGTCTCCAAAACCGTGCGTTCTAGGTTCAAGTCCTAGCGTCTTTGCTTTATAAGGTATTGTATGGAAGTGCGCAAAGAGTACTGTGGCGTTTACTACGATGAAACCTCCCCTACATTTTTACGTAACTAGATTACGAGAAGTAGTAGAGCGGTAAAAGACAAAGTTTAGGGCTGCCTAAACGGTAGTGGGCCCTATACAACTGTTACCATAGGTGGCTCAAGGTGGATGGCCCATAGGTTAATCTGGGTTATGCACTATGGAGAAATACCAGATGAAATGGTAATAGACCATAAGGATAATAATCCCTCTAATAATAAAATTAGTAACCTACAATGCCTAACAAGCATTGACAATACGCAGAAATCTGCAAAACTTAACAAAGAAGCAGCTAAATATATTAGAGAAACCTATGTACCAAAATCAAGAGAGTTTGGCACTAGGGCCTTATAGAGAAGATTTAATGTGTCGCATACTGCTATACAGCATGTACTAGACGGCACTACTTGGATTTAATGCGTTACTAACTCAATGGTCAGAGTACCCGCCTCTTAAGCGGAAGGTTCTAGGTTCGAGTCCTAGGTAGCGTACCAGTTTTGTAGTTTATATTTTATGAGATAGGCAGATAGCCGTGGGGCGCGCACTACTCAAGGTACACGGTTAGAAAGAGAAATCTTGATATTTCTCCAGCCCTTATGCCGTGTGAAGCCGGGAGTCAGAAATGACAGGCCAGATCCCGATAAAAATCTGCTAATATAAACTACAAATTTATTTAATGCTCGGTTATTTTAACGGGAGAATACTTCCTTTACACGGAAGAGGAGTTGGTTCGATTCCAACACTGAGTACCAAATTATGGGGTAGTAGCTCAACGGGAGAGCAGGGTCTTCGAGTAGACCTGGTTGCTGGTTCGATTCCAGTTTACCCCAACCGAATAGTTGAGACGTTGTGTAATTGGTTAGCACATGTGACTTTGACTCACATAGTTAGGGTTCGAGCCCCTACGTCTCTGCCAAATTTGGGTTAGAAGCACATATGGTATGTGCGGTCGCCTGTTAAGCGAATGGTAGAAGGTTCGAATCCTTCCTGGCCCGCCAATTCTGGAGTAGACATGAAAGCCCTGTATAGAAAGCTCAATGATGGAACTCATAACTCAAGTACCTATCATAAAAAAGATGGTACTCCGGTACGTGCAATCTTGAGGCGTGAACTGAAAAAGCTACTTGCTACTTGACTTACAAATTAAAATAACTATTGCTACCAAGCCAATAACTTGATATAATATCCACAGAAATTGAGGAAACCCAATGAGCAAACTTTGTCGGCTTGGTGAGGCAAGTGCTGTATCTAAGAGTAAGAAAATGCGTCAACGAAAGGAAATGCGTTCCCTTATTAATGAGCACATCAAAGACCCTGAACTTAATCAGAAGTTTCATGATGTATTCAACAAAGTATGCAAGACATGGTATAACTATTAATGCGTCACTAATTCAATTGGTTTAGAATATCCGGCTTTTAACCGGAAGGTTGTAGGTTCGAGTCCTACGTGGCGTACCACTTTAATGCTCCTATCGACTAGCGGTTAGGTCACTACCCTTTCAAGGTAGTAACACGGGTTCGAATCCCGTTAGGAGTACCAAACTCTCCCTTGCTGCCAATAGGCAGATATGGGTTACTGATGTAAGCAAGGCTCTGCTCAGTGTAAAGTCGCCTTGCAACAATTTAATGCTCTGTTAGTTTAATGGATAGAACACTTCGCTACGGAC
>JBOFFJ010000061.1:0-2563 GCA_051648565.1 Phocaeicola sp. | reverse complement strand
GCGTAAACCTTTAAGCGCTTCAATAGCAACCTGGACTTTTAAAGAAGAGGGAATTCGTTTTCTCATAATCAGAATCTTTTGGTAAATATAAGAATTATATCCACCTTAAGCAACTGTACAAAAATGGGGAACCATTATATCTAGCACAAGATATGAATCTATTATAGAGAAGTAAAAACGTTACTAGGGAGATAGGCATCCCCACTATTCTACAAAAATTAAGTCATCCCAGTGCAAGATTGTTTAAACTTTAATAACGTGCCCCTTCTTATGGAATAGCAATGAAATAAAACAACTAGATTAGCAACCTAATTAAGGCTTCCTAGAGTATATTGAACAAACAAGGTAAAAGAAAAATGAGACAGGTATTATTATCTATTTTAGCTATGGCATGTTTAGGCGTTAGTGCCCAAACTCATGAACACCCCAAAAACGAAATCGCTTTGAGTGTAGGTGCAAACTACTCACTTGGATAGAGCCACTGGCTACCAGCAGTTTGCTTACACTATTTCAGAACTCTTTCTAGCGATCACAAATGGAAATTTGGAGGTGGTGTTGAATCTGTTATTGGAGAAAATGCTCACTACAATGTAAGTGCTGGTGTAAGCTATTCCCCCATAAAGAATTTTAGTATCACAGTTATGCCAGGCATAAATATACTCGAAGAGCACCAACAAGAACATACTCATGAAGGAGCTAGGGAGGAAGAAACTAGGGATTTAAAAGTCGCATTCATACTACATGGCGAGCTAGTATACAATATTCTAACTGTTGGCAACTTTAATTTAGGTCCAGTAGTAGACATCTCTTTAAGTCCCAACCATTCAAGCCTAATGGCTGGAATACACACTGCATACGAATTTTAATCTCGCAATAGCAATAGTAGGGAACAATCCTCTCGACTCAAGGTGATATTTAGCCACCTCCTTTTAAGTTGAAGCAACATTCCCCCCAGTTAGTTTAATGGTCATTAAACTAACTGGGGGGAATGTTGCTTAATAGACACTTGTCACTATTACTCCCTTCTCCCAATCCAGTTAAGCATCAATAGGCAACCCGGTGCATAGACATTGCCGTGGTCAAAACCTTGCAATTCGTAAAGTAATACATCCCTATGGCCAATACTTCTCAATATAGCCTCTAAGTGTGCATTCTCCTCATAACGAGCCGGAAGCTCCATCCTTCTATCGCCCGTAATTAACAAGATAGGAGGTGCATCTTTCCGCGCATGCCCAATGGGAGCATAGGCATCTAGGTAGGGAATTTCGAACGGAAGACCCCGCTCCTTTTTAATGGTGTAGTGCGTATTGGTTTGTCCAGTGATGGGAATTACCCCTTTAATTCGATTGGCATCGATGCCTTGTTGCTGCAAGTAAGAGTTATCAAGCGTAACCATTAGTGCCAGATACCCCCCGGCAGAATGGCCAGATAGATAGATCTTATCCGGATTTCCACCGTAAGATGAGATCATGCGAAAGACCCATGCCACAGACTCTGCACTATCTTCAATATAGGCTGGATGTGTAGCCTTGGGACTAAGACGATAGTTTACCGCAACCACAGCAACCCCTTTCTCTTTCAGCTCAAGAGGAATTCCTTTCTCTCCACCTTCTAGTCCACCACCGTGAAACCATACGATGGTGGAATAATCGGTTACACCCTCCGGATAATAGAGATCTAATTTACAGCGATCTTGCCTATATGCATCCTTTTCGTTGGATGAAACATAGGAGATATTCTCTTTCAACAGGTAGTTTTGGCTGCATAAATTGGTTACGCAGAGCGCCAGTAAGGCAAAAATAAGCCAGTTTTTTTTCATGGTAATTTCTATCTTTCAAGGTAAAACATTCTTCGATTGGCATCTACAACTCATCACGAACCCCCTTAAACTTCTCAATAAAAGCCACTATCTTTTTAAAAACAGACTGTTTTTTTGTTAGATACTGAGGGTTAAGCGGACTCATTTTGGGAAGGATACCGTTGAGCTCTGTACCATTCTCGCTAGCATATTGTCGTTTCAATGAAGAGACTATATAGCGCTTTGCTTCCACTTCATTCAAATTTTCATCGGCTATCAATTTCGCAGCTTCCATTTTCTGTTTCTCTTGCGCATACCGAAAGAATGAATCGATAATCGTTGCTTTGTCATGAATCACATCTAGATCCGTATCGTGAATAAAATCAACCAGCAGACTCTCTTTCGCTCTGTTCTCTAGGCTTGAACGAATCACCCTACGAATTTCATCAACCAGCAGCTCCTTGCTCTTTATCTTTTTATTTTGATCAAAGATCAATTCCAGAATATAATCCAAATTAATCTCCAACGATTTGAGTAAATCCACTTCAAAGACCACATCGTCCCAATCTATTTTAGACCCTTGCTCCCCTTGACCACTCTTTTGACGGCGCAACCATTCATTTATATCGTTATAAGTAGATCGAAAATCTTGAGCCTTACGATCCGAGAGTATTTCCACTTCCTGCATAGCCTCTATCTCCTGGTCAGTGACATAATGAGTCTCTTTGAATGATTCGAGGGCTTGAGGATCTGTCACATCAATCT
>JBOFFJ010000060.1:0-2198 GCA_051648565.1 Phocaeicola sp. | reverse complement strand
ACTATTGCAAGCAAGGCGACTTTATCCAAGCTCCTAGAAATTAAGCCTAACCTATACCAAGATGCTAACTCCTTCTGGAGACTTCTACTTACCGACTACTGGATGAGTGGAAGAGCTTTTGCACTATGGGACGGCACTGCCCTATACCATCTCCCAGAAAATGAGATTAAGGTTTACTCGGGAAACAATAACATTGTAGAGCACTACATGTTTGGAGACCGTCGTTTAAATACTAATGAAGTTATCTTTATTAAGGATAACTCATATATTGCAGGTATAGGGGCCTCAGCCATCAGCGCGAACTCGCGCTATAAGGCTGCAGAAAATGACATTATAAGAAAAGACAAGCTAAGTTCCTTTAAGGAGCGTTACCTGGATAACGGTACCATGCTTGGTCTCATTTTAGAAACCGAATCTGTACTAAGTAAGTCTTTTAAAGATAAGCTACTTGATACCATTAACGTGAACTTCAATACCAAGAATGGTAAATTCATGAACTCGGCTATTGTCCTAGATGGTGGCTTGAAGGCTAAGAACACTGCCCAAATAGATATGGGCCAGTTAGGTATCAATGAAGACAAGAAGGCTCACAATGAGGCAATCTGTACTTAGATGGGAGTTCCGCCTATCCTTCTTGAGGGTGGGAACAACGCTAACATTAGGCCAAATATTGACTTAATGTTTAGTTTGACTATTCTACCTAATCTAAAGAAATTCACTGGTTAGCTTTCTGCGTTTTTCGGTTACAGCTTCGAACTAGATACTTCGGACGTATTTGCTCTCTCACCTGATACTCAGAAGGAAGCCACCCGTATTACGTAGCTTGTGAATAACGGGTTAATTACTGCAGATGAAGGTAGACTTATGTTAGGGCTTTCCGCACTGAAACTGCCAGAAACAACGCAAATTAGAGTACCTTAGAATATCTAGGGCTCTGGTACTGGGGTTTCAGGACAAGAGGGTGGTAGGCCAGCAAACGAGGATGATAAATGATTTAGCAAAGCAAACTTGAATAGCTGGTTAAGCTTTTCGGAAAAGTGCTTCCTGCACGTCATTTGTTCTTCGCTACTAGATAGACTGAGTCTATTGTAACTCCGGCAATGCTGAAAGGTATCTACCATGAGTCTACCCTTAGCAAAGCCTACTAGAAACTAGAAGAGGACTTTAATAAGTATGCTTTGGAAAGCTAGCCAGTATTGCCTACCAAAGCAATTCCAGTTTCGGCTAAGCCGGCTAAACCTGTTCCTCCTAAAGTAGTGGTGAAGAAAGATGAGTGATGAACGCTTTAAGGGAGCGGAAGGTCTCATAGACTTTTCTATAAACTCCATAATTAAAGCTGCACCTGATGATGACGATGATGAAGACATTATCATCGAAGGTATGGCAAATACCACAACTATTGATAGGGCTGGAGACCTAATCCCCCGTGCTACGTGGGAGAAAGAATCTTAGCTTTCTAACTATAGGAAGAACCCTATAGTACTAGCATATCATAATCACTCTATGCCTATAGGTATAGTTGAGTCTCTGGAAGTAAAAGACGAAGGTCTCTTTGTTCGAGTGAGGATTTCCAATACAATCCCAGCTGTATTCCAGTAGATTAAGAAAAATATCCTGAAAGCATTCTCCATTGGGTTCCGTCTTTTAGACTGGGAATACAAACCCGATGTTGACGTTTTTCTTATGACTGAGATAGAAATGACTGAGCTTTCTGTAGTTTCTGTCCCTTGTAACCAAGACTCTATGTTTGACCTAGCTAAGTCCTTCGGTGTACAAAACCGTGAGGAACTAAAAGCTAAGTTAATTAAACCTACTTCCACAAAACAAAATACACGTATTGCCCCTGTTGAGCCAGAGATTGTAAAGCTTGCTCGCCAGCTTGGGTGCTTAAGGAACTCTGTGAAATGAACGAACAACTAGACATTAATGCTCTGCGCTCCCAGCTTGGTCTTGATGACATCTCTACCGCTCTGAAAACTCTGAATGATACTCAGAAAGCGTAGAAAGAGGCAGAAGAAAAGGCTTCTAAAGAGAAGGCAGAACAAGAGCGTATTAAGGCTCTGATCGAAGGCGCTACTGGAGACCACCGTAAGGCCCTTGAAGCGGCTAATGAAACAGTTAAGGCTTTGGAGTCTAAGCTGCAAGAAAGCGGTAAGGCCTTTGCTGACGCTCTGGAAGCTATGCAAGAGCAAGTTAAA
>JBOFFJ010000059.1:0-1029 GCA_051648565.1 Phocaeicola sp. | reverse complement strand
GGTTCCCAGAACTGAAGCGATGGATTGCAGCATGCCATAACCAGATCCTTAACCACGGCTTTATTTACAGTCACTTTGGCCGTAAACGTAGATTGCGTAATATCACCTCATCTGATCGAGGTGTTATCGGGGAAGAACTGCGCAGTGGTTTTAACGCAATTATTCAGGGTGCATCATCTGACGTACTACTACTGGGGGCAATGGATGCTGATAAGGAAATTCGGGAGAAGGGTATGGATGCCGAGATCCTGATGATGGTACATGACTCCATTGTAGGCTTGGTTAAGGAAGAGCACGTAGAGGAGTATACTGAAATTATCATCCGTAATGTCCAGAAAGACCGAGGTCTATCCATCCCTGGGGCGCCAATCGGCGTAGCAGCAGACTCAGAAGACGGCGGTAGTGAGGATTATTCCTGTGGTAAGCTCAAGAAGCAGGTTCAATACTTGGCAGTGTACAACGCATAACAGGAGAAAAGTTGATTGAACAATTTCATAGGGGGAAATCTCCCCCTTTTCCCAATGAGGCAATCCACCTCGATAGAGCGCGAAGGGACACGTACCTATATAACTACCTACTACGACAAGTATATATTGGACGATTCATCCCTAGAAGGTTCCTATGCTGAGCGTAGGCTATTCCTATCCTTTGGGCAGGACTACAAATTGTACCCGCTTAAATACATATGCAACACAATGGCTGAGGTTGTAAACAGTGGGGCTACAAGATTCATAAATAACGAAGGGAGAATGTTTACCTGGAAAAAGACTAAGAGTTACCTAGTAATCCCAAGGTCTATCCTGCAAACCAACCAACTGGGGCTAAATAAGTACGAGCTATTCTATAAACTTCCAGAGGGCGGGATATCTAGATCAGTTTCATCAAAACCCCACAAATACGTACACCTTATAAAGCTAGGCCCTATGTGCTATATGCCTTACGACTACGGAGAAACAGCAGAATGTTCACAGCGGAAGAAGCTTTAAGCAAACCCCGAAAGGTCATAATCTCAGACCAAGTATACATGAA
>JBOFFJ010000058.1:0-1101 GCA_051648565.1 Phocaeicola sp. | reverse complement strand
CTACAGGGACAGGGGGCGTCACAGTAATTGCTTCCACCTTTGGCAAAACAACAGCGATAGGCTTGAGCTTAGGCTTAACCTCTGGCAACTTGGCAATATCAGTTTTTGATTTACGAATCCATGCCAATTCTGCCTTTAGCCTGGCCTCTTCCATATCCAGAGAACATTGCTTTTCGGTACGCTCAACCACAGACCTCTCAGGAGCTGTTACACCTCTTGCAACTAGATCTGATACAAGGTCATCAAGTTCATCCCGAACTTCCTGGTAGGCCCCTTCTAGCTCGTTAGATTTGACATAAAAGACAAACCACTCACGCTGAGTGTTGTAACGTTTGTCCAGCATCATACGATGCAACTGATGATCAGTCAGGTTTTGCTCTGACCTCCAAATTATACGGGGCGGCTCCATGTTCGATGTTTCATATTGCTCATAGACCCGCTTGTAAATGTCGTTAATGGTCATCCCAACCTTAACATAAACCCGATTGTACGCCTTGAGTGCATCCCTGCAATGAACATCAAACACATAACCGTAAAGGAACATAACAATATCCTAGAGTCCGTTTCTCTTTTTAACTTCGAGAATATCAATTTTCATATACATGAACTTGCTCGACCTTCCATTAGCGAAAATGAAATCCTCCGCAACAGAAAGTTCCATATACGCATAGAGTTCGGAAATACGCTCGACCCTTGCACCAGTAAACTTTGCCAAGAAGCTATTGGCAACAAACTCTGCGTAGAATAAAGTTTCCGCCGCTACTACATCGGGGACATTACAAGCATTGAGCTTAGATAGGAATTCGATTGGTAATTTGATATACCGCTCCCTAAAAATCTTACCACTATCAGACACGTAAACTAGGCTATAGCAAGTATGTCCATCTTCATCAGCCTTGGAAAAGGTCAGGGTGAAATAGTATCTAATACCTGTCTTTTGAGTCAGGTAGATATTAGAGATATTTATCTCCGGATCGTTGTAAAAAGAAACCAATTGTTCTTTGAGATCAAGAGGTACATCAAGTGCCATTGTATTAGCTATTAAGCCTTCCATCACCACACCTAGAATAAAAAACCCCCGGATAAAGGAAAGGAAAGAGA
>JBOFFJ010000057.1:0-215746 GCA_051648565.1 Phocaeicola sp. | reverse complement strand
CTTGGTTCATCTACTTTTAAGTAGATGAACCAAGCCGCTCTTTTAGATTAAAAGCACCTCTAAAATTAGTGTATGGTGAGGTAGTACACTAAAGATGAAAGGAAATATCAACGACTCCCTCACATCATCACAGAAAACGCGCTATGATTGAAAGAGCAAAAAGAGATGATTACTTGATAATATCAATTGCCGAAATCATACCAAACTGTTGGTTATCATTCAAGCTCCATACCACTTTACCCGCTTTATCTAGCTCCACAAGTTGTGGGTTATTACTCTCTGTACCTTCGGGTGCATGACCCTGCCAGTTACAGATGTAGTAACCTCCATTGCAAGAGGGAGCAACCTGAGCCACAAAGAAGAGAGAGATCCCCTCGATGTCGTTTTCACCCATTCGCTTCACAATCTCGCCAGTGGCAAGATTGACTTCTACCAAAGCGTGAGAGTCACCACAAGCTACAAAGTGATTACCATTGGGCAAAGCAAGGATTGAGAAAGGTCGTCCCTCTACCTTAACGCTATTAACTAGGTCGCCTTCGGGTGTTATCTCACGAATTTCGGAAGCGGCAAATACCGGTATCAGGTAATTACCATTGTTGTGCACATTTACCTGTCTAAACTGGCTGTGTGCATTCGCAATACCCGTTTCATACGCAGTTTGGCGAAGAATCATTCCATCAGGTGCTACCTCCATCATTACTGAGGGAGTACCACACCAAGCAAGAAGAAAATTACCACTACCCAAGATACGAGCTGTTTGCATTTCACAACCAGCCGGCGCTTGAATATTCCACAACTCATTGTGATTGCGATCAATCAGTTTAGCCCCTTTTGAATAAGAGAATAAAATGCTTCCATTGCCTGTAGCGGCAACCGAGTTACACTCCCATCCAGCTTCTAAAGGATGTTCCCACTCAATCTGTTTGCTCTCCTTATCGATAATAACGATCTTGTTCCAACCGGAGCCCCCAAGCAATAGCTTTTGAGACTCCTTTTGTGTACAAGATAGTGCTGAGATTGCAAACACAAAGCAAGCAAATGCTTTGAATAGCTTTTTCATGGTGTGCTTACTTTGACAAGTCGTTGTAAAGCTCCAAACCTTGTGCTGGCTTAATACCTTGGTGTACCACCGCGTGTACTGCCTGGATCATAGCCACAGGATTTTCACTTTGGAACACGTTACGACCCATATCTACACCTGCTGCACCGTCATTAATGGCACGGTAACACAAATCAAGTGCTTCAAATTCGGGAAGCTTTCTACCACCAGCAATTACAATGGGTACAGGCGTAGCAGCTACTACTTTCTCAAAACCATCGCAGTAGTAAGTCTTAACGATGTTTGCACCATTCTCGGCACAAATACGTGAAGCCAAACCAAAGTAACGCGCATCGCGAGCCATATCTTTACCTACGGCAGTAACACCCATTACTGGAATATTGTAGCGAGTAGTTTTGTCTACCAATCCGTACAGATTGGCAATGGTTTTTGCTTCGTGATCTGGGTCACCAATAGCCAACATAACAGCCATAGCCGATACATTCATTCGAACCGCATCTTCGATGTCGATTACCACATTGTCATTCAATTCGGTAAGGATTGAAGTACCTGCATCCGAACGCAAACAGATCGGTTTACCTGAGGTAGTAGGAATAGAAGATTGCAAAATACCTCTGGCACACATAATACAGTCTGCATACTCTACCAAAGGAACAATATTCAAATCAATACGCTCCAAACCCGAAGTTGGGCCCATAATGAAACCGTGGTCAAATGCCAACATTACACTTTTACCTGTAGCGGGGTTAAAGATACGCGAAAGTCTATCTTTCATACCCCATGGAAGGTTTTCAGCACCTTTTACGTGGAATGAATTGTTTGTAGTAGCCGAGATACCCAAACCGAAGTTTGCACCTTCTCTCAAATCATCTAAATCTGCCATAATTTCTCTAGTTTATTTTTATAAGTAAAAGTTAATATTAAATCTACATCCTACAATGCTTCGGCAAATGCCTCGAACATACAGCTCCATGAAGAGGCACCGCTATCGGCATGACCAATGGAACGCTCACCGTAGTTGCGTGCACGGCCAAAGTTGGCTTTCAAATCAACGGTAGTCTTCGCACCTGCTACAGCAGCTACAGCACCCGCAGTCAAAATGTCCTTTATCGAGCTACTTTCGCAAGCTTGAATGGCATCGATAGCTGGAATTAGCGCATCCATCATCGTTTTATCGCCTACTTTGGCGGCTGTTTGTTTTTGCACATTGGCTAGTCCACCTGCAAACATGGTTTTAATGGCTGCAGCATCGAGCAAAGTACCCGCGCTATTGTCGCTCATTCCTAAGAAGAAAGCACCAATAAGCGTACTGGTTGATCCACTCACTTGCAACATCAAGTCAAAGCCCATATCGTTAAGCATGGTTTTAAACTCAGTACCGCGGTTCGACGTTTCAACTACACACTTCATAGCGGTAACAATGGCTTGTCCGTGGTCGCCATCACCAATCACGGCATCTAGGTTTGAAAACTCATCTTCACGCTCTTCAATTCTGCGAAGTGCATTTGCTAGCATTGCCTTAAAATTATCTATCGTTAATTGTTCCATTCTATTTTTATTTACCAATTGTTGTCCAGTAAGGTGCATTTGCTGGATAGTTTTTCAAGAAGTCGATGTGATCGGCATCCAAACGCGCAATGATTAATTGGAATCCAGCTTGTTCTTGTACCGTTAGGATTTCGGCAATTTTACCATCTACCACTTCAATACCTTTTGCCTCTAACTCTTTGTATACTTTGCGGAAAATGATGTTTAGCTCCATTTGTGTAGTAGCACCCACACCGTTTACAATAACCAACACTTTATTGCCTGCTTTGGCTTGTAGTTGTTGGCAAAGAAGATCAACCATTTGAATGGCGGTAGCATCGGCCGAAACCAACTCCGTTTGACCACCACCGCCTTCGCCGTGTTGTCCCATACCAATTTCCATCATTCCTGCAGGTAGGTTGGTTATGGTAGCACCGTTTTGAGGGTGTGAACATGAACCCATAGCCACTGCAAGTGTAGCCATATTGGCTGCATAACGCTCACCAATCTCTACTAGCTCATCAAGTGATTTGCCTTGATCGGCAGCAGCACCTAATATTTTGTACAAAGGTACACAACCAGCCAAACCACGACGATCGTTCTTATCGGCACCAATACCGGCACTTATATCATCGTAAGTCAATACCTGTTTCACTTTAATACCTACACGTTCGGCCAATTGGCAAGCCATGTTTGCACTCATTACATCGCCCGAGTGGTTAAGAACCACCAAAAGAATACCTGCTTCACGCTTGAATTGTTGAAGTGCAGCAAATACACGTTGAGCACCTGGAGCAGCAAAAACATCACCAACTACCGAGCAGTCTAGCATACCATCGCCTACAAAACCGCTTAACGCAGGTTCATGTCCAGAACCCCCTAAGGTAATGATCGCTACTTTGTCCTCACTCTTTGCATTTGCGCGAACTACTATGTTTTCGCCACCCATCTTTACTTGATCTTTGTAAGCAAGTGTATAACCCTCCAACAGCTCGGCTGTAATGTGGTTAGGGTCATTGATAAATCTCGTTTTAACTTCTGACATATTATTCATCTATTTAATGTAAATCGTTTTTTAAGTAAAAGCGCTAGAATTAGGCTTTAATCTCCATAATTTCAAGTGGAGCACCCTCTTCTTCAATAAAGGCAATAGATAGCTGTTCGCTACATACCACAGGACCAAAGATTACCTTCTTTCCAACCAATTCGGTTTCCAGACAAGGTACAGAATAGGCTATATGCGCACTCTTTTGTACCAGCTCAGGCAATGGACTACCTGCTTCGAATTTTAAATATTCGATTTTATTCGGGCTATTGGCAAAGTCAGTCAACCACACTTTCAAGCCTTCATTGTAAACAGCACCCTCTCTAATTTCGTCGGTAATAATACCAAAGTGATTCAATGTTCTCATACTTAATTTTAATTAAATTACACTTAAACGCAGTTCACCCCAATTGCTCGGGAAAGAGAACTCATATATTTATTTTTATAATTTCAAGGATTGTTCTGGGCAGAGGCCATGACCTATTTCCGCAGCAAATTCTGCTTTCGGTACGATGCCCACGCAAGTAAAGCAATGAGCAAGAGAGCCCCCCCTAGGTAGAACGAAACGCCATTCATGGAGATGCTTTGTCCATACGAGTGCATGCCACTCAAGAAGTAATTTACCCCAAAGTAGGTCATCAAGACCGAAGCAAATGCCACTACCGACAGCAGGTTAAACAACCACTGCGAGTAGCCTTTTAGCAGATGCAAGTGGGTAACAATGGCATAAACAATCATGGTAATCAGTGCCCAAGTCTCCTTAGGGTCCCAGCCCCAATATCTTCCCCACGATTCATTGGCCCAAATAGCTCCAAGGAAAGTTCCAATGGTCATTAATACAACGCCAACCCACAAAGACATCTCATTAATAATAGAGAGCTCCTTGATGCGAGAGGCAATGCCCTGTATACGTGCTGCTGGCGAGAAGGCTAAGAGCGAAAGATTGGTCAATCCAATGAAGAAACTGATACCGAAGAAGCCATAGGCCGCTACGATTACGGCCACGTGAAACATAAGCCAAGGCGACTTGAGTACCGGCACCAAAGGGTTAATTTGAGGATCGAGCCAGTTCAAGCCCGAAACGAATAAGATGATACCTGCAAAAAGGGTGGCTAAAGCAAAAGTCATTTGACTACGTCGGGCAAAGAGTAAACCGGCAGTAAGGGTAGCCCATGCCACATAGATCATGGTTTCGTAGGAGTTACTCCAGGGAGCATATCCACCAATGTACCAACGCATACCCATCCCTATCATTTGGTAGTGGTAAATGAGTAGCACGGCAATCCCTAAAACAAGATAGGCTCTTTTTATCCAACGACTCGGTTTAAAGAGTGCTACAAAGGATAAAAGTAATAAAATACCGCCCAATGAAAGATAGCCAATCTTTACATATCGAAATATCTGTAACTGGTTGTACTTTACCTCCATTCCTATACGTTTGGGGTCTATAGCTATCGTGGTGTTCTTTTTACCTTGGTAAAGAGCAATCATATCAAGCACCTCATTGGCTTTGCTCCAATTGCCTGTTTGAATGGAATTCTGCACCTCTTCAACATACCACGTCATGATTTGAGAGACAAACATGGAGTCTTTCCCTGAAAAGTCAGAAAGGTCATCGCCTGGCGAATACCACAGGTGATTGGGATCATCTTCTTTGGGAAAGATACGCAACAAACCACCCAAAGAGAGTTGGTGTATAATATTGGCTTGTTCATCGAGTTTCAAGATCTCTTTGTCCCAGCGCGTGCGTTCCGCTGGATTCTTATGATAAGCTTCATCCAGTTTTTCTTGCAATTTATACTCCCCTTCTGCATCGAATAGCTCTAGATAAGTACAGTATTTGGGAGTGAGTTGGTAGTAAGCTGTAAGCTCGCTGTTCTTATTTTGAATAAGGGGTACATGCATCCACACATCGGGCATAACAAGCAAGCCCAATAAGAATTGATCGGCATTCAGTGTACCAATGGTTTCCGCTTTGTATAGCTTCCGCAAGATTTCGGAAGAGAAGGTGTTAATAGGCATCATACGCCCTTTTTCGGACTGTACAAGCAGGGCACCAAACTTAGCCGCATGTTGGGTTGGTATGGCGTATTGTTGGGCCATATCAAGAAAGTCAGGAACAGCAGCTTGTTGAGCAAGCAGACTCCCAGGTGATAAGAGTGTAAAGAAGAGAACCATTAATGTCTCTTTGCGTAAAGCACTCAACTGCTTACGTAAAACCGTAAAACGGCTGCCGGAGCTAAACAGAAAGCAAAACAACCCTAGAAATAGAAAAGAGTAACCGATGTAAGTAATCACACGTCCAGCCACATCTTGGTTGACTGTAAGTATGGTGCCTTTCTCATCGGGGTCATAGGAGGCCTGGAAGAGGCGATATCCTTTCACATCGAGGATATTATTCATGTAGATACGTTCGTGGCGCTTTTCACCATCTACGTGAAGAATAATTTCACTCTCGTAAGAGGAGGGGCTTGAGGAGCCGGGGTAACGCGATAGGGTGAACTTTTTAAGTTCGACTGAAAAAGGGAGGGTTTGTATCACATTCATATCACCGTCACGAATCACCATCTGTTGGGTAGATTCGCCTTCACGGACATGCAGAATACCCTCTTGTCCAAAAACAAAGGTTACTAAAGCACCGCAAAAGATGAGGATGAAAGCAGCGTGAACGGTAAGCATTGTCCAACGCTTGTTCTTTACAAACTTACGTTTAAGAACAATGGCCACAAAGTTTACAACCATCAGTAGCTGCAATAGGAAAAAAAGCGGCGAATGATAAACCGCCGCTTTCGCAACGGGTGTACCATAATACTTCTCAATAAAGGTGGCTATAGCCAATACAACTGCATAGATTGTGAGTAAAACAACCATACTCATGTAGGAGGCAAAAAAACGCTTAAGTAAAGTTTTCATCGGTTCTGTTTGAGGTTATTAGTCAAGTGGTAAAGAGTCTAACACACGCTACCTTCTTTCAAGAAGCAAGTGTGTTAGACTCTTAGGGTTTAATCTTCAATAATCATACGGAAACCTACATTGAATACACTTTGGTAAGGATAGAATCCTTTACGTGTATGCGAAGTAGAGAATTTAGGACGTTCGAAGAACGAACCTCCACGCACAACTTTGTAGGGAGATGCCTGCTTAGTCTTGGCATTGTATGGATAGGATACATAATCCGAACGTGTCCATTCGGCTACGTTTCCGTGCATACAGTACAAGCCAAATGGATTGGCTTCGTATTGCGAGCCATCTACAGTTACCAAGCTACCATCGTTTACACTCTCCTCTTTGGGAAGATAGGTATAGTAAGGGTACCAAGAACTTGTTTTAGCCATTGGTTTGGGATCGACACCACTTACCGCAAAATCTAAAGTCGTTTGATCGGCCAAGTTGTCTTTCTTTCCAAAGTCACTGTTCAAGGTGCCATACCAGAAGTCGCTATCGCTACCCGCACGACAAGCCCATTCCCATTGAGCCTCTGTGGGCAAGGTAATGTTCATGCCTGTTTGTTCACTCAATTGCTTACAATACTCCATAGCCATTTCATAGCTTACACGAATTACCGGTTGCTCTGGATTGTTGGCTGCATAACCAGGCTCTACGTGGTCTTTCCATTGTTGGTCAATGTGACGGCTGTTGTGGTCAGGGAAAATGGTATTAAACTGTGCATTGCTCGTTTCCAACTCAGCCATCCAGAATGCTTTCTCAATCTTCACTTTTGAAGTTGGATAGGCATCCGACTCACCGTTGTAGCTACCCATTACAAACTCGCCTGCAGGAATACGTACAAAAGTAACCTTCACACCCGGAGCTATTTCAACAACCTTCTTCGTCTCTGCTTGATTTGCTTGCAAAGCTTTGGCTTCGGCAGCAGTGAAAGGCCAAGCTTTTGCTTTAACCACTTTCTCCTTAACGGGAGCTAGTTTCGCTGGCTTAACTGGAGTGATAGGACCTTCCCCCTTCAAGACCTCCGCATAATCGGCAATCTCTTTCTTCCAGTCAACACCCGAACCACCTGCATATTTGTTATTCAATTCAATACGACGTTCTATTTGATCGAACCCACAATAAGGAGCATGCGTAAGTACGTTGGCATTGAAGTAGCCTTTATCGGGCGCATTGTAGTCAATCCAGTTATAGATTTTTCTCCACTCTTGCTCAGTAAGCTCTACATTGTAGTGACCTTTCTTAAGGATACGAATCAATTCACTGGTATTGGGGTGATACTCGTAAGGAGTAAGAACCAACATATCGCCCTCACCACCCTGACGGTGTACATAGGGATGAAGGTTCAAATAAGATTTACCGTAACCACGTGCATCTTTCACACCGCCCTTCAAATCGAATGCTTTGCCCTCACCATCGTGACAAGAGATACAAGCTCTGTCAAGAATGGGTTGAATCTCTAAGTCGAAGGTAAACGGACGCACACCACCTTCGGGTGCTTTAAGAGCTACTGGCGCTTTTTGAGAAGCCGCAACACGTTTCGGTATTACAATTTGGTTTTGATCTTCGTGACAGCCCACACAAGAAACCACCTCACCTGGCTGACCAGTTACCCAGCTACGCATCCATTGAACCGCTACCCCATTGGCATCAATGGGTTGAATAGAGATGGGTGTATTAGCAGGAGCCGTAAACATAACCGAACCATCTGCTTCAACAGGTACAGTACCTAAGTTACGTTTAATATCCCAACCCGATTGAATACCGTGCCAGTTGTGATCCGAAGTAGTTCGTACATAAGCATACTCGTATGCATGGATACGCAACTCTTTCACCGTTCCGCGTGGAACGCCTCGCAAGCCTTCACCTTCATAGATATCTTGGATAAAGAAGGTAGCCTCTTTTTCACCTAGTTTCACACGATCGGGTATAGCTGGAGGAGTTTTAGTCTCCTTCACTAAAATGGGACTGATATAACCTTCGCCATCCGCTTGTGCCAAACAAGTTACGTTGTCATAGATATCGACTAAGTACAATCCCCACAAAGCGTCGGGACTCAACTTGGCAGAAACCAAGAAGTACTTATCATTCAAAGGCATGGGTTTGATAAATTGTGGCCATACATCGTTCACCAATTCATCTTTAATCAACACCTCGATAGGACGGTTTCTATAAGGAATTTCCTGCGTCATACCCGCTACACTGCTACGACCTTTGGAAGGATCGAACAAAATAAGGCGACCCGAACGAGCTACCCCGTGGTGACCCGAGATGATGCCTACGAAAGCAGAGCCGTGACCGGGTAACGGTTGCATGTCGAATGTACTATTCGGAAACATCTCGCCACTACCATAAAGTGCTTTATTTTCGGTACCATCGGGGTTCATATGCATAACGATACGCGTATAGTAATGCGTAAGGTCTGTGTACTCCCAACGGGTATACATTACACGACCATTGTTCATGATAACTGGATTCCAGTTGGCATCTTGGTCAAATGTAAGACGTCTAAGGCTTTTATCTTCGGGATTAAATAACACCATATTACCTACGGGATCATCGCCGCTTACACAAGGAACCCCTTGATAACCAATATTTGAAGTAGCAATAACGCGACCATCAGGTAAATAGGTACCATCATAAAATTCCAAATCAGGTTCATCATTCTCTACAAGAGGTTTGAATCCATTACCATTCAAATCGACTTCAAAAATATTCCACTTATTGTCCGCTCCTACTTGCGTGAACATCACCTTCTTGCCATTCCAATGCAATTTAAGGTCAGCAATAGAGGAACTATTGGTAGGCTTGTAAATCGTTTTTTTAGCAACTTTCTCTCTAAGGTTAGAAAGTTCTACAATCTCTGCATTAAATCCACTACGGCTAGCCGATTCTTGATTACTCCAGTTATTGGCCTGCGTACCCAAAGCAGTAGCCATTGCTTTACGATCGTTGCTTAGCAAGTAACGTACAGCTACAATTTTACCATCGTCAAGTAACGTATTTGCCAACAAAATGTCGCGTTTCAAATTCAATGCCTTATGTGCATTATCAAGAGCAGCTTGACTACCTGTATAGATACCATCAAAACCACCCTTAACAAGCGCTCTCAGTTCATTCAAAAAGGCACTATTCTTAGCTGCATCATATCCTTTTTGACTTTTCATATCGTTGTACGCTAACTCCACAGCTTCCAGATTTAACCATCTAAGTTCTTCCTGCAAATCCAATATACTTTGCAGTTCACTCATTAGCAAAAGTGTATTGCTCAACTGTTCTTTTCTATTGCCCTGTGCTAACACAGATTGAGCCTTCCTGGTAAAATACTCTTTGTGCTTAAGAGATTTAATCATACCATAAACAGCATCTCCCTCAACAGAATGATCTGTCGAAGCAAGCCAATATCTTAAGTCAAGCAAATGGCTCGACAACATCGAAATAGCACCTGGGTATTGAGCTGTTAACTTAGCTATTTCTAAATCAGGATTAGCATTAAGTGCACAGAAATAGGCAGTACCAATGGGTGATTGATCATCAATACCAACCTCTGCCTCAAAACGTTCAAAATCATCGTGAAGTGTAAATACCATCATACCATTGGCATGGCAAAACAAGGCATGCTCATACCCTTTACCTGCAATTTTGATAGGCTTGTTGTTTGCATTAATATTCTTCAAAGGAGTAGACCAACCTGCAATACCAATTTCGCAAACCACTTTACTGCCAGCAGGCACCTCTTTACTTTTTCCGAAAGTAAATGGAACCTCATCCAGTAACACCGCTGTTCCATCTGCCTTAATCAGACGTGCATTTCCCCATACGGCATGGTCATAATCCGATCCATCTTTTCCGCCCGAAGTAACCAATACAAGTTGCTTTTTACCCTTCATATTCAAACTTATAGGTTCAGCTTTTACTTTAGGTTTCATCCATGAAGATACAACTGGCATATTTTTAAGCGAGGCATCCTGCTTATCAATAAATTCTGATTTTGTTTTTACTACTGCTTGCACCCATTGCGGGACATTCTGTGCCGAAACGAGTGAAGCTGTAAGTAGAAACGAAGTGACAAGAAAATTAAACTTCTTCATCTTCTATCTCTAATTTTATTCGTTAATTATTCGCTGATAAATCTCTTAAAGTGCTGCTTTCTTGTTTGTGAAACGCAAGCCATCATTGTCATGGTAAGAAGCCCACTCATCAACAATAGCACCTTCTGGACCTGCTAATAGGAAGTGGAAAGAACCCAATTTCTTAAGAGGAATAATCTCACCAACTTTTTGCACAACAAAGTTTTTGCTTACCACTGGACCGTGACCGGCAGGGATAACAGGGGCATTAGGAGTAGCTTCGCCTATTTCTGAGAAGTTATAAACCCAACCTTTAGTTACCATCCATGTTTCATGCTTAGGAGCAAATTTAGTCGCTACATGTGCGTGTTCAGGAATCATTTGGCCGGGTAGCAAATAGATTGCGTGTGCAAAGTAGTTATGCTCAGCATCATTTACCCAGAAGATACCACCCATACCTACATTTTCAAAATCGCCCAATCCGAAATCTGTTACCCACAAATCAGTTTCCATGAATGCAGTAAAGGGTACATTGTAAAATGCAATCATATCCTTCATTGCAGCCATTGCTACATCTTGTTGAAACACGCCTTCTTTATAGAAATCGGCATTGGTGTACTTCTTTGAATAGTTCATTTCTTTGTTTTTTTTACAGTTAGAATTTTCTTGGCTTTTGCAACATCCTGTAGCATCTGCTGTTTTTGTGCTATTACCACCACAAGCTACCAGAGAGAAGGCTACAAAGCCCATTAACATCATTTTGATAAAGTTCTTTCTCATCTTCATTTTTCTTTTAAAGTACCATATTTATTTTTTTGCAATTCCTTCTATCTCAATCAATAACTCATCTCTACATACATCGGCAACGGTGTAAAGCGTTGGAATGTGTGAATAATTACGATTGAGTACCTCGTGAGCTTTGGCATAAAACGAGGCCTCTTTTAGATAAACACGCAACAGTACCAAGGGGGCATCGTCAATAAGCTGTGCAATATTTTCCATGGTTACCACCGTTTGCTCTTCAATTTTCATATCGCGAAGGCTATCTTCGCCACGAATGGCGGCAGTGCCCGAGATGTAAATGAAACGATGGGCAGCCATATCAATGCTTTTTGCACGCTCAAACTTGGGAGTTGTTTTTTTATTATCGGCCTCCTCAAGCACCTCTGCCGAATAGGCATGAGCAGCTATTTGCAGTGTATTGTCGATAGGTACTATTTTATGATTCTCATGCTTCAATACAACGGCATCGAAATCAATCAACAAACCACCTAAATCCATACCAATGCCTGTTGCAGCTGGATAACCTTTGGTCCATAGTGCTTTGTGATAGAAATCACTACGCGCATTATTAAACATCTGATAACGCTGTTCACTTCCATCAAAATCAGTTATGCGCTCTATGTAATTCCATTGTCGGACTATGTTCTGAATGGGAAATTGCTCCAAATTAAGCAACTCTTCAATGAGCCGAAAAGCCTCCTTAGACTGGTGACGGATACTGCTAGTACAAGCTATTCCCTGAATACCTCCAGCAAATAGGTATCTTCCTGCATCGTTTTGTAACAATACATAGGGGTATTCCTTATAGGTTTTATAAGCAAGAGTCTCATCGAGTTCCAACTGGTAGCTATATGCCTCAAGAGATAGAGCACCGTCTAAAGGCATTTGACAAACATAACTGACAACCGGTTGACGTAAACCAAACTGTTCACTAACTATAGTACACAAGGAAGCCAACTGCTCTTCATACACGTCATTACTAGTTGGTAATCCAAAAAAGATTAAGCGAATAAGGGGGGTTGGGCTCTCTACTTGTTTTAACAGAGAAAGTACCATTTCACGAAATGGGGCACTAACCGTAGTATATGTAACACATTGAATTTTCTCGCAATAGGTCATAAATTTAAGGGTCTTTTAAAATAGGTATTAATCAATTTCTAATTACAAAGAGTTTACATACTCGGTAAGTGCATCAATATCTTTTTCCGAAACTTTTTTCTCAATACCATGCTTGTGTATCAGAAATACATCTTTCATTGTAGCTGCTCTTCCGTCAAATAAATAAGGTGCTGTGCGCCAAACTTCACGAAGCGTGGGGGTATCCCATCCAGCTTCAAACTCAATATCGTCACCAATACGGTACATTTTTAGATCGGTATAATACGGTCCACTGTGGCAATCACCACATTTAAGGCGCTCATAAACCTTTTGTCCCGCTTTAGCTTTCTCTGATAACTCGCCATTCACTAAATAAGGACTGGGTACAGGACGTAAAGCACGCAGATATTCATCAACACAAACGGCATCTTCTTCTTTAATCTCGTAAAATTGAATGTGACGGAATCCCGCTCTTACGGCTACTTCAGCCGATGCACGTATGCCCGAAATCATATTGGGTGCCGTAACATGACTAAAGAGAAGGCTTTTGCAGTTCTTAGAGTTACCTACCCCATCATTCATTAAATCCCAATTCATGCCATCAGTACGACCATCTCCAGGATGACAACCATTACAACTTTGCCAGTTTTGAAAACAATACATGGCATCATTAAAAAAGCGTTCTCCTTTATCTTCCTTACTCTCTACACGATTCGGATTTAATGATACCGCATCAATATCGAGTGTATTCAGATCAACCACATTCAGTATATCTGCAAAATAAGTGGGGACAATTAGCTTATCATCAGTCAATACCATAGATCGAGGTCCATTACCGCTCAGAGTTAATCGTTTACGCATGCCAAAAAGAAAAGTTAAGTCATAATCAAGTACCTCCTTATTAGGTGTGCTTTCAAACTTAGTCAACATCGCTTTATGATCTATAATACTTACCTCATGTGTGCCTGAATGAGTGATATAGATATGATCTTCATTACATGTAATTCCCCATACACCTGCAGCACCTCTTTCGGGTTCATCAACCACAATGGTTCCTAGAAAAACATGCTTTTGAGCATCAATAATACTAAATGCACTGGTATTCATCCAACCTTGTTGAAGCTGTGAAGTAGGAACCGTAAAGCGACCTAAATTATGAGATATATAGATATACTTTCCATCGGGGGTCACACAAATATCACGCAAAGCATTACTACCGTTTGTTAATGGAATATCCTTTATCTTAAGAAATTTTTTAGCGTCAATCACCGAAACAGAAGCGGACACATAATCCACATCAGCCCGTTGATCAGGAAGAAAATTGGTTACGTAAATAGTATTTCCATCGGGCGTAATAACCAGTGATTTTGGCTCACGCAATACAGCAATTGTACGAAGTAGCTCACCGGTAACTGCATCACACTCACTGACCGTGTTCTGAAACTGATTACAGACATAAATACGTTTTTTATCAGCAGTCAAAACAGGAGAACAGGCGCCCGATCCTGTTATAGTAGACCATTTTTCATCTCCTGTTTCAAGGTCAAAAGCATGCAATCGACCCATTGTTTCGAAGGTGGTCACATAAACAATCGACCCATTGACTGCCAAGCCAGTAGGCGCTTCCTCTTGTGGAATAGTACGTAGCAAGCTTTTCGTATCAGATGCATAGATCGATAATCTAGAGTGACCTTTTTCAGTGATAATTAACTCACCTGACTTTCCTATTTTAATGGCTGTAGGAAAAAATGGTGTAGCACTAGTAGCCCCTAAGCAACCACAAACAGTGAGGAGCAGCAAACCTAGGACTAGTTTCTTTAAATGGGTAGTAAGTCGTTTCATTAGGTTTTTTTTGTAAAATGATTAAGGCATATAGTTTACAAAGTCAATTGTTTCTTAGTGTAACCAATTTCCAATGATATCGCTAACGCAATATGCTTAATTGATTCAATGGAAGAGTCTAAAATTGAATTTGAGAGACGATCTTTAGGTCCTGATATCCAAATAGAACCAACAGGATAGCCTATGTAATTCAAGATAGGAGCACCGATGCAAATAACACCACTCAACTCCTCTTCATTATCAACAGCAAATCCTTGCTCTACAACCTGCTTCAACTCTTCAAGATAAGCTTCTCGAGTGGTAATAGTACGATCATTATATCGTGCAAACTCCATACAATCAAGATAACGATCACGGACTAATTTGGGAAGATAAGCCATAATGGCCTTTCCGGGAGCAGAGCAATGCAATTCGAACGACTTTCCAGGAGAAAGCACAAAACAGAAAGCATGATACCCTTTAGCTTGTTCAATAAAGACTCCTTTTGTATCACCAAGGATACCAAAGCAAGCGGTCTCTTTAACCTCATCACGCAAATTACGTAAACGTGGCAATACTGCCTCTAGCAAATTATGTTCGTTAACAGAACGAAAACCTAACATGAGCAACTTTTGAGAAAGTCGGTAGCGCTTAGTTATCTCACTGTACAGAAGAAAATCTAAGCGAACTAACGTGTAAAGAATTCGATAAGCAGTTGTTTGTGAAATATCAAGTGAATTCCGAATATTTTGCAAAGTATCACCCTCAGCATGAAATGATAAATACTCCAATACGGCAATACCTTTTTCGAGGTTAGGAACCTTATAGGTCTCCTCAGGGTTTATCATATTTGAAAAGAGTTTTTCCATATTTGAACAAAAGTTTCAGATTCGAATCAAATATAGACTTATAGTGAGTAATAACCTAATATGTAGAAGAGGAAATAGCATTTTATAAGGTTATAATCACAAAATAAATACAATTTTAACGATTTAGCAGGTGATATTTCCTTCGATCTACTCAATAATACAATCGATCTTTAAAAGAAAAAGAGCAATCCCTACAGACAAGCAGATGATTTACCTCAAATAAGTTGCAGAATCAATTAGATTCTACAACTACATTTTTCAATTACATGCTATTTTCACCTAAAATTTAGAATAGGCAAAAAGCATTTGATAAAGAATAATACTAAAGCCAAAAACATTGAGTTGATGAGTTAACAAGATTGTAATTTAAGAGTTAGTATGACTAAGATCAGGCTAAAAAACGACTCTTACCTAATTAAACAAAGACGAAGAATAAGAACTCCCAAAAAGAAGCAGCACGAATAAACCATTTTGCTAACTATTTCGTTATTTTTGCAGTTGCAACAATATAGATGGTACAACAATGGTACAAGGCTCACGTCAAATACATACACAGGCACAGCAACAGGTGCAAACACTCTCGCCCCAGCAAATATTAGTAGTTAAACTCTTAGAACTACCCACGCTGGAGCTAGAAGAGCGCGTAAATGCCGAACTACTAGACAACCCCGCCCTAGAAGAGGGAAAAGAGGAGGCAGATAGTGCCGAATCCGATGATTTTCAAGAAGAGAGAGAAGAGAAACAAGAAAATAACGCCGAATATGGCGATGTAGACTTCTCACTCGGAGACTATCGCACGGTAGATGATATACCCGACTACAAACTACAAGAGAACAACCGCAACCGCGAAGGAACGATGGAAGAGATCCCCTTTTCGGATGCTGCCTCTTTTTACGAACTGCTGCGCGAACAACTTGCCATGCAGGAGCTAAGCGAAGAGGAGAAAGAGATAGCCGAATACCTCATTGGGTCACTAGACGATGATGGACTTCTACGCAAAGAGCTAGAGACCATTGTAGATGAACTAGCCATCTACCAAGGCATCTATACATCAATCCCAGAACTAACCACCCTCTTACAAGTTATCCAAGAGTTTGATCCAGCTGGAATCGGTGCGCGCAACCTACAAGAGTGCCTCTTACTGCAGATAGAGCGCAAACCTAACTCAAGAGTTAAAACCTTGCAACTCGAAATTATTGAGAAGTGCTGCGACGACTTTACCCGAAAAAACAAAGAGCGCATCAAGCAAAAGCTAGTACTAACCGAAGAGGAGTACCAAGAGGCCATGAGCGAGCTAACCAAGCTCAATCCACGCCCCGGTAGCTCACTTGGCGAAACACTAGGCAGAGGAGCGCAGCAAATAACCCCCGATTTTATCATTGATAGCTTTGAAGATGGCACTATATCCATCAACTTAAATAATCGCAATGTACCCGAGTTACGCCTAAGCCGCGAATTTACCGAGCTACTCGAGGAGCATACCCACAACAAAAAGAACCAAAGCAAAGAGGCAAAAGAGGCGTTGCTCTTCTTGAAACAGAAGGTAGATGCGGCACAAGGATTTATCAATGCCGTTAAACAACGCCAGCAAACACTCCTCACCACCATGCAGGCCATTATCGATATACAGCGACCCTTCTTTGAGGAGGGAGACGAATCGCTATTAAAGCCGATGATTTTAAAAGATGTAGCCGAACGTACAGCCCTAGATATATCAACCATTTCGCGCGTAAGCAGCAGCAAGTATGCCCAAACTAGCTTTGGCATCTACTCACTAAAGTTCTTCTTTAGCGATGGATACACCACCGAAAGCGGCGAAGAGCTATCTGTACGCGAAATTAAACGAATCCTAAAAGAGTGCGTAGAGGAGGAGAATAAATTAAAACCTTATACAGACGACGAATTGGCCGACCTACTCAAAGAGAAGGGATATCCCATAGCCAGACGCACCGTAGCCAAATACCGCCAGCAACTACACATACCCGTTGCTCGCCTAAGAAGATAAACAAGAGTTATGCAACAAACAGAAGAACAGACCCCCTACAACACCACTTTTGAGCGATTTATCATACGGGCTGCACGCATCTTATCGCGTCTTTTCTCCCCTTTTATGATTCCACTTATTGCCTTCTTTTCGCTCTTCTTCTTTACCTACCTACGCGTATTACCACTCAGCTACAAACTAATGGTACTGGGATTGGTCTATAGCTTCACGGTTTTAATGCCTATGCTAGGCATCTACCTACACCACAAGGTAAATGGGTTAAGCTTAAAGATTCTAGGCAAACGCGAAAAGCGAATCATGCCCTACCTACTTACCATAATAAGCTACAGTGCCTGCCTACTTACCATGTATAGGCTTCAACTACCCCGCTACATAACAGGCATCGTAATGGCCGCACTCATCTGCATTGTCTGCTGCTTAATTATCAACTTCTGGTGGAAAATTAGCACCCGCGTTACCAGCGGTGGACTCATGGTGGGCGGGCTCCTATCCTTTAGCTTCCTCTTTCAGTTTAACCCTGTGTGGTGGCTAGCTGCCTTTATCTTCCTATCGGGCTGCCTAGGTAGTGCACGAATCATTTTAAAAGAGCAATCATTGGTCGAAATTTTTGTAGGATTTGTGGTCGGTTTACTTTGTGGTATCCTAGGAATTTTGTTTATTTGAACCACCGAAATAGCTGCCGCACAATATTCCCAGCCCACCCCCTTTGACCCATTGGAAAGATGGTGAAGGATAGGTGAAGCTTAAAAGGGCTACTGCCATCTATAACAATCTACAAATCAGACAATTTAATCAGTCTGAATAAGAAGAAATAGCTATAGTAGGAGGAAGAGATAGGGAGTTACTAGGCTACAAGTAGGCTTTAGCCCAAACTAACTGACTACATAAAAGTAAAGCAAACGCTACAAATACTCTTTAAATAGCATGTAAAGAGTATTTACACCATCTTGAAACAACCTTTTAAACTAAATAAGATGAAATTCCCAGAAAACCTAAAGTACACCCCAGAACACGAGTGGATTCGCGTAGAGGGTAACGAAGCGTACATTGGCATTACAGACTATGCACAACAACAGTTGGGCGATGTAGTATTTGTAGACATACCTACCGTAGGCGAAACCGTAGAAGCCAATGAGGTATTTGGTACAGTAGAGGTGGTTAAAACCATCTCAGACCTCTTCCTACCTGTTTCGGGTGAGGTGCTAGAGCAAAACGAACTGCTCGAAGAGAGACCAGAGTTGGTTAACCAAGATCCATACGGAGAGGGATGGATGGTTAAAATTAAACCAACCGACATCAATGATGTAGCTCACCTGCTCGATGCAGCTGCCTACCAAGCATTGATACACGAACCAGGTTCGTAAACTTTTACATATAATAAGGTATGCCCATGCTCACCGATGCTTGTCACCGAAGAGGTGGGCATACCATTTTTTAATCAATAACCGTAACAACAAAGAATGAAACCGATTGTAAGTATTATTATGGGTAGCACGTCTGACCTTCCAGTAATGGAAAAGGCGGCGAAATTATTGGATGAGATGCAAGTTCCTTTTGAAATCAACGCCCTATCGGCACACCGTACACCTGCAGAGGTAGAGGAGTTTGCCAAAGGAGCTGCCGATCGTGGCATCAAAGTCATCATTGCAGCAGCAGGTATGGCAGCAGCCCTTCCTGGAGTTATTGCAGCCAATACTACCCTCCCCGTTATCGGCGTTCCGGTAAAAAGCACCGTACTTGATGGGGTAGATGCACTCTACTCAATCGTACAAATGCCTCCCGGAATACCTGTAGCTACTGTAGCGATCAACGGCGCTATGAATGCAGCTATCCTAGCTATCCAAATGATGGCCATAGGCGATGCAGCACTTGCAGCCAAAATGGTAGCCTATAAAGAGGGGCTAAAGAGCAAAATAGTACAAGCCAACGAAGAGTTGAAAGAGGTGAAATTCGCTTACAAAACCAACTAATGAATCTATTTAACTACGCTCGCCGCAAGGCTACGGAAGTACAGATTGGCGCTACCCCTATGGGTGGCGCTTTTCCTATCCGGGTACAGAGCATGACCAATACCAGCACCACCGATACAGAGGCGTGTGTGGAACAGGCCAAACGCATTATTGATGCGGGAGGCGAATATGTACGCCTCACTACACAAGGAGTACGCGAGGCAGAGAACTTAATGTATATCAACGGAGCACTACGCAAAGAGGGTATCAACACCCCACTCGTAGCCGATGTGCACTTCAACCCCAACGTGGCCGATGTGGCTGCCAAGTATGCCGAAAAGGTACGCATCAACCCAGGCAACTATGTAGATGCTGCACGCACCTTCAAGGAGTTGAACTATACAGACGAGGAGTATGCAGCCGAAGTGGAGAAGATTCGCCAACGCTTTCTTCCCTTCTTGGCCATCTGCAAGGAGCACCATACCGCCATCCGCATCGGGGTAAACCACGGTTCACTCTCCGATCGCATCTTATCGCGCTATGGCGATACGCCTCAAGGCATGGTGGAGTCGTGTATGGAGTTTCTACGCATCTGTGTGGAAGAGAACTTTACCAACGTAGTAATCTCTATCAAGGCATCGAATACCGTTATTATGGTGCAAACCGTTCGTCGCCTAGTCTTCCAGATGGAACGTGAAGGGATGGCTTTTCCTCTCCATTTGGGGGTAACCGAAGCGGGCGATGGCGAAGATGGACGCATCAAATCGGCACTGGGCATTGGTACCCTACTGGCCGATGGATTTGGTGATACCATCCGTGTATCACTCAGCGAAGCACCCGAACGAGAAATACCGGTGGCCAAGCAGTTAGTAGATTACATAACAGAGCGCCAAGAGCACGAACTCATTGAGGGGAAAATAGCCCCCGGCTTTAACTACTTCACCCCCGCCAAACGCGCAACCAAAGCAGTGGCCAATATAGGTGGCGAAAACCTACCCATTGTATTGAGCCAACGCCTAGATGGCAGCAATGAGGTGGATGTGAACTTCAAACCCGACTATATCTACTGCGGACAGCAGGCCCCCGAAACATTGCAAGAGGGAGTAGGCTATTTGGTCGATGCCTACTCGTGGAGTCCCGAGAGAGCAGGAACCTACCCCGCCTTTAACTACCAGCAAATGGTAGAACTTCACCACACTCCTGCTCCCATCAAGTTTCTCTTCTTGCCTTGCAGCCTGCTCAACGAACAGGTGCTACTGGCTTTGCGCAAACACCCCGAGGTGGTGATCATAGCACAAAGCAACCACGCCAATCGGGTGGGCGAATACCGCGCCTTTGCACACCAATTGGTACGAGAGGGAATTGACAATCCGGTACTCTTCTTCCAAATGTACCAAGAGAACGATGCACAGGCACTACAAATTAAAGCAGCTGCCGATATGGGTCCGCTCATTATTGATGGCTTTTGCGACGGGCTCTTCCTCTTTAACCAAGGTAGCATCTCGCACACGCAATGTGATGCAACCGCTTTCGGTATCTTACAAGCTGGCCGTGTACGGACAAGTAAAACAGAGTACATCTCCTGCCCAGGGTGTGGACGTACGCTCTTCGATCTTGAGAGTACCATTGCCCGTGTGAAAGCAGCCACTTCACACCTCAAGGGGTTGAAGATAGGCATCATGGGATGTATTGTAAACGGACCGGGCGAAATGGCCGATGCCGACTATGGATATGTAGGTGCAGGACGGGGCAAGATAAGCCTTTACAAGCGCAAAGAGTGCATTGAGAAGAACATTCCCGAAGAGGAGGCTGTCGATAAATTGATTGCACTCATCAAGGAGCATGGTGACTATGTAGAGAAGTTGGGATAAAAAGAGTCTTACATGCAGCAACTCTAAAGAGTGAATGCAACATCATCTTTTGAAGGTGATACATTGAACGAATAAGTTCAACCATTAAAATAGGGTTTAAAAGCTGTTGAAACAGCTTTTAAACCCTATTTTAATGGAGGTCAATCACACTTATAAGGAAGATTCACTCCACAACGTAAACCTTCCTTCAGACCAAACATAGCGCAAAGGCTCAGGTTGCAAGTAAGGCTCTATCTTACTCCTCTCCTCTTTAGAGAGATACTCTATGGTAGCATAGTGAACAAGCAACTCATGCTTATCGGCTACCGCCGCTACCTGATAAAGATTCATATCCAACTGCTTCTGCAACTCTACAAACTCAGCCTTTGCACTATCGGCTGCCAAAAAGAATTGCTCTTGCACAGGCAGAGAGAGAAAGTTGGCTCGATTGAGTCGCTTCCAGTCAGTGGTGTAAAAACGCACCTCACTATCGCAGGCGGGAGCACAAGCTGTAAAAATAGCACAAATCACCTTTACTGAATCATTCAAAGGAAGAAGTTTCAGTTGCAGTGAACTTTGCTCGGTGGTTTGCAACAAGAGGTAATCGGCTGTAAGCTGTTTCAATTCCGATGGTTTTCCAAAACGATTCTTCACCTCTGCCTTCATGTTACTATCAAGAAAATCGACACAATCCTCGCGATTTACCTTGGTGAGTAAAGGGGCAATGGAGTCGGGCAACTCTATAAAAAGTTGTTTCATCTCTTGTGCAGGTAAGGAGCAAGTAGCAACCATGCAGAGAAGAAGGGTAAATAGATGTTTCATCAGTCGTTTCGTTTAAAGGAATAGCATCTACAACTGCGCAGACACACTGCAAATGTACATGATAATTTTCAAAATAACACCCCACCATCGCATAAATGTAGACCAAGAGGTAGAGAGTTTAACAAGCCTCTTAAAGGCCAAAGAGTGGAGCTACCGGCATCCAAAAGAATCCCCCAGCAATTGAACTCCATCTCAAAAGCTTTTTATCTAACTTTCAGGATAGCGTTCAATCGCTGGGGGAAATAGAATTGTAAAAATCAAATCAAGTGGTTGTAACTGCCACTAAACAGCAGTTGCCCCATGCTCGGGTAGCTGACCTTCGGGCATCTTCTGACAAAGTACCTCTACCTCGCCCGAACCTACTTTGTGGTAAGCACCTACCAAGCCTATTTCGCCACGGTCATACAGATCGCGTAACACTTCACTACGGCTCAAAATCTCCTCCATCGTATGGAGTACGTGGTGCTGTGTAACGGCCTCTACAAACTCTTTCGAA
Source organism: Phocaeicola sp. (assembly GCA_051648565.1). Classification (GTDB taxonomy): domain Bacteria; phylum Bacteroidota; class Bacteroidia; order Bacteroidales; family Bacteroidaceae; genus Phocaeicola. Next base: position 193,405 of record JBOFFJ010000057.1, on the reverse strand, counting down.
GTAGGGTCTTGTTTAGGCATCTCGAGTCTTACCTCTTCTACCGAAGTACGCATCTTTTCGAGCAGTTGTGTTAAGTTGCCAATCTTCTTTTGGGCACAAGCCCCAGTGGTAGCGCCACACTTGCTATGGCCCAACACCATTATCAGTTTAGATCCTACCATCTTACAGGCATATTCCATGCTACCAATGATATCGTCGTTCAATACATTGCCCGCTACACGTACACTAAAGATATCGCCCAATCCTTGGTCGAAAATAATCTCGGCACTGGTACGGCTATCCATACAGCTTAAAATAATAGCAAATGGGTATTGACCATATTTATATTGTGCAGCTTGATCGAGCAAGTTGCGTTGTAGTTTCAAATTTTGCACAAAACGTGCGTTCCCCTCTTTCAAGAATTGCAATGCCTTAGCAGGCGTCATCGTTGCTTGGGTTTCTGGTGTATGTAATCTCATTTTCTTTTATCTATTATAGGTTAAGTATTAAAGTACTGTTTTGTGTTTGAGTGTAACGTATGCATGTTTGGTTTTAAAATGGTCCTTGTAAGAGGTTTTAAACCCAACTAACGTTAACTCAATTTTATCTTCGTGTGCACGGTGGTTGGCAAAATCTTCAATCAGCTCCAACACATCGTGTGCAATATAGGTGGTACGCGAAGCATCAATCGTCATCTTAGTACCTGCTTGAATACCACGAAGGGTGTTCTTGATAGAAGCCTTATTAAGGAACGAAACCTCCTCGGCCAAGGTCATGTAGATCTCATCTTCTGACTTCAACTCATCCGATGAAAGGTAGTAAGCACGCTTCATATTACCAATCAAGATGTAAGAGATACTAATCACCATACCAATAGCAACTCCCATCAATAAATCGGTTGCTACAATCGCAATCAGCGTAGCTGCAAAAGGAATAAATTGGTATTTCCCTTTGTGCCAGAAGTGCAAAATAAGCGAAGGTTTAGCCAACTTGTAACCTACCAATAACAATACAGCCGAAAGAGTAGCAAGCGGAATTAAATTCAATATAAAAGGAATGCTCAATACACTTAATAGTAACAACAAACCATGGATAATGGTTGCCATTTTTGAAGTAGCACCTGCCGAAGCATTGGCCGAACTACGTACCACCACCGAAGTCATCGGCAATCCACCCACCAAAGAGCTAGCTAGGTTACCCACACCTTGTGCAAGCAACTCACGATTGGTATTTGTTAAACGTTTCTGTACATCCATCTTATCGGCTGCCTCTACACAAAGTAGCGTTTCAATACTAGCCACCACAGCAATCGTCAAACCAACCGTCCAAACTTGTGGGTTAAGCATAGCCGAGAAATCGGGGAAGGTCAACAACGACCCAATTTCTGAAAGAGAAGATAAAATAGGAAGGGCCACACGGTGTTCTGACTCTAAATAGAGATCGCCTCCCATCTGCTGGAACAAGGCATTCAAGGCAATACTCGCAGCTACGGCTACCAATGCTCCTGGAAGCAATTTAAATGCACGCAAGCGAGGCGTATTATCCCATATAATAAGGAGTAGCAAAGATACTCCACTAATGATAATAGCACCTAGGTGAAGTGACTCGAAAATACGATGACCAAAGGCGGCAATTGCCTCAGAGGAATAACCGTGTTCAAAAAGAGAATTAGAGAACATACTACCATCTACACAACCTAAGGCATAAGGTAACTGCTTCAAAATAATAATAACCCCGATACCAGCCAACATCCCTTCAATCACATTACTCGGAAAGTAATTAGAGATGCTACCCGCCTTGAGGAGACCTAATACAATTTGAATTAAACCCGCAACAATGCCGGCACAAAGAAACATCTCGAAAGAGCCTAATTGGGTAACAGCTGCCAAGATAATAGCAGTCAATCCGGCTGCAGGACCCGAAACACTAATAGGAGAATCACTCAAGATACCTACCAAGAGTCCACCCATAATACCCGAAATAACCCCTGCCATAGGAGGTGCACCCGATGCTAATGCGATTCCTAAACAGAGAGGAAGCGCAACTAAGAAAACGACCAACCCAGGTGCGAAGTTGGTTTTGAATGAAGCCAATTTTTCTAATGATTGTTTTACCATGAAACAAATATTCTTTTTAATTAAGTACATAGAGATTCGGTAAGACATATTTAAATGCCCCACAAGGGTATAACACCTTAGCAGATAAGGCGCAATACAAATAATGAAGAGAGAGGAATAGATACAACAAGGAGGTATTCAATAAGGATTGAAAACAACACAGGGATGCAATCCTACAACAGTAGGGATTCCAGCACTCTTACAGCGTAATTAAAAAGAAAAAAGTTCGGGAGGGGGCGCATTCAGCGATAAATGCGGGAATTGAGGAATAGAGACCACCATGGTCTGATGCGAGAGTTTAAAATCCTCACAAATAGATAACTGCCATACAAAGAGATTATCGAGGTGATAGTCTTCGGTTGTTTCGCTATCTTTTAATGAATTAGAGGAGGAAGAAGAAGAAGAGCAATCACCTTCGGCTGCGAACTCTACAGCCTCGCACAAATCGTGCTTGAGCAACCCTTTAACAAGGTCGCTCTGCAAGGGGAGTGTATTAAAGAATACCCCTAGCAGAAAGCAGGCCATTAAGATGATACAGAAAGGCCGCCAAATAATAGCTTGTGGTTCGGTCGTATAGCTCATCACCCCAAAGATAAGAATAGATACCGAACTACAGTAAGTAATACACTTATTTTTGCATTTAATAAATTAACTTATTATTTTAATAGATGGATGTTGCATTCGTATGTAAATGCTATACAAAGCAAAGAGGAGACAGATTCACATCTCCCTCCTCTCCTATCAACACTTATTTTAAAAAAAAATTATTTTGTTCTAGTAAACACTTTATCAGCTACTGGATTATTGTACCAAGCAGTTGATTTAGTAACATCCTTTGTCCATTCTGTAAAGTCTGGATATGCTACCTCAATTGAGACTCTCTCAAGTGGGTATGCCCAATCTTTAGGTACACGCACTGCGTAAGGAGCATCACCAGGATTAAATCCAGAAGTAAATTCAGGGATATGAATCGTAGCATTTGATTCATCTACAAGGTAGAAATCGCCATGCTTAGTTATACGAAAGTCAGAACCAACTACTATCTCTTCCTCAACAGGTGTACCATTCATTGTGACTGTATTGGTAATTGTACCTGCAGCAACCCCTAATAACTCATGCGCCTCTTTTCCTTCAAAAATCAGTCCATTATTACTTGACTGAATATTATTGAATCCTACTCTAAGATTCTTAACTGCACCAGCAGCCAATAGAGTCACCTTAATCTTACCATCGATAGGAGCTGTAACCTGCAACACTAAGTCGTTGAAATCATAATCACCAACCTCTTTGGTCATATCTTCAAATCCATAGGTAAAGACAGATACTTTATCATCTCCATCTTCAGATCCACCACCTGTGCCAATACTCCAATCTGGTGCACACTCATCTGCTGCTGGAGTAGGGAGTTTAACTTCTGGGTAATCTACAGATATTGAACCATCTACCACTAAAATATTAGGATAAACACCGCTATTGTTTGTTTCTTCAAACATTTTCTCTGCTGCATAAATAAGATTACCAGCAAACTTTAACATATGCCTATTATTCGTATAGATTTCTTTAACTGTTTCTCCCCCCATATTAACCAAAGCAGATTCAGTACCTATACCATAAAGTCCATGGTTTATTCCATCATTATATCTTACTGTTGTCTTATTTAATACATTAAGCACAGCATTAGAACCTAACTCTACTCTTGTATTATGAAGAGTCAACTCATCACACTCAATATAACCATTTTCCATTAAATGAAAGGTATTATCACTAAAACTAAGATTGCCTTTCACAAAGAGCTTGCAGTAGTTATAGAATTTATCATTGCCAGCATTAATGCTAATTGAATTTGTTGTGTACATCCCACTATTGATCCAATAACAAGTACTTTGAGTTGATTTGGTTTCACCAGAAACAGTTACTATACCTGTATTGCTATTATTAAAACAACCTTGATCATCTAACTGCAGCTTGGCAAGAGTAACCTTTCCATTATTCTCAAAAGCACCTTTATTTATCTCAACAGCAACATTATTTAATACACCATCATTCAAGTAATAGCCAGCTGCACCACCAATGTAGAGACTCTTTGTATTTAATACACCCTGAGGTGCATTGTATAATACGGCAATAGCCCCCCCACTTGCTGATCTTATCGATTCAGAGAAATCTAAGACACCGTAGTTATAAAGCTCTGCATATTGATTTATTTTCAAATCAGAACCCTTAATAGTACCTTGGTTGTAAACCTTTAAAGGAGTAACACCCTCAAATTTAGATTCTCCAGTCATAGTTAAAGTAGCACCTGCACCGATGGTCAGAGTCCATGCTTTATGACTATAAAACCCATCGTTTTTCGTCAATTTAGCACCTGGTAGGAGATGAAATATGACTTCTGGTGCCGAAGAAAACTCTGAAAAAGAGACCGAGGCATTTGGTGCAATATACAATTCAACTTTTCCCTTACTAGTATCCCAGAAATTAACTTTATAAACCCCATCCGTAAGAAGGAACTTTGTACCTTTCGTACTATTATCAAGAGTAGCAGGAGCCACTACTGCATCACTAGGAGCAGCTGTAGGAAATAAAGTAGTTAATTCTGATGCTGTAGGAACAAAAACCTTACTTCCACTCAAAGGAAACGGACTACCACTAGGCAGTGATGCTGCACGACTCAACGAACGAGCAGCAACGCCTCCTTCAAAGCTTCCAACAAACGTATCTCCCTCCAAATTGGCAACAGCTACATAACGGCCATCAGCTCCTTCGCGGCTAATAAACACCCTTTCCATCGCAAGAGGCGAGTCAAAAGCAAGAGTTGCGTTACTCCCACCAGTAGCTGTAGCTTTAGCCATTAGAGGAGCAGCTGCATTAAAGATAGGATTCTCTGAATAGAATTTCAATGTATAAGAAGCACCATTGACTCCACCTACCTTTACAGTCGATGTACGAACAGACATCATAGCCCACGTATGAGTAGGGTCAATGTCTTTTACGGGGAAATTCTCTTTCGCTTGATCTTGCAAGTGATTAGGATTGTACAAATCCTGCTTGGTACAACTTGCTAAAGCAACCATAGCCACAGATAGCAAAGCCAATTTTCTAAATCTAACAATTCTCATAGCTCTATATTTTTAAAATCTTAATTTAATTACGAACGACTGCAAGTCACGAAATACGCCGCGTTTCAATAAACAAAAATAAGCCTATTTTATATAAAAGAACATCGGTGAATCATACAACTTTCAAGGGAGTATCATTCACCGACGTAAAAAAAGCTCTTTTTATCGCATTATTTAGCAACCAAGCTACTATCTATCTTATTTTTGCTACGAATAATTAAGTAAATACCTAATAGGATAAGTGGCACACTTAACCATTGCCCAATATTGATTGTCATGTTAACCTCTTCGGCCACTTGGGGGTTTTTAAGGAACTCTAAGGCAAAACGAGATCCAAAGAAGATGAGCAAACTTACGCCTGTAATCAAGCCAATGTACTTTTGCAAATGAAACTTGTTATACATAACCCAAGATACTACAAAAGCTACTGCACAGTAAAGCATCTCATAAATCTGTGTAGGGTGACAGGGTAATCCGGGATAAAGCGTTTGCCATTCGCGCGAACGGACAAATTCAAAGCCCCAAGGCATCGTAGTAGGATAGCCAAAAATCTCTGAATTCATCAAGTTACCAAAGCGAATAGTGAGACAAACAATGGCTACCGCAGGAATCATTCGGTCAAAAAGCCACCACACACTCTTCTTTGTTACTAGCTTAGAATAGAGCATAAGTGCCGTAATAATCGCAAAAACACCACCGTGACTAGCCAAACCACCCTTGTGTATCATCAATATTTCACCCAGATTCTGGCTGTAATAATCCCATTCATAAAAAAGGCAATGCCCAAGGCGTGCTCCCAATACGGTACTAATGAGAGACCACATAAAAAGCTTATCGGCCCACTGTTCGGGATACCCCTCCTTTTTGAACAGACGGCTCACTAACTCGTAAGCCAGTATAAAGCCAAGCCCCCACATTAAGCCATACCAGCGAAGCTCTATGCTTCCTACTTTTAATAAAATGGGATCTACATCCCACACAATTGATGCTATCATTTCTTTTAATTTAGTTTCTACTTACAAAGGAAATAAAAAAAACTCTTCCTCAAACTGAAGAAGAGTTTTTAATCGATACCTCAAATGCGATTAAACCAGGTGAGCAATTAACTCTTCGCGATCACCGTGAAGCAAATCAATTACAGGAACCTCAATCATGGTGTAACAACCAGGCTTTTGTCTCATCGATGCACGAGCCACACAAACCAGTACTTGACCCGTTAATGCTGGATTGTTAATCTTCATATTGAATTCAAACAGTTGGTTTTGTGTCTTACCCGAAACTCCTTTGCGAACCAAGTTCACACCATGTCCCATATCAAGTAGATCGTCTACAGAAGGAACTTGCGTAACATGTGTATCATCATTCACAAAGTAAGCATCCGCTTTGATAGCTGCGGCTACTTCTTCAAATTGATACCCCTCTTCTACCTCAATATAAACCATACGGCGATGGATACCTGTTCCAGTAGGAATAGTCATAGAGAGAGCAGCTTGTACCCCAGCAATTGCTTTAACAGCCACTGTATGCCCCATGCTCATACCTGGACCGAAGTTGGTATAACTTACACCCTTAGGAGCGATAGCCTCCATCAAGGTACGAACCACAGAGTCGCTACCTGGATCCCAACCTGCTGCAATAATAGCTACTGCATTACCACTTTTAGCAGACTCATCCAACGAACGACGAAGCGAGGTAATTTGCGTATGAATATCAAAACTATCTACCGTATTAATACCCAAAGCTAAAATATCTTTAGCATAAGCCTCCACGCTGCGAGTAGGAGTTGCTAAAATAGCAACGTCAACAGCTTCTAACTCACGAATATCCTTTACCACAGGGTATGCAGCAAGCTCGGCAGGCATATCTACCGCACCGTTACGGCGTACTACACCTGCTACTTCAAAATCGGGTGCAGCTTCAACTGCCTCCAACACATACTTTCCAATATTACCGTAACCTACTACGGCTGCTCTAATCTTTTTCATTTGGTTGTTATTAAGTTTTTATATGAATTGCTAGCACAAAAGTAGGGATAAATGGGGAAGAAATTAAAAGGCTTTCGCTTTATTTTCGAATAAAAGAGATAAAAAAAGTGGCTGAACGAAAGAGAAAGGCTACTTTTGCAGCGAAAAAGGAACTTTTAATAGTAATATATATATGATCGAATACATTGAGGGAAAAGTAGCCGAAATTACACCTGCTCTAGCAGTCATCGATTGCCACGGCGTAGGATATGGCATAAACATATCACTAAATACCTACTCTGCTATCCAGCAAAAAAAAGAGGCAAAACTTTATATACACGAATCTATCCGAGAGGATGCTCATGTACTCTATGGCTTCTCAACCAAACAAGAGCGAGAGCTATTCTTGCTACTTATTTCGGTATCGGGCATTGGAGGAAATACAGGACGAATGATTCTGTCGGCCCTTTCACCAACCGAGCTCTGTTCGGTTATTAGTTCTGGGAACGAAAAACTGCTTAAAACGGTAAAAGGTATTGGACTTAAAACAGCACAACGCATCATTGTAGATTTAAAGGATAAAATCACAGTCTCGGGCGATGCAACCATAAGTAGCGAGTTAGAGTTGAATGCCAACTCACAATTACAGGAGGAGGCTATAGCAGCACTAACGATGCTAGGCTTTGCACCTCTCCCTTCACAAAAGGTCGTGATTGCTATTTTAAAGGAGGAGCCTACAGCAACAGTCGAAAATGTAATTAAGCTAGCGCTAAAAAGACTTTAACTAGTAAGAAAGAGCGATGGGATAGGTGCTTTTTGCATTTATAAGAAGTAAAAAACAATCTAACATAAGATTAGAGTAATCCACTCTAAGCCTATCACTAAAAAGAGAACCCTAGCCAAAATAGAATAGCTAAAAAGTAGACATCCCCACCTAAATCATTCTCTACTGATTTAGGTGGGGATGTCTACTTTCTAAAAAAGGGAGAGCTCTTTAGTAAAACCAAATCAGCCATCCAACAAAGTTAAATGATAGGTTAGAAACCCGTTTGGTTCTACTCTGCCACCTCCTCCTTCATTTTACGAAGAACAAAATCTATCTTTAGCTGAGCCTCTTTACGCTCCAACTCTATCTGCTCTAAACTAGAGAGCAACATAGCCAACTCTCTAAGTGTAGCAATAGCTTTCTTATCATTTTTATCCATCATCACACTAAAGTTCTTGCTACCCAGAAAGTGAAGACGAATATTGTCATCTTGATGTTCAGTTATAAAATCGATTACACCCCCATCATTACCGTATCTATAGTCGACACGCTCGATAGTTCTTCCAAGGTCTGTAGTGGTATATTCTTCGGTGGAATGGGGTGTTTCGGCATATAAATCGCCAACGGTCACCTTCACAGCTGCATGATTTAACTTTCCACCGGCACAATAGATAGAGGTTATAGAGAGAACTCCTTGCTCACTAACTTGCGCACGTAGGAAGCTCCTACCTGAGCTTTTCTCAACTACTTGCGTAGGGTAAAAATAGTTACCAACCTCTTGGTAAAGGGTATCCTTCTCTAAAACAAAGTCTCCTTTCACCCCTTCAAACTCACCTAGTTTAACAGCCTTCATGCTATCCAAATAGGCCAAGCTTTTGGTTTGTTCCTGAAAATCGACCTGCTGCATCAGCTTAATACCCACTCTTCTTGCCTCAAAAGCTTTGGGATAGCAGGTACGTATGCTATCAATCTCCATTTTAGCCTCACTAAATGCCCCTAGCTGCAAAGCCTGTTCAGCTCGCTGCAAATGTAATTGCGCTTGCTTCTCACCATTATCACTGCATGACACTAGCGTCATGCATACTCCCAATAGGATTACCTTTGTCTGTTTCATCAATTTAGCCATTATTAGTGAGACAAAAATACAATTTAATTGATAGTCAAACACGGTTGCAGCCAAAAAAATGTACCTTTGTGCGCATTTTAGAAATGAATATGGAATTAAGCAAACATTTTACACACAAGATATTCACGCAGATCTCTGAAACGGCCGATGAACTAAATATCGAATGCTATGCCGTAGGGGGATATGTGCGTGACATCTTCCTAAATCGCCCTTCGAAAGATATAGATGTGGTGGTGGTAGGAAGTGGAATTGAGATGGCACAAGCACTTGGCAGAAAGCTAGGGAAAGCCGCTAAAGTCTCAATCTTTAAAAATTTTGGAACAGCACAAGTCAAGCTTCGCGATATGGAAGTGGAGTTTGTTGGTGCCAGACGGGAGTCATACCAAAGAGATAGTCGCAAACCAATCGTTGAAGATGGAACACTCGAGGATGATCAGAATCGCCGCGATTTTACCATCAATGCCATGGCTGTCTGCCTCAATAAAAAGAGATTTGGCGAGCTTGTTGACCCCTTTGGAGGGATTGAAGACTTGAAAGAGCGCACGCTTAAAACTCCCTTGGACCCAGATATCACCTTCAGCGACGACCCGTTGCGCATGATGCGCTGCATCCGATTTGCGACACAGTTAAACTTCTACATTGAGGATGAAACATTCGAAGCATTGGTACGCAACAAAGAACGAATCGAAATTATATCGAAAGAGCGAATAGCCGATGAATTAAATAAGATTCTTCTTTCACCCATCCCTTCCAAAGGATTTATTGATTTAGAACGATGCGGGTTGCTGGAACTAATATTTCCTGAATTTGCGGCTATGCAAGGGATAGAGACCCGTAACGGGCGTTCGCACAAAGATAATTTTTACCACACCCTTGAGGTGGTAGACAATATAGCCAAAAACACCGACAACCTCTGGTTACGTTGGGCTACCCTACTACACGATATAGGAAAGCCACGCACCAAGCGATGGGAGAATAAGGCAGGCTGGACCTTTAAGAACCACAACTTTATAGGCGAGAAGATGGTGAAGGAGATTTTTCACCGCATGAAACTCCCCATGAATGAGAAGATGAAGTATGTGCAAAAGTTAGTTGGCCTCCACATGCGCCCTATTGTCATTGCCGACGAAATTGTAACCGATTCTGCTGTACGCAGACTCTTATTCGAAGCAGGCGATGATATAGAAGACCTAATGATGCTCTGTGAAGCAGATATCACCTCAAAAAATGAGAGTCGTAAACAACGCTTCCTAGAGAACTTTAAATTGGTCCGCCAGAAGCTAAAAGAGTTAGAGGAGAAAGACCGTGTACGAAATTTCCAACCACCGGTAGATGGCAAAGAGATTATGGATCTATTCGGACTAAAACCTTGCAGCGAAATTGGTAGCCTAAAGAGCTCCATCAAAGATGCCATACTCGATGGGATAATACCCAATGAACACGATGCCGCTTTGGCATACCTACTTGAAAAAGCAAAAAAAATGGGATTAACCCCCAAGAACTAATACAAAAAAAGGAGATTAAAAAGATGGCTGTGAAATACACACAAAGCGAAGAGTGGGCAAATGCCCTTTCACACGGCATAGGATGCCTTTTGGGAGGAGCAGGTGGAGCATACCTGCTGCACATTGCATACAAAGCAGGCGATACTTGGGCTGTAGTAGGCATGACACTTTACATTATAGGGGTCATGGCATCGTATGGTGCCTCTACCCTTTACCATGCTTGGAAACCATCCGCCACCAAAGATCAACTCCGCAAGTGTGACCACGCTGCCATCTACCTACACATTGCGGGTAGCTACTCCCCTATATTGTTGGTACTCTTTCGACAAGAAGCCCCCGTATGGGGTTGGTCACTCTTTGCCTTGCTTTGGATTTGCACCTTAATTGGGCACATCACCAGCTACAAAGGGTTGAAAGAGCATAGCCACATCGAAACCATCTGCTTTGTAGCAATGGGCTGCTCCATCTTTATTCCCTTCAAAACATTTTATGAAATAACCCCCTCGCCAGTAATCTATTGTTTACTAGGCGAAGGGGTATCTTATATTACAGGTGCACTCTTTTATACGCTACATAAGTACAAATACATGCACTCTATTTTTCACCTCTTTTGTCTAGGAGGCACATTTTTTCATCTGCTAGCACTGGCCTATATGTTTATCGCCATGTCTTACCTGTAGTAGGATATTGGTGCCAATCTTTGTTACTATCCATAGCTTGCGCCCAAGATTCAAATCGACCATAAGCCGTTGTTATAGAGGTAAATTCCAGAGGATATTTAAAAGATGGAGCACAAATAGCCCAAGTCACCTTTCCAGCTACTTCCTTAATATAATCAAAGACAATCCCCTTGTGAGTTGGATTATCACGTTGATCAAACAGGTGAACCTCTACCCGAGGATTTTGGTAATAACTACTGCCAGTCATTGTAGTTACTTGGGTATGGGTTAAGAAAAAATCCAGGCTATTTTCTAATGAAAAATCTTTTGTATCATTACCTGTATTAAATTTCAACTCAACAATCATGGTCCGAGGAGCAAAAGTAATTTGCCCACTAGTAGTATTAATCATTCCACGTGTAGTAGCTCCAAATACAGCATGTCCATCACCAAAAAGTGGAATAACCAGATCATCACCACAATCCAACTCAAATCCTCTACTATTAACTCCTCCCATCAATACCTCATTAGCTCCTCCCCAAGTTGATTTAAACCTCTCCACATCGGCACCATAATAGGCCACAGATTGAATTAAACGTGCAGTTTCTCCCAAAACACGTATACCTGCACCTAGATGCTTAGTAGCACCCAATGCCTGCAAGGTTATTTCAAGTTCAATTTTATTTCCATTTCGTCGAGGCGCCAAGACATCGAGTACCACATCGTTAAAATCATAATCACCTGGTTGGGGATAATTATCCTCAAATGCATAAGTATATAGCTGTGTAGGTGGTGTAGGATCGGGTACAGGCTTGTTATTAATACCCGGATTACACGAAGTAGCAGGTATGGTAATGGTAACATTCTCTGTACCTACCAATTGAGCTGCCCCTTCCATCTTGTAATAAGGATTCCATTGATCTCTACCTTTAGGAAAGTGGTTATTACACCCTATCAAAAGGTTATTTTGGTAGGTGGCCGAAAAATTATTGCCGGGATTAGTAGCCTGTTCCATCCAAAGCAAGGCGGGCTTAGAAGCATCCACTCCAGTTCCCTTTACAAAGTTATTATAGTTAAATTCCGCAATTCCTTTTACTTTAAAAAAGGCAAAACCACCTAATTCAATCTTTGCATTATTAAAATAAGCTGTAGCACACTCCAGACTACTTTCACCATCCATTAAAAAAGCATTGTCACGTAAATCAAACAATCCACTAACAACTATCTTACAGTAGTTAGTCATTGTTACACCACCAGAGCTAATAGCCATGGAGTTGGTTTGGTAATTACCACGATTCTCCCAAGTAGAACCATAGCTATTAGCAACTGTACTTTTGGCATTTGTAGCAGCTCCTGCATCATTCACATACTTACCAGCGTTCATATTTAACTCGTTCAACTCTAAATATCCTAAGTTATAGAGAGACGAATTCCATCCTACTGTTAAGCGAAAGTTTGGATTCAAAAATTTAGAACCACTACCTATACTTAACATAGAGCCACCTTGTGCTACAAATAGATCTTGCCCATAAGTAACAGTTACCCCAGGCATGATATAGAGCTTACAATTTCCCGCTAGATAGAGAGACTCTAGATTTACATCCTCCACCACATATAGCAATACCCCAGATTGATGTGCATTAATCGTACGGTTAGATGCTCTAATGATATATTTCCCCCCAGAACTCATCTCAGTAGTATACTCTTTTGCATCTGCAGGAACCTGAGTAGGGTAAATATCTTCGGACAGTGTTGCAGCAACCGATCGCGATTTTAGAAGCAGGCCTCTTGTTTCAGCATCATTGGACATCTCCCCCCAAGTAAAAGAGAGTTGGTTATTCTCAATTGATGCCACCTTAACGGTTTTATTGCCATCCATATCCTTACGCAATACATAAAGAGCCGAATAGAGAGTGGGTACATCGAGCAACAGCGTACTTTTCTCCCCCCCACTCATATTCCAATTAGCCAATAAGTTTGCCTCGTTGGTTACATTAAGCGGATTATCTGTATAGAAAGAGAGTTGAAAGCTTTTAGTACTCTCCTCAACCATCGACAAATTTACAGATACCACACGAGTAGTAGCCCAAGTCTGATCTTGATCTACATTTTTCACTGGAAAGGTTGCTTTGTAAATTTCAGCAGCAGCTTCAGGATCGAAAAGATCCTTGTGATTGTTACAACTATAAAATATAGAAGTAACTAACAAAGCAATACCCCAAAGAATAAAGTTCCCTCTTTTAAAATCTTTCATGAGAATGGTGTTAAATATTCAATTTAAAAATCAACAGAATTACTTATTTGTGAGAAGGTAAAAAACGCCCTCTTTCACCCCCTAATACGAAGCAAACCGCTTTCTACACCAAGAGCCTAATAGTAAAAAAATAAAACAAATTCACTCTTTTCTGCGCGCAAAAACAACAACAAATAAGCAAAGTGGAATAAATCGCATCAAATCGAAAGACTCAAACAATAACATCAGCACCTTCAATCAACGCAAAAAGAATCCAATTTATCCCTCCTAAAAAAGTAATCTGAGTTCAAATATAATTCTTTTTTAATAAATTAGTTTATTAACCAATAGAAAATCAAAAACTTAATCATCACAAACTATTTAGCTCACTATTTAATCGGGAAATAGCTCAAAAAAAATACTACCTTTGCCTCCACTTTTACAAGGCTATTTCCCAAAAAAAATAATTAATTCACCATGAAAAACGCTGAGACTTGCATTATTAAAAGAGATGGAAAACGAGAGCAGTTCTCCATGACTAAAATTAAAAATGCAATTAGTAAAGCTTTCCAAGCTAGTGAGGAGGAGTGTAATGAAGAGCAAATCATCCTCATCACCACACAAGTCATTGACAAAATCACCCTACCTACTATTACAGTCGAGGAGATTCAAGATTTAGTAGAGAAGGAGTTGATGAAAGTATTCCCCGAAGTGGCGAAGAAATACATCATCTACCGCCAATGGCGCAATGTAGAACGAGAGCGAAAAACGCAACTCAAGCAAATCATGGATGGCATTGTATCAATTGACCAAAACGACGTCAATTTAAGCAATGCCAATATGTCGAGCCATACACCAGCTGGACAGATGATGACATTTGCCTCGGAGGTAACCAAAGACTATACCTACAAGTACCTACTCCCCAAAGAGTTCTCGGAGGCACACCAATTGGGCGATATTCACATACACGATTTAGACTACTACCCTACAAAGACTACCACTTGTATCCAGTACGATTTAGATGACCTTTTTGAGCGCGGATTCCGCACTAAAAATGGTAGCATCCGTACACCCCAATCCATACAGAGTTATGCAACCTTAGCCACCATTATCTTTCAGACCAATCAGAATGAGCAACATGGTGGACAAGCTATTCCCGCATTCGACTTTTTCATGGCCAAAGGGGTATTGAAATCGTTTCAAAAGCATTTAAACAACATGATTGCTTTTTATGTAGAAATGGATGGACAACCCATTAACGAGCAGCAATTAAAAGCGGTAATTAGTGAACAAATAATAAGCATCATACCAAGTGTAGCGCAACAAGCAGCCTTCTTACAAGCTCTACAAATCATTGAGGTAACACTTACCCCCGAGGTACTACAAGGTATCATTCATAAAGCATACAAGCAAACCCGTAAAGACACCCACCAAGCGATGGAGGGATTCATACACAACCTAAATACCATGCATTCACGTGGAGGTAATCAAGTGGTATTTAGCTCCATCAACTACGGCACAGACACCTCGCCCGAAGGACGTATGGTGATCGAAGAGTTGCTACAAGCTACCACCGAAGGATTAGGACCACGCGGCGAAGTACCCGTATTCCCTATACAGATATTTAAAATTAAGGAGGGAGTTTCCTATTCCGAGGCCGATTACAACAAAGCCA
Organism: Phocaeicola sp.; assembly: GCA_051648565.1. GTDB lineage: Bacteria > Bacteroidota > Bacteroidia > Bacteroidales > Bacteroidaceae > Phocaeicola. The sequence goes on along the minus strand of JBOFFJ010000057.1, from coordinate 178,265 downwards.
TGGAGGATTACGAAGCAGCACTTGCTGGAAAAGTAACATTTGAGACACCTAACTTTGATCTCTTCTTACAGGCGTGCCAAACAACGACCAAAGCCCTCTTCCCTAACTTTATGTTCCTTGACACCCCATTTAATCAAAATGAATTGTGGCGAGCAGATGATCCCAAACGCTATAAATACGAACTAGCAACCATGGGATGCAGAACCCGCGTATACGAAAACATAGCAGGCGAAAAGAGTTCATTGGGGCGTGGAAACTTATCATTTACCACCATGAATCTACCTCGATTGGCTATCGAAGCACGCATCAAGGCAGAGGGGATAGCAGAATCAGGCCAAGAAGAGTTAATTACCAAAGAGGCTAAAAAGATCTTTATCAGCCGTGTAGAAGAGGTAGCTAACTTAATTGCCGAACAACTCTATAGCCGCTACCAATACCAACGCACCGCATTGGCTCGCCAATTCCCATTCATGATGGGCAATGGTGTATGGAAAGGAGGAGAAAACCTGAACTCGAATGATCAAGTAGGTGATGTATTAAGACAAGGCACCTTAGGTATTGGATTTATTGGTGGACACAATGCCATGATGGCACTCTACGGAAAAGGACATGGACATCATGCAGCAGCATGGGATACGTTATACGAAGCCATAGAGGCCATGAATAGAGTAGCAAACCAGTTCAAAGAGCGCTACCAATTAAATTACTCGGTACTAGCTACACCAGCCGAAGGGCTTTCAGGACGCTTTACCAAGATGGACCGACGCAAGTATGGAGTCATTCCAGGGGTAAATGATAGTGACTATTACATCAACTCTTTTCACGTCGATGTAAAAGAAAATATTACCATCGCTCAAAAAATTAAGAAGGAGGCACCCTTTCATGCAGTAACCAAAGGCGGGCACATCACCTATGTAGAGCTAGATGGCGAAGCACAAAAGAATGTAAAGGCAGTTACTAAAATTATAAAAGTAATGCACGATGAAGGAATTGGTTACGGATCGATTAACCACCCAGTAGATACTTGTCAAGCTTGTGGATTTAAAGGAGTAATCTACGACAAATGTCCGGTATGTAAAAGCGAAGCCGTTTTACGTATGCGCCGCATTACAGGCTATTTAACAGGCGATTTAAACTCGTGGAACTCAGCTAAACGTGCCGAGGAACGCGATCGCATTAAACACGCATAATCAGATGCTAAACTATTTAGCGATATACCCCGAAACCATAGTCGATGGAGATGGCATCCGATATGCCATCTACCTCGCTGGGTGCAGTCACTGCTGCAAAGGATGCCACAACCCACTCTCGTGGAATCCACAAGCAGGGAAGCGATTAACCCCGGAAAAAATTGAATCGATCATCGAAGAGATTAATGCCAATCCGTTATTGGATGGCATTACCTTTTCGGGAGGCGATCCACTTTTTAACCCCACAGCCTTCCGCATGCTCTCTAAAAAAATTAAGGAAGCTACGAAAAAGAGCATTTGGTGCTATACTGGATATACATTTGAACAAATACAATCGGATGAAGTGTTAACTAAATCTATTGAATTTGTCGATACTCTAGTAGATGGTCAGTTTAAAGCCGATTTATACTCACCTTACCTCCCATTTAGAGGAAGTAGTAACCAAAACATCATCCGTGTGCGGCAACAATAACACCGTGTACGACAACAAAAGCAAATCAAGAAGTGGTTTCATACATGATATAAATCAAGAAAACTGCCATTTTTATGCTTTTAAGCAGCTTTACTATTGCTATTCTCCAAAATAGTTTTACCTTTGTAGTGTGGTTGTGAAACTACTATTTAAGTTAAATAAGAAAATTCAAAGATTAGGTATTAAGTAATTAAGGTAACAGTATTTAGAAAGAAAAAAAGGTATTAGACATTAAGGAATTAAAGATTAGTTTTCAATCAGGATATTTTTTGTTTTGTAGGTTTTTAGGATTTTTCAGGTATAAAAGAAAGGAAAAGGATAACAAATGAAGCAAGAACCCCAAGATGGGGGGTTCTTAAGGATGTGAGCGGGATTCGGATACGAATTTTAGCTCTTTTTTTTTCTCCCTACCCCACTCCTAAAACAATCTTAACCCATCATCCTAGCAATATAGGCAGATGTGCAACAACTGAGGATACATCAAAGAGTTCAACGAGAAATTAAGATCCTACTAATATAAGCGAATTAGGATCTATCAAAACAGCTAAAATAAACAGTTGCCCCCTTTTACAACTCTCTGTAAAAGGGGGCAACTGCTTAAGAAAGGAGCATAAATACACCCGCTTCGTAAAAAAGAGCTTTAACACCCCTTCTGGAGCAGCGAGAGTTAACACCCCCACTGAAAGTATCCATAGAGCGTGTTGAGCCATTCGGCCCACCAACTCTTATAAAATCACTTCCTAAAACAAGAAGCGAATTACATCATTAAAGTTTGCCCAAATAAGCAATCCAAAGAGCAAGAACATACCTGTCATCTGTGCATACTCCATAAACTTATCGCTAGGCTTTCTACGAGCAATAATTTCATACAACAAGAAGAGCACATGTCCCCCATCGAGTGCAGGAATAGGAAGGATATTCATCACCGCCAATATAATAGATAAGAAAGCTGTCATGTTCCAGAAACGGTGCCAGTCCCAAGCAGCTGGAAAGATACTACCAATGGTAGCAAAACCACCCACACTCTTTGCCCCCTCTTTGGTAAAGACATACTTCATATCATTTATATAGCTCTTCATGGTATTAACACCCAACTGCGCACCAGCAGGGAAAGAGCCCAAAAAGCTATAATCTAAACGAGTAACCTTATCTTGCGGAAATGCGGGGTAATAACCCACCAAAAAGAGCGAATCAGTTGTAACAGCTACCGTATCGACCACACCAGCACGTTCATAAGCCAATGAGAAAGTAACCGCAGATTCACCTTTAGCCTCGGCACGTCCTCTTAATAGGGCAATCATCCCTTTAAAGTCACTCCAAGACTCCACAGAAGTCTCATTTACCGTAATCAGTCTATCTCCCTTTTGCATACCTATTTGAGCAAAAGGAGAGTTTGGCATAACCGAATCAATTACATTCAATACACGTGGTGAGATAAAAGCAGGATCCTCTTTTACAATATCCAGCAGACTCACTTCGGGCATATAGATTTCTCTCTCCACACCCTCTCTTCGTACAGTCACTACACGTGCCTCTACCACCGAGCGGAACATATCCATACCAAAACGGTCGAGTTCTGCACCATCTGCGCGGAGCAATACATCGCCCTCCTTAAAACCAATCTCCTTGGCATGCTCATTAAAGCTCATACCTTGGTTCATATCCTTCAAGGCAATAAAAGAGTCACCCCAAGTAAACAGAATCATTGAATAGATAAAAAGTGCCAAGAAGAAGTTCATCATCACCCCCCCTACCATCACAAGCAAACGCTGCCAGGCTGGTTTAGAACGGAATTCCCACGATTTAGCTGGCTCTGCCATCTGCTCCTTGTCCATTGATTCGTCTATCATACCCGATATCTTCACATAACCACCCAAGGGTAGCCATCCTACGCCATACTCCGTATCGCTATTCTTTGGCTTGAACTTAAAGAGTGAAAACCAAGGATCAAAGAAAAGGTAAAACTTCTCCACGCGTATCTTAAATAGTCTAGCAAAAAGGAAGTGCCCTCCTTCGTGAATAATCACCAGCAACGAAAGGCTCATGATTAACTGGAGTGCACGAATCAAAAATGTTTCCATCAATTATTATTTTAGTTGTTATTATCGGTTTATTCAAAATCTAAAGCAAACTAGTTGCTAGTTGGCGTGCCTCTGCATCACTCATCACATAATCATCGTAGGTAGGCTTTTGCACAAAGGATGCTTTGGCCATGGTCTGCTCTATCACATCACTCATACCCAAGAAAGATATTTGTTCTTTCAAGAAAGCCTCAACCACCACCTCGTTCGCTGCATTCACAACACAAGCATTATTTCCACCCCGACGCAATGCTTCGTAAGCAAAAGAGAGGTTGCGAAAGCGCTCCATATCGGGCTGTTCGAAAGTCAAGCTCCCCAGCGTACTAAAATCCAATCGATCGAAAGAAGATTTCACCCGTTCAGGATAAGAGAATGCATATTGTATAGGCAATCGCATATCGGGCAGTCCCAATTGCGCTTTGATTGAGCTATCCTCAAACTGCACCATTGAGTGGATGATGGATTGCGGATGTACCACCACCTCTATCTGATCGGGACGAAGACCAAAAAGCCATTTAGCCTCAATCACCTCAAATCCTTTGTTCATCAAAGTAGCCGAATCAATGGTAATCTTTGCGCCCATCTCCCAATTAGGATGCTTTAAAGCCTGCGCTTTGGTTACATGCTCCAATTGTTCCAATGAGAAAGTACGAAAAGGTCCTCCCGAAGCAGTTAAAATCACCTTCTCTACTGGGTTTTGAAACTCTAAACACTGAAAGATAGCCGAGTGCTCTGAATCAACGGGTAAGATAGGTACATTGTACTGGCGTGCCAACTCATTCATCAACTCTCCTGCCACCACCATGGTCTCTTTATTGGCCAGCGCAATCGCTTTACCTGCTCGTATAGCATGCATCGTTGGCTTTAATCCTGCATAGCCCACCATAGCAGCTAGCACCACATCAATAGGTTGCGACTCTACAATTTGGCACAAGGCATCTTGCCCAGCATAAACCTTGATAGGCAAATCACTCAATGCCTCCTTCAACGTTATATAATGAGCCTCATTAGCTATGACCACCGCCTCCGGAAGGAATTGGCGCGCCTGCTTTATCAATAAATCAACTTGGTTATGAGCGGTCAAGGCATATACTTCGTATCGATCAGGATGTTCTGCTACCACCTGTAGTGCTTGTGTTCCAATAGAGCCTGTAGAGCCCAATATGGCAATCTGTTTTTTCTTCATTCAATTAAAATACAATATATTTAGAAGGGTCAATAGGTCGCCCATTAGACCACAACTCAAAATGGAGGTGAGGCCCCGTAGTCTGTTCACCCGTATTACCTACCAGTGCTATCGCTTCGCCCGCCTTTACACTCTCCCCTTCACGCTTTAAAAGCGATCCACAATGTTTATAAATCGAGATAAAATCTTGTGCATGCTGCACCTGAATCACATAACCTGTTTCGGCTGTATAAGTAGCCAGAATAACGGTACCATCCAAGGTGGCCAAAATGCTCTCGTTGGGATTGGCTGCAATATCTACCCCAAAGTGTTTACTATCAACATCAAAGTTAGAAGACATCAACCCTCGAGTAGGACGAAAGAAATTAAGCGCACCTACAGTAGCTTGCGTCACAGCAGTAGTTAAATTATACCGTTCCGACTCTTCGTACATTCGCTGAAACTCCTCCTCCTCTTTGCTTCGCTCCATCAACTCTTCAGAACGATTTATTGTGAGCGAATCAATAGAGTGCACCGAGTCTACGCGCACCCTTCCACTCAAGATATCTTGAATATTGAGTATATACATACTCTGCCTACCCAACATCTCCTGCAAGGAGTCTGCTCGAAGCGCATTCTCTACAATCTGAGCACGCACCTCACTATTCATATAGCCCGGCAGGTAGTTACGCAAAGGAGTAAAAGTAATGATAGTAGCCGCTATGGCAAAGATAATGGTTACAGCACTGAGTAGCACCGAAACGCCATTTAGCTTAGAGACATGAATACCCACTACCTCCTCCAATGTATTCTCATTAAAGATCGTTAGCTTATACTTGAATTTAAAATTGCTCCAAAAAGCCTTTTTTTTCTTCTTCTTCATACTACTCAGCAATCTAGTAATTTTGACAACTACTCCTCTATATCTAGCAACCCTTCGGGCATATCTACCGTCAAGAGACGATTCTTCTTATCAATCTCCATAAAGAACTCCTCGTGGGCCGGAAGCATTAACTCACCATGGCTACCCTCTACCGTAAAGAGTATATTCATCGTACTCTCATCTACCCCCACAATTTCGCCCAGTGCACCGTGATTAACATCCGTCACCTGAAAGCCTAAGAAGTAACCCCAAGTAGCGATATCATCACTCTCCTCCTCTTCAGGAATAAGCGCTTTGGGGAAAAACACATCTACATTGGTAAACATGCGTGCTTTTTCAGAACTATCAATACCATCGAGTTTTACCAGCGCCGATGTCTCAGAACGAAACCGATACTCTTCCAAAAAGAAAGGTACCAATATATTATCCATCGGACAGACAAAGTATTCACACTCTACTCTATCAAACACATCATCTGTAAAGGTAAAAGAGAGCTCTCCCTTTACCCCGTGGGGTTTGTTAAACATCCCTATTTTAACAACCTCGTCTTGCTTTATCATACGTTATTCTATTCTTGTTATGCGAGCACCTAGCGCCGTAAGGCGTTGCTCTATATTTTCGTATCCACGGTCTATCTGTTCAATGTTGTGAATACGACTAACTCCTTCTGCACTTAAGGCAGCAATCAGCAGAGCAATCCCTGCTCGAATATCGGGCGAACTCATGTTACCCCCTCGCAGAGAGAACTTATGGTCGTGCCCGATTACCACTGCACGGTGTGGATCGCACAAAATAATCTGTGCACCCATATCAATCAGCTTATCGACAAAGAAAAGTCTACTTTCAAACATTTTCTGGTGAATCAACACACTTCCTTTAGCCTGTGCAGCAACCACCAGAACCACACTCAACAAGTCGGGTGTTAACCCTGGCCAAGGCGCATCGGCTATGGTCATAATAGAACCATCTATAAACGATTCAATCTCGTAGTGTGGCTGTGCCGGCACAAAAAGATCATCACCACGCTGCTCTAATTTAATACCCAATCGGCGGAAACTATCTGGGATAATTCCTAAATTATGAAACGATACATTCTTAATGGTTATCTCACTACCAGTCATGGCAGCCATACCAATAAAACTACCCACCTCAATCATATCGGGCAATACCGTATGCTCACATCCCCCCAAATGCTCAACCCCTTCGATGGTTAACAAGTTAGAGGCAATACCCGAAATGTTGGCTCCCATTTGGTTCAACATTTTACACAGTTGCTGCAGATAAGGTTCACATGCCGCATTGTAAATTGTGGTAGTTCCTTGAGCCAGCACCGCTGCCATCAAGATATTGGCCGTACCCGTAACCGAAGCCTCATCGAGCAACATGTGGGCACCTTTCAAATCAGAAGCAGCCATGCGGAAAAGCGAACGCTCCTCTTCGTAAGTATAGGTAGCTCCTAACTTTTGAATACCCACAATGTGCGTATCCAACCTACGGCGTCCTATTTTGTCACCACCAGGCTTAGCTATGAGCGCCTTACCAAATCGAGCCACCATGGGACCAATCAACATCACCGATCCACGTAGTGAGGCACATTTCTTCAGAAACTCATCACTCTCTAAATAGGCCAAATTTACCGCATCGGCCTGAAAAGTGTAACTATTACCCCCCTCTTTAGCTACCTTAACACCCATATCGCGCAACAGCTGAATAAGGTTGTTTACATCCAGAATGTTTGGTATGTTGTGTATAGTCACCTGCTCAGAGGTAAGAAGTGTAGCACAAAGAATTTGGAGTACCTCGTTCTTAGCACCCTGTGGATGAATATCGCCTTGAAGCTTGTGTCCTCCTTCGATTATAAATGAAGCCATGCAAAGAGTGGTTAATTAGTTAGTAGATTTTCTACGCTGATTGTTGCTGTTGTTGTTATTGTTAGAACGTTGCTGACGACGCGGATTGAAGCTAGCCTGTTCATTACGCAAACGAATATCTTCGGGTGCCAACTGAATAGTTCCCTCCGATAGTTCACTTAAATCGGCCACCACCTTTTGGTCTTCCACACCCTCTTTGTTCCAGTTTTGCAACGAACGTTTCATCTGACTGCCCAACATTGAAGTTAGCTGCTTTCTAGCAGGCCCCTCCTCCATTTCAGTAGCCTTCTTAATCATCTGTTGCAAAAAGCGCCCATAATGACGATAACGAATAGCTCCCTGTGGATAGCTCAATGGATTGGGTTTAAGCCCTAAACTCTCCTTCTTAACAATCTCATAGGGATAATCGATATCGAGTTTAAAATCGGCCATGATAGCCAAATGATCCCACAACTTGTGTTTAAAATCGGGTACATCACGTAGGTGTGGAAACATCCCCCCCATAATATTTATAATGGTTTTGGCACAACGTTGACGCTCCGCTCTATCCTCGATAGTCAGGGCATGATCAACCATATTTTGTACACTCCGACCATACTCGGGTAGGGGCAGCGTACGCTGCTGGGTATTATATTCTAACATTTACAATAAGTTTTTAGGTTTAGTAGCTACAAACTCCTTCAAATAGAAGGGCTCAAAATAGGCTACATCTTTAAAGTTACCCTGCGCATAAGCCTTCTCGGCCAGTGGAAACATCCATTTAGCCAATGGACGCACATCGTCTAGAAAGTGTGCATTGGGGTGAGTTATTTTCTCTTTACACTTGGCAGCACCATTCCCAAAGAAATAAACAGGTTGTTTCTCTAAGAACTCTAGGTAAGAGTTTTCGTCAATAATATCGGCTGCCGTATCGCGTACCACATTCAAGGCACGATCGTAAATAGTCGAATAGACCTCCATGCGGCGTGCATCAATCATGGGACAAATCAAGGCATTTTCGGGCAATATATCTTGCAACAACACCGGCACCGAAAGCACCTCGAGTGTAGGCAATCCAATCAATGGAATATTGCGACCGTAACAAACCCCCTTAGCCATCGACACCCCGATGCGGAGTCCCGTATACGAACCTGGTCCACAACTAACCGCCACTGCATCAAGCAACATGGCACGGCTATCTACAAAAGAGAGTGCTTCATCAACAAACACGCCCAACTTCACAGCATGCGATGGACCCTCTAAATCTTCTTGGTAAAAAACCGACAACCCGTCTTGGCTCACAGATACGGAGCAGGCCTCGGTCGAAGTCTCTATATGTAAAATACACGACATAGTCTATTCATCTTTAGATAATCCGCAAATATAGCAATTTATTCACGCTTCTTTTCCATAATTTGTACTACTTTTGCAAAAAACATATTACCTATGATACAATCCATGACCGGATATGGCAAAGCGACTGCCACATTTGGAGACAAAAAGATTCATGTAGAGATTAAATCGCTCAATAGCAAAGCACTCGATCTTTCGACACGCATTGCTCCTTTGTACCGCGAAAAAGAGATAGAGATACGTTCGATGGTAGCAAAATCGCTCGAAAGAGGGAAGGCCGACCTTAGCCTCTGGGTAGAGAAAGAGGTAGGTAGTACAGCCGCCCCCATCAACGCTACACTGGTAGAAAACTACTACCAACAAATTAAAACCATTTCGGAAACAGCCCACATTCCTCTCCCCCAAGATTGGTTTGCCACCCTACTACGCATGCCCGAGGTAATGACCAAGGTAGAGGTACAAGAGTTAACCGACGAAGAGTGGAATGCCGTACGCCAAGCCGTAGAGAGCGCTATTGAAAACCTCATGGCCTTCCGTGCACAAGAGGGAGCAGCCCTGGAACTCCGTTTTACACAAAACATCAACAACATAGAGCGTTTAATGAACTCTATAGCCCCTTACGAGGCCGAACGAGTAGCCAAAGTACGCGAACGCATAACCGAAGCGTTGACTAAAACCATCAGCGTAGATTACGACAAGAACCGCTTGGAGCAAGAGCTAATCTACTACATCGAGAAGTTAGACATCAACGAAGAGAAGCAACGCTTGGCTCACCACCTCAACTACTTCCGCGAAACCATGCAGAATGGACAGGGACAAGGAAAAAAACTAGGCTTTATCGTACAAGAGATGGGACGCGAGATTAACACTACAGGTAGCAAATCCAACCATGCCGAGATGCAAAACATTGTCGTTCAGATGAAAGACGAGTTAGAGCAAATCAAAGAGCAGGTATTGAACATCATGTAATTTAGCGCGCATCATGGCAGGAAAACTTATCATATTCTCCGCCCCATCGGGTTCCGGAAAATCGACCATCATTAACTACCTACTTACCCAAAACCTCAACCTTGCCTTCTCGGTATCGGCCACCAGCCGCGACCCACGTGGCAGCGAAGAGCACGGTGTAGAGTATTTCTTCTTAACGCCCGAAGAGTTTCGTACCCGCATCGCCAATGGCGAATTCTTGGAGCACGAAGAGGTGTATCAAGACCGCTTCTACGGCACCCTTAAGGCACCCATCGAAAAGCAATTAAGCGAAGGCTACAACGTAGTATTCGATGTAGATGTAGTAGGCGGATGCAACATCAAGGAGTATTACGGCGAGAGAGCCCTCTCTATCTTTGTACAACCCCCTTCGGTAGAGGAGTTGCGCAAACGATTGGTAGGCCGTGCTACCGATGCTCCCGAAGTGATTGAGAGTCGCATAGCCAAAGCCGAATTCGAACTAGGCTTTGCACCCAAGTTCGATGTTGTAATAGTCAACGACGAACTCGAAAAAGCGCAAGCAGATACGCTTGCAGTCATTCAGAACTTTATCAACAACGGTTAATAACCTTGGAAAAGAAGATAAAAACAGCCCTCTTTGGCGGTTCATTCAACCCCATTCACATAGGCCATTTGGCACTTGCCAACTACCTATGCGAATGGGGCGAAGTGGATGAACTCTGGTTTCTCGTATCGCCACAAAACCCACTCAAGAGAGAGGGAAACGAGCTGTGGGACGACCAGCTTCGGCTAGAGTTGGTAGAGGCAGCCATTGCTCACTACCCCAAATTTAAGGTATGCACCATTGAATTTGAACTACCCCGCCCCTCTTATACCATTCACACCCTGCGTGCTTTGAGCAAACAATACCCCGACCGCGACTTTACCCTAGTGATTGGGGCCGATAATTGGCAACTCTTTCCCCGTTGGTCACAACCCGAAGAGATACTAGCCAACTACTCCCTGCTAGTCTACCCTCGCCCAGGATATGAGATAGACGAGAGCACCCTTCCCCCTCAAGTACAATTGGTCCAAACGCCCCTTATCGAGATTAGCTCCACCTTTATTCGCAAAAGTCTTGCTGCGGGCAAAGATGTACGCTACTTCTTACATCCAGCCGTGTATGAGCGGATTGCTACTAGAGGATAATAACCCTCCACAAGGGGTACGAATGAGTCAAAATAGCTCAAAAACAGCCGATTTTAATTGGTTGTTTTTTGGTTTCAGCTGGCGTAATCTATTGACAGAGTGCACATAAGACTGAAACCAAAGGCGTTTTACCCCACCACCACCTTAAACTGGTTACCATACGCCGTATGCACACGCTCTACCCCCCAGCTCAACAACAAGCGGCCATAACTACTAGCCAACACCTCGCGCATAGCCACCGGATAACGCTTTTTCAACGCGGCATGAATAGCAGCCGACGTAAGCAGCTGATAAGAGTCACCCTCTTGAGGCACTGAATAGGCACGCAAGAAGAGCGACTTGGCCGAAGAGAGTCTAGAGAATCGACGGTTACGCTTTTGCCACTCCAGCTCCTCCGCTGCCGAGAGCCAATGGCGTTCACCTCCAACCAATAACGCCTTTAATTGAGCAAAAAGTTGCTTGTGTGCCAAAGGAGTCACATCAATGGGATGCGTCAACTCCATACAGAGGTAGCGACGACTACCCGAAGGATCGGCCAATAACTCCTGCTGGTTACTCGTACCAATAAACGAAGCGATACGAGGCATGTGACTAAAAGAGGCACGGTGCGCTTTTCGGAAATTAATGGTAGCCATCTGCATCAGGTTCTTCAGCAAAGGCAACTTCTTGACCGAGATGCGATCAAATTCATCCAAGTTAATCAACCCGAAAAAGGCCAACTTCTGCTCACAACCCAACTGCCCAGTGAGCTCAAAGCTATCAGTGTAGTAAGGCTTCAATCCATCGGGCACTAAGAGGCTACAGAAAGTAGACTTCCCCCACCCTTGCCTAGCACTAATAAGCATAGGTGCTAGAGAGTTGGCACACTGAGTGGCTCTTCCCATCCACTGATTCGTCATCCCCAGCAACCAACAACGAAAACCAGCCACCCACAACTCATCCGTAGCAATGCGATGAGCCAACGGAGTAATGCGGTCTTGTCCATCCCAAGCAGGCAACTGCTCCATATAGGCCAATAAAGGATGGTAATTCTTTAAACGCAACGAGTAGAGAAAGCGCTTCACATCTTTGTCCCAACAAGCGATACCCGCCTCTTGCGCCTCTATGCAAAGCGAGTTCAACACACGCTGTGTAACCTGTAGATACCCCTCCTCTTCTTGACCTAGGTTACAATACTCAGGCTGCTCACTCAACAAATTAAACCGAAAGTGATAGTGGGTAGATAGAAAATGCTCCAACTGCTGAATCATTACCTTCACATTCTCTTTCGCAACCTTTTTCTCCCTCTCTTTTGCAATCCTCTTCTCCATTCTTGCTCCAGCAGTTGGAGAAACGGTTGGAGAAGAGACAGACCGAACAGCCTCCTCCTTTGCAACCCAACGAATAACTCGAGGTATAGCAGCTAGCAGCTCTTTACCCCCTTTTACCTCACAAAAATTAAACACCCAAGAAATCAATTTGATTACTTTTTTTACCATCCGTTCCATAAATACTCCTCCCAAAATTACTTGATTAATAATAAGAGCAATATAGCACCCCAACACCCCGGTTCGCAAAAAAAGAGGTCACTATTTTCAGAAATCCCCAGAAACGCTTAACGGGCTAATATTTCGCTCAAAAGGGGCAGAAAGCTAACCTAAAACGAAAGGAGAAGTTGACCGAGCCACCTAGGTGGCACAACCGGGTCACCTAGGTGGTCCACCTGTGCCACCTAGGTGGCTCGGTTAACCCCTATTCAAAAGTGCAACAAAAGAGTAATCCGCACTACCTCCAACACTCAATTTAATGCAAAAAGGGGACTAAATCAATTCCTAGAGTCTCCTAAAAAGGGGAAAATTGGGCTATTTTAAATCATTATGGGCACTAGAAAGAGGAGCCCATTCATCAATAACCCATCTCTAAATGTTTACATTATTTACCTTCAGCCTTACACGCTACAGTACAATCAATTAGAGCAACTGAAACCAAAAAGTAAGTAATTAAAATTGGGGGAAAAAGCGAAAGTAATATTGAGAGAAAGGGTGTTACCATTCAAAAATAATCTGTACTTTTGTATGGCTGTAGAACAGTTAAAAGCCTAGAAAAGCCAACTAATAAACAAATCATATTCACATGAAAACAACCTTTTACAACACCCTTAAAGTAGCTGGCATAACAACCGCTATGCTATTGAGTGGCTGCTCCGAAAAGCCCCAAGGCTACCGAATAGAGGGAGAGATAGCCGATGCTACTGCACAAATGGTCTACCTAAAACGGTACGAAAAGAAACTCTTTGTCGATATAGACTCGGCGGTAGTAACCAATGGCAAGTTCGAATTCAAAGGGGTAACTCCCGAAGTAGTAGCATGTGGCATAACCACAGCCAAAGATAGCAAGCAACCCTTGGTATTCTTCTTAGCCAACGAAACCACCTCGTTAAAAGTAGACGAAGCGGCCAAACAGATTACCGTAACTGGATCGGCTACCAACGATATCTACTTTGAGAATGCACCGCAAGTACGTCAGAATGGATTCGATTTAGACAGCCTCGTTCTAATACATCCTAACCTAGCGGTTGTACCCTACTTTGTGATGAAGGACTTTTCGTGGAAGCTTGATCTAACAAAGGCGAAAAAGATTCGATCCATGCTAGACACGTCGCTAGATGGCACCCTCTATGTAAAGCAATTAGATGAGTTAATAGCCAGACTAGAGAGTTTACAAGTAGGTAGCGTAGCACCCGATTTTACCCTACCCGATGGAGAAGGAAACCCCATAGCGCTCTCTTCACTCAGAGGAAAGTATGTATGGGTAGATTTCTGGGCCTCTTGGTGTCCCGACTGCCGCAAAGAGAGTCCACTGCTAGTGGCTACCTACGAAAAGTACAAAGAGAAGAATTTTACCATCCTAGGGGTATCACTCGATCGCCGCGAAGATGCCTGGCTGGCTGCCATTGAAAAGGATCAACTCACTTGGACACAAGTGGTAGATTACCAAGTATGGCAGGCCCAAGTAGTAGAGCTATACGCTATTCGCTGGCTGCCTACCGGTTACTTAATTGACCCCAATGGAGTGATAGTAGCAGTAAGTACACAAGCAACTGATATCATAAAAGAACTAGACCAGCTATTTGAAAAATAGTAGTGAATATTATAGACTCACTACTTATTCTAAAATAAGCCCCATCTTTATGCAAGAAGTATAGATGGGGCTCATTTTTTGAGGCAGAGACACATTAGAATGGCACTCATACAAACGATTGTTTAAACAATATAAATACCCATTTTTAGAAAAACAGTTACAAAACAAAAAGGCTAGCTCTTTTCAATATTGAAACAATGATTTACAACACTCTACAAAAAGGCTATCTTCCAACTAATCAGCAGAAAAGATATGAATTTTCTAAGAAAAGCAGTACCTTAGCTAGTTATTAGAAATAGGATACAAAGAACAAACTACTAGTAATCATCATCATTTTGCCTTTATTAAAGATATTTTACCCCCTAGAAGGCAAATGATAAGAAGAAATCTCAGATGAACAAAATCGTAATTATCGCACTAACATCTATCCTCTTGCTTTTTATGGGGCAAGGATATGCCCATCCAGCCCCCTCCGACTCCGTTATGTGGGAAAAAGCACTACAGAAGATGGAAGAGGGAAAGTACAGGGAAGCCATCTCCTACTATGAACAATTAGATAGCCTAGGGAGGCTAGAAGAGCGAGAGATTAATAGCAATCAAGTAGAAGAGTTAAGCAAAATCTATTCGGTAGCCGATTTAACAACAGAGCTAGAGGAGCAACGGGTTACGATGATGAGGGGTGGAATAAAATGGTTGGCCATTCTTATACTTCTTTGCATCGCTCTTTGGGGCTATATGCAATGGGAGCAGCGCCGCATTAAGCGCTACAATAGGATGGTCCAAGAGGCCATTGAGATGGAAAATTCAATTATGCACAACAAGAGTTTGCTGTTGGCCAATATGAGCCACGAGATAAAGACCCCGCTAGCGGCATTAACCGGATTCTCAGAATTACTTACCGCTGAAGAGTTGGATTCTGAAACGCAACAGCAGTGTCAGGAGGTGATTGAGCTAAACTCTGAGCTACTCTTAAAGCTGATTCATGATGTAATTGATCTCTCTTCGCTAGACTCATCGGGGATGAAATTCAACATTCAACCCACGGAAATCATAAAGTGCTGCCAACGCATTATTCAGATGGTTGCGAAAGTAAAAACAACCGCTGCCGAAATACTCTTTGAATCAGATTTAAGCGAAGTAGAGATTCAAACAGATTTAACTAGGCTCCAACAAGTCTTGATTAATATATTGATGAATGCAACCAAGTTTACAGCGCATGGGACAATTACACTCAAGGTAGAGCAGAAGAGTAAAGAAGAGTTACAGTTCTCGGTGACTGATACCGGTTGTGGAATCCCCCCTGAGAAGCAACCTCACATCTTTAAGAAATATGAGAAACTAAACGAAGAGATACAGGGTACTGGCTTAGGACTATCCATTTGCGAACTTATTATTAAACGATTGGGCGGACGCATTTGGATTGATGCTGAGTATCGGTCAGGTGCACGTTTTATATTCACACATCCCCTCTAACATGATGAACCAACCAATAGCAACAGGAAGTCGAGTTTTGGTTATGCTACTTTTTATAGTAACCACTGCTTGGGCAGAGAAAGGATATCCACCCGCTAGCAATAAACCCTATGTGTATAGTGAAGCGGAGAAAAAGCAGTGTGATTCTCTTTTTAAATTGGCCACAGAGCTACCTCGATTGGAAGATCGCATTGAATTAATGCGCATCAACTTTGACGATGGAAAAGAGTATACTAAATGTTTGATTGATTCGGCATTGGTTTGGGCTATTGCACTGAAGAAACCCATTACGGAAGCACACGTACACTATGACTTTTTTGAATACTATGAGAGCAGAGGATCTAAAAAGGGAAGCGCTGCTGTTATGGCTAAAATTGATAGCATTGCTACTGTTCATCCCTCGAAAGAGAGCTATTATCTTCACTTCAGAGGTTGGGCAGGCGAAACGCAAGATCTCATACTAAGTGGACAACTGGAAGAGGCTAAATTTGAAGCGCTGAAAATGGAACAAGAGGCCGAGAAGTTGAATAACAACGACGGCCGTTTCTTCAGCTATTACCTCTCTGCTTATGCCTACTCCATGGTATTGATTGATAAAAATGATTCAATTGCACTTCATTTTTTAAAACGAGCCGAATCACTTCCTAACCTATCACACCTTCAACAAAGGTGGATACAATCTCGCTACTACATGTACTATAGCAATTTAAAGGCTTATGATAAAGTACGGGAAGCATTAGAGAAGGAGGCTCTAATCTTAGAAGATGAATTAGCTACAAACACCCAATTTAAAAGAAAATTACTACCCATGCTACTAAGAAACTATGTACGCATGGGTGCCCTTTACAATAGACAAGAGGAGCTGGATAGTGTCAAGAAATATTTAGAGATAGCCAAACGATACTTCTCCGAAGATATTTTCTACTCTTCGTATGTAAACTACCAAAGAGAGTGGGCTAAATATTACTTTGCACGTGGCGAATGGGAAAAATCTATTTTCCACTATGATAAAGCCATTGAAAAAGGAAAGAATTACCATCCACTTTACCTTTTAACCTTTCACCTGAATAGAGCAAAAGCCCTTTTACACCTTGGACGGGAGGAAGAAGCAGCAATATTGTACCAAGAAACGGTACTACGTAGAGATAGCCTTAATAAAGCCATGCTACTTAGCCACCAAAAGGCCCATCAAGAAAATTATAAAATTAAAACACTGCTTAAAAAACAAGCTGATCGAAAAAGAACGCTGTACCAAATTGGGTTATTAGGGATATTGGGAGTTTTAATTATTTGCCTTTTTGTACTGATTCGGATGTTCCAAACCGAATCTAAAATTCGGAAACAACAAAAACGGATCAAAGCAGCCTATGCAGAGGTAGAAAAAAGTAACCACCTGAAAGATATCTTCTTAAAGAAAATTGTTCAAGCGATTGAGGAGCCTTTAAACAACATTGTGGCCTATGCAGCCCAACTAAGCAATAACCAAGAGGTAAATCAAGGAAAGCGGGTAGCGTATGCAAGTGAGGTGAAAGAGAGCTCACGAAAACTACTCAGCTTGGTGCTTAATGTACTGGAGATGTCACGATTGGAATCGGGTATGATGAGTTTTAATTGCAAAGAGATAGATCAAAAATCAATTTGCAAAGAGGCGCTAGCTTCTGCCAAAACCTTGTCAAATGATAAAGCAAATATCCAAATTTTTGATTCGGCAGCTACAACGCCTCTTTACCTAGATACGTTTCAAATGCAAAAGGTATTGATGCACCTGCTGCTCTCTCCTACACAGCAATATGCGGAGGAAGCGATAGAGTGGCATCTATTTTCAGAAAATAGGTGGATTGTAATGCGATTTAAAAGAAGTCCACTCTTTCTGCTAGATCAGACAGAACAGGAGCTTATCCACCAAATAAATGCAGCCATCTTGAAAGAACTCAAAGGGGAGTACAAAGTGATAAGAGAGGAAAAAGAGTCTACTATAGAGCTGAAGCTACCCCAACTTTAATGTTGAGGTAGCTTCAGTTTTTCGTTCTTGCTACAGAAAGGGGAGAAAAAGAGATCTTCTTAACCTATACAGAGAGGAGATGACTCAATTGCTGCCCGAAGCTGGCTAAAAGCTTGCTCCAAAATAGCACGAGGAGACCCCACATTGAGGCGCATAAATCCTTCGCCCTCTTTACCAAACATAGCCCCTTCGTTGAGTGCCAGTCCTGCCTCTTTTTCAAAAAGAGTACTCAGCTCTTTAGGCGTGAGTCCCAAACTACGGCAATCTAGCCACACCAAAAAAGAGGCTTGTGGACGTAATGGCTTTATCTGAGGAAGATAGCGCCCACAGTACTCTATTACAAAATCAATATTCCCCTCTACGTAGCGCAGCATCTCTTGGCGCCACTCCTCACCTCGCGTAAAGGCAGCTAGGGTAGCGATGGGTGCAAAAAGAGTGGGTTCGTGCAACTCATTGGCGCGCAACCAGTGAAAGAAGGGATCGCGTATCTCTTTATTAGGTACAATAGCATACGAGCTGACAATACCCGCTATATTAAAGGTCTTAGTAGGGGCTCCAAAGGTGATGCTACAAGCTGCAGCCTCTGCCGATACGGTAGCAAATGGCGTGTGTTTATTCCCCCAAAGAGTCATGTCGCAATGAATCTCATCGGATATCACCAAAATATTGCGCTCGTAGCAAAAGCGGGCCAATTCTACAAGGGTAGCTCTGTCCCAAACGATACCTGCTGGATTGTGTGGATTAGAGAGGATCAATAACCTACACTTGCTATCGGCTACTTGAGCCAACTGCTCAAAATCCATGGAGTAACTACCATCGGCATGCTCTTTGAGTGGATTATAAACTACCTCTCGGTGGTTGTGCTGTGGGGTAAGACGAAACGGATGGTAAACGGGCGGTTGGATAATTACCTTCTCATCCTCCTTCACAAATACATTGATCACAAAACCAATTCCTTTCACAATACCGGGTATGAAAGAGAACCACTCCTGCTTTAACTCCCACTGGTGGTGAGCAGTAATCCAGTTCATCACAGTGGGCCAATAGTTGGCAGGCTCTAGGGTATATCCAAAGAGGGAGTGTTCCAACCGCTCTTTGAGTGCATCGGTTATAAAGGGGGGAGTTTCAAAATCCATATCGGCCACCCAAAGGGGAATTAAATGGGCATTGCCATAACGCTCCTTTAGCCCATCTACCTTGAGAGAGCCTGTTCCTCGTCTATCTACGAGTTTATCAAAATTGTATTTTGCCATAATGAGTAAGATTAAATCGATTCATTAAAAGAGTAACGCTTGTGTGAGACCTTGTAGCAAATCATCTGAGCACGCTCTTTTCTGGAAGAGGAAAGGTAAAATTACAAAAAAGAGGCAATCTAAAAAGAGAAGTATAAAAAAAAAGCGACCCCAAATGGAGTCGCTTCTCTTTTTTATAGAGTATCTCTCAAGATTACAATTGAGGACCGCTAGCGATCAATGCTTTAGCAGCATCGTTGTCACAGTATTGCTCAAAGTTCTTGATGTACATAGCAGCCAATTTCTCAGCTTTACCTTGCCACTCAGCTACGTCAGCGTAAGTGTTACGTGGGTCAAGGATATCAGATACACCTTCCAAAGCTACAGGAGCAGTAAGGTTCATGATAGGCAATGTGAAAGTTTCTGCTTTATCGATAGAACCGTCGATGATAGCATCGATGATAGCACGAGTATCTTTCAAAGAGATACGCTTGCCAGTACCGTTCCAACCTGTGTTAACCAAGTATGCTTTCGCTCCGTGCTCGTGCATTTTAGCAACCAATGTCTTAGCGTACATAGTTGGGTGTAGCGTCAAGAACGCCTCACCAAATGCTGGAGAGAATGATGGAACTGGTTCAGTGATACCACGCTCAGTACCTGCCAATTTAGATGTAAATCCGCAAAGGAAGTGGTATTGTGCTTGGTTTTCGTCAAGGATAGAAACTGGAGGCAATACACCAAATGCATCAGCAGAAAGATAGATAACCTTGCTAGCGTGACCTGCACGTGAAGGAAGAACGATCTTGTTGATGTGGTTGATTGGGTAAGACACACGTGTGTTCTCTGTTTTAGAAGCAGCAGCAGTAAAGTCAGGAGTACCATCTTCACCTACAGTTACGTTCTCCAACAAAGCATCACGACGGATAGCACGCCAGATATCTGGTTCTTTGTCTTTTTCTAGGTCGATAACCTTAGCGTAGCAACCACCTTCGTAGTTAAATACACCTTCGTTATCCCATCCGTGCTCATCGTCACCGATCAAGTAACGTTTTGGATCAGCAGACAAAGTAGTTTTACCTGTTCCTGAAAGACCAAAGAATACAGCTACGTCACCCTCTTTACCTACGTTAGCAGAGCAGTGCATAGAAGCAATACCGCGAAGTGGCAAGTAGTAGTTTTGCATAGCAAACATACCTTTTTTCATTTCACCACCGTACCAAGTACCGCCGATGATTTGCATTTTCTCAGTCAAGTTGAAGATAACAAATACTTCAGAGTTCAAACCTTGCTCTTTCCAGTTAGGATTAGAAGTTTTAGAACCGTTGAAAATAGTGAAATCTGGTTCACCGAAGTTAGCCAATTCAAAGTGAGAAGGACGGATAAACATGTTAGTCACAAAGTGTGCTTGCCATGCTACCTCACAAATCACACGGATTTTCAAACGAGTATCTTCGTTTGTTCCGCAGAATGCATCAACTACATATAATTTCTTTGCAGTATTCAACTGCTTCATTGTCAAACCTTTACAGTGTTCCCATACGTTGTTATCAACGGGTCTGTTGATTGTACCATCCCACCAGATTGTACCTTCAGATACTGCATCCTTAACGATGTAGCGGTCTTTAGGAGAACGACCTGTAAATTTACCTGTATCTACAGCTACAGCTCCTGAAGTAGTTAATACACCTCTTTCAAAACCTTCGTTAGCAGGATCCATTTCAGCTTGGAACAGCTCTTCGTAAGATGGGTTGTGTACAACTTGAATGTCGTTAGACAAGCCATACTTGCTCAAATCTAATGTTGCCATTTTTTAATGATTTAATTGGGTTATAGTAAAATGTAATATCCTCTTTTTGCTAAAACATGAAATAGAACGTTCAAAACGCTCTTTTGTTTTAAGCGTTACAAAACTACTTCTTTCTTTTCAAAAAAAAAAGTTATTAGAGAAATATTTCTTTAATCATTATCCTTTTAGGATTGTGTAACAAGAATAGCAAATAGACTTTACAAAACCAAGAGCTTTTTCTTACTTTTAGGAAAAATGGGGACTCTTTAAGAAGATAATGAAGGAGGAGTATCCGCTCTTTTTAATACCTTTGTCACATCTATATTGATTAACCAACAGCAGAATGAAAATAATTAATTTAAGTACGGAAGACTCATTACTCAATGAGTTCGTATCAGAGCTAAGAGATGTAACAATTCAAAACGACCGTTTGCGATTCAGACGCAACATTGAACGAATTGGTGAAATTATGGCCTATGAAATGAGCAAGCAGATGCGATTCATGCCCCGTACTGTACAGACTCCACTAAGTGTCTCGACCGATAGAAAACTAGCAGACCAACCAGTTATTGCAACCATCTTACGTGCAGGCCTGCCTTTTCACCAAGGTTTTCTAAGCTACTTTGACCGTGCCGACAATGCCTTTGTATCGGCCTATCGCAAATACAAAGACACACTTAAGTTTGATATCCACATAGAGTATATTGCTTCGCCTCGCATTGATGATAGAGTCTTAATCATTACTGATCCCATGCTGGCTACAGGGGGATCGATGGAGTTAAGCTACCGCGCCATGTTAACCAAAGGAAACCCCAAAGAGATACATGTAGCTTGTATTATTGCTAGCCAAGAGGCAGTAGATTATATTGCGTCCAAATTCCCAGCTGACAAAACCACCATTTGGTGTGCTGCCATCGACCCTGAACTGAATGAGCACTCATATATTGTGCCTGGATTAGGTGATGCAGGCGATTTGGCCTATGGAGAGAAAGAGAGCTAATGTAACTTCATAAAGAAAAATAAAGAATGGCGTGTAAGTAGAATTCACTACTTGCACGCCATTCTTTAGTTGTAATACGCTACAGTGAGAGATCTAAGGATGGTTAGGATCTACCCTCAAAACAAGGCTTCAACTGATTCAAAATAGCGCGAGCTGCACCTGCATGCTGCTCTACATAACGACCCGCTGCTTGACCTGACTCTTTCAAATAGGTGGCATCACTCAAGAAACGATCCATCTGCTCCTTGTAATCGGTGTAATTTGTTATTTCAAAAGCACCTGCTACTTGCAACAAAGCTCTTGCCTCTCTAAACTTTTGGTTGTTGGGACCAAAAAGAACGGGTATGGAGTAAACAGCCGCTTCGAGCACATTGTGTATCCCTACCCCGAATCCACCACCAATATAAGCCACCTCTCCATAGCGATAAATCGAAGAGAGCAAACCATAACCATCAATAATCAAACAATCGGCAGCGGTTACTGTTTCGATTGTAGCCTGACTATAACGAATATAAGGACGCTTTAACTGAGTAATAATGTGTGCAATGTGCGATTCACTTACTACGTGGGGGGCAATAACCAGCTTCATAGCTGGATGTTCATTGAAGTAGCGCAAGATAAGTGCCTCATCGGGCTCCCAAGAGCTTCCTACAACCAAGGTAAAAGGTTGTTCAGTAGTAGAATCGGCTCTCTCCGAAGTAGCGAGTGACTTCGCTAACTGAAGAGCACCTTGCTGAAAACGCTCTACCAAAGGTAATGGTTGAGCCTGTTCACAAATATCGAGCACCCGATCAAAACGGGTATCGCCTACCACCGTCGTTTGATTGATACCAAGAGTAGACAAGAGCTCTTTAGAAGCTTGGTCTTGCACAAAAAGGTGGGTAAAAAGCTTTAGCACCTTGCTGTACCCTCTACCATACCACTGAAAGAAAAGTTGGTTGGGGCGGAAAATAGAGGAGACACTGTAAACAGGAATCTGGTGCGCGTTGAGTTGCAACAAATAGTTCTGCCAAAATTCGTACTTTACAAAGAAGGCCAACGTAGGACGAGCCAACTCAACAAAACGACGCGCATTGCTAGCTGTATCAAAGGGAAGATAGCAAATGATATCGGCCCCCTCGTAATTCTTACGCACCTCATAACCTGACGGTGAGAAGAAAGTGAGAAGAATTTTATAGGTAGGATACTCCTTCTTGATTGCTTCCATTAGAGGACGGCCCTGCTCAAATTCGCCCAACGAAGCAGCATGAAACCAGATATAACTGGCTTCAGGATCGCGCATGCGTGCTAATAGTTCGAAAACCTCGCGGTGACCTTGAACCATTTTAGCGGGTTTGGGGCGAAAAAGTGCTGCCACCTTCGCCCCAAACTGATAACTATGTAAGAGTAGATTGTAAATCATTCTCATTGGTTTAATATGAAAAGCCTTGGTGCATTACCCAAGTAACGCTACTGCTTTGCGTAGGCGATTGACACTCTCCTCTTTTCCTAGGATAGCGGTAATATCGAACATGTGAGGACCCTTTGACTCACCTACGATGGCCAGACGGAAGGCATTCATCACATTCCCTAAGTGGTGACCTTGATCGGCTATCCAACCCTTTACTACTGCCTCTTGGTTCTCGGATCCAAAATCTTCCAATCCCTCTAGCAATTGAGCAAGATCGGTCATACAAGCTGCCGAATCGGCTTTCCAACGTTTTTTTACACTCTTTTCGTCATAACTAGTAGGAGCTACAAAGAAGAAATTAGCATGTCCCCAAAACTCAGGCAAGATGTTGATACGCTCTTTGGTAAGAGCCACAACTGCTTCCACTTGCTCAAGGGTAGCTTCAACTCCATTGGCAGCAACAATAGGCATACAGAGTGTAGCTAAATCGGCGTTAGAACGCTTCATAATATATTCGTGGTTAAACCACTTCCCTTTTTCGTAATCAAACTTAGCACCCGATTTGCTGCAGTGTGCAAGGTCAAATAGCTCTACCAACTCCTCTAAACTCATAATCTCTTGGTTATTTCCTGGGTTCCAGCCCAACAAAGCCAAGAAGTTAATCACCGCCTCGGGCAGGTAACCTGCTTCACGGTAACCCGAAGAGATTTCGCCTGTTTTAGGATCTTTCCACTCCAAAGGGAAGACGGGGAAGCCCAAACGATCACCATCACGCTTGCTCAATTTACCATTGCCATCAGGTTTCAGCAACAATGGAAGGTGAGCAAAAGCAGGCATGCTATCCTCCCAGCCAAAAGCACGGTACAACAGTACGTGCAAGGGAGCAGAGGGCAACCACTCTTCACCACGAATCACATGAGATACCTCCATCAAGTGGTCATCTACAATATTTGCTAAGTGGTAAGTAGGTAGTTCATCGGCCGATTTGTACAACACTTTATCATCCAATACCGACGAATTAACAATCACCTCCTTGCGAATTATATCTTGAATATGTACCTCCTCGTTAGGTTCTATCTTAAAACGAACTACATATTGATTACCAGCTGCGATCAACGCCTCTACCTCCTCTTGGGGAAGTGACAAAGAGTTACGCATACCCATACGAGTAGAAGCATCGTATTGGAAATTGGCTATCTCACCACGTTTAGCCTCTAACTCTTGGGGAGTATCGAAAGCAATGTATGCTTTTCCAGCCTCTAATAGTTGGTCTACATACTCTTTGTAAATGGCTCTACGCTCTGACTGACGGTAAGGACCGTGATTTCCTCCGTAACTTACCCCTTCATCAAACGTAATACCTAACCAAGCAAAAGAGTTGATAATATACTCTTCGGCACCTGGTACAAAACGATTGGAATCGGTATCTTCAATACGGAAAATAAACTCCCCACCGTGCTGACGGGCAAATAGGTAGTTGTACAAAGCAGTGCGAACACCACCAATGTGCAAAGCCCCTGTAGGACTAGGAGCAAAACGAACTCTTACTTTTCTTTCTGACATGACTGATTCTATTATTATTTTTTTAGGATGCTACTACAGATATGCAAACAGACCGAAGCATGTAAACATACAACTATCTTATGATGTATGCCGAGAGAGAGCTAACAGCTATTTCTTGCTGCTTTCTAGCGAGTTAACACCACTCTCCTGCGGTAATACATTAAAAATAGGGAACAAAAGTACTGCATTTCCCCCGCATTTTTCGTATTTTGTGCGCAAAATTCAATAAACATGAATAGTTTCAAAAAGAAGAACCATTTTTTTAGCAAAAATATAGTAACCAAACTAATCCTATTCTTGGTTAGCGTAACGACTATTGTCTATTTCCTCCCTCAAGGTGGAAAATTCAACTATCAATTCGAAAATGAAAAACCTTGGAAATATGGTTTATTACAAGCTTCATTCAACTTTCCCATCTACAAAAATGAGGCAGAGGTGGCCAAAGAGCAAGACAGCATTCTAAAACTCTTTCAACCCTATTTCTATATAGACAAAGGGGTAGAAGAGGAAATTACGCAGAAGTTGCGCAGCGACTATACGGGTAGACTTAAGGGAGTTATCCCTAATCATGACTATCTTAAACAGATAGAACGAACCCTACACACCATTTACCAGCAGGGAGTTGCTTCAAGCAGTGACCTAACCATGCTGGAAATGGATAGCCTCTCCTCTATCCTGATTGTAGACCGTAATATGGCTTATAGCCTAGAGACAGAGAAGTTATTAAGCATACGAGAAGCATACGAAAAGTTAATTTATGCCGATACCCTTACCTACTCCCCTTTTCTACTGCAACAGTGTGACCTAACCGAGTACCTCACACCCAATATGGTGTACGATCAAGAGAAGTCTAAGAGTGCCAAAGAGGAACTTTTAGGAAATATATCGTGGGCCAGTGGCTTTGTAGTGAATGGCCAACGAATTATAGACCGTGGGGAGATTGTAAACAAGCAGACTTACCAAATTCTAGAGTCGCTACGGAAAGAGTGGGAGAAAAGAGGCGAAGGAGTAGAAGAACGCCGAATGACCATGACTGGTAGAGTACTATTTGTTAGCATGCTGATGCTTTGTTTTATGATTTACCTAGAGTTATACCGCAAAGAGTATTACCAACATCGAGGAAGCATGGTACTACTTTTCGCACTTATTGTATTTACCTCGCTACTAACATCACTTGCAGTAGAGTATAATTTTACCAGCATCTATGTCATTCCATTTGCCATGGTTCCTATTATTATACAGACTTTTTTAGACTCAAGAACTGCATTCACAGCACACATCATGACGGTGCTTATTAGCTCCATAGCGCTACACTATCCCTACGAGTTTATTTTAATGCAAATTGTAGCGGGCATGGTAGCCATCTTTACGCTGCGAGAGCTATCACAGCGTTCGCAACTCTTTCGGACAGCTCTTTTTGTGGGAGTAAGCTATGGCCTAATCTACTTAGCATTCGATTTGATTGAAGAGACAGATATCACCAAATTGGATACTCGTATGTATCTTTATATCATGTTGAATGGTATCTTACTACTCTTTACCTATCCGCTCTTATTTATATTAGAGAAGACATTTGGATTTACCTCGAATGTAACTCTTATAGAGCTTTCGAACATCAATACGCCTCTCTTGCGCGAGATGTCGGAAATTGCTCCAGGTACCTTTCAACACTCGCTACAGGTATCGAATCTAGCAGCTGCAGCAGCCAATAAAATTGGAGCCAATGGGCAACTGGCACGGACGGGGGCTTTATACCACGATATTGGAAAAACGGTTAATCCTGCTTTCTTCACAGAAAATCAAGCAGGTGTGAATCCACATCACAGCCTCAACTACAAGCAGAGTGCACAGGTGGTTATTAGCCACATAAGCGATGGGCTAAAACTAGCCGATAAGTACAATTTGCCTCAAGCTGTTAAAGATTTTATCCCCACCCACCACGGTGCAGGAAAGGCTAAATATTTCTACATCTCCTACCAAAATGAACATCCTGATGAGGTGGTCGATCCAGCCGATTTTAGTTATCCTGGCCCCAACCCCTTTACCAAAGAGCAGGCTATCTTATTAATGGCAGATTCGGTAGAGGCAGCTTCAAGAAGTCTGGTGGAGTATACCGAGGAGAATATCAATACGCTGGTCGATAAAATAGTTGACGGACAGGTAGCTGATGGTTACTTCAAAGAGTGCCCCATCACTTTTAAAGATATAGAACAGGTGAAACGACTCTTTAAAGAGAAGTTACGTACCATGTACCACACCCGAATAAGCTATCCTGAGTTAAAGAAGTAACCTTAGAAACCAAAGTTGTTCAGCCCTTTTTAAGATGAAATAAATTCTCTTAAAAAGGGCTGAACGACTATTCTCTGATATATGGGAGCAAGTTAAGTGAAGAAAGAGACCAAGAAAAATAGGTGGTTAATTGCTATGAAGCAGTTTAAGGGAGATTTACTAAAGAGAGTGCTAGAGAAGGGTAACAGCGTGAGGAGCTCCTCCTTCATGGCGCTTATCATAGAGCACCATCCAAGTAGAGATGGAACTCTTAACTTGGTAACAGCGATAGTGCTTACGCTCCTCAAACGGGTAAGAGAGCTGCTCGAGATAGCTCTGCATAGGCAACAGTTCAACCAAATTAGGTAGCTTCTTAAGTGGCAAACCATTTCTCATCCACTGCTCTTCAAACGAAGGTAGATAATTAGGTAGTGCTTGAGCAATAAAGCCATATAACAATCTACCTTGTGACTCCAAAGAGGCTTTAAAGAGCTGCTCTTTGAAGGGGGTAAAGTAGTCTAAACACTCCTCAAGCGAAGAGGTGCCAGATAGTACTACCGATTGAAACAAGACTCTCCAAGCAGGCGCATTGAAGTAGACATCAAGCAAGCGAGAAAGCAACATGGCACGGCGGAGTTCTTGATAGCTAATGTGTGGTGTAGCCAGAATCTCATAAGGAGGTGTAGATGCATATTGCAATCCCAACTCTACCGCACGATTACGCAGTGTGGTACCGGGCAGCACTTTCAAGGTTTCCAGCTGAATCTCACCTGCTCCCATGGCAAGTAGTTTACTAACATCCTCTACCAAAGCCGAGTAGGTATATAGTGGAATACCGGCAATTAAATCAGTATGGGTCTCCATCTGCTTCTCCAGTCCAAACAGAAAAGTGAGCCCATCGAGTGCTGTATCTACTTTACCATAACGATTACAAGCATCGAGTACCTCTTGCTGCAACGACTGAATGCCCGCCTCAAGGTGGAGAAGGCCAGCAGGTACCTGCTGCAATGCATCACGCAATTCGGGACGAAGTAATGAGGGATGTACCTCAAGATGAAAAACTAGCTTCCCCGCATAACTTTGCATAAGCTCTAGCAGTTCAATCGAACGTTTGGAGTTCCCATTAAAGGTACGATCTAACAGGCGTACACTTTGGATACCTTGTGCCAAGAAAAAATCCAAGCGCCCTTTAATCTGTGCTAGAGAGAGTGAGCGAATGGGCTTATCGCCACCACTTACACAAAACTCACAAGAGTTAAAGCAGCCTCGGGTTGTTTCGAGTTGTACAAAAGAGCGGTCGGTCACAAAGAAAGGACTCTCTTCGGGAAATCGAAGGGCTGTAAAGTTGCTTACTACAGCTCTGTTGTGAATAGTAGCTAGTTGGGGGTTATTGAAAGACCCTTTCTCTACTTCGAGAAGGGCTTTCCCCTCTTGGTATCCTCTGACTATCTTTTCTGACTTATCCGATAAAAAGGGAACTTCAAGAGTTGGTATACTGCTTGGTATATCACCATCATGATACCCTTTATCAGTATAGAAACAGAGTCCCTTCACCTCACTCCAACGGGTGCGCTCTTTAATAAGAGGAAGCCATTGAGGTAAAAACTCCTCACCTTCTCCTCTAAATACGGCATCAACGAATGGGTTTCTTTGCAAAAAGGGTTGGTTATTCCCTAAGAATTCAGGACCACCTAATACGATACAACTATCGGGAAGGAGTGCTTTGACACGAGCTAAAAATGCTACCACATACTCGTGCGTAAAGAGCCAAAGTGAAGCAAGAATAAGTTGAGGTTCCTTCTCAAGCAGCTGTTCCAATAACTGATTGCAATCACTTTTAGTCGATCCACGTACCACACTCCAGTTATGCTCCGTAGCAAAAGGGGTGTTGATAAGTTGTGCATGGAGTGCTGGAAGTGCCAAGGAGGCGTGTGAGTAAGAGGCATTTATATCGAGCCAAAGAATGTTCATAACGGTTCTAAATTTAGGCCACAAAAGTACATAAAAATAGTAAGAACTACCGCGCTATTCAGATTTCTAACACCATTAAAGCGCTACTTATGGTACAGAAAATAGAGAGTGATAGTGAATATTCTCTTTTAAAGCAGCAGGTAAATAGGGTAGTTTAGCTATCTTTGCATGTTTTCAACTAACATATAACGATAACAACATAGCAATGGAAAAGAAATTCAAACGGACTACGGTTACATCGGCACTTCCTTATGCCAACGGACCGGTACACATCGGCCACTTGGCAGGTGTATATGTACCCTCGGATATTTACGTACGCTACCTTCGTCTGCGCAAGCAGGAGGTACTCTTTATTGGCGGATCGGATGAGCACGGTGTGCCCATTACTATTCGTGCCAAAAAAGAGGGTATCACCCCACAAGATGTAGTGGACCGCTACCACGGTATTATTAAAAAATCGTTTGCTGATTTCGGTATTTCTTTTGATATTTACTCACGTACCTCGTCTAAAACACACCACGAATTGGCAGCCGACTTCTTCAAGAAGTTGTACGACAAGGGTGAGTTCTTAGAAAAAAGCTCGGAGCAGTATTACGACGAAGAGGCGCAACAGTTCCTTGCCGACCGCTACATTACGGGCGAATGTCCTCATTGCCACAGCGAAGGAGCCTATGGCGATCAGTGTGAGAAGTGTGGAACCTCTCTTTCGCCTACCGATTTAATTAACCCTAAAAGTGCCATCAGCGGTAGCCAACCTATTATGCGCGAAACCAAGCACTGGTACCTTCCTCTTGACAAGCACGAGGCATGGTTGCGCCAATGGATCTTGGAGGAGCACAAAGAGTGGCGACCCAATGTATACGGTCAGTGCAAGAGCTGGATCGATATGGGCTTGCAACCTCGTGCCGTAAGCCGCGACTTAGATTGGGGGATTCCTGTACCTGTAGAAGGAGCTGAAGGAAAGGTGCTTTACGTATGGTTTGACGCACCTATCGGCTACATCTCGAACACCAAAGAGTTACTACCCGATACGTGGGAAACCTGGTGGAAAGATCCTGAGACACGCTTGCTCCACTTTATTGGTAAGGACAATATTGTGTTCCACTGCATCGTATTCCCAGCTATGCTAAAGGCAGAGGGAAGCTACATCTTACCTGACAATGTACCTAGCAACGAGTTCTTGAACCTAGAGGGCGACAAAATCTCGACTTCACGTAACTGGGCTGTTTGGTTGCATGAGTATTTGGTTGATTTCCCTGGTAAGCAAGATGTACTTCGCTACGTGCTAACTGCTAATGCTCCCGAAACCAAAGACAACGACTTTACTTGGAAAGATTTCCAAGCACGCAACAACAATGAGTTGGTAGCAGTGTATGGTAACTTTGTAAATCGTGCCTTGGTATTAACTCAAAAATATTTCGACAACAAGGTTCCTGCTTGTGGCGAACTTACTGAATACGACCAAGAGACCTTGAAAGAGTTTGCAGGTGTAAAAGTGGAAGTAGAACGCTTGCTTGACCTATTCAAATTCCGCGATGCACAGAAAGAGGCGATGAACCTAGCACGTATTGGTAACAAATACCTAGCTGATACAGAACCATGGAAGTTAGCAAAAACTGATATGGCTCGTGTAGGAACCATTCTAAATCTATCATTGCAATTGGTAGCCAATCTATCAATCGCTTTCGAACCATTCTTACCCTTTAGCAGTGCCAAGCTACGTGACATGTTGAATCTAAGCAGTTTCGACTGGGAGCAATTGGGTCATACCAACCTATTGAGCGAAGGACACGCATTGAATCCTTCACAATTGCTGTTCGAAAAGATTGAAGATAGCACCATCGAGGAGCAGGTACAAAAGCTACTTGACACTAAGAAAGCCAACGAAGAGGAGAATTACAAAGCGAATCCTATCCAACCCAATATTGAATTTGATGACTTTATGAAGCTTGACATTCGTGTAGGAACCGTCCTTGAATGTAGCAAAGTACCCAAAGCCGATAAACTCTTGCAGTTCAAAATAGCCGATGGCTTAGAGAATCGTACCATTGTAAGCGGTATTGCCCAACACTATGCACCCGAAGAGTTGGTAGGTAAACAAGTTTGCTTTATTGCCAACTTAGCTCCTCGCAAATTAAAAGGAATCATGAGTGAAGGAATGATTTTAAGTGCCGAAAACTTTGACGGATCACTTTCTGTTATTACCCCCATGAGAGAGGTTAAACCGGGCAGTGAAGTTAAGTAAGACTCCCTCTTTGTGCCAGCACATTGTATAGCATAAAGTATATCCAACTATGGGATGAATCATTTTGATCGGTTCATCCTCCAACGAGGGGAGATTTTTATCTCTCCTCGTTTTTTTATCCTAACAATTAGGAGAGCAGAAACGATTTAAAGGACTATCATCACTCTAATACCAGAAAAGAAGAGAGACTATAGTTCAAAAAAAAACAGACTAAGTAATCAGTAATCAATGAGTAATGAATCACTAAAAGAGAAAACAGCCAAAGGCCTATTGTGGGGTGGATTAAGTAATGGTGTATTGCAACTACTGAACCTGCTATTTGGGCTATTTCTGGCACGGATGCTTACCCCCGAAGATTACGGAATGGTAGGTATGCTTACCATTTTCTCATTGATGGCAAGTTCAATTCAAGAGAGTGGATTTACCACAGCACTAGCCAATAAAAAAGAGGTAAGTAGAGAAGAGTATAGCTCTGTGTTTTGGTTCAGTATTGGTATGAGCCTCACTATCTACACACTCCTATTCTTCGCAGCCCCACTCATTGCTGCCTTTTACGAGGTACCCGAATTAACGGCTCTAGCCCGTTACTCTTTCTTAAGCTTTGTCATTTCGAGTTTGGGGATAGCCCACAATGCCTACTTCTTCCGGAATCTCATGGTAAAGCAGAAATCAATCTCACTCATGATTGCCCTACTCATTTCGGGGTGTGTAGGAGTGGGAATGGCTTACTACGGTTTTGCCTACTGGGGAATTGCCACACAAAGTCTGATTTACGTGTCAACCGTTACACTCAGTTACTGGTACTTTTCCCCTTGGCGACCCACTTTCTCTTTTGCCTTTCAACCCATACGTGAGATGTTCTCTTTTAGTAGCAAAATGTTGTTGACTAATTTATTTAATCATCTAAACAACAATCTATTTACAGTATTAATAGGTCGCTTTACTTTACCTGCCGAAGTGGGATATTTTACACAAGCTAATAAATGGCACTATATGGGGCACTCTTTTATAGGAGGCATGATTGCTGGTGTAGCACAACCCACTTTGGTTTCTACAGCTGATGATAATGAACGGCAACTACGTGTCTTTCGAAAAATGTTGCGCTTTACCTCCTTTCTATCCTTTCCAATCATGCTGGGACTCTCGCTGGTAGCTCCTCAATTTATCACCCTTGCCATCACTGATAAGTGGTTGCCTAGTGCTACCATTTTGCAGATACTTTGTATACACGGTGCTTTTATTCCCATCCTTCAACTATACTCAAACCTCATCATTAGCAAAGGGAAATCACATATTTATATGTGGTGCACAATTGTATTGGGACTATTGCAATTAGGAGTTATTACCCCACTATTCTATTTTGAGTTTACACTACTCAGTATTATTTCAATATCAGTTGGCATACAGGTAGCTTGGCTTGGAGTGTGGCACTACTTTGTACAGAAAGAGGTCTCTCTGTCGATAGTTGATACACTGAAGGACATACTTCCCTTTGGGATCATTGCAGCTTTGGTAATGCTTGCCACCCATTGGCTTACTGTCTATATTGAATGGATCTGGCTACTTTTTATCACACGTATCATGTTGGCTGCTTCTCTTTATCTTTTATGTATGTGGGCCAGTGGGGCAGTTACATTTAAGGAAAGTATAAACTACCTATTAAAAAAACGAAACTAGAGTTACGACCTGCTTACAACTTCAAGAGGTGTTTGATAGATTTCTGCAGCAATCTCAGAAAATGAGCTATGGAATGATCCATATATTTTTTTTGTCCTAGCTAATGAGAAAAGATCGATAACAGCCTCTTGAATTCCATCAATTGAATCTCTGTCAGCTTGTTTACTTGCTGTAATAATACGTGTACCATATCTTTTTTTCATTTCTCCTTTCACCTCTTCCGAATCAGTTGCTAAAAAGATTTTAAGTCCATTATCCCCTTCAACCTCAAGATCTATTCTTTTGTAAAACAGTTCTAAGGGGCTATTATCAATAGCTAGCTTATTATCAGTTCTTCGGATTTGAACCCCTATAACAGCCTCTTGAATTCTTGAGATCTTATCATCTATTTTGGTTTGAATTTCGGGTATTGGTACAAACAATTGCTGCATCATATCCTTGGAGTAAGGATAATAGTCTAAATAGGAGCTTATATAAACATCCTTTTGATCTGCCCACTTCTCAAAATTAAAATTTTGATTATGGTGTATTCTTACCTCTTTCTCATAGATACATGCATCGTACTTCATTTTTTGATAGAGGCGAGGTATGTATAAGTTTTTTTGTCTTGGACGATCTAGTGTGAAGTAATCTACCCCAGAAGCTTCCTTCATAGTAAGTAGTGGGTGTCTGATAGGTAAAAAGAGCTCTTGAAAGGGGGATTTTAAACCCCAAGTGCTAAACCAATAAATATGAAGATCGGCACTAAGTTCAGATGCAAGCGATAGAGTAGAAGCAATGGCTCTCATTCGGTTTCCCAACCCACCAGAAGGTATTAATGTTATCATTTTTCTTGTAAAGATAGAGAATTATTATTATTTTCACGATGCCCTAATGCAGTTAACACTGTTTAACATCCTACAAAAGAGTGTTAACAGCGAATACTTTATAGAGATAGGAGCAAATCCCTATTGAGCTAATAAAAGAGTATAAACAATGGGGATTTGAACCACAAGGATACAGAGAGATAGTTAGGATAAGCATTAAATAGCATATAACGTAATAACTACCACCTCACTTGGGGTAAATAGACGTACTTTACGCCGCGAAGTACCTAAACCATTCGAAATAAGGATGGGTACCCCTGCACTATTTCTCTTGAGCCCTGTCAGAAAACGATCACCATATTTAGAATACCCCTTAGCAGGTGTGTAACACTTAAAGAGACTCACCTGCCCTCCGTGGGTGTGACCCGCCAGTACCAAATCGGCATGCGATACATCAACATCCTCAGCATAATCGGGTGTATGAGTAAGAAGTACTACAAATGCATTCTCCGGGTAAGACTGAGAGGGTGAAACTCCATTTTGCTTCAAATCAAAGGGGTTGCGTACCCCACAAATAACAAGACTATCGTTTCCTCGGTGAATGGTAGTACTAGCATGTTCCAATAACCCTATTCCATGCTGTTGCATAGCTGCAACCACTTCAGCATATCCCTTCTTATAATCGTGGTTGCCCAAAACGCCATAACTTCCACAAGAAGGGCGTAGAGAACCTAATGCTGCAAAAAGTGTATCAATAGCGGTGGCACTATCACCTATATAATCGCCACCTAATAGCAATAAGTCGGCATCAGTAGCCTGAAGGGCACGAATAGCTTGTGGCAGCCGTTTAGCCGTAAACTTACTTTCGTAATGAAAATCAGTAGCAAAGGCGATGCGAAAGCCATCAAATGCAGGGGGTAATTGTTCACTTACCACTTCGTACTGCTTAATTCGGCCTACCCCAGGATAGTGCGAAAAAGTAGCGGTAGCACACGAAGATAGCAAGAGTGATATCAATAAAAGAAGCAGTAGCCCCAAACGATTCAAGAGAGAGAGTAACATAATTAATCTATTAAGCAAGGTTTCTAAAGAAGCAAAAATAGGGCTTTATAAGATACAAAGAGGAGTTTTACCCCATAATGTTGTAATCAGCATAAGAAACAAGACTCTTCCTTCATTCAAGAGTCGGTAGAATGGCTCAATTTGTGTAAATTTGCCAAAAAAGAAGCATGAAAGCAATAAAACCCCACTCCATCCAAGCTTGGATACTTGCCACCCGCCCAAAGACCCTAACCGGAGCTGCCACCCCTGTACTTTTAGGGGCAGCACTAGCCATGGCAGAGGCACAATTTGAATTAACCCCTACTCTACTCTGCTTCCTATTTGCAGCATTGATGCAAATAGATGCCAACCTCATCAATGATTTATTTGATTATGTAAAAGGAGCAGATAGAGCCGACCGTTTGGGTCCTAAACGCGCTTGTGCCGAAGGATGGATTAGCGTAGAGGCAATGAAACAAGCCATTGCCTTAACCACCGTAATGGCTGCAGTAACAGGTGTAGCCCTCTTATTTTATGGCGGATTAGAGCTGATACCAATGGGGCTACTCTGTATACTTTTTGCCTTTCTCTACACCGCTGGACCCTATCCACTGGCCTACCACGGATGGGGAGACCTACTAGTTTGGATTTTCTTTGGTCTAATACCTGTAGGAGGAACCTACTATGTAATGTGCCACAGTTGGAGCACCACAGTAACCTTAGTTGCATTGGCTTGCGGATGGGTTATTAATACCTTACTAGTAGTCAACAATTACCGTGACATAGAACAAGATAGAGCCAGCGGTAAACGTACTGTAGTGGTACGGTGGGGAGCTAAGAGAGGTGCCCTACTCTACTTTATATTAGGTATAGGAGCCTCACTACTCTGTTTAAGCCTAGCCCTAGAAGGTGCCTACTGGGCTGCACTGCTACCTCAATTTTATCTCTTATTACACTACAGAACTTGGCGGCGAATGGTCCAAATAAATAAAGGTAAAGAGCTAAATAGCATTCTAGGAGAGACCTCACGGAACATGATGATTTGGGGGATACTACTTAGCTTAGGCTTGGTACTATCAGCCCTCTACAATTAAAACAGAAAAACCATTAAAGTGCTCTCTAAAAAAGTTTACCCCTGCTACACTCCTCTGTAACAGGGGTAATTTCTATCTATTGAACAGCTTAGCACATTCTCAGAGGCATCTTAATAAGCGTAAAGATAGTGCAAAGGAAATTATTTAACAGACTATTTCTCAATCAACACTGTAGCATAAGCAGCCATTCCCTCTTGCGTACCTACAAAGCCCAATTTCTCAGTAGTGGTAGCTTTAATAGATACATCGTCTACCTCAATCTGCATAAGTTGTGCTAACACCTCTTGCATCTGTGGAATGTAGGGATTTATTTTAGGACGCTCGGCACAGATGGTTGCATCTACATTACCAATCGCATAGCCCTTCTCTTGTAATAATTCTACCGTTCGAGTCAGTAATATTTTACTATCAATATTTTTGTATTCACCCGCAGTATCAGGAAAATGGAAGCCAATATCACGTAAGTTGGCTGCACCCAAGAGTGCATCACAAATGGCATGAATCAATACATCGGCATCCGAATGACCTAACAAGCCATGTGTATGTTCCAATAAGACTCCACCCAACCAGAGTTCACGATTCTCCACCAAACGGTGTACATCGTACCCAAATCCAACGCGTATCTTCATCGTACGTAAAAGTCTAATAGTTTCTCTTCACCTAAATAACCCTCTAAGTGGTTGCCCACCTTAACCGGTCCCACTCCTACGGGTGTACCTGTATAGATTAAATCACCAATTTTCAAGGTGTAGAACTGGCTAATGTATGCAATGAGTTGGTCAATCTTAAAGATCATATCAGCCGTATTTCCTGCTTGTACCTTCTCTCCATCTATGTTAAGATGAAACTGAAGATTCTGAACATCGGTTAATTTTGCCACTGGAACAAAATCACCAATCACCGCCGAACCATCAAACCCTTTACTAAGTTCCCAAGGAGCACCCGCTGCACGCAGTCGCTTTTGCAAATCGCGCGCTGTAAAATCAATTCCTACGGTTACAGCATCATAATACCGGTGTGCAAATCGTTCCGACACATGCTTACCTAACCGACAAATGCGTACCACCAATTCGGTTTCATACTCCATCTGTTCTGAAAAATCGGGTATAAAGAAGGGTTTACTATCTTTAAGAAGAGCCGAATCGGGTTTCATAAAAACCACTGGCGAAGTGGGGATCATTTCATTCTCATGCAGCTCTTTACAGTGTGCTACATAATTCATACCTATTGCAAATATCTTCATTTTACTCTTGGTTGGCGGTTAAACGGTTAAACATGACGGCTAGGTGAGCATAAAGTGAGGTATTCTGCACCACAATGTGCTCAGGCACACGGATACGAAAAGGGGTAAAGTTCCAAACCGCTTTAATTCCCCCTTCAATCATTTGATCGGTCACCTCCTGAGCAATGTTAATAGGCACAGTAAGCACACCAATCTGCACAGCATACTCCTCCATCTTTTGCTTTAGCTCATCGGAGTGAAAAATAGGAATACCATTAATCTCACTACCTACCAGCTGTGGATTGACATCAAAAGCTGCTACAATCTCTAAACCAAAATGGTGTAGCCCAGAGTCACTTAGCAAGGCCCCTCCTAGACTACCTACCCCAAAGAGGAACGCTTTGTGTACCTCGGTAAAGCCCAAGAAGCGCTCTAATACTTCAATTAATGCATCGATTTCATACCCCACACGAGTTCTTCCAGAGATATTTACATAAGAAAGATCTTTGGCTATTTGTGACGAATCAATATTAATCTGCTTGGATATTTGGGTAGAAGAGACATAGGTTTCTCCTCGCTCTTTCATGAGCTTGACATTGGACAAGTACCAAGGCAGCCTCCGCAGGGTGGGTTCGGGTACTTTTTCTCCCTGTTTATGCATCATATTATCCTTTATTTAAATGGGGTATTTTAATTGCTTACTTGCAAAAGTACACTTTTCTCACTAAGAAAAGGCTACTTCAGAAGAAAAATGTCAATCAAATGTCACACTCAACTCATCTACAAGCAAAGAACTCCCTGCGCCTCCTGTAAAGTAATCACCATATTTACTAGCCGAACAAACTACGACTAAATACTTAGGAGTACGATTGGTAGCACGGTATTCTAAGTCTAGTGTTAACTTTTGATAGGTAGAAGTAGCCTGACCACTCTGAAAAGCTGCATAGGCTATAATGTTGGGATCATTCAAATCAAACAACTTACGATCCGATTTGCGGGTACGGATTTCTACTGGCTCATCCCAATCACCCAAGGCCACATAGATATGGCAAGTATCGGGCGTA
Source organism: Phocaeicola sp. (assembly GCA_051648565.1). GTDB lineage: Bacteria > Bacteroidota > Bacteroidia > Bacteroidales > Bacteroidaceae > Phocaeicola. The sequence goes on along the minus strand of JBOFFJ010000057.1, from coordinate 140,181 downwards.
TTGAGAGCCACTACGCTACTCAACTCAGCATCAACATAATTAATAAGAGCAGGTGTATACTTATAATAAATCGTTGCTTGCGTAGGGAATGCACGATAAGGGCGTCCAAAAGCAAGAACACCATTGGTGCCATCAGTACGTAGATATTCACCCAGAAAGAGATTTCCTGCAGCAAATTTGCCCAAGCTACCAATCCCTACAAATTTAGACGATAGACTAGCTGCCTGACCCGAAGGATTCTCTTCGCAAGTATCGGCAGTAGGAATGGTAATGCTCTCACCCAAAGTAGTAGCACCCTTATTACCACTATCCCAATTAGAGGAACTTCCCTCACTCCAAGGGTTCCACACCTTTCCTGCTTGGTGCCAATAATCAAAACTGCCATCAGATATTGGGGTAGCTGCAGCCGTAGTAAACGATATAATCTCACCATACGCTTCACCCGACTGTGCTCTATACTCATAAGTCGTAGTAGGTTCCAAACCGGACAATCGGGTGGTAAAGCTACCCGAAAGCTGAGTTATGGGAGTGGTAACTGTTTGCCACTCCACACTACCCAGACTACGGTATTCAAATCCCTTTTCTGTTTCATCACGGCCCGTCCCTTTGAGCCAAGCCACTTGTGTCCAAGCATCAGCTGGCTCAGTAGTAACTTCGACCTCGGTTTGAAAGACAAAGAGTGACCAACTCTCTAGCTTATTATGATACGACACATTCACCGTTTTACTCGTTACGAAAGAGCCACTTAGTTCCTCGATAGTACGTGAGTAAGAGGCACCTTCAGGACCCAACTTCATCCCAGTTAACTCAATATTGGCTAAATCGGTATTCATCCCCACATAGGCTATAGCTCTAAAAAGCGCTGTATCAATGACAGCTGCGCCTATCTGATCTTTTACCGTAAAACTGCGGCTAATATCTTGCACCCCTACAAGGGTCCACTCATAGGTTTGGTAGTATGATAACTCTACCTTATAAGGAGTAGAAAGATCAATAACTGAGTGCGAGGTGAGAGTTGTTTCGGCATGCTCTGTGAGCAATAAACTCTTTACCTGCACCTGGCTAGGATTTACCCTCTCTGAGAGCTGAACAGTTACCGTACGGTTTTCATTATCTATCACACTACTACCTAGTTGCCCATCTACTTCCAATTGCAAGATTTGCAACCGAATGATAGGATATGGTATATCATTCTTGATACAACCAGTTGCTCCTATAAGGATTAATAGCAAGCAGACTACGGTACTCTTTCTTATTGAACTCATCATAAACACACTGTTATTCCAAAATTAATATTAAGGAGATTTATTTTAAAGTCTGCTCCACTGTTACGGTGTGAACCTACTGATTCGCCATCTATACGTTGTTTCTCGGAGCGAAACTTAAGCCCTACAATGCCTAAAGAGAGCTCGGCCGATACATTTTGCATAATATAAATAGCCACACCAGGACTCATTTGTAATCTAAATTCATTGATATTGGTCTCTGTATACTTTCGAGCATCCTCTGGACCACGCATTAAGGTAGAATAACCCGTTTTATAAGTAAGGGTTGTTTCACTAAAGAAGCCAAAAATCTTTTTAGTATCAATTCCTACATAGGAACGATGCACCAATGCCATCGTATAAAGATTCTCACTATAATAGAAATCACTCAGTGAAAATTGCAAATCTTCATCTATATCAATGCTTAGATTATCAAGATTAGCCAATACATACTCATACCCAAACTTAGCCCCTAAAACTTGATTATCTCGATAGACATATCCTATAAAGGGGTTAAAACCATATACTTTAGCGTTAGCATCCAAATCTCCAAGAATAGATAGTGCAGTAATATCCTGGCTATCGTAACTAAGAAATGAGGCAGTAGCACCAAAGAGCCATTTTCCCTTGGGAAGAAATCGATAATTCAAAATACCGCGATCAAATCTTCCCACAGCAGGAACTTTAATCAGTTCAGTACTATCCACCAAGGTACTTGGATCTACGTACACATATACCGTATCATATTTTATTTGATAGATTGTATCAGTTACCACCACGGTATCTTTTCTATTCAGAGAAAGTGCAGTAGCATGATTCTTGCTCAGCTCTTGCTGTCCAAAAGCCACCATACTTTGTATTATAAAGAGAAGTAAAAAAGCAATTTGTTTCATTACATTCATGCGCATTTATAGGTAAAAAGCAATTCCAAAACTAATGGAAAAGATATTGATTTTAAAATTAGCTTTGGTCGTAGAACTCTCGGCTATATGAACTTGATCTGTTACCTGCTTCATACGGTTCACACTTAACCCCAATACACCAATACCCACCTCTACAGCCATGTAGTTATTGATAAAAGCAACCAAGCCTGGCGATAAACCAATACCCACTTCAGTGCGCGTTTGGTAAGTACCCGAGAGGTTATCGCCCGTACCCGATATGGCTTTAGATTGCCCCTGTTCTACTGATAGCTGTAACTCATTGTAGAGAGCAAAGCGGCGATTAGCACCTAAATTAATATAGTTACGCAGCAAAGCAGTAGCCCCATAAGAGTGACTTAAAGAGTAAATATCACCTATACTCACGCTAGTCTCTTCATCTAGGTTAATATCCATCGAATTGATACGCGACAAGGTACGTTTGTAAAAGAAACGCCCTCCTGCTGCTAAATTATCTTTAAAGGCATAAGCCAACATGGGACTCACCTTAAAGGTGTAGCCATCGGTATCTATCCCCTCTATAATTAAGAAGGTGTAATTATTATCTGTATATTCAGAGTAAGAGAAGTTACTTCCCACAATCCACTGTCCTTTGGGTACAAAGGTACGTGACTCTATTTTACGTGCAAATTCCTGTGCAACAACCCCCAATGGGAGGATAAATAGCACTAAGAATAGCGCTAGCTTTCGCATGTTATTCATAAATTAATTCTAAATCGTCTATCCATAAAACACTTGATGTACTTCCTGAGAAGTAATCACCATACTTACTAGCCGAGGCTACTACTGCGATAGCGGTTGGTTTCCGATTATCAAAATAGGTTAATGGAATTTCAAAATAGATCATTCCAGCAGTCGACTGATGATAATCTAGTTCACCATAGGCTATCAGTCCAGCATTTGTTTCGGGATTAGGATCAAAAAGTTGTCTCTCTGATGCCTTAGTCTTAATTACAATAGGCCATAGTTCTCCTTGCTCCTCCACAGGTGTCCAATCACCCAAAGCAATATAGACAGAACCAATATCAGAGGCACCTTTCTCCAAAAACTGAGATGCATAGTCTACTGTACCTGATTGATAACGCAGATAGCCAACTAAAAGTTTAGGCCGACTGCTCCAGGGCTGACCAAATCCTAGTATACCATCGGTGCCATCTGTTTTCAAATACTTTCCTGCAAACAGATTACCGGCAGCAAACTTTCCAATGCCCAATATGCCCACAAATTGCGATTGAAGCTTCAACGAATTTTGGCCATTTCCTAACTGATTATAGACTTGGGTATCGGGAGTTGTTACATTTTTATTCATGGTAATAGATCCATGATTGCCACTATCCCACCACAATGCCCCTCCAGCTGGATAGAAGAGATAACAGTTGTTACTACCTCTGTGGTATGATTCAAAACCACTGTTGGGTAGTTGGTCTGCAAATTCGGTCGTAAACTCTTCGATACCTGCAGCATCCTCCTCATTCATAAAAAGCTGATACTGATAAGTAGTACCACTAGACAGAGAGGTAATAGAGGCCGAAAGCTTCTCATTAGTAGCAGTTGCCATACTCTCCAACCACGTCGACTCTCCTTTTATACGGTATCTAAAGCGAGGCAACTCCTCCATAGGAGCAAGCAAAGTACCTGTAAGGGTAGCACGGTTGGTATAAACTAGATTCTCCTGAATAGAGTTGGTAGCAAAGGAAAGGGTAGATACTATCAATTGCAAAGAGGCATGCGCCACCAGCTGATCTTTTGCCCCTTTAGCCTCTAAAGAGAGGGTATAACTACCATCTTGTGATGTAATTTGCTCCATCAGAGCAGGCTCTAATGTAACCCGTAGATAGTTGGTACTACTTGTAGGAGCATAGCTAAGAGCTGTAGTGAGGAAACCATCGGCAGAATAATTCATTAAATTAACCACACTAGATGCTACGCCCCACTCTGGGAATTGACTACAAGTAAGCGTAGCTAGCTCTATAGCCGAAGAGGTGGCTATCCAAAGTGTAAGTGAATCATTACTAGGTGCAATATAACGAATAGGTTCTTGAAGATTAAAACCATCTCCCCAAAGAGTAGGTGGCTGAAAAACACCCACTTCATTATCAACTTGAATAGCGGTACGATCTACTTGCAAGGCTAACCAGGCACCTCCATCATTCATATCCTCCTCAATGGTCTTAAAATTCAAAGCATAGTGAGTACTCTTTTCTATGGATTGAATCACCCCATCCTGCAGGTAGGTCACTGAATTATTAGCCAATTGAGCCGTAAAGCTCCACCCTAATTGAGTAATTCCAGCTGCAGGCATAAAATAGCCCAACTTATCAATATTATCAGACGTATAAAGCAGGGTATCATTACCAGCTGCGGTATAGAGTTTGATGGAATAGTTGGGTTCAATCAATTGCAGCAACTCATCAGAGAGTTGCACAGAGGTTACTACATTTTGTAACAAACAGTTGACCCGCACCGTTTCGTAATGACCCTGTGTAATGGTAAATGCCTCTTGACCTTGGTAGTACTTAGTACTAAACGAGGCTGGAAGCGAGTCGCCAGCTACTACAAATAAGGTATAATGACCCGAAAGCAACTGAAGTGTATCGGGCACACTACCAAGACCCTGGTAGCGACGAATGAGCCCCTTTTCGCTATATAGCTTAATCTCACAACTTGCAATTAAATCTTTCTCTTGGGATTGAGTAAGCGAATGCCCATTCACATTAATTTGATCGTGTAAAGCTACCTTAAGGCTAACCACCCCCATACCATCAACCGAATCACGAATAGACTGGCCCGTGCAAGCAGTAATTACCGAACATAATAGTACAGCTACAAATAGCTGCGTAATAGTTTGTCTCATCTTACTGCGATATTAAAGTTAACGTTCCAGTTGTCTCCCCATTCGCATCTACTGCTCGAATAACAAAGCGGTGAGTTGCCGCCCCATAGATTCCCAACAAAGGAGTAAAAGGAGTAATATCAAAAAGAATCTCTTCTTGCCCTATCACAGCAGTTCCAGTAGGGAAGCCCAATCCCCTTAAAGCCTCCTCTAAATGAGCAGGATGAGCTAAATCAAATGTTTTGGCCAATCCTACATCGGTCAGTAACTCATCGGTCAAAGTCTCTGAATCAATCGTCACAAAGAGATGTGTAAAGCCTACTTCAGAAGCAATAGCTACCTTCACTTCTGCCCCTTCTGCAGGAACAAAAATAGGATTAGCAAGATCAAACCCAACTCCTTCAATCATAGGCAGCTGAGCATCGGGATTCTCTGGCCCCTCGGGCTCTTCGGGAAGAAGTGGCTCCTCACCAGGCTGCACTGTTACATCCTGATCTATTCGCTCACAAGTAGCATCAATGGTAATTTCGACTTGACTAGGAACACTCTCATCGGGGTTTGTCTCCGTTTCATTTAACACAAACTTAACCACCCGGTGTTCACCCGCTTTCACATTCACAAAACTAATACCTGAAAGCGTCAATGTCTGGCCTGTAAGGGTAGTAGCATAAAGCTCGGCAGTAAGGGTATTACTCTCCTCCAGCGGCATAAAACTACCGATCCGTTCTTCGCCATAACGGTAGGTTAATCGTCCTTTACCCACCTGAATCACAACATAAGCATCCTCTTGAATAGAAGCTGCCAGCTTCTCATCCAGAGATACACTCACCAGAATAGAGGCCAACTTACAGGTTAGCGTACCTATATTGGTCACACTATTCTCTTTTACCTGAAACTCTTTAGAAGCAAAATAGTAGGGCGACTCCCAAGCAACAGCAGCAGGAGTGTGTGAATATGCCGCTACCGTATAGCTACGCGGTTTAAGGGTGATTAAATCGGGTAATTCACTGTAGCGCCAAGTAAGGGTATCGGTTGTTACTTGGTTGTAGATACGAACCCAATAGTTAGCCAATTCATCAATAGTTGAGCGAGTAGTACCACTCGTAAGTGCCAATTTTAAGGAGGCTAGGCTCACCGTAACATCGGGCAGTAAAGAGTCATCAACCGTTCCACTCTCTGGGTTCTTGTTGTAATCAAATGCCTCTCGTTCACAACCAGTGAAGCAGATAGAAGCGAACAGCAATAAATATAGGTATTTCATCATCATGAGCTATTTATTCGTAATTCAATTTAATATCGTCAATATAGAGTTGGCTACCCACAAACTCATCAGAGCTAAGGTTTCCAAAGCTAGGTACAGTCACAAAAGAGCCATTATCGCCCCTATCGCCCGATTTAAAGAGCAAATGGAGGTGGGTCACAGGATGATGAAAAGCAGCCTCATTGTAGTGAATGGGTAGCTCTACTAACTCATAGCTAGATACCTCTTGGGCTCCCTGCACTGCTGCGCCTCCTAACTCCACAACCTCTTCGCCCACTTTTGAAAGCAAAATAATCTGAGCCAAATAACTATCTCCTCCCTTACCAGGTGCATATTTGTAGTAGTAAGAGAGAGAACTAGGTCTAGCAGCAAAGGGAATGCCATCGTTATTGGGCAGTTGAAGAGACTCATTGTAACTACCTAAGTAAAGGTAGCCAGGATCACCATATTTAGAGTTAGCACTCCCTACAGCACTATTGCCTCTTCCCCAACCCACTGCACGTATTAAGGCAGCACTGCTACCCGTATGGGCATCGGTGGTTTGAATAGTTCCAGAGTTGGCATTGTAGCGACATCCGTTGCGATTTGAACCAGCAAACATTCCTGTATTGGTCCCCCCTTCTGATGTTGTTTTTGCATTTAATGTATTCCAAAGAGGAGTTTCACCCTCCTTAGCAACCTGCCACACTTCCCAATACTTAACACCACTAGGACGCGTATAGTGCCACTCCTCCATATTTCCATTGGGCAACTGTAGTGCTTGCTCCGTCGTAATAGTAAGTGAACTTGCTGTCTGCTCAAGACCAACACACCAAGGAGTTATCAAATAAGTCGTAGCAGGCAGTAGTCCCTCCACCTTTATAACCGACCCTGCTAGAGAGTAGCTAAGAGGAGCTCCATGAGCCATCAAAGTAAGATGATTAAGTAGGTTTGCTTCGGTTTCGGCATCGCTCGCAACCAGTTTTAGTTGAGCATGCTTGGCCCATACACTCCTTTCGTGAGTCAATACTAGCTGAAAATGGGGGATAACAGGAGTAACCTGCAGCTGAGAGTGAGAACTACCCAACTGAAAACGAAGCTGAGCAACACCAACTGAACCAGGCAAGTTGACCAATAACTGATAGTGATTTGAAGAGAGAAGCTGAGTAGATAAGCTAAGTTCGCGCTCACCACTCTCCTCTATCAGAAAGGCCTTTACCTTCGCTGCATCACCCGGTGTTTCCAGATTGAGAGAGAGCTGCTTATCACCCAAATTCCAAACTTGGGTAGTGAGTTGCGTAACTGAAATCGGATGGATAACCGACTGAATAGCAAACTGAAGCGGTTCGCAGCTCTTACCAATACGGTCTACCACACTCACTTCAAAAAGATGCTCACCACTACCCATGCATTGCAGATTGGCCACTAGCTTGGAGAAATCGAACCATACCATCTGGTTCAACGGGGCTAAACCACGCAACTCCAATCCACACTGTTGCAGCAAGGCAACTGTAGCAGAATGAGCCGGATCCGTTAAACTAAATTTAGTTGGTGGTACGCCCAAACTCTCTAAATAGGTAGAGGCAATACGCAGTTGAATATTCTTAATTCCACTCTTTGCCGAGAGCAAAGCTGTAAGTTCTCTATCTTCCCACTCTGCATGAGTCAATAACCCTCCTTGCTCTACCCCTGTTAGGGTAAATTTAGGAGGAGCTGCCTGTAGGGTAGCTAAGTCAATGGGCTGCATAACCACTTGGTCATCAAAAGATATTTCCAACATTTCTCCGCCAGCATCTACATCAAAACGGAAATTATAGTGCGTCTGAGCTTTAACTACCGCATCTTGCACCACCACCAAGCGCACCGGCTCATCATTTGCGCTGCTACTCTGCCTGCTTAAATCCATCGAGATAGAGAGCGCACCAGGCAATAGATAGAGAAAGCCCGACTCCTCTGCTTCTACCGAGATAGAACTTCCCAAGGCGCTCTCTACTGTAGTAAGGTGGTGACTAAAGTAACGCATAAAAGTATCGGAATACTCAAAAGTAAGAATAGCCTGTGCCAATGAACAGTTAACGGTGAACTGCTGACTCTCTCCAGCAACCACATGAATCTGTTCTTCCCCTCGAAAATAGGGAACAAGAAACCCCTCAGCCCGTTCATTGCCACAATAAGCTACTGCTCGATAACTTCCTACAGGCAATTCTATTTCAGTTCCCCAATCACCAAGTCTCTCCCATCGTAACACCTCTTCCTCCTCACGAAGCAGCAACAAGGTAAACTCCTCCCAATCGGGTTTCTCCAACTCAGTCAAACCACTTCTTGAAAGACTACCTACCGCAGCAGTAGCCTCAACAACCAAATTAATAGTAACCTTTCCAGCAGCTACATCTTCCCTACCGTGGGGTTGACAAGCTGCAAAAAGAGTAACCGAAAAAAAGGCTATAACAAACCACTCTTTAAGTCGCATCATATAGTTTTTTAATAAATGTTTTAATTGGAAAAAGAGCACAAAAGTACACAAATTTGTAATATCTTTGCTCCTCAATGATTGATAATCAACCATCTAATTGAGTTTTATAAATAAATTAAACAAAAATAGGTTTAATTTCCACATATAAACCACTACCATTTATGAAGAAAAATGACTGGAAAGAGCGATTGAATGTAGTCTATTCCACCAACCCTGACTTTAACTACAACTACTCGGACGAAACTGAAAGCGAGACCATTGATAAAAAGCAACAAAAGCTACGCGTGAGTATTGAGAAGAAAGGGAGAGGTGGAAAAACAGCCACGCTTGTTGCTGGCTTTATTGGCAGCGAAGAAGATTTAAAAGAGCTGGGCAAACTTTTAAAAACCAAATGTGGTGTAGGAGGCTCTGCCAAGGATGGCGAAATCATTATCCAGGGAGAGCTGAAACAACGAATCATTGAACTACTAAAGTCTGAAGGCTACACACAGACCAAGTAGATTGTTGCTTCCAGCCACAAAAAACCTCAGTAAGAGCAGCAACAACCATAGCCAATGCTACTAACATCTCTGTAGCAGCAAAGAAGGATAGAAGCAATTGGTTATAAGCAAAAAGAGGGTGTGCCAACTATGACACACCCTCTTTCTTTGCTTATATATTCGTTACTTATAATTAAGTTATGAATTCTTATTTGCACGCTTACGTTCGTTTTCGTCAAGGATTACCTTACGCATACGCATGCTCTTAGGAGTTACCTCTACATACTCATCACCCTTGATGTACTCCAACGCCTCTTCAAGCGAGAACACAATAGGAGGAATAATACGTACCTTATCATCCGAACCAGAAGCACGCATGTTGGTAAGTTTTTTCGATTTTGTAACGTTAATGATCAAATCATTCTCGTGTACGTGCTCACCTACTACTTGACCTGCATACACATCATCTTGTGGGAAAATAAAGAACTTACCACGATCTTGTAGCTTATCAATAGCGTAAGCAAAGGCAGTACCACCTTCCATAGCCAACATTGAACCGTTTGTACGGCGATCAATATCACCCTTGTGAGGTTGGTAGTTTTTGTAACGGTGCGCCATGATAGCCTCACCTGCCGATGCAGTAAGTACATTGGTACGAAGACCAATGATACCACGTGATGGCATATCGAATTCAATATTTACACGCTCACCTTGCGTCTCCATCGAGGTCATTTCACCTTTACGACGAGTCACCATATCAATCATTTTGCTGGCATACTCTTCGGGTACACTGATAGTAAGCTCTTCGATAGGCTCGCATCTTACACCATCAATCTCTTTGTAGATAACTTGTGGTTGACCTACTTGTAGTTCATAACCCTCACGACGCATAGTCTCGATTAGTACAGAAAGGTGAAGTACACCACGTCCTGATACAATCCACTTACCATCTTCTTGATCGCGCACACGCAAAGCCAAGTTCTTATCAAGTTCTTTAGCCAAACGGTCAGCAATGTGACGAGAAGTTACAAATTTACCCTCTTTACCAAAGAATGGAGAGTCATTGATAGAGAAAAGCATACTCATAGTAGGCTCATCAATAGCAATGGGTGGCAATGGTTCTGGATTTTCAAAATCGCAAAGTGTATCGCCAATTTCAAAACCTTCTACCCCTACAATCGCACAGATATCGCCCGATGATACAGAGTTTGTTTTAGCACGGCCTAAACCTTCAAAAGTGTGTACCTCTTTTACCTTTGACTTCACCTTAGTTCCATCACGTTTGGCAAGGATAATGTTCATACCTTCTGTTAACGTACCACGGTGCACACGTCCTACGGCAATACGACCTGTATACGATGAGTAGTCTAATGAAGTAATCAACATTTGAGGAGTTCCCTCTAAGCGCTTAGGCGCAGGAATATGTTCAATGATAGCGTCAAGCAACGGCACGATGCTATCTGTTGGAGTTTTCCAGTCATCATTCATCCAGTTATTTTTAGCTGAGCCATAAATAACAGGGAAATCAAGTTGTTCTTCTGTAGCATTCAAGCTAAACATTAGGTCGAATACCATCTCATACACCTCATCAGGTCTACAGTTTGGTTTATCTACTTTGTTTACTACAACCAATGGTTTCAACCCTAGTTGCAATGCTTTTTGAAGTACAAAGCGTGTTTGTGGCATAGGGCCTTCGAAAGCATCTACCAATAGAATACATCCATCGGCCATGTTAAGTACACGTTCTACCTCTCCACCAAAGTCGGCGTGACCTGGGGTATCAATGATATTGATCTTGGTATCTTTGTAATTGATTGATACGTTTTTAGAAAGGATAGTAATCCCTCTTTCACGTTCCAAATCGTTGTTGTCAAGCATAAGCTCGCCAGCTGCTTGGTCATTACGGAAAAGTTTTCCTGCCAACATCATTTTATCTACCAGCGTAGTTTTACCGTGGTCTACGTGGGCAATGATTGCAATGTTTCTGATATCTTGCATATTATACCTATAATTAGGCTGCAAAGATAGCCTTTTTTATTGAGATTCTATGGAGTGTACTATTTATTTTGCAGATAGTGTTGCTTAACAAAGGATGAAGGGGTTGTTCCATATAGCTCTACAAAATGCTTTCTAAATGTAGGTACATCATTGTAACCTACCCTTTCGGCCACTTCGGGTATACTATATTGTTTTGTTTTTAACAGAATTGCAGATTCTTTTAATCGTACCCCCCTAATTAATTCCACAACGGTATAACCAGTTAATTGCTTCACCTTGCGGTAAAGAGTAGGTTGACTCATACACGCTATGTCGGCTAATTGCTTCACATTAAATTCTGGAGCTGTAAAATGAACCGTGATAATATCGAGTAATCTATTAACAAAAGGATCTTGAACCAACTCTAAAGTAGGTGTATCGTCAACACACTCTCCCGACACAGGCGTAAAAAGAGTCGTATAAAACTCTTTTAGAGACTCCCTACTCGCTAAAAGACGCTTAATTTTGGTTTCTAAAACCTCGGGATTAAAAGGTTTCGTTATATAATCATCTGCCCCTAACTCTAATCCTCGAATAACATCTTTGTTATCTGTCAAAGCTGTTATCAGTATAATTGGGATATGACAAGTATCCAGACCCTCTTTTAAAACCTTGCAACACTCAAACCCATTCATAACTGGCATCATTACATCCGACAGAACCAAGTCAGGCATCACTTCATTCACCATTTTCACCCCCTCTTCACCATTATCAGTCAAATAGACGGTGTACTTTTTAGATAAAAGAAAATTCAAATAGAGTCTAATATGAGCATTATCCTCTATCACAACTATTTTACACTTAGCATCATTTTCATTAGCGACACTTAAAACTGCCCCTTCCATCTCTATAGGCATAAATTCAACAGCTTGAGTCTCTTCTAAAGAGGTAAAAGATATATTAGACTGCCCCGCAAAATGGTCTTTACCAAGAGGAATAAACAACTGATAGAGCAGCTCTGACTCTATCCTCTCTAATTTAATCATACCGTGGTGAGCCCCTACAATTTCCTGCAAAAATTCGACTCCAGCGCTACAAGTTGAAGTAAATTGATCGCCAACCTCTCGAATAGAGAAACAACAATAGCTTTTAGACTCAATCACAACCTCATTTACAGATAAATCAACCCATCCACGATAGTCTATTGATTGAAAAGCATGCGCAAGAAGAGAAGAGAGAACAAACTCCATTTTTTTATAATCTACCCAGATCATGAGTAAAGATTGAATAGGCACATAGGTAAGTTTCAACTGACTAGTTCCCAATAGCTCACGAAACGAATGGATAGCAATGTCACAAATCTTCTCCGCCTGATAACAAGACAATTCCAAAGAGGAGGCGTAATTTTCTTGCTCACAAACAGCTCTCATTTGCTTATAAACCTCTTTTAACGCAACTGACCTATCATGCAAAATTTGCAATTTCGCCGAGAATAAAACATCCAAAGATGGCTCAGAAAGCAATTGAGCTAACGGACCTAATACATCAGACAGCGCGACCTCCATATCCCGTGCTATATGTGTTTGCATAGCATTTCGCAGCTGTAAGCTATGAAGACGGCCATCACTAGGGTCCACTACAGACTCAGTGACAAACACTCTTTTTTGACACCTTCTTAATCGACCAATCAAACAGACTAGACAAGCTAGCAAGAGTAATACAAAGATGATAGACAGCCCCCCCCCAAAAAACAGATTCTCCCCCAAAAAGTCATTTATATGCATAGCGTAATATTTAAGTATAAAGAGAGTCATTACCATATTAGATTGAACATCCAGAGTTAAAAAGATGCATTAAAACACCAAAGGTAGCCAACAGACATTAAATTAGCAAATTTTTACAAAAAAACATCACAAGCATATATATAAACTACCATCAAAACAGGGGGCCCGCCATCTTATTTTTTTTTATATTTGTAAAGAGAACTTTAAAGAAAAAACGTATGATCTGTTTCACTCACCTTTTACTACTGGCAACAGCCTCTATAATAGCCACCTCCTGCATTCAAAGCAAGCAAAAGGAGCAGCAGGAGCAAGCACCCCCCTCCTACAGTGAGCTTGTTTTACCAACCATACCCGCTATGCTAACTGATCCCGAGTTGCGGGCCCAATTCTTAGCCACCCACTATTGGGAACACTTTCCCTTTAGCGATACCACCTACATTGAGCTACCCGAAATTACCGAGCAAGCCTTAGTTAATTTTATAGATATACTACAACATGTACCCCAAGAGAGTAGCCATAAAGCACTTGCCACGCTCTTTAAGAAGTCCACAGCAACCCCCCAAATGAGTAGTTACTTTTGGGAGACCTTGCGCCGCTACTGGTTCGACCCCAACTCGCCCATGCGCAACGAAGAGATGTACCGACTAGCCTGCCAAGCAGCCAAAGAGGTAACACCAATAGATGAAAAAATAGCCATTCAAGCCACCTACGACCTGCTACAACTCTCCAAGAATAGAGTGGGCGAACCTGCAGCCAACTTCTCGTATGTAGAACCAGATGGAACAAAAAGAGAACTCTACCAGATAAAAGGAGAGTACACCCTCCTCTTCTTTTACAATCCAGATTGTGAAACCTGCACAGAGATGAAACGGGAGATAAATAGCTCGGCCATCTTCGGCCAATTGCTAGCGAATAAGAGACTTCAAATACTAGCCATCTACCCCGACGAGGAGTATGAAGCATGGAGGTCACACCTAGCCGAAATACCCACTCAGTGGATGAATGGCTACGACCCCCAACAACAGATCAACGAGAAGCAGCTCTACTATTTACAAGCCATCCCTACCTTCTATCTACTAGACAAAGAGAAAAAGGTAGTGCTTAAAGATGTAACAATCTATGAAATTGAGCAATTCATCAAAAATAAATCACTCTAAATCATCACATTCTAAAAGTTTATAGTTACCTTTGCCCCCGAATAATATTTTTATATCCAAAAAAGCAAAAAGAACTATGTATTTAGATTCAGCAAAAAAAACGGAGATCTTTGAAAAGTACGGAAAGTCTAACACTGATACTGGCTCACCTGAGGCGCAGATAGCATTGTTCTCATACCGTATTTCTCACCTGACTGAGCACCTTAAGCTTAACAGAAAAGATTATAGCACTGAGAGAGCTTTGATTATGTTGGTAGGTAAGCGTCGTGCTTTACTTAACTATTTGAAAGATCGCGATATCGAAAGATACCGCGCTATCATCAAAACTCTTGGATTACGTAAATAATCCAAGCTCAACCAAAGAACTTGAAAAAGCCTCACTTCAACTTGAAGTGAGGCTTTTTTTAAAATCCCATCCATCGTATGCCATCCTACCCTGTTAAGGCAGTATGCACCATTCAACAGAGAGTGGTTATAAAAGCAAAGAGCAGGGCTCAAAAGCTGATTAAAACCAACGGATACGCTTAAAGATAATAAAGGCCAATGCCGAGAGAGCAATAGAGGCTACAATAATAAAAGCAAATGCATGCGGAACGGCCTCTAAATAGACATCCACATTCATGCCATAAAAACTAGCGATAAGCGTAGGCACCATCAAAATAATAGAGAGGCTCGTCATTCGTTTCATGATGGTATTTACATTGTTAGAGATGATAGAGGCAAATGCATCCATCGTACCCGTTAGAATATCGCTGTAGATATTCACCGTATTATAAGCCTGCTTAAGCTCAATAATCACATCGCCTGCCAACTCCTGGTTTTGGTAATCTTTCTCCTGAAAGATGGTTTGCAGCTTCCCCACCATCACCTCATTGGCACGGATAGAGGTATTAAAATAGACCAACGCCTTTTGCAACTTCATCAATCGGAGCAGATCCTCGTTCCGAATACTTCGCTCCAACTCCTTCTCGGCAATATTTACATCGTTATTAATCTGCTTTAGGTACTTCAAGAACCAAACGGTCGATGAGTAAATAAGGCGCAAGATTAACTCATATTTATTGGGAACCATCACCTCCTTCCGACAGGTAAAGTGGATAAAATCCGAAATCATATCGGTCTTGTGGTAACAAAGCGTTACAATAATATCATTGTTCGTAAAGATACCCACCGGAACAGTGGTATAAGGAAGTGCCTCACCTTGCTGAAGCGGTACGCGAATAATAGTAAGCAACCAATCGCCCTCCACTTCGGTACGCGGACGCTCATCAATATCCGAGATGTCTTTTAAAAAGTAATCGGGAACCTTCAGTTCTTCGCTCAAAAACGTAAAATCGTCAGCAGTAGGGCACTCTACATTTATCCAGCAGTTGGGTACCCAATTTGGCTTTTCGACAAAGCCAGCCTCACAACAAAGATATTTTCTCATCTTAATTGCCTCCATTTGTTAGTAGAGTCCAATCAAGAGTTATCTTAAGATAGAGCCTGAATGGACTAGTTAATATTAATACGATGCCTTCGCGGGTTTGAATCGTCCATTTATTTTTGGCTTTTTTAAATTCGCTGCAAAAGTACTCATTTCTGACTAGAAAAAGTGGTAACATCCCCTTTTTTTCGACACGAAGCAGCACCACGAACCACTATTTTGAGTAAGTTTGTAGAAACCATTTAATAAAAAGAAGATATGATTCGACTAAACGTTTTTGTGAGAGTTGCAGAAGAAAATCGCACTGCAGTAGTAGCACTTTTTAAAGAGCTAGTAGCTTCTACCCTAAAAGAAGAGGGATGCATAGCATACGATCTATTCGAAAGCAGCACACGCCCCGATGTATTGCTTATATGCGAAACATGGAGCAATGCCGACACACTGAAGGCACACGAAGGAACAACTCACTTCACAACACTAGTGCCACAAATCACAGCACTAGCTGCTTTAAAGATTGAGAAATTCGATTTCTAATCACCCCTCTCTAAAAAAAGGGAGTCAAGTAGAATGGTCACTTCACAGATACGACCATTTTACTTGACTCCCTTTTTGACAAAAAAGTGGCTCACCTGCAAAAGTTATGAGATTGGATCGTTTACCGCCCTTCCCTCTACCACCCCCTACTATAGTTTAAGTTTGTTTTTATCCTTCAATCCTTCACACTATCTGTATTTCAACAACTTATGGTGAAGGATAGGGGGTCCCAAGCTTCACCTATCCTTCACCCATCCTTCACCACCTACCCACCAAATAGTCAAGAGCCACAACACGTTTAATGCAGGGGCAACAAAACCACTCCTGCAGAAACAATAGAATTCACCTAATAAAGTATCTACAAACGACCTAGTAATTAGCTCATCGCATCCTTACACCTTAACCGCGCCACCTAGGTGGTCCGGGTGTGCCACCTAGGTGGCGCGGTTAAGAGGTAAGCACAGAGAAATGAGCTGCTTCGATGAAATGGGGCTTTTTTGCAGTTCATCTGATTCAACAAGAGAGGTCCAATAGCTTATTTATAGGAGCGAATAGGCGTTGAGCAGATATGTCTAGACTGCTTGCTTTCAGCCGTAGCAGCTGAATAACAACACTTTACGCAGACTGAAACCAAAATTCAGAGAATTGAAATTGGGGGAAAATAATGGAATATAAGGGAGAGGTTCTAAAAAAGAATGCAGAGTAATTTTACTTGAGCCGTAAGAAAGGGTCTGCAAAAAGAGAGCTGAACTAAGCCAAAAAAGGAGAGTTGCAAAATTGCAACTCTCCTTTTTTGAAGTGGTACCACCAGGAATCGAACCAGGGACACAAGGATTTTCAGTCCTTTGCTCTACCAACTGAGCTATGGTACCATTTTTATTTCGATTGCAAAGGTACGCTTTTTTTTGTAACCTCCAAATCTTTCGGAAAGAAAAATTGTTGATAAAAAACCAAGTAGCTCTTTATCAACAATCTAACAGTTAAATTATTTTTCAGTCAATGGATTCCATCCTTGCGCTTTCAGCTCAAACTCTTGTCCATCGCGTGTAATCAATGCAGCTCCAAGATCTTTCTTGGTGATGTGACCAATTACCTTCACCCCTTTCATACCTTCCACCTTCTCATGGGCAGTAAGTGGTACAGTAAAGAGAAGTTCGTAATCTTCGCCACCATTCAGTGCACAAGTAGTAAGGTTCATATTCATCTCCTCGGCCATTACAGCTGTTTGGAAATCAATAGGAATACGCTCTTCATAGATGCGACACCCTACATTACTCTGCTCACAAATATGCATTAACTCCGAAGACAAACCATCTGATACATCAATCATAGAGGTAGGCAGTATGCCCGCTTCGGCCAATTGAGCCACAATATCTTTGCGCGCTTCGGGCTTTAACTGACGCTCCAATAGGTACTCCTTGCCACTAAAGTCGGGCTGTACCTCTTTTTCGCCACTAAATACTGATTTCTCACGCTCCAACAACTGCAAGCCCATGTAAGCAGCGCCTAAATCACCACTTACACAAACCAGGTCACTCTCTTTAGCCCCATTGCGATAGACTACCTGCTCTTTCTCTGCTTCGCCAATGCAAGTAATGCTAATGGCCATCCCAGTCAAAGAAGAGGTGGTATCACCCCCTACAATATCTACCTGATGCACATCACAAGCCAATTTAAGACCTGCATAGAAATCTTCTATATCTTCTATACAGAAGCGTTTAGAGAGTGCAATAGAGACCGTAATCTGCTTAGGCGTACCATTCATGGCATAAATATCGGAGAAATTGACAATACCCGATTTATAACCCAAATGTTTCATGGGCATATAAACCAAGTCAAAGTGCACCCCCTCCATTAACAAATCGGTTGTTACCAACACTTGCTTCTCCTTGAATTCGAGTACGGCGGCATCATCTCCCACCCCATATTTGGACTCACTATTCTTCAGTTCAATACCTGCAGTGAGATGTTTGATTAAACCAAACTCCCCCAAAGTAGCTATTTCTGTACGATTTGCATTCTGCATATCCTCTTTTTATTAAGCTCTGTTTATCATTTCACGCATAATAGCTGTCATACGTGGCTGTGCCTCATCGGCTGCTTTTTGTACCTCTTCGTGCGATACCTCTACAATTTTGCCCTCTACCCCTAGGTCGGTAATAACCGATACACCAAAGACCTTAATGCCACAGTGATTGGCTACAATTACCTCAGGAACGGTAGACATACCTACGGCATCACATCCCAAGATTCGGAACATTTTGTATTCGGATGGAGTTTCGAAAGTAGGACCTTGTGTACCTAAATAAACCCCTTGTTGCACTTTTATGCCCAATTCATCGGCTATTACCAATGCTTTTGCAATGTACTCTTTTGAGTAAGCTTCACTCATATCTGGGAAACGGGGTCCGTAAGAGATATTCTTACCATGTAGTGGGTGTTCTGGGAAGAAGTTAATGTGATCAGTAATAATCATTACATCACCAATTTCGAAATCAGGGTTTGTACCACCCGATGCATTCGACACAAACAACGTTTTAATACCCAACTCACGCATTACACGTACAGGAAACGTTACTTGCTTCATATCATACCCTTCGTAGTAGTGAAAACGACCTTGCATAGCCATAATCTCTTTACCACCTAGTTTACCAAAGATAAGCTTTCCGCTGTGGCCCTCTACTGTCGATACGGGAAAATTAGGAATCTCCGTATACTGAATTTCATACGCATCGGTAATTTCGTGTACCAAACTACCTAAACCTGTACCTAAGATGATAGCCGTTTCGGGGCTGGTGTGCATCTTCCCTCTAAGAAAAGCTGCGGTTTCTTGAATTTTCTCTAACATAATCTGTAATAATTGAATTAAACTTTTCTTGTTGATCTTGTAATATTTCGACTTCTATAGGTAACACATAGATATAATCTACCAACTCTTTATGTAGATGTGGATGTACACGCAGGCGCACCGCATCTTTTTCGGTTGTTATAATGATTCGATTGCCCTCAGGCAATGCGGTAAAACGTTCATAAATGAGCTCCATATCGGCTGCAACAAAATGGTGATGGTCACTGAAAGCCAACGGTTCGATACTCAATCCATATCCTTTTAAATCGAGTTCCATCTTTTGAGGCGATGCTATACCAGTTACCAACAACACTTTTACCTTTTTGTTTATGGTACTAAGTGAATGCTCTTTCCCACCAAACAAAGGAACAAGTTTTCCATACTTCATGGAGGAAAAGAAGAGTTGCTGGTAAGGATAAAGCTGCATGCTAGCTGTTAGGATGCGGTACTCCATAGGAGTCAAATCGGCAGGACATTTGGTAATGATTACCACACTAGCTCGATCTTTACCCGACTTAGGCTCGCGCATTCTACCTGCTGGCAAGAGTTGATCTTCGGTAATCATCCGGTTGTAATCGACCAATAGAATATTGAGACCCGGCTTTACATAACGATGCTGAAAGGCATCATCCAGAATCACCACCTCTACATCCGAGGTATCAATCGAGGTTCGAAGACAGTCAATCCCGTGACAGCGGTCGCTATCAACCGCCATATAGATAGCTGGGAATTTCTGTTTCATTTGATAAGGCTCATCACCAATCATGGATACCTTTGTCTCTTCATTGGCCAAGATATAACCCGTTGTTTTGCGCTTATAACCACGACTTAAAACAGCCAGTTGGTAACTCTTTTGCAACAGTTTTATAAGATACTCCGTATGTGGGGTTTTACCCGTTCCACCCACCGTTATATTTCCCACAGAAATAACAGGCAAGTCGAACGAACGCTCCTTGTACACCCCGCACTCAAAGAGTTTGTTGCGAAAGCGCACCCCCATACCGTAAAGAACAGCTATGG
Organism: Phocaeicola sp.; assembly: GCA_051648565.1. Taxonomy (GTDB): domain Bacteria; phylum Bacteroidota; class Bacteroidia; order Bacteroidales; family Bacteroidaceae; genus Phocaeicola. Next base: position 120,204 of record JBOFFJ010000057.1, on the reverse strand, counting down.
GGTAGAGCCACCAGTTTATCTTTATAAAACGATTCTCCATCTCTCTTCTACTCTATAATCAATTCAAAAGGGAGTCGCGCTTGTAGAGGCGCTGCTGTAGAGAGTTGCTCAACAAATTGCAGGGTGTTGTAGTAGCCCCCCAAACTCTTTCTAAGCTGTGCATCTATCAACTGCCCCTTACTCGAAAGTAACAGGTTCACAAAACTCTCTTGCTCTGGATAGCTCTGCAAGGTATAGGCGGTAATACCAGCCCGCTCGGCAGCCCATGCAATGGCTCTATCTAGGCCACCTAGTTCATCTACCAATTTCAATTCATGGGCCATTTCGCCACTCCAGATACGCCCTTCGGCCACCAATTTAATCGAATCGGCACTCATCTTCCTTCCCTCTGCACATCGACTCACAAAGGTTTCATATCCATGGTTTATCAATTGCTGAATCGCTCCACGCTCTTCTGCCTTAAGTGAGCGCCCCATGCCTCCCACATCCGAGAATTGGTGCGTAGTAACTGCCTCGAAATGGAGACCTAGTTTTTTAGTGAGTAGCTCTTGAGCATCGGGAATCATACCAAAGATACCTATAGAGCCTGTTAAGGTAGTTGAATTGGCAAAAATATAGTCGGCAGCCGAAGCGATGTAATACCCACCCGAAGCTGCATAATCGCCCATAGATACCACCACCGGTTTCTTTTCACGCAATGCTTTTACCTCTTGCCAAATCTGCTCCGATCCATAGGCACTTCCACCAGGCGAGTTAATGCGCAGCACTACTGCTTTTACACTCTCCTCTTCGCGCAACTTACGCAACTCCTTTATCGTCTTTTCACTATCAATTCCCTCCATGGAAGAAGAGGAACCATCAATCTCTCCCGTAGCATAGTAGAGTGCAATTAAGTTACCACTCTTATCTTTGGGCTGGCGACCATTTACATTGCTCATTTCACTTAAGCTAAGTGAGCGAACAGATTTATCGAGTTCAATTCCAGTAAGTTCTTTTAAGTAATTTTGCATAGCCTCTTGGTAAAGAAGCGTATCCACTAAATGGTAGGACAAAAGTTGTTGCGGCTGTTGAAAATCAACCAATTCATCGGCATATTGATTCAACAGATCCATGCTAACTCCTCTACTTGCAGAGACAGCACTAGCCATCTCATTCCAAATGGAGTTGGAATAAGCAGTGAGTTGTTCGCGATTATCAGCACTCATTTGAGTAGCAATGAAAGGCTCCACAGCCGATTTGTAACTTCCTACTTTAAAGACCTCCATCTTTACGCCTACCTTTTCTAATGTCTCTTTAAAGAAGATGGTTTGCATAGAGATACCCTTCCATGAAAGAGAACCCTGCGGGTTGAGCACCACCTTGTCGGATATACTGGCTAAGTAATAAGAGGCTTGGCTGTAAGAGTCGGCATACGAGACAATAAATTTACCGCTCGCTTTAAAGTCACTCAATGCAACACGAATCTCTTGCAAAGAGGCTAAGTTGGCACTGAGGCTACTTGTCTTTAAAAAGATTCCCTCTATTTTTTCATTCTCTTTGGCCTTCTTAATCGCTGATAGAATATCATTCAGTCCCAACGACTCATACTCCTCTCCTAAAAGAGAAGCAAAAGGTATTTCGGTTGATCGCTCTGCTATTTCACCTCTAAGTTCGAGTGTAAAAATACTCTTCTCTTTCACAGTAGGCTCTGAGCTGGTAGAACTAAGCATACCAGCCAGTGTCAAAACACCTAGAATGGTCAAAACGACCCCGGCTAACACAACGCCCAGTAAGCTGGCCAGTGTGTACTTAATAAAGTCTTTCATATAGCTTATTTGTTTTTGTGGAATGATCTCAGAATTTGGCAAAAAACAGAACTCGCTAACAAAAATAGGGGTTTGTCTTGATAAAAACAAAAAAAGGATAGCTCCATTTTGGCTTTTGCATAGTTATTGAGTTTCTTCTATTTAACGAAATCATCATTTTCACATCTATTGACTACAATTGATGCAAATAACACGGTGTATTGCTTATATCACGATAAGATTTACAAATATCTATATACACAAGGATGGGAGATAATTATTTTCATAATCTTCTCCCATCCTTGTGTATATAGATAAATACCTAGTTCATATAAAGGTGGAAAACCTTCTTAAAAACCATCGTTTATGACTAAGTATATTTAGAGTCCTGATTAGCGCCAACGAGCAGCACCAACACCACGTTCTATCAATATTTCATTAGACAATGTAAAGTCACCCGATGCTGCATTGGCAAAACCTGGATCAAGTTTTGTTGCAGAATCATCAAAAATAACCGATGTAGTAGAGCCTCCGGTAAATAGTCCATCTGCACCAAAATAGTTATTATTCTTAAATGTAGGCCCCCCTGTACTAGATTGATTAGAAAAAATACCTAATGTACTAGTTACTAAATTATCTCTAAAAGAGATCGAATTTCCGGCAAAACGGATATACAACAAACGTCTTGAGCTACTATTTGCTACTCCTACCAAGGTATTCTTCTCTATTGTAATAAGAGGAGAAACTCCTGGGAAGTTAGCTGCTGCATTATCATAACGCACAAAATCACGTGCGGCACAACTATTATAAACTGTATTGTTGGTAAAAATCAATTCACGAATAGCACCAGTACGCGAATCCAAGAAGTCTCCTCCGCTACACTCTATGTTATAAATTAGATTATTTGTAACTTCAATACGCTCAATATCGGCTGCTATATTTACATAATAGAACCCTTTGGTATAATTCTTAATCTCACAATCATCAATCACTAAAGCACCAAATAGACCTGACGTTTTATATTCGAATGCTTGACTGCCATCCGTATTAGTACCATCAAGCACCACTTGCTTTAAAAGTAGGGAAGCACCACCCGATAAAGTAAAACAACCATTAATAATAGGACGATCGTTAGGACGTACTGCTTTAATCTCAACACTTGTAGCTATATCTAATTTTCCAACCTTCCCATCACTTCCAGGTACCGTATAAGTTCCTGGGAAGAGGGCAAATGCCTCACCTGGTTGCGCTGCACTAAGCATTGCTACAAAATCATCCTCAGGATAAACCACCGTAGCATCTCCTACATCGACCGTTGTAGTAAAAGTAATTGAACCACGTGTTTTTTCACCATTAACCATTCTAGCTGTATAGGTCGTCTCACCCACCAAACCAGTAAGCGTTATCGCACCAGCAGCTATCTGCTGTGCTGTAATGGCAATACGCTGATCACCTGGGTTAAGAATTAACTCAGTAGCCACCTGATCGGCAGGCCAACGCAACGTAACTTGATTGGCACCTAAATCATCGTCATTTACTGGATAGAATATCTGTTCCGAATCAGTTTTAAAAGCAACATTGCTCCATTTAGAATCTGCTACCTCAGAAGAAACAGCCTGTATACGAGCCGAGTATTGTGTTTCACCCTCCAACCCTACTACTGTATAAGGAATATCGGTTGGTAATATATCAGTGATTGTGCGAGAAGGAGTTCCTACAAATTCCAAGTTATCATCTGCAAAAAGCTCCATAGTATAGGATTGAGCCCCCGCCGTTGCTTTCCAGGTAAATCGAGTATCAACTCTATTTACAACTCTAGCCTCTAGCCCAATGGGAGCAAACAGGCGATCGTACTCAACAGAGGTTAACTCTGTAGATTGATCAGAACAGCTACTTAACAAAGTAAAAAAGGAAACAGCTAAAAGGTAGCTTTGTTTTTTTATATTCATCATCATTTAATCGTTTTTAGAGGGGTTAATCATTACTCAACATGCCATTGCTATTGTCAATAAAGGTTTGCCAGATAGGCCAGAATTGATTTTGGTTGGGTGAATTGATATAAAGAATATCAATTAACTCGTCGGTTAAGTTCTCTTGCGTTAACCAACTTTTGTTTGATTCATACCCCAATGACTTTCCAATCTCATCTGTATCACCATAATTCAAACCATAGATTTCTAATGTTTCACCATCAGCCTTAGTTTGGTAATAGATGCGCTCAGGCAAATTAGCATAAACTCCTTCGCGTCTAGTCAACTGCTTCATTTTAGTCTGCGCCTCTTTCAGCTTCACCTCTAATAGGTTCCAACGAATCAAATCGGCTTTACGCAGTGATTCGCCTGCAAATTCCAAGGCACGTTGATCTACCACAGCATCAAAAAAGGCACTTTTGCTAGCAGTTACTGCAGATAAATAATTTATTACTTTAGCAGCAGGTAGAGCACGTTCTAATACAGGTCTCATATAGGTTGCAGCAGCAGCAGGACCATCCAATTCATTGATAGCCTCGGCAGCCATTAAATAGACATCAGCCAAACGCATATATTGCCAGTTCACTCCATCGTCGTTCGTAGAGGTAACAATACGATTCATCCATTCGTAGCGCAACTTTCCAAAACACCAGCTCTTAAGTGAACGAGGCTGTTGTTTACTTTTACCAGCCACAGCCGTTCCCCATTCGTAAGGTACACAAGTAATATCACGGCGCACATCCTCTACATCATACTCATAGAAAAGGTAAGGTAGGGGACCGTTCGTACCGCCCTGCGCTTGCTGAGTATATTGATCTACGCTTTGATGCTTCACCCCAAAAGTATACAATACCCGTCCACGACCTGCCGAAAAAGGAATTTCCCAAATAGATTCGCCACCAGCAGTCACATCATCCTTACATAATTTACTAAAGTTATCATAGAAAGAGCCTAATGTAGCAGTACCACTATTGATAACATCCACACACTCTTTTTTTACAATGGCATACATTTTATCAGCACTTAATTCAGCATCGTTACTCAAACGAACCCCATCTGCACGCTGTGAATAACCACCTGCATAAAGAGCTACACGCGATCTTAACGCCTTAGTAAAAGCCTTATTAACCCGTTCGGTACTACGCGTAACAGCCGTAACATTGGGCCAAGCCACCAAATTAGTAGCCTCTTCTAGATCATTTAATAACTGTTTGTAAATCTCATCCCTATCTGTACGTCCCAAATACATCGTTTCGCTAGTAATGGGCTCAAAGCGGGCAGGTACATCACCCCACCCTTTTATTAAATCTAAATACAATACAGCACGGAGTGTTAAAGCCTCACCCAATAACTGAGCCATTTCACTATTACTCGCTACATTACCAAAAGTACGAATACCTACAATAGCCTGATTAGCACGCTCTATACCTTCATAAAATTTAGCATAAGCATTATTATCCGTATTCATTTGTGTATTAGTGGGTGTAGCTCCATAGGTACACAAATCGGCCGAACTATTATCAGGCACTTTGGTTGGATCTAAGTTGTTTCGCCACTCAACATCGGTATTCATTCCATAGAAGGGCAAAAAACGACCGCGATAAGAGTTGGTCTCACCAAATGATTGGTGAATACCCATAACGGCAGCCTCGGCCAAAACAGGTGTAGAGAATATTACCGAGGCATCGAGTGCCGACTGAGTAGGCGCATCTAAATCACAAGAGCTCATTACCCCTGTTAAAGAGAAAGCCAATAGAGAGATATATAAAATCTTTTTCATATTACGTGTATTTACAGATTAGAAATTAAGGTTTACACCCACCACAAACTGGCGGCTCTTAGGGTAAGCAGAATAGTCCATACCAGGAGTTAAACTAGTCTTGCGCATAGTTGATACCTCAGGGTCATAACCTGAATAGTTAGTCAAGCAGAAAACATTATAGGCCGTTACATAGAAGCGACAAGTCTGAATATTTGCTTTAGAAACCAATGATTTAGGAAGTGTATAACCCAAACTTAATGTATTTAAACGTAAGAAGGATGCATCTTCAACAGCCCAATCACTAAAGACCATTCTATCTGTATAAGGAGACCACATCGTTGTATTGGCATTCATTGCTGCCAATTTTTCGGGATCATTACAGATGGTTCCATCTTCATTCAAATTAGTCCAACGGCTACCATCAGCCATCACATCAATTAAGTTACGGTATTGGTAGCGCCCCGAGTGCGAAAACTCTATCTTATTAGCATTATAAACATCATTACCATAACTCCAACTAAAGTTAGCACTAAGATCGAAACCATAAGCACGAGCATTGATACTGAAACCACCCGTGTGCAAAGGATTTGCATCACCAATAATTTCGCGGTCATTTACATCAATCGTTCCATTACCATCTAAATCTTGCAACTTCATGGTACCTGGACGTACACGCCCAACTGCATTCGATGCGTCAGCTACTCCCTCTTTCAATACCCAACGGCCTGTCGATTCATTGTACCCTTCAAAATCACTCACCTCATATCTACCTGCCGAACGATATCCATACATTTTACCTACAGATCCCCCTTTCGAAATCCAATAATCATAACCAACTTCTGTCGATGCCCACAAACTGCTAGCACCAAAATCATTCATCATTCCAAGATCAATAATTTCATTGCGATTGAATCCAATATTGGCACTAACACTCAACCCATAGTTTTTCTTCTCTAGAATAGTATAGTTTAAGCTTGCCTCAAGCCCTTTGTTCTGAGTTTCACCCATGTTACGATACTGCGTATCATAACCCGTTCCCGAGACAGGAAAGTTTATCAATAAATCTTTCGTATTATTTAAGTAGACCTCTACCGTAGCGTTTAATCGGCCACCTAATGTGGTAAAATCAACTCCTACATTACGTGTAATAGTGGTCTCCCACTTCAAATCAGCATTAGCCATCGTTTTAGAAGGTGCCCAATAGTTATTGAATCCATTAATCCAAGAAGTAGCACTATTGTTATAACTCTGTACCATCTGTCCCGCAGGAATATTATTATTACCCGCTGTACCGTAACTAAATCGCAATTTTAAATCATCTAACCAAGAGCTAGCTTTCTCCATAAAGGGTTCTGAAGAGATACGCCAAGCCACAGCTGCCGAAGGAAAATAGCCCCACTGATTACCAGCAGCAAACTTAGATGAACCATCGGCACGGAAGGTAGCACTCAATAAATATTTGCTATCAAAATCATAATTTACACGCCCAAAGTAAGAGAGAAGTTTGTTATCGGGTTCATAATAATTATCAATATTATAAGGGGTCCCCATAGAAGATAATTTCCAAGCTTGATCGGCAGTAAAACTTTCTGGAAAACCATGTACAATATCTGTCAACTTTTGACTCTTCGTAATAATCCACTCATGTCCAGCCATCACATTTAAGTTATGCTTGCTACTCTTACCAAATAGCCCCTTAAAGTCATAACTCGCAGTATTGGTACTACGCATTGCATTTCTCCAACTATTACCCAACTGGATAGCAGGCATTCCTTGGTTTTCGGCCGAAGGTACATTACGTACATAATAAGTAGTAGTACCGTAGAAACGATCGTCCGAATTAGCATAATCATCATAACCTATCTCGGTTTTCACCTTAAAGTTTTTAAAGATTTCCCAGCCAAAGCTACCAGCCATGTTCAGGTTCTTACGCAATTGGCGACGATCATTATCATACAATGATTCAATGGGATGGTATAAATTTCCTAAATCATCATCATCACTTCCACTATCTGCTGTTAAGTTTTTCAAAGGAATAGGGCTGTAGATAACCGAATACTTCAATCTGCGGTCTGTATCATAGGCACCAGATACATCGTTAGCGCCTCCCCCATTAATTTTTGTTTTAGAGTAACGTACCGAAAAATCAACTGTTACATTCTTAGCTGGTTTCGTATTCAACTTTAAACTTAAGTTATCTCGTCTAAAAGATGAGTTCTCCATAATGGCCTTGTCATTCATGTGATTGTAACTAAAGGCAAATCGTACCTTATCACTACCTCCCGTAAGGCTTAAATTCTGGTTAAAGGCCTCGCCTGTGCGCCCAAAAGTTAAATCTTGCCAGTCATTAGCCTCTACATTATTATACATATCAATATCTTGATACTTCCCAAAATAGTTTTCGTACGAACTTAAATCACTTCCATCCTTCAAAGAAGCCAATTCATACTGCCATTTGGCATAATCACTTGGAGTTAATACATCGAGCGTATTGGCTATCTTTTTCCAACTATAATAGGCATTGTAATTTACATTGATTTTTCCCTCTTTACCAGACTTGGTGGTAACCAAAATTACTCCATTAGCACCACGTGATCCATAAATAGCGGTCGAAGATGCATCTTTTAATACAGTAATATCTTCAATATCAGTAGCAGGAATATCCGAAATAGACTCTACAGGAAAGCCATCAACAATGAATAGTGGAGAGTTATCGCCTGTAATCGATCCACCTCCACGTACACGAATCTTCATCTCAGCATCTGGAGATCCCTCGGTAGCAGTAACCTGAACCCCAGCCATCCTACCAGTCAACGCCTCGGTTGCACTAGCTACGGGCACCGAGGCTAACACCTCGGAGTTAACAGTAGCTACCGAACCCGTTAAATCTTTCCGTTTTACACTACCATACCCAATCACCACCACCTCTTCTAAGGCTTGAGAATCATCTGCGAGTGTGATTTCAATCATTTTCCGGCCTTTGAGTTCTACCTCTTGGGTTTGCATCCCTACATAAGATACAACTAGGGTAGCATTTTCGGGAAGATTCAGGGAGAAACCTCCCTCAAAATCGGTAATAGTACCGTTAGAAGCATTCCCTTTTTGAAGTACAGATGCTCCAATAATAGTCTCGCCACTCTTCTCTTTTACTGTACCTTTCACAGTGACATTTTGAGCAAATACACCTACAGACATTACAGTTGCAAGGAGCAATAAGAAGAAGCGTGTGCTTTTCAGATTAGCAAACATTTTTTGCATGTTATTTAAATTAAAGGTTAAACAATGATGATATCCTACTAGAAGAACAAATCAAATAACTTTACTTATTCGACTTTCATCGGTGTAAAAATAGGTGCTTATTTGAAAACTTATGTGTAATATTTGTTTATTATTAGCCGAAAAATAGCAAATAAGTATATTAATCAATAATTACAATCATAAAACATAAATAAAAATCCGGAAGACTAACTTGTATATTGCTCCTAATTAAAAGTTACTTTATCTACTTTAATAGTTCATTTAACCGTTTATTCTACGTCCACTAATGCTTTAAGGAAAAATTAAAGACGTTTCCATCGGTATATATCAAACAACTCACTAAAGAGAAATTAAAAGAGATTAAACCAGATAATACTTATTATTGTTGTACATTTGTAAAAAACCAATCTACATGAGAGACTTTGCAGCGATTGATTTCGAAACCGCCAATCACCAACGCACCAGTGTATGCAGTGTGGGAGTAGTAATTGTACGTAATGGGAAGGTAGTCGATAAGTTCTACCACCTCATTAAACCCTACCCCAACTACTATGCCACTTGGGCTACTCAATGCCACGGGCTATCTAGAAGAGATACAGAGGGAGCAGCACTCTTTCCCGAAGTATGGGCTGAGATTGCCCCACGTATTCATGGTTTGCCCCTAGTAGCACACAACAAAGGGTTTGATGAGCCTCACCTCATTAAGTGCCACGAGCACTACGGTATGCCCTACCCCAACTATGAATTTCATTGTACACTTTCGGCCGCTAGACACGCTTTTCATGATCTACCCAATCATCAGCTACATACGGTATCAGCCCATGTAGGATTTGATTTAGCCCATCACCACCATGCCCTAGCCGATGCTGAAGCATGCGCCATGATTGCCATTGAGATTCTATAACTAACTTACGCTTTCGAAGCTTTCGCCAGTCATCACATTAGTCTACTCTTTTTGCCAGTTTTCATTGTTTGTACTTGCTAGGCGATTGATTCAAATACGGTAATTACCACATTTTAGTATCGTCTAATACCCTTAAGAGATGAGTTCATTCAACACGGGAGAGTTAAGCTACAAGTACTCTAAGACCTCTCTCTCATAGCGAATAGATGAAATAAGCCCAGTAGCATCAACTGATGCTACTGGGCTTATCTACAGTGAGTCGTTAAACTACTCCTCTTCTACCACGAAGTCCTCTTTACCCACTCCACAGATAGGGCATACCCAATCTTCTGGAATATCTTCAAAAGCAGTTCCGGGTGCAACACCACCATCTGGATCACCCAACGCTGGATCGTAAATATAGTCACAAGGTTCGCATCTGTACTTTTTCATATCTTTCTTTTTTAAAATTTATAAATTGATTTATTATTAAGTTTAACCGTTATACGATTCTACATATTTCATAAATTGATTGCGCTGCAATTTTTCAGCACTCTCCTCATTGGCCGCATTCATTAACCCCTTATATCCATTGATGGATGAATAGCCGTGTCTAAACTGCCAATCTTCAACAGTAGCCAGCGCCTCTTTTATCCAGCCATTTCCATTCTTATAGATAGCACTACACACCTCTACGGCTGATGATCCTACCAAGATAGCTTTCACAATATCTTGCCCCGTATGTACACCTCCCGAAAGAGCATAATCCATCTTCTTCACAGCTGCCGATGCAATACCTACCCAACGCAGTGGAGTAGCCAAATCGCTCTTTACACTCAATATATTTTTAGGTACATACTCCATCTTCTCTATATTGATAGAGGTTTGATACATTCTGTTAAATAACACAATACCTGCTGCCCCAGCCGCCATTAATCGGTTTATGAGGTTAACATAGTTGGTTAAAGTAGAACCTAGTTTTACAACAATAGGTACCTTTACTGCCTTTCGTACCGCCTCAACAATGCGTACATGCTCCATCTCAAACTCCCCATCGTTGTAGGCTATAGTGGTACGAATACTCATAATGTTGAGTTCAATCGCATCGGCACCCGCCTCTTCGAGAATAGTAGCAAACTTGCTCCACTCACCCGCCGTACAACAATTTATACTAGCTATAATAGGGATGGTACATAAACGCTTACTTTCACGAATAAGCGTAGCATACTCATTCAACACCTGCGAACGGAGATACCCTTGCAGGTAGTCTGCCCCTTCGGTATGAAAGCTATTGTCGTGCAAACTCTCTGTTTGGCGGTTAATGCTCTCTTCAAAGATTGATTTCAAAACAATAGCCGCTGCCCCAGCATCTTCCAAGGCTTTATTACCTTCGGCACTATTGGTGCGGTTGCTACTAGCTACAATAATGGGATTCTTTAACGTTAATCCCCCGAAATAGGTGTGCAAATTATTCATGTCTGTGGCTCATTGGTTAAGTTGAATGACTCTTTATCTAAGGCAAATGTAGCATAAATTGTAATGATTACAAATAATTAGTGAGTTTATTTTAAGAAATAAAATAACATCTCCTCCCTATTGATGGAGTGTTTACCTCTCTATAACCTCTGAATCTGTAAAATTGTTTCTAAAAAGAGCCAATTTTAACCACTTATTTTTCCTAAACTCCCCGAAGAGTTCCTTCCCAATAAAGAGAGAGTTTTCCACAAAAGTTCGTTACTTTGCAACCATGAACGAAGAGACTACCGAATACTACAACGAGCTATATACCCTAGCTACCGATGCCAGCCTCCCCCTGAATATCCGCTACCGCCGATTAAGAGACTCCTTGGAGCGACTCCTTCGCAGCAAGATGGAGGGAAGTGGCCTACAAACCACCGACCTAGCAGCCCGCATCGCCTACATCACCACCCAATATAATTTGGGAGGAAAAGCCCAGTACCGCCTACACACCTTCCGCCTCAACTCCAACGAAGTGCTGAACCAGCGCAGTGAAGGAGAGCAAGAGGAGTTTATGCAAGACCTACTTTCGGTAGCCGAAACCTTTCACTCCCTGCTTCAAGCCCCACTACCCGATGCACTCATAGCCCTACTCAAAGAGGTAAAACCCCTGAGCAGTGCCACCCCCCGCCGCCTACATACCATACAGCGCATGCGGGTATGCTTTGAACACAAAGATGAGCGATACCTCTACGTACAATCGGTCGATACTCCACAAGAGGAGCTACTCAAGGTAGCCATTCACCAGCGAGAGCTACAAAAAGCTTTCGAAGAGAGCATCGAACTACTTTGGCCCCACGCCCAACTTAACCTACTGCAAGTAACCGTAGACGAAGAGGGCATCTACCACCCCGCTTTTTTGGTACTCGAACCCGACTACTTACTCGATATTAGTTCGTTAGCCGAGTGCTACAAAGATTACGGACACCATCCAGCCAACTACCTCATGAGCCGCTTCTCGGCCGTACGCAATGCTCCCCCCTTGCTATTGGGTAACATCGCCAATCTCTTTCTAGATGAGTGGATCTATGCCGAAGAGGAAGAGCCTGATTATATAACCTGCATGAAGAAAGCCTTCCGCCAGTTCCCCATTGAGATGGCTACCTGCGAAGAGCTACAACACCCCGATAAAGAGCGCGCCTTTGCCCAAGAGTGCCGCAAACAGTTCGATCACATTCGCCAAACGGTACAGCAAACCTTCAAGGAACCTGGCTACCGATTAGATAGATCAGATGCTGTGTTAGAGCCCTCCTACATTTGCGAGCCCCTCGGCATACAGGGACGTTTGGACTACATGCAGCGCAATATGAGTAGCTTTATCGAGATGAAATCGGGCAAAGCCGATGAGTATGCACAGCGCGGCAAGGTAGTACCCAAAGAGAACCACCAAGTACAGATGTTGCTCTACATGGCGGTACTCGAATTTAGCATGGGCAAAAAGCACCAACAGCTCCACCCCTACCTCCTCTATACCCGCTACCCCCTGTTGTACCCTGCCGCTTCGGCCTGGGCACCAGTAAAGCGCATCATCAACCTACGCAACCAGATTGTAGCTGCCGAGTATGGCGTGCAACTGCACAACAACATAGCCTATACTGAAGAGATTCTAGCCGAAGTCAATCCCACTACGCTCAATCAGAAAGGACTCAACAACCGCCTCTGGGCAGAATGGTTAGAGCCTCCAATCTCCCTTTTTCAGGCCAAGCTAAACCGGCTGAACCCCACCGAACAAGCCTACTTCTACACCCTCTACAACTTCATCACCAAGGAGCTCTACACCTCCAAATCGGGCGATGGAGATGGAGAGAGCCGAGGCGGTGCATCGGGCTTGTGGCTCAGCACACTCGAAGAGAAACAACAAGCGGGCGAGATTCTTTACAACCTGACCATTAAGGAGAACCAAGCTGCCTTGCTACACCAGCCCTACGTGTGGCTATCGGTACCTACCTACGAAGAGGCCTTCCTGCCCAACTTCCGGGTGGGCGATGCCGTGGTGCTCTATGAGCGCAACCAAGCCACCGACAATGTAACCAACAAACTGGTTTTCAAAGGAAGCGTGGAGACCATTACCGAATACGAGGTCAAAGTGCGCCTACGTGCTGCCCAACGAAACCTACAGGTATTTATCCCCGAAAGCTACTACGCCATCGAGCGCGACTCCATGGATACCACCTTCCGCAGCATGTATGCCGGATTAACTGCCTTCTTAGAGACTACTCCCGCCCGCCGAGAGCTGTTACTCGGTGCACGCCCTCCCCAATTTGATGCTACCTATACCACACCAATAGCCCAAGCTGGCAATGACTTTGAACGCATCGCCCTCAAAGCCCTTGCTGCCAAAGATTACTTCCTCTTGGTAGGTCCTCCAGGAACAGGTAAAACCTCGCGTGCACTCAAACGAATGGTGGAACTTTTTCACGAAGATAAAGAGAAACAGATTCTCCTCTTGGCCTACACCAACCGAGCGGTAGATGAAATTTGCCAAATGCTCTCCAAGCTAGAGCCCGAGGTGCCCTACATACGAGTAGGCAATGAACTTACCTGCGATCCCCGCTTCAGAGAGCGATTAATCGAGAATGTACTAGCTAGTTGCAACAACCGCAAGGAGGTACGCAACCGCCTGCAAGCGTGCCGCATCTATGTAGGCACAGTAGCCTCTATCTCGGGCAAACCCGAACTCTTCCGTTTGAAACGGTTCGATGTAGCCATTGTAGACGAAGCGACCCAAATCTTAGAGCCGCAACTGCTCGGCATTTTGTGCGCCCGCACCGCCGATGAGAAAGAGGGAGTAGGTAAGTTTGTCTTGGTAGGCGATCACAAACAGCTCCCTGCCGTGGTGCTGCAACGAAGCGAAGAGACCGAAGTAGCCAACGAGTCACTCCGCCACATCGGTTTTCAAAATGTAAAAGACTCCCTATTTGAACGACTCTACCGCAACCACCTTGCCAAAGGAGAAGAGGAGCCCCTCGATATGCTCTGCCGCCAAGGGCGTATGCACCCAGCCGTGGCCAGTTTTCCCAACCGAGAGTTCTATGCAGGTAAGTTAGACATTGTAGGTTTGGAGCATCAACTGGAGGAGATTGAGACCCCCATCCGCTTCTACCCCTCGCAGCCCGATCGCACCAGCCTTTCGGGCAAGACCAACCAGTACGAAGCCAAACTAATGGCACAACTAGCCGTAGAGGTGTATCACAGCTACAAAGAGAACTTCAATGCCAGCCACACCTTGGGTATTATTACCCCCTACCGTAGCCAGATAGCCCTCATCAAGCAAGAGTTACAACGCACTGGCATCCCCGAGTTGAACCACGTATCGGTCGATACGGTAGAACGCTACCAAGGGAGTGAGCGCGAGGTGATTCTCTACTCCTTCTGTGTAAACTACCTCTACCAGCTTCGCTTCCTCCCCAACTTAACGCAGGAGAATGGCGTATCAATCGACCGTAAACTGAATGTGGCACTCACCCGTGCCCGCAAGCAGCTATTTATTACAGGGGTACCCGAGTTATTGAAGCACAATGCCATCTATCGGAAGTTGGTGGAAGAGTTGGGGTGGTAATGCTGTCTGTTTATTGATTATATCTATTTTCGTATTATCGCTTTACAATCGTCCACTCCTCCAGCGTACGTGTTTGGGTAGAGATGTTGACACCAATCTGATAGAGCGCTCGTTCATCTAGTTGGTAGCGTTGTGCATAGTTGCGCTCGGCTATCTGCTCCATGGCTACTTGTGCGCTCTTATCGACCTTGAACTCAAAGATGTAAATGGCATCGGTCAACTGCAGAACCATATCCATACGCCCCATAGAGGTATTTACCTCTGCTTCCACATACTGCCCCATGAGGCTGAAGAGGATATAGAGGGCTGTTTGGAAGTGCTTCTCACTTTTGTTTTGCAACGTATGGGGGATAGAGGCAAAGAAAGTTTGCAGACGAATCATACAGGCCTCAATATCTTGCTCCATCAACTCCTCCACGAAACTAGTGACCAAAAAATTACCTCTTAAGGTATCTGTCTCTACATAATCGGGCATCAAACAGCGCAAGAAACCCATGCGTACCTCTTCATTGGGATAGCCAAGGGTGAAAACATCCAGCAGTCGATTGTATTTTTTGATAGTCAAGTAACCACTTTGGTAAAGTACTGGAATAACATTCGTAATGGAATCAGTAGCACGGTCAAAGTCAAAACTAGAGGCTTTTACACCCTCCAAATCGGGAATGTTGAGTTTCTCTTTCTTCATCAAATCGAGCAGAAACGTAGGGGTACCTGTGCTGTACCAGTAACTATCTAATTCTCTTTTAGTAAAGGCCAGCAACAAACTAAAAGGATTGTAGATATCGGTCATCGCTTTACTAAAGTGATAACCATCATACCGCTGCTTTAATTCCGCTTTCATCGCCTCTTCGCTCTTCTTTTGCGCTTTGGCCAACATCGAAATATCGGGAGCCATCTGGGTGTGAAGCTCCTCTTCCGAAATACCACAAATGGTATCGTAGTCGGCATCCATGCTGATGTTGTTCAGGTTGTTCAACTCACTAAAGATGCTCATTTGGCTAAACTTGGTGATGCCTGTAATGAAGACAAAACGTAGGTAAGGATCGGCATCTTTAAGGGGAGAGTAAAAGGTGCGAATCATGTTGCGTAGCTGCTCTTGCAACTCAGGCGCATTACCACTACCTAGCAGTGGCGAATCATACTCATCAATCAGTACCACCACCTCTTTGCCCGTCTGTTCGTAAGCTCGCTTTATCAGGTTAAAAAAGCGCATAGCAAAGGAAGTTCCCTCTTCTGAGGGGCCATATAACTTTTCCCAATCGCGGAGGTGATTTAACAGCAGTGCACTCAAATCCTCTAAACTACTGTACCTGGTTTGACTAAGACTGAGGCGAAGCACGGGGTGTACCGGCCACTCTACCTCCAACTGCTCAATAGCCAATCCTTGAAACAGCTCTTTACGCCCTTGGAAGTAGGCCTCTAAAGTCGAAATGAGCAGGCTCTTTCCAAAGCGACGGGGACGACTTAGAAAGAAGTACTGACCAGAGTCGTGCGCCATGCGGTAAACCAAAGCGGTTTTGTCTACATAAACGTAGTTACCGTTACGTACTTTATGAAAAGTCTGCATACCTACGGGATAGCGGCGGGGATTGAGTGGCTTCATAATCTGATGTTTGAAGAGTGAGTAGCTATAACAAAGACAAATGTAAGGAAACTGCTACAAATAGGCAAAAAAGAGGCAGAGTTTAAAACAAGCAGCGTTTCAATCTTTCGTAAAAAACTCATTACACTGAAAAAGTAATTGTATCAAGCATGCATCTATCACCCACCTAACGTGACAAAAGCATTATTCTATCCGCTAATCACAGACTATTTAAACTGCGCCAAAAAAAACAAATAAAAAGGGCTTTCTATATTTTAATCACTAACTTTGCATTGAATATAATAGTATTCAATAAAGCAGTTATTCACACTTCTCAGATACAATAGTATGCCATTACTCTACAACTTTGACATGGATACGCCCGATGAATTATTGGCTATCCTTGCCCATAACCTTCAGAAACGAAGACTCGAAAAAGGACTTTCGCGCCAAGCACTCACCCTATTGAGCGGTGTACCTACTCCTACTATTGCCAAATTTGAACAGAAACACACCATCTCTTTAAGCTCATTTGTAGCACTTGCAAAAGCGTTGGGTTACTCAAAGATGGTAAAGAAGCTCCTATCCGAACCACTGTACGACACGATGGAAGAGCTTGAAGAGATAAACAGAAATAAGAATCGCAAAAAAGGACGCAATGAATTGGGTTGATAGTGTTACCGTAACCTATAGAGAGCAGCGTGTTGGTAAAATTACACTGACTCCCGATGCGCAGCTTTGTGCATTTCAATACGACAAAGAGTGGTTAGTAAAAGGGTTTTCCATCTCTCCACGAGACCTTCCCCTAAAACCCACCCTATTTATTGCCAAGTCCGAACCTTTTTGGGGAAACTTTGGCATATTCGAAGATAGCCTGCCCGATGGGTATGGACGCTACTTATTAAATAGATTGCTACGGCAACAAGGGATAGACGAAAGTAAACTAACTCCTTTGCAACGATTAAGCATCGTAGGCAAATCGGGAATGGGTGCCTTATGCTATATTCCAGAAAGCTATGTAGGAAAAGAAAAAGAGCTACCCGAGTTAGACCAACTCCAACAAATGGCACTAAATGTACTCTCAGAAAAAAGTGAGGAAGACGAAGATGTACTCTATTTTAACAGTGGTAACTCAGGCGGATGCCGACCCAAATGTCTATTAAGCGACGAGGAGGGAGCCTGGCTAGTTAAATTTAGACATACCTACGACCCCAAGGATATGGGAGTAATGGAGTACGAATACAACCAACTGGCACGAAAATGCGGTATTACAGTACCCGATTTCAAACTGATAAATGGGAAATACTTTGCTACCAAACGATTTGATTTAGAAGGTGGTAAACGGCTACACATCGCTACTGCTGGTGCCCTACTAAATGAGTCTATTTTAAAACCCAATTTAGACTACAAAACTCTTTTACACCTTACAGGCTATCTTACACAAAATCCTTTACAAGTAGAAGAGATGTTTAGACGAATGGCATTCAATGTAGTGGCCCAAAACAAAGATGACCATGCTAAAAACTTTAGCTTTATTTGCAAAGAAGGAAGCTGGTCATTGGCACCTGCCTACGACCTAACAAAATGCACGCATGGCTATCAAGGCGAACATGCTACCTCTGTCAATCAAAATGGAAAGCCTACAACCGAAGATATGTTGGCTGTAGGCGAATCCATTCGTATCAATCGCACAAGAGGAACTGAAATTATTGAACAGGTAAGGGATATATGCTCAGAAATTGGTTTTTAGCCCATCCCTCTCCTACTCTTTCCAGCCATCGTAGTGAATATGCTCAGGCTTCCACTTGTTCTTAGGAGCTGGATCTTCTGCTGGATAACCAATCGGAATGACATTCAACGGTAAAATGTGATCGGGCAAAGCAAGCAACTCTTTGAAGTGCGCCACACGCTCGGGCAAAGGAGTCACTCCACACCAAACTGCTCCCAAGCCTAGGCCATGAGCTGCCAATAAGAGATTTTCCGTAGCAGCCGAAGCATCTTGAATCCAATAATCGACTCCAGCACCTGGAATGGCACTCTGCAAATCGCCACACACCACAATAGCCAAAGGGGCCGATGCAGCCATCTTCATACTACTAAAGTTATCGGCTATGTTTTGAAGAATGGCTCTATCTTTGATTACCACAAATCGCCAAGGCTGCGTATTGCGCGCAGTGGGTGCTGCCATCGCTGCTCGAAGCAGTTGCTCCTCCTTCTCTGCCTCCACCACTTTATCTTGGTAGGCACGAATACTGGTACGTGTTAAAATGTTCTGCATAATCACCTCCTCGGCAGAGGCAGTAGTAGCGTTAGTAGGCACCTCTTTGGTATCAAAGAAAGCAATTTTGACCGATAAAATAACCAAGGCTACAGCCAGTAGAATGTTTAAAAATTGGGGAGTGTTCATCTTATTTATTTTTTTGTGATAATTGAATAAAAGAGCCTGTAGGACATACAAATCGACAGTAAGGGCGATTCACAACAAATGAAAGCGCGAGAGAGAGGCCCGCTATAACGAGCACAGGAATAGAGGCTTGTTGAAAAAGAAAGGCGCTAAAGGGTTCGTAATCCATCCAGCTAGCAGCCACCCCACTCCACAAAAGCAACATGAGCAGGGCCCAAAGCAGGTCGTGAAAAGAGCGAAGCCCCTGCAGCACCCTAGGCGAAAGGGACCACTTCTTCTTGACACTCTTACCTGCCAACTCCTGCAAAGAGCCCAGCGGACAGAGCCACGTACAGTAGTGATTCTTCTTGCCAAAAAGGGGATAGAGAAAGGCGGTTACCAAAAAGAGCAACGGTATAATAGAGATGCCAAGCGTCACCCCATTGGCTACATAGTTCACAAAGAGGGAGTACGACAAAAAGCTACCACTCCAAAAGCCCAGAACCACCACATTCAGTATGAGTTGAAAAAGGCGATAGCGCTTGTTCTTCAAAAAGAGCGGCACAAGGGCTCCAGCCAATACCACCAACAGGGTTACTAAGAATTTAAAAGAGTAGAGAAAACTCCAATCGGTCCTCTCTTTCGTTAAATCATTGGCCAGAAGGTAATTCATCCCGCGGTTAACCGTGGCTACCAATGCATCCGAGGAGAGTGTAGCACCCGATACAGCATCAATCTGAGCCGAGAGAGCCTCTTGGGGAGTCAGCCCTATCAATTGGGGGATGATGCGCTTCACCACAGGAGCAAAGAACTGAGGGGTTTCGGCATTGCGTAGGGGCTCGATGGAGGTAATCTTATTCTCCTCCAGCGTAATCCGAAGCGGTAGGGTTCCTCCATATCCCATAATATCACCCGCTATGGTAGCTGTAGTGACAAGGGTCAAACCCGACTGCTGCGAAACTACTTGCTCCATTTCGGTTGCAGACTCCGCCTGCAGCTCCTTTAACTCATAGCCAAAAAGCTTCTGGCTTTGAGTAATGGCCACGGCAACTATCATCAAGAGGCAGGTTACTAGCCTAGCTAACTGCTGTAATTTGGTCGTATTCATTCTATTTTACGTTTACTGATTGCTTTCTTACACCACAAAAATAGAATTTTAATTTCTGATATACAAGTAGTTACTAAATAGAGAGAGAGTTACCCAAAGGGGTAAAATAATCAGTATAAGCCTAGTTAACTAAAAACAACGGCCCACCCTTAACTTACATTAAGAATAGGCCGTTTAAATAAATCACTCAGCAACCTCTTTTAAGGCTATTCAAACAGAGCTAAGTTACTACATGCTAACTACTTAATAGAAAGTGGTATCTATCTCCTCCTCACACTGTTTTTTAGCCATCATAGCCAGCCCATTTAGCCACTCTTGGTGCGCAACAATCAGCGGATTAGGAAGTGCCAAAGCCATCTTCTTGGCGGGGATACCTAATTGCGACTCTTGAGTCAAGATACGTACCCTATCACCAGGTAAATTCTCAATAAGCCAAGCGTGGTATAGCTGAAGCGCTTGAGGGCTTCCTTTATCTACCCAACCTATCCAAGCCAACCTGCCAGGTTCCTGGCCATGCGGAGGAATAAACTCCTCAACAATAGCCTCAACAAATAGTCCCAAGGTGGTAAAGTCGAACGTAGCCTCATCATAGAGTTCCGTACCCTTGGCATGGTGAATAACAACATCGGAAGCATGGCCATAATAACGACTCCAACAAGCCGTATTTACCAAATAGGGCCATACATGAGCCGCTGTTATCCCCTTTACAATAATCTCATTCGACGAAAAGTGATCTGTGGCTCCAGGTGTAAACTCGTGGGGCCAATAAATTGAATGTAACATGATTCTACCATTTTTCTACTTACTACATCTGTTTCAAACAAACAATTGATTACTCTCATAATCCCTCAAGATAAGAGCAGGCTACCTCTCTAGAAAAGAGATAGAAAATCTGCCCAAACCTGTCAATCGGAAAAACAGTTTGCAGTAGAATATGTTTACACCATTAGTATAACAATTGCAAATAAGCTAGCTCCATCATTGGCTCTGTGAGGAGAGGTAGTAGAGAATTGGTGCAAAAGAGGGTACCATTTGCGTCAAAACTGCTAAAAACACCCCATTTCAATTACTCACTTTTTGGTTTCATTCGCGCTAACTCACTATGATGCAGCTAGTAATGCTGAAAGTAATTTAATTATACAGATGGTAGAGATATTTAAAGAATGGAAGTGAACAAGAGATGGTATGAACGCATAGAAAGAACGAAAGCTATGCACCAGCGAACCGTGCCACCTAGGTGGTCCACCTGTGCCACCTAGGTGGCGCGGTTCACTCGTCCAGATAAAAGGAAGAAAAGGTCCTAGAGTTTGGAAATAGATGCTAGGGGCTTTTAGCAAAAAACGAGTAAGCCAAACATTATCCTCAAAAAGAGTTGTTCAACCAAACGAGATCTAACCTTTACGTTTGACCTGCAAGGCTATCTTTTCTTGAGTAGACTCAAAGTGCGATAGTTCAAATTGTTCCAAACATTTCTCTAAAGAACTAATTCTCGGAAGATGGACCAAAATTTGGCGATGATCAACTTCGGCAATACGCCCAGGGATAAGAGACGATAGGCTCTCTTTGAACTTACCAGCAAGCCAGTTCATAGCGAACGGCAATTTATAGTTGATTTGTAATTAGATGCAAGCAAAGAAGCCCTACCATTCTAATTTCTAGACCATTCTATTGACCCTGAGTGCCGGTGAAGGATAGGTGAAGCTAAAAAACCCCTATCCTTCACCATAACTCACTATCAATCAGCGAGTGTGAAGGATGAAGGATAAAAAAAGAGATAGTTGTAGTAGAGGGGAAACAAAAAGAATCATTTCGTTAAGGCTACCCTCCCCACCCCTCTCTATCCAGGTTCCGATAACCAATAGCCTCACCCAAGTGGGCAGCTGTTACAGCACCACTCCCATCCAAATCGGCAATGGTACGAGCCACCTTCAAAATGCGATCGTAAGCACGGGCAGAGAGGTGAAAACGATGCATGGCCGTACGGAGTAGCTCCAACCCTCTAGCATCGGGTTCGGCATAGAGCCGAAGGAGACGTGAACCCATCTGGGCATTGCAATAGACCCCTTCGTGCTCCTTGAAACGCGCCTCTTGTAGCGCTCTGGCAGCTACCACACGTTGGCGGATGGCAGCACTCGCTTCGGAAGGCTGCTTCTCGGAGAGTTTTTCGAAGGGTACGGGTACAATTTCGACTTGAAGATCTACTCGATCAAGTAAAGGACCCGAGATGCGGTTCATGTAGCGCTGTACATGACCAGGAGGACAGACACAGGCACGGGTGGGATGGTTGTAATAGCCACAGGGGCAGGGATTCATGGAGGCCACTAGCATAAAGCTGGCGGGATAATCTAAGCTGTACTTGGCACGCGAAACGGTGATGCGCCGATCTTCTAACGGCTGACGAAGTACCTCGAGTACGGTACGACCAAACTCGGGAAGTTCATCGAGAAAAAGGAGGCCATTGTGGGCTAGGCTAATCTCACCGGGCTGGGGATAGGCTCCCCCACCTACCATGGCTACTTGCGAAATGGTGTGGTGCGGACTGCGGAAGGGACGAGTAGCAATAAGGGAGGCATCTTTACCCAACTTACCCGAGATGGAGTGTATCTTGGTGGTCTCTAAACTTTCGGCCAAGCTCAAAGGAGGTAGGATGCCTGGCAAGCGTTGTGCCATCATCGATTTTCCACTTCCAGGTGCACCTACCATCAGTAGGTTGTGTCCACCTGCAGCAGCTACTTC
Organism: Phocaeicola sp.; assembly: GCA_051648565.1. Lineage (GTDB taxonomy): Bacteria > Bacteroidota > Bacteroidia > Bacteroidales > Bacteroidaceae > Phocaeicola. Next base: position 97,661 of record JBOFFJ010000057.1, on the reverse strand, counting down.
GAGGGCACGCTTTACGCTCTCTTGACCACGTACTTCGGAAAAATCGGGAAGCCATTTACTTTGGTGGGCATAAAATTGGGCACGGGTATCGACAACGGTCTCTTGTAGAGGGGCGGCCTCATTAAAGAAATTAATAACCTGGGTAATGTTCTCTACGCCGTATACCTTGAGGTTGTTGACCACTGCCGCTTCGCGGGCATTTTGGTGGGGAAGGATGATTCCCTCAAACCCTTCGTTACGGGCATTTATAGCGATGGAAAGGGCTCCTTTGATGGGTTGTAGAGTACCATCGAGGCTCAATTCGCCAATAAGCATGTAGCGGGCCAGTTTCTGATCGGAAACCACTTTGGCAGCAGCTAGAATACCGATGGCAAGGGGTAAATCGTACGAAGAGCCCTCTTTGCGAATATCGGCAGGGGCCATGTTGACCACAATTTGGCAGGTGGGAAACTTATAGCCATTTACCTGCAAAGCCGAGAGGATGCGTTCGTGACTCTCCTTGACAGCCGAGTCTGGGAGACCTACTAAGAAAAATTTAATACCACGCGAACTGTTCACCTCAATGGTGACCGTAATCGCATCTATTCCTTGTATGGCTGCTCCGTAGACTTTGACTAACATAGGCTATCTATTTTTAAGCTCGCTCGCTTTGGTGCGGGCGGCTTGTGCTTTTTCGCGTTTCTTATCGGTGGCTATCGACTCTTTGACGAGCGTTATAAGGGAGTCTCCCACCACATTACGCCCCCGAATCCGTTTGTCGGGACCCAGCAAGATGGTGGCAGGTAGGCGGGTTATACGTTGTTGTTTGAGCAAGTCGTCGCTCCATCCGGTAAAGTTACATCCCTGTTTCCAGCGAGTGGTATCTGTAGGAAGGGCGCTTAGCCACTCCTCTTGGTTCATATCGAGCGAGAAACCATAGAGGTTAAAATCCTCTTTCAGGAGTGCTTTGTGCACACGTGCCAAGGAGTCTTGGAGGGCTCGACTGGGTGCATCCCAACTAGCCCAGAAGTACAGAAGGGTGTAACCACGCTTGAGTTGATTAAGACCCAATTCCTTGCCATCCTTGCCTTTGCAGCGTAGGGTGTAAAGCATCTCACTGCGCTGGATGTTTTTATCCCCTAACTTACCCTGCATCACCATGGCATGGTAGGTATCTTCTACATTTCCCCCTAATCCTTGAATGAGGTTACGAATCTCATCCGAATTGGGCTCTTCTTGCTCAAAGAAGAAACGTTCTAGTAGGTAGAGCGTGGTATACGAGAAGGGGTTAGCCTCGATATAGCTTTTGGCAAAGCTTCTGAGTGAATCGGGATGTTGGTTGTGGCTCCTAAGTGCTGTAAAGAGTTGATTCATTAGGGCATTATCGCCCTCTCCTACTATCTCAACACCCTCTTTGCTGCCCGACAGGGAGACTGTGGTACCTTTGTTGGCAAAGATGGGAACAATCTCTTCGCCATCTAGTAGCAACGAAAAGATGGTAAGGGTATCAATGGAGGGGGTATAGAGAAATTTACCTTGGTTAGCCACAAGGGTATCGAGCTTGTAGTAGGGCTCTTGGTAATAGACAAGCACGGTGTCTGATTGCAACCCAGTAATCTCTGCCTGGAGTTGAAAGGTGGGCTGTTTGGTACAGCTAGAGAGTGCAGCTATGCAAAGTGCTATATAAAAAAAGGTTCTATTCATCGTTATTCATTTACCTTGCGAAAATAGTGCTTTTAGTGGTAATCACTCCATAATTAGGGGGTAAAATAGCCATGAGAGCAAGAAAAAAGGCGGAATGTCCCGTTTGGAACACTCCGCCTTTGCTTTATAACGGGGAAACCCTATTATTTGATAGAGCTTGCAAATTTAGCAAATTCACGATCGTTAGCAGCCAAAGTAGCCATAGAAGCATCTTTAGCAACTGCACTCTTGATGCTGCTGCTTACCAAAGAAGCATTGTTAGTTCTAGCACCTACGATAGCCATCAAATAGTCTGTCATAGCATCTGGAGCTTGTACTGCAGACAAAGTAGCTTTTGCTTTGTTGTAATCTTTTGCCAAGATTTGAGCTTGAGCTGCACTGTTTGTTTTAGCATCGCCAAAAGCATTTACTGCTCTTTCGTATTGACCTTGTTTGATGTAAAGGATACCCAACGCTTCGTTTACTGCGCTAGCACCAGTTGCTTTACCTAAGTAAGTTTCAGCAGCAGCTACGTTACCTTTAACCAATTCGCTCAAACCAAGGTTAGCGTTTACTTCAGGAGCGCTAGTTGCTTTAGCAGCAGCTTGCTTGAAGAAAGATTCAGCCTTAGCAGCATCGCCAGCAGCGTAAGCCAATTGACCTAGGTTGTTGTAAGCACGGAAATCGTTAGGATATTGTTTAGCTGTTGCAGCAAAGATAAGGCCTTTACGAACTACATCGTTAGTCAAAGTAGCAGCATAAAGCATCTCTTCTACGCTCAATACAGAAGGATCAGCGTTGAATGCTTCGTTGATTTCAGCATCGCTACGACCGATAATGTCATAGTTAGCAGTCAAACGTGAACGACGCAATTGAGGAAGGATAGTGTTAGCCAAATCAGAGTAAACTGAAGAGATGTTTTTGATCTCTTGCTCTCTTGTTTCAGGATCTTGGTACATAGAGATCACACGAAGGATCAACTCTTTGTCTTGCAAGTTAGAAGCAGAAACCAATTGTTGGAAACCTTCCCAGTCTTGAGCTGTATATTTAGCATCTACTTCAGTAGCTACTTTCGATTTTTTCAACTCTCTGTTTACATATTTAGTTGTGTTACCTTCACGGCTTTCAGCTAGACCAGCGTTCAATTTCAAACCACCATCAGGAGAAGCGTAAGCGCTAACTTCGATGTTGTGAAGTTGGAAGTTCTTTTGGTCAGCACTTACTTCGGCTACTTTAGCGTAGAACTCTTTCATTTGAGCAGAGTTCAACTCGCCCGAACGCAAGTTAGCTTGTTGAATAAGGAACATGATGTTAGCCTCTTGAGCTTGTTTGATAATGCGTTGGAAAGCATCGTTAGCGTAAGAAGCATTTGCACTACCTGCTGTAGCTAGTTCAGAAGTAGCCAATACACCATCAGCAATCTTCACTGAAGGAACTGAATAAGTTTTACCTTTTCTAGTAATTTTGATATCCAAGTACAATTCCGACTTAGCCATAGCTGGTACATAGTCGAAAGAGTTTTTCATAGTGTAGTTACCACCTGCTTTGTAAGCAATTGATTGACCATTACCTTGAACTTTCTCACCTTGGAAAGTAGCTGGTTGACCTTTAGCTTCGCCGTTGCTCCAACGAAGAACTGGAGTTACTTCAACAGAAGCATTTTTCTTCATGTACTTTTGAGGAAAATTTCCGTGAATTGTAACAGGAACCTTACCACCAACTGCTTCAAGTACTTCAGGGTTTGTGGTGAAATGATCGGCAGAAAGTCCACCCATTTTACTACATGCTGAAAAAGCAAGAACTAATAAAGCCACTAAGGGCAAATACAACTTTTTAATCATGATTACTTTTATTATTAAATGATTTGTTATACAATCTGTACCAAGTCAGCAACATATCAGTCGCTTATAGTGCCACAAAGATAAATAAAACAACGAAATAAAGCCATATTTAGCTAATAGTTTCTGTGCTATTATAGTTAATTTGCAAAAAAAAGAGCCAAAAGGAGCTATTCAAGTGCCCGTTTACGAATATTACGGGGATGATGCTCAATGATTTCGGCACGAAGCATTTGTCTATCAACATGGGTGTAAATTTCGGTCGTACCAATTGTTTCATGCCCCAACATGGCTTGAATAGCACGTAAATTGGCCCCTCCCTCTAACAAATGGGTAGCAAAAGAGTGCCTAAAAGTGTGCGGGCTTATGTTTTTAAGAAGTCCTATACGGGTGGCCAACTCTTTCACAATGTGAAAAACCATGATACGCGAAATATTCTTACCCCGCTTACTGATAAATAGATAATCCTCGTATCCAGGCTTTACATCTGTTTGCCAATCATCCGTTAAATAGAGTTCAATTTCACGAATAGCCCTGGGCGAAATAGGTACTAAGCGCTGCTTGCTTCCTTTACCCTCTACTTTAATAAATCCCTCTTTAAGGTAAAGATCGGATCGCTTCAAAAAACAGAGCTCCGAAATACGCAGCCCACAACTATAAAGGGTCTCCAGAATGGCGCGATTACGCTGCCCCTCTCGAGTTCCTAAATCAATTGAGGAGATAAGCTTGTCAATCTCTTCGAGCGTCAAAAAAACGGGGAGCTTTACCCCGATTCTAGGCGACTCGATTAGTTCGGTCGGATCGGCCTGAATGTAATCTTCCAACAACAAAAAGCGATAAAAGGAACGAATACCCGACAAGATGCGCGCCTGAGAGCGTGGATCGATACAGAGGTCGTGAAGACCTGCCAAAAATTTCTCAACATGTGGCATCTCGACCTCCGTAAAATGGAGCCCTTCGAGCGACAAATAATTGAGTAGTTTCTCTAAATCGGTAAAATAGGCATCCACTGTATTTGACGAGAGTGACTTTTCCAACTTCAAATATTGCCTGTATTTAACGAATATCTTGTTTTTTATCTCCTTATTTTTCATTATTTTTCTTACCTTTGCAACCTCTTTTAGTGGCAAAGGTAAGAAATGTTTAGAATTGGCTAGATTATGAAAATACAAATTATTAATGGCCCCAACATTAATTTACTTGGGAAGCGTGAACCTTCTATCTACGGAGGTGTTTCTTTTGAAGAGTATTTGGTGGAGTTGCGTCGCACAGTTGGAACGGTAGAGTTACACTACTACCAATCAAACGTAGAGGGGGAACTAATCAATAAGATTCATGAAGTAGGATTTGACTACGACGGGATAGTACTCAATGCGGGTGCTTATACGCATACCTCCATTGCACTGCAAGATGCAATTAGAGCGGTAACCACTCCCACCATCGAAGTACACATTTCAAATGTACATGCTCGCGAAGCATTTCGCCACCACTCTATGATAGCAGCTGCCTGCAAAGGTGTAATTTGTGGCTTTGGCTTACACTCCTACAAACTAGCCATAGAAGCGTTGCTTATTTAAATAAAATATTGTACACATATAAACAAGTTGATAAGAATATGATGTTGAAAAAAACAAAAATTGTAGCTTCCATTTCGGATGACCGCTGCGAAGTGGAGTTTGTAAGAGACCTTTTCAAGGCAGGTATGAATGTAGCTCGTATGAATACAGCTCATGCTACGCGTGAAGGATTCGAAAAACTAATTGCTAATGTACGCGAAGTATCAAACCGTATTGGAATCTTGATGGACACGAAAGGTCCAGAAGTTCGTACAACAGCACTAATCAATGGTGAACAAGTTCCTTACAAAATTGGTGAACGAGTTAAAATCGTTGGTAACCCACAACAAGAGAGCTGTCGTGAATGCATCGCTGTATCATACCCTAATTTTGTGAATGACCTATCTGTAGGTGGATATGTACTTATTGACGATGGAGACTTAGAGCTATTAGTGGTAGAGAAAACGGAAGAGTACTTACTTTGTGAAGTACAAAACGAAGCCACTTTGGGTAGCCGCAAAAGTGTGAACGTACCAGGGGTTCGTATCAACTTACCCTCTCTAACTGAAAAAGACCGCAACAACATTCTATATGCAATCGAAAAAGATATCGACTTCATTGCTCACTCATTTGTACGCAATGCACAAGATGTACTTGATATTCGTGAAATATTAGATGCACACGGAAGTGATATTAAAATCATCGCTAAAATTGAAAACCAAGAAGGTGTAGATAACATTGACGAGATTCTAGAGGTAGCTGATGGTGTAATGGTAGCGCGTGGTGACTTAGGTATCGAAATTCCACAAGAGTGTGTACCAGGTATCCAACGCATGCTTATTAAGAAGTCTATCCTAGCTAAAAAACCAGTTATCGTAGCTACGCAAATGCTTCACACCATGATTAAGAACCCACGTCCTACACGTGCTGAGGTAACAGATATTGCTAACGCAATCTACTACCGTACAGATGCATTGATGTTGAGTGGAGAGACTGCTTATGGTAAATACCCAGTAGAAGCGGTAAAAACCATGGCTGAAATTGCTGCACAAGCTGAAAAAGATAAATTGGCCGAAAACGACATCCGTATTCCTTCGGATAATAACAAAACGGATGTAACTGCATTCTTAGCTAAGAAAGCGGTACAAGCAACTAACCAACTAAACATTCGTGCAATCATTACAGACAGCTTTAGCGGTCGTACGGCACGTAACTTGGCTGCTTTCCGTGCTACGGTACCTGTACTAGCTATCTGCTACAAAGAGAAAACAATGAGACACCTAGCCCTTTCTTACGGCGTAGAAGCAATCTACATGCCTGAGCAAGCGAATGGTCAAGCTTATTACTTCGAAGCACTACGCAAGCTAATTACAGATGGCGCATTGACTGAAAACGAAATGGTAGCTTACCTAAGTAGTGGTAAACAAGGTACAAACACTTCATTCCTCGAAATCAACGTGGTAGAAGATGTATTGAAACACGACGAGGGTTATGTACTTCCTAACAGCAACCGCTATTTGTAAGAATGAAAGAAAACGATGCCATTGACGAATACATCCTTCAACACATAGATCCCGAAACGGACTATCTGAAGGAGTTGTACCGTGATACGCATATCAAATTGCTACGTCCCCGTATGGCCTCTGGCCATTTACAGGGGCGTATGCTTAAAATGCTTGTTCAGATGATTAAGCCCAAACAGGTACTAGAGATAGGAACCTATAGTGGCTACTCTGCCCTCTGCCTAGCCGAGGGACTGGAAAAGGGAGCCATGCTGCATACCTTTGAAATTAATGATGAACAAGAAGATTTTACCCGACCCTGGTTGGAAAATTCACCCTATGCCGACAAAATAAAGTTCTACATTGGAGATGCATTAGAGCTACTACCCCAAACCGATCTCTATTTTGACCTAGCATTTGTGGATGGCGATAAACGAAACTATTTAGCCTGCTACGAAATGGTGTTAGAAAGAATAAACCAAGGGGGATACATCATAGCAGATAATACCCTATGGGATGGGCATGTGGTGAAAGAAACACATCCTACCGACCAACAAACCACCGGGATTAAGCAGTTTAATGATTTTGTAGCGCAAGATGAACGCGTAGAAAAGGTGATACTTCCATTGCGAGATGGATTGACAATTATAAGAAAGAAATAAAGAGATAAAGAGGTATGGAAACAACCAGACAGAACAAAGTGGCTCGTTTGATTCAGAAGGAATTGAGCGAGATTTTTTTGCTTCAAGCAAAAGCTATGAGCGGCGTATTGGTATCGGTAAGCACGGTACGTATAAGCCCCGATATGAGCATAGCACGCGCCTATTTAAGCATATTCCCATCAGAGCGTGGAGAAGAGATTGTAAAGAACTTAAATGGCAACACCAAATCAATCCGATTTGAACTAGGAGGACGCGTTAGACACCAACTACGTATCATTCCCGAACTAAAGTTCTTTGTCGATGACTCACTAGATTATGTAGAGCGCATTGATGAATTGCTGAAAAAATAGTCAGCCAATGAACTTCTCCTTCTACATTGCCAAGCGATATCTCTTTTCGAAGAAATCTCACAATGCCATCAACATCATTTCAGGTATATCTGTATGTGGGGTGGCATTGGCTACAATGGCACTGGTATGCACCCTTTCTGTTTTTAATGGATTTCAAGAGCTTGTAGCAACCTTTTTCACGGCATTCGATCCCGAGATAAAGATTACAGCCACCAACGGAAAGGTATTTGATGGAGAAGAGCTGCGGCTTACAAAAATCAAAGAGCTCTCCGAGGTGGCTATTTACTCGGAGTCGCTTGAAGAGAATGCCATGGTCCAATACCTAGATAGACAGGCCATGGTAACCATTAAAGGGGTAGAGAACAACTTTGAACAACTCACTCAAATAGATAGCATCTTATACGGGCGGGGAAACTTCTTACTCCAAGATGAATACTTTAGCTATGCTACACTTGGCATAGAACTCACCTCTATATTAGGCACAGGTATTCGATTTCTAGACCCCATTACGGTCTATGCTCCTAAACGAGGAGCACAAATCAACCTAGCCAATCCAGCCACTAGTTTTCAGAAAAGAGAGCTCTATGGCAGCGGAGTGGCATTTGCAGTGAATCAACAAAAATACGACGCCTCTTATTTACTCACCTCACTTGACTTTGTACGCGATCTTTTTCAATACACAACTCAGGTGAGCTCTGTAGAGCTAAAGCTACACAGTGATGCCAACCAGCAGCGGGTTAAGCGAAAGATTACGGAGCTATTGGGAGAAGATTTCAAGGTAGAAAACCGCTATGAACAACAAACGGACACCTACCGAATTATGGAGATAGAGAAACTTATCTCTTACATCTTTCTTACTTTCATCCTACTCATCGCCTGCTTCAATGTAGTAGGATCACTCTCTATGCTCATCATAGAGAAACAGAAAGATGTAATTACCCTAAGAAGCTTAGGGGCCAACAACAAACTTATAGCCAACATCTTTCTAGTAGAAGGGTGGATGATTACCTTTATGGGGGCAATCATTGGGATTGTATTGGGATTATCAATCTGCTTCTTGCAACAAACCTTTGGCATTCTATCACTCGGTGGAGAGGCTGGAAGTGGAAACTTTGTGGTCGATGCTTATCCGGTAAGTGTATATGCCTTGGATGTAGTGATTATACTCCTCACAGTGCTGACGGTAGGAATTGCTACGGTATGGTATCCAGTACGCTTTCTAAGCAAACGCCTACTAGCCTAGCTAAACAAGGCAAAAGGCTCCTGATAAAGCCCTTTTAAGAAGCTCTTAGAAGCAAACAACACCAAACAAAGGAGAATATAAGGAGCGTGACAAGAAAGGCTTACATTCAATCCAATGCGAGGGTAGAGACAGTTATGTCTGAATCAGAGAAGAAGATGGAAGCCGACTCAGCAAACTTCTGCTCACACTCTGTAGTAAAAAAGTGACTCGTACCTCCCTTGGTACAACGGCTATCCATTTCGGGATGACGCTGCAAATAATCAACTAAACTCTCAGCTACATATTTACCTTGCGGTACCAACTGAATGTGCGAAGGAGTATACTTCCTTATTTTATTCCATAAAAGCGGATAATGAGTACACCCCAATATAATGGTATCAATAGCTGGATCGCGACTTAGCAAACGCTCTATATGTTGCTGAATAAAGTAATCAGCTCCCGGTGAATCATACTCGCGGTTCTCTACCAAAGGCACCCACATAGGACAAGCTTCGCCAGTCACCTTTAAAGTAGGATGAAGCTTCTCTATCTCGAGCTCGTAAGAGTGCGATAAGATTGTACCCGAAGTAGCCAACACCCCAACATGTCCATTCGCACTCAAGCTCCCAATAGCTTCGGCAGTGGGGCGGATAACGCCCAATACACGATTACTGCTATTCAACAGAGGCAAATCAACCTGTTGAATGGTTCGAAGAGCTTTTGCAGAGGCAGTATTACAAGCCAAGATAACCAATGGACAGCCCAAATCAAAGAGCTTTTTAACTGCCTGTAGGGTGAACTCATAAACAACCTCAAAGGAGCGGGTACCATAAGGAGTACGCGCATTATCGCCCAGATAAAGAAAGTCATACTGGGGCATTATAGCACGAATCTCCTCGAGTATGGTAAGCCCACCATAACCGGAATCAAATAGACCAATAGGGCCTGTTAGTAGTGATTTAGCATCCTGCATAAGAAAATAATATAAAAAAGATACGGGCTATGCGAGAACGGTATTCCGTTCGCATAGCCCGCGTCTATATGGTTATATAGGGGTTCTACTAGCGAACGCCTAATTTTGCTTTTACTGCAGTAGCCACATCAGTTGATTGAGACTCATTGATGAATGGAATATCTGTTCTATTCAAGTCAAAGATATAGATGTAACCACCCTCTTGACCAATTGTTTTGATAGCATCTTCTACTTTTTTGTAGATAGGCTCCATCATCTCAGCATATGATTGTTGCAATTGTTGTTGTGCATCTTGTTGAAATTGCATCCCTTTTTCACTTAATTCTTGCAACTCCTTTTGACGTCTCTCTAAAATGTTTTTAGGCAAGTTAGCTTGTTCGTTTTGGAACTCTGTATATTTCTTAGTGAACTCTTCGTTAGCACGTTTGATTTCGTCTTCGTATTGTTGTTGCATAGCTTGAATATCAGTTTGAGCTTTGGTATACTCAGGCATAGCTGTTACAATGTCCATTGATTTTACATGACCAAATTTTTGTGCGAATACGCTCATTGGCGCAATCAATAAAAGTAATAAAGCAATTTTCTTCAACATAATTCTATTTGTTATTTAGTTTTTACAGATTATAGATCGTGGGTACAAATGTATAAAATTAATTTGAATATCCTAGTTTCAAAAGTACGTCATTGCTAATATCGATACTGGGGAGCGCAAAAATTATGCTCTGCTCCGAAGAACGATCTATGACCATAGCGTAATTATTACGAACGGAGAGCTCTTTAATAGCCTCATATACCTGATTCTGTATAGGTTCTAGTAACAAGGCTTCCTGCTCGGCCATTTTACCTTCAGGACCGAAATAGCCCTTACGCAAATCGGCCACTTCACGCTCTTTAGCTACAATCGCCTCCTCTTTCGAGGTACGTTGTGCAGCACTTAAGCTAGCCGAATTCTGCTGGTAATCTTTATAAAGAGCCTCTGCCTCTTTCATCTTACCTTCTACCTCTGTTTGATACTGCTGAGAAAGTTGATCAAGCTTTGCATTTGCTTGCTCATAAGCTGGTATTTGTTGAATGATATATTCCATATCGACCAGTGCAAACTTTTGGGCAGATAAAGTACCCAAACTTACCAACATGACTAAGAAAAAAGCGAGCCTCTTCATACTGTTACTATTTAAAGGGTTAAAATTCTTGACCTAAAATAAAGTGGAATTGACTACCACCATATTGACTAGAACCATTAATTTTATCGAAACCATACGCCCAGTCAATACCCATCATACCAATCATTGGAAGGAAGATACGAACACCAAAACCAGCCGAACGTTTCAATTGAAATGGATTGATTTTACTTGCATCAGTCCAAGCATTACCAGCTTCAACAAATCCTAAAGCGTAAATACTAGTTGAGTTCTCCAACATCAAAGGGTATCTTAATTCAGCACCTAGACGTACATAAGCATAACCTTCGCTACCATAAGGAGTCAACGAACCATTTTCATAACCACGAAGGGCAACGGTTTCTGAAGCATAACCCGTACTATAACCTGTCATACCATCACCACCCATGTAGAATGTTTCAAAAGGCGACTTCTTGAATCGATTGTAGTGACCCAACAAACCAAATTCGGTACGAGTTGAAAGTACTGGACATTTTGCACCACTCGTTAAAGAGGTATAAGTTTTCAACTTAAATTTCCATTTATGATACTCTACCCAGTTGTAAACACTAGCTGCTTCATCGTAATCATTTTGTCCGTATGTTTCGTAATCCTTGTTGCTAAATAGCGAATAAGGAGGAGTAAACTGCACCGATAGTGAGAACTCCGAACCACGACGTGGGAAAATAGGATTATCCGAAGAGTTACGTGCCAATGTAAAACCTAAACTTAAGTTGTTACAAACACCTGTAGACATATACTCACCATTATTCAGACGGATATACAAATAGCTCCAATCTTTCAAGATAAAGCGTTGGTATGACAATTCAGCCGAAAGTGTAAAGTAGTCATCTGGCCATTTCAAACGTTTTCCCCAGCCTAAAGCTGCTCCCAACATCTTCATTGATTTATCGGGATCGTAATAAGATTCATAGTTATTGGCGTAACTGTTGTAATTACCATAACCAGTAGAGTAACTATTGTAGTAATTATTCATGTAGGCCGAGTTATAGTAGTTGCTACTAACATCGGTTTGTACCGAATAGAAAGCCGAAACAGAGAATGAATTAGGACGCTTTCCTCCGAACCAAGGATCGAAGAAAGAGACGCTATACGATTGGTAGTAGCTACCATTGGTCTGTCCACTCACGGTCAATGTCTGACCATCACCTTGTGGCAAGAAACCACGGTAATTGTCTGTCTTTTTAAATAGATTCTCGAATGAGAAGTTAGTAAATTTCAAACTCAACTTACCAATTACCCCGGTTTGTCCCCAACCTGCCGAGAACTCTACCTGGTCATTTGCTTTTGATTCCAAATTCCAGTTGATATCTACCGTACCATTGGTATAATCGGGCTGTACATCGGGCTGAATATTTTCAGGATTGAAATGACCCATTTGGGCAATTTCACGGTAAGAACGTTCCAAAGCATCTTTACTGAAAAGATCACCTGGTTTAGTTCTCAACTCACGACGAACAATATCTTCGTACAAGCGGTCATTACCATTAATACGTACCCGGTTAATGGTAGCTTGCGGTCCTTCAACAATACGCATCTCAAGATCAATTGAGTCACCTACTATATTTACCTCTACAGGATCTAAATTATAGAATACATACCCTTGGTTATAATAGAAGTTACCGATTGCGTCATCATCACCAGTAACACGCTCACCCAAAAGCTTTTGGTTGTAAACGTCTCCTTTTTTCATACGCAACTGGTCGTTTAACCAGTCAGAGTTATAGATGGTATTTCCTACCCACGACACATTACGTAAATAGTATTTATCACCCTCTTCAATCTTCATATAGATACTTACCGTACGGTCATCGTAAGGAGTAATGCTATCAATCAAGATTTGAGCATCTCTATATCCCAGCTCATTATACTTCTCGATAACGCGCTCTTTATCCTCCTCATACTTCTCTTCAATAAATTTCTTCGTTTTAAATGTATTGAGGAGTTTATTCTTTTCGTTCGTCTTTTTCATTAACCCCTTGATTTTCTTGTCACTTAGTGCCAAGTTACCATCTAGAGCTATCTCAAAAATCTTCACTTTCTCTTTCTTATCAATCAATACATCTACCAATACTTGATCTTTACTTCCTTCCATATCGCGTTCAACAATGCGCACATCGGCATTCTTAAACCCTTTCTCATCGAAATACTTCTTAACCAAAATCTTAGCTCGGTCAATTAAGTTGGGAGTAATTTGGCTTCCTTTTACAAGACCTAATTTAGTCTCTAAATCTTCACGCTCACTCTTTTTAACCCCCTGATAAGTAATATCGGCAATACGGGGACGTTGTGTCAACGAGATAACCAAAAAGATTTGGTTGTCCACTATCCTTTCGGCCTCAATACGCACATCAGAGAACAATCCATGTCTCCAATATTTTTTGACTGCAGCGGTAATATCATCACCAGGAACAGTTATGGTTTGCCCTACCGATAGACCCGACAGTCCAATCAATACATAGTCTTCATAATTACTGATTCCTTGAACTTTGATGCCCCCAATTTCGTATTTCTTGGGAGTACCCGAATAAAGAATCACGGGGCTATCATTTTCAAGGGTAGATTGAGCGTAACTATTGCTGGAAAAGCCCAAGAAAAATGAGAGGGTCACTATTAAAAGTGAAATTCGGTATAACATTGGATGTCTGTTTATAATTGTTCACTAGTTTTGCCGAAACGGCGTTCTCGTTGTTGAAAATCGTATATTGCTTTGCAAAACTCTTCTCCCCTAAAATCGGGCCAATAGGTTTCGCAAAAATATAATTCAGAGTAGGCACACTGCCAAAGTAGGTAATTACTTAAACGCAACTCACCACCTGTACGAATTAACAAATCTGGATCAGGCATGAAAGTGGTTGTAAGATAGCTTCCTATTAAGTTCTCGTCGATAGCCTCTTCAGCTATTTTTCCAGCCTTCACATCGGCTACAATTTGCTTAGTTGCCTGGGTTAATTCCCAGCGCGAAGAGTAACTTAATGCGAGCGTTAGACACATACCATCATTGACAGAGGTGTTCTTCTCGCACGTAGCCAGTCGATCTCTTACCTCCACAGGTAGTCGATCCAGATCACCAATCATGCGGAAGCTGATGTTATTTTTCATAAAGACCTCCTCTTCAATTGACTCCATAAGGAGTGCCATCAATGCAGAAACCTCATCAATAGGTCTGTCCCAGTTTTCAGTAGAGAACGTGTAAAGGGTTAAAAACTTCACCCCCATTCTAGCAGCCTCTTCGGCTATCAGATGAACGGTCTGGGCCCCCTCTTGGTGACCTAAAGCACGAACAAGTCCGCGTTTTTTAGCCCATCTTCCATTCCCATCCATAATGATAGCCACATGGGCAGGAATTCGTTGGGTATCTATTTGCTCTCTATACTGCATTCAGTTTTTTATTTACTTCAATAATTATTTGTTGAATCCTAACTTGTTTATTCTTCCTCTCCATACAGTCGAAGAGTTATTAAATAAAATCCACAAGTAGTTATTCTCATCGACTACATACGAATAGTTTCCATCGGCCTGTGCATATAGCAAGGCAAATTCTTCAGGAAATCTCACTTTTGTATCTACTGAGTTCCAATTTGCACCATGATTACCCGACACAAAGAACTGTCCCATTGCACTAAACAGGGTATCGGCCCGAGTAGCTTCACCACCAAATGCATACAGTTTCTCGTTGTAATGTATCATAGCTGGGTTCTTCATCTTTGGACAATAGGTATATCCAGCCACAGGAGCATATTCACCCCAAGTAGCATCGGTTGTAAGCTTACTCCAAACAGAGATAATAGAGTCGGCAGCAGTTGTTAATTCATTATCGCCAAAAGCAATCATTCGATCAATCGAACTATTTGTAGCCAATGGATAAGAGGCATACGCTAAATTCTTCTTAGGAAATCTGTCCGAAACAGACTCTTTTTCACTCCAAGCAAGCATCTTATCGGCCTCTACAAAGTGATTATTAAGAGCAATACCAACCATTTTTTCTGTAGCATTCGAAGAGATGTTAGCTACCAACATGCGTAAGGCAGGAGCTCCCTCCTCTTTACTCCAATTCATAGCATCGGCAGAGCTATAAAGCTGATTATCTGCAAGCAAATAGACTTTGTCACCCCATACCATAACCGATTCGTAATCTACTTTATCAGTTATAGCCACTGCTGTTAAATCGCTCCAAACAGCACCATTCGTTGTAGCACTACTGGTTACAGTAACCTGACCTTCAGCCTCTGCAAAGGTATAGATGCGCTCTTTAAAACAGATGCTTTTATGTCCTAATTTGATTGAAGTTCCTGGAAAATTGGCAGCAACCTTACTCCAACTCATTGAGTCTGGGTCTTGCTGATGTACATTAATCTTAGCTGTGTATGTATGGCCATATTTTCCACTCTCTGAAACCACTCTAAAGCGGATAGGATTCTCAAAGTTTAAAGAGTCCGTAGCCGTCCAAACGGTATCAGCCTCCTCCTCTTCTCTTACCATTAAAATATACGAAGTATCACCTGATATAGAGACCACCACTTTGCTAACATCAGTACCAACAGGTAATGAGTCTACCGTATAAATTTGATGCTGTAACTGATCAATCACAAACGGATAGTCAGTTCCATCGAGTGTTACTACATAAGTTGTATCCTCACCACTGGCTGTTTTTCCAGGAAGAGAGGTTTCAATTGTGCCATCTATTGAGAAAGCAGTAATGCTCGCATTCGAATTGTAGGTGTATTCATACTCATCACTTCCCAAACAAGACGAGACAAGAAACAGAGTAACAAACAGAGTTACAACGGTGAAAAACTTCATTTTCATTGTATAATTAGGCTTTTGTTAGAAGTCGCAAAAGTAGAAAGTTTTTTTTCCATATTGAAGCTTTAAGATAAGTTTTATATTAATTTATGGATAAATTTATCGAATAATCAACTATTTCTATATAGATTATTGATTTCGATTAGGATTTGTAAACGTAAATAGCCTTCTACCAAACCAAGTATTAGCAACCACTCCGCCTCTAATAGCAAGCAAAGGAGCAGCCACCCCCGAAGGGATTAAAACAGGCGAATGTTCCATATAGGCTTCATCCCACAGCTCCTCTTTTAGGAATGAATTTAGTAGTACACTGCCCCCTTCAACCAACAACGATTGTACTTTTCGTTGATACAGTAGAGCCATTAACTGAGGCAGTAGACTCTTTGAAAAATCAAACGTCACATAGTCTAAGTTCTCCGTAGACTCTTCTCGTATCTCATTGCAAACAAGGGTAGGAATGGAGCGATCAAAGAGGTGTAAAGAGGGTGGTAATGTTAATTTTCGATCAATTACAATACGCATAGGATTCGACCCATACCAGCTGCGAGTAGACAAAGAAGGATTATCGAGTAGTGCCGTTCTTCGACCCACTAAAATAGCATCATGCTCGGCTCTACGCTTATGTACAATGGCCTGGGTTAAAGGAGTAGAGAGTAATACAGGAGTACCTTCTTCTCGCTGAATATCCATATAACCATTTACAGACTGGGCCCATTTAAGCGTTATGTAGGGTCTTTGAAGGGTATGTTGCACCACAAAAGCAGCAATTAACTCCTTACAAGCCTCCTCCAGCACGCCCACTACCACCTCAATTCCTGCCGCCTGCAATTTCTGAATACCTCTACCTGCTACCAACGAAAAAGGATCCAGACACCCTACCACTACTTTGGGTATCTGTTTAGCAATGATCAAATCGGCGCAAGGAGGTGTTTTACCTGTGTGCGAACAGGGTTCCAAGCTAACATAAATAGTTGATTGCTTTAAAAGCGATGGATCTTTAACAGCTGCTATGGCGTTCACCTCGGCATGCGCCTCTCCACAACGTATATGATACCCCTCTCCTATAATTCGGTTATCACACACGATGACAGCCCCCACCATAGGATTGGGCGAGACACTCTCCAAGCCATTTTTAGCTAGCTGCAAGCAACGAGCCATATATTTTTCCTCCACTCTCATCTTATTTCTCCTCGATAATATCTATTTTTGTGGAAAAGAGTATTAAATCAATGAATCCACACTATTTACAGATTAAACAATCGCTACAAGAGCTCTTTCCCGAAGGAGAAGCAGCATCGGTGGCTAAACTTATCCTTTGCCAGCACTTCCACTACTCATCCATAGAGCTCTATGGAGGCAAAGATAGAGTTTTTTCCTTAAAAGAGGAGGAAGAGTGGTACGAGATTCTAGCTAGATTGAAAAAAGAGGAACCGATACAATATATATTAGGTGAAGAGCAATTTCTAGGACTCTCGTTTCAAGTCACCCCGAGCGTCTTAATACCTCGACCCGAAACCCAAGAGTTAGTAGATTGGATTCTAAAGGAACCCAGAACCTCTCAAGCACCACACATCTTAGACATTGGTACAGGTAGTGGATGCATTGCTATCTCGCTAGCCAAATTGATACCAGCTGCCACAGTTACTGCTTGGGACATATCGGCAGAGGCATTAGAGGTAGCCAAAAGAAATGGAGAGAGAAACGAAGTTACAGTTACCTTTGAAGAGCGCGACCTCTTTACACAGTCCCACATAGATTTCCCTGTCGATATTATTGTAAGCAACCCACCCTACATAGCCCAGCAAGAGGAGGAAGAGATGCACCAGAACGTATTGAAATGGGAACCACACACAGCCCTGTTTGTCCCCAACCACGACCCGCTACGATTTTATAGAAAGATTGCGATACTAGCTTTCGCAGCACTACAGAGTGGCGGAGAACTCTACTTCGAGATTAATCAAGCCTATGGCAAAGAGACTCTCCAACTACTTGAAGAGATAGGATATAGCACTACAGAGCTCCGAAAAGATCTATTTGGAAAAGATCGCATGATAAAAGCAACCCGATGAAAAAAGAGTACACCACCACCGAAGCCCTCTCCAAAGCCGAAGCCTACTGCTCGGGAGCCGAACGATGCATATACGATGTAGAAAACAAGCTTACCGACTGGGGAGTAGAGAAACAAGCGCAACAAACCATTATTGACCAATTGTGCAAAGAGCGCTACATTGATCAAGCACGCTACTGCCGCGCCTTTGTGCGCGACAAGTATCGATTCAATCAATGGGGCAAAGTCAAAATAGTCCAAACACTGCGCATGAAGCAACTAACCCACGAAGAGATTAACCAAGCGTTATTCGAGATAGACGAAGAGGAATATTGCGGCAAATTGCTCACACTGCTGCAACAAAAAAATAGAACCATAAAAGCTAAAAACAGTTACGAACATAGCGCCAAGCTGATACGCTTTGCCTTGGGCCGAGGCTACGAGATGAAAACCATCCAATATTGCTTGAAAGAGCTAAACTGCAACCATGAGCTTTTGGAGTGAATGTTGGGAATTTTTCCTACCACGCCATTGTGTTATTTGTCACAACAGACTTTTAACCAACGAAGAACATATCTGTTTATCGTGCCTAATTCGCCTACCCCGCACCCCCCTACTTTGGCAAGAGGAAAATGAGTTTGAGAAAAACTTATGGGGAAAGCTACCATTGGTACGTGCCACCACCTACCTACACTATGCCAAGGGAGGCAATGTTCGGAAACTCCTATTTGAGCTTAAATATTACCACAATCCCACCATAGGCAATTGGCTAGGCAGGGTGATGGCACAAGAGCTACTTCCCCATGGATTCTTTAAGCAAATAGACTACCTCATACCAGTACCTTTACACAAAAAAAGGGAGAAACAAAGAGGATACAACCAATGCCTTATGCTGGCACAAGGAGTCTCTGCCGTGACCAAGATACCCATATTACCCACCCTACTACAGCGCACCAACTACAACGAAACACAAACCAACAAAGGACTATACGAGCGCTGGGTAAATGTTCAAAATCTGTTCACCCTTACTAGCGAATTTGAGTTAACAGACAAGCACATACTACTAATTGACGATGTATTCACTACAGGAGCCACTATTGTAGCTTGTGCAGATGCATTTTGTCACATAAAAAAGCTCCGGATAAGCGTTTTAACCCTTGCATACGCCAAATAGGCAACTCTTTTCCAATAAAATAAAAAAATACCCTCACTGTTTTTCTTTATATCAATGTATTTACCTATTTTTGCAATAATATTTATCAGACGTACTATAAGTTATGAACACTTTAGAAAAATTATTCGCAGAGAAATTACTGAAGATTAAGGCTATCAAGTTACAACCTGCCAATCCTTTCACATGGGCATCTGGCTGGAAATCGCCTTTCTATTGCGACAACCGCAAAACCCTTTCATACCCTTCTCTCCGTAATTTTGTAAAACTGGAGATTAGCCGCATTATTTTAGAGCAGTTTGGCCAAGTAGATGCCATTGCAGGTGTAGCTACAGGTGCTATCCCACAAGGCGCTTTAGTGGCTGAAGAGCTTAACCTACCCTTTGTCTATGTACGCGCTACTCCCAAAGATCATGGACTTGAAAATCTGATTGAAGGTGAACTTCGCCCAGGCATGAAGGTCGTTGTTATCGAAGATTTAATCTCGACTGGAGGAAGCAGCTTAAAAGCGGTTGAAGCCATTCGTCGCGATGGATGCGAAGTGATTGGTATGGTTGCTGCATTTACTTACGGATTCCCCGTAGCTATCAAAGCATTCAAAGCAGCCAAAGTAGAGCTAATTACACTCACAAACTACGAAGCAGTACTAGATGTTGCTCTAGAGACAGAATACATCACCAAAGAAGATGTAAATACACTCAATAGCTGGAGAAAAGATCCAGCCAAATGGGATGCTGGAAAATAGAGAACCACACATTTAACAATTATACGAAAGAGAACAGTTCAATCCCAATAGGAGTTGAACTCTTCTCTTTTATTTTACCCTAAAAATATGGCACAATTCGAAAGTAAAATCAAACCAATACCCTATAACCAAGAGCGAGTATACACCAAACTAGCCGATTTAAGCAACCTAGCAAGCATCAAAGAGAGATTTGAAGGAGTCAAAGATCAATTAGATGGCAAGATACAAGATATTGATTTCGATACCGATTCTATTACGCTTACCGTACAGGGCATGAAGGTAACGTTACGCATCATAGAGCGCGAACCCTACAAATGCATCAAATTCGAAGGAGACAAATCACCCATACCTCTAAATCTTTGGATACAACTCGTTCCAGATGGTGCAGAGGCTTCAAAACTAAAAGTAACGCTACGCGCAGAGGTAAACATGTTTATGAAGGCAATGGTTTCTAAACCTTTACAAGAGGGAGCAGATAAAATAGCCGATATGCTAGCACTTATTTCTTACTAAACAACATACAGTCATGGCGCAAAAACTTTGGGAAAAAAGCACCCAAGTAAACCAAGCGATTGAGCAGTTTACAGTGGGGCAAGACCGCCAAATGGATCTTTATTTGGCCAAACACGATGTAATGGGCTCTATGGCCCACATCACCATGCTCGAAAGCATTGGATTGCTAACCAGTAACGAATTGCAGCAACTACTCGAGGAGCTCAAAAACATCTACACCCTGGCCGAACAGGGCCAATTTGTCATTGAAGAGGGAGTAGAAGATGTACACTCGCAAGTAGAACTAATGCTTACCCGCAAATTGGGCGATGTAGGTAAAAAGATTCACAGTGGCCGTTCGCGCAATGACCAAGTATTAGTTGACCTCAAACTCTTTATCCGTACCCAACTCAAAGAGGTGGTAGAGCAGGTAGAGGAGTTATTCAACACCCTCATTTCACAAAGTAACCGATACAAAGAGGTACTTATGCCCGGCTATACCCACCTTCAGATAGCTATGCCCTCCTCTTTTGGACTTTGGTTTGGTGCATATGCAGAGAGCTTAGCCGACGATATGCTTTTCCTACAGGCAGCATTTAAAATGTGCAACCGCAACCCATTGGGATCGGCAGCGGGCTATGGCTCCTCTTTTCCCTTAAATCGTACCCTCACAACCGAACTTCTTGGGTTTGACTCGCTCAACTACAACGTAGTTTATGCCCAAATGGGACGAGGTAAAACCGAACGTAACTGCGCCTTTGCCTTGGCTACACTAGCAGGTACCCTCTCTAAATTGGCCTTTGATGCTTGCCTATTTAGCAGTCAGAACTTCGGCTTTGTTAAATTACCAGACGAGTGTACCACCGGCTCTAGCATCATGCCTCACAAGAAAAACCCCGATGTATTTGAATTGACCCGTGCCAAGTGTAACAAGCTACAAGGGCTACCTCAACAAATTACATTGATCATGAACAACCTACCCTCAGGCTATTTCCGCGATTTACAGATTATCAAAGAGATTTTCCTACCAGCCTTTCAAGAGATTAAGGATTGTTTAGCCATGACTACCTATATCATGCAACAAATTACAGTGAACGAAAAAATTCTTGAAGATGATCGTTACCTCTATATTTTTAGCGTAGAAGAGGTAAACAGACTAGCTAGCCAAGGAGTTCCTTTCCGCGATGCCTACAAGCAAGTAGGTCTCGAAATAGAAGCTGGAAAGTTTACCCACAACAAACAGGTAAACCATACACACGAAGGAAGCATCGGTCAACTATGCAACGATTCTATTACCAAATTAATGAAATCAATCATCGAGGGATTCAACTTTAGCACCATCGAAGAGGCCGAAAGAAACTTACTTAGATAACTCGGTAGCGACAAAATAGGCTATTTTAGGAGCGATAACAAGCCAAATAATACAACTTCCCCTTCCGGAAATCTTTTTTTCTGGAAGGGGGAATTGCATTAACAGGCTCAAAAAGAGTAGCTAAAACAGAAAATAGCGATTTAACAGAGCAGATAACAAAGGGGAATTGCAAAAAAAAGAGACTATATGCTTGCAAGATTAAAACAAACCCCTTATCTTTGCACTCGTTAAATAAGCGGAAATAGCTCAGTTGGTAGAGCATAACCTTGCCAAGGTTAGGGTCGCGAGTTCGAGTCTCGTTTTCCGCTCACTCCACGTAAGGATGCTCGAATGGTGGAATGGTAGACACGAGGGACTTAAAATCCCTTGACCTTTAGGTTGTGGGGGTTCAAGTCCCCCTTCGAGTACAAAAAAGTGATAAGAGCCTTGTAAGTTAAACTTACAAGGCTCTTATTTTTTACCCACTTACCCACCCTTCTCAGCAACTACTTTAACAACTTCAGCAGGCTATTTATCCAGTTGGGTTATAAATTCCTAGGAGCCCCAAAAATCACCTCTATATTTGCCTAAAAAAAGCTTATGTGGAGATATTTTTTACTTCTAGCCGTTACTACACTTACATTCTCTTGCACATACTCGGAGAAGAAAGCAGATCAGAAACGAGTTGTCAAACAGGCTGTAGCCCAAACAGAGGTAGCCGAGCATGCCTCTCACTTCTCCTTTATTTCCAAACCGCACCGCGTCACTAATTTATCATTCCGAGTAGGGGGACCAATCAAACAATTCAATGCCTACCCTGGTAA
The DNA here is from genome assembly GCA_051648565.1 of Phocaeicola sp. Taxonomy (GTDB): domain Bacteria; phylum Bacteroidota; class Bacteroidia; order Bacteroidales; family Bacteroidaceae; genus Phocaeicola. The sequence continues at coordinate 75,279 of JBOFFJ010000057.1, read as the reverse complement.
TCACTTTAAACAAGGCAGTGTCATTGCCCAAATTGACCCGCGCGATTTTATCATTCAAAAAGAGCAATCGGAGGCCATCTATCTCCAAGCAAAGGCCGAATATGAACGCATCCAACTACTTTTTGAGAAAAAGAACCTATCAGCCAGTACATACGAAAAAGCACGATCAGAATTTATAAGTGCTAAAAGCAGATACGAAACAGCCCAAAATGAGCTGGCCGACACCAAGCTAGTAGCCCCCTTCAACGGCTACATAGAACAACTTTTTATTGAACAACACCAAGAGGCAAAAGCAACACAAACCATTCTCTCTTTTGTCGATATTGACCAGATTAAAATTGAGCTATATGTCAACCAAGAGATTGCGCTGAAAGCCAAATCCATCCATGAAATTAGACTATTTTTTGATGCTGACCCTCAGAAACAGTTTCAAGCAAAAGTAATTGATGTATCCAAAAGCACCACAAGCAACAACCTATCTTACCTATTAACCGCCTTACTACCCAACCAATCAAATAGCATGCTACCTGGTATGTCGGGAAAAGTATACTTTTCATCAGAATCAAACGAAGCACTTATTACAGTTCCACAAACAGCCCTTATGCATCGCCCTACCGAAGGAGATTATGTATGGGTCATCGAACCTGCTACAGGAGCAGTCAAGAAACGGAGTGTAGAACGAGGCAAACTACTGCCCAATGGCAACATAGCCCTACATAAAGGGATACAGGCTGGAGAGCGAGTAGCCACTAGTGGCTTACGCTTCCTCTCAGACGGGATGCATGTAACCATCGAATAGTCCATTTTCACATCCAAAAAAAACGATCAGACACAAACTTCCTCCATACATCACAGCCTAAAAGCAGCACTGGAAGAAGGGAAGCGTTTTAAAACTACGCCTAAAAAAAGAGAACCATGAAGTTTATCACCTATTTTCTAAAGAATAAATCGGTAACCATACTTTTCCTTACGCTTATCTGCCTGGGAGGAATTTTTGCTTATTTCAAAATGGGCAAACTAGAAGATGCCCCCTTTACCATTAAGCAGGCACTGGTCATCACCTCCTATCCAGGTGCATCACCTCACGAGGTGCGCACACAAGTAACCGATGTACTTGAAGAGTCTATCCAATCCATGGGAGAACTCTATTACCTCAAGACCGAAAACCGCGCTGGCCTCTCGAAAATTACAGTCTACGTAAAAAAAGAGATTCGAGCCGAACAGATGCAACAACTTTGGGACAAACTACGCCGCAAGGTAAACGATGTGCAAGGAAAACTACCTCCAGGAGCAAATCCATCTATTGTTAATGATGATTTTGGCGATGTACTGGGTGTATTCTATGCCTTAACGGGACATGGACGCAGCTATCGTGAACTAAACAATCAAGCCAAACTCATCAAGAATGAGCTACTAACGGTAAAGGATGTGGCAAAGGTGGAGATTTATGGCATGCAGACCCCCACCATCGACATAGCCCTTAATCCAGCTATGCTCACGCAAAGCAAAGTTACAACCTCCGATATAGTACGAGCCTTCGAAAGTCAAAACCGGGTAGTAGATGCAGGCGCCATTGAAACAACCGAAAAGAGAATACGCATTGAATCGACAGGTAATTTCTATTCACTCGATGATATTCGCCAACTAACCATTGCCTCAAAAACAGGTGAAAACTTCTTCTTATCAGACATTTCTGAGATAACAGAGAGCTACAAACACCCCGTTAGTAACTTGATGACAGTAAACGGCGAACCCGCCGTAGGCATAGCCATCTCTACCGTTCCTACAGGCAACGTAGTAGACATGGCCCTCCTAGTCAAAAAGCGTATAGAGCAGTTTAATAAAACCCTACCCGCTGGATATGAATTAACCTCCCTATACGATCAAGGGCTCGAATCGGCACTAGCCAATGAAGGGTTTATCTTCAACCTCATCATCTCGGTAGTAACCGTAGTAATTATTTTACTCTTCTTTATAGGTTTTAAAAATGGATTACTAGTAGGTAGTGGTTTGGTCTTTTCCATTCTTGCTACACTTCTTATTATGCTAGCACAAGGCATTGCGTTACAGCGCATGTCACTAGCAGCTATCATTATAGCGATGGGTATGCTTGTAGACAATGCCATCGTAGTTTCCGATTCAGCTCTTGTTAACATGCAACGAGGCATGCGCAAGCGCCCCGCTATTTTGAAAGCCTGCTCAGCAACTGCTCTCCCCCTGCTAGCTGCCACAGTAATTGCCATCCTAACCTTTTTACCTATCTACTATTCACCCCACATTACAGGCGAGTTACTCTCCTCACTGGTAGTGGTCATTGGCGTATCCCTTCTATTCAGCTGGCTCTTTGCTCTGACACAAACCCCCTTCTTTATTCAGGAGTTTGTACGCAGACCACGCCCTGACAAGGTAACGAACGAACTATTTTCCGGAAAATTCTTCAACCGTTTTAGACACTCCCTACATGGAGTCATTCGCCACAAGTTTCTAACAGTAGGAAGCTTGGTAGTGCTATTGATAGCCGCAGCTTGGAGTTTTAAATTTATCCCCAAAGTATTTGTCCCAGCACTCGATAAAGAGTATTTTACGATTGATTTGTGGCTGCCCGAAGGAGTACGTATTGAGAATACAAAAGAGGTAACGACCGAGATGGTCCATTACATCCAAACTTTTGAACAAACCGAAACCGTTTCTAGCTACATTGGGCGAACACCTCCCCGTTATTACCTCTCTAATGTAGCCTTTGGGCCACAACCCAACTATGCCCAATTATTGGTAAAATGCCACTCTTCCAAAGCCTCTAGAGAGCTCCATGCACTCCTCCAAGAGTCCATTCGCATACACTTTCCCGAACCCCTTATAAAGGTCAATAAGTTCGAGCTAAGTCCACTCACCGAGGCAACCATCGAAGCACGCTTTCTAGGCCCCGATGCAGCAGTGCTCGATTCACTTACACAAGTAGCTATTGAGGTAATGCGTCGCAACCCCAAAGTAGTCGATGCCCGCAACGAATGGGGCAATATGACCCTGCTCATTCGCCCGGTATACGATCCGGTAAAGGCGAGCATCTTGGGCATTACCAAAGCACAGATGATGGAGTCGGTTAAATCAATCAATGATGGCACTCCACTGGGCATCTATCGCGACAAAGAAGAGAAGGTACCCGTACTGCTTAAGTCAGCACAAAGCCAGGTTACCACAGCCGAGGCATTAGGCAACTTATCCATCTGGAACGGCGAACAGTCGGCCCCTCTCTCCCAAGTGACCGAACGCATTGAAACCGTGTGGGAATTTCCACAAATAAGAACCTACAACCGCCAGTTATCTATGGCTGCCATGTGTGGAATAAAAGAGAAAACAACCATGGCAGAGGTACATGGCGAAATACGACACGAGATTGAACAAATAGAATTACCTGATGGATACCGCTTCTTTTGGGACTCACAGTTTAAAGATCAAAGCGAAGGGCTTCAGGCTTTGGCCAAGTTTTTTCCCTTGGCATTCCTACTGCTAATCGTCATCCTAGTAGCCCTCTTCCGGAACTTTCGCGAGCCACTCATCATTCTTTCGGTATTACCCCTCTCACTGATTGGCATAGCGGTAGGATTGCTACTTACCGGTTTTGAATTTGGCTTCTTCCCCATAGCTGGCTGGCTAGGGTTATTGGGTATGATAATAAAGAATGCCATTGTACTGATAGACGAAATAAATGTACAGAAACGTAGCGGCCTCACTCCCATCGATGCCATTATTGAAGCAACCGTATCACGTACACGCCCTGTACTCATGGCAGCCACCACCACCATATTTGGTATGGTTCCCCTTCTATTCGATGTGGCATTTGGCGGTATGGCAGCCACCATTATCTTTGGGCTTACCTTTGCCACCGGACTCACACTTTTTGTTATACCCGCACTCTATGCCTTATTCTACAACCTCAAAGAGAAATGTTAGAGATAACGACTCCTGCATTAACTGCACCAGTTGCAAAAACAAGAATGATCAATAAAAAATAGGTATGAAAAAAATAGCACTCATTTTCACTCTTTCTAGCCTCCTGCAAATAACATGGGGCCAAAATAACGAACCCCATAGAGAAGAAACAACTAGCGAGCAGATTAATAGCTCCCTGCAACATTACCGCCAACTGGCATTGGCATACAACCACGATTTAAAAGCAGCCGAAAAAAACATAACAGCTAGTTTAGAGCTTATTCAATCGGCTAAATCGGATGCCAAGCCCAAACTAGACGGGAATGCCAATTTTCAATACACCAGAAATCCCCTAGAGCTCTCCCTAAACATCCCCTCATTCGACTCTCCTCTAGCCTTCAGAGGAGCAGAGGTGGCCTACGGAGCCTCTCTCTCTTTAATACAACCCCTCTACACAGGTGGACGCATCTTAGCATCCATTCGCCGTACCGAACAACAACACAACATAGCTCTTAACCAAAAGAGCTTAATTACCAATAGCATTTGCTTTCAAACCGATGTACAATATTGGAATACAGTAGCCAGCATAGAGCTCACTACCATTTATGCAAACTTCTATCAATCCATAGCAAAGCTAAGAGCTATAGTGGCCGAACGCGTGGAGGTAGGAATAACCAATCCTCAAGATCTGCTGATGGTTGAAGTCAAATTAAATGATTCTCACTATCAACTACTCCGAGCCCAAAGCCAAGCTCAAACCCATGGAATGGCACTCAACTCCCTAGTCGGCATAGAGTTGCAACAAACGGTCAATGTGGCCGAGGTAGTAAGCCCCACTGTTCATCGAGAATCACTCCATAGAGGCAACCTTGAAAGCAGAGCAGAGATTCGCCTAGCTTACGACCAGATAAAGCTCGAGCAGCATACACTCAAAATCAACGACTCCAAGTACAAGCCTCAACTCTATATGGGTGCAGAGGGGAGCTACACCTCACCTGGCTACAACTTTAAAAGAGATTTAGACCCTAATTATGCACTCTACGCCAAATTATCGGTACCCATCTTTCATTGGGGCAAGCGACACAGCGACAAGCGTGCCTATAAAAATCGGGTAGAGGCAGCACACCACCACTTAAACAAGGTAGAAGATACCATAACATTAGAGGCTCAACAGGCCGAACTCAACCTATCTCAAGCTATACAACGAGTAGAGCTAACCCAAAATTCACTCGAGAAAGCAGAAGAAAATGAGCAAAAAGCCATAGAGCGATACAACGAAGGAAACACCTCCATTGTAGAGGTGATAGACGCACAAGTATACAAACAGTCAGCACAAATAAACTACGTACAAGCCAAACTAACTGTACAACTCTATGTGGCCGAATGGACAAAAGCATGGAATGGGTATCAACCGCAAGAAGCCGAATAAAAGCGCAGTTACACAGCTCATCGAGGAGCATCCAGAGGAGTTGGTACAAGCCAAACAGCCACTTAAGTTGAAACAAAAAGCTAATTTTAAAATAAAAGAGGCATATTTGTAGGAAGTAAATCGTTGTTTTAATCTACCTAAACAGTTTAAATCCTTTTCATTGTGATCAAAAAGAGAACCCAACTACCCAACTACATACTCCTCTTCTCTACACTCGGAGTATTGGCCTATCTACTACTGGCCAATTCTACCAACCTAAAAGCGGCAGATACAACCCTACTGCATGAGTTTGCATGGGGATATCTTTTCTTTATTGCCGCTTTTAATGGCATGGGCTTCCTAATCATCCGCCTAAGCCAGTGGATAAGCGGCTACATGATGCAGCGATGGAAAATGCTACTGCTATATAGCTGCGTAGCCACCCTCCTACTCACCGCCAATTACGGACTATTGGTCCTAGCTAAGCTACTGGTAGGCATAGCCCATCCCTTTAGCTTCCCCAACGGAGGCGGAAGAGTATTGACTCTGCTCTGGCTACTCGAACTTATTATTGTAGCACTCTTAATGGTTAACCAATCGATTATACAAAACCTAAAAATCCAACAAGAGGCAGCACGGCTACAAAAGGAGAATGACAAGGCAAACTATACAGCCTTACAGCGGCAACTCAACCCTCACTTCCTCTTTAATAACCTAAATACGCTCATAGCCGAGATAGAGTACGACCCTTCCAATGCAGTTCTTTTTACACGCAACCTATCGGATGCCTATCGCTACGTACTGCAATGCCAAGAGAAAGAGCTTATTCACATCGAAAAAGAGATTGCCTTTATGAGAGCCTACGTTTTCCTGCACCAAGTACGCATAGGCGAATACATCTCTGTGGAGTGCCAGGTGCCTCTGAGTGAATACGAAGCAGAAATTCCCCCGCTCACCTTGCAACTCCTTATAGAGAATGTATTTAAACACAATGTAATCTCAGAAAGTCACCCTATCAATATTAGCATCTATTTAGAGGGAAATTATTTGGTGGTAAGCAACACCCTTACCCAACCCAAACCTTCGAAGAAAACAGGAACAGGGCTTGAAAACCTCTCCAATCGCTGCCTGCTCAAAATGGGCAAAGCCATAGAGATAGCAAAGAGAGAGAAGCTATTTATTGTAAAAGTACCCATACACCATGAATAAAATATCAGTTGTCATCATTGAAGACGAAAAGCCTGCTGCCAGACTGCTAAAGAGTATAGTAGAGCGCATACGCCCCGAATGGAACGTAAACCTCTTACCTGGTAGTATAGAAGAGTCTACCGAGTGGTTTGCAACCCACGCACATCCCCACCTTATCCTGCTAGACATCCAACTATCAGACGGCAATTCCTTTGACTTTCTAGAGAAAGCACGCCCCACATCGACCATTATTTTTACCACCGCCTATGACGAGTATGCCATTGAAGCCTTTAGAGTAAATAGTATCGATTACATACTTAAACCAGTACACGAGGAGCGGCTCATAGAGGCATTCGAAAAATACGAAACCTCACTCCAACGAAATACGATGGTGCAAGAGCTCTACCTCACTAATATCTTAGAGAGCATAAAGCCATCACCACAGAAACAATACCGTACCCGCTTTTTAATTCTTGGAGTAGATAAATATACCCTGCTACAAGTAGAAGAAATTGCCTATTTCTACTCCGAAAACAAGATAACCACAGCCGTAACTCACAAAGGCAAGGAACAAATTATTGATTTACCACTCGAGAAATTGATCGAAGAGTTGGACCCGAATCTTTTTTTTCGTGCCAACCGGCAGTTTATTGTAGGCATCCATTCAATCCATAAAATAGAGCCCTATTTTAATCAAAAGATGTGCATATCGGTAACGCCTGCTGCCAAGTCGGTTATTACAGTAAGCAGAGAGAAGATAGGGGCGCTTAAGGTTTGGCTGAACTACTAACGCCCTCCTACTACAATTTAAATTCATTTTTATCCTTCAATCCTTCACACTCGCTGCTATTCAATCAGTTACGGTGAAGGATAGCCCCTACATCCTTCACCTATCCTTCACCTATCCTTCACCGTAACTTCAATCTAAATTGAGCTGCCATTTACCAGCTACCCAACCCATAGTTAGGATCCACCACCTCTTTCTCTTCAGGAAAAACAAAATTCGCCTAGTTACTTATCTACAAACGACCTAGTAATCAGCTCATCGCATCCTTATCTCTTAACCGAGCCACCTAGGTGGCGCGGGTGTGCCACCTAGGTGGCTCGGTTAAAACTTCAGCACAAAAAAATGAGTGACTTCGATGGAATGGGGCTTTTTTACTAATCAAGCCTATTCACCAATAGAGCCTTCATGCCTATTTTCTGGAGAAGCCATAAATGTTTAGATTGTTTACTTTCAGCCATACAAGCTGACTGACAATACATTACACCAACTGAAACCAAAATTCAGAGAACTAAAATTGGGGGAAAAGAGCGTAATACTTTACTCATTTCACGTTACCGAAATCTTGATCAGCAAATGCAAAAAGAGCTCGTTCCTTTGTTGAAGCAAAGATTGTGTCTGCACTGTGACTTTAATTACGCCCGCACTGCGGAGGTAATTAAAGCCACAAGTTTAACAAAACACTCATTATTAGTAATAACTTTGTTAGTAATAACTTTGTTAGTAATAAAGTTGTTACTAATAAAGTTGTTACTTAACTTTGCGAAAAGCTAAATAGATTACAACCATGAATAATAAGCCATTTATATTTGGAGTAGCCGCTTCGGGCGATAACTTCACCGATAGAGAAAAGGAGACTGCACGACTAGTCTCCAACTTTACGCACGGAGTAAACACAGTTCTTATATCCCCACGAAGATGGGGAAAGACCTCATTGGTTAAGAAAGTTTGCAGACTTGCACAGTCCGACAAGCTAAAAATCGTCTACCTGGATATATTCTCTTGCCGTACCGACAAAGAATTTTACGATGCTTTTGCTTCGGCAGTTCTTAAACAGACCTCGTCAAAATTTGATGAACTAATGGAGAATGCCAAAATATTTCTCTCTCGCATTAGTCCCAAATTTACGATTGGGGCAGATCCGATGTCTGACTTTTCTATGTCACTGGAGTTGAACACGAAGAGCAACGATATAGACGAAATACTACAACTTCCCGAACAGATTGCCCAGAAGAAAGGAATTAGCATTGTTATCTGTATCGATGAATTTCAGCAAATAGCAGATTTTAAGGACTCTAAAACATTCCAAAAACGATTGCGCACTATCTGGCAGCTCCAGCAATCTGTTTCATACTGTTTGTTCGGTAGTAAAAAACACCTTATGAACGAGCTGTTTGAGAAGAAGAGTTTGCCATTCTATAAATTTGGCGATGCGGTCTATCTTCCCAAAATATCTACTGCCGATTGGGTTCCCTATATCTGTGAACGCTTCGAGAGCAGTGGCAAATCAGTATCTAAAGAGTTAGCAGAAAAGGTTTGTACAGCAGTCGATAATCATTCGTCATACGTTCAGCAATTAGCGTGGTTGCTATGGATTCATACCGAGCATACTGCCACCGAGCAAGATTTTGCAGAGGCGCACCAAGACTTAATAGACCAAAACACGCCACTATTTGAGAAACAGACCGAGAATCTCTCTGCCTATCAGATGAATTTCCTCCGTGCGCTAATCAATGGAGTACATAGTGAATTTACCTCTGCCGAAATTCTACAGAAATATCAGTTAGGTTCGTCCGCCAATGTAACTACTGTTAAACGTGCCCTCATAAAAAAGGAGCTTATCGAGACCGAAAGCAAACAGACTCTCTTGGCTGATCCAGTAATGAAACTATGGCTACAACAAGAGTTTTCAGCAAGAAAGTAAAATAAGAAAAATGAATAATAGAGGCATTTCGACTCAAATCAACTTTTTGCAGGTGAGCCCAAAAACAACCCAATCCCACAGCTTTTGCAGGTGAGCCGACTTACACCCTAGAGTTATCACCCATGCTGGGCGAACATAAAAAAAGTGCTAACAGCTTTAAAAGCTATTAGCACTTTCTAGTGGTACCCAGACCCGGGGTCGAACCGGGATGGAAACAAATCCACTGGTGTTTGAGACCAGCGCGTCTACCGATTCCGCCATCTGGGCATCTTTCTGTTTCTCGATGTAATCATCGTTTGTTTCCCGATTGCGAGTGCAAAGGTATCACTTTATTTCATACCTGCAAACTATTCCGAAGTTTTTTTTCAAAAAAAGTGATATTTGCCCCTTTTAAGTCGAAAAAGGGTGGTTAGGAACGAAAATAACCCTTATATTAGCAGAAACTTTAAAACCAAAAACAAGCAATGAACAACCATAATCATTTCTGCATTATCATGGGCGGAGGAATAGGCAGTCGATTCTGGCCATTTAGCCGCACCAACCTGCCCAAACAGTTCTTAGACTTCTTTGGAACAGGTCAAACACTGATACAACAAACTTACGAGCGCTACAAAAAGATTATTCCACAACAAAACATTTATGTTACTACACAAGCAAGTTATAAGGAGCTACTCAAAGAGCAATTGCCCGAGTTAAGTGATGCCCAAATCATTGTTGAGGAGGCGCGCAAAAACACAGCCCCTTCCATTGCTCAAGCATCCTGTTATATTAAGCAAATAAATCCGGATGCCAATATTGTAGTGGCACCAGCCGATCATCTAATCCTAAAAGAGGAGGAGTTTAAAGAATCAATCATAAAAGGATTGGCATTTGTAGAAAAGTCAGATCAACTACTTACACTCGGTATCAAGCCCAATCGTCCTGAAACCGGATATGGATACATACAGATTGACGAACAGCAAGAGAAGGGATTCTTTAAAGCAAAAACCTTTATCGAAAAACCACAACTAGAATTTGCCGAAGTCTTTGTACAAAGTGATGAGTTTTATTGGAACTCGGGTATCTTCTTGTGGAATGTGAATACCATTCTAAAAGCCTTTCATGAAATTATGCCCGATGTACTCTACAAGCTCGAAGGGCCAGAGAAAGCATTTGCTGCTTGCCCCAACATATCAATTGACTACGGCATTATGGAGAAGGCAGAGAATGTATCGGTACAACTGTGCGACTTTGGGTGGGCCGACTTAGGTACTTGGAACTCTTTATACGAAACACTTCCCAAAGATGAAAATCAAAATGTATTAATGCATGCCAAGACGTTATGCTACAACGCTACAAACAACATTATAGCAGGCGATAAGGAGATGCTTATTGTGGTAGACGACCTAGACGGGTACTTGGTAGCCTCATCCGGGAACTCACTACTTATATGCAAAAAAGAGAATGAAATGGCCATACGGAAGTATGTAAACGATATTAAGATAAAACTGGGAGAGAAGTTTGTGTAATCAACACAAAGTAACAGGCTACTCACCAGCAATCAAACAAAAAGCTAATAGAGAGTCAAACTATAACGAAGTAAGCCCCTATCAATTGTTGAACTGATAGGGGCTTATTTCGTTATAATTTGACTCTGTAAGGAGAGCTCTCTCCCACTTGCTTCTAACAAGTAGAGAGAGGCTGAAGAATATATTACTCTTCGACCAGGGTAAAGTCTAATTGCTTACGCTCCAAGTTAGCACGAGCCACCTGAATACGTATAGGATCGCCCAAGCTATATTTTTTATGATAACGACGTCCTACAACACAATAGTTCTTTTCATCAAAGTCATAGTAGTCATCACCCAAATCGCGCATTGGAATCATTCCTTCGCACTTATTCTCATTTACCTCTACATAAATACCCCACTCGGTTACTCCCGAAATCACTCCATCGAACTCTTGTCCTAGGCGCTCTTTCATGTATTCTACCTGTTTGTATTTAGTCGAAGCACGCTCAGCATTGGCCGCTATTTGCTCCATGGTAGAGCTGTGTTCACACAAAGCCTCGTATTTCTCCTCAGTAACACTGCGTCCACCCTCCTCTATATACTTAGTCAACAAACGGTGTACTAACATATCGGGAAAACGACGAATGGGCGAAGTAAAGTGGGTATAGTGCTCAAATGCCAAACCGTAGTGCCCAATATTGTGCACTGAGTAACGCGCTTTTTGCATAGCACGCAACGAAACAGTCTCAATCAAGTTCTCCTCTTTCTTATCCTTAATGTCACTAAGCAATTTATTGATTGACTTAGAAACCTCTACTTTGCTACCCGAGGTACGTATTTTGTAACCAAAACGGTTAACGAAAGCACTCAAGTTCTCCAATTTCTCGGGATCGGGTAGGTCGTGAATACGGTAAGGGAATACTTTGGGTTTGCGACCAGCAGCTACCTTGCCAATCTTTTCGGCTACCGTACGATTGGCCAATAGCATAAACTCTTCTACCAACTTATGTGCTTCTTGAGACTCTTTAAAGTAAACGCTTAGTGGTTTACCCGTTTCGTCTATCTCAAATTTCACCTCTATTCTATCAAAGTTAATAGCCCCTGCTCCTAGTCTTTTGGTACGAAGCTGTTGCGCCAACCTATTTAGCGTGAGAATATCCTCTTTATAGTCGCCTTCGGCTCCTTCAATAATCTCTTGTGCCTCTTCGTAGGTAAAACGGCGATCGCTGTTAATAACGGTGTGTACAATGCGTACATCCTTTACCTCGGCATGCTCGTTAATATCGAAGATAGCAGAGTAGGCCAACTTCTCTTCGTGTGGACGAAGCGAGCAGATAAAGTTACACAACCGTTCGGGTAGCATAGGGATGGTACGGTCTACCAAGTAAACCGATGTAGCCCGTTTTGCTGCCTCTTCGTAAATAATACTCTTCTCTTGCACATAGTGCGTTACGTCGGCTATATGGACACCCACTTCCCACAATCCGGGTTTCAACAGACGGATAGAGAGTGCGTCATCAAAGTCCTTCGCATCCTTGGGATCGATGGTAAAGGTAGTTACCCCTCTAAAGTCTTCGCGTGCAGCATAGTCCTCTTCGGTAATAACTTCCGATATCTTATCGGCAGCCTTCTCTACAGCCTCTGGATATACATAAGGCAAACCAAATTCGGCCAATATAGCATGCATTTCAGTGGTATTCTCACCAGCTTGCCCTAAAATATCGATCACCTGCCCTATAGGGTTCTTGGCATTCTGTGGCCACTCTACAATTTTCACCACCGCTTTATCGCCAGTTTGACCACCTTTGAGTCTTTCGCGGGGAATAAATATATCATTTGCTAAAGTACGATTCTCTGTAAGTAAGAAAGCGTACGATTTCTCCACCTTAAGTGTTCCTACAAAGGTGTCATCGGCGCGCTCTATAATCTCTATCACTTCACCTTCTAGCTCTTTTTGCTTTCGTTTGGCGTAAAGTGCCACTTTCACTTTATCATTATTCATGGCATGGGCCGCATTGCGCTCGGCTATAAAGATGGGCTCTCCCCCCTCTGCAGGTAGGAGGAAGTTCTTTCCATTGCTTTTTCGTTGGAAAATTCCTGTCAGAATTTGTCCTTGATCATTCAACTTGAACTGTCCCTTTTCAACTTCTTGTAGAAATCCCTCCTCAAGCATTTCGATAACAATATCGGCTGCCAGCATTTTAAGTGGGTGTGTAGTTATTTTTAAGCCGTGAAATAGTTGCTTTAGGCTAACTGTTTCATTGGTTCTGGAGTAAAAGTAATCGACAATAAGTGCAGCCAATTGGCCTTTCTTCATCCGTTTACCCCCTTTTTTCTCTTTTTTCTTAGCCATAATTGAGGTCGTTTATTATTTTAGATATCTGATACAAAGTAAGCATTATTTTAAAAAGAACAATGCAATTACCCATTAATTATTAACATGAGCAGAAAGAAATAGTTCCAATTTAGAGCCAAGTTCATAAAAAAGAGTTTATCCTCTCCACATGATAAAAGGCAGTATCAAAAGATAACTTATTTTCAAGTTGTTAAGAATATTGGGCAAAAGTTCTTTTTTTATGTTATATCTTTGTACCTAACTTGCGGTTAAACAAAAGGGAAAAAGCAATGGTTAAGAAAGTCTTAGTAACAGGTGCCAGTGGATTTATTGGCAGTTTTTTAGCAGAAGGAGGCCTAGAACAAGGCATGGAGGTGTGGGCAGGTATGCGCCACAGCAGCAGTCGTACCTACTTAGACCAAAAGCGAATTCAATTTGTGACACTTAACTTAGCAATAAGAGAGGAGCTAACTGAGCAACTACGTATGCACAAGGAGAAAGAGGGTAAATGGGACTACATCATTCACTGTGCAGGAGCTACCAAAGCTAGAAACGAAGAGGAGTTTAATCAAGGAAATCTCTATGCAACCTGCCATTTGGTAGAGGCACTCCAAGCACTCAATATGGTTCCCGAACAGTTTATCTTTATCAGTTCACTCAGTGTGGTAGGAGCAATAAAGGAGAACAGTCATACACCCATTACTGTGCATGATCTACCACAACCCAATACAGCCTATGGAAGAAGCAAGTGGAAAGCAGAGCAGTACTTACAGGCACAACCCAACTTACCACTCGTAATTTTTCGCCCCACAGGGGTATATGGACCGCGAGAGAAGGATTACTTCCTAATGGCCAAATCGGTTCAACAGCACCTCGATTTTTCGGTGGGTTATAAACAACAACTCATCACATTTGTTTATGTAAAAGATTTGGTGCAAGCTGTCTATCTGGCTATTCAAAAAGGGGTAACAGGCAAAACCTATCTGGTAAGCGATGGCAAGAACTACTCCAGCCGTGCTTTTGCTGATTTGCTTCAAAAAGAGCTTAACGTTTCGTGGGTAGCACACATAACCTGTCCGCTTTTTATTTTAAAAGCCATCTCTATCGTGACAGAAAAGATAGCGAGTTGGGCTGGTAAAACAAGCACACTCAATCGTGACAAATATAAAATAATGAAACAACGAAACTGGCAATGCGACATAACCCCGCTCACCAACGAACTAGGCTATAAGCCTAATTATATGTTGGAAGATGGAGTAAAAGAGAGCATTGCTTGGTATAAAAAGAACAGATGGATTTAAACTTATTCAAACGGGTAGAGAGCGTTAAAGGACTCTTTGCAGTAGAAAGCATTAGCTTAATTTACAACTTTATTACCACATTGATGGTCTTTGCATTATACGATCGCATGAGCCATCCAGACGTCATGTTACTGGAACGTGTCGGCATAGCATTAATCACCTTTGCATTAATTTACCTCTACCAGTTATACCCCTGTAAAATGACAGCCTTTATCCGAATGGCTGTACAGATGGCTTTTTTAGCCTACTGGTATCCCGATACATTTGAGTTCAACAGACTCTTTCCTAATCTAGACCACCTGTTTGCTACTGCCGAACAGTTTCTCTTTCAATCACAACCTTCGGTCACTTTTAGTGAGGCACTCCCCTCGGTATGGTTCAGTGAGCCCTTTAACATGGGTTACTTTGCTTACTATCCACTCATTGGTTTAGTCGCTATATATTACTTTTTATTCCGATTTGAGTGGTTCGAAAAGGCCTCATTTGTTATTGTAACCTCCTTCTTTATCTACTATTTTATCTACATCCTCATACCTGTAGCTGGCCCACAATTCTATTTTCCTGCCATTGGTATGGATAATGTAATGGCTCAAAACTTTGTCGCCATAGGTAATTATTTTAACAATAATGATATATTACTACCTGCACCAGGCTATGACCATGGTTTCTTTTACAATTTAGTAGAGGCTTCGCAAGAGGTAGGCGAACGCCCTACAGCCGCCTTCCCAAGTTCGCATGTAGGCATTACTACCATCCTGATGATTATGGCCTATCGTGTCAATAAAATAATGTGCTACTGCATGGCCCCATTCTATGTATTACTATGCTGTGCTACTGTCTATATACAAGCACATTACTTTATCGATGTATTAGCTGGCTGGATTACAGCAGTAGCTATCTACATTGGGGCCACTTGGATGTATAAAAAGTGGTTTGCATCAGTCGATTTCCAGCTGGTGCTACGTTAAAAGCGTAAAAAGGAGGGTAAATAGCCTATTATACCAAAGAATAAGGCTATTTTTGTATGTTTAATTGGTAAGTTACATAAGAAGACCTGAAAATAAGATGGATCCAACAATATTAATTCACACATTCTTCAAACATAGACAACAAGCACTTGCTCGATACAATAACCAAACAGAAGCGATACAAAGCAAGGTGTTCACTCGCTTGCTGAAAGAGGCTGCAGAGACAGAGTGGGGGAAAAACTATAGATACAGCGATATTAAAAGCTATCAGGAATTTCAACAACGAGTGCCTATACAGACCTACGACGATGTTAAGCCTTACATAGAGCGCATGAGACAGGGCGAGAAGGATATTTTATGTGCTGGTAACGTGAATTGGTTCGCTAAATCGTCAGGAACAACCAATGACAAAAGCAAATTTATACCAGTAAGTAAACAAATTCTATGCGACACCCACTATAGAGGAGGGAAAGATGCCGTAGCACTCTACCTACAAGCCAATCCCCAAAGCAAGTTCTTCTCAGGAAAAGGATTGATCCTAGGGGGAAGCCATACACCCAACTATAACTTAAAGAATAGTTTAGTCGGCGATTTATCGGCCATACTAATCGAGAATGTGAGCCCTCTTATCAACCTCATTCGCACTCCAGAAAAAGAGATTGCCCTCTTAAGTGATTTTGAGGAGAAGATGGAAAGAATTGCTCACGCTACTATACACCGAAACATAACCAATATATCGGGGGTTCCCTCGTGGATGCTAGCGGTTATTAAGCGAGTCATGGAGATAAAGGGGGTAAATCAGTTAAACGAGGTTTGGCCCAATCTAGAGGTATTCTTTCATGGAGGAGTAGCTTTTACACCCTATCGAGAACAGTACAAGAGCTTGATTAAAAGTGATAAAATGCATTATATGGAGACCTATAATGCGAGCGAAGGATTCTTTGGATTGCAAAATGATTTACAAGATCCAGCCATGCTCTTAATGATTGATTACGGGGTATTCTTTGAATTCATCCCCATGGAAGAGATTGATAAAGAGCACCCCTCTACCCTACAACTAATAGATGTAGAGCTTAATAAAAACTATGCATTGGTTATTAGCACCTCGGGAGGATTGTGGCGATACCTAATTGGTGACACGGTAAAATTCACCAGTAAACATCCCTATAAATTTGTCATTACAGGACGTACCAAACACTTTATCAATGCCTTTGGAGAAGAACTGATGATAGACAATGCCGAAAAGGGACTAGCTAAAGCGTGTGCAGAGACAGGTGCACAAATCATTGACTACACAGCGGCACCCGTATTTATGGATGCAGCAGCCAAATGTAGACACCAATGGTTAATTGAATTTGAAAAAGAGCCAAGCTCCTTAGAGAAATTTAGTACCATTTTAGACCATTCGTTGCAAGAAATTAACTCCGATTATGAAGCCAAGCGCTATAAAAACCTTACCTTGCAACCGCTAGAGGTAGTGATAGCCCGAAAAGCACTCTTTCACGATTGGTTAAAAGAGAAAGGGAAGCTAGGAGGACAACACAAGGTACCTAGATTAAGCAATGTACGCGACTATATAGATGAACTGCTAAGCCTGAACAAATAGAAAAAAATGAACTGGAAAAAACATCAAGCTCTCTTACTGGTATTATTAACCATTCTTGTATACTCATGCGCTAGTATGGGGCAACCCGACGGTGGACCTTATGACGAGGATCCCCCCAAGTTTGTACATAGTACACCCATGCCTTTTGCTACAAACAATAAGAATCCTAAGATAGTCATTGAGTTTGATGAATTTATTAAGTTAGAAAAAGCAGCCGAAAAGATTATCATCTCTCCACCACAAATGGATCAACCAGACATTAAAGCTAGTGGAAAGCGTGTGTTGATAACCTTTATTGACTCACTTAAAGAAAATACCACCTATACGATTGATTTTGCCGATGCTATAGTGGATAATAACGAAGGCAATCCACTGAATAATTTCTCATTTACCTTCTCTACAGGTGCAGTGATTGATACATTACAGGTATCGGGAACCGTCCTAAATGCTAGAGACTTAGAGGCCATCAAAAACATTCCTATAGGACTTCATGCCGATTTAAATGACTCTGCCTTCACCACTAAACCCTTTGATAGGGTTTCGCGTACCGATAGCCGTGGCCAATTCACCATTCGCGGCATAGCCCCTGGAAAATACCGCATCTATGCCCTCTTGGATGGCAACCAAAACTACTTATACGACTCAAAAACAGAGACTATAGCCTATAGTGATTCGATTGTTATACCTACATTAGAGGCTGCTATGCGCCAAGATACGTTGTGGAAAGATAGTACAACCATTGACACCATTCAGGCAGTAGGTTATACCAAATACCTACCCAACGATCTACTACTACGTGCCTTTAAGGCAGAAAATGAACGTCAATACCTCTCTAGAAGTGAGCGAGATAAGGAGAACCACTTTATTCTAACATTTAGTGCCAAATCCGATACCCTACCCACATTAAAGGGACTCAATTTTGACGAGAAGGAGGCATTTATCATTGAAACAACTCCACGCAATGACTCCATCTGCTACTGGATAAAGGATTCATTGGTCTACCAAATGGATACCTTGATGGTACAACTAGATTACCTCTACACCGATACGTTGAATCAGTTAGTGGGTAAAAGAGACACTCTGATACTAGCCAACAAAATAAATCGCGAACAACGTGAAAGATTGGCACAAAAAGCAGCCGAAGAAAAGGAGAAAGAGAGTAAAAAAAGAAGAAAGAAGGAGGAGGAATTAAAAGCAGACCCCACTCCTTTCTTAGCGATGAAGATAGATGCACCTAGCAGCATGGACTTAAATCGGAATATAATCTTCTCTTTCGAAGAACCTATTACGACAATGGATACAGCAGCCTTCAAGTTAGAATTGAAAGTAGACACCCTCTGGAAAGAGGTACCCTTCTTGCTACAAGAGGACTCTGTAACGCCAAGAACCTACCAATTGCTAGCAGAGTGGACACCTACGAACGAATACCAATTAACCATTGACTCGGCAGCTATTCAAGGACTCTATGGACTACATACCGATAAGGTAAAACAGATACTAAAGATTAAATCTTTAGAAGATTATGGCACACTGTTACTAAACATTGTAGGTGTAAAAAAAGAGGAAACCGCCATTGTTGAATTAATTGATAGTTCAGGAAAGATATTGCGTCAAGAGAAGGTAACACCCACTGGAACAGCCGATTTCTATTTCTTGAATCCAAGTACTAAATACTATGTGCGACTCTTTATAGATAGCAATAACAATGGAGTATGGGACAGCGGAAATTACGACAACAAGAAACAACCCGAAGAGGTTTTCTACCTACCTAAAGTGTGGGAGATGAAAGCCAACTTTGAATTCGATGAAACTTGGAATATTCATAGCATACCTTTAGACAAGCAAAAGCTGGATGAAATAAAGAAGCAAAAGCCCGAAGAAGAGAAGAAAATAAAAGATAGAAATAGAGAACGCGCACAACGACTAGGAAGAGAATGAAAAAACTAATTAGTTTACTGATTTTCACATGGCTAAGTTGCATGGTAGCAACTGCACAATGCGCCATTAAGAACGAAGCGATACAGGCGGGCGAAGAGTTGGTATACAACTTAAAGTTCAACTGGAAGTTTGTATGGGTAGATGCAGGTACAGCACACCTTAAGATGGAAGCTATTACCTATAAGCAGCAACCTTGTTACCGCAGTACACTCCTATCGGTTAGCAATAAGAAAGTCGATTTTTTCTTTAAGATGCGTGATACTGTTACCACCGTAACTACTAGCAAGCTTGAACCACTCTACTACCGCAAAGGAGCCGAAGAGGGAAAACGATACACCGTAGATGAGACTTGGTTTAACTATAAAAAAAACAAAGTTGTAGTTGATCAAAAACGCACCTATCGAGAAGGTGAAGTGATACTAAAAAAGACCGAACACGAAGAGTGTGTTTATGATATGCTAAGTATATTAATGCGAGCACGTTCATTCGAACCAGAAAATTACAAAAAGGGAGAAAAAATAAAGTTTCTCATGGCTACTGGCAGAGAAGTAGAAGAGCAAACACTTATATACAGAGGAAAGCAAGTAACAACGGTTGAACATGGAATAAAATACCGAACACTCGTCTTTTCATTGGTAGAATATCCTGATGGAAAAGAGAAAGAGGTAATTACATTTTATGTTACAGACGATAAGAATCACCTTCCTGTACGTTTAGATCTATACCTTAACTTTGGCTCAGCGAAAGCTTACTTAAGCAGTGTAAAAGGAAATAAATATGAGCTAAGTTCGGTTGTTTACTAAATAGGCTTACCTACTAATAGAGAGCGCTTAAAAGTAACTCAGCATATAAAAAGGGCTATAATCCATAGAAGATATCGCTCTATAAACAAACTAGATAAGTCTGTTTATAGAGCGATATCTTCTATATAAATGGTTACCTCTACCCCTAATAAAGGCCTACAACACCTACTACTGAACCAAGCCCTGCTCTTTCAAC
Source organism: Phocaeicola sp. (assembly GCA_051648565.1). Taxonomy (GTDB): domain Bacteria; phylum Bacteroidota; class Bacteroidia; order Bacteroidales; family Bacteroidaceae; genus Phocaeicola. The sequence goes on along the minus strand of JBOFFJ010000057.1, from coordinate 55,408 downwards.
TCTTCGGCCACGTTCTCCAACTCATCATACCATACGGCACCAAACTTGCGTACTAATGGCTCCTTTAAGAACTTATAAACAGGTACATTCTCTTTCTGACCAAATAATACGGCTGCTTTGCAGATGTCCCAGCAGTGGTAGTTAACAGCTTTATAGGGTCCATAATCACCTACACGGATAGGGTATAAATGGCATGAGATAGGCTTGTAAAAATCAACCTTACCCTCGCGATAAGCCTTTTCGATGGCACAATAACAGTAACCACGCTCGTCGTAACAAGTAAATACACAATCTTTATTATTCACAATAGAGGTTACTAAATCGCCCTCTTCGTCGGTATAAACAACTCCTTGCTTGTTAATAACTGCTTTGGCAGCAGGCGAAAGTTGGTCCCATATTACGGGTAGCACCTCTTCAAGTTTAGCCACCTCTTCCTCTTCTACGGGTGCACCAGCGTCACCTTCAATGCAGCAGATGCCCTTACAAGCATCGAGATTGCAAATAAATTTCTCGCGAATTACATCGAGCGAAACTACCACATCATCTATCTGTATCATATTCTTTTCTCTTTTCGTTATTGGTTTAGCATTACAGAAAAGAGGGTGTGAACCAAGTACACACCCTCTCTCTCTTGCTTATGATTCGTTGTAAATAGTCTCTTATTTAATCAAAATTTTACCCGTCATCTCAGCAGGTACTTCCATACCTAAAATCTGAAGGATAGTTGGGGCTACATCGGCCAAGATACCATTTTGTACGGTTGCTGCTTTGTTTTCAGTTACATATACACAAGGAACTGGATTCAATGAATGAGCTGTATTTGCACTACCATCTGCATTTAAAGCGTTATCGGCATTCCCGTGATCGGCAATGATAATCACTTCGTAACCGTGTGCTTTGGCAGCCTCAACGGTATCTTTTACGCAGTTATCAACTGCTATTACCGCTTTCTCAATAGCACTGTATACACCAGTGTGACCTACCATATCGCCATTTGCGTAGTTTACGACTACGAAATCGAACTTCTCAGTAGCAATAGCTTCTACCAACTTCTCTTTTACTTCGTAAGCGCTCATCTCGGGTTGTAAATCGTACGTAGCTACTTTGGGAGAAGCTACAAGGATACGTTCTTCACCTTCATAAGGAGTTTCACGACCACCGTTGAAGAAGAAAGTTACGTGTGCATACTTCTCAGTCTCGGCTATGTGAAGTTGAGTTTTACCAGCTGCAGCTAGGTATTCGCCCAACGTATTTTGTACATTGTCTTTGTCAAACAAGATGTGTACCCCTTTGAATGATGAATCGTAAGGAGTCATACAGTAGAACTGAAGCCCTGGGACAATGCTCATGCCATTCTCTGGGAAATCTTGTTGCGTCAACACTTGTGTCAACTCTTTAGCACGGTCATTACGGTAGTTAAAGAAGATAACCACGTCACCTTCGCTAATTTTAGCATCAACAGCACTGTTCACTATGGGTTTGATAAACTCATCGGTTACACCAGCTTCATACGATGCTTGCATAGCAGCCACCATATCAGTAGCAGGCGCACCTACTCCATTTACCATTACATCATACGCCTCTTTTACACGCTCCCAACGTTTGTCGCGATCCATGGCAAAGTAACGACCTATAATAGAACCAATGTGGGTACCAGTAGCTGCACAGTGTGCAGTAAGTTGTTCAATGAACCCTTTACCACTTTTAGGATCTGTATCACGGCCATCCATAAAGCAGTGTACAAAGGTGTTGCTAATACCATATTCTTTGGCAATTTCGCAAAGTTTGAACAAGTGATCCATAGAGCTATGTACACCACCATTCGAAGTCAATCCCAATAGGTGTACCTTCTTGCCATTCTCTTTGGCATAGCTAAATGCAGATACAATGCCGGGGTTTTGAAGGATAGAGTTATCAGCACAAGCACGGTTAATCTTTACCAAATCTTGGTACAATACACGTCCAGCACCAATATTCAAGTGACCTACTTCCGAGTTACCCATCTGTCCATTAGGTAAACCCACATCTTCGCCACTAGCCAGTAGTTGAGAGTTGGGGTATGTAGAGGTTAGGTAATCCCAGTAAGGGGTAGCTGTATTGAAAATAACATCGTTCTTTCCATGGCTGCCTATTCCCCAGCCATCTAGAATCATTAAAAGGGCTTTTTTACTCATATCCTTATTTTGTTTAAAGTTTTTATTTGAGAATTAGTGCCACAAAGGTACAAAAAAGTTCAGGGAATTATTTCGATTCATCCTGCAAAAAGTGATAAAGCAGTTCGAGGTATTACAGAGAGAGGTCGGTTATAGCCTCAAAGCTATACCGACCTCTTTATCAACTCCTTTCAGGGAATTTGGTTCACTTATAATAGGTTAATTAATCTATTACATAGTTTACAGGCGTTTTAACACAGCGCACCGATACCGTTTTTTGACCGGAGTGCCCTTGCATATAAAAGTTGTTACGAGGATTATTAAAACCAGCCTGGTCTTTACCCGAACTAACAGCTGCAAACAACCAATAGCCATAGTTAATTACATTATTTTCGGATTGGTAACCCATCCCATGTAACACCAGTTCTTCACCCTGCAAATTTGTTATTTTAAGATGATAGAGGTCATACAGAGTAACTCCAGCATGCGTAACATTTGAGCGGCGATAGCGCTCTACTGTATAACGCTTCTTATTTACAAGAAATCCATTTTGATCACTCTCTTTAGGCAATAGAGGAGTTAGATGAACTACTGAACCACCAATCAACTCTTGCATCTCTTGCTGCGTAGGAACCTGATAGCCAGGAGGGCAATGGGTATGGGACTGAATATCGTTGATACTACTCCCCTCAAATGCATAGGGGTATCCATAGTAAGTCAGTGTACCCTGTAGATTCTTATACATATCTAAGCCTTCTGGATTGGTCCCACAATATTGACTTCCTGCATAAGCTATAAAGGAGGCTCCATAGCAATCTTTCAGATATCCCCACATATCGGCCCTATCCATGTCAAAGCCAATCTGATCATCGTATCCTTTTGAATTACCACGCATATTAAACTTACTCCAGTAATGATTGCCAAACTTAACAACAGGTAGGGCATATCGGCGACGCGTAAATGCATAATGCTCTTCTACGCCATCACTGTATTCTACAGTGATGTGGCTAGTTTGAGATTGGCCGTATGCTCCGCTATCATTGGGCTTAAATCCACCCTCTATGGTAAAGTTAGCACCTTTACGCTGCATAACAATCCACTCATAGTCATCTTGCGAATCAGAATCAATGGTATACGATTGTACGCTGTACCCCTCTTTTACAGAAGCTAATGTACCATCTATATAAGTTGTGTAACTTACGCTATTTCCAACCGTAACAGCTTGATTATCTAACAGCTCAATACGCAAAGGCTCTTGAACTATCACCAAAGGATTCTCAGAAAATTCATTACTACCACGCTCACCAAAAAAGAGGGTACTTACGCTCTTTTGATCTCCCAACGACTTTGCAGGTAGAGTTATGCGAAATTGATTAGCCAGATAATCCATTCCCTCCACACGTTTCATAGTCAAGGGGGTTCCCTGCAACATCCAACCCGCCTCAATCTGAGCAGTCAAACTGATGAGAAGTTCACTCTGACATGCAGGTAGATAAAGAGTATCCTTTGTAGCACTTATCCGCACATATTCAGGCAATTGCGATTGTACTACATCAAGTTTATACTGAAAAGCATCAGGTCCAGTAACAAGGATCCCTCCCTCCTGCCAAGGAGTTACTGAAAGTGAAAGTAGCCATTCACTATCGAGCTGGTTCAATACAAAAGTATAGGCTGTATGCGACTGCATAGGCTCAGTTATAGAAGTTACATAGCTTTGTGAACCTGCTGAAGTAGATAAGTAGAAAGCGCAACGAATAGCTTCGTAACACTCACTACTCTCAAACAAGGTAGCTACATGCTCATCACCAAATTGCAACGAAGAGCCTACTACGGTAAAGGATGTAGGAAGCATGTGAGGCTGATGGGCAATTGTAGTAATAACACAAGAATCAAGCTCTGCACTGAACGGCGATGCCCACTGTACATTAACCTGATAAGGAGACTCAAGCAGCTGGGTAGAATAGTTGTCTCCAGCCAAAAGCTCCTCTTGTTGGGTACAGGCAGTTAATCCCAACCAACTAGATAGGAATAGTAAAATATATTTCATGTACTTTGTCTTTAAAGTTTAGAAGTAGTGCTCCATGCCATTGCATGGAGCAAATCTAAATCGTTGCTAATTAATAACGATTGGGGTTAGAATTAGAATCAAGCAAGGTTGAACTATACACAGGTAGTAGCTGAATATTCTCTACATAATAGGTAGATGACATGGCAGCCCAAGGGCCATACGTCATTCCACTACCATGACCATATCCCATGCAGTGTCCCATTTCGTGAAAAATGGTATTGGCCGATGAAGAGGGTGCCCGGTAGTGATTAAAATAGGAACCCTGGTGTAATCCTAAGGTAGCTCCACCTCCTAAACCATATACACCACCACATAAGCCCATACGGAAATTCTCATGTGACAGTAATCGAGGTATAATGGTACTTACATCCAGAATATCATCTACACCCCCATTTCCCCAAATTTGCCCCTGATAGGTGTCCAACAATTCAGGGTAACCTGGAACTGATAACATATAAGCTATATTGGTCATAAGAGCCACTCCTTCGCGTACATGTACGGGACGAATGCCTCGCCAGTTACCGGCTGGTCCTCCATTGGATTGGGTAGGATCAGCTCCATAAAGATGAAAATAGATATTCCAAGTAGCCCGAATCTGCTGTAGCATATTCCAATATTCATCCTCACACTCTATCTCAAGCTCTGAAGTGAGCAACTCAGCAATCTCACTGGTTGTTAACTCCACTCGTTCTTTGGATTCCATCACAAATTGCTGTTTCCCATCGATGGTGGGAATCTCAAATCGAGCATCACACCAAGCAGGAATAGTATCATAATAGGCTAGCAATACACGCTCCCCATACTTCTTCTTCGAAGACCAAATAGAGACACCAGCAGTAGGACGTACCGAATAGAAACGAGTGTGAAGTGACAAATCGGTATTACCAGTTACTTGCAACAACTTATTAATTCGAAACGAACGCTCATTGGCATTGGCATAAATAGAATGATGCTCATCATCCTGAAAAATAAGGCCTCTATCCGCTTGGTTGTAGTAGCTTTCTGTTATGTAAAGCATACCCGATTGCGCATCGGGATGAGCTGATAAATCCAATGACACTTGCTCTTTTACCCCTCCTTGATAAGGAATCTGGGCAGCTACACGCAGTTGATACTTCTCGCCCCAATGGTTTTCTGTAGCCACTAAGAAGGTAGTAGTTACAGCCTCATTGCCCTGTTGTGGCATCAAGTAATAGCCATGATTGCTTAAAAAAGAGTGTGCAGTAGCTGCTACTGTTGCCGAGCCTTCGTATTGACCTGCTACCGACATACCACTATAGAAGTGAGCCTCCTGGTCTATCTCTAATTCTATTTTCTGGATGGAATTTTGCAAATAGAGTGAACTACTTTGACGGTTTACATCAACACCTGCCAATACATATCCCAAATGCACCGTTTGATGCATCTCAAGTTCATTAGTCACTGTAAAAGGGGTAGCAGTGTAATAAAGCTGGTCTTGCAACAATATGGGTACTTCTCTCCCTTCAAATTCAAACCAAGTATCGCTGATCGTTGCTATCGATTCATTGATACGAAGTCCCTCAGATTGAAGTGCTCTATCGTAAGCCAATACATAAAGGGTATAACTTCCTAACGGAAGGGGTTCAATCACAATCGTGGTTTGATTAGCATGATAATCGGATTGAATCTCTTGCAGAATCGTTCCTTTTTCATCGGCTATTTGATAACGTACCTCCAACGAAGGAAGGGCACGACTACGACTAAGGGTACTGTTGGCTACATTCAATCGAAAGTATAGTTGATCGCTCATTAACTCCTGAGCCAACTCAGCTCTACACCCTGTAAAGAGGAGAACTAGGAGACTAACAGCTACATATAAATAGCTGCGAGTCATTCGTTTGGTAAATCTCATACGGCTACTTCTATTTAATCAATAATGTAATTAGTAGGCGATTTCACACAACGAATCACACGGGTATGTACTCCTGCACCACTTAGATTACCGTAACTAGTTCGGTTGCTGTTAAAGTTAAAGACAAAATGGCTTGGCCCTGTGGTCACAACGGGGTATACAGGTTGACCCCACGTAATAGTAGTAGCCGAACTTTGGTTACCAAAGCCAAGGAACACCATCTCCTCACCTGCATAAAAACGGATATCAACCAATTTAAAGATACTCACATTTTTCAAAGCTACACCATCTACAACTACAGAGTCGCGTGTATGTCTATGCATCTGAAAACGGTTATTATCACTGCTAGAAGTGCTGTTTTGATTTGAAGCAGCTGGCGATATACCCGATGAATTGAAAGGATTGGTAGCTCCTGAATTGGGGATAGTCATCTGCCCACCTGTATAGTAAATTTTTTGCCATTCAGTTAATGAAGGCATCTGGTAACCTGCTGGGCAATGAGCATCGGCAGCACCGTTACTAATTTGTCCATCAGGAATAGCGCTATACCCTTCGTAAAGCAATGCGGGGGTTTCGCTCAATGGATCTCTCTTTAGATATAAACCCTGCGTACTTGTTCCACGATACTCTGCTCCTACATAATAGGCAAATTCTTCATCCGAGCAGGTTTTAAGATAGTCATATAATTCATTGCGAGGGATATCACGATCAAAACCAATTTGATCGGCATAGTTCTTCGAGTTACCACGCATGTTGAATTTAGCCCAATAGAGCCCTCCTTGTGTAATAACTGGAATTGAATTACGTTTACGTGTTAAGACAAAATCTTCTTCAACTCCATCTTGGTAAAGCACCTGCACCAAAGTTGTTTGATCTTGCCCCTTGGCCTCTAGGTCATTGGGTTTAAATGCACCCTCCAATAAGTAACCTGCTTCTGTTTCTTGCGCACGCACCCAGTTAAACTGTTCATCGGCCGATGTAGTAGTCACCGAAGCAATGGGGTAAGTAGCGTTTATAGTGGCTAAATCACCATCCACATAGTCAGGATAGATTACATTGTTTTTTCCAGTTGTAATGGCTATCTCTTCAAATTGGGTACGATACCCCTCTCTTACAATGACTAAATGCTTGCCATAATATTGCGATTCTGTTTTGGCCTTTACATAGAGATAAGTCGATGCAGTAGGACGATTGATATCATTCATATCAACAGACAACTCAAATAAGTTACCTGTATAACTATTACGAGCAGTCGTTACTGGTTTAACCACCATTTGAGAATTCTCTAATTTCACTTCTGTCTCAGTCGGTGCATCAAGTGCCAATAAGAAGGTACCACTAAATCTTGGACGGATATAGAGTGTATCCTGTGTAGCACTAGCCAATACTCCTGAAGGAAAATTGGAATGTTCTATATCAATCTTTACCGTGAAATTTTCGGGTTTGGCTTCGGTATTTCCCCCCTCTTCCCAAGGGAGCACCTCGAGTTTAGTAAATAGAACTGCTCCATTGCTATTAATGCCAATCTCGTATCGCTTATTACGCTCTATCTGAGCAGGAAGCGTTACATAAAGTTTGTTTTTAATGCCATTAATCTGGGTATAGATGGTTACTTGTGGAGCCATACCATTTGACTCATAAAAGTAGGCAACTCCCTCAATACCACTCTCTAAATGGGTAAATGCATCGGCTTTCAATGAGAGTGTGCGATAGGTAGCTCCTTCAATAGGCATTTCATTGCCGGGCAACCAATAAGATTTATCTACCAAATTGGTCACCACACACGAATCAATCGTAACATCTAACTGCGTTAACTTTTTAAAATCGAGCCGAGCAAGCGATCGAGTTAACCCTAGCTCTAGAATAGCACTCTCTAAAGAACTTAGCTTACGCTCACCCGTATAATACATTTGAGGAAAGGTAATAACGAAATCTACCGCTGGAGTCGTTTCATTTTGCAGGGTAGTGTAATCGAAGTGAGCCTCATCACCACTTAATGAGTGATTACCTGCCACTAAAAGAAGTTTGTCGGCTTTCGCTTTGTCTGTAGCAATAGCGTAATATCCTTCGGAGTCAGGAGAGAGGTGAGCCGATTTCTTGGTTAATTCTTCACCATCGTAGAGCAAAGAAGTCACATTTTCTAAATCAGTTGAAAACGAGGAACCATCGTGGTGGATACTAAGCAACATACGCGAAGCTAGCGGGTTCGATACTGCCTCCTCATTCTCTTGACAGGATAGGAGTAGCGTGCTACTTAAAAGCAGCATAGCTAATTTTTTGGTCATAATTTTTTCTTTAAATGTGTTGATAATAAAAACAACTATATGTAAAAAACATAAAGTACTCGTGCTATAAAAAGGATACTTCTACTCGCTAATAGAATTCCCGAAAGAGTATTACAGTTAAAAAAGACTCTTCAATTCAATAAAATAAGTAAAACCAATGCAAAAATAGAAATAATTAGATTAACACAAAGTTTTTTTTAAGATTCTCTATGAAAGAAATTTAAAATTACCACTCAAACCTAAAGAAAAAAGAAACGATTACTACAAACTACCCCCTCTAAATCCAAGAATTAGTAAAATGAAAAAGAGCCTGTTAACAGAAAAACTCATCTTTACTAAAAAAAAGAGCCTTTTCAGGAAGAAAAAAGGAAAGAGTCGTGTTGTAATCTTAATAAAAAGTCCAATTCATGAAACAGTTACTATTCAAAGCCTTTATGCTAGTCATTAGCCTCATAAATCCTTTTACCCAAAAGGTGATTGGTTCAGACTCCCATAGCCCATTAAGAAAAGACACCCTTATTTTTAAGGGTGATTCCGATTTCCCCCCTTACGAGTTTTTGAATGAGAGAGGAGAGCCCGATGGATTTACCATAGAATTAATACATGCCATTATGGCTCAATTAGAGATACCCTATAAAATAGAATTAAATACCTGGCACAATGTATACCAAGAGTTTCTAAAAGGAGAAGTAGATATTATTACCAGCCTAGCTTACACCAAAAGGCGGGAATCACTCTTTACCTACGGACCTATTCACAGCTATACACACCCTAATGCTATTACCTATAAAAATAGCCTACCTATTCGAAAGAAAAAGGAGCTCATAAACCGAACCATCATTGTACAGAACAGTGATCTTTATCACGATATTTTAGCAGAAGAGAAAGAGGTCAAAATAATTGATGTAGAGAGAGTAAGCGATGCATTGCGACTACTCCCCACCATCAAAGATGGAATAGTACTTTGCGATGATAAAATGGCAAGATCCATTATCTACCGATATGGGATTAAAGATTTAATATTCTCGGATATTAATTTACCACAGATACCCAATTGCTTTGCAGGAAAAGACGAAGAGATTATGAACCGAATCAGTTATGCTTTTGCGGTTGTGAAAAAAGAGGGTATCTACAAAGAATTAAGCTATAAATGGTTGGAGAATAATGAAAATAAAGAAAGAGTAGCACTATTCTATGCAATAGCCATAGCACTGGGCATCGTAGCAGCCATACTACTACTATTTGTTAGATTACTTAAAAAACAGGTAAATAAGAATACGGAAGAGATCGTTAAGCAGGTACATCAGATTGAAAATATATTGCTCTTTGGAGACATCTATTTGTGGGAGTACAATCTTAAGACAGATAAAATAACCATTTTCAATGGTACCCATGAGGTAAAAGATTGCATCAGTTCAGAGGAGTACTTAACTCGCCTTCTACCGCAAGACAGAGAGATACTAACTCATAAAGTAACCTCTCTAAAGGAAGCAAAAGAGTCAACACTTACATTTGAACAAGCTTATTTACACCCTACTGGGAAAATTAAATATTACATAATTCACGGTACAGCCCATACAAATGAAAATAATAAGATAAAATCCTATGCCGGTATGATTCGAGATATAACAGAACTCAAAGATATTCAGTTTAGATTAAATAGTGAGAAAGAAAAAGCAGAACAATCGGATAAACTAAAATCGGCTTTCCTGGCCAATATGAGTCATGAAATTCGAACTCCCCTCAATGCTATTATAGGATTTAGTAACCTCTTGCAATATGCAGAATCGCCCGAAGAGCGCGAACTCTTTGTGAATATCATCAATACAAACAATAATTTATTGCTACAATTAATTGATGATATATTAGATCTATCCAAAATAGAGGCAGGAGTGGTAGAGATGAACTACCACTATTTTAACCCCAAAGAGTTACTCAATCAATTTGCAACCTCTATTCAGCCCCGCTTTGAAGATAAAAAAGAGCTAAAACTGATACTAGATTATCCCCAAGAAGAGTATAGTATAAACTTAGACTCAACACGAATTATTCAACTACTCAATAACCTAACTAGCAATGCCCTTAAAAATAGCTCGAAAGGGAGTATAACCATTGGCTATAGATGTAGTACAGAGGAGCTACGTATCTGGGTTACTGATACTGGTATTGGAATTGCCCCAGAGAACCAAGAACGTATCTTCGAACGATTTGAAAAAGTTAATTCCTTTGTACAAGGAACAGGCCTAGGACTAGCTATCTGTAAGGCAATAGTCGAGGCCATGCACGGAGAGATTCATCTGACTTCTGAGGTAGGAAAAGGATCTACTTTCTGGGTAATCCTCCCTTACAGGGAAGAGGCTAAGTAAATTATCACTTCTGCTTAGCTCAATGGAGAGTTATCTAGAAAGGAATTTCAAGCTGCTTGTTCTCTTTCAACAGTTTAAATGTAAGGCGGTGGTAAGGAGTTACACCATGTGCTGCTATAGCAGCACGGTGTTTGATGGTAGGATACCCCTTATTTCCCTTCCAATCATAGTGAGGAAACTCTTGGTGAAGCTCCTCCATATAGTCATCACGATAGGTCTTGGCTAGTATAGAGGCAGCAGCAATCGAAAGATACTTTCCATCTCCTTTTATCACGGTGGTATGAGGAATGTCGGGATAGGGGTTGAAACGATTGCCATCAATCAAGAGATGTTGGGGAACAACCGATAGCTGCTCTACTGCCCGGTGCATGGCCAGAAAAGAGGCGTTGAGAATATTTATTTCATCAATTTCAGCTGGAGTAACCACTCCTACTGCCCAGACCAGAGCTTCGCGTTCAATCACTTCGCGAAGTTCATAACGTTGGCGATCAGTTAACTTTTTAGAATCATTCAACCAATCATGCTCAAAACCAGCAGGAAGAATCACAGCAGCAGCATAAACAGCACCTGCCAAACAACCACGACCAGCCTCATCACAGCCAGCCTCTATCGTATTTTTGTGTAAATAGGGTAGTAACATAATGGGTACAAACTTACACAAAAATGTCGATTCAGTGAGTTAAATTGTAGAAACGATTCTTTCCTTTTTTACCGAATACTAGATTTTATTCACAAACCATAACCGATAACCCAATCGTAGCGTGTACCTTTGCCAATCAAAGCGATTAATTATGTTTGTTATCATTGCAATTATGCTTACGGGCATGGGACTAGGCTATCTTTTTCGAAAGCACCAAGCTGCTTTTATACACAAAGTCATCACACTACTAGTCTGGACACTACTCTTTCTACTGGGCATCGAAGCAGGTGGAAACGAACAGGTTATCCAAGGTATCTTTACCATCGGACAAGAGACTCTACTCATTACCCTAGCTGCCTTGCTGGGCAGTGTAATAGCTGCCTGGGGATTGTGGCGTGTAGTCAACAAAGGAGAAAAGGAGGATAAACGATGAAAGGAAGTCTTATCATTATTGGTTTCTTTCTACTGGGATGCTTGTGTGGTTATAACCATTGGATTCCTTCTGATCTGGGCCAAAGTGGAGTGAGCTACTATGTGCTCTGCGCACTCATGTGCTGTGTAGGAATTAGTGTGGGTAATAATCCACAAACGCTGCGCAACTTTCGTGCATTAAACCCACGGCTCATGCTCTTGCCGGTAATGACCATCCTAGGTACCCTGGCAGGCTGTGCCGTAGTTAGCCTATTTCTGACACAACGCTCATTGACCGACTGCTTAGCTGTAGGATCAGGGTTTGGGTACTACTCCCTATCTAGCATCTTCATCACCGAATACCGCGGGGTAGAGTTGGGAACCATTGCTCTACTATCCAATATTCTACGCGAGATTATTACCTTATTAGCTGCGCCCCTCTTGGTACGCTGGTTTGGAAGGCTTGCTCCCATCTCGGCTGGAGGAGCCACCACCATGGACACTACCCTACCCATTATCACTCGCACAGCTGGTGAAGAGTTGGTGGTAGTATCTCTCTTTCATGGCTTTGTGGTTGACTTTAGTGTACCCTTTTTAGTTACCCTCTTTTGTTCGTTATAAAAGAAGTCAATCTACTCCTAGATGCTGAACTTACTGAATGAGTAAACAAAAGAAAAGAGGCATTCTCAAAAAACAGTAATTCCCACCACTCTACCTGCTGTAAGCAGTGAGTCATGGGAATTACTCATTATTTAGTGTCTGATAAGCAGCAGCATTAAACATATTCCGAACAGCTTTAGAAGTTGTTTAGAACATCTTACGAACGCGTTCTATACCTGCTACTAGTGCATCAATCTCCTCAAAGGTATTGTAGAGACCAAACGATGCACGTACCGTACCCTCTATACCAAGGCGACTCATTAAGGGTTGTGCACAGTGGTGACCCGTACGTACAGCAATACCTAAGCGATCCAACAATGTACCTAAATCGAGGTGGTGAATATCGCCCACCAAGAAAGAGATAACACTGCTTTTCTCTTGCGCCTCACCAAAAATACGCATCCCCTCTATCTCTTTCAAATGCTTGGTAGCATATTGAGTTAAAGCATGCTCGTGTGCAGCAATCTTATCCATGCCCAATGCAGTCACATAATCGAGTGCTTTGGCTAAGGCAGTGGTGCCAATGTAATCGGGTGTACCTGCCTCAAACTTATAGGGTAATTCATTAAAAGTGGTCTTCTCAAAACTAACCGTTTGAATCATCTCCCCTCCCCCTTGATAAGGTGGAAGTTTGTTTAACCACTCCTCTTTGCCATAAAGGACCCCTACTCCTGTAGGACCATAAATTTTATGTGCGCTAAAGGCAAAGAAATCAGCATCAAGCGCTTGTACATCCACCAAACTATGTGGTACACTTTGTGCCCCATCTACCAAGACAGGTACACCTGCAGCATGCGCTATCTTAATCATCTCCTTTACCGGATTAATGGTTCCTAACACATTACTTACCTGCATTACACTGACCAATTTGGTACGCTCACTAAAGAGTGCTTTGTACTCCTCTAGCAGAAGCTCGCCACGGTCATTCATCGGAATTACCTTAATAGCAATACCTCGCTTGGCTGCTTGTAACTGCCAAGGTACAATGTTGCTGTGGTGTTCCATGGTAGAGATAATCACCTCATCACCCGCTTTCATTTGGCTCTCTGCAAACGAAGAAGCAACCAAGTTGATGCTTTCGGTAGTACCACGTGTAAAGATTATCTCATGGGTATAGCGTGCATTCAAGAAGCGACGTACCGTTTCGCGCGAAGCTTCGTGCAACTCGGTAGCCTGCTGTGATAAGAAGTGCACCCCACGATGCACATTGGCATTGACCGAGTAATACTCCTCGGCTATGGCCTCTACCACGCTGCGTGGTTTCTGTGTCGTGGCCCCATTATCGAGGTAGATAAGGGGTTTGCCATGAACCTCCCTACCTAAGATAGGGAAGTCATGACGTATTTGTTCTAGATTATACATAGCCTTTTATTTACAGATGGCACAACCTTGACACTTGTTTAACTCACCACGGAAGCGTTTCTCTACCAATAGGTGAAGACGATCTTTTAATGGCTCTAAGCGGATGGTATCAATCACCTCGTTCACAAAAGCAAACATCAAGAGCAATCTTGCCTCTTTCAGGCCGATACCACGCTGCTGCATGTAGAAGAGTGCCTTCTCATCCAACTGCCCTACCGTAGCTCCGTGCGAACACTTTACATCATCGGCATAGATCTCTAATTGGGGTTGTGTATACATGTGTGCCTTTTTAGTCACACAAATGTTGCGGTTAGTTTGTTGCGAGCTAGTACGTTGTGCACCTGGATGCACCACTACCCTACCCGTAAAGGCACCTACCGACTCATCATCGAGTACATACTTAAAGAGTTCACGGCTGTTGCAGTCACTCGCTAAGTGTTCAATAGTAGTGTGGTTATCTATCTGCTCTTTTTTATCGGCAATGGCCATACCACACAAACTTACCTCAGCACCAGGACCGTGTAATACCACCTCGGTCGTATTACGTGTGGTACCGTTATGCAACGTCATTCCATTTAGTAACACATTACTATTGGCTTGCTGACTTACGTAAAGATTACTAATGCGGGTAGTAGCTGTATGAGTCTCTTCCAGTTCATAAAGATCAAAGAGTGCACCATCGCCTACAAATACCTCAATCACTTGCGTAGCCAAGAAGTTTACCTCATCCATGGCGTGGTCACACACCAACAGACGAGCCTCAGCACGATCCTCCAAGATAATCAATACCCGGCGGTTCACCATAAAGTTGACATCGGCACGCAGAATGTTCACCAACTGAATAGGCTTCTCAACCACCACTCCTTTGGGTACATAAAGCAACAAGCCATCTTGTGCAAAAGTAGTATTAAAAGCAGTCACTCCATCTTTAGAGCTATCTGCCAATTTACCATAATATTTCGCTACCAACTGGGGATGCTCTTGCGCTAACTCCTTCAAGCTGCCCAGCAAAACTCCCTCTGGAAGCTCTACATTAGGAAGTGCCTTGTTGTAGAACTGATCATTCTGTACAAAGTAAAGTGCCGTACTCATGTTGGGTACATCACACTTGAACACCTCATACGGATTGACCGGAATATCCAATCGATTTAAGTTCAACCCAAAGTCAGGTTCAAACATCTTTTGAATATCGGTATACTTGTACTTCTCTAGTTTCCGTGTAGGAAAGCCCAGTTGTTGGAAATGGCTGAATGCCTCGGCACGGGGTGCATTTAAAACAGCTGCACTGTGCTGAGCAATCATCCCCTCACACTGGGTATAGAGATCAATATATTGTTGTTCGGCTCTCATACGCTTACTCTCCTAATTCTGCTTTGATCCAATCGTATCCACGCTCTTCTAGCTCGAGGGCCAACTCAGGACCTGCTGTTTTCACAATACGTCCTTTGTAAAGTACGTGCACCACATCGGGCTTAATGTAATCCAACAAACGTTGGTAGTGGGTAATCACAATGCAGCTAGTTTCTGAAGTTTTAAGTTTGTTCACCCCTTCGGCTACAATGCGCAATGCATCGATATCCAAACCAGAATCGGTCTCATCTAGGATGCTCAATTTAGGCTCTAGCATAGCCATTTGGAAAATCTCGTTGCGCTTCTTCTCACCTCCCGAGAAACCTTCGTTTACCGAACGGTTAGCCAATTTGTTATCCAACTCTACCACGGCACGTTTTTCGCGCATTAACTTTAAGAACTCACTCGCATTCAATGGCTCTTTACCTTCGTATTTACGCTTCTCATTCACCGCCGAACGCATAAAGTTAACCATGCTTACACCTGGAATCTCTACAGGATATTGGAAAGATAAGAACATTCCTTCGTGGCTACGATCTTCGGGGCTTAACTCCAATACATCTTTACCATCTAGCGTTACAGAACCCTTTGTTACTTCGAAAGCAGGGTTTCCTACTAACACAGAAGACAACGTACTCTTACCCGATCCGTTAGGGCCCATGATAGCATGTACCTCACCCTTACCGATAGTCAGGTTAATTCCTTTTAATATCTCTTTGCCATTGATATTGGCATGTAAATCTTTTATCTCTAACATACTCTTACTTCTTTTTTAAATTATCCTACACTTCCCTCTAATGAGATAGCTAGAAGCTTTTGTGCCTCTACTGCAAACTCCATGGGCAGTTTATTGATTACCTCTTTGGCATAACCATTCACAATAAGCCCAATGGCATCTTCCGTAGGAATACCCCGTTGGTTGCAATAGAAGAGTTGATCTTCGCTAATCTTGCTGGTGGTAGCCTCGTGCTCTACAATGGCACTGTCATTGTGAATATCCATGTAAGGGAAGGTGTGTGCTCCACAGTTACTACCCAGTAACAACGAGTCACACTGACTGTAGTTACGTGCATTCTCCGCCTTCTCGGCTACACGTACCAATCCACGGTAGGAGTTTTGACTCTTACCCGCACTGATACCTTTACTTACAATGGTACTACGCGTATTCTTACCTAAGTGAATCATCTTAGTACCTGTATCGGCCTGTTGGTAGTTGTTGGTTACTGCCACCGAGTAAAACTCCGAAATGGAGTTATCGCCACTCAAAATGCAGCTAGGATATTTCCACGTTACTGCCGAACCTGTCTCTACCTGAGTCCAGCTTAATTTGCTATCCACCCCTTTGCAGTGACCCCGTTTGGTTACAAAATTATAGATACCTCCCACACCATTGGCATCACCCGGATACCAGTTTTGCACCGTAGAGTATTTAACTTCGGCACGGTCGTGCACAATAATCTCTACAATGGCTGCGTGAAGTTGATTCTCATCACGTTGTGGAGCCGTACATCCCTCTAAGTAAGATACGTAGCTATCATCGTCGGCCACAATCAAGGTACGTTCAAACTGACCTGTATTGGCTGCATTGATACGGAAATAGGTTGATAGCTCCATAGGGCAGCGCACCCCTTTGGGGATATAAACAAACGAACCGTCACTAAAGACCGCCGAGTTGAGTGCTGCAAAGAAGTTATCACGATAACCTACCACCGACCCCATGTACTTCTGTACCAAATCGGGGTGTTCGTGTACCGCTTCGCTAAAGGAGCAGAAGATAATACCCTTCTCCATAAGCGTCTCTTTAAAGGTAGTTTTTACAGAGACCGAGTCCATCACTACATCCACCGCCATACCACTTAGCTGGCGCTGTTCGTGCAAAGGAATACCTAGTTTATTGAATGTTTTAATCAATTCAGGATCTACTTCATCCATGCTCTTGGGTCCCTCCTTTTTCTTGGTAGGGTCGGCATAATAAGAGATGGCTTGATAATCTATTTCGGGAATATCTAAATGAGCCCATGTAGGCATTTCGAGGGTCAACCAATGACGGTATGCCTTTAGGCGAAACTCCAACATCCATTCGGGCTCATTCTTCTTGCCCGAAATAAGTCGGATTACCTCCTCATTCAACCCCTTTTCGATGATATCTGTCTGAACATCGGTAGTGAAGCCATATTTGTACTTCTCCTGCGTCAGCTCCTTTACATATTTATTGGGTTCTTCTTGCATATACTATTTCGTTAATTGTTTAGTTACATCTTTTACTATCGGAACATAGAGCGAAGATATCTCTTTTATTGGATAGTAAAATTTTGATTCACGTTTCTTAGTATCACTTATGAAATCATACTTTAATTTAAAGTGGTCAATTCCGTAAGCCACAATACTAAGTAAACATATATATTTTAGTGCCCCTAAAATACCTCCTAACCAAGCGTCTAGCCATCCCAATTGTACTGTTTTAAGTACCCTGGCTAGAAGCGATGAGATAGAGGTGATGGCTACGGGGACTGCTCCCCAAATAACCACAAAGGCAAGTAGTTCTGTAATTTCGCTAGAGGTGCCCAATAGCGGAGTTGCCTGTTTGGCTACCGCTGCATAGAGCGAGCGGGCTACCAATAAGCCTACTACTACTCCTAGGGTGGCCGCCAATTGACGAATAAATCCCTTTCTAAGCCCTTCAATAAGCCCAGCGCCCACAATCACTAGAATAACAATATCGATAGCTGGCATGTTTACAATTTAAAAAGAATAAAAAAAGGGAGTTCATTAAGAGCTCCCTTGTGAATAAATTACCCCCGCTACAGTGGTTGTAACGGGGGCAATGTCAGTTATAAGGAGCTTTTAACACACCCCCACCTAGATCTATAGTGTACGTTCTTACAACGTTTGCTTTACTTCAAACTCTTCGTAAGTTTCAATAATATCGCCCACTTTAATATCGTTGCAGTTAGTCAAGCTGATACCACACTCAAAGTTAGTACCCACCTCTTTCACATCATCTTTAAAGCGTTTCAACGCATTCAACGAACCTGTAAAGACTACAATACCATCACGAATGATACGTGCTTTGTCGCTACGTTTCGCTTTACCCGATTTCACCCAAGCACCTGCTACGAGACCCACCTTAGTAATGTTAAACACTTCGCGAACTTCGATATTAGCCGTTACTTGCTCTTTCACTGTCGGTGCCAATAGACCCTCCATAGCAGCTTTTACCTCTTCGATAGCATCGTAGATTACTGAGTACTTACGGATATCTACACCCTCTTGCTCAGCCAGTCTGCCTGCAGCAGTAGAAGGACGTACTTGGAAACCTACCATAATAGCATTTGATGCAGCAGCCAATGTAACGTCTGATTCTGAAATCTGACCCACACCTTTGTGGATTACATTTACTTGAACTTGCTCTGTAGAAAGCTTGATTAACGAATCGCTCAATGCCTCTACCGAACCATCCACGTCACCCTTCACAATAACGTTCAGTTCGTGGAAGTCACCCAATGCTAGACGACGGCCTACCTCATCAAGTGTCAAGATTTTGTGTGTACGTAATCCTTGCTCACGTTGCAACTGCTCACGTTTGCTCGTAATTTCGCGTGCCTCTTGTTCAGTCTCAATTACGTGGAATGAGTCACCGGCTGCAGGAGCACCATTCAAACCAAGAATCAATACTGGTTCAGCAGGTCCAGCAGCTGTAATGCGTTGGTTACGCTCATTAAACATCGCTTTCACACGACCGTATGAAGTACCTGCTAGCACAATATCACCCATTTTCAAGGTACCATTCGATACCAAGATAGTCGCTACATAACCACGTCCTTTATCAAGCGTAGACTCAATAACCGAACCGGCTGCCTTACGATCTGGGTTAGCTTTCAATTCCAACATTTCGGCTTCAAGCAATACTTTTTCAAGCAACTCTTTTACACCTGTACCTTGTTTTGCCGAGATCTCTTGACATTGGTACTTACCACCCCACTCTTCTACCAAGTAGTTCATAGCGGCTAGTTCTTCACGAATCTTATCCGGATTAGCGTGTGCCTTATCTACCTTATTAATAGCAAACACAATAGGTACACCCGCTGCCATAGCGTGGTTAATAGCCTCTTTAGTTTGTGGCATCACGTTATCGTCGGCTGCTACAATGATGATGGCGATATCGGTAACTTTCGCACCACGCGCACGCATCGCTGTAAAGGCCTCGTGACCTGGAGTATCAAGGAATGTAATACGACGACTGTCTTCCAATTGTACATTGTATGCACCGATGTGCTGAGTAATACCCCCTGCTTCACCTGCAATTACATTTGCTTTACGCACGTAGTCAAGAAGTGACGTTTTACCGTGGTCAACGTGACCCATTACGGTTACGATTGGTGCACGTGGCAACAAATCGTCTTCAGAATCCTCTTCCTCTACGATAGCTTGCGATACTTCGGCACTTACATATTCTGTTTTATAACCAAATTCTTCGGCTACCAAGTTAATAGTCTCTGCATCTAGACGTTGGTTAATAGAAACCATCATACCGATACTCATACAAGTACCAATAATTTGGTTAACTGATACATCCATCATGCTAGCCAACTCGCTCGCTGTTACGAACTCAGTAAGTTGAAGGATACGTCCTTTTTCCAACTCTCTTTCGTCCATCTCCATCTGACGGTTCATTACATTCTCACGTTTCTCTTTACGATACTTCGCTCCTTTGTTCTTCGTCTTGTTAGTTAAACGGGCAAGCGTCTCTTTAACTTGTTTTGCTACATCCTCTTCGCTCACCTCAGCTTTTACAACGGGTCTAGCAAAGCGGTCGTTGCGGTTGTTATTGTTGAAGCGGTTTCCACCACCTTGTTGACCACCACCAGCAGGACGGTTGTATCCACCACCACCTTGTTGACCACCACCAGCAGGACGGTTGTATCCGCCACCACCTTGTTGGCCACCACCAGCAGGACGGTTGTATCCGCCACCACCTTGTTGGCCACCACCAGCAGGACGGTTGTATCCGCCGCCACCTTGTTGACCATTACCAGCAGCACCGTTGTTATTACGGTTGTTGTATCCACCACCGTTATTACGGTTAGCACCTGGAGCACCGTTGTTACCAGCTGCATTAATATCTACACGCTCTGTACCAATACGTGTACGTTTTTTCTTCTCCGCACCCGCTTGGTTTGCACCAGCAGCACCGGCAGGTTTGCGTTGGTCAGTACGTTGTTTATCTTTATCGTCACGCTCTTTTTTGCGTTCCTCTTTCGATTTCTTTTTCGGACGAGTAGACTGATTCAATGTAGTTAAGTCAATTTGACCTACTACATTAATGGTGGATTTAAACTCTGTAGGACGAATCTTAAATACGCCGTTCTCTTCACCTTCCTGAGTCGACACTGTTTCTGGGGTTTCTTTTTGCATGGCAATGGGCTGAGGTGTCTCTTTCACCTCTTTTTTATCTATGTGAATTTCCGCTTTTTGAGGAGCTGCTTGTTGAGGTGCTTCTACAATCGGTTTCTCAACAACTTTCTCGACTGGCTTTTGAATAACAGGTGCTACAGTTTCTACAACAGGCTTCACCTCTTTCACCGGTTGTACTACAGCTACTGTCTCTTTTACAGGCTCTACTTTCGCTTCAACAGGAGCAGGAGTAGTTTCGGCCTTCTTGGCTGCTGGACGTTTATTTATGCTATCTAGGTCAATTTTACCTACTGGCTTAAATTTAGGGCGCACCTCTTCGGGCACCTCTGTTTTAACCACCTCCTCTACCGGAAGTTTCTCTACACTTTTGGGTGCAGCAACTGGTTTTTGACGCTCCTTGCTCTGACGGCCAGAAGCCTCTTTCAAGTTCTTATCTTTGCTGAACTCCTTCACAAGCACAGCATATTGTTCATCGGTAATTATTGCATTAGGATTTGCCTCTAGGGTATATCCCTTCTTCTGCAAGAACTCAACTACCGTTGTTTTTCCTACATTTAAATCTCTTGTTACTTTGCTCAGTCTAATCGTCATACTCGCTTTTTAATTTTTAACACGAGCCGTTAGGTGAAGAGATTACTCCTCAAATTCAGCTCTTAACACTTTCAACACGTCATCTACCGTGCTCTCTTCAAGATCCGCTTTCTCAATCAACATCTCACGCGGAGCAGTGATTACAGCCTTGGCTGTATCCAATCCGATGCCCTTGATAGCATTGATAACCCACTCGTCAATTTCATCTTTGAATTCGTCCAAGTAGATATCCTCTGTCATTGCGTTTTCATCCAACTCGCGGAATACATCAATGGTATATTCAGTAAGCATACTCGCTAGCTTAATATTCATACCGCCCTTACCAATGGCCAGAGATACCTCTTCTGGTTTTAAGAACACTTCGGCCTTCTTCTCCTCTTCGTTCAATTTGATTGAAGAGATTTTTGCAGGGCTCAAAGCACGTTGAATAAACAACTGAATGTTAGATGTATAGTTAATGACATCAATATTTTCGTTGCGCAATTCGCGTACAATACCTTGTATACGAGATCCTTTTACACCCACACAAGCACCTACTGGATCAATACGATCATCGTATGATTCAACAGCTATTTTGGCACGTTCGCCAGGTATGCGGGCTACTTTTTTGATGGTAATCAACCCATCATTAATCTCAGGCACCTCCATTTCGAAAAGGCGCTCCAAGAACATGGGCGATGTACGGCTCAAAATAATTTTGGGGTTGTTGTTGCGGTTATCTACCCTTGCTACTACGGCACGTGCCGCTTCGCCTTTGCGATAGAAGTCGCTCGGTATCTGCTCAGTCTTAGGAAGCAACAACTCGTTTCCTTCATCATCTAGCAACAACATCTCCTTTTTCCAGATTTGGTAAACCTCGGCAGTCATCACCGTACCTACCTTATCTATATACTTGTTGTACAAGCTATCTTTTTCTAGTTCTAAAATCTTAGAAGCCAATGTTTGACGCAAGTTTAAGATAGCACGGCGACCGAACTTAGCAAAGACAATCTCCTCACTTACCTCTTCACCCACTTCGTACGAAGCATCAATTTTTTGCGCCTCTGTCAATGAGATTTGCATATTAGGGTTTGTCAACTCCTCATCAGCTACCACCTCACGATTGCGATAAATTTCAAAATCACCTTTATCGGGATTTACAATCACATCGTAATTCTCATCAGTGCCAAACATTTTCGCGATTACACTACGGAATGACTCTTCGAGTACACTCACCATAGTGGTTCTATCAATATTCTTTAAATCCTTAAATTCCGAAAATGTATCAATCAAACTGATTGTTTCTTCTTTCTTGGCCATAATTATTTAAAACTAATTAAGTATTTCGTATATTTTATTTCATCGTATGCAAAAGAGGTCTCCTCTTCTACCAATTTAGGACGTTTTTCGCCCTCAAGTTTCACCTTTTTCTCTATGGCAACTACAATTCCCTTCTCATCGGCTGCTTTAAGCACCCCTTGAAGTTTCTTGCCTGCTCTAGTCAAGACCTCCACTTCTTTGTCAATATGAATGAGATATTGCTGTAACACTTTAAAAGGCTGACCAATACCTGCCGAACCTACCTCCAATTCAAAGTCCTCCGATTCACGGTCAAGCTTTGACTCGATGAAGCGGCTAAGTTCCACACAATCTTCTATCCATACCCCCTCGGCGTGGTCTATCTCTACCACAATGCGGTTGTCGGTAGTAATAGAAACATCTACCAGAAAGTAATCTTTGTCTGCCAACCATTCATTAACAGACTGCGCTACTGCTTTTTTATCAATCATTTATTCACAACTATTAAAATAAAAAAGGAGAACAAAAAAAGGGCTTATCTAAGCCCCCCACCATTCATCCATTTCGTTGCAAATATACAAATTATCCACCACTGCAACAAACGAATCTACTATTTTTTTGTAGTTTTGCACAAAACATCTAATTGTATGGCTAAAAAAGAGTTAAACATCAACAAACAGTTCATGATTGGCAACGGAATCATGGCTTTTGCCGTTCTTGCAATCGTTATGATCTTCACCTACATGGCCTTCACCTTGAAGCGAAATCCAGACAAAGTGACCACCTACCAAGGTGTATACTTGTTAAATTTTGCACCCGAATGGATTGGCCAACACGCCACCATTTACCTAAATGATAGCCTACTTTGGGACCAGATTGTACCCCAAACACCCCCGCAAATCACCATCAAACAGTGGCATGATGAAAATCTGTTACAGGTAGTTGATCCAGAGAGCGACATGGCCTCATCCTTCAATCTCAACAAAGAGGGAAGCCGCATCCAGCTCAAAAAACAGGGCAATGTGGTATCCATCATCGAAAGCAAAACAAACCATTGAACAACAAGCAGTTTAACTGCTAAATAAAAGCTACTTCAAGCAGCTGAATAAAAGAGGAATTCCGCCTAGTAAATTAATCCATTTACTAGGCGGAATTCCTCTTTTTGTCACACACTATTCTCTAAATCTCAACGGTAATTTGATAAATCCCGTCGAGATTTATGGAATTACCGTCGAGATTTATCAAATTACCGACGGGATTTTAAAAAGACAAACATACATTCACACTTTTACCTCCCTACAAGAGGCAAAATATGAGGTAACATTTACTTCAATTGGCGCTGAATCCAACGCATGTGCTCTATTTCGGTACGATCCGAAGTCCAATGCTCATTTACAGGGGTAAGAAGCGCCTCTTTGGGACAATCCAACACATTGTAAACAATGTAACTGGTAGTAGCCGGACAAACATCGTCATTGTATCCCCACGTCAAACGGGTAGGCACCTTGATAAATTTGGCAAAATTCACCACATCATAATAAGCCATGGTCGCTATCTTCTCGGGGGTATCCATTCCCTCGTAGCGAGTAAAGAAGTGAGGATATCCACCCGCACGGTTATCTTTATACCCAGCCATATCGGCCAATGCAGGATGGTTGGCTACACAAGCAGTGACCCGACTATCCAAACCAGCTGTTACCATAGCCAAAGCACCCCCTTGACTACCTCCCTGTACCGCCACATTCTTTCCATCCCACTCGGGCAAAGAGGTCAAGAAGTCGATGCTGCGCACACAAGCCAGGTAGACACGCTTCATGTAGTAGTTGTTGCGGTTGTCCAATCCATTAACCAAGTAGCCATTTTCACGACCACTAAAGGCATTACTAATCTCCTTAAACATCTCGTCACTCCACTCAGGATTCAATCCATGAATCTCAAACTCAAAGCGAATAAAACCATTTTCGGGGTAATACGCACGTCGCATAGGCTCCTTGATAGTCTTGATACCAGCACCTGGAGGACAAAGCACCACCGGATAGTTACCTGGTGCCTTAGGCTGAAAGAGATAACCATAAACAGCCTGTTGCTGCTTGTTGAGGTAAAGCTTTACCAAATGGCAGTCGATACTCTCTGTACAATACTTCTCCACTCGCTCCTTGGTATATTTAAGCGGAAACTTGGCCAACTCATCCAACTCCCCTTGCCAAAACTCCTTGAAATCGGCAGGAAGTTGCGTATAAGGCTGCAACTTCTCGGGTGAGAAACCCAGCTTTATGTGGTGCTTGTAGCGCTGATCCTCTAACTCCACCGTCAGTTTACAATCACGAAAACCAGCTCGCTTCATGGTACCCACCGGAATTACCGCCTTGCCATTCTTGAGCACCACTTTTCCCGTTTTATCGGCAGGCATCAACTCGCCTCCCAATTCGTAACGCACCTCTACCCCATCTTGAGGAATACCATACTGAAAGAGCTGCAACTCTACCGTTGCCTTTTGCCCCACCTCGTAAAGCCAATCACTCTTATCGGGGGTAGTCACCCACAACACATCACTCCGATAGGGGTAGTTTTGAGCCACCGCTACGACAGCCACCAAACAGGCCATCATCCAAATCAATACACGTTTCTTCATGTTTTCTTATAATTATTTTAAATCCATATCATATTGCTTTAACTCTTCACGCAAAGCCCAGGCTCGCCCCTCACTCAACCTATCTAGAAGCGTCCAAAAGGCCTCACCGTGATTCATCTCTTTGGTATGGGCCAATTCATGCAGCAACACAGATTCGATTAAGTGAAGCGGAAGAAGCATCAAATAACAAGAGAGATTAATCACCTTGTGTTGCGAGCAACTACCCCAGCGCCCTTTACTTCCGGTTATTTTAACCTGTTTATAAGGAAGCTGATGCTTGAGAGACAAGGAACGAAGAAGCGGCGGAAGAAACTCGGCAGCGCACCTCTTTAAAATCTGCTCGATAGCCCGATGCAACATCTCCTGCACCTCCTCCTTCTCAAAATGAGTGGTTGCAGGAGCTACTATCTCCGCATTACAGCCCGACAAGCGAAGATGAAAGCCATCCAGGGAACCCTTTACGAGAGAGAGCTGAAAACAGGGCTTCTCTAATTTAAAATTAAAATCAATCACCCTTCTCTCCACCCGTTTCTGATTGACCAACAACCTATCTCTAAGCTCATCAATGCCTCTACAGACCGCCTCATCACGCGTGCCCAACGGCACCGTTACATACAAGGCTTCGGGCTTAACCCGAAAAGTCATCTGCACAGCCCTCCTACTAGGAGTAACCACCACTACAGAGAAGTCACCGTGAGCAAACACTCTTTTTCTATCCATACAGACAAAGATACAGTTTTAATTAAGAAGGAACAACCCTGCAACCTTTCACCCCCAGCAAGCGTCTAATAGAAAAAAAAGATTACTTACCAAACCGCAATCAGCATGAAACCACTTATCAGCCTATTCATGGGATTACTACTCACCTGCAGCGCCACCAGTCAGGCACAAGAGACAAACAATCCAACCATCAACCCAAACGCCGTTGTAACCAAAAAATACAGCATCGACCCATTCAGCGCCATCACCAGCAGCATGATAGGAGAATTGTACATCAAGAGCGGCAGCGATTGGAAGGTAGAGACAAATGGCACATTCGAAACCGTAAACCTTCTACGCATTATCAGCAAAGAGGGCACCCTCTATATCGAAACAGAGAAGAAGAAACTCACAACCAAGAAACTAAAAAGCAGTCAAATCACCATCACAGTAACCACCCCCACACTCTACCGAGTAACCAACCAAGGGGTAAACAATCTTACCATTGAAGGAGAGTTTACAGGAGACACACTCACCATTGAATCCAAAGGGGTAGGAAATATCCAAGCCAGGAATCTCCAAACCAAAGAGTTATCCATTCATTCAGAAGGGGTAGGAGATGTAAAAGTAGAGGGAGAGAGCAAACGAGCAAGCTACAGCTCTACAGGGGTAGGCAACATCAACGCCAAAGGACTACTCACCCAAGAGGCCATCGTTTACCAAAAAGGGATAGGCGATATATCGTGCCACGCCACAGAACAGATTACGGTGGACTCCAAAGGAATAGGCAATGTAACCTACTACGGCAACCCTACCAAGAAAGAGATCAAGAAAAAAGGGGTGGGAAGTATCATAGCACGCTAAAAAAGAGCGAAAAAAAATCCTCTTAATTGAAATTCAATTAAGAGGACTTACTAGTTGCGGAGACCCGACTCGAACGGATGACCTTTGGGTTATGAGCCCAACGAGCTACCAACTGCTCCACTCCGCGATATTGTTTATCGTTTACGGTTGCAAAGGTACTGCTTTTATTTGAACCTGCAACTATTCTAGCACTTTTTTTGAATTTAAATTAATTTCCTATTCAATCGGCCTATCCGAAAGAATTAAACAAACCTCCCCTTCGAGCAATTCAGCCCTATTCGTGGCGAGATTCTTTACCTAAAATATGGAGCAACAGTTGTTCAATTTGTTTACTTTCAGCCATTCTAGCTGACACACAAACAATTACAACAACTGAAACCAAAAAGCAACAAATTAAAATTGGAAGTTTTTAGGATATCCCCTATTACGTATCGGAAAGGCGAAATTATGTATCAAAAAAGCGAATACCAAAAAAGTCCTCTTAATTGAATTTCAATTAAGAGGACTTACTAGTTGCGGAGACCCGACTCGAACGGATGACCTTTGGGTTATGAGCCCAACGAGCTACCAACTGCTCCACTCCGCGATATTGTTTATCGTTTACGGTTGCAAAGGTACTGCTTTTATTGATACCTGCAACTATACCTCTCTCTTTTTTTAGCAGGCACTAAGAAAAAAGAAGGTAATAGACTCTTTTCAAGCAGATTACAAGAGCGTTAAAGTTTGAATAAAAAAAAGAATCACATGCAAGAGAGAGTAAAAAGAGAGATTCCCCCTGCAGATACATCTAATGCACTGCAGGGGGAACTATCTGTAAAGCCTTTTAAAAGCTGATTATTTAGGCTGTTTACCGATGTAAGCTAAGATACCACCATCTACGTAAAGCACGTGACCATTTACGAAGTTAGAAGCTTCTGAAGCCAAGAATACAGCAGGACCCATCAAATCTTCTGGATTACCCCAACGAGCTGCAGGAGTTTTAGAGATGATGAATTGATCGAACGGATGACGTGAACCATCTGCTTGAGGTTCGCGCAAAGGAGCTGTTTGAGGCGTAGCAATATAACCAGGACCGATACCGTTACATTGGATACCATATTCAGCATACTCAGAAGCGATGTTACGCGTAAGCATTTTCAAACCACCCTTTGCTGCTGCATAAGCCGATACCGTTTCACGACCCAACTCACTCATCATTGAACAGATGTTGATAATTTTACCTGCACCTTTTTTCATCATAGCAGGAATTACTGCTTTAGCCATGATAAATGGGCCATTCAAGTCGATGTCAATCACTTGACGGAACTCTGCTGCACTCATTTCGTGCATAGGCATACGTTTGATGATACCTGCATTGTTCACCAAGATATCAACCATACCTACCTCTTGTTCAATTTGAGCAATTGTAGCATATACTTGATCTTCGTTTGTTACATCGCATACATAACCGTGTGCAGTGATGCCATCAGCTTTGTAAGCTGCAATACCTTTGTCTACCAACTCTTGGTTGATATCGTTAAATACCACTGTTGCACCCGCTTTGGCATAAGCCGAAGCAATTGCATAACCAATTCCGTAAGCAGCACCTGTAACCAATGCTACTTTGCCTTCCAATGAAAAATTTACCATTGTTATCTCAGTATTAATATGGATAAATAAAATAATTTGACTCTTTAAATACGTTCTAGCAGCGTTAAATACCTAAACGTGCTCCAAAGATAAGAATAAAAAAGAAACCGTTATCGCACACAAACTTTTTTTCTTACTTTTTTAACCGACAAAGAGTTGGGTAGTACAAACTCCCAACTCTTTCAATTTCATTCTATAAGCACTCTTCGCTGAAGCTGTGCACCCTAAGATGAGGTACTATTTTAAATCGGTAATCAACGAAAAGTCTTGATCACCATAATCAAGGTTCTCACCTCCCATCCCCCAAATAAAGGTATAGTTGTGGGTAGCTGCCGCACTGTGAATAGACCACTCGGGCGAAAGAACTGCTTCGTTGTTCTTCATCCAAAGGTGACGCGTCTCTTCTACTTCGCCCATAAAGTGGCAAACCGAATGCTCTTGAGGAACCTCAAAATAGAAATAGGCCTCCATACGGCGGCTGTGCGTATGTGCAGGCATCGTATTCCATACACTACCTGGCTTTAACTCGGTCATACCCATTTGCAACTGACAAGTAGGCAATACTTGGTTCACAATCATTTTATTGATAGAACGGTGGTTAGAGCCCTCTAATGCTCCCATCTCGGCTACGATAGCATCGGCCTTAGTCACCTTCTTATCGGGATAGGTACAATGAGCTGTAGTAGAGTTGAAGTAAAATTTAGCAGGGGTAGCAGCCTCTTTGCTTTGGAAAGTGACTGTACGGTCGCCTGCACCTAAGTAAAGTGCCTCTTTGTAGCCCAGCTCAAACGAAACATCGCCCACGGTAACAATTCCATCACCCCCTACATTAAAGATACCCACCTCACGACGAGTCAAAAAGAAGGGTGCTTTGAGTGGATCAATTGACTCAAGGGTCAATACCTCTCCTACTGGCTGTGCACCCCCTACAATCATCCGGTCATACATAGAGTAAACCATGTTTACCTCATTATCGGCAAAAAGTGTGCTGATTAAAAAGTCACGGCGAATACGTGCAGTATCATACTGTTTGGCATCTTCGGGATGTGATGCATAACGAATTTCGTAATTGGTCTTCATATCGTTGTTATTCAAATAAATTTTCAATGCTCCAAACTTACGCAAAAAAGTTGGTTTCTGGGCTACACACCCTCTTAAAACAGTAGAAAGGCGCCTTCAGCTAGCAAGAGATTTCCCTCTTTACTGTGCCAAAATAGTACAAATACGATCTTGAAAAGCGCGAGCTGTACGAAGCTTAAGCACCCCCTGGTTCATTATGACGAATGCCAATAGATCTCCATTACTCGCCTTGACATAACCTGCCAAACTACTCACTCCGCTTACCGAACCGGTTTTAGCGCGTACATTCCCCAAACATCTCCCCTCTTTCATGCGGTAGTGCAGCGTACCATCGACTCCAGCAATAGGCAAGGAGGCGTAAAAGGGTTGAAAGATGGCAGGATGGTAGTAAGCATACTTCAAGAAAGCAATCAGTAACGAAGGCGAAAGGTAGTTGTAGAGCGAAAGTCCGCTACCATCGGCTATGCGGTAGTTATCGGGCAAAAAGCCCAACTCCTCTTGCATAAATAGGTTTACGGCTTGTTGCCCATCCTTCCACAACGTAGTACAAGAGTCAGTATACTGTGTTCCCAACTGAAAGAAGAGAGCCTCGGCACAAACGTTATCACTCTCCTTAAGTGTAGGTGCCAAAAGCTGGCCAAGTGGTAGTTCATGCAAAACAAGAGGGATAAAGTCCATTCGTTCTACGGGTGTACGACTCACAACAGGAGTCCCTCCTTCTATACCTGCAAGGCGCATTTGGTACAATAGTTCGGACAGAAAAAGTTGGTAAGAGGAGGATACCGGCAAACTCTTCTTGGTGACTTGGGCAACTTGCCCCCCAACAGTCACCTCATCTCCTTGCACACTCCAGTTGCGTTGGATGGTTACTTTACCCTGGTTGCGAAGGGTAGTGACAGCCTGGTTACGAAGGGTTATGGGAGCAGAGAGTGGCGTATAATGGGCAAGAGGAGGTTGTCCTACTTGGGTAGGAGAAACAGTTACCTCCACACACCCCTTGTTCAACATGAGTGAGGAGATAGCAGGTTGAAATGTATAAGGTGCATCGTCCCACGACCACCCCGGTCCCCAATAGAGGGAGTCGGTACGAGAGAGATCGGCCACAATCGAATCGGTAATGTAGCGAATGGATTGTTCAGTAAGGGCTTCAATCAATGCATGCATATCTGACTCGGAGAAGAGCGGATTGCCCCCTCCCACTACATAGAGAGAGCCGTACAACGTATCATTCTGAATACTCCCTCTATACCCCAATTCGGTAGTAAGTGAAGAGTCCTCCCCCAATCGAGCCAAAGCAGTTACAGCAGTAGCCACCTTCTGTACCGAAGCAGGACGAAAGAGTTGATCGGCATGGTGAGTAAAGAGAGATTCACCCGTAGTTAAATTAAATACTGCGATACCTACTTGCGTTGTTTTCAAGAGCGGATCACTCACTACTCGCTTCAGTGCATCGGCTGTTGTTTGTGCCTGCACACTCAATTGTAGAAAAAGGAGAAAGAGTATTCCCCACCTAATTTTACCCATCTATATCTCTTTAAAAATCTCACTTACGGTAGGATGTGGAAAGATGTATCGCTTCCAATCACGCAGCGTAAGGTGTTGTTCTACCGCCATACCTGCTACCGCAATTAACTCTGAGGCTGGATTACCCAATAGGTGGACGCCCAAGATTACCCCATCCGAAGAGGTTACTACTTTGCAAAGACCATTCATCCCCTCATTCTCGGCTACGAAGCGCCCCGAGTAACTCATGGGCAGGCGATGAACTTGGTAAAGTACCGCAGCAGCCTGTAGCTGCTCTTCGGTCATACCCACTCCTGCCACTTCGGGATTGCTATAGACCACTCCTGGTATAGCTAAGTAGCTCATGGCATCGGGCTCCCCCACGAGGTGATGAACAGCCACTTCGGCTTGGCGTACGGCTGTATGAGCCAGTAAAGAGATGCCGTTAGCATCACCACACATATAGATATGAGGCAAAGAGGTTTGCATCTGTTTATTAACCACCACCCTGTTGCGGTTATCTCGTTCCAACAAAAGGTTCTCTAATCCAAAACCCGTAGTCACTGCTCTTCGACCCACACTTACTAGCAGTTTCTGAGCCACCACTACCTCCTCTGCTTCTTTGGTAAGATAGCGCACAGCTACTCCTTCATCAGTTTTGGCCACCGAAGTCACTTCACTCTCTAAAAAGAAACGAATTCCCTTCTTGGCATACTCTGCTCGAAGCAGTCCAGCTATCTCCTTGTCAATACCCTTTACAATCTCCTCCAGTTTCTCTATAACGGTCACCTCTGTGCCTAGGCTGTTGTAAAGAGAGGCAAACTCCATGCCTATTACGCCACCGCCCAATACCACCAAAGAGGCGGGAATCTCCTTAGCACTAAGCGCCTCACAGTGTGTCCAGTAATCGACTTGGTCAAGACCACTAATAGAAGGAATAATGGCTTCACTCCCTGTACAGAGTAACAGATAATCAAAGTTATACTCTGCATCGCCACAAACCAACGTATGCGCATTGGTTACAGTAGCTTGCCCCGAGATAACTGTTACTTGGTGGGCAGCAAGCTTAGCCTTAATACCTAGCACCAATTTACGAACCACCTTTGATTTACGAGCCATCATTTTTCCCCAATCAAAAGTAACCTCTTGAGCAGTTACTCCATATTTGGTTGACTGCTTACTGCCATCATATAGTTTGGCACTGTAAAGGAGTGTCTTAGTAGGTATACAGCCCTCATTGAGGCAGACACCACCTAGATTCTCTTTCTCAAACAACACAACTGTGTAACCAGCCTTTGCTGCCTCGGCAGCAGCAGTGTATCCAGCTGGACCACCGCCAATAATAGCTACTTGGTATTTCATAAGCGACTCTTTATTTCTGTTGCAAGATAGTTATTTTCTGATTTATCAAACTAAAAAAGTGTGTAAAAAAAAGGTTTTTAGTAGTTTTGCAACCACAAAGAATAGAACAATATGGTTAGAAAATTCGATTTCCTAGTTATCGGCTCAGGTATGGCTGGTATGAGCTTCGCACTTAAAGTAGCTCACAAAGGAAAGGTGGCCTTGATTTGTAAGGCAGGACTGGAAGAGTCCAATACCTATTTCGCACAAGGAGGCATTGCTTCGGTAACCGATTTTGAGGTAGATAACTTCGATAAACACATAGAAGATACTATGATTGCAGGCGATTGGATAAGCGACCGGGCAACTGTAGAGAAGGTGATACGGGAAGCTCCTGCACAGATTGAAGAGCTAATAAAATGGGGGGTTCAATTTGATAAGAAGGAAGATGGTGCTTTCGACCTACACAAAGAGGGCGGACACTCTGAATTTCGTATCCTACACCACAAAGATAATACAGGGGCCGAGATTCAAACAAGCCTAATAGAGCAGGTAAAGAGTCATCCCAACATTGAAATCTTCACCGATTTCTACGGCGTAGAGATCATTACCCAACATCATTTTGGCATTATCGTAACACGCCACACACCGGGTATTAAATGTTTTGGTGCCTATGTATTGAATCAGAAAACAGGCGAGGTTGACACCTTCCTCTCAAAAGTGACCGTGATGGCAACCGGAGGGTGTGAAGCAGTATACCGTAACACCACCAATCCACTCGTAGCCACAGGCGATGGCATAGCCATGGTATACCGTGCTAAAGGTGTGGTAAAAGATATGGAGTTTATCCAGTTCCACCCTACAGCACTCTTTAATCCAGAAGGCGACCGTCCCAGCTTCTTGATAACCGAAGCAATGAGGGGATACGGTGGAATACTCAAAGACCAAGCTGGTGAAGAGTTCATGCAAAAGTACGACCCACGGCTGTCACTCGCTCCACGCGATATTGTAGCACGTGCCATCGACAACGAGATGAAACAGCGTGGTGAAGATCATGTATACTTAGATGTGACATACAAAGATGCCGAAACGACCAAGAAACACTTCCCTAACATCTACAAAAAGTGCCTGTCACTAGGTATTGATATCACCAAGGATTTTATTCCAGTGGCGCCAGCTGCACACTACCTTTGTGGAGGGATTAAGGTAGACCTAGATGGACAATCAAGCATTCAACGTCTCTATGCCATTGGCGAGTGCTCTTGTACGGGATTACACGGAGGAAATAGGTTGGCTTCAAACTCACTGGTAGAAGCTATTGTCTATGCCGATTCGGCTGCTAAGCATGCCATGAGCGTAGTTGACCGCTACGACTACAACCAAGATATACCCGAATGGGACGATGCCGATACCATCAGCAACGAGGAGCGGGTGCTTATTACACAAAGTATGAAGGAGGTAAACCAAATCATGGAGTCGTATGTAGGAATTGTACGTAGCAATGTACGCCTTATTCGTGCTTGGAACCGATTAGACATCCTTTTTGAGGAGACAGAACGCCTCTTTAAGCGCTGTAAAGCATCGCGCGAGTTGTGCGAGCTACGCAACATGATTAACATAGGTTACCTCATTACGCGCCAAGCCATGGAGCGTAAAGAGAGTCGTGGCCTACACTACACCATCGATTATCCGCAGAAGAAGCAAACAGCTCCCAACGAGGTAAAGTAGAAGTATATCAATTCCATAAAACAAAAGGGATTCTAAACCATTTAACCATGGTTTAGAATCCCTTTAATTTTCGACCCGACTCACTACCCCAAAAGCAATCAATCAAGCCTTATAGTAAGTGACTACAAGAATCTCTTCAACTCCGAAGCAGCGATGGTGCGGCTAGTGCCATTCAACACCTCTGCAGGAATTTCGTTGCAACGCTCATAGATAGAGACATCGCTAAGATCGCCTTGTACTGTCCAGTTCATCTGATTTTCGAATACCACAAGTTGGTAAACGTTGCTCCATTTGCCACCATCGTAATCATAACGACCAGAGATCAAATCGATCTTCTCGTTTTTAGGATCTTTTGCAATGGTAAATGAACCAGTCTGTTTGTGAGCTACCATGCTGTTCATGTTGTCATAAATAACAAAAGTACGATCCTTACGATTAAACTCTAGGTAGCAATAAAGCCCCTCGGCTAGTGGAGCATCGTTCCAGCTAGTTAACTCCCATGTACCTGCTACATTGGCATAAGTTGCCTCAATCGGCATATTCTCGATAACAGGTTCGTCGCTATTGCTACATGCAGTAGCTGTAAAGAGCAACGAGAAAAACATCATTATTTTAAAAAAAGTCTTCATTCTTTGTTCTGTTTATTTATTCTATAAACCTTTAATTTATTCTGAAAATAGCACCTCTATCCGCAGCATGGCATCGGTATCTCCTACTCCCTGTATGGGAAGCAATAACTCGCTCTTCTCTCCCATAACCTCTCTCCATTTTACTCTATCAATCACCACCTCAATCTCTGCCTCTTCGTTTGGTAGAATCAAGGCTGGCAGTGTAGAGAAGGATAGGAATGGGTAACTAGCTACCGCTAATTGCAATGAGTCGGAAGAACCATTGATGCAAAGCAACACTTCGGTCAATCGCTTTTGCCCCTTTGTAAAGTGAAAGCGCATAAAATCGCGCTTGGTACGAAGCACTCCCAACTGCTTGGGAAATCCAGCATACCGATCCTTGGTGGGAGTAACAGTTCCTGTAAGTTCTAACACAGCCTCTTCCTCACTACCCGATAGATTGGTATAGACAAATGCTTGTTGAAACAGATGGCCCGACCGCAAATGTGGATTAAAGGTAAGTGTTAACTCACCTCGCTCTTGAGGAGCTAACTTTGTAGTAGCAAACTGAGCAGTTGTACAACCACAAGAGGTTACTACATCGGTAATCCAAAGGGTATCGGTGGCTTGGTTGAGAAAAGGAAAACGAACAGCCTGTGGAGCATCATCGGCCGATATGGTTCCTAGCTCTTGCGTATAGCTTTCAAAAAGAAGCATGGGGGGGCGGTTCCCCTCTTTCTGCGCCCACAAGGAGGCAGAAAGAAGCGTTCCATAAACCCACAACATACTTTTTCCTATTTTCATTTTTGTGATGAATTACATCCAGCCGTTGTTACCAGCTTGGTTACGTACGGTAATGATAAACTCTTGTACCTTGCCATTGCTAGCAGTTACAGTTGCCTTCACAGAACCAGTTTTTACACCTGTAACAGTAGCTGTAGTGCCACTTACAGTGATGGTAGCCACTGACTCATCGCCTATAGTAGCTGTATAAGTCAACCCTTCGCCAGCTAGGAAGTAGGGAGCAAAATCAACTGTAACTGTTCCATTCAACGAAACCGTTGTATTAGGCACGCGCATGTCAATACCTGCACCTCCGCCAATTCTAGCTAGAAGAGCTCCTGCATCGATCAAACCGTGACCCATCTTACCTCTATAAGCAGCAGGCTGCATAGAAAGAAGAGTACTTTGCCCATAATACTCAAAAAGATCCCAGTAATACTTGGTATCTGTAAAGTAGGGTTCAATAGGGGTACAAGAAGCGTACATCAACTCACGGAACTCTGCCGCTTTGAAATGACGTCTTTGTTGCACAGCATACGATAGGCCTAGCGCAGCTACACCCGATACAGTAGGACAAGCCATAGAAGTTCCCTCCATATAACCATAAGCCGATTTATCAAGCGATTCTCCCAAAGCAGGTACTGTTGACAAAATCTTACCACGTGCATCTTGGTGAAAATCGACATCACCACCAGGAGCGGATATTTTGATACGATCCCCATAATTGGTAAAGTTAGAAGGTAGACCCGCTGCATCTAAAGAAGATACACTTACACATTCGTTATAAGCCGATGGATAAGCAGCCATGGCTCCACTTTCATTACCTGAAGCAAAGATAGCCAATCCACCTTGGATTACTCCATTGGGTGAACCTGCATAGTTGATAAAGTAATCAAGCGCTTCTTTCTCCAAAGGATAAGTTCCTGCCCACTCACTATCAGTAGCGGGACCTGGATAGAACATGCTAGGGTTAGCAAGTGCCGAGTTATACCCCCAACTACATTGCAAAATAACTGCTCCATTATCGGCAGCATACTTAATAGCACGTGCTTCGTTGTAAAGCGTTACCCCACTGTTACCAGCAAAGATTTGGCAGCTCATAATTTTAACCCCACCAACTCCATTGGCAAAGTCACCACCAGCTACGCCACCAACACCAATACCGTTATTGTTAACAGCTGCAATGGTTCCTGCTACGTGCGTACCGTGACCTGTATCGTTCACATCATTGTAGGTAATATAAGGAGTATCCATCACAAAGTTATAGCCATATACATCGCCCACATAACCATTGCCATCTAAATCCTCTTTACTTCCCCATGCTTCTTTAGGGTTCTTCCACATATTGGGAGCTAAATCTACGTGATCGTACATCACCCCTTCATCAAGTACTGCCACAATGATTGACTCATCACCCGTACTCATGGTCCAAGCTTCGGCACAGTTCACATCCATACCAGCTACAGCATGTAGCAAACCATTGTTTGCCTCACCCGTATTGATATAG
Source organism: Phocaeicola sp. (assembly GCA_051648565.1). Lineage (GTDB taxonomy): Bacteria > Bacteroidota > Bacteroidia > Bacteroidales > Bacteroidaceae > Phocaeicola. The sequence goes on along the minus strand of JBOFFJ010000057.1, from coordinate 18,582 downwards.
CCCCACTGCTCACCCAAACGCGGATCGTTAAAAGGAAGTGTTCTTGCCTGCATCGTGCTACGTGCCTCTTGCGAAACAATGGTTGCTTTCTTTGCTTGGTAGCCGCGTTGAATAGCATGGCTATACTGAATAGCCGATACGCCTGAAAGTTTAGCCAATTCAGCGTATGCTTTTTCTAACTCAACCACTTCATCAAAGCGTACTACATACCACTGGTGCAAACCAGCCTCACGAGTACGAGCTTCATTTTGTGCATCAATAGGAAAAATACGCTCAAAAGAGTAAGCGCCAATGTTGCCCAATGCCTCATCAAAAGCAGAGACTCCAGCACGCCCAACCGAGCGAGTTGCAGAGGCAGTGTAATTTTCGATACCCTCCAATACAGACGGATTAATTTTGACAAAAATCTCACCATTCACGGCTCCCATCACGGGTTGTTGCGTGGGGATATTTTGGTCCATGTTCAACTCATTCTCGATAGAATAGTTGCTTGTACAAGCAGCAAGGGAGAGTGTCCCTGCTGCAAGTAGTGTATAATATAGATGCTTCATAAATGAATTACAAATTAGTTAGTGGGTTTTCTAAGTGGGTACTTTTCGTAATAGTAATCCCAGTTGGCTGGCACATTGTCAAAACGAGCTGCTTTACCCGTGGTGTCAAACCCATTCTCTTGGTTAAAGATAAGCGTAAATGGATCGTGCATATAAAGGTTGGGGTGGTGCAAGATCCAGTTAGGAATGTTACCAGTCAACATATTCAGATTCAGACGGAACTCCTTAATATTTGGCAATATTTTGGGTTGACCAATCAACCACTCAGATGCTGTTGCCAAGGTATCATTAGCCATCACCTCCTCGCTGCTATAGGTAGGAAATCCACTGCTAAGCAGATCATCTGAGCTTGGTAATTGTCCTTCTATGTAATTTAATCCTAATGATAAGCTAATCAAGTTATCCCAAGCCAAAAGACGTTTAAATTGATTCAAATGGTCATTGTTCGTTGACAAACTTAAGTAAAGTCCATTTCCAATCGGAGAATCTGAACTCAAATCAGTTTTATCTGTTCTACGAGAAGTTGTTAAACTTAAGACTGTTAGGTTAGGGAAGTTCTCAGGAGTTAATACTGCTGGAATCTCGTTAAAATTGTTGCTACCCAAGTGAAGTTGCTCCAACTGTTTAAGATTGGCCAATCCTTCGGGTAACGTTACCAAACCATACGCACTCAATTCCAATGCACGAAGGTATTCCAAATTATTGAATGCATCACCCAACTCAATATCAAGGTACATCTTGTTTGCATTACCATAGAAAGAGATAAACTCTGCATATTTAAGTTTTGAAACCTCCGAAGGCACATCCTCTTTGGTTTGGAACAAGTAGTATTGTACTGAACGTACACGGCCAATCATCTCTGGCTTAATGGCTTCTCCCTTCCATTTGTCTCCTCTTTCCCACAAGGTAACATTTCCCCAGTTGCCCATAGGCTCGGATGTGTCAATAGGCGACCAACAGTTAATACGCTCATTGATGATAAGAATAGCCAATGAGTCACCAGCACGGCTATCTTCAATCAATGGAGCAGCACCTTGAACTACTTTTAGGGTCGATTCTACTGCATCTTCAATTTCTTTTGACTTAAATAATACATCGGCAATACGCTCAGCAGGGTCTGTGTTCATATTCCAATCAAAACGGAACTTTACCGTACGTGGACGATCACCGCGATCTAAATCAATTTCCAACTGTTTTTTATCAAAAGATACCCAGCTTGAGTTCTCTTCAATATCAATATCAAAAAGTACATTGGTAGTAATTGATACATCAAAATAGCGCTCTCCGAACTTTCCAGTACTCTCAACCTTTACCTCTTCGGTGCTAATTTGAATCACTTTATCATAGCCAAACTGCTTTACTTTAATAATTTTACCAGCGCCAGTAGTAGTATTCAAGACAATATTTGCCTCACGAATATCATTTACCAACGAAGAGTCTACTACAATGGTACATTCGGTTGACCCGATTCCATTGGCAGGCGACAAACGTACCCAAGGTGCGCTAGTCGAAGCCACCCATTCTAAATCCGAAGTAATCTGAAGATTTTCAGTACCTCCATTCTCACCCAAAGTAACCTCCTCTTTATCTACAGAAAGTCCTACAAGGCCAGCCTCTTTTTCGCTACAAGCAGCCAAAGAGAAAAGCGTGCATAGCAATGCTATGTATATATTCCAAGTTTTTTTCATTCTCTCTTTCTATTAGTTGATCAAGTTTAATGCATCGCAACCACGAATGTCTTGCGTTCTATCATAAATCAATTGATAGCTTCCTGCACTGATATAAGGACAAACGGCCGACATATCAATTGTAATGTTGGGATTGTCGCTAATATCAAATACATAAATTAAATAAGAGATGGTATCTTCAATCTTACGCAAATCATTACCACCGATATAGAAACCTCTCAAGCTAGGGCAGGTATACAAACCTGTAGGCCAAGTTTTCAAGGTACGATTACCCTCAGCATCACGTTGATTACGAATCATCATGACGGTAAGACGGCTAATATTCAACGGTGCAAAAGGGAAATTCACAAAGGAATTACCACTCAAGTCTAAACCATACAGATAAGGAAGCTTGGTTGCATCAAAGTTATTAGGAAGTGCCGTAAGCATGTTATTACTCATATCAATTGACTCAAGCAGGTACAAGTTAGGACCTTGGAAGCTATCGCTATCAAACGTAGTCATCTTATTACCACCTAGATTAATCATGCTAATGATAGATCCCTTATTCGTTGCTGACTCATTAAATAGTACAGTAGGGAATTCAGTCAAGTTATTGGCTGCCAAGTTTAACACCTTTACGTGTACCCCTTTGTAACCCTCTACATCAACACCTTCAATTTGATTAAACGATAAATCAATCTCATCAATCGTGTAGGCCGATGCAGCACTAAACATGTTAGGTATTTTGGTTAGCTTATTGTCATTCAAATAGATAAACTCAATATCATCAATACCACAGAAGTCTTCAGGGATAGCGCTGATCTCATTGTTATTCAAGAAAATTTGAACGGGTTTTACAGCCTGTGTCAATGAAGTAATCTCACCTGAAAGTTTATTGTGAGAAAGGTCAAATAGACCCAATTTTACCAAATTCTTGAATGACTCAGGAATTTGCTCTAGGTTGTTATAACCACCATAAAAGAGTTGCAACTCAGCACGCGAAGGGCTTGAAGTAGCAAACTCATCCAAACCACGATAGTACTCGCTATGAGGCATCTGAATATTGCGCGCAATGTTCAGAGCAACCAACTGAGGAATGGTATTTAACGCATCAGGGTATTTTACCATTTTAGGACAGTTATAAACCTCCAAGTCAGTCAACGAAACCAATTCCGACATAGCTGCAGGAAGTTCAGCAATCCAACCATTGGCAATATAAAGGTGCGTTAGCTTTTTAAGATTACCAATCGATTCAGGAATAGAAGTAATCTTATTGGTAATATCGCCAGGCAATACATCGCGTGTAGAGGGTCTACCTGTAGTCATATCAACCAAAGGCTTTTCACTACCAAACTCAACATTCGAGAACTCCTTGTAACCGTGTACCATCTCTTTAGAGAAAGCAGCACGTACATCTTTCTTCAAAAAGATATCGGCATAGTGGCTACGCGAAGCTATTACTTGTTCACTACCCATACCGGCAAATTGACCTTCCAATACACGAACTCTATCGTTGTGTGTGCCTAGTGAAAGAATTTGAAGTTCGGTTAGTTGGCCTAATTCATTCGGGATATCTCCTTCAGGACCAAAATCACCCAAAATAAGTGAAATAACACGACCTTGTGAGTTCAATGTAACACCTGGTTGGTCGCCCCACATATCAATATCTTTGTCAAAATTCCAGTTGATACCAATGGGGTAGTTTTGACCAAAGTAGTGCCAGTTTTGGCCATTCAATGCCGTCCAAATAGCTTTCAATGCGCGGTAATCCTTGATGTGAGCCGCTTCGCTACTAATCGTAATTTGTGCATCGGCCTCTGTTACCACATTGTCAGTGATAGAGAAAGTGCTTTTTAGCGGAGCCTCATTGGCTTCCAACCACACATCTGAACGATTGTAAAGTGTATAGCTTACCACTTCGTAATTACCCGCCTTTAAAGAGACTAACGAGTCTGCCTTGGAAGTTGCTGAGATAGAGGTATTCCCTACCTCACCCTCTACAAAAGTAGCATACGTAAAAGGAATTTTCGAGAAAGAAGTTCGCTCACTCGTAAAGGTATTGCGCACCACAATATCAGCCTTTGCTACACTGCTAAACAAGAAGCTAGACTCACTATTACGTGTAGCTACTACCTCCTCACTAGGAAGATCTTTTACCAAAGTAAAACGTACTTTTCCACGCTCAACTACAGCTACCGAGAAGCTTTTCACTTCCAATCCACCCGCTACTACTGCAAAGCTGTTATCAACAACAAAACCTTCCAAGATCTCTTTGTCAATTGCATCAAATAGTTTATAACCTAGAATAGTATAGTCGCCCACTAAAAGCTCTAATTTATCACTTGTTAAACCATACTCTGCATTCTCTGCATTGTAAGCATTTAAGTTAAGCGTTTGCTTAATCGTAGTATTGTTATAATTAAGAGTTACCTCAATTTTCTTTGCATCATTCAGATACTCTAGCTCGTTCGCATTGCGGCTCACTTGGCTATTATCGCCCGATTTGTACAGTTTAAACTGTACAAATCCAGCGTTCAAATTCAATACCTCCTTATCGTCCGAACAGCCTACAAAGCTAAAAGCCGAGACCATCATGACTAAAGAAAGAATGAAATAAGTTGCTATTTTATTTTTCATCTTTATTTTAAACTCTAATATTATTGTTCAATCAGAACGTAACCTACATAGCTATCTCCTAAAAGACCTAATGTCATTTGTCTGCGCACTCCAGATGTATTAGATGTAATACCCCAAACTTTAGCCAAAGATGACCAGTCTGAGTAATCCCATTCATGCGCTGTCTCTACACCTTCCCAAGCTGTGTTGACTCCTGCCCAATAAGTCTCTGGAAATACATATTCACGTTCAGATGTACCTTTCGGTTTAATGACAATTTCATCATACGATTTATTTTCAAGAGAAAGAACATAAACATTCTCAGTACCATAAGTCGCTAATGCATTTTCTAATTTAACAATTGGAAGTATTTGATCATCAGCAGTAATAGTAAATCCACCGACTTCGGCTAGTTGCTTCATTTGCAACATCACATAATTGCTATACTCTTTTTTAATTATCCAATAATTATCATCTGACTTATCGAATAATTCATGATAATTATAACCAATAGCCGCATCAACTGCTTTTGGCAATACCACAATAGCACCAAAACGCTCTTTACCTGAGTTTTCAGAAACAGAAATTGACAGACTTCCTTGCTTATCATCAGTTACTGTATACCACTCTTCACTAGCAGGCATAAGATCATAGCCAAAATTATTATACTTCAAACAAACAACGGTATATTCATCGTTGCGAGCTACTACGGCAATAGGGAAAGGTGCTGTATACTCATCTTTTGGAGAATCGGGGTGAACCTGATAAAAATAAGATTTTCCATCAGCCGAGAACTCAAAACGCTCTCTTTCACTTGCTGGAACAGAGAACTCTATTTTATCGGCAGGAATACCATCGTAAGCCACTGCGAATGCATACTTCGTTGGATCTGATTGCGAACCAATGTGAATAACATCTGCTTGTGCACTCTTCGCAAATCCTTCACCCAAAAGAGCAGTCAATTCAACAGTCGCCTCAGCAGAGCCATTGATATCTCCTTCGAAAGTTACCCATTCGGGCATTTTAGTTACAGCCCATGCAAAGTTACCCTTTACAGTAAAAGTAATAGGTGCTCCGTATGCAATTACAATAGGATTCTCTTCAGTAATAGCATTACCTTCTGCATCAACTACAGTCATTTCATACTCTTTTGAAGAGCGAGTGATTTTGTAAATAACTTTGCTTTCGCTATTCATTGTCAAAGTAAGTGTAGCTTCATCTACTTTATCGAATGAAGCACCTACATTACTAACTAAGAATTCAACTTTTTGATCGCCAGCACTACCATAAATGGTTTGTGCATCTCCTTCAACAAAACTACACCAAGTAGCCGAAGAGGTAAGTCTCCAATCAGCAGAAGCGGTAAACGTAATTTCGCCTGCAGTGTTAGGAGCAAACTCCTTTTCTACCACTTCAGGAAATATAACTGGAACAGAATTATCTGTTGTATCTGAACAAGAGAAAAAAGATACGCTACTCATCAAAAGAGTAGACGCCAATATAAATTTAAATGCTTTCATCATTTTATATCAATTTCTAAATCTTATTAATACCCAAGTTTCTTGTACATTTCGTACTCTTCGTCTGTAATACACTTGATGAGTGTAGTAAAGGTACCTACCGTTCCCACCTCTTCTACATAAAGTGTAGGATAGAGGGCGATGAACTCTTCACAGCTACTGTAATAAGAAGTATAAGCTGTAGGTAGGTAACACATCAACTCACCATTTCCGTAGATAGTACCAAATGCTTCACCCGTTGTGCCAATTTGTTGATCGGCATCCATGTATACATTGGGGCGCAACAAGTTGGTATTGTCCAAACGAACACGAATATCAAATCCTTTGTAGAAAAGGTCTTTCAATACAAGAGTATTCGCTGTCTCGGAATCAATCTCTGCACGAATTAAACGCATCGTAACATTGGTCATGTACTCATCAAAGAAGGTAGAGCGCACGGTACAATATCCAGAGAACTGCTCTAAATCAAACGGACACGCTTTGCGGAAAATCACATTAGCCTCTTGACCACTGTTACCATACGCATCCCAGTTATCAGTTACTTTATTCACTAGACGAAGGGTAATTCCCAAAGAGTCAGTAACTCCAATATTTTCAGAGATACCACGCACTTGAAAAGATCCAGTCATAGCACCGGCTGGTATGGTTACGGTGTGTGAAGCAACTGCATAGTGCTCTCCTTCGATGGCATTACTCTTGCTAGCAAGCACCTCTACACCTACGTTACGGTCGTAATCGGCCGCTTGTGTAGCTGCTATAACAATGTCGAATAGATCTTCGTTATTTTGTACAGGAAGTACATTCATGCTATCTGCAAAAACGATATAGCTGCCTCCCTTGTAAGTCTCTTGCTCTTGGCTGCAACCTACCAAGGCTAAAGCAGCCAAGGCGATTGAACAGAAACCAAGTCCTATTTTTTTCATATTCATGTTCTTAGTTGTTACTTTCGTTAGGTTGAATATTATTACCTGGCGAGTTTAACTCGTGCAATGGAATAGGCCATACAAAACGAGCATCGCCCGCAGGTACAGAAAGCGTATTAGCCGATTCGATGGTATGAGGTTGTGCACTACGCGTAAAACCAAGGTTCCAACGCTTTAAATCGTGTAGACGGAAACCTTCCATGTAAAGTTCTTTCAAGCGTTCATCATAAACCACTGTTTTCCAGTTAGCCTCACTGATGGGTGTAGAGGTACCATAACTAGCGTAACGCGCTTTACGAATAGCCGTAATATCTTTGGCTGCTCCTGCATAGTTTTTCAATTGACTATATGCCTCCGCACGAATTAAATATTGTTCTGACAAACGGAACACCTTAGGCATGTTTACAGCCAAAATACTTTGTTCAATAAAGTTTTGATTTCCTTTATACTTAACCAATAAATCGGCTACCAATCCGTGTGAATATCCTGTAGTAGCTCTACCAAAGAAGGTTACATAACGCAAATCGGAAGAATCATACTTATTTAATACTGTTTGTGAAGGGATATAATCAGGACGATAGGTTGACCAGTCATAATTCAAAAACACCTGTCCCAAGGCACCTCCGTATGAAGCAATTTCAAAAGGGATTTTCCAGATAATCTCTGTAGAGCTATCATAGGACCACAAATATTGGTAGTAACTTAATGAGCTGGTGTATTGAGTCGAGGCACTAGCCAATTGGTATTTACCCGAATCAATCACTTTCGAAGCATAAGTTACTGCATTCTCCCAATCACACATATAGAGGTACAACCGTGCATACAATGAGTTGACTGCACCAATGGTAAAGTAAGTGGCGTTGTAAATAATATCGCTATTACCCTCTTCTAGAGCCAATGCTTCACTTGCTTTAGCTAGATCGCTCAAGATAAATTGGTACGAATCATATAAGTTAGCACGACTTAAAGGACCTCCGTTACTAGGGTATTTAGAGACCAATACCACACCCAACTCTTGAGCTGCTTGCTCATCCGATTCGTATGCTTTACAGAAAAGTTTCACCAATTCCGAATAGGCCAAAGCGCGTGCAAAGTGTGCCTCGCCTTTGTACCATTGCAATTGGTCTAACTGATCTTCGTCTTTAATTTTAGCTTCCAACTTCTCCACCTCTTGGAAGAAGTAGTTACAACGACCTATCACACTATACAATTCACCATAAACAGCGGTAATTTCGGTGTTATTAGACAAGATGTCTTTCCAACGCCAAATAGCTCCATGGGCATTTGAGTAGCCTTGTACCGCATGTACAAGGTCTGTTTGAATATCGGGAAGTAACGTTAAATAGCCACTATACAAAGCCGAACTTTTGAACTTTGAATAGATACCTACCACTGCTTGGTTGGCCGTTTCTACCGAATTGATTGCTCCATCGGCAGGAATGGCATCTCTTGGATCTTGATCCAAACAAGAAGCTGTAGAAAGCGCTAGTGCAAGTAGCGCTCCATAGATTTTTATCTTTTTAAACATAGTCTTGGTTTAGTTTAGAATGATAGCTCTACACCCAATGAGTATTGACGTGACGCTGGGTATTGTGCGCTATAGATATTTGAGGTATTTTCGGGATCAAGTCCTGAAAATCCTGTAAACGTAAATAAGTTTTGTCCTTGTACATATAGACGTGCATTGCTTAAGAACTTAGTTCTTTGCAACCATTTTTGGTCCACTGTATAGCTAAGCATCAAGTTCTTCAAACGCATAAAAGAGGCATTCTCTAACAAGTGTGTATCAAACTGTGGTGTAACACCGTGGCGAGGGATGTCAGTAATATCGCCTGGCACTTTCCAACGATCGTACAACAATCTTTTAGATTGATTGTAAGCCGAGTACAAACCATTACTCTCTTCGAAGAAACGGTCATTGTTAATCACCCAACGATCAGCCACCCAGCTAAACTGTGCGCTCAAGTGGAAGCCTTTCCAAGCCAATGCCGTACCAAAACCACCTTGCCAAGGAGCAATGTAGTTTTTACCCATCATCACTTTGTCTTCCTCTCTAAATTCAGTGGTAACGTTTCCGTTCTTATCATACCACAATGGATCCCCATTGGCTGGGTTTACCCCTGCATAACGGTTCATAAAGAACTCTCCTACCGAACGACCTACTACCAATTTGGTATTAGTACCACCCATTTCGAACTCATCAAGTCCGTTATATAGTTCTGTAATCTCATTCTTGTTGTACGAAGCATTCATACTCACATTCCAAGAGAAATCTTTGGTACGAATCACATCTGCATCAATCGAAAGTTCAATACCCTTATTCACCATAGCACCTACGTTATCCCAACGGAAACCGTAACCACCCTCAGCATAAGAGATAGGCACTTGCATCAACATGTTTGAGGTATTTTTGTGATAGATTTCAGTCACTACATTTAAGCGGTTGAAGAAACCTAAACGCAAACCCACATTCGATGTCATTAGTTTCTCCCAACCTAAATCAGGATTACCCAATTGAACAGGAGCCAAACCAGACTCACCGTTGTAGATCAAACCACTCGATACCAACTCCATGTGCTCGAAGTTAGGAATAGAAGAGTTACCCGATGTACCAATACTTGCTGTAAGCTGTGCATTGGTTAACCAGCTGCTATATTGTTGCATAAACTTCTCTTGACGGAGGTTCCACATAAGACCAACCGACCAGAATGAAGCCCAACGACCGTTTCTACCAAAACGCGAAGAGCCATCTGTACGAACCGAAAAATCGGCATAGTAACGATCATCAAAGTTATACTCACCACGACCAAAGAACGATAGGTAGGTATAGTTTGTATAGCTATCACCCCATGAAGAGGCACGTGTACCTGTAGAAAGATTAGTCAAAGCATCGTTGTTTTGGCCACGTGTTTGTACGTAGAAACCTTCGGCATCATATTTCACACCCTCTTGACCCAACATAAAGTTGAATGAGTGGAAATCTTTAACTGAGAAGCGGTAGTTAGCCGTATTTGTCACAGTCAAGTTCAAACCTACATTTGAATTTCTACCCGCCATACCGTTATTGTTATTAGGCAAATAGCTAGGCATAGATTGCGTAAACGAAGCGGTATGTGTATAGTCTAAACCAACTTGTGAACGAATCGTTAACCCTTCAATAGGCGAAATTTCAGCAAATAGCGTAGCTATTGCTTTGTATTTTTTACTTGCATAGGGGTTATTCTCCATCCACTCAATAGGGTTCATACCCAAACCTTGCCAAGTTCCATCGTTTTGCGAAGCTAGCGAACCATCTTCGTTATAAGGATTCCAGTAAGGCAACATAAAGCGAGAAGCCGAAATGGGGGTATAAAGTGTATAAGAACCTTGATCTGCTTGACTTAATTCTTCGTAAGTAAGCATTGAGTTGGTACCTATCTTCAGCCAATCATTAGCTTTCGTCTCTAAATTGGTACGCACATTGTAACGCGTAAAAGTAGAGTTTTGAGCAATACCATCTTGGTCATAAAAACCTGCAGAAACATAGTAGTTGGTACGTTCATTAGCACCGCTAATCGATAAATCGTAGCTTTGCAAAGGAGCGCTGTCATTGAAGACTGTTTTCAACCAGTTTACATCAGTTTGAGCCAACTTGTTATAATCTTGACCTGTAGAAAGACCAATCTCTTTCTCATACTGAATACGTTCTGCCGTATTCATCAAGTTCCAGTTGCTACCCGCCATTTGCGAGAAGCCAAGTTGCGTACGAACGGTTACGCGTGCTTTCTCAGCTATTTTACCACGCTTAGTCGTAATTACAACTACACCATTGGCAGCACGAGCACCATAGATAGAAGTTGAAGAGGCATCTTTTAAAACAGATACCGACTCAATATCACCTGGATTGATAGCATTAAAGTCACTGCTGCTGATGGGTACCCCGTCTAGAATAAACAAAGGCGATGTACCTGAGTTAATTGAGTTTGTACCACGAATTTGGAACGTAGCTGCTTGGCTAGGTTCACCAGACGAAGATAAAACCGTTAAACCGGGAGTTTGCCCTTGCAGTGCTTGGTCGAAACCAGCTGCTGGAACGCTTTCCAATTTATCAGACTTTACAGTCGAAACCGAACCTGCAATTGTACCCTTCTTACGAACCCCGTAAGCTACTACTACTACTTCGTCAACCATTTCGGAATCCGACTGTAGCACTACATTCAATACACCTGTTCTAGTCGAAACTGTGTGATCTTGTGTTTTCATACCAATGTACGAAAAGCGAAGTGTCACATCCGAACCATTACTCACTTGAATTGTATAATTACCATCAAAATCGGTAACTACACCATTTGTACTTCCAGCTTGTAAAATTGTAGCTCCAATTAGAGGCTCTTTTCCATCATCAGAAAGAACCGTACCTTTGACAGTATAACCCTGTGCAAAAGCCAATTGAAAACCCAATACAACAAACAAGAAAAACAATAAGATCTGTTTTCTCATTACTTGAATTAATTAGTGAACTGTTAAGATTTAATTTAAAAATATTTATTTTTTAGTTTTGTCTAAGTTTAAAATCGTCCAATACCATCTATCATTTTACTACCTTCCCGTTATAATTATCACAATCAAACGGGTGGTTCGCTGTTAAATTGACACGAAAACCGATTCATTTTTTTAAAAAACGAAACAAAAATAGGAAAAAAGCAGGGACAAAAAAAAGGAACTACTCAATAGGTATGCCAAAAGCAGTTGGCTCACCCATTAAATAGCTCCCAATAAAAAGAAATAAAATTGTAATAAACTAGTAATCTATACGTTACGAATAAGACGCAGGTCAATCAAAAAGATTGCACATGAAGGTAAAAAAAGATTAAATCAAACAAGTATACATTTTTATGCAATTCATATTTAATTACTATGCAGTAAATATCCAAGTTAGCATCATTAAAATCATACTTAGTTACGCTTTCTTTGTGGCTGCATCTTCTGATATTTTTTATACTGCTCTTCTGTTAATATCTTTTTCATTTTAGTATCGATTTCTACACGTTTCTTTTGCATCGCTTCAGGCGATGGTCTTTCACCAACATCACCCATTTTGGATGGTCTATACTCTTCCATGGCTGCTTTAAAATCAGCGGTTTGCTGTTCATTCAACCCTAATTCTTTTACCATTTGCTCCATACGATTTCCCTGATCAGCATGCTCTTTTTTAGGCATCTGAGCCATGATAGTCACAGAACTGACCATACAGGCCAACACAAAACTTACAATCACTTTTTTCATTTTCTAGTTGATTTATGTGAATAAAAGAGACAGAAGCAATCGCGAAATCACTCCATCTTACGAATAGGGATTTATACAGTTACCTCCTAACTCCCTACTCTAATAGATAAGACTATAGAGTAACAATAAAGTTTATCGAGCGCCTCCATTTTAATATTCTTTTACGCTTTCAGAATCCAAGAAACAATCCTAGAAGATATCTCTACTTTTAAAACCTCCCCCATGAAGAAGGCTCTCGAGTGATATTTCAACTATTATACAAAAAGCAAATAGCTCCTGATACAGAAAACTGTATCAGAAGCTATTTACTCTTTTCAATCTCTAGATATAAGCTCGTAAAGTGATTACTCTTTTACTTCCCAAATATCATTAGTCATTAATAACTCTTCGAAGTTTCGGTAGCTCTTCTTCTGTTTTACCTCTTCAATTTGCTTCTCTACCTCTACATCGTATACAGGTGCCTCTACATCACGAATAACACCCAATGCAATAGGGAAGTTAGGACCCTCCATTAGAGCCAACTTCAACTGCAATGTATTATCCTCACAATGTGCATCATGCACCAATATATCGGCCATAGTTACACCATTTTCTCCCAAGGTTACAACCTTCAAACCAAAGCCCTCTTGCATCAATCCAAACTCTTTGTTAGGACCGAACAACAGCGGTTTTCCATGCTCTACATAGATTGCATTGCTAGCACGCCCCTCTTTTGTTGAGACAGATTGGTGTGTACCATCGTTATAAATCACACAATTTTGCAACACCTCACACACCGAAGTTCCTTTGTGCTTAGCAGCCTCCTTCAACACCTCTACACTACCTGTAGCATCAGTAGCCACACAGCGTGCAAAGAAGCGGCCACGTGCACCAAAACACAATTCAGCTGGATAGAAAGGGTCTTCTACCGTACCAAATGGCGAAGTTTTACTTACATATCCACGAGGAGATGTAGGCGAATACTGCCCCTTAGTCAACCCATAAATGCGGTTGTTCAATAGAAGGATATTCATGTCTACATTTCGACGAATAGCATGAATAAAGTGATTACCCCCAATAGCTAGTCCATCACCATCACCCGATACTTGCCAAACAGCTAGCTCAGGATTAGCTACTTTACAACCTGTAGCTACTGCTGCCGCACGACCGTGAATAGTTTGCATACCATACGTATGCATATAGTAAGGCAAGCGGCTAGAACAGCCGATACCCGAAATTACTGCATTGTTATGAGGAGCAATGCCTATCTCGGCCATTGCTTTGTGTAGAGAGGCTAAAAAAGCGTGATCACCACACCCCGGACACCAGCGAGGTTGTCCTACCTTAAAATCTTTTGCTGTATATGTGCTCATTCTATTAATCTACTTATTAGGTTATTATTGGGCTATCATTTTACTAAAAGCCGCTACGAGTTCGCTTACTACGAAAGGCTGACCCTTTACCTCATTAAATTGGTAAGGAGCAAAGTGGTCTATTTTCATACGAAGATAACCTGCAAACTGCCCTAAACTTTGCTCTGCCACGACCACTTTTTTATAGCGTTTCAAGACCTTTTCGGTATTCTTAGGCAATGGATTAATATAAGTAAAATGCGCTAACGCAACTTTCTTACCCATTTTATTCATCTCCTCCATAGCCGAATACAAGTGACCATAAGTACCACCAAATCCTACAATAAGTAGATCGGCATCTTCTACACACCCTTGAACCTCCAAATCAGGAACAGGAATTCGTTCTATCTTCTGTGCACGAATCATACACATTTTTTGGTGATTCTCTGCATCTGTAGAGATAGCACTACTCTTGTTATCTTTCTCTAAGCCACCTAAGATATGGGTATACCCCTCTTGACCCGGTGCAGCCCAGTAGCGGACAAGCGTCTCTGAATTGCGATTATAAGGCAAGTAGCTACCTGCCATATCGGATGTTACCACATGAGGTTTGATAGCTGGATAATCACTTAAGTTAGGAAGTTTCCATGCCCCCGATCCGTTTGCACAAAATCCATCAGTAAGCAGCATAACTGGGGTCATGTGCTCAACTGCAATTCTACAAGCATCGTAAGCTGCATCAAAACATTTGGTAGGCGAAGGAGCCGAAAGAACCGCAATAGGCGATTCACCATTACGTCCAAAAAGAGCCTGTAATAAATCAGCCTGCTCAGATTTAGTAGGAAGACCTGTAGAGGGACCACCACGTTGTACATTAACAATGACCAAAGGAAGTTCCGTCATCACTGCTAAGTTAATGGCTTCCGATTTCAAACAAACACCAGGACCCGAAGTAGTTGTTACACCCAAGTTTCCAGCAAAAGAGGCCCCAATAGCTGTAGCACAACCAGCAATCTCATCTTCACATTGAACGGTTTTCACACCCAATGATTTATGGTAAGAGAGTTCCTGCAATATTTCAGTAGCTGGTGTAATAGGATATGAACCCAAGAAAAGAGGCAAACCAGCCTTCTCTGCAGCAGCAATCAGTCCATAAGCTGTAGCTTTATTACCACTAATATCCATATACTTCCCAGGTACTTTTACCTTGGTTTCAATACGATAGGTATGATTTACAGATGCATGTGTGTTGTGACCGTAATTATAGCCTGCATGCAGAACCATGATATTGGCTTCGGCTACACCTCTCTTTTTAGCAAATTTCTCACGCAAGAAAGTCTCTGCAAGCTCTAGATCACGATTAAATAACCAACACACCAAACCTAGTGCAAACATGTTGCGACACTTCAAAATAGATTTGTTATCCATTTCAGTCTCTAGCAAGCACTCCTTTACCATAGTCGAAATAGGTGCAGCAATTACATCTTGCTTAATACCCATCTCTTCAATAGGATTGTCTGTTGCAAAGTTTGCCTTCTCTAAGTCACTCTTGCCAAAGCAGTCCGTATCAATAATGATACAACCAGTACTTTTAGTAAATTTATACTGTGTTTTTAAGGCAGCGGCATTCATTGCCACAAGTACATCACACAAATCGCCAGGCGTATGTACCTTCTCTGATCCAATATGTACTTGAAAACCAGAAACACCAGTGAGCGAACCTTGTGGGGCACGAATATCTGCGGGATAATCAGGGAATGTGCTAATGTCGTTTCCCACGGTTGCCGATATAGTCGAAAATATATTACCAGCCAACTGCATACCATCTCCTGAGTCGCCAGAGAAGCGAACTACAACTTTGTCCAACTCCTTGACAATCATTTCATCTGCCATACTTTATAATTTAGGGTTATGTTTGTTTATACCAAAATGCAAAGTTCGAAAACTTCTATTAAAAAGCAAACAATTTGGAGCTTAAACTAACCAAAATTCAACTTTAATGTAAAAATAGAATGAATTATGTTTATTGGCTAACATGAGTTTTATCCAGTGCATTGTAGCAAAAGGCAAATCAACCTATTTTAAAGGAATGCTCAAAAATCAGTTCCGAGTAGGAAAATAAGGAGCATACAACAAGAGTCAGTTTTTAAAAGTAGGGGTTTGTAGGATTGACAAAAACTATTAACTTTGTAGACTCTATTAGCTATCCTTTCATGATGGGTAGCTTATGCCTCTGTAGTTCAACGGATAGAACAAGAATTTCCTAAATTTTAGATAGGGGTTCGATTCCCCTTGGAGGTACATCAAAGCCTACTCCAAAATTGGAATAGGCTTTGATTGCTTAAAAGGAGAATCTAGATAGAAACTCCAGATAGTAAAGCTGCAGAAAAGTAAAATAGACTACTTTATTACACCTAACTCTTTTCCTACTTTAATGAAAGCTGCAATAGCTAAATCTAACTGCGACACTGTATGACCAGCTGATAGCTGAACACGAATACGTGCTTGCTCTTTCGGAACTACTGGGTAGTAAAAACCTGTAACATAAACTCCCTCCTCTTGCATAGCAGCTGCAAAATCCTGAGAAAGCTTAGCATCGTATAACATGACTGCACAAATAGCACTCTGAGTAGGCTTAATATCAAAACCAGCCGCAACCATCTTCTCACGAAAGTAGTTTACATTAGTTGCCAACTGGGTATGAAGCGTATCACTCTCTTTAAGCATCTTGAACATCTCTAAACTAGCGCCAACAATAGCAGGTGCTAATGAATTCGAGAAAAGATAAGGACGAGAACGTTGACGCAACATCTCGATAATCTCTTTCTTACCCGTAGTAAATCCACCCATGGCCCCACCAAAAGCTTTACCAAGCGTACCAGTGAAGATATCAATACGACCATACACATCAAATGCTTCAGCCACTCCATGTCCAGTAGCACCCACAACACCTGCCGAATGTGATTCATCTACGACCACCAATGCATTGTATTGTTCTGCCAACGCACAAATTTGATCCATAGGAGCCACATTACCATCCATAGAGAAAACTCCATCTGTTACAATCATACGGAAGCGTTGTGCTTGTGACTCCTGCAAACAGCGCTCTAACTCGGCCATATCAGCATTGGCATAGCGATAGCGCTTTGCTTTACAAAGACGAACACCATCAATAATAGAAGCATGATTCAATGCATCCGAGATGATTGCATCTTGCTCCCCTAAAAGAGGTTCAAAGAGTCCCCCATTCGCATCAAAACAAGCCGCATAAAGAATCGTATCTTCTGTTTGAAAATAATCTGAAATAGCAGCTTCCAACTCTTTGTGAAGATCTTGTGTACCACAAATAAAACGAACCGAAGACATTCCATAACCATGTGTATCCATCGCCGTTTTAGCAGCAGCTATCAATCTACTATTATCAGATAAACCCAAATAGTTATTAGCACAAAAGTTTAGTAACTCCTTCTGGTTATTAACCTTAATATCGGCACGCTGTGGAGTAGTAATCATCCGTTCACGCTTATAGAGACCTGCCGCTTCAATATTAGTTAGTTCCTCTGCAAGAAACTCTTTCATTTTACCATACATACGTTCAAATTTTTATATCAGTTATTCAAATAAGAGAACAAATATCACGATTAAATTCGGAATGAAAAAAATAAATAGGAAGAAAGTGAATATAACATATAAAAGTTAAATACTTGAAATAACTAGATTGGAACAGAAATAGCTATAAGCTCCATATTAAGGAAAAGAGGAAAATAAAAGAAGCCATAGAAAAGAGAGGAAGCAGAAGTGAGATACCAGATATTTTAGTAAGTTTACAAAAAAAGAGGAAAATGATTGAAATCAAAAAAGCTACAGAAGCCGACCTAATCATAATTATGGGAGTAATAGAATGTGCCCGCCAATATATGCGAAGTAAAGGCAATGATGCACAGTGGACAAATGGTTATCCCTCGATAGAATTAATGCTAGAAGAGATAAGGAAACAACATTGCTACCTATGCCTAAATGAAGAGGGAGTGGTAGTAGGCTCATTTTGCTGGGCTGTAACGAATGATTGTACATATAACTACATAGAACAAGGAGAGTGGATAAATGAATCAACGTATGGTGTTATTCATCGCCTAGCAAGTAATGGAAAGAGTAAAGGAGTTGCAATAGGTGCAATTAACTGGTGCTTCAAACAACATACCAATATTCGAGTCGATACACACCCGGATAATCTAGGCATGCAAGATATATTAGAGAAACTAGGCTTTATAAAATGTGGAATCATTTACGTAGCCGATGGAACAAGCCGAATAGCTTATCAAAAAATAGAAGAGAACTAAAACAAAATCTCATTATCCTACTTAATATACAAAAGAAGAGCTCTCCCTCTAAGAAGAGTAGAACCAGCAGAGTAGATGGATGAAGTCCCCCCTATCCATCTATTTTTTCATATACACTGTTGGTTCATCTCTGCAGAAAAGTTTGCCCAATCCAACCGAGCCGAAACAACTTTTGCAGGTGAGTCACAAAATAGGGCAAGATAAATACAGCATATACCACAGTCCAACTAGCTATAACGCAAAAAAAATCCCCCAGTTCTTATTAGAACCAGAGGACTTCTCTAAAAACGGCGGCTACCTACTCTCCCACAATCTGCAGTACCATCGGCGTGACAAGGCTTAACTTCTCTGTTCGGAATGGGAAGA